>NZ_CP182230.1:4815000-6694668 GCF_048079215.1 Pseudomonas sp. NFX71 | reverse complement strand
GCCATGGTGCCCAATGTGAAACTGGTCGGCCGGGCGTTGACGCTGAAACTGGTGGGCGCCGACGCCATTGCCGTCAACCAGGCGTTGGTGCTGATAAAACCGGGTGATGTGCTGGTGATCGACACGGGCGGCGACTGGCAGCACGCCCCGGTCGGCGCGGTCACCAGTTGCGCCGCGAGTTGCGCCGGTGCGGCAGGAATCGTGGTGGACGGCGCGGTCACTGATCTGCTGGAACTGCGCGAAGGCGGGTTACCCGTCTTCGCTCGCGGCACCAGCCTGCTGACCACCAAGTTGCATGGCCGGGGCGACAGCGAAATCAATCAGCCGATTCAGTGCGCAGGTGTCACGGTACAGCCGGGCGATCTGGTGCTGGGGGACGACAACGGTGTGCTGTTTCTCGACTGGTCAACGGCGGCCAGCGTGATCGAACAGGCGCTGGCGTCCGATCACGCCGAGCCACGTTTGCTCGAACGTTTGCGCGCTGGCGAGCCGGTCGCGCAGGTGTTGCGTGTCTAGGCCGTCAGTCCCTTTCCCGTCGCCATGCCAGCGCTGAACACGTTGAGCTGGCCAGTGCTTAATCACCGTTTTTCCAGGAGTTACTTATGTTGAAAATCAATGGCGAACGCCTGTGGGCGAGTCTGATGGCGATGGCCGAAATCGGCGCCACCGCACGCGGCGGCAGTTGCCGTCTGGCCCTGAGCGATGAAGACAAGGCCGGTCGCGAACTGTTTGCCCACTGGTGCCGTGAAGCCGGCATGACCCTGAGCGTGGACGCCATCGGCAACCTGTTCGCCCGCCGCGCCGGCACTGATCCGGACGCCGCGCCGGTGATGATGGGCAGCCACCTCGACACCCAGCCTGAAGGCGGACGCTTCGACGGCGTGTACGGCGTACTTGCCGGCCTGGAAGTGGTGCGTTGCCTCAACGACCTCGGCATCCAGACCCGCAAACCGCTGGAAGTGGCGGTGTGGACCAATGAAGAAGGCGCGCGCTTCACCCCGGCGATGTTCGGTTCGGCGGTGTTCACCGGGATCATGCAACTGGACGCGGCGCTGGCGGTGCAAGACATTGATGGCGTCAGCGTCGCCGATGCATTGCAGCGCACCGGTTACGCCGGGGAGCGTCCGTTGGGTGGTGCGGTGGATGCGTATTTTGAAGCGCACATCGAACAGGGCCCGATTCTCGAGGACAACGCCAAAAGCATTGGCGTGGTCAGCGGCGGCCAGGCGATTCGCTGGCTCGACGTACGGGTCGAAGGCATGGCCGCCCACGCGGGCACCACGCCCATGCCACTGCGCAAGGACGCCTTATACGGCGTGGCGCGGATGATTCAGGCGATTGAAGGTCTGGCGGCCGATTTCGCGCCGGAAGGCCTGACCACCGTCGGTGAATTGAGCATCAACAAGTCGTCGCGCAATACCATTCCGGGGCTGGTGAATTTCACCGTCGATCTGCGTCACCATCGCGACGAAGCCATCGAGGCGATGGAGCAGCAGGTGCGCGCGCGGCTTCAGGCGATTGCCGATGGGCGCGGTCTGAAGCTGACGGTCACCCCGCACTGGATCAGCCCGGCGACGCCGTTCGATGCGGAATGCGTGGCGGCGGTGCAGCAAGCGGTGGATGCGCTGGGCTACGCTCAGCAATCGATAGTCAGCGGTGCCGGGCATGATGCGATTCATCTGGCGCGGTTCTGTCCGACGGCGATGGTGTTTATTCCGTGCGTGGGTGGCTTGAGTCATAACGAAGCGGAAGATGTGCTGCCTGACGATGTGCGGCAGGGTACGGATGTGTTGCTCAACGCGGTGTTGTCCCGCGCCGGCATTGCCAATTAATAAACAGGCTGCAAACACAACACCTGTGGCGAGCGAGCTTGCTCGCGCTTGAGTGCGCAGCACTCACATCAACTGCGAGGCCTGCCTGAGTTTTGGGGCCGCTACGCAGCCCAGCGCGAGCAAGCTTGCTCGCCACAGGGAATTCGTCTAGGCCCAAGATTAGGTATTCACCCATGCGCAGTTTTTTTCATCCTGAACAATTGCTTCATCATCCACGCAGTTACTACTCCCGTGGGCAGATGCGCACGCCGCAGGAAGTGCCGGAGCGTGCGCAGCGCCTGCTGCAGGCGTCTCACTCATTGGGCTTCAAAGTCGAGCAACCGGCCGATGCCGGACTTGAGCCGCTGCTGGCGGTGCACGGCGCGCCCTACCTGGCGTTTCTGCAGGAAGCGCATCAGCGCTGGAAGGAAGTGCCTGAAGATTGGGGCGACGAAGTGATGTCGAACATCTTCGTCCGCGAGCCCAACGCCCTGCGCGGAATTCTGGCTCAGGCTGCCCGGTATCTCGCGGACGGCAGTTGCCCGGTGGGCGAACAGACCTGGCGCTCGGCTTATTGGTCGGCGCAAAGCGCAGTGGCCGGGGCACAGGCGTTGCTCGATGGCGAGCCGGCGGCGTACGCCGTGTGCCGTCCACCGGGGCATCACGCTCGAGCGGAGGCGGCGGGTGGTTTCTGTTATTTGAACAACGCGGCGGTGGCGGCGCAGGTGTTGCGCGGCGGGTTTGATCGCGTCGCGGTGCTCGATACCGACATGCACCATGGACAAGGAATTCAGGAGATTTTCTACGACCGCGATGATGTGCTGTATGTCTCGGTCCATGGCGATCCGACCAATTTCTATCCGGGGGTTGCCGGGTTTGGGGACGAGCGCGGTGTCGGGGTGGGTGAGGGATTCAACCTCAACTTGCCGATGGCCCATGGTGCGAGTGAGGCGGACTTTCTCGGGCAACTGGACGTGGCGCTGGCAGCGGTGAAGGATTTTGCTGCGCAAGTGCTGGTGCTGTCGTTGGGCTTCGATATTTTCGAGCTGGACCCGCAGAGTAAAGTGGCGGTGACGCGCGAAGGGTTCAAGCGGCTGGGTGAGCGGGTTCGCAGCCTGGGTTTGCCGTGTCTGATTGTGCAGGAAGGGGGGTATCACCTGGAGAGTCTTGAGGATAATGCGCGGGCGTTTTTTGTCGGGCCAGAGGTGTGGCAGATCTGAGTTGGGTGGTGCCTGACAGGCCGCTTTCGCGGGCAAGCCCGCTCCCACAGTGTTCGAGTCGAACCGCCTATGTGTGATTGACGCTGAACCTGTGGAAGCGGGCTTGCTCGCGAAGAACGATAACTCGGTGCAGCGGATGAATCCCAAACGCCGTAAGGCACTTGCCATCGCCCTGACGTTAACGTAAAGATTGCGGCAGGGCGCTGAACTTAAAAGAGCGCAGGGCGGACCGATCCGGAGCGCTTGATGACGCTGATAAAAACAACTTCCCCCAAGCTGCACCGCGAAGCCCGGCTGGCCCGGGAAAAACTGCACCTCGAGGGCGAAGTCCCCGATGGCGTGTTGCGCGCAGAAATCGATGCATCGTGGCGGCGCAGCCTCAGCCATGGCGTGCATTTCAACGGCAAACATGAACTGACACTGGAATCGAGCGCGAGCCTCGATGTGCTGTTGTCGAGCAATCGTCTGCTGATCGACGCGGCGTTGCCGGCCATCGATTACCTGGCCGAGCGCCAGGGCAAGGAAGGGCTGATCATCCTCGCCAATTCCGACGCCACCATCCTTGCCGTCGAAGGCCGGGCCGATTGCCTCAAGGGCAGCGGCCTGCAAGACATCACCCTCGGCGCCTGCTGGAGCGAAGCCGCTCGCGGCACCAACGCGCTGGGCACCGCACTGGTGGAAGCCCGGCCGACGATGATCGATTGCGGCGAGCATTACCTCGATCGCCTGACCGATTTCTCCTGCACCTCGGTGCCGATTTATTGCCCGCAAGGCGACATCCTCGGCGTCCTCGACCTGACCCGTGAAGGTCCGCTCGGCCGCGTTCACGATAGCACCGCGTTGCTGGCCATGGCCGTCAGCCAGATCGAAAGCCGGGTGTTCAACGCCAGTTTCCCCGACCAGATCGTCCTGGCCTTCCACAGCCGTCGGCAATACCTGGAATCCCCTTGGCAAGGCCTGCTGGCGGTGAGCCTGGGCGGGCAGATTCTCGCGGTCAGCGCCCAGGCCTGTCAGTTGCTCCACGCCGAACGCTCGGCGCTGGTCGGCCGCCGTTGCGAAGAGTTTCTCGGCGTCGATGGCCTGCAACTGCTGTCGCGTTTGCACCAGGGCGGCGTCGGCAGTCTGCAGACCGCCAAAGGCGAGTTCTTCTACAAAACCCTGCGCGCGCCGCAGCGGTCGATCAACGTCAGCACGCCGCCGCGCAGCACCGCCAAAACCACTAAACCGCAACCCGATCTAGATGCCCTGGCCGGCAACAATGTCCGTTATGCCCGCGCCTTGCGCATGGCACGCCAAGGGCTGGCCAACGAATTGCCGGTGTTGCTGCTCGGCGAAACCGGCACCGGCAAGGAAGTCATTGCCCGCGCCTTGCACATGGCCGGCAGTCGTTGCGACAAACCCTTTGTCGCGGTGAACTGCGCGGCGATTCCCGAAGGCCTGATCGAGTCGGAACTGTTCGGCTACCGCGAAGGCGCGTTCACCGGTTCCCGTCGAGGTGGCATGGTCGGTCGATTGCAACAGGCCCACGGCGGCACGCTGTTCCTCGACGAAATCGGCGACATGCCGCTGGCCCTGCAGGCGCGACTGCTGCGCGTTCTACAGGACCGTAAAGTCGCACCGCTCGGCGCCGGCGAAGAACAGGATATCGACGTCGCCCTGATCTGTGCCACCCACCGCGACCTCAAACGCCTGGTCGAAGAAAAACACTTCCGCGAAGACCTGTTCTACCGGGTCAACGGCATCAGCGTGATGCTGCCGGCGCTGCGCGAGCGCGACGATTTCAGCGGGTTGGTCAGTCGCCTGCTGGCAAAACTCGACGCACCGACCATGGTCCTGCATGACGACCTGAACCGCCTGCTGGCGGGCTATCACTGGCCCGGCAACATCCGCCAACTGGAAATGGTCTTGCGCACCGCGCTGGCCATGCGCGAGCCGGGGGACACGGTGCTCACCCTCGACCACTTGCCCGACAGCATGCTCGACGAATTGAATGCCAGCGAGCGCCCTCCGTCCGGGAGTATTCGTGAGAACGAACTGGAGCTGATTCGCCAGTCCCTGGACAGCCATCAGGGCAACGTCTCGGCCGCCGCCGACGCCCTGGGCATCAGCCGCGCGACCCTGTATCGCAAGCTCAAACAGTTGCGTTCGTGATGCAGCGCCTGATCGTTCGGCTGATCGACAGCCAGAACCCCGAAGCCTTGCAAGCGGCGTTGCGCTGGCTATACAGCTTTGTGCGGCCGCATCGTCTGGCGATTGCCGGGTTGCTGGGGTTGTCGGTCTGCGCATCGTCGCTGGTGCTGGTGCAACCCTGGCTGACCAAACTGTTGATCGACGATGGTTTGCTGGCGCGCAACTTCCCCATGCTGGTGCTGATCGCCGGGCTGATGATCGTCGCCGGGTTGCTGGGGACGGCGCTGTCGGGGATCAATCGTTACCTGCATACACGGTTGTCCGGGCGGATTCTGTTTTCACTGCGCGACGACCTTTATCGGCATTTGCAAACCTTGTCGCCGAGTTTCTACGGTCAGCGGCGCATCGGTGATCTGATGTCGCGCCTCGATGGCGATGTCGCCGAAATTCAGCGCTTCGCCGTGGACTCTCTGTTCTCGGCGGTGTCGAGTGTGATCGGTCTGGTGGTCGCGGTGGCGATGTTGCTGACCTTGTCGTGGAAGCTTTCGTTGCTGGCGTTGGTGCTGATTCCGCTCGATGTGCTCTGGCTGCGCTGGATGCGGCGCAAGGTCGAGCGCGATGTCCGCCAGTTGCGCGAGCGTTCGGCGGACATGTCGTCGTTCATGGTCGAGACGTTGCCGGTGATGAAATTCATTCAGTCGGCCGGCCAGCAGCAGCGTGAGTCGCGGCGGCTGGAGGCTCTGGGGCAGGGCTATATGAGTCAGTTGCTGCGCCTGCAAGTCACCGAGTTTTTCACTCAGGCGGTGCCGGGCACGCTGACCTCACTGTCCCGCGCCTGTGCGTTTTTGATTGGCGGTTACTGGGTGGTGCAAGGAACGTGGCAACTGGGCGCGTTGATCGCGTTTTCCACCTATCTGGGGATGGCCGTAGGACCGGTTCAAAGCTTGCTCGGGCTCTATGTCGCGATTCAGCGGATGACCGTCAGTCTGGGGCGCGTGATGGAATTGCACGGTGAACAACCGACGGTTTTGACACCCGTTGAACCCAAGCCGATGCCGACCTGCGGCGAACTGCGTTTCGACGACGTGCACTTCAGCCATCCCGGTCGCCCGACCACCTTGCGCGGCATCGAAGCGCGGATTCCTTACGGTTTGAAAGTGGCCCTGAGTGGCGGCTCCGGAGTCGGCAAATCGACGCTGATCGATTTGCTGCAACGGCACCACGATCCACAGTCCGGCCGGGTGTTGCTGGGCGAGGTCGACCTGCGCGAACTGGACCTGTTCCAGTTGCGCCGGCGGATTGCCGTGGTCAGTCAGGACATTGTTTTGTTTCGCGGTAGCCTCGCCGACAACCTGGCCTACGCCGTGCCTGACGCCAGCCGCGAAGCGATTGCCGAAGTGGCGCGGCTGGCACAACTCGACAGCCTGATCGCCTCATTGCCCGAAGGCCTCGACAGCCCGCTGGGCGAGCGCGGTCAGCAGTTGTCGGGCGGCCAGAAGCAACGCATCGCAATTGCCCGGGCGCTGCTGCAGGACCCGTTGATTCTGGTGCTGGACGAAGCGACCTCGGCGGTGGATGAAGCCACCGAGCGTGAAGTGATCGAGGCCATCGACCGTCTGTTTGCCGGGCGCACGCGCATCCTCATCAGCCATCGCCCTTCAACCCTGGCCGACGCCGATCTGCGCTTCGAATTGCTCGACGGCGTGCTGACTTCAAAAACGGTGCAGCATGAAGTCTGAACTGCGAGTCGGGGTCGTCGACAGCGGTCATTCGGCGGCGCAGCGGGTGCAAGTGATCGCGGGGCGACGCTTCTCGTTGCTGGCGGACGGACTGGCCGAAAGCGCCTTGCGCGATGATCCGCTGGGCCACGGCAGTGCGGTGATCGAGGCCATCGGTCGGCGGGCCCCTTCTGCGGTGTTCTGCGTGGCTCAGGTGTTCGATCAGCGTGGCGTCACCAGTGCCTTGCAGATTGCCACGGCCATCGACTGGCTGGTGGCGCAGGACGTGCGGCTGATCAATCTGAGCCTCGGCTTGCGTCAGGATCGCAGCCTGTTGCGCGAGGCGTGTGCAGCGGCGGTGGCCCGGGGCATTTTGCTGTGTGCGTCCAGCCCGGCCCAGGGCGAGGGTGTGTTCCCGGCGAATTATCCACAGGTGCTGCGCGTCACCGGCGATGCACGCTGCGCCGAACAGGAGTGGTCGTGGCTCAACAGCGCCCAGGCGGATTTTGCGGCGTGCGTGCACGGCACGTACCCGGGTCAGTCTGGTGCCAGTCTGGGCTGCGCGGCGTTGAGCGGGCACATTGCGGGTTTCCTGGTTGCGCATCCCGAGGCGAGCAACGAGCAGGTCATCGACTGGCTGCGGGAAAACGCGCGGTATCGCGGGCCTGAACGGCGCTTCGGCGCATGATTGTGATTCTTGGCGCCGGGCCGGCGGGCGCGGCAGTGGCCCTGGGCTTGCGCCGGCTCGGTTACGCCGTCACGTTGGTCAGCGAGTGGCGACGGTTTGCGGCGCTGGAGGGCGTTTCGATCCGGGTGCTGGAGGCCTTGCGCGGTGCCTGTCTGCATCAAGCGTTGGCGGATGCGGCGTTACCGTCTCAACGGCAGGTGTCGTGGAACGGCCAACAGCATGCGCAAAACATCGAATTTCTGCTGGACCGCCCGAACTTTGATCGAGGTCTTCGTGAAGACCTGCGCCTGGCGGGCGTCGAGTTGGTCGAAGGTCGAGTGCTGAGCGCTCAGGCCTGGGCTGCGGGGCATCGAGTCGAGATTGAGGGACGCGAAGCGCTGGTCGCCGATTTTCTGGTGGAGGCACGTGGACGCCAGGCGCCGGCGCTCGGCAAGGGCCTGCGCGGCCCGGAGACGGTCAGCTTGCTCAATCGCTGGCAAGCCGCACCGGGCGACACCGCCAGCGCCGTGGAAAGCCTTGAGGACGGCTGGGCGTGGATGGCACGGCGGGCGGACGGTCAGTGTTATTGGCAGTGGACAGTGGACGTGGCCAGCGCGCACTTGCCAGGCAAGTCGCAGTTGCTTGATTACTGTCGCCAGCGGCGTCGGGATTCTATGTTGGCGCAGGCGTTTTTCGGTGGCGAGCCTGAGGTCGATCTACAGTTGCATGCCCGCAGCAGCACCGCGATTCTGAGTCCGCAGGTGTGCGGCGAAAACTGGATACGGGTCGGCGATGCGGCGATGGCGGTGGATCCGCTGTCGGGCAACGGCATCTTTCAGTCCTTGTCCTCGGCGTTGCAGGCGCCAACGGTGATCAACACGCTGTTGCGAAAACCGGAGCGGGCGGCGTTGGCCCAGCGTTTTCATCAGCAACGGGTGGAGCAGTTGTTTTTGCGGTTTGCGCGGATCGGGCGGGATTTTTATGCCGATGAGCAGCGTTGGCCGGATCAGCCGTTCTGGCAGGCGCGACGGCAGTGGCCGGATGCGCAGGTCGCGCATGCCGAGGCTGATTTTTCTTCGTTGAAAATCGAGCGAGCGCCGGTGTTGAAAGAGGGGTTTGTGGATGAGGCCGAGGTGGTGATCACGGCGGATCAGCCGTTGGGGATCTGGCATGTTCAGGGGGTTGAACTGGCGCCTTTGGTGCGTCGTTTGCGCACTGAACCGGCGGAACAGGCTTTAGCCGGGTTGACGATGGAGCAGGGCAGGATGGTTCGCAGTTGGTTGTTGGGGCAGGGATTCAAACCCTGAAATCTCGGTTGCCAGGGCCGGCCTCTTCGCGGGCAGGCCCGCTCCCACAGGTTTTTGTGGTGAACCTGCAATCTGCGGCACACACAAATCACTGAGGGAGCGGGCTTGCCCGCGAAGGCGGCCTAAAGAACGATGAAGATCACAGCTTGATCAACACCGACTTCAATTCGGTGTAATGCTCGATCGCCGCATACCCCATCTCACGCCCAACCCCCGACATCTTGTACCCGCCAAACGGCAATGCCGGGTCCAGGGCGCTGTGGCAATTGACCCAGACCGAACCCGACTTGATCCGCGGAATCATCCGGTGCACCGCCGCCAGATCATTCGACCAGATGCTCGCGCCAAGCCCGTAGGGACTGTCATTGGCCATGCGCAACGCATCGGCCTCATCATCGAACGGAATCGCCACCAGCACCGGCCCGAAGATCTCTTCCTGCACCAGCGAATGCTTCTGATCGACATCGACGATTACCGTCGGCTTGACGAAGAATCCCGGCCCGAACTGCTCACCGCCGCAGGCGATGGTCGCGCCGCTTTCCCGGCCCTTTTCGATGTACCCGTAAACCCGTTCCTGCTGCCGCGCAGAAATCAGCGGCCCCATCTCCACGCTCGGGTCCAGCCCGTTGCCGAGCTTCATGGCGTTGGCAATGTCGGCGATGTCCGCCACCACATTGTCGAAATGCTTGCGCTGCACATACAGGCGCGAACCGGCACAGCACACCTGGCCCTGATTGAAGAAGATCGCACTGGCGGCGCCCGCAGCGGCGGTCTTCAGGTCGGCATCGGCCATGACAATGGTCGGCGATTTTCCACCCAGCTCCAGGGTGACGCGGGTCATGGAATCCATGGCGATCTTGCCGATCTGCTTGCCCACGGCGGTGGAACCGGTGAAGGTCAGCTTGTCCACCAGCGGGTTGTGCGTGAGGGCTGAACCAGCGGTGATGCCGGTGCCGGTGACCACGTTGAACACACCTTGCGGATAACCGGCTTCCAGTACCAGCTCCGCGAGTTTCAGCGCGGTCAGCGGCGTTTCGTCGGCGGGCTTGAGCACCACGGTGCAACCGGTGGCCAGGGCCGGGCCGAGTTTCCAGCAGGCCAGCAACAGCGGGAAGTTCCAGGCGACGATGGCACCGACCACGCCCACCGCTTCGCGACGAATGAAACTGTGGAACTGATCGTTGGGCATCAACGGCAACGATACTTCTACGCTGGAGCCTTCGATCTTGGTCGCCCAACCGGCCATGTAACGCAGAAAGTCGATGGACAGTTGCACGTCCATCACTTGGGCCACCGCCGCGCTCTTGCCGTTGTTCAGGCATTCCAGCTGCGCCAGCAATTCGGCGTCGCGCTGCATCAGGTCGGCGAGTTTCCACAGCAGGTTTTGCCGCTCGCGAGGACGGGTACGGGTCCAGGCGGAATCATCGAACGCCTGACGCGCCGCGAGCACAGCCCGGTCAACGTCTTCCGGCGTGGCCCGCGGCACCACGCACAGCACCTCGCCGGTGGCCGGGTTGTGCAGGGGCATGGTCTGGCCGTCGGCGGCCTCGACCCAGTCGCCGCCGATAAGCATGCGCGGGGCGCGCTGGATGAACGCCGAGGTGGCGGGAAGCAGGTAGGGGAGCGTCATGGCGAGGCCTCTTGTTGTTCGTGAGAACGAGGCTTTCGCAATGGCTGTGCCAAGTGTCCGCAAGGGTCGGATAGCCCTTTGGCGGCGGGCGTTGGATGAGATTCGGGACCGCCGGGTTCTGCCGTGTTGTCGCAAATCGCGACGGTGCCTGAGATTCAAGAGACGGTTTTTCAGCCCAGACCTATGGAGTGTCCGGGCTGATTCGGGCGATACGCTGCGCTGTCTGCAATCAGACCGTCTCGTCGATCTTCTTGGCGTCGCGCTCGGTCAGCATCTGCACTTCCATCTCCTGCGTCATCCGCTCGCCTTTGCTCCACAACTGAGAGGAGAAGAAGCCGTTCAGGGTTTCAGCGTTTGGCGCCGAGCCTTTCTTCAAGAACAGGGCGCCCAGATCGATGGTGTTGGCGAAGTTCTCCTTGTTCAGGTTGTACCCGCCCACGTAGCTGCCCCCCCAGACGGAGTCGGCGGCCACCAGCTCGATGGAGGCGTCGCGGTAACTGCTCGCTGCCGATTTGAGCGAACTGGATGCATTCAGCAAATTGTTCAGCCGATTCATGTCGGAAGAACTGAGCGCGCCAGAAGTGTTGAGGGCCTTGAGGCTTCCATCCGCTTGAATGGTGAAGCCGAATTTTTTGTCGGCGAGGTCCGGATAGGCGTGGGCCAACGCCGACTGGAACTCTTCAAAAGAGGATTTCAGCGATTGATGGGCGTTTTGGTGCCGCTCGGCAACCTGCGGGAAATCAGGCGACTGGCTGCGGCCGATCCAGGTCTCGATCGATTCGATGGTCAGACTGGTGGCAGGCGCCTCATCGCTTGGATGATAAATCGCCGCGGGATTGATGTTTACCGTCGTTTTCTGCTGCTCTTCACTCAGCGTTTTCGCTGTCAGTGGTTGGCTGGACTGGCTGAGCTGAGCGGCCGATGGCTGGATCGAGGCTGAGTTTAAAGAAATTGCCATGTCGTCATTCCCTTAACGTTTGGTGTAGCAGGTTATCGACGGGTAGCGCGAAAGCTTGAACGCCGAGACGACGAGCAACCGGGTTGCGCTCTTGAGCCCCCCACTTTTGGGGAATAGAATTTTCAGGCTCGGTGGGTGAAATGACGGAGCATTTACCCGGCACACATCTGGTGTAAGGGAGGTTGCGATGTTCCTTTCAACCCTGGAAATCCAAAGCATCATCGAACACAGTTTTCTACCCGCCGTCTGCACCTGCAACATGGAAGCGGACCAGTCCCTGACGATCCGGGTCTGTGACTGCATGACTGGCAAAGTAGACCTGATCGCCACCCACGTTCCGGTGTGGACACTGGATAGTCCCCATGCCATCGCCACACTGGTGGCGGACATGCGTCAGGAAATCGAGGCGCACAAAAGCATTCATCCCACCTATTCGATCTGAACCAGCGACAAGCCGCACCGTGTAACCGGTGCGGCTCGCGCTGAGTAATCAGGCGGCGATTCTCCGAAAAATATCGTCGAACGTGTTGCCATCTACGGCAACCAGTAATTTCCTGTCGTCCTTGAGCGTGGCCAGGAACGTCACTTCGGTTTCCTTTCCGGCCAGCATGAAACCGGCAATGGCGCCGATGGGGCCGAGCAGCATGGCGCCGGCGACGCCGAAACCGATGGCGTCCTTGATGTTATTGATCGAATCCTCGTTGGCGACTTCCACGCTTTTGAACGAGGAAAGTGGCAGGGTGATGCCGGGCCACGGGTGGAGCGACGTTCTCAGGGTGAAAACGCCGTCTGTGTACTCTCCGTCACCCTGCAGAAAGTCCCCCGCCAGGACAGTGACGCTTGCCATGTTGGGACCCCCGACTGGCAATGGATGAACACTTATTTCGCCCCCGCAGGGGATTGCCGTCAATCGTCGGGCGATGAGCTGTTGCCGCCACGGCAACTATGCTTGTCTCAGACTGCAACACCTGTCGCGATATTAGACGCAAGTACTCAGGCTCAGGCAGGCTCAACCGCAGTCAACTTCACGCAACCGCTTGATTAAAAAGCTAATCGGCAAGCTGGCACGCTCCGTGTATTGGTCATCGCAGACGTTTCTCTTGCCTCCGTCTGCGGTGCGCCGCCGGCGGCAGAAACCATAAAAACGATAAGCCACAAAAATAAGAAAGCACCGTGCGAGGTTCGACGTTGATGAAGAGAAAACTCCGATCAGGCCTGAGCGTCAGTCTGCTGGCCGTGGCCGCCTGTGTGGCGCTGCATTCGCCTTATAGCCTGGCAGCCCGCGACGCCCAGACCATCCTCAAGGAAACCTGTCAGGGCTGTCACACCCCTGAAGCCGATAATGCCCTGAGCCGCATCAGTCACCAGCGCAAAACGCCGGAAGGCTGGCTGATGAGCATCGCCCGGATGCAGACCATGCACGGTTTGCAGATCAGCGATGACGACCGCCGCACCTTGGTCAAGTACCTGGCCGACACTCAGGGCCTGGCGCCGAGTGAGACCGATGGCGTTCGGTATGCGCTGGAGCGGCGACTCAATACTGTCGAGAAATTCGACGACCAGACCAGCCAGATGTGCGGCCGCTGCCACTCCGGGGCGCGGGTCGCCCTGCAACGGCGTCCGGCCCAGGAATGGGAGCGTCTGGTGAATTTCCACCTCGGCCAGTGGCCGTCGCTGGAATACCAGGCTCTGTCTCGCGACCGCGACTGGTTCGATCTGGCACGAAAAGACATGGTGCCGTTGTTGGCCAAGCGTTATCCGCTGGACAACCCGGCCTGGAAAAAATGGCAGGCCACGGCGCCGAAAGCCGAGGCGCTGGTGGGCGACTGGAGCTTCAGCGGCCACTTGCCAGGCAAAGGTGAACTGGCCGGGGTGATGAGCGTGAGCGCCGATGGCGACGACACGTTCAAGGTCAGCGTCAAAGGCCAATACGCCGATGGCACCCCGTTCAATGGCGACGGCAGCGCGATTCTCTACACCGGCTATGAATGGCGTGGCAACGTGACCATCGACGGCGTGACCATGCGTCAGGTGTTCGCCGCCCAGGGCAATGCCATGCAGGGCCGGATGTTCGAGGCCGAGCACGATGAACGCGGTCTGGACTTCGTCGCGGCCAAGCAGGGCAGCAGTCGTTTGCTGGCGGTGCAGCCGGGTTATCTGAAGGCTGGCGTCGAGACCGAAGTGACCCTGATCGGCAGCGGTCTTAGCGGCAAACCGAACTTCGGCAAAGGCGTGGAAGTGGTCGAGGTTGTCGAGCAAAACGCAGATCGTATCAAGGTCAGACTCAAAGCCGCCGCCAATGCCCAGCCGGGCCTGCGCAACGTCACCGTCGGCACGCTGAAAGGCCCGACCCTGTCGGTCTACAGCAAAATTGCCGAAGTCAAAGTCGTGCCCGAGTTCTCGGTGGCGCGGATCGGCGATGGCGGTGGTTCGACGCCGAAAGTCCAGGGGCGTTTTGATGCTGAAGCGTGGGGCAAGGGCGCTGACGGCAAGCCGTATCGCATCGGCGTGTTCCCGGCGCAGTGGTCGGTCGAAGCCTTCGACGACCGCGCCAAGGAAGACGAAGACGTCAAGTTCGCCGGCACCATGCAAGCCGACACCGGCGTGTTCACCCCGGGCGATGCCGGGCCGAATCCGCAACGCAAAATGTCCACCAACAATGCCGGCAACCTCAAGGTGATCGCCGCCGTCGACGACGCAGGGAAATCCCTGACCGGCGAAGGCCACATGATCGTCACCGTGCAACGCTGGAACAATCCACCCATTCCGTGAGTTGGCTGAAACCCAAGTCTTCAGACACTTTTTTCGGAATGACCGCAGGCCCCGCAGAACGGGGTTTGCACAGGAGGTTGCAATGGGCGCTATTTTGAATCTGGTTGAGCGGAACCTGCACGAAGTGCACGTCGATGCCGACCGCATGCTGTTTCACATTCCCAGCAGTTCACTGTTCGCCAGCGACGAGCTGACGGGCACCATCATTGATACGTTGCGCGGTCCCGGCTGTTCGTCGGACGACCTGATCCAGCGTTTGTCTTCTCGCTTCAACGGCGACGAAATCACCGAGACCCTGCGCGACCTGATGTCCCTGGAGCTGGTCAGCGACGGCTCGCCGCTGACCCCGGACATCGGCACCAAACGGGTCGAGCGCACCGCGATCAATACCGTGGTGCTCAACGTCAACACCGGCTGCAACCTGAGCTGCACCTACTGCTACAAGGAAGACCTCGACAAGCCATCGGCCGGCAAGAAAATGGACGTCGAAACGGCTATTGCATCAGTGGAAATGCTGCTGCGTGAATCCCCGGACGAAGAGCGTTTTACCGTGGTGTTTTTCGGCGGTGAGCCGCTGAGCAATCGCAAGCTGATCGAATACATGGTCGACTATTGCGAGAAGCGTTTCCGCGAGGCCGGCAAGTTCGTCGAGTTCGTCATGACCACCAACGCGACGCTGCTCACCGAAGACACCGTGGACTACCTCAACGCCCACCGTTTCGGCCTGTCAGTCAGTATCGACGGGCCGAAAACCGTGCACGACCGCAACCGCATCACCGTGGGCGGGCAGGGCACTTACGACGTGGTGCGGCGCAAGGCCGAGATGCTGCTGTCGCGCTACAACAGTCGTCCGGTCGGTGCCCGCGTAACCCTGACCACCGGCGTCACCGACGTCGAAACCATCTGGGATCACCTGTTCAATGAACTGGGGTTTGCCGAAGTCGGCTTTGCCCCGGTGACCTCCGGCGACATCAGCACCTTCAACCTCACCAGTGACGAACTGATCGAGGTCTTTGCCAGTATGAAACGCCTCGGTCGGCGTTACCTGGACGCGGCGCTGGAGCACCGCAACATCGGCTTCTCCAACCTGCACCAGTTGATCACCGACATCCACGAAGGCCACAAAAAAGCCCTGCCCTGCGGCGCGGGCCTGAAGATGCTGGCGGTGGATCACAAGGGTGAACTGAACCTGTGCCACCGCTTTACCGGCTCATCGCTGCCGACCTTCGGCAACGTGCACAGCGGTGTGAAACAGGTCGAGCTGAACGACTTCCTGTCCCAGCGCCTTGACCGTACCAACACCGGTTGCGAGGACTGCCAGATCCGCAATCTCTGCTCCGGCGGTTGCTACCACGAGAGCTACGCCCGTTACGGCGACCCGACCCACCCGACCTATCACTACTGCGAACTGATGCGTGACTGGGTCGATTTCGGCATCGAGGTCTACACCCGGATCATGGCCCACAACCCTGCGTTTATCAGCAGCTACATCACTCCGCGCAAGGCTCACTGATATGAAACATCTCAAGGCAATCAATAATAAAGCGTTGAAACTCGATGAGGCCGCGGCCGAAAACCGCATCGAAGAAGTGGTGGCGATGAGCTCTGTCGCGGGCTGTGCGTCGACCACCGACCCGGGTTGGGAAATCGATGCGTTTGGCGGTGTGTCGTCGTTGTGCCAGCCGATGGAAGCCGACCTTTATGGCTGCTCCGACCCTTGCTGGTGGCCGGCCCAGGTGCCCGACATGATGAGCACCTACCCGGACTGGAACAAGGATGCCCAGGCGTCCAACGACAACTGGCGCAACCTTGGCACTGTCTTTCCAAAAGACAAGTGATCGGACAAAAGAAGGATTCCAGCATGCACAGCATCAAAGCCTGCGGCCTGGCCGCGTTTGCCGTCCTGAGCGTCTGTTCGTTCAACGTTCTGGCCGATGAAAACTCCGCTCTGCAACACGGTCACGAGTACATGGTGACCACCAATTACCCGAACAACCTGCACGTGATCGACCTGGCCACGGACACACTGTTCAAGACCTGCAAGATGCCGGACGCCTTCGGTCCGGGCACGGTTCAGTTGTCGCCGGATCGCAAGACCGCTTATGTGCTGAACAATCACTACGCGGATGTCTACGGCGTCGAACTGGACAGCTGCAAGCAGGTGTTCCACGCCAGCATCACCCAGAAACCGGGGGAGAAAGCGAAGTCGATGTTCGCCTTCACCCTCAGCCATGACGGCAAGGAACTGTTCGCCATCGCCAACCCGACGTTGATGCTCAATGACCGCTACGAAGTGCAGCAGCCTCGGCTGGACGTCTACGCCACCGACGCCGGTATGGACGCCAAACCGGTGCGCAGCTTCCCGGCACCACGGCAGCTCACCATCATGCAGAGTGGCGACGACGGCACGCTTTATGTCGCGGGGGCGGACGTCTACAAGGTCGATGTGAAAACCGGCAAGTTCGACGTGCTGATCCCCAGCCGTCACTGGAAGCGGGCGAATTACAGCGCACCGGACGTGCTCTACGTGTGGAACCAGCAGACCTATCGTCACGACTTTTCGCTGCTCTACACCGCGGCGAAATTCAAGGACAAGAAGCAGGATCCCGCTACCGCCGAGTACCTCTACGGGTTGTTCAGCATTGACCTGAAAACCGGCAAGACCGAAACCACCGACTTCGGGCCTCTGACGGAAATCTACTTCAGCGGCATGCGCTCGCCGAAGGACCCGAACCTGATGTTCGGCGTGCTCAATCGCCTGGCGAAGTACGACATCAAGGAAAAGAAAATGCTGCAGGCGGCGACGCTGGATCATTCCTACTACTGCATTTCCTTCAACAAGGACGGCAGCAAGATTTACCTGGCGGGGACGTTTAACGATGTGGCGATTTTTGATGCCGACAGCCTGAAACAGGTGGGCAGCATCAAGTTGCCGGGTGGGGATATGGCGATTACCACGGCGCAGATATTTGTCCGGTAATTGCGGCGCCTGTCAGGGCGTCATCGCGATCCGACGTGTCCGCGATGAGGCCCTGACAGGCACCAGATCCTCAAACCCCAGGCACCGGACAACTCAGATCCCCCTCCTGACACTTCAAGTAAATCTTGAAAGCCTCAACCCGCGCCTTGGTCAGGTCCGTGATGCAATTGCTGTAAATCAACGGATAGACACTCCCGCCCTCAACCCCGGACGCCGAAAACTTGCACTCGGCATCCCGAAACCCGATCCATGCCCGCTGCGCGCCTACCAACAGCTTCTTGCTGTCGGGATGGTCCTTCAAGCGCTCGGTGATCTGCCGGTAAAGCGCATTCAACTCCTTGTCCGCCGCCTTGTTCTGCTGCGCCGCACATTGATTCATCGTGGCCTGGTCGGTGGCGTTGTCGCAATCGACGGCATGGGCAATGGTGGTGAACAGCAATGGCGTCAGCGCCAGGAGCAAGCGTGGGTGCATGGGGATTCTCGCTGTGACTGGAAAAGTGAGGTGCAGTGTAGCGAAGCCTCATTCGCTTGCGGTGGCGCTGGAGCCCTTAGTAAGTGATCTGCGCACGCTTGGATGTCCTTGCGCCTGTATCACTTCTGTCGTTCTCAACCCCGAACTCTGGTGCGGATGTGCGGCCTGAATATTTCAGGCAGGGTTGAATGAGAAACCCGATTGATACAACTTTAAGGTTGGTCTTGTGGTCTTACAGGCCTACTGTTAAGTACAGGAGGTGACTTATGAACCCAGCATCAGATCGCATCGAAAGGAAGATCCTGCTTAAAGTGCCGCGTTCGCAGGTCTGGCGCGTGCTGGCCAACGCCGAAGCGTTCGGGCAGTGGTTTGGCGTGGCACTGGAAGGCAAGCGCTTTGTCGCCGGCGAATGGACTCAGGGACAGATTACCTACCCAGGTTATGAGCATTTGCTGTGGAATGTCCTGGTGGAGCGAGTCGAGCCGGAACGCGTGTTTTCGTTTCGCTGGCACCCGTATGCCGTGAAGCCCGAAGTCGACTACTCCCAGGAGCCCACCACCCTGGTGCTCTTCGAGCTTGAAGACATGGATAACGGCACCTTGCTCAAGGTCACCGAGTCCGGCTTCGATCACATTCCCCAGTCGCGGCGGCTCAAGGCGTTCCGTATGGACAGCCGTGGTTGGGATGAGCAGATGAACAACATCGAAGAATTTCTGAAGATCAACACCAAGGCTCGCGAGCATCAGCCAGAGTAATGGCCCGCGGGCCCCTGAATTCAAGGCTTTCAGGCTCGACGCCTGAGGCGTCTAAGGGTTTGCGGAAGGGGCGGTATGGCGAATGTCTTACGCGCGGTGGCAACGATGTCGCCTGTTGCAGATTGGATCCGATGCGTAATCTAGCCTCATCAACCGGAACACAGGAAGTGCTTCGGGATCAAGGATGATCGGCCATCAGCAAGGAACGCTATCGACAGGGAGTCGACATGGTCTTGGGAAAAACCCGCTTCGGCGGGTTTTTTTTCGCCTGCTGAAAAGTTGACCATGTCTTTGTGCGAGCGAGCCTGTGTGGCGAGGGAGCGTGCTCCCGCTCGCCTGCGAAGCAGTCGCAAAGCTTTTGGGCTCGCTTCGCGACCCAGCGGGAGCAAGCTCCCTCGCCACACATTCCCCCGCGCCACACTGTGCGGACTCGGGTCCTGAATGGTCAATGGCTTACACCAGAGCGCGGGTATGTCGTCTGTTTACGCTTCAACAATGTCGTTAATCTGGATCCATCAACTGAGTCGCAGGATGCACTCAGGATCACGGATGATCGACCATAAGCCTGGATGGCTGCTGACAGGATGTCGAAATGGTCTTGAGAAACCCGCTTAGGCGGGTTTTTTTGTGGGCGATGGAAAGTCCTCGGTGGAGCCGGACGCTGGCTGCACCGAGGAATGGATCAGCGTACTGACACCTGATCGAGCTTCGCCGCAACACGCTCGGTGATTTCCGAGCGCAATTTCAACGACCCGGCAGCCCGTTTCCACGCCTCCTCCAGCACGCTGACCGGAGCGGTCTCAGGACAGCCCGAAGCAAATGGCGGCGCCGGAGCATATTCCAGCTGCAACTGCACCAGCTGCGCCGTGTCCTTATCGAATAATTCAGCGGCCAATGTCAGCGCGAAATCGATGCCCGCGGTGATCCCGCCACCGGTCAACAGATTGCCATCGCGCACCACCCGATCCTTCACCGGAATCGCACCCAATGGCGCGAGCAATTGGTGATACGCCCAATGAGTGGTCGCGTGTTTACCCTTGAGCAGGCCCGCAGCACCCAGCACCAACGCTCCCGTGCACACCGAAGTGACATACCGGGCATGGGCCGCCTGAGCCTTGATGAATGCCAATGTTTTTTCATCTTCCATCAACGGCCCGACACCGCTGCCGCCGGGAATGCAGATCACATCCAGTGCCGGGCAATCGTCGAAGGTGACGGTGGGTTTCAGCACCAGGCCGGTGCTGGCGGTGACTGGCATCAAGTCCTTCCAGATCAAATGCACCTTCACGTCCGGCAACGAGGCCAGCACGTCATAAGGGCCGGTCAGGTCCAGTTGCTGAACCTGCGGGAACAACAGAAAACCGATCTGCAGCGTCATGGTGTTTTTCTCGTGAAGTGGGTGGACGGCTTCACTCTAGGCTCGTAGGATTTGGCGCATACGCCAATTACCCCACGAATTACGCCAAACATGCCCAAGACCATTCATGTGCTCGCGTTCGCCAATGTGCAACTGCTCGACGTTACCGGGCCACTGCAGGTGTTCGCCTCTGCCAACGATATTGCCCGCCAGAAAGGTTTGCCGCCGCCTTATGCACCGACAGTAATTGCCAGCGGCGGCGGGGCGGTGATGTCGTCGGCGGGGCTGGCGTTGTTGGCCGACCCGTTGCCCGCACAAGGCAGCGATACCTTGATCATTGCCGGCGGCTGGGGCGTATACGCGGCAGCGGAGGATGCGGCACTGGTGGCCTGGGTGCATGAGCATGCGGCGAGATGCCGTCGGGTGGCATCGGTGTGCACCGGGGCGTTTTTACTGGCGGCCAGTGGCTGGCTCGATGGCCGTCGGGTGGTCACGCACTGGACCCGTTGCGATCAGCTGGCGCAGAGGCATCCACGGCTGCGGGTCGAGCCCAATCCGATTTTCATCAATGACGGCCCGGTGTGGACTTCGGCCGGGGTCACGGCTGGCATCGACCTCGCGCTGGCCATGGTCGAAGAAGACCTGGGTCGTAACATGGCGTTGGAAGTGGCGCAGCAGTTGGTGGTTTTCCTTAAACGTCCGGGCGGTCAGTCGCAGTTCAGCGTGACCCTGTCATTGCAAAAAGAAGGCAGCCGATTCGACGACCTTCACGCCTGGATCAGCGAACACCTCACCATGGATCTGGGCATTCCCACCTTGGCGCTACAGGCCGGCATGAGCGAACGCAGCTTCGTCCGCCACTACCGCGCCGACACCGGTCAGACGCCTGCGCGGGCCATCGAACTGATTCGGGTCGAGACGGCGCGGCGGTTACTCAGTGATACCGGTGTGCCGATAAAACGGGTCGCCGTGCAGTGCGGGTTTGGTAGCGAAGAGACGCTGCGCCGCAGTTTTCTGCGCGCCATGGGCGTGACGCCGCAAGCCTATCGCGAGCGGTTTTCGGTGAGTTCTGAAGTAGATTCGGTGACGCTCTGATCGTTGCGCCTGGCGTTTTCGCGCCAATCTTTGCGACTGCTGCGCAGTCGAACGGGAGCAAGCTCCCTCGCCACACAGTGGAGGCTCAAGTTTCGGCTTCCGCCACCTGATTGATATATTTCGCCCGATCCGGCGTAAACGTCACCACCATCCCGGTCCGCGAGCACGTCAATGCTCGTTCTTCATCCAGGTCAACCTCCAGATCTTCCCCGCGCAAACCCTGCCATTGAGCAAGGTATTTGAGGGAGCCGTACTTTTCGAGTTTCTTCAGGCTGCGGCTGACACCACCTTTCCAGCCCAGCACCGGCAGTTCGCCGGCGCGGCATTGTTGGGCGAGTTCGGGGAAGCGGGCGGCGCGTTGGCGGCCGATTTCCCAGCATTTGATCAGGCCTTTGTCGGGGCCTTCCCACAGTTCGTCGCGGTTCAGGCCGGATCGGAGTGGGGTGTCGATGCTGCGGTGGATACGCTGGGTCATTCGGGTTCCTTGAATTCGGGTTTTGTTGGACAGCTCCGCTGTGCCCGTTGACGGTCGATGGTAGGTGGGGATGTAGCGGCTGGCAACAAGGTATTTCGGGAGGTTGGCAGCGGGTCTTGTTTATGAAGCGTAGGACTTTGCCCTTTACGAAACCTGTGGCGAGGGAGCTTGCTCCCGTGGGGCGACGAAGTCGTCGTACACCCTGTGATTACGTTTTACCTGATGCACCGAGTGGGATGGTTTTGGGGCTGCTTCGCCGCCCAACGGGAGCAAGCTCCCTCGCCACAGTTGATGGGTGGGATCAGCAAAGCGTCTCGGTCTCACGGCTGCCAGTAGTTTTTTTCCCCACTCAGTTTCCGGTCCAGAAAACTCGCCGCGCTGATCAGCGCCAGGTGCGTCAGCGCTTGTGGTGTATTGCCCAGATGCCGCGCATGGCTGTCGAACTCTTCGGCGTACAACCCCAGCGGATTGGCGTACCGCAGCAATTGTTCAAACTCCAGGTGCGCCTTTTCCACCTGGCCGGCCCGGGCCAGGCATTCGACATACCAGAACGAACACGCAGCGAAGGCGCCTTCGGTGCCGGTGAGGCCGTCGATCTGACTGTCTTCGTTGCGGTAGCGATAGACCATGCCGTCGCGTACCAGGGTTTTCTGGATGGCTTCGAGGGTCGATAGCCACCGCGGATCTTTCGCGCTGACAAAACGCACCAGCGGCATCAGCAACATCGAACCATCCAGCGCGGTGCCGCCGATGTGCTGGACGAAATGCCCGCGCTCTTCGTTCCAGAAATTTTCCCAGATGTCGACGTAGATCGCCTGACGGGTCTGGTCCCAGCGGGCAAACGGGGCGGGCAGGGAGCGTTTCGAGGCGAGGCGGATCGCCCGGTCCAGCGCGACCCAGCACATCAATCGAGAGTGCAGGAAATGATGCTGCTCGCCGCGCATTTCCCAGATGCCGACGTCTTTTTGCTGCCAGGTTTCGCAGACCTGATCGACCACGTCCACCGCGTGTTTCCAGCCTTCATGGGAGATGGCGTCGCCGTACTTGTTGACCAGGTACACCGCATCCATCAGCTCGCCGAAGATGTCGAGCTGGATCTGGTCGTAAGCCTGATTGCCGATGCGAACCGGCGTGGCCCCGCCATGGCCGCTGAGGTGCGAGAGTTCGGTTTCCGGCAGTTCCTGACGGCCATCGATGGCGTAGAGAATGTTGAGTTTCATCGGTTTGCCGTGGCAGTCGCTGACCCGCCCGCGCAGCCAGCGCATGTAATCGTTGGCCTCCTGGACAAACCCCAGGCGCATGAAGGCATAGACCGTGAACGAGGCGTCGCGGATCCAGGTGTAGCGATAATCCCAGTTGCGTTCACCGCCCGGCGTTTCCGGCAGGCCGAACGTGGCGGCGGCGAGGATTGCGCCGTGTTTGCGTGAGGTCAAAAGCTTCAGCGCGAGGGCCGAGCGGTTGACCATTTCCCGCCAGCGACCGCGGTAGTTGGACTGGCCGGTCCAGTCGCGCCAGAACTTCAGTGTGCGCTCCATGCACAAGTCTGCGGCCCCGTCCTTGAAGCGGGGATCGTCGACGCCGCCCAGCAGGAATTGCGCACCCTGGCCCTGTTCCAGCGTGAATTCGGCCACCGCCGTGTTGCCGTCGATACGCAACACCTGATCCGAAGACAGGCGCATGGACGGTTGATCGGCTGCCTCGAATACCACGTCCTTTTCGTCCAGGCGCGCGCGGGTTTTGGCGCGAGCATAGTCATGCCTCACGGCGCAGCGCATGTAAAACGTCGCCTGGCCGCTGACCACCCGAACCCGGCGCATCAGCACCGGCAGATCATCTTCGCTATCGCCGATGGGCAGCAGGTCAGTGACTTCGACCACCGCGCTGTCGCTGAGCCAGCGGGTTTGCAGCACGTTGGTGTCGGGCAGGTAGATCTGCTCGCGGCGGGCATCGGCCAGGTAAGGTGCCAGTTGGAAAATGCCGGCCTCGGGCGTGTCCAGCAACGAGCAGAAGATCGACGGGCTGTCGAATTCCGGCCAGCAGAAAAAATCCACGCTGCCCTTATCGTTGACCAATGCCGCGCTGCGCATGTCGCCAATGATGCCGTGGGCGTCGATAGCGCTTTGTCGTTCGGGATGATGATCAGCCATTGTTGCGACACTCCGGATCAAGGCTCATGCCTCCGGAAGGTTAGCGCCTTGAGATGTGGGCTTAATCAGCAGACTGGTCTGGATGGTGGAGAGTTCAGCAGCAAGCTCAAAAGATCGCAGCCTTCACATTCAACCAACAATTCGACCCTTTCCCCTTCACCCGCCTTATGGCAACTTGCAGGCCCTTATCGAGAGCCGAACCATGGCCAACCCCTACCGCGAACTGTTCAAAGCCCCAGGCAGCCGGGCTTTCGTGCTGGCCGGGATGATCGCGCGCATGCCGATTTCCATGACCGGTATCGGCCTGATCACCATGCTCTCCCAGTTGCAAGGTGGTTACGGGCTGGCCGGTGCGGTGGCGGCGACGTTTGCCCTCGCGACGGCGTTTTGCGCGCCACAGGTTTCGCGTCTGGTGGACCGTTTCGGGCAACGCCGGATCTTGCCGGTGTCAGCGCTGACCGGTGGCGGGGCATTGCTGCTGGTGTTGCTGTGCACGCGTTTGCAGGCGCCGAACTGGACGTTGTTTTTGTTCGCCGCGCTGGCCGGTTGCATGCCGAGCATGTCGGCGATGGTGCGGGCGCGCTGGACCGAGGTCTATCGCGGCCAGCCACAATTGCAGACCGCGTACGCCCTGGAATCGGTGCTCGACGAAGTCTGCTTCATTGTCGGACCGCCACTGTCAGTGGGCCTGTGCGTGGTGGCGTTCCCCGAAGCGGGGCCGTTGGCGGCGTTGCTGATGCTGGCGATTGGCGTCACGGCGTTTGTCCTGCAACGGGACACGGAGCCGGCGATTCATCCCCATGAAGAACACCATCAGGGCTCGATCATTCGTTCCGCCGAGATTCAGTTGCTGATGCTGTTGATGGTTGCCATGGGCACCATTGTCGGCGTGGTCGATGTGGTCAGCGTGGCGTTCGCCCAGCAACAGGGACAGCCGGCGGCGGCGAGCATTGTGTTGTCGGTGTATGCCATCGGCTCGTGCCTGGCCGGGCTGGCGTTCGGGGCGTTGCGCTCGAAAGTGCCGTTGCCGCGATTGTTTCTGTATGGCGGGGTGGCGACGGCGGTGACTACGTTGCCGTTGTTGCTGGCGAGCAACATTCTCGGGTTGTCGCTGGCGGTATTCGTCTCCGGGCTGTTTTTTGCCCCGACGCTGATTGTGGCGATGGCCTTGGTGGAGCGCATCGTGCCGCCGGCCAAACTCACCGAAGGGCTGACCTGGCTGGTCACCGGGTTGAGCATTGGCGTGGCGATTGGCGCGGCCAGTTCGGGGTGGCTGGTGGATGCGTTCGGTGCGCGCAGCGGGTTCTGGGTGGCAATCGTGGCGGGGGCTGTCGTCCTCGGTTCCGCAATCCAAAGTTTCCGTCACCTCAAGTAATTCATTCACCCATTCTGTGGCGAGGGAGCTTGCTCCCGCTCGGCGGCGAAGCCGTCGTAAACCCCTCAGCCAAGTGTTACCTGGCATGACAGAGGCGGCTGGTTCTGGGGCCGCTTCGCAGCCCAGCGGGAGCAAGCTCCCTCGCCACAATTCAGTATCCACCTAATTCCCCGCGGCGCTCATCCGTTCTCTTTACAGACAACTTTTCGAGGTAAGCCCGGTGACCCAGCTGACATTGCTGTGCCTGCCCTATTCAGGCGCGAGCGCCATGGTCTACAGCCGCTGGCGGCGCAAACTGCCGGAGTGGCTCAGGCTGCAACCGGTGGAACTGCCGGGGCGCGGCGCGCGGTTCGGCGAGCCCTTGCACACCGACATGCGGCACCTGGCGCTGCAACTCGCCCAGGAACAGAAAGCCACGCTCAAGGCGCCGTACGCGCTGTTCGGCCACAGTCTCGGCGCTTTGCTGGCCTGCGAAATGGCCCACGCCTTTCGCTCGCTGGGTTGCCCTGAGCCGGTGGCGCTGTTCGCTTCAGGCACCGCCGCGCCGACGATGCGGGCCGACTACGACCAGGGTTTTGCCGATCCGAAAACCGATGCCGAGCTGATCGAGCAACTGCGCACCCTCAATGGCACCAGTGAAGAAGTGTTGGCCAATGAAGAGCTGATGAGCCTGACGCTGCCGATCCTGCGTGCAGACTTCCTGCTGTGCGGACGCTTCGAGCCGATCCAGCGTCCGTTGCTGAAATGCCCGGTGCACGTGCTTGGCGGCAAGGCTGATCGCGCGACCACTGAACAGCTGATCGGCTGGAGCAGGGAAACCCACGGTAGCTTCTCCGTGGACATGCTGGCCGGTGGTCACTTCTTCATCCATGAGCACGAAGCCAAGGTGTTGCGGGTGATCAAGGACCAGCTCGATGTTCACCATCGCCGGCACGCCATGGCTGCCACTGCCTGACACGGCCAGATTTGGCAGCGGGCTTGCTCGCGAAAGCGGTTCATCATTCAACATTGATGTTGGCTGACCCGACGCTTTCGCGAGCAAACCCGCTCCTACATTTGATTTGCCGCAACCTGACATCCCGCGATCCACCTCCGCTGACACTTGTTCTCATTCGCTAATTTTTCCGGTCTGCATTCGTTTTATAGGGACGACGTGCCTTTGTGCTTCCCGCCACTGATCCGGATGCTTAGAAATGAATGCTGAAGACTCCTTGAAACTTGCTCGCCGGTTTATCGGGTTGCCCCTGGAAAAGCGCCAGATGTTCCTTGCGGCCTTGCAAAAGGAAGGCATTGATTTCGCCCGGTTCCCGATTCCTGCCGGCGTCGAGGCCGAGGATCGCCAGGCGTTGTCGTACGCCCAGCAACGCATGTGGTTTCTCTGGCAACTGGACGCGCAAAGTGGCGCCTACAACCTGCCGGGCGCGGTGCGTCTGACCGGGCAGTTGAACCTGCCTGCGCTGGAACAGGCCTTTGCCAGTCTTGTGGAGCGTCACGAAACCCTGCGCACGGTGTTCCAGCGTCAGGCCGACGACAGCTTGCTGCAAGTGCCGGCCAGCGCGCCGCTGGTCATCAAGCAGGTGGATTTCAGCGCATTGCCGGCCACTGAGCGCGAACGTGCCGTCGCCCAGGCGGCGGAGCAGCAATCGGTGTTGCCCTTCGATCTTTCGGTCGGTCCGTTGCTGCGCGTGACCTTGCTCAAACTCGCCGAACAGGAACATGTCCTGCTGCTGACCCTGCACCACATCGTTTCTGATGGTTGGTCGATGAACGTGCTGATTGATGAGTTCATCCGCTGCTACGACGCCTTCGAGGCCGGTGCACAACCGCAACTCGCGCCGTTGCCGATCCAGTACAGCGACTACGCCTTGTGGCAACGCCGCTGGCTGGAGGCGGGTGAACAGGCGCGTCAACTGGATTACTGGCAGGCGCAGCTCGGCGACGAACACCCGGTGCTGGAACTGCCCACCGATCACTCGCGCCCGGCAATGCCGAGCTATCGCGGCACTCGTTACGAGTTCGCTGTCGACCCGCAACTGGCCGAGCAACTGCGTGCCACTGCGCAGAAACACAACATCACCCTGTTCATGCTGTTGCTCGGTGCGTTCAACGTGCTGCTGCATCGCTACACCGGGCAAACCGATCTCCGTGTCGGCGTGCCGATTGCCAACCGCAACCGAGCGGAAATCGAAGGCCTGATCGGCTTCTTCGTCAACACTCAGGTGCTGCGCACACAGCTTGACGGCCAGACCCGCGTCGACGATTTGTTGCGCGCCATCAAGGAGACCGCCCTCGGCGCCCAGGCCCATCAGGACCTGCCGTTCGAGCGTCTGGTCGAAGCGCTGAAACTGGAACGCAGCCTCAGCCACACGCCGCTGTTCCAGGTGATGTACAACCACCAGCCGCAAGTCGCGGACATGTCCAGCATCAGCACCGCCTCCGGTCTGGTGTTGGGCGCAATCGAGTGGGAAGGGCGCACCACGCAGTTCGACCTGACCCTCGACACCTATGAAAAGAGCGGCAAGCTGCACGCCGCACTGACCTACGCCAGCGACTTGTTCGACGCACCGACCATCGCGCGCATGGCGCAGCACTGGACGCGCCTGTTGCAGGCGATGGTGGTCGATTCGAATCAGCGGGTCGGCGAGCTGCCGATGCTGGCGGCGGAGGAACAGCAGGTGCTGGTGCATGACTGGAACCGCACCGCCGAAACTTATCCCGTCGAGCAGTGCGTTCACGAATTGATCCACGCCCAGGCCTTGCGCACGCCCGAGGCGCCCGCGCTGGTGTTTGGCAATCGCCAGCTGACTTATGCACAGCTCAATGCGCGCACCAATCAATTGGCCCACTACCTGCGCGAGCAGGGTGTCGGTCCCGATGTGCTGGTCGGGATCGCCGCCGAGCGTTCGCTGGAAATGGTCATTGGCCTGTTGGCAATTCTCAAGGCCGGCGGCGCCTATGTGCCGCTCGATCCGGAATACCCGGCGGAGCGCCTGGCCTACATGATCGAAGACAGTGCGATTGGCGTGTTGCTGACCCAAAGCGCTCTGGTCGGCACGCTGCCGACCGAGGGCATCAAGGTCATTGCACTGGATCAGGACGAGGCTTGGCTGGACGGTTACCGCGAAACCTGCCTGTCGGTGTCGGTGCATCCTTTGAACCTGGCCTACGTGATTTACACCTCCGGCTCAACCGGCAAGCCCAAGGGCGCCGGGAACAGCCATGCGGCGCTGGTCAATCGTTTGTGCTGGATGCAACAGGCGTATGGGCTGGACGGCAGCGACTCGGTGTTGCAGAAAACCCCGTTCAGTTTCGACGTGTCGGTCTGGGAGTTCTTTTGGCCGCTGATGACTGGCGCCCGTCTGGTGGTGGCGCCGCCGGGGGCGCACCGCGAACCGACGCGGCTGATCCGCCTCATCGGCGAGTTCGGCATCAGCACCTTGCACTTTGTGCCGTCGATGCTTCAGGCGTTTATCCACGAGCCGGGCGTTGAAGCCTGTGCCAGCCTCAAACGCATCGCCTGCAGCGGTGAAGCCTTGCCACTGGACGCTCAACTTCAGGTGTTCGCCAAGTTGCCAGGCGCCGGGTTGTACAACCTGTACGGACCGACCGAAGCGGCCATCGACGTGACCCACTGGACCTGCGTTGATGAAGGCGCCGACAGCGTGCCGATCGGCCGGCCGATTGCCAACCTGCGCACCCATGTTCTGGACGCACAGTTGCTGCCGGTGCCGGCGGGTGTAGCGGGGGAGTTGTACCTGGGCGGCGCGGGTCTTGCGCGCAGTTATCACCGCCGGCCGGGCCTGACGGCCGAGCGTTTTGTGCCATGCCCGTTCCATGATGGCGCACGCCTGTACCGTACCGGCGACCGGGTGCGCCAGCGCGCCGACGGGGTGATCGAATACCTCGGTCGTCTCGACCATCAAGTGAAGTTGCGCGGCCTGCGTATCGAGTTGGGGGAAATCGAAACCCGCCTGATGCAGCATCCGCTGGTGCGCGAAGCCGTGGTGCTGGTGCAGGGCGGCAAGCATCTGGTGGCGTACCTGGTGCTGGAAAACGTCGAGCCGCAGTGGCCGGAAACCCTCAAGGCCTGGCTGTTGAGCAGCTTGCCGGAATACATGGTGCCGACCTTCCTGATGCCACTGGATGCCCTGCCAGTGACCGCCAACGGCAAACTGGACCGCAAGGCCCTGCCGCAACCGGATGCGGCGCCGCAACACGCGTTCGTCGCGCCGCAAGACGCCATGCAAACGGCGCTGGCGCAGATCTGGCAGGACGTGTTGGGTCTGGAGCGCGTGGGACTCGAAGACAACTTCTTCGAGCTGGGCGGCGACTCGATTATCTCCATTCAAGTGGTCAGCCGCGCCCGTCAGGCCGGCATCCGCCTCAGTCCACGCGACCTGTTCCAGTACCAGACGGTGCGCAGCCTGGCGCTGGTGGCGGCGTTCGACAATCGCAGTTCCATCGATCAAGGGCCGGTCAGCGGCGAGGTGCTGCTGACCCCGGCGCAACATTACTTTTTCGAGCAAGCCATCGCGCAGCCGCAACACTGGAACCAGTCCTTGCTGCTGACGCCGCGCGAGGCGCTGAACCCTCAAGCCCTTGAAGCCGCGCTGGTCGCGGTGATCAACCATCACGATGCTTTGCGCTTGCGTTTCACCCAGGGTGTCGATGGCTGGCAGCAGTGCCACGGATCGCCCGTCGAAACGGCGGGACTGTGGCAGCGGCAGGCGTCCTCGAGCGAGGCGTTGTCGGCGCTGTGCGACGAAGCGCAACGCAGCCTTGATCTGGCCGATGGGCCGTTGCTGCGCGCTTTGCTGGTCAGTCTCGACGACGGTACGCAACGCCTGTTGCTGGCTGTGCACCATTTGGCGGTGGACGGCGTGTCGTGGCGGGTGCTGCTCGAAGACCTCCAGCAGGCCTACACCCAATTGGCCGCCGGCAGTGCCGCAACCCAGCCCGACAAAACCAGCGCTTACCAAAGCTGGGCCCGTCATCTGCAAGAACATGCCCGCACACTGGATCAGCAACTGCCGTACTGGCAGGCGCAACACGCCGATGCCCGCGACCTGCCGTGTGAAAATCCGCTGGGCAGCCTGCAGCATCGCCACGGCCACAAGATCGAATCGAAGCTCGACGCCGGGTTGACGCGGCAGCTGCTGCAAACAGCCCCGGCGGCCTATCGCACCCAGGTCAATGACTTGCTGCTGACGGCGCTGGCGCGGGTGATTTGCCGTTGGACCGGGCATCACTCGACGCTGATCCAGCTCGAAGGCCATGGCCGTGAAGACCTGTTCGACGCCCTCGACCTGACGCGCACCGTAGGCTGGTTCACCAGTTTGTTCCCGGTACGCCTGCAACCTCACGCGGAAACGGCGAACGCGATCAAGACGATCAAGGAACAACTGCGCGCCATCCCCGATAAAGGTCTCGGCTACGGCTTGCTGCGCTACCTCGGCGAGCCGGCTCAGCGTCAGTCCTTGCAAGGATTGCCGGCACCACGGATCACCTTCAACTACCTCGGCCAGTTCGACCGTCAGTTCGATGAGGGCGCGCTGTTTGAACCGGCGCTGGAAAGCGGCGGTCATGCCCAGGGTGACGATGCGCCGCTGGCCAACTGGCTGACCCTGGAAAGCCAGGTCTATGGCGGTCAACTCTCGTTGCAATGGGGCTTCAGTCGCGACATGTTTGCCGACAGCACCGTTCAGCAACTGGCCGATGCCTACACCGAAGAACTCACCGCGCTGATCGAACATTGCTGTGCAACCCCGACGGGGCAGGTCATGCCATCGGACTTCCCGCTGGCACGGATCAACCAGGCGCAGCTGGACGCGTTGCCTGTCGCGGCCCCGGCCATCGAGGACATGTATCCGCTAACACCGATGCAGCAGGGCATGTTGTTCCACACCTTGTATGAGCCACAGGCTGAGGCCTATATCAATCAACTGCGCCTCGATATTCAGGGGCTGGACTTGGCGGCGTTCGGTCGGGCATGGCAAGCGGCGATCAACCGCCACGACATTTTGCGCAGCAGCTTCCATTGGTTGGGTCTGGAGTCTGCGCATCAGGTCATTCATCGTCAGATCGACCTGCAATTGCAGGTGATCGAGGCCGCCGATATCGACCTCGATGCGCTGGCCGCCGAACAGCGCAGCCGTGGTTTCGAACTCAGCGCCGCGCCGCTGCTGCGCCTGATGCTGGTGCGTCAGGGCAGCGACGCGTGGCACCTGATCTACACCAGTCATCACATCCTCATGGACGGCTGGAGCAACGCGCAGTTGCTCGGCGAAGTGATTCAGCATTACGCCGGGCAGGCACTGGCCAAACCCCTGGGGCAATACCGCGACTACCTGGGCTGGATTCAGCAACAGCCACTGGCGGCGGGCGAACAGTTCTGGAAACAGGCGCTGGCTGCCCTCGAGACGCCGACGCTGCTGGCGCAAGCCTTGCCGACGCCGGTCGAGGGGCGCGGCATGGGCGAGCATCACCTGACGCTGGAAAGCGCCGCCATGCAGCGTCTGACCGAGTTTGCCCGGCATCAGAAGATCACTCTCAACACCTTGTTGCAGGGCGCGTGGGGTCTGCTGTTGCAGCGCTACACCGGTCAATCCTGCGTGGCGTTCGGCGCGACGATTGCCGGGCGATCCGCGCCGTTGCCGGGCATCGAGCAACAGTTGGGCCTGTTCATCAACACCTTGCCGATCATTGCTACGCCATACTCGACGCAGCCGGTCAGCCAATGGCTCAACGAGCTGCAAGCGCTGAACCTGAGCTTGCGTGAGTTCGAGCATGTGCCGCTCTACGACATCCAGGGCTGGGCCGGACAGCAGGGCAGCGCGCTGTTCGACAGTCTGCTGGTGTTTGAAAACTTCCCGGTGGCCGAAGCGCTGAAGCAAGGCGCGCCGGCGGGACTGACCTTCGGCGCATTGCGCAATCACGAAATCACCAGCTACCCGCTGACCCTCGGCATCGAAGTCGGCGCCAGCCTGCGCCTGGAATTCAGTTTCGATCAGGCCTTGTTCAGCACCGTGCAGATCGAGCGGCTGGGCGCGAACCTGCTGCAGGTGCTGGAGCAATTCGTCGCACAGCCGCAACAGGTTCTGGGGGCCGTGAGCCTTCTGGATGCCAAGCAAAAAGCCCAGGTGTTGCTGGGCTCGCGTCCCGCCGCGCCGCTGCTGGACAGTCCATTGCTGGCGCATCAACGCTTCGAGCAACAAGCCGCACGCACCCCCGACGCATTGGCCGTGATCGTCGGTGAAGAGCGACTGACTTATGCACAGCTCAACGCCCAGGCCAACCAGCTTGCCCATCGCCTGCGCGAGCACGGTGTGGCGCCGGGGCAGCGGGTCGGCCTGTCGGTGCGGCGTAATGCGCAGATGATCGTCAGCCTCATGGCGATCCTCAAGTCCGGCGCCGGTTATGTACCGCTGGACCCGGACTACCCGGCCGAACGCCTGGCCTACATGATCGAAGACAGCGGGATGGACCTGCTGTTGGCGCAACCGGAACTGCTGGCGGATGTCGCATTGCCCGAAGGCCTGCCGCGTCTGGCACTGACGGCGGCGTCGCTGGCCGGCTACTCCATGAGCAACCCGGTCAACCTCGCCTGCGCCGAAGACCTCGCGTACCTGATTTACACCTCCGGCTCCACCGGCCGGCCGAAAGGTGTGTGCCTGGCCCACGCCGCGTTGCGCGAATTCTGCGTGATTGCGGCGGACTATTCGCAACTCAGCGCCGATGACCGCGTGCTGCAATTCGCCACGTTCAGCTTCGACGGCTTTGTCGAACAGTGCTACCCGCCGTTGTGCGTGGGTGCGGCGCTGGTGTTGCGCGGTGATGAACTGTGGGATACCGACACCTTGTACCGGCAAATCATCGAACAGGGCGTGACCCTGGCGGACTTGCCTGCAGCCTATTGGTACTTGCTGGCCCAGGAATGGGCGGCGCAGCCTCAGCGCGACAAAGGTCGGCTGCGTCAGGTCCACGTCGGTGGCGAAGCCATGTCGCTGGAAGGCCTGAAGCTCTGGCATGCCGCCGGTCTTGGTGATGTGCGCCTGCTCAACACCTACGGGCCGACCGAGGCCACCGTGGTCTCCAGCACGCACCTGTGCACCTTGGCCGACACGCAAAACCTGATCGGCGTGCCGATTGGCCGCGCGTTGCCCGGTCGGGCCTTGTACGTGCTGGATACCGAGGGCCATCTACTGCCCACCGGTTGCGTGGGCGAGTTGTGCATCGGCGGTGACGCCGGCATTGCCCAGCACTATCACCAGCGTCCGGGACTGAGTGCCGAGCGCTTCATCGCCGATCCGTTTTCCACCACGCCGGGCGCACGCTTGTACCGCAGCGGCGATCTGGCGCGGTATCGCGAAGACGGCGCGCTGGAATACCTGGGACGCATCGATCATCAGGTGAAAATCCGTGGTTTCCGCGTCGAGCTCGGTGAACTGGAAGCGCACCTGCAAGGCTTGCCGATGATCAGCGAAGCGGTGGTGCTGGTGCAGGAAGGCATCGGTGGCAAGCAGTTGATCGGCTACGTCGTGCCAACGTTGTCGGACGCCGACTCGCGTCAGCTCACCGAAACCGTGCGCCAGGCTTTGGGCGAGCGTCTGCCGGACTACATGCTGCCGGCGCAACTGGTGGTGATGAGCGCACTGCCGCTCAACCGCAACGGCAAACTCGACCGCGCCGCGCTCCCTGCGCCTGAGGTCTGGGAAACGGTGGCCGGCACCGCACCGCAAGGCGAGCTGGAAATCGAGCTGGCGCAGATCTGGCAGCAGGTGTTGCACGTCACCCGTGTCGATCGCGAAAACAGCTTCTTCGAGCTGGGCGGGCATTCGTTGCTGGCCACGCAGATCGTCTCGCAGATTCGCCAGCGCCTGGGCCTGTCGGTGAGTTTGCGCAGCCTGTTCGAACACCCGCGCCTGCAGGATTTCGCCGCTCAGGTGCAAGGCCTGCGGCACGACGCCAATGTCTGCGAACGCCCGGCACTGGTGGCGGAGCCTTCCGGCGAACGCCAGCCGTTGTCCTTTGCCCAGCAGCGGTTGTGGTTCCTCTGGAACCTTGAGCCCGACAGTTCGATGTACAACATGCCCGGCGCCTTGCGGTTGCGCGGCGAGTTGAACCTGTCGGCGTTGCAGCAAACCTTTGAAACCCTGGTGCAACGCCACGCCGTGTTACGCACCACGTTCCATGAGGACGACGGTCACGCCTGGCAGCGGGTGCACACCGATCTGCCGTTGAGTTTCGTTGCCAGCGACCTGCGGCATTTGCCAGACCCGGACGCCGAAGCCGCGCAACTGGCCCGAGAAGAAGTCGCCCGGCCGTTCGATTTGCGCCATGGCCCGTTGCTGCGGGTGCGGGTGTTGCAGGTCGCGGATCAGGAGCATGTGTTGCTGCTCACGGTGCACCACATCGCGGCAGATGACTGGTCGTTCCGGATTCTGATCAATGAGTTCGTGACGCTGTATCCGACCCTCAACCGGGGCGGCGTCGCGCCGTTGCCGGAACAGGTCGTGCAATACGCCGACTTCGCCAGATGGCAGCGCCAGTGGCTGGAGCAGGGCGGCGAGCTGCAGCGTCAGCTCGATTACTGGCAGGCGCGCCTTGGCCAGCCGCAAGCCGTGCTGGAGTTGCCGGGCGACGGCGATCAGCGTCAGGCGCAGGAAGGTGCCAGCCACCATTTCACCTTGAACGCGACCTTGAGTCAGCAGTTGCGCGACTTCGCTCAACAGCGTGGATTGTCGCTGTTCATGGTGCTATTGGCCGGCTTCACCCTGGTGTTGCGTCAGCGCACCGAGGTCAGTCGCGTGCGCATCGGCACCGATATCGCCAACCGAAATCAAGTTGAGCTTGAACAAATGGTCGGCTTCTTCGTTAACCAATTAGTGCTGCAAGTGGAGGTGAACGCTGACGAGGCTGCCGGGCAACTGCTGCAAGCCTGTCGCCGCGCGGTTCTGGAGGCTTCGGACCATCAGGACCTGCCGTTCGAGCGACTGGTGGAAGCGTTGCGGCTGCCGCGTCGGGCCGGGCGGTCGCCGTTGTTCGACATCAAGTTGATCTACCAGGAAGGCGTCGGTCGTTTGCCTTCCATGGACGGCCTGCTGGTCGAGGACTTCCCGTCGGGCCGGCAAGCCGCCGAGATCGGCATGGTCGCTGCGTTCTACAACGAGGCTGAACACATTCACCTGAGTTTCGAAACACCCGCCGGGCAGTACTTGCCGAGCACGCTGCAAAGCCTGTTCGAACAAATCGAGGCGGTACTGCAAGCGTTGTTGCGCGCCGACGAGCTGACGGTCAGCCAATTGCTGGACCTGGCCACCGATGTGCAGCGCCGCGCCGATGCGCGCCTGAACGAACAGCGCAAGGCGTTGCTGGGCGGGCGCATGGCGATCAAGCGCCGTCGCGGCACGCCGGCAACGCAAAGCACGGCGGACTGATTCATTGCGGCGGCGCCAATCGGGCGCCGCCGTCATCATTTTCTGGAGGGGTTTATGACTGTTTCAACCACCAAGTCCATTCCCAAAATCGGTCGCGGTGCACGCAAGAGCCTGTCCACCGACCCGACCCGGCTGGTGAGTTTTGCGCCGATGTTCGACGGTGCCAGCATGCCCCTGGTGTGCCGCCCGGCGGTGCCCGGCGTCAGCCTGGTGGAGTGGGCGACGGAGAATCGCGCGCTGATCGAAAGCAAGCTGCTGGCCCACGCGGTAATTCTTTTCCGTGGCTTCCAGGTGGCCGACATTGCCGAGTTCAACCGCTGCGTGGCGGCGATTTCCGACGGGGCCCTGGAGTACCTGTTTCGCGCCTCGCCACGGACCCAGATCACCGGCCAGTTCAAGATCTACAGCTCCACCGACTACCCGGCAGCGGAGAAAATCTTCCCGCACAACGAGCATTCCTATTCGCCGGTGTTCCCGCGTCACCTGTACTTCTACTGTGACACGCCCTCGACCACCGGCGGCGAAACCCCGTTCGGCGATACCCGCGAAATCCTCGCGCGAATCGACCCGGCCGTGCGCGAGGAGTTTCAGCGTAAACGCATCATGTACGTGCGCAACTACGGCGACGGCATGGGGCTGCCGTGGCAGACCGTGTTCCAGAGCGAGGACCGCGCAGAAGTCGAAGCCTACTGCGCCAGAATCGGCATTCAGGCGGAGTGGAAGTCGGGCAATCGCCTGCGCACCCGGCAAAACGGCCCGGCGATCGTGCGCCATCCGCTGACCGGCGAACGCATCTGGTTCAACCACGGCACCTTCTTCAACGCGCTGACCCTGCCAGACAGCATCCGCGACAACCTGCTGCGTGAATTCGGCCCGTTGGACCTGCCGCAAAACACCTTCTTCGGTGACGGCACGGCCATTCCCGACGACGTCATCCGTCACCTGCAAGGCATCTATCGCGACGTGATGGTCGAGTTCGCCTGGGAGAAGGGCGACGTGGTCCTGCTGGACAACATCCTCAGCGTGCATGCGCGCAATGAATTCACTGGCTACAGAAAAATCCTCACGGCCATGGCCATCGCGCAGAAAAGCGCCGACCTGGATCAGGAATAAGGACACTCGACATGAACACCACCGCCCTCGAACCTTCGGTAGACGTTTTCCAGACTTCGGCCCAGCAAGCCTTCTATTTGCGCGCTCAGGAGCTGGGCGGACAGAGCTTGTTCGCCGCCCTGACCGTTCCGGTCGCCCAGGCTGTGGACGCGCAGGCCTTGCGCCTTGCACTGGACGAGCTGGGTCTGCGCCATGAAACCCTGCGCACGGTCTATCGCCGATTGCCGGGCATGAAGTGGCCTGTGCAAAGCCTGTGCGATGAGCTGCCGGTGACGTTGTCGGGAAGCGTGTCTTCGGTGGCCGAAGCCCTGCGCCGCGGCTGTGAAACCCTGGCTGACGATCCGGCTCGAGTGTTGGTGGTGACGCCCGTACAAACCGCAGAAGGTCAGCATTTCGTCACACTGCTGGCGCCCGCCAGCAGTCTTGATGAAGTATCGCTGCGGGTGCTGTCGGCGGAGCTGGCGAGCCTGTTGCGCGGCGAAACACTGGCCGACAATCAGGAAGATCTGCAGTACCTGGATTACACCGCATGGCAGGAAGAACTGCGCGAAGAAGACATCGGCCTTCAAGGCGCCGTGTTCTGGCGCAACCTGCAACAGCAGTTCGCGCTGGCCCATCATCTGCCGTTTGAAAAAACTGTTGAAGTGACGCTGGCTCGCCATCAGGCCACGCTCGACGACGCGGCATGGCTGGCGGATGTGCAGCGCGTGGCCGGCGCTCAGGGTGTCGAAGCGCAGCGCGTGGCGTTGTTGCTGTGGAGTGCGTTCGTGGCGCGCATCGGCAACCAGGAAAAGTTGCTGATGGGCTGGGAAGTGGCGGGGCGCAACGAGCAGACCGAAGCGACCCTGGGACGTTTCGCCCGGCGTTTGCCGGTGGCCTTCGACAATCGCCGCGACGAGACCCTGGCGCAAGCGCTGGCCTCGTTTGCGGCCAGCGTCGAGCAATCGCTGTCCTGGCTCGACTGCCTCAACGAGTTCGAGCTGAGCGCCGAAGGCACGGCGCCACTGCGTTATGGCCTGGTGTTTCAGGCCGATGCGAACACGAACATCGAAGTGGACGACGCCAACCCGGAAGTCCTGCGCCTGCGGGTTCAGGGTGAGAAATTGCAGCTGTCGTGCCTGGCCGGCGCGGTGCCTGAGTCGATGCTCGCCGCCTGGCTGGAGCAGTTTGTCGAATTCAGCCGCCAGTTGCTGACTTCGCCGGAGCTGACGCTGGGCCAGGCCACTCAGGTCAACGCGGTGCAAATGACCCGTTTGATCGAAGACTTCAACCCGCTGTCCGCCGAGCAGGCATTGCCGTGCCGCTACCTGCAAGACTTGTTCACCGAACAGGCACGCCTGCATCCGCAGCGTATCGCTGTGAGCGTCAATGGCCAGCGTCTGACGTATGCCGAGCTGGATGCACGCTCCAACCAGGTGGCCAATACCTTGCGCGCCCAAGGTGTGGCGCCGGACGAAATCGTTGCGGTCTACGGTCAGCGTTCGCTGGAAATCGTCATTGCATTGCTCGGCACGCTCAAGGCCGGCGCCGCTTACCTGCCGCTCGATCCGAACTACCCGATCGAGCGTCTGGCGTTCATGTTGCAGGACGCCGCTGCGCGTCAGGTGCTGGCCTGCCAGCCGCTGCCGGAAGCGTTGCACAGCGAGCGGATGATTTCGCTGATGCCGCTGGCCGAGGTCTGGTCCGCGTCACAAGAGCAGCCATGTCCGCTGGGCGACAGCGCCCATCTGGCCTACGTCATTTACACCTCCGGTTCCACCGGCAAACCCAAGGGCGTGATGATCAGTCACGCCAACGCGGTGGCCTCGACCCTCGCACGCAGCGCGTTCTATCGTCAGCCGTTGCGCGCCTTCCTGATGCTCTCATCGTTCTCGTTCGACAGCTCCGTGGCCGGGGTTTTCTGGGCGTTGGGGCAGGGCGCGACCCTGTGCCTGCCGGACGAAGACAGCTACAAGGATCCGGCGCTGCTGGCGGCGCTGATCCAGCGTGAAGAAGTTTCCCATTACCTGACTTTGCCGTCCTACCACGCGCAGATTCTGGAGCACCTCGACAGCCATGCCCTGGCCTGTGTGATCGTCGCCGGCGAAGCGTGCAGCAATGCCTTGGTCGCACGCCATCGCGAGGCCTTGCCGCAGGTGGCGCTGGTCAACGAATACGGCCCGACGGAAGGCACGGTCTGGTGTTCGGCGTGGGAACTGCCGCTGGGTCAGGATGACGACACCATCCCGATTGGCCAGCCGATTCCGGGCATGCGCATTCACGTGCTCGGCCCGGACCTGATGCCGGTGGCCGTGGGCGTCGAAGGCGAACTGTACGTCGGCGGCGCCGGCATCGCCCGCGGCTACCTCAAGCGCGCCACATTGACGGCCGAACGCTTCATCCCCGACCTGTTTGCGAAGCAGGCCGGCCAACGCCTGTACCGCACCGGCGACCTCGCACGCTACCGCGCCGATGGTGTGTTGGAGTATTTGGGGCGGGTCGATCATCAAGTGAAAATCCGCGGTTTCCGCATCGAGCTGGGCGAGATCGAATCCGCCATGCGCAGCGCCCCCGGCATCGAAGACGCCGCGGTCATCGCCCGTGAAACGCCGACCGGCCCGCAACTGCTGGGCTTCGTGATTTCCCCGGCCGACACCGCCGACATCCGCCTCAACGAATTGCGCAGCCATCTCGGCGAAGCACTGCCCGAGCATATGCAGCCCGTTCGCTTGCAGGTGCTGGAACGCTTCCCGCTGATGCCCAACGGCAAACTCAATCGCCAGGCCTTACTCGACCTCGACGTACGCCGCAGTGCCTTCGTCGCCCCGCGCACCGACCTGGAAAAAGTCCTGGCGGCGATCTGGGCCGAAGCGCTGCACGTGGAGCGGGTCGGCGTGCACGACAGCTTCTTCGAGCTGGGCGGCCACTCGCTGCTGGCCACGCGGATTCGCGCGCGGATTCAGGAAGAACTGAACCTGGCGATCCCGCTGAAGCTGTTCTTCGAGGGCGACACGCTGGAGCGCCTGGCGGCGGAAATCGAGCGGTTCCGTCAGCACAGTGAACACAAAGAAAACGATGTAGACGCGCTGGAAGCGTTGTTCGACGAAGTGGATGAGGAACACACGCGATGAGTGCTGCACCGGACAGAATGATGACCCTGGCCCAGCGTTTCTGCGGCTTGAGCCTGGAGGCGCGGCGTGCCTTGCAAGAAAAGATGCACGCCCAGGGCCTTACCCTGGAACTGCTGCCGATCCCGCCCAGGGACCCGGCGGTCGACACGTTACCGGCGTCGTACGCGCAGCAGCGCTTGTGGTTTCTGTGGCAGATGCAGCCGCAGGCGACCGCGTACAACCTGACCGGTGCCTTTCGCCTGAACGGTGAGCTGAACCGTGCAGCGCTGGCACAAACCCTCGCCGCGCTGGTGCAGCGCCACGAAGTGTTGCGCACCACCTTCGTCTTCGACGAGCAGCAGGTGCTGCAAAAAATCCATCCGCAGATGGAAGCACCGCTGATCGAGGCCGACGCCGCTGACGAAACCGAACTGCAACGTCAGGTCGGTCTCAACGCCGAGCAGCCGTTCGACTTGCAGCACGGTCCGTTGATGCGCTGCCGGTTGATCCGCCTCGACGCGCAGCAGCATGTGCTGGTGCTGACGTTCCATCACATCGTCACTGACGGCGGTTCGCTGCCAATCCTGTTGCAGGAATTCACTCAACGCTATGCGCAACTGAGCGCGGGGCAGTCGCCGCAACTGCCGGAGCAGGGGATTCAATACGCCGATTTCGCCCGTTGGCAGCGCCTGTGGCTGGAGGCCGGCGAAGCCGAACGTCAGATGGCGTACTGGCGTGAACAACTGGGCCGTGAGCATCCGCCGCTGAACCTGCCGGCGGACCGTCGTCGCCCGGCGATCCCGAGCCAGCAGGGCGCGAGCGTCGAACTGGAGGTGCCGGCCGAGCTAGCGATCAACCTGAAGGATCTCGCTCGTCGCGAAGGCTGCACGCTGTTCATGGTGCTGATGGCTTCGTTGCAAACCCTGTTGCATCGCTACAGCGGTGAACAGGACATTCGCGTCGGCGTGCCGATTGCCAACCGTACCCGTCAGGACGTGGAGAACCTGCTGGGCTTTTTCGTCAACACCCAAGTGCTGCGTACCCAGCCCCATGCCGATCAGCCATTCCTGCAATTGCTGGCCGAGGTCAAAACCGCGGCACTGGGTGCGCAGGCGCATCAGGATCTGCCTTTCGAGCAACTGGTCGACGGGCTCGATGTCGAACGCAGCCTGAGTCACACGCCGCTGTTCCAGGTGATGTTCAACCACCAGCGCGATGCCGGTGGCCAGCAGCGCTGGGACTTGCCGGGCCTTAGCGTCGAACCGCTGATCTGGGATGAAAAGACCACCAAGTTCGACCTGATGCTCGACACCGTGGAGAGCGACGATGGCATCCGCGCCTCGTTTGTCTATGCCACCGAATTGTTCGACGCCGCGACCATCGAGCGTCTGGGGCGGCATTGGCTGAACCTGTTGCAGGCGATTTGCGCCGACGGCTCGGTCGCGTTGGCCGACCTGCGCATGCTCGCCCCAACCGAGCAACAAGCGACTTTGCTGGACTGGAACCGCAGCGCCCCGGCAAACGTGGCCGGCCAATCGCACACGCTGTGCGCGCATCAACTGATCGAAGCCCAGGCTGCCGCGCACCCGCACACCATCGCGGTGACCTGCGACGGCGTGACCCTCAGCTACGCGCAATTGAACCAACAGGCCAACCGCATCGCCCATCGTTTGCGCGAACGCGGTGTTGGTCCGGACGTGTTGGTGGGGATCGCGCTGGAGCGCTCGCTGGAGATGATCGTCAGCGTGCTGGCGATCCTCAAGGCGGGTGGCGCTTATGTGCCGCTGGACCCGGAATACCCGCAGGACCGTCTGGCCTACATGTTGGCCGACAGCGGCACGCGCCTGTTGCTGACCGACTCCGCATTGTTGCCGCGACTGCCGTTGTCTGAAGGCCTCGAAGTGATTTGTCTGGATCACGCCAGTGACTGGCTCAACGAAGCATCTGGTGAGAATCTGCCGAACCTGACCCGCCCGGAAAACCTCGCGTACGTCATCTACACCTCCGGCTCCACCGGCAAACCCAAGGGCACGCTGCTGCCCCACAGCAACCTGACCCGCCTGTTCAGCGCCACCGAGCACGGGTTCGGTTTCAACGCGGACGATGTCTGGAGCCTGTTCCATTCCTATGCCTTCGACTTTTCCGTGTGGGAAATCTTTGGCGCGCTGTTCTACGGCGGCAAGCTGGTGGTGGTGCCGCACGCCATCAGCCGATCCCCGGAAGATTTCGCCCGCCTGCTGTGCGATGAACAGGTTACGGTGCTCAACCAGACACCGTCGGCGTTCCGCCAGTTGATGCCATTTGCCTGCGCCAATGCCCAGGGCATGGCCCTGCGTTACGTGGTGTTTGGCGGCGAGGCACTGGACGTCGCGAGCCTGCGTCCGTGGTACGACGTGTTCGACGACCGACAGCCATTGCTGATCAACATGTACGGCATCACCGAAACCACCGTGCACGTGACGTACCGGCCGTTGTCCCGCGCCGACCTTGACGGCGCCAACAGTTCGCCGTTGGGCGAGCCGATTGCCGACCTGCGCTGGTACGTGCTCGATCCGCGCCTGAACCCGGTGGCCAAGGGTTGCGTCGGTGAGCTCTACGTCGGCGGTGCCGGCCTGGCGCGGGGTTATCACCAGCGCGCCGATTTGACCGCCACGCGGTTTGTCCCGGACCTGTTTGCCAGCGAGGCGGGGGCGCGCCTGTATCGCACCGGCGATCTGGCGCGCTATTGCACCGACGGCAGCATCGAGTACGCCGGACGCATCGACCATCAAGTGAAGATTCGTGGCTTCCGCATCGAACTGGGAGAAATCCAGGACCGCCTGCAAAGCCATCCGGCCATCGAGCAAGCGCTGGTGCTGGCGCCCGAGATCAATGGCAGCCAGCAATTGGTCGCGTGGTTTACCGTCACCCAGGACGTCGCCGATTTGCGCCAGGCGTTGCGCGAGCACTTGCAAGCGGGCCTGCCGGATTACATGGTGCCGGCGCATTTGCTCAAGCTCGACCACTGGCCGCTGACCAGCAACGGCAAGCTTGATCGCAACGCGTTGCCCAAGCCTGACGGCACGCTGGCGCAGCAGGTTTACACGGCGCCAGCGGACGAGATGCAAACCGCGTTGGCGGCGATCTGGCAAGACGTGCTCAAGCTTGAACGCGTGGGCATCGACGACAATTTCTTCGAACTGGGTGGCGACTCGATCATCTCGATTCAGGTGGTCAGCCGTGCGCGTCAGGCCGGGATCCGCATCACCCCGCGTGATCTGTTTCAACACCAGACCGTGGAAAGTCTGGCGAAGGTCGCCCAGCGCAGTGCCGGGCTGGTCATCGACCAGGGCCCGGTGTGCGGCGATGTGCTGCTGACACCGATCCAGCACTGGTTTTTCGAGCAGACCATCGAAACCCGGGACCACTGGAACCAGTCGGTGCTGCTGGAGCTTCGCGAGCCTCTGGACAGCGCCTGCCTGCAACAGGCATTGACCGCGCTGCTGGAGCATCACGACGCGTTGCGCCTGCGTTTGCATCAGGTGGATGGCGTGTGGCAGCAGGCCCAGGCCGAGCACTGGAACAGCGCCGAACTGTTGTGGCAGCGGCAGGCCACGAACGCCGATGAGCTGCTTGATCACTGCAACGCCGCACAAGCCAGCCTGAGTTTGCACGACGGCCCACTGTTGCGCGCCTTGCTGGTGGACATGGCCGCGGACGGCCAACGCTTACTGTTGGTGGTGCATCACCTGGCGGTGGACGGCGTGTCCTGGCGTCTGCTACTCGAAGATTTGCAAACAGCCTACGACCAGGCGCGTCAGGCGCAGCCTCTGCGCCTGCCGGCCAAATCCAGCGCCTATCAGGCCTGGGCGGCGCGTTTGCAAACCCATGCGCAAAGTCCCGAACTAGCGCGCCAAGCGGCTTACTGGCAGCGCCAATACCACGACGTGGTGGTGGACCTGCCCGCCGATAATCCACAGGGCAGCCTGGCCAGCCAACATGCCGTGAGCGTGGAAACCGTGCTCGACAGCACCTTCACCCGCCAACTGCTGCAAGACGCTCCGGCGGCGTATCGCACGCAGGTCAACGACCTGTTGCTGACGGCGTTGTCGCGGGTCCTGGGGGCCTGGATTGGCCAGCCATCAACCCTGGTCAAACTGGAAGGCCACGGCCGCGAAGACCTGTTCGATGACATCGACCTGACCCGCACCGTGGGCTGGTTCACCTCGATCTTCCCGGTCAAGTTGACCCCGACGGGCGATCTGGCTGGGAGCATCAAAGCGGTCAAGGAACAGCTGCGCGCGGTGCCGGACAAAGGCATCGGCTTCGGCATCCTGCGCTATCTGGCTCAGGCCGGTCTTGAGGCGTTGCCGCAGCCGCAAATCACCTTCAACTACATGGGCCAGTTCGATGCCAGCTTCGATGAGCAGGCACCGTGGCGTCCGGCCCGGGAAAGCGGTGGCGTCGAGCAAGGTGCTTCCGCCTCGCTGGACCGTGGCCTGAGCATCAACGGTCAGGTCTACGCGGGGCAACTGCGCCTGAGCTGGACCTTCAGCCGCGAAGTCTTCGCCGAGCACACCGTGCAGCGTCTGGCCGAGGCCTATGCCGCCGAGCTGCAACAGCTGATCGAACACTGCCTCAGCGGTGCCGGCGGCCTGACGCCGAGTGATGTGCCGCTGGTCAGTGTCGATCAGGCACAGCTCGATGCACTGCCGCTGGCGACGCGTGAAATCGAAAACATCTTCCCGCTGTCGCCGATGCAGGAAGGCATGCTGTTCCACAGTCTGTTCGCCCCTGATGCCGGCGCTTACATTCCGCAAATGCGCGTGGATGTGCAGGGCATTGAGGTCGAGGCGTTCCGCAGCGCCTGGCAGCAGACGCTGGAAAACCATGAAGTGCTGCGCGCCGCGTTCTTCAGCGAGAGCAATGGCTCGCGACCGCTGCAAGTGATTCTGGCCCACGCCACGTTGCCGTTGACCGTGCTCGACTGGCGCAGTGAAGCGGATCAGAGGCAGGCCCTGGAACGTCTGGCCGAGGACGATCGCCTGCGCGGTTTCGACCTGACGGCGGCGCCGTTGCTGCGCCTGACCCTGGTGCAGACCGCGAACGACACCCATCACCTGATCTTCACCAACCACCACATTCTGCTGGATGGCTGGAGCACCTCGCAGTTGTTCGGCGAAGTGCTGCAGCGTTATTCCGGTGTGATGCCAGTGGCGAGTGGCGGTCGTTATCGCGATTACATGACGTGGCTGGGCGGGCGTGATCGCGCCGCGTGCGAAGCGTTCTGGCTGGAGCAGTTGCAAGCGTTCAACGAACCGACGCGATTGGCCGGCGCGATGCCGGGAGCGGTCGCAGGGCAGGGCGACGGTCATCGCACCGTTCATCTGAGCCTGGACCGGGCGGCCACCGAGCGCCTGAGCGGGTTTGCCCGTCAGGCCCGCGTCACGCCGAACACCTTGCTGCAAGCGGCGTGGCTGTTGCTGTTGCAGCGCTACACCGGTCAGCGCACGGTGGCGTTCGGCGCCACGGTGTCGGGGCGTCCGAGCGAGTTGCAGGGCATCGAGCAGCAAGTCGGTCTGTTCATCAACACCTTGCCGGTGATCGCCACGCCGCACCCCGAGCGCACGGTCAGCCAATGGGTGGACGAGGTGCAGGCGCTCAACCTCAAATTGCGCGATGTCGAATACACGCCGCTGGCGGATGTGCAGCGCTGGGCCGGGCATTCCGGCGAGGCGCTGTTCGACACGCTGCTGGTGTTCGAAAACTACCCGGTCGCCGAGGCGCTGGAGGGCGGAAATCCAAGCACGCTGAAGTTTTCCGGTATCAGCCATCACGATCAGACCAGTTTCCCGCTCGCCATCGCCGCCGAGCTTGGCGAGTGCCTGGACCTGCGCTTCAATTTCGACACGGCGCTGTTTACTGCTGAGGCCATCGACAGCCTGAGCACTCGTCTGGTGGCGTTGCTCGATGCGATGGTTCGTGAGCCGCAACAAGCCCTGGGCCGTCTGAGCCTGCTCGACGCCACGCAGACCGAGCAGCAAGTGCAAGGCTTCAACGACACCGCCGTGACCTGGCCCGACGTACGTCCGGTCAACCAGTGCTTCGAGGCCCAGGTGCTGAAAACTCCGGACGCTGCGGCGTTGGTGTTCGCCGGTCAGACCCTGACGTATGGCGAACTCAACCAACAGGCCAACCGCCTCGCGCACTACCTGCGTGCCCAAGGCGTCGGCGCCGAAGTGCTGGTGGGGATTGCCGCCGAGCGTTCGCTGGAACTGGTGATCGGTTTGCTGGCGATCATGAAGGCCGGCGGTGCCTATGTGCCGCTGGACCCGGATTACCCGCGCGAGCGCCTGGAGCACATGTTCGAAGACAGCGGCGTGCGCGTGCTGTTGACCCAGCGTCATCTGCTGGCGCAATTGCCGATTCCGGCCGGCACCACGGCAATTTGCCTGGACGACAGTGCCCAACTGGTCGAAGGCTTGAGCGACGAAAACCTGCCGTGCGTGGTCGAGTTGCAATCGCTGGCGTACATGATTTACACCTCCGGCTCCACCGGCAAACCCAAGGGCGCGGCCAACCGTCACGATGCGTTGTACAACCGCATCGAGTGGATGCAGGGCGCGTATCCGCTGGACGGACGCGACACCGTGCTGCAAAAGACGCCGCTCAGTTTTGACGTGTCGGTGTGGGAGTTCTTCTGGCCGCTGATGGTCGGTGCACGCCTTGCAGTCGCCGAGCCCGGCGCCCATCGCGACCCGGCGCAACTGGTGCGTCTGATCGAGCAGTATCAGGTCAGCACCCTGCATTTCGTGCCGTCGATGTTGCAGGCGTTTGTCCAGGGCGAAGGCTTTGAACGTTGCGCCAGCCTGCGGCAGATCCTGTGCAGCGGTGAAGCGCTGTCGGCGGATTTGCAGAACAGCCTGTTCCGCGTGCTGCCCGGCGTCGGTTTGTACAACCTGTACGGGCCGACTGAAGCCGCCATCGACGTGACTCACTGGACGTGCGTCGATGACGGTTCGATCAGCGTGCCGATCGGTTGCCCGATCGCCAACCTGGTGACCTACATCCTCGACGACAGCCTGCAACCGCAAGTGCCGGGTTGTGTCGGTGAACTGTATTTGGGCGGTATCGGCCTGGCGCGGGGTTACCACCGTCGTCCGGACCTCACTGCCGAGCGTTTCGTCGCCAGCCCGTTCGGCGGAAAGGGCGAGCGCCTGTACCGCACCGGCGACCTGGCGCGTTATCGCGAGGACGGCGTGATCGAGTACGTCGGCCGCATCGACCATCAAGTGAAGATCCGCGGCTTGCGCATCGAACTGGGCGAAATCGAAGCCTGCCTGCTGGAACATCCACAGGTGCGCGAGGCGGTGGTGATCGCGCTGGATGTCGGTAAATCCAAGCAGTTGGTGGCTTACGTGGTGGGCCAGTCGTTGGTGCTCGATACGTTGAAGCAGCACCTGCGCAACGCGTTGCCCGAGCACATGCAACCGAGCCATGTGTTGTTGCTTGAGCAACTGCCCGTGACACCAAACGGCAAGCTCGATCGCCGCGCCTTGCCGCAACCCGATCAGCAGGTGCGCGAATACGTCGCGCCGCGCAATGCCGTGGAGGCGACGCTGCAGGACGTGTGGCAGGCCTTGTTCGAAGTGCCGGTCGGCATTCAGGACAACTTCTTCGAACTGGGCGGCGATTCCATCGTATCGATCCAGGCGGTCAGCCGTGCACGCAAGGCCGGCCTGAGCATTTCGCCGAAACACGTGTTCAGCCACCCGACCATCGCTGAACTGGCGACGGTTGCCCAGGCTGTCGACGCCGTTGAAGCGGCGCTGGTGGTGGTTGCTCCAGCGCTGAAACTCGAACTGAGCCAAGCGCAATATCAGGCGCTGGAATTGACGGCAGACGAAGTGGACGACGTTTATCCCCTGTCGCCGATGCAGCAGGGCATGCTGTTCCACTCGGTGCAGGACGGTGATTCGGAGCTGTACGTCAACCAGATCGAAGTGGGCGTGCGTGGCGTTGACGGTCCGCGCTTCCGCGAAGCCTGGGCCGACGCCGCGCAGCGCCACGCGATCCTGCGTACCGCGTTCCTCTGGGAGGGCGACAAGGAGCCGCTGCAAGTGGTGCTGCGCCAGGCGCCGGCGCTGCTGACCGAGCTGGACTGGCGCGGTGTGGATAACCAGGTCGAACGTATGCGCCAATTGGCCAGCGATGAACGTGAACGTGGCTTCTCGCTGAACCGTGCGCCGTTGTTGCGTTTGCTGCTGGTACGCCTGGAAGACGACCGCTATCGGCTGATCTGGACCTACCATCACATCCTCATGGATGGCTGGAGCGTATCGCGCCTGATCGGTGAAGTGCTGAGGCATTACAGCGGCGACGCGCAGGAACCGGTGGCCGCGTATCGCGACTACATCGACTGGCTCGGCCAACAGGTGGCCGAGGCCAGCGAGGCGTTCTGGAAAGGCAAACTCACCGCCCTCGAAGGCGCCACGCACCTGGCCCGCGCATTGCCGGTGAAGGCGCCGCAAGCGGGTTATCACGCGATCTACACGCACCTGAATGCGCAGCAAACCGCGCGTTTGCAGGCGTTTGCCCAGCAACAGCAAGTGACGCTCAACACCCTGGTGCAAGCCGCGTGGCTGTTGCTGTTGCAGCGCTACACCGGTCAACGCACGGTGACGTTCGGCGCCACGGTGTCGGGCCGCCCGGAAACCCTCAACGGTTCGGAGAACATGTTGGGGCTGTTCATCAACACTTTGCCGGTGGTCAACAGCGTGCCGACCGAAGCGAGCGTCGGTGATTGGCTGCGCGAAATCCAGGCCTACAACCTCGACATCCGTGACTTCCAGCAAACCCCGCTCAGCGATATTCAACGCTGGGCCGGGCAGGGCGGGCAGTCGCTGTTCGACAGCATCATCGTCTTCGAAAACCAGCCGGTGGACCGCACGTTGCGTGAGTGGAACGGCGATTCGCTGCGCTTCGAAGACGTCTCCGACTTCGGCCTGACCAGCTTCGCCATGGACTTGATGGTCAGCCTCGATGAAGGGCTGCGCATCGAGTACATGCACCCGCGCGATCAGTTCGACCTGGCCACCGTGGAGGTTTTGCGCAGTCACATGGAAAGCCTGATGCAGCGTCTGTGCGACAACGCCGAGCGCGCAGTGGGCGAATTGGGCTTGCTGACGCTGGACGAAGGCCGGCAACTGGACGGCGAACTGCCGACGCTGGCCGACGACCACGAACGGCCGGTGCACGAACTGATACGCGAGCGGGCGCGCCTGCAACCGGAGCACACCGCATTGGTGCTCAGCTACGCCGACCACGACGCTGAACGCTTGAGTTATGCCGAGCTGGATCGTCGTTCCGACGCACTCGCGGTGCACCTGCTGGAGCAGGGCGTGCAGGCCGAAGACGTGATCGGCGTGTTCATGGAACGCTCGCTGGAACTGGTGGTGTCGCTGTTGGCGGTGATGAAGTGCGGCGCCGCTTACGTGCCGCTGGACCCGCAATACCCGCAGGAACGCCTGCGCTACATGATGGCCGACAGTGACATGCGTTTACTGCTGACCCAGGAGCGTTTGCGTGACACCGCGCAACTCAATCCGGGCACGCCGATGGTCGCCGTGGATCGCTTGAACCTCGACGTCGAAGTGTCGGCACCTCAAAGCAACGTCCACGCCGAGCAACTGGCCTACCTGATTTACACCTCGGGCTCCACCGGCAAACCGAAAAGCGTCGCCGTGGCCCACGGGCCGTTGAGCATGCACGTGCAGGCGATTGCCGAGCTGTACGAAATGGACCCGGGCAATCGCGAGCTGCATTTCATGTCGTTCGCCTTCGACGGCGCCCATGAGCGCTGGATCACCGCGCTGATCAGCGGCTCGACCCTGGTGGTGCGCGACAATACCTTGTGGACCGCCGAGCAGACCCTGGCGGTGTTGCACCGTCAACGCATCAGCGTCGCCTGCTTCCCGCCGGCGTACCTGTTGCAACTGGCCGAACACGCCGAGTTGCAGGGCGGTGATCCGCCGCCGGTGCGCATCTACTGCTTCGGTGGCGATGCGGTGCCGGACGCCACGTTCGAGCGGGTCAAGCACACGCTCAAGCCGCAGTATCTGGTGAACGGTTACGGGCCGACGGAAACCGTGGTCACGCCGTTGCTGTGGAAAATCGCTGCCGACGGCCACTGCGAGGCGATGTACGCGCCGATCGGTCACCGCGTCGGCACTCGCAGCCTGCATGTGCTGGACATGGACCTCAACCCATTGCCGGCGGGCATGGTCGGCGAGTTGTACATCGGCGGTCGTGGCGTTGCGCGTGGCTACCACCGTCACCCGTGGCAAACCGCCGAGCGTTTCGTCGCCGACCCGTTCAGTCGCGACGGTGGTCGCCTGTATCGCACCGGTGACCTGGTGCGCCGCCGCGAGGATGGCGTGTTCGATTACGTGGGGCGCATCGACCATCAGGTCAAAGTGCGCGGCTTCCGTATCGAACTGGGTGAAATCGAAGCCCGTTTGCGTGAGCAAGTCGGAGTCAATGACGCGCTGGTGGTGGTGCGTGACAGCGGCCTGGGTCCGCAACTGGTGGGTTATGTGGTTGCGGCCGAAGACGACGGTCTGGGCCTGCGTTGCCAGGCAGCCTTGCGTGAAAGCCTGCCGGATTACATGGTGCCGACGCAGATCGTGGTGTTGCCGCGCTTCCCGCTGACACCCAACGGCAAACTCGATCGCAAGGCATTGCCCGATCCGACCTTCGAAGGCCCCGACTACGTGGCCCCGCGCACGCCGCTGGAATGGGCGCTGGCCGAAATTTGGCAGCAAGTGCTCGGCGTCGACAAAGTCGGCATCACTGACAATTTCTTTGAGTTGGGCGGCGATTCGCTGCGTACCCTCAAGGTGATCTCGAAAGTGCGTGCGCTGAATGAGCCGGACTTCCAGCTGAAACTGCGCGACATGATGGCCAAGCCGACCATCGCCGGGTTGTCCGGTGTCGATGAGCAAACGGTCAAACAGAGCCCTGAACCACTGTTGCTGTTGAACCAGCCCGTGGACGGTTTGCCGGCGCTGTTCTGCCTGCACGCCGGTTTCGGCACGGTGTTCGACTACGAGCCTTTGGCCCGTCGACTCGAAGGCCAGCGCACGGTGTACGGCGTGCAATGCCGCATGCTGCTCGACCGCCAGTGGCACGACACCTCGCTGCATCAGATGGCCGCGGACTACGTTGGAGCAATCTGCCGCAAACAGGCACAAGGCCCGTATCACTTGCTGGGCTGGTCGTTGGGCGGGGCGCTGGCGTTGCTGGTCGGCGACCTGCTTGAGCAACAGGGCCAGCGGGTGGCGTTCGTCGGTCTGGTGGACAGCTTTGTGCCGACCCAGGCCAACGCCGTCGCCAGTGTCGATGAGTGGCGCGCGGACCTGAGCGAGTTCCTTGGCGCAACCTTGAGCATGGACAGTGATGTCGTAGCCCGGGCATTGAGTGTCGAAACTGCGGGTGATCAGGACGCGGTTGCACGGATCATTCGCACCGTGATCGACACCGAGGGCGAGCAGGCCAGCGGCTACGCGTTGCTCGGTGCCGATGAGCTGGCGCAGACGTTCATGGTCAGCACCCGCTTGAAGGCGTTGTCACGGCAGGTCGAGAGCTTGCCGCTGCCGCACGCCGAACTGTGCTGCTGGTGGGCCGATGGCAACCCGACCGCCGAACGGGCGACGCTGGAACGTCAGCAACCGCGGCTGCGCAAGGTGCAAACCGTCACCGCGAGCCACTTCGATATCCTGCAACGGGAGGAATGCCTGAGCGCCGTGGTCGCGGTACTTGATCGGGAGGTGGTGTCACAGCCGTAACGCTCAAGAAAAATACCGAGGCATGCAAAAAACATGTGGCGAGGGAGCTTGCTCCCGCTGGGTCGCGAAGCGGCCCCAAAAAAGGACTGCTGCGCAGCCCAGCGGGAGCAAGCTCCCTCGCCACAGAAGAGCATTGTGCTTGTGTGCCCTAATGAACGGCCTTCACCGTTCGTTTATAGGGCGAGCTTTTTATTTTTTGGAGACGACTGCCCATGGCACTGCACCCGGACATCGAAGGGTTTCTTGAACTGGCCGAGTTCGGCCGCCTCACCGGAAAAAGCCTGCCCATGCACGAGCTGAGTCCGACCGACGCGCGCCAGCAGTTCGAGCAAACCTCGCAGCTGCTCGATGCTGCACCGATGGGCGCGCTGACCGTGACTGCGGTGAGCATTCCGGCCCGCGACGGCCATCTGCTCAACGCGCGCCTCTACGCTCGCCCGTCGCTGGGCACGCAGGAGCGTCCGGTGCTGCTGTATTTCCATGGCGGCGGATACGTGGTCGGCAGCCTCGATTCCCATGACACCCTGTGCCGGCGCCTGGCATTGGCGGGTGGTTTTGCAGTGCTGTCGGCGGATTATCGACTGGCCCCGGAACACCGTTTCCCTACCGCTTACCACGATGCCGAGGACGTGACACGCTGGCTTGCGACTACCGGCGCCAGTGCTTTGGGGCTGGACGCCATGCGCATCGCATTGGCGGGGGACAGCGTCGGTGGCAGCCTGGTGGCCTCGTTGTCGATCGCCATCGCGCAGAATCCACAAGCCTGGCCGCTGACGCCACGGCTGCAAGCGTTGTTGTACCCGGTGATCGACGCCGTGGAAAAACGCCCGTCCCTCGCACGTTTTGCCGATGGCTATCTGCTGGAAGCAACCACGCTGGAATGGTTCTACCAGCAGTATCAACGCAACGCCGATGATCGCCGCGACTGGCGCTTTTCACCGTTGTTTGCCGAGACCTTGCAAGGTCTGACGCCGACGGTGTTGTGGCTGGCCGAATACGACCCGCTGCTCGACGAAGGCCTGGCCTGGGCCGAAAAATTGCGTGCGGCGGGGCAGCCTGTGGTGCTGGACGTGAAAGCGGGCATGACCCACGACTTCGCGCGGATGGGGGAGATGGTTCAGGAAGTGCCGGGGATGCTGGAGCAACTGGCGGGGCAGATTACTGAAAGTCTGGGTTGATGGGCAGGAATCGTTCCCACGCTCTGGTGGGAACGATCATGTCACCGGACTAATGCGTGTCCTCTATCGGATCCAGATGGTCCAATGCCCGATTCACCGTCAACTCCGCCAGCATGATCACCTGCGAAATGCCCAGCAGTGAATTGCGCGACGACCCCGTCATATGATCAGCCAGATCATTGGCCATCACCTCGGCCGAGGCCAACGATTCACACGCATAACCCAGCAGGGTTTCGATATCGAATTCCGGATTGACGATGAACATTGTGCTGAGTGTGCGCGGGGTGGGTTTGATGTCGGCGATTGAGGGTTGGAAATCAGGAGTGGGGGCGGTGGGTGAGTCGAGGTTTTCTTTGGGGGAGGCCGGATCGGTTTCCGGCGGGTTTGGTGTGACCTTGGGCATATTTAGATTCCTGTTGTGGGCCGGAACCTCTTCTCTACTAAAAGAAGGGGTGGCAGCTGTACGCAGGTTAGTAGACCGGGGAATCTAAGAAGCCGGCGTGCCCGAGGGCACCCTGCGTACAGCTACCATCAAAATGCAGGAGTAAACCTGATTGATAGCGCGTTGTACGTCTTAGATTAAGCCTCGGGCTACTAAACCCGATCACTGATGGGCAGTGACAGGAATAAAGTTATAGAGAGGACCCATGACGCACAAGCCGGCGGATTCTGGCGTACCTGTAGGCAACGACGCAAGGTGATGTAGCTTTCACGAAGTAACCTGTAGGCCGCTTAAACAAACTATGCCGAACAGCATTAATAAGCGGCTGCACGGTTCCTACACCCAAGGTAAATCGCGTAAATATCGGGGAAATTTCCGACATGTTTTTAGGCTTGGCGGTCGGAAGTTCGGCGTGTAGCGTGGTGGCTCCCCTATTCGCGGGTAGAGGTGTACTTCGTCTCACCGGAGGTGAATATTAGCGCCGACTTTTCCCCCATCGTTTCAGCGTTCGAAACCAAAGAGCAAGCCGTCAGCTATAACCGTTGGTTCCGTGCCAGGGTGCAAGCTTCGCTCGATGATCCACGCTTGAACGTCCCCGCACAGGTGATGACTGAGATGCGAGCGCTGATCGAATCAAAGCGCCACAAGCGTGATGATGGTTGAATATCGGTTCGCCACCTCCCTTTACGATCAGCAAATACACGGAAAGACGCACTCATATGGACTGCCTGATTCGAATCGCCACAAGCGAAGATGCAACCGCCATAAGCCGAGTCATTATTGACGCGCTACGCGAAACCAACGCCCAGGACTACACGGCAGCAATCATCGAACAAGTGGAACAAAGCTTCTCCCCGGAGGCCATTCTTCGCTTACTGACTCAACGCCAGGTTTACGTGGCAACAGTCGACCATCACGTTGTTGCAACCGCCAGCCTTAATAAGGACGTTGTTCGAAGCGTATTCGTCGACCCGCTCTATCAGAGGCAGGGTATCGGAAAACAGTTGATGGTGATGATTCAGTCAACCGCCGCCAGCGGTGAAGTCAAATTTCTGCGCGTTCCTTCTTCAATCACCGCAGAAGGCTTTTACGCATCGCTTGGCTTCAAAAAAGTGCGGGACGAATTTCACGGCACCGAGCGCACGATCATCATGGAAAAGGGGTTGGAGCAGTAGTTCACGCTTCTGCTCTGCAAACAATCAGTTTGAAAACCGTTGCGTGGGGAGTTAATGATGAATGAAGAACAAACCTTTATCGAGCACCTGCAAAAATTTTCAGAAGAACATCTTGAACATAAAAAGCACCTTGAAAACCTGGGAGTGTACTTCAGGGAAGTTGCAGGTAGTGTCGAGGATTTACATGTGGGACATGATAATTCGCTTCCATTCCTGATTAAAATTCAGGCGCAAAGCCTTCTGGGGATTTTAGAAGACCTTAATAGCAGCCTAATATCGTCGTTGTCGAAAGGCTTATATTCTTCAGTGGAAGCCTTGTCCAGGGTTGCTATCGAAAACGCAATAAATGTCATGTATATCTGTGGCGAGGACGATACGTTCAGAGCCAAATCCCTGCTAAAAAGTTATGTGACATCTTCTCGGGAAAGAGGAGAGAAATGGCTTAAGTATTCAGTTATTGAGAGGGATAGCGTTGCCGAAGACCGGGCAAACACTTTTCTCGAAACGCTAAAGACAGCCAAAACCTTTCTGACGTTCTTCAACGACCCGAATGTGAAAGGGTGGCCCGACGCGCGTGCTCGCTTCAGAGCTGTCGGAATCGAAAATCTTTATCATGTGTTATTCGCACCTTCGTCTAATGCCGTGCACGGGTTTTCTGAAGATGTTTACAATCTTACGTACGTTGAGTTCGTGCCAGTTCAATTCAGGCAGAAAATGTTTAACAGTTACAATGCTGAAAAAACATCGTTTGCCTATTATTTGGCTACAAACGCGATTCTTCTTTATTGTGAGGCAGTGTTCAAGTTGTCATTGAAAATGGAGAACGAAGACGTGGCGGGAAAACTTTTTGATGTTCGAGAGAAATTGTTCAAGCTAATCAGCGAGCATGAAGAGCTGACTGCTGCTTACTACGGAAAGATAGATAAAAACGCTCCAGCAACTAATTGATTGCCGTCGAAAGAAAAACACTTTCCCTCCACCAGAATTTATCCCGCTCCAACATATCCAACCTCAAAAACAAAACCGGGCCGCAAGCGGCCCGGTGGTATGTAGGTTTTTGACGATCCCGAAACTCAGTACTGAGCCCGCAACGTCAACGTCAAATTCCGCGGATCCCCATAGAAGTTAGTCCCCCACGACCCATCCACGCGATCATAGTACTTGCGATCAAACAGGTTGTTGCCAGTCAGTGTCGCCGACAGGTTCTCGTTGAACTTGTAGCCCACCTGCGCGGTGGCGATGCCGTAGCCGCTTTGTTCGAAGCGCACATCACGCTGGTACCAGGTCTTGCTGACAACGCGCACGCCGCCGCCGACGCTGAAGTCTTTGAGCGCGCCATCGGTGAAGTCGTATTTGGTCCACAGGTTGAAGTTGTGTTTAGGCGTGATGGTGCTGAAGGTGTTGCCTTCGGTGGCGTCGTCAGATTTCACCAATTTGGTGCTGGTGAAGGCGTAGCCGGTGACGATGCTCCAGTTGTCGGTCAGGTTACCGCTCAACTCGGTTTCCCAGCCCTGGCTGCGTGCCTTGCCTTGTGCTTCGTTTCCTCCTGTATCGGCGTTGAACTCGGCGCGGTTTTCATCGTAGATGCGGAACATCGCGATGCTGGCGTTCAGGCGGCCGTCGTAGAATTCGCGCTTGAGGCCGATTTCATATTGCTTGCCTTTTCGCGGTCCGATGGGCGTGTTGTCGCTGCCGAGTTCGCTTTGTGGCTTGAACACACCGGTGTAGCTGGCGTAGGCCGACAGTTCCGGGGTCAGCTTGGCGATGATGGCGCCGTATGGCACGACCTTGCGGTTGATGCTGGTGTGGGCCTCGCCGAAATTGTTGAAGAAGGCGTTGGCGTTCTTGGCGTCGCTTTCGTACCAGGTCACGCGGCTGCCACCGATCACGTCGAGCCAGTCGGTGACGTTGAACTTGGCGCGGGTGTAGAGGCCGTACTGGTCGGATTTGGACCAGTTACCGTTGACCCGCTCATAGTCGTTCTTGGGAATATCGATACTGCCCGGGTTGTAGACGTTGATCGGGAAGTACTCGCCGCCACCGTATTCGAAGTCTTTGTCCAAGTGCTGATACTCGGCGCCCACGGTGAACTCGTGCTGGCGATCAGCAAACTCGAATGGCGTGGTCACGAAGCTGTCGACGCCGATGGTCTTGATGTGGGTGTAGTAGTCGTACGCCACGGCCGAGCTATCACCCGTAGCCGGATCGACCGTACCGTCGGCCCAGGTGAAGTTTCGCTGCGGCGTTTCAGCGTCGCGGTAGGTGACGGTGGTCTTGAACTGACCGCCGTTGTCCAGCGCGTGATCGACCTCGGCGAAGGATTCCCAGACTTTCTCGTTCAGGGTGTTCCACTTGGCATCGACGAAGGTCGAGCGCGACACGTCCAGCAACTTGCCGTCGGCAAAGGCTGGCAAACCGAACGCTGGCGTGGAGTGGTTTTGCTGGTAGGCGCCGCCGACCGACAGGGTAGTGGACGGGTCGAGGTCGAATTCCAGGCGACCATAGACCATCGGGCGTTCGTTCTGGGCGGAGTCGACGAAGGATTTGTTGTTCTCGTAAGCGGTGATGAAGCGACCGCGCACGGTGCCCTGATCGTTCAACGGGCCGGTGACGTCCACCATGGAGCGGTAGTGGTCATAGGAACCTGCGCCCAGTTCGCCGCCGAGGGCGAATTTGTTCAGGGCGCGCTTGCGCACCACGTTGATGGTGCCCCCAGGTTCGCCAGCGCCTTGATACAGGCCCGACGGGCCACGCAGCACTTCGACGCGGTCGTACATGGCGAGGTCGAAGCTGGTGCCCATGTCGCCCTGGCCGGTCGGTTGCGACACGCCGTCAACCTGCACCTGGTCGACGAGGAAGCCGCGCATGTAGACGTCGTTCAGGCTGGAACCGGAGTTGTACGTCTTGATGGTGACACCGGTGACCTGGCGCATCGCGTCTTGCAGGCTGTTCATGTTCTGGTCGTCCATGCGCTGGCGCGTGACGACGGACACCGACTGCGGGATGTCCTTGAGCTTGATATTGCCCTTGCCGATGCTGACTTCATCGGACGTGTAGGAATGCGTGCCTTCAGTCGTCGGCCCCGGTGCCACGCCGGAAATCGCGGTCGCGCCCAGTTGCAGCGCGCTGGAGTTTCCCGCAATTGGAACCAGCGAGACAGTGTTGCCAGTCAGTTGAAACGTAATGCCGCTCCCCAGCAGCAATGTGTTCAATGCCTGTTCCGGCTCCAGATTGCCGGAGACCGCCGTCGATTTGAGGCCGTTGACCATGTCCTGGCTGTACAGGATTTGCAGGTCGGTCTGTTGACCCAGTTGCTGCAGGGCGCTGGCCAGCGACTGCGAAGGAACGTTGACGTTCACCGGCGCTGCCTGGACTTCAGACGTGCCCAGCAGCAACAGGGTCAGCAACGCACCCGGTACGACTGTTCGGAATTTCTTTTGCGACGCGATGGCCATTGCCAACGGCGCGCGGGACAGGGTAGGGCTTTGCATTGCTCAAATCGCTCCTGAGGTGTGCAGTTTTTTAGTTAATGATAATTATTATTAGACGCGTCGCCGCGGTGAAACCGGAAAACAAACTCCGAAAAATCGTCAGGCGATGCGATTTCAGCCGAACTCAGGCGGTTGCCCGCTCAGTCACCACGCGGCCCGACTCCATGCGCACCAGCTGATCGGCCATGTCGAAATAGCGATCGTCGTGGGAGATGACGATGATGGTTTTGCCCAGGCGCTTGAGGTCCGGAAGCAGCTCTGTGTAGAAGATCCGGCGGAAGGTCGGGTCCTGGTCGGCCGCCCATTCGTCGAACACCAGCACCGGCCGTTCCTCCAGCCAGGCATTGACCAGCGCCAGGCGTTTACGCTGGCCGGTGGACAGGTCGGTGGTGGTGAAACTGCCGTCCTTGACGCTGACCTTGTGCGCGATTTCCAGACGTTGCAGGTAGGTGTTGGCGTCTTCGGGGATGTGCTGGTCGCCCTGCACCACGTCATCGAACAGGTAGTAGTCGGCAAAAATCGTGGTGAACAATTGGCGGTAGTCGTCACGGTTCTGCGCGTCGATGCTGTCGCCGTTGAGCAGGATGGCGCCCTGTTGCGGCGCATACAGGCCGAGCAGCAATTTGATCAGCGTGGTCTTGCCGCAGCCGTTTTCGCCGACGATGAAAATGATGTCGCCCTGTTCGATGGTCAGGTTCACCGGCCCGAGGCGGAACGCTTCGCTGCCTGGTGCGGCGGGGAAGGCATAGCTGACGTTGTCCAGTTGCAGGCTGTTGACCACGGCAGGTTTCTTGCCGGTATCGTTGAGCAGCAGGTGCGGTTCGGGCGAAGAGAACTGGTTCGACAGTTCGGCGATGCGGCGGAAGGCAATCCGCGCCCGGCTGACCACCGGCAAGGTGCCCACCAGATGCTCGATCGGGCCTTTCATGTACAGCAGCACCAGGACGAAGCCGCTCATCACCGACTTGTCGGCGCTCGGCCAGAACGATTGCAGGGCCAGCGCCAGGCCGATGACCACGAAGAACAGCATCGACCCCAGGGTCTTGGCGATCACGAAGGTATTGATCGAGCGCACTTGGGTGTTGCAGATGAAGTCGGCCGTGCCCTGGATACCCGAGGTGAACATGCGCTGGCGGCGCGGACGGTGAATGCGCAGTTCCTTGGCGCCGCCGGCGATGGCGTTGTAGTGCTTTTGCAATTCGTCTTCGGCGTCGCGGGCGGCCATGAAGCCTTTGATGCCCTTGGCCTGTGCGTAGAACTGGATGCCGGTGCCGATGGCAATCGCCAGCACCATCATCAGGAACATCGGCCACGACAGCAGCGCAAGGTAGCCCATGCAACCGAGGGTTACGGTCAGGGAAATGGCCAGCGGCGCGAAGGCGAAGGCGAAGTCGCTGATGGTGTCGACGTCATGGGTCAGCACCGGGATCAAGCGGTGGCTGCGATAGCGTTCGATCTGTTCGATGGGGGCCGAAAGAACCTTTTCCCCCAGCTCTTTGCGCAGCTTGGCAATGATGTGCTGGCCGACATAGTTGGTGCCGATGTCCGAGCAGATCGAACTCGCCAGGGCCAGCAGGCAAAGGCCGCCGAACAGCGCAACCACGCCTTGGGTCAGGCCGCTTTGCGAATGCAGCGCGTTGTTGATCGTGGCCAGCAGCACCGTCACGCTCAGACCGCCCACCATGCCCAGAATGATCGACAGGCTGACCACCAGCCGGAACGGTTTCAGGAGGGTGAACAATTCATGAATTGCACCGCGCGCAGGCTGGGTCTTGAGGAAATGCATTTGAGGACGGTCCCTTGGGTCGTGAGGCATACCCAGTAGAACGTGTGGTCAGGCGTTTAATTTAGACGGCCGCCGACTGGCGGCGGCCGCAGGGGGAGGGGGCTCAGCCTTTGGACGGCAGCTCGCGCACCACACGGAAACCGATCCAGTCGCCACGGGTTTGCGGGTAGATGTTGTTGCGGTTGCCGGAACGCGAGAACACCGGCGCTTCGCCCCAGTCGTTGCCGCGAATCTGCAGGGCTTCGCAGTTGGGTTCGACCCACGCGCTGCCATCGGTGGGGGCGCCGACGTAATCGCTGTGTTCGCAGTCGGCGATCCACTCGTAGACGTTGCCGTGCATGTCGTACAGGCCGAAGGCGTTGGGTGGGAAGCTGCCGGCCGGGGAGGTGTAGCTGTAGCCGTCGGTTGGCCCGTAAGTATTGGCATGGGTGGCGATGCTGTACTCGGTGCCTTCGTCGAACGGGAACGGGAACGGCCCCGTTGAACCGGCTCGGGCGGCGTACTCGCGCTGGGCCTCGCTGACGATGTGGTAATGCTGGCCGGTCTTGAGCGACAGCCACGCGACATACGCGCTGACCTCGGCGAAGTTCATGCACACCGCCGGCTGACGCGGGCCCTGTGGATAACGTGGCTTGCTGTTGATGCACTCGCGGCCGGGGCGGGTGTCGCCACCGGGAAGGGTGATCCCGGTTTCCTTCATGTATTGGTCCCATTCACCGGCGGTGATCTGGTAACGGCTCATGGCGAACGGCTTGGCGAACGTCACTTCGTGCATCGGGCCTTCATCGGGCTCGCGACCGACTTCACCTTCCGGCGTGCCCATGGTGAAGGTGCCGGCGGGCAGCACCACCATTTCCGGGCAGTTGCGGCAGTCCTTGAACACTGTGCCCGGCAGCGGCGCAGTGGAAGCCAGGGCTGCGCCGGGCAACGCGGGGCCGAGCAATGCCAGCAGGGTCAGCGCCCGCCATTGCGGGTTCGGCGCTCCGAGTCTGTGCAGGATGTTTTTCATGAGCATTCTCGCTAAAGGAAATCTGCGTTTCAGAGTGTGCTGCCCAACAGCGCCATGACGCGATCGATGTGCGCCTCGGTGTTGAGCAGACCTGGGGACAGACGAATGATCGGGCCGACATCGCGGTCGACGGCATCACAGACCACGCGCTGGTCCATCAGGAAGTTGGCGACTTCCTCGCAGTCGCGGTTCTTGATCCGGAAGAACGTGAAGCCGGCGGAATACTCGAGCGACAGCGGCGTGACGAGCTCCACCGACGAATGTTCCTGCAAGCGCCTTTTCAGGTAGCTGTTGATCTCGTGAATGCGCGCCTGAACCTCGGCCTTGCCCAGGTCCAGATGCAATTTGAACGCTTCGGTCAGCGCCCAGCGGTGTTCAAACGAGTGATAGCCGCCGTAGGTCATCACGGTCGAAAACGTGGTGGCTTCGGAGAACGTCGGAATGGTCGGCGTGATGTCCTTCATCTCGTCCGAGCGCGCGCAAATGATCCCGGTGCCCCGTGGGCCGAACATCCATTTGTGGGTGCCGGCGATGAAGTAGTCGCAATGCATGTCCGGGAAGTCGAGGTTTTCCACGCCGAAACCGTGGACGCCATCGACCACATAAAGGATGCGATCCTTTTCCTCACGGTCGCGGTTTTTCTCGGCGACCAGTTTGCCGATCTCGCCGATGGGCAGCTTCACACCGCTGCCGGAGTGCACCCAGGTCATGCCGAGCACGCGGGTTTCGGGGCGGATGTTGCGGGCAATCGAAGCCAATATTTCGTCGGTCGAAACCTTGGACGGGTCTTCGAACAATTTGATTTTGCGAACCTGGGTGCCGTCCTTTTGTGTGCGGAATTCAAACACGCTGTTGGCGGCGTAGTGCTCATGTTCGCTGGTCAGGATTTCCTGATCCGGGCGCACATGGATGCCGGCGTAAATCATTGCCAGACCTTCGGTGGTGCTGCCGGTCAGGGCGATCTGCGACGGCTTGGCTTTCAGGTAACGGCCGGCCCACACGCGGACTTCTTCTTCGCGGCGTTCGGTCTCGCCGCGATGCCAGTCCATCGCCAGGCCCGGGTTACGGTCGAGGTTGGCGCGGTGCATCTCGATCGCCTCGCGCACCGGCCGGGGGTGTGAGGTCACCAGAAAGTTGGCGAAGTGCAGGTAATCGGGGTCCTGGTCGAACAGCTGACGGAACTGCGCCCATTTGTCTTTGGGCAGCGGCGCCGGCATGGCGGCCAGCGCGGGCAGGCTGACGGCGGAGCTCAGGGGGATGCCGGCCGCGATAACGCCAGCCTGCTTGAGGAAGGTACGACGGTTGGTCATGAATTCGGTTCGCTTGGCAAAGGTGAATGTCAGTGTTTGGCGACAGGCCGGGAAGACTTCTGCACCTGGTCCCAGACCCGCAGGAAATTGCCGCCCCAGAGCTTGGCAATGTCGGCCTCGCTGTAGCCGCGACTGATCAACTCGGCGGTCACGTTGCGTGCCTCGCTTACGTCTTTCCAGCCGTTCAGGCCGCCACCGTCGTTGAAGTCGGAGCTGATGCCGACGTGATCGATGCCGATTTTCTTTACCGCATAGTCGATGGCGTCGCCGTAATCCTTGAGCGTGGCCTTGGGTTCTTCATCGATGATGCCGTAGAGCTGACTGGCGTATTCGCCGAAACGCTGTTCCGACCACACGGTGATCACCGGGTCGCCCGGCATCAGCGCCATCTCCAGGCCTTGCAGCGGTTGCAGGTCGAAACGGGCGCGCAGGGCGTTGAGTTTGTCTTGAGTGTCTTGGCTCAACGGCTTGATGTAGGTCGGGAAGCCGACGATCTGCACCACGCCGCCGCTGTTCTTGATCAACTGCATTTCCTGGTCGCTGAGGTTGCGCGGGATGTCCACCAGCGCCCGTGGCGCCGAGTGCGAGGCGACCATCGGCGCGCGGCTCAATTGACTGACTTGCTCAAGCGCTTTGGTCGACATTTGCGACACGTCAATGATCACGCCGAGGTCGTTCAGGCGATGCACCGCTTGCTTGCCCAGCGCCGACAAACCGCCCAGGGCGTCACGGGAATCATTGAAAAACGGCAGCGGCCGGGACGAATCGGCCCAGGCGTTATTGCCCACGTAACTGAAGCCGAACATGCGCATCCCGCGGGCGGCCCACTTGTCCAGCGCGTTGACGTCGTTACCCAGCGGGTAGGCGTTGAGCATGCTGATGAACACGGCGAACTTGCCCTCGCCGTGCAGGCGCCGGAAATCGTCCGGGGTGTAGGCGATGGCGACCTGATTGGGGAAGTCGCGCACCAGGGTGTTGATGATTTTGTAGCGGGTTTCCTGCTCGTGACGGGCTTCGTCGATGAACCCGGCCGTTGGACGATGCGGGGCGTTATCGCCGTTCCAGATTTCCGGCCAGCCGAAAATGGTCAGCGCCGCGCCTGACAGGCGACCGCGTGCGGCCTTGACCAGGTCGAACTGGCCGCTGCCGTCCTTGTCGGCCTCGTTTTCGGCGGTGCCGAAATCCATCGGAACGGTGATGTGGCTGTCGAACGAGAGGATGCGCTCTTGCAGTTCATCGGCCTGTTTCATTACCGCGACCGGGTAGCCGGGGTTGTCGTTGAGCCAATAGTCCCAGGCCGCAAATCCTGCCGCGCCGGCGATGGCCAGCGCCAGGGGCAGGCCAATGAAAAGAGCCTTTTTCGAACGAGGTTTTGTCATTGCCATCTCAGTCAGGTTCGCCGTCGAGGGTGCAGGCGCGGAGCCTTTGCTATCTGGGAAGAACGAGTGGCCAAGGCCAGAATTTAGTCGTTTGTGCGAGCGTCATCGCGAGCAGGCTCGCTCCCACACTGATTGAGTGAACGCAAGATCACCTGTGGGAGCGAGGCAGCTCGCGATGCTTCTAAATTTGTCGAGTCAACAAACGTTCTAGCTTGGATAAAGCCTGCTCCATGGCTGACACAGGTAGGGCAATGACGATTTCTCGACGATGGTTCCTGGCGGGTCTGGCACTGACCGGCGCCGCCGTGCCTGCGGCGTATTACGGGCATCGCGAACTGACAAAACCGGACCCGACGATTACCCCCGGCGAAGCGTCATTCGATGTCGCGGATGTGGCCGGGCAGCGGTTGGCCAACTCGCTGCAGGGTGTCTGGAACATTCGTTTCGAAGGCCGTGACGCCGGCCTCGATGGGTTGCCTCGCGAGGGGCTGCAGGTGTTGCTCGATATCGGCCACAAGGGCCGTGGGCTCAATGGCTTTCTCGATACCTTTGATGCGCTGCGCGGCGAACCGACACCGCGCTATCGCGTCCTCGGCGATCTGGCCGGCACGAACACCACCGAGTTGAGCTGGCGCCTGATCGATAGCCGATCCCCGACGGGGACGCCGGACTATGAATTCACCTTCACGCTGGACGAAGTCTGGGCCGCGTTCGGCAATGCCGGCAGCGGCACATTGAGTGGGCGCGTGCTGCGTCTGGATCGTCCGCTGGCCTTGACCGCTCAGGACAATCGCTTCGTCGCAGTCAAACAAGTGTTCCCTGAGGCGCGCGAACGCACAGGCCTGGGTCCGGCGTTGCTGGGGTGGCTGATTTCGCCCGAGCACCGCTTGTTTCACCAGCTCTGGCACGCTTCGCGAGACAAATGGCACACCTTGCCCGAGGACAAACGCAACGCCTTGCGTGGTATCGGCTGGCAGCCGGGGCGGCGGGACAAGGAGCGCGATGCGCGGGGGCCGCGCAAGGACCGCAATGGCTCGGGCATCGACTTTTTCTTCATGCACCGGCATATGCTCGGCACCGCGCGCTCCTTGCAGGACCTGCCATCCTGGCAGCAGTTTCCGTTGCCGCAACCGGAGTTGGTGCGTGATCGCCAGGGTTTTGCCCGTTACTTCGACAACCACGACGGCACCGCGCTGCCACCGGCCTGGCGCGCCGAAGACGATGACGAGTACTCGCAGTGGGTCGCCGATCTCAAGACCGCCGAGACCTATCACAGCAATTTTCAGGTCTGGGAATCGCGCTACCGTGACCCGCGTTACTTGTCGAAACTGACCTTGGGGCAGTTCGGTTCCGAGGTCGAACTGGGCCTGCATGACTGGCTGCACATGCGCTGGGCATCGGTGCCTCGCGATCCGTCCAACGGCCAGCCCGTGCCATTTGCCCGCGACACGGCGGACTTCTCCGCCCGTTGGTTCGCGGCGGAAAACGACTTCCTTGGCGACCCGTTTTCCTCCCATGTAAACCCGGTGTTCTGGCATTTTCACGGCTGGATCGACGACCGTCTCGAGGACTGGTTCCGGGCGCATGAGCGCTTTCATCCGGGGGAAGTGAGTCGCCTGGAAGTCAATGGCGTGCCTTGGTTTGCGCCCGGTCGCTGGGTCGAAATCGACGATCCTTGGCTGGGTCCGAGCACCCACGGTTGCAACACCACGCCGGGGTTGCAGGCGGGCAAGTCGGTGGAAATGGACCCGGAAACCATGAAGCTGGCACTGCGGATTACCTTTGGTGAAGATGAGAAGAAGCTGGAGGATCTGTTTAGAAAGGTGCCGCAACGGCCGTGGTATGCGCGAAACCTGAAGGCCAAGCCGATGACCAGTTAAGCCAGAGATACCGCGTTATCGTTCAATCGCGAGCAGGCTCGCTCCCGCAGGATTTCGATGTGCCGCATGATTGGGGCATGGCACATAACCTGTGGGAGCGAGCCTGCTCGCGATGGCGGACTCACTGGCGCTGCAATTCACAAAACCTGCCACCCACCCCCAAGCGCCTTGTACAGCGCAATACTCGCCTGCAACCTCGACAACCGCAGTTGCACATTCAAATCCTGCGCCGCATACAACGTGCGCTGCGTCTCCAGCACCGTCAGCAAATCCTCGGCCCCGGCCTGATAGCGGCTTTGCGCAATGTCGAACGCCGTTTGTGCCTGGCTCAACTCTTCACTTTGCCATTGGCGCTGGGCATCCAGTCCGCGGATACCGGTCAGGGCTTTTTCCACGTCGGCAAAGCCGTTGATGATTGCACCACGGTAGGTTTCCAGCAGTTCTTCCTGGCGCGCCGTGGCTTTGTCGCGTTCGGCGCCGAGGCGGCCATTGTTGAAAATCGGCGCGACCAATCCGGCGGTGAGGTTGTAGAACGGGCTGCGCAGCACATCGTTGAAGGTGTCGGCGCCAGAGCCGATCTGGGCGCTCAATGTCACCGTGGGCAGCATTTTCGCCCGGGCCACGGTCACGTCGGCCCGGGCCGCCGCCAACTGCGCCTCGGCACGGGCAATGTCCGGGCGCCGATTGAGCAAGTCGCTGGGCACGCCCGCGCCGATGGCCGGCCAACAGAGCTGTTCGAAGCGCTGATCGTCGAGCTTCAACTCCTGAACCGGACGGCCGAGGAGGGCAGCGAGGGTGATCCGCGCTTCGTCGGCTTGTTGCTGAACCAGCGGCAACTGCCGTTGTTGCGCGGCCACCAGGCTCTTTTGCTGGGCCAGCTCCAGGGCGGTGGCCGAGCCTGAGTCGAAGCGGGTTTGTACCAGGCTCAACACCTTTTGCGCATTCGCCAGATTGAGCTGCGCGATACGGTGCTGCTCTTGCAGCGACAGGGCTTGCGCATAGGTGCTGGCGACCGCGCTGAGCAGCGTCAATTCCACCGTGTCGCGATCGAACTCACTGGCCCGCAGGCCGAATTGCGCACTGTCGCGGGAGGCGCGCTGGCCGCCCCAGAAATCGATTTCATAACTGGCGCTGAGGCTGGCGTCGAAGTAATCCACCGCCTTGTTACTGTCGTCGGCATCCAGTTGGCTATAGCCGTTGCCGCGCATCAGCTTCTGGCGATTGGCGTTCATCGCTCCCTTCACTTCCGGCAGCAGCGAGCCGCCCGCAATCACCGTCGTCGCCCGGGCCTGACGAACCCGCGTCAGTGCCGCCGCCAGGTCATAGCTGCCGACGCGGGCCTGTTCGATCAGTTGATCGAGCTGCGGGCTGCCAAAGTGCGTCCACCACCGGGCGTTGCTCAACACAGCGTTTTCACGGTGCGCCGACTGCCAGGCGGGCGGCGCCTGCAGGCCACTGTCCTGACGCGGGTCCGGGCTGGCGCACGCGCTGAGCAACACGCAGAGGGTCAACAGGCTGAGTGGCGCTTTCATAGATCGATCATTCACTGGTAAGGGCCGTGACCGGGTCGAGCCGGGCAGCTTTGCGGGCCGGCATGAAGCCGAAGACAACACCGGTGACCAGGGCGCAGCCGAAGGCACCGAGTACCGCTATCAAGGAGAACGCGACCGCGACTTCGCTGAGGATCAGCACACCACCGACGATCAGCGCCAGGGCAATCCCGGCGAGGCCGCCAACCACCGATAGCATCACCGCTTCGGTGAGGAACTGCCGCAGGATGTCGCGTTGCCGGGCGCCGGTGGCCATGCGGATGCCGATCTCGCGGGTACGTTCGCGCACGGTCATGAGCATGATGTTCATCACGCCAATCCCGCCCACCAACAGCGAAATCGCGGCGATCGAACCGAGCATCAGCGACAGAGTATTTTGCGTGCGTGCTTCGGCCTGGATCATCGCCGCGTTGTTGGTCAGCTCGAAATCCTTTTTGCCGTCGTGCAGACGCAACATCAGCTGCTCGATGGCCATTTCTGTTTCGTTGACCTTGCGTGCATCAGCTGCCGCGATGGCCACGTATTCCGGATTGTGAGTGCCGAACAACCGGACGCTGGCGGCGGAATACGGGATGGCGATGCGGTCGTCGCTGTCGGTGTCGCCGGAGCTGGCGCCTTTTTCCGCAAGCACGCCGACCACCTGGAACGGCACGTTTTCGATCAGGATGTATTGGCCGATCGGGTTGGCCACGTCCTTGAGCAATTTGGTCCGCACCTTGTGGCCGATCACCGCGACAGCCGCTGCGTTGCGTTCATCTTCCTGGGTGAAATAGCTGCCTTCCACCACGGGCCAGTTGAAGATCGCCGGAAAGTGGGTGTCGTTGCCGCCGACGTAGCTCAAGTGATCGAGGTTGCCGAAACGCACCCCGGCTTCCTCGCCGTTGACCGGCATGATGCGCGTCACTTGCGGCAGGCTGCCCACCGCCGCGACGTCATCGAGGGTGATGATGCCCGGCGGCGTTCGCGGGTTCGGGGCCGAGCCGCTGAGGTAAATGATGTTCGAGCCGAACGCGCCCATTTGCGCCATCACCTGACGCTTGCTGCCTTCACCGACGGCCAGCATCACCACCACCGACGCGACGCCGATGATGATCCCGAGCAGCGTCAGGGCGGTGCGAAACCTGTTGATCCACATCACCCGCCACGCGGCGTGCACCGCGTCCACCAATTCGCCTTTCCAGGCACCGGTGGCTTCAGCGCCTTCGCTCAGGCGCTTACGCAGATCGACAGCTTGCAGTGCGCCGGGGTTGGCCGAGGTGTGCACGTCCGGGTTGTCATGGGCGCTGTCGCTGATGATCAGCCCGTCGCGGATTTCGATGATGCGTTTGGCCCGGGCCGCGACTTCGCGGTCGTGGGTGATGAGGATGACCACGTGGCCCTGGCTCGCCAGTTCATCGAGCAGCGTCATGACCTCGGCGCCGCTGTGGCTGTCGAGGGCGCCGGTGGGCTCGTCTGCGAGGATGATGTGCCCGCCGTTCATCAAGGCGCGGGCGATGGAGACGCGTTGCTGTTGGCCGCCGGAGAGTTGATGCGGGCGGTTGCCGGTACGCGAGGCGAGGCCGAGGCGATCGAGCAGGGCGGCGGCGCGGGCATGGCGCTCGGCGGCCGGCAGGCCCGCGTAGATGGCCGGCATCTCGACGTTTTCCTGGGCCGAGCCGGACGGGATCAGGTGGTAGCCCTGGAACACAAAGCCAAAGGCTTCGCGACGCAGCCAGGCCAGTTCGTCGCTGTCGAGTGCGGCGACGTTTTCCCCGGCGAAGCGGTATTCGCCCGAAGTCGGGCGGTCGAGGCAGCCGAGGATGTTCATCAGCGTCGACTTGCCGGAGCCGGACGCGCCGACAATCGCGACGAATTCACCGGCATGGATCGACAGGTCGATGCCGCGCAACACGTGAACCTGCGGTGAATCGCCGCCGCCGTAGGATTTGCGGATGTCCTGCAGGTCGATCAGGGGCGTCTGCATTCAGCCGCCACTCCCGTCGGCCGGTCCGATCAACAGGTGATCGCCTTCCTGCAAGCCGTCGAGGATCTGCACCCGCAGGCGATCGCTGATGCCGGTGCGCACGTCACGTTGCTCGATGCGGCCGTTCTTGGCGACGACCCGGGCGGTCTGGAGGTCCGGCTGCGTGCCGCCTTGCAGCGCGGCGATGGGGGCGGTGAGCACGTCTTTCGCCTGGTTGGAAACGAAGAATACCTGGGTGGTCATTTCCGCCATCAGCGCGTTATCGGCGTTGTCGACATCGAGCAGTACGGTGTACAGCACCACGCGGGCGCTGCCGCTTTTGCTCGAACTGGCCGGGCTGCCGCCGCCCTGGCTGGTCTGGTCCAGAGGCTTGGGCGGCACCGGCAGAATCTGCCGCACGGTGCTGCTCCAGCGACGCTTGCCGCCGCTGAGGGTGGTGAACCAGGCGGACATGCCGGGTTTGACGTGACCGATGTCGGCTTCCGAGACTTCAGCCCAGACCGTCATCGGTGACAACCTGGCGATGCGCAGAATCAGCGGCGTTTGCTGTTGCGCGTTGAGGGTCTGACCTGCACGGGCATCGAGTGCGACCACGGTGCCGGACATCGGTGCGTAAATGCGCGTGTAGCCGAGTTCGGCCTGATCACTGCGCAAGCTGGCCTGGGCCTGGCGAATCTGCGCCTGGAACATGTCGATGCGTGCCTGGGTGGCGCGCAGTTCAGCCTGGGCGGTTTGCACGTCTTCTTCGCGGGTGGCACCGCCGGCCTTGAGGCTCTGCTGGCGCTGGAATTTTTGCCGGGCCAGTGCGTGTTGCGCCCGTTGTTCCTCGAGTTGCGCCTTGAGGTTTTCAATCGAGAAACGCCCGGCGTCGAGTTTGGCCTGCTGCGTGGACGGGTCGATTTCCACCAGCAGCTGGCCTTCCTTGATCACGTCACCGACTTCCACGTGGATCTTCTGGATCTGCCCGGACGCCTGTGCACCGACGTCGACGTAGCGTCGAGGTTGCAGGGTGCCGAGGGCCGTGACACTGCTTTCGATGTCGCCGCGGCTGACTTGCACCGTGGCGAATTTGTCTCGGCCGGGCGGGATGACCTGCCAGGCAGCCACGGCGATAACGGGGATCAGACAAAGTGCTACAAGCAGGGCGCGTCGGGTCTGTCGGGGACGTTTCATGCAGGGTTCCGGCAATGGAAATAGGCCCTTCGCTCAGCCTGCGCACGAAATGTGGCAACAGGTGAACGCTGTCGGGAGGCCGACAGAGACGGGGAGCTGTCCGTTAAACGAGAAAAGGGGCGGGGAATTTAGGCCTCGACACAAGCCGACACAAACACATTGAGGGCATGTGGCGAGGGGATTTATCCCCGTTCGGCTACGAAGCAGTCGTAAATGCATTTTAACTTTGAAATGCCGGGGCCGCTCCGCAGCCCAACGGGGATAAATCCCCTCGCCACACAGGCTCTCTCCCACAAGACCAAGACTATTTGTCGGGCAAGCTGAAGCAATACTTTAAATCTATATGAGAATTACTATAAATTACACACTCGAATTGCCACTATCGTGCCACTGCCCATTTTCGGCGGTCGATGCGGTGGCTCAAGGATAGAAACCGCACCCATGCGGCCGGGAGTCATGGTTGGAAAACTACTATCGCGAGCTGGTGTGCTTCCTGAACGCCAAGCTGGGCAACCGTCAGGTGGCCGAAGATGTGGTGCATGACGCTTATGTGCGGGTTCTGGAACGTTCCAGCGACACGCCGATCGAGCAGCCCCGGGCATTCCTGTATCGCACCGCGCTCAATCTGGTGATCGACGACCATCGGCGCAATGCCTTGCGTCAGGTCGAGTCGCTGGAGGTGCTCGACAATGAAGAGCGCTACTTCACTCCGTCCCCTCACAACTGCCTTGATCATGGCCAGCGCCTGGAGATGCTCCAGCGTGCGTTGGCTGAATTGCCACGGCTGTGCCGCGAGAGTTTCCTGCTGCGCAAGATCGATGGCTTGTCGCACCCGGAAATTGCCGAACACCTCGGCATTTCCCGCGCGTTGGTGGAAAAGCACATCGTCAATGCAATGAAGCATTGCCGGGTGCGGATGCGGCAATGGGACGCCCACTGAGCGTTTGTTGTTAAATTTTATTTCATTGTCCTCGTTCCTACTCAACAGACGACCTGCTGTGCTCCCAAGGATAGCCAGGTCATTTAGGCTTCCTCCCCGTGTTGAGGGGTTCATCCAGAGGACACTGGAAATGACACAGGCAATTGCATCGCCCATCGTTCACGACCTGATCGGCGTCGGTTTCGGCCCTTCGAACCTGGCGCTGGCCATCGCTCTGCAAGAGCGCGGGCCGAGTCAGGGCGAGCTGGATGTTCTGTTTCTCGACAAGCAGGCGGACTATCGCTGGCACGGCAATACCCTGGTAACCCAGAGCGAGTTGCAGATTTCCTTCCTCAAGGACCTGGTGACCCTGCGCAACCCGACCAGCCCCTATTCATTCGTCAACTACCTCAAGCACCACGGTCGTCTGGTGGACTTCATCAACCTAGGCACCTTCTATCCGTGCCGCATGGAGTACAACGACTACCTGTGCTGGGTCGCCGGGCAATTTGCCGAACAGAGCCGCTACGGCGAAGAAGTGCTGACCATCGAGCCGGTGTTGCACAACCAGCAGGTCGAAGCGTTGCGGGTGATCTCCCGCGATACCCAGGGTCAGCAACACGTGCGCACCACCCGTTCGGTGGTGGTGAGCGCCGGTGGCACACCGCGTATTCCCGAAGCGTTCAAGGCGTTGAAGGATGACGGTCGGGTGTTCCATCACTCGCAGTACCTGGCGCAGATGGCCAGGCAACCGTGCGTGAACAATCAGCCGATGAGCATCGCGATCATCGGCGGCGGGCAGAGCGCGGCGGAAGCCTTCATCGATCTGAACGACAGCTTCCCGTCGGTGCAGGTGGACATGATCCTGCGCGGCTCGGCGCTGAAGCCGGCGGACGACAGCCCGTTCGTCAACGAAGTGTTCTCGCCGGAGTTCACCGACCTGGTGTTCCAGCAGGCGAGCAGCGAGCGTGAGCGGCTGGTCAACGAGTACCACAACACCAACTATTCGGTGGTGGACATCGACCTGATCGAACGCATCTACGGCATCTTCTATCGCCAGAAAGTCTCGGGCATTGCCCGTCATGCCTTCCGCACCCTGACCACTATCGAAAAAGCCACCGCCACCGAGCGCGGCATTGAACTGGCCGTGCGTAACAACGCGACCGGCGAAGTCACGGTCCGTCATTACGACGCTGTGGTTCTGGCCACCGGGTATGAGCGTCAGATGCACCGCAAACTGCTGGCGCCGCTGGAAGAATACCTGGGTGATTTCGAAGTGGATCGCAACTACAAACTGATCACCGACGAGCGCTGCAAGGCCGGTATCTACATGCAGGGCTTCTGCCAGGCGAGCCACGGGTTGAGCGACACCTTGCTGTCGATCCTGCCGATCCGGGCGGATGAGATTGCCGGGTCGTTGTATGAACATGGCAAGAGCCGTGGGCAGGGTCGGTCGGTGATGGATTTGTTATTGGCGACTGCCAGCTAAGATTTTCGGCGCTTTTGAGGACGCCATCGCGAGCAGGCTCGCTCCCACATTTGATCTCTGTCTTACACCAATTTTGTGTTCACTGAAGATCCACTGTGGGAGCGAGCCTGCTCGCGATGGCGTCCTCAAAGGCATCACATATCTTGAATCCTGAACCCTCCCTGAAGAACCCCGCAATTCCCCCACGACTGGCCAATCCTTCGTTTACTCTCCAAAAAACGGGGCGTAAGCTTCGCGCGTTTTCATCAATAACGGAGACCCACAGTGGGTACTTGTTCGAGTGACAGTAGTCGGCCGGTTCCAATAACCGGCAGATCCTCGGCAAGATAACGCGCCACTTTTTGTGCCGTTGTCTCGCCGACAAAGCGAGCAGCGGCATCCCGATCGCGGCCAGTCCTGGTCCGTGTCCCGACGTCCTCTCATCGACGCTGAACCGTGCGTGATGTTCGACTTGTTGTCGTCATCGCGGCGCACCGACACGCCTGCTGGAAGGTTTCCCGGCTGACCCTGGGGGAACTGCCATGAACCTGACCCTGCTCAAGGAATTCTTCGCCGGATTCCTGCGCACCCGCCACATCGCCCGACACTTCCGTCGCCTGGCGCTGCTGGAAAACTTCACCGACACCACGGTCAGCCGCGAGATGCCGCCGACCCTGGCGCAAACCCTGGTGAGCGCCGCCAACAGCGACACCGGGCAACTGCTGGACAACCTCAACAGCCACACTGACGGCCTGAGCGAAGCCGAGGCCGATGCACTGCGCGTGCAATTCGGCCTCAACGAAGTCGAGCACGAACAACCGCTGCCGTGGTGGGTTCACCTGTGGCACTGCTACAAAAACCCGTTCAACCTGCTGCTGACATTGCTCGCGGTCATCTCCTGGCTGACCGAGGACATGAAAGCCGCCGTCGTGATTTTCTCGATGGTGGTGCTCTCGACCTTGCTGCGCTTCTGGCAGGAAACCAAATCCAACCAGGCGGCCGACGCACTCAAGGCGATGGTCAGCAACACGGCCACGGTGATGCGTCGGGATGCATTGCGCACCGAAGTGCCGATCAAACTGCTGGTGCCGGGGGATCTGGTTGTACTCTCGGCCGGCGACATGATTCCCGCCGATTGCCGCGTGCTCAACGCCAAGGACCTGTTCGTCAGCCAGGCGGCCATGACCGGCGAATCGATGCCGGTGGAAAAATTCCCACGCCAGCAGGACAGCGACACGAGCAATCCGCTGGACCTCGACAACATCCTGTTCATGGGCACTAACGTGGTGTCCGGCACCGCGATGGCGGTGATTCTGACCACCGGCAACAGCACCTATTTCGGTGCACTGGCCCAGCGGGTCGGTGCCACCGACCGCGTGCCGACCTCGTTCCAGACCGGGGTCAACAAAGTCAGCTGGCTGCTGATCCGCTTCATGTTCGTCATGGCGCCGCTGGTGTTGTTCATCAACGGTTTCACCAAGGGCGACTGGACCGAAGCACTGCTGTTCGCGCTGTCGATTGCCGTGGGCCTGACCCCGGAAATGCTGCCGATGATTGTCACCTCGACCCTGGCCAAAGGCGCGGTATTCCTGTCGCGCAAAAAGGTCATCGTCAAGCGCCTCGACGCGATCCAGAACTTCGGCGCCATGGATGTGTTGTGCACTGACAAAACCGGCACCCTGACCCAGGACAAAATTTTTCTGGCGCGCAACGTCGATGTCTGGGGTAACGATTCCGATGACGTGCTGGAAATGGCCTACCTCAACAGCTACTACCAGACCGGCCTGAAAAACCTGCTGGACGTGGCGGTGCTCGAACACGTCGAGGTCCACCGTGAACTGAAAGTCGGGACGGCGTTTCGCAAGGTCGACGAGATCCCGTTCGACTTCACCCGCCGGCGCATGTCGGTGGTGGTCGCCGAGCGCGATCAATCGCACCTGCTGATCTGCAAAGGGGCGGTGGAAGAGGTGCTGGCGGTGTGCACCCGAGTGCGGCACGGCGAGGTCGATGAAGCGCTGACCGATGACCTGTTGGCGCGGATTCGTCAGGTCACCGCTGCATTCAACGCCGAAGGACTGCGGGTGGTGGCGGTCGCCGCGCGGCCAATGATCGAGGGGCGCGACACCTACAGCCTGGCGGATGAGCAGGCCCTGACGCTGATCGGCTACGTGGCGTTTCTCGACCCACCGAAGGAAAGCACCGCGCCGGCCCTGAACGCCTTGGCGGCGCATGGCGTGGCGGTGAAAGTGCTGACTGGCGACAACGAACTGGTCACCGCGAAGATCTGCCGCGAAGTCGGCCTGGAACAGCAAGGCCTGCTGATGGGCAACGACATCGAGCGCATGACGGACGCCGAACTGGCCGTGGCGGTGGAGACCACCAACGTCTTCGCCAAACTGACGCCAACGCACAAGGAACGCATCGTCCGTCTGCTCAAAGGCAACGGCCATGTGGTCGGGTTCATGGGCGACGGCATCAATGACGCGCCGGCCTTGCGCACCGCCGACATCGGTATCTCGGTGGACAGCGCCGTGGACATCGCCAAGGAAGCGGCCGACATCATCCTGCTGGAGAAAAGCCTGATGGTGCTGGAGGAGGGCGTGCTGGAAGGACGCCGCACCTTCGCCAACATGCTCAAGTACATCAAAATGACCGCGAGCTCGAATTTCGGCAACGTATTCTCGGTGTTGGTGGCCAGCGCGTTCATCCCGTTCCTGCCGATGCTGCCGATGCACCTGCTGGTGCAAAATCTGCTCTACGACATTTCGCAGATCGCCATCCCGTTCGATAACGTCGATGAAGAAATGCTCAAGCAACCCCAGCGCTGGCAACCGGCGGATGTCGGGCGTTTCATGTTGTTCTTCGGGCCGATCAGTTCGATCTTCGACATCACCACGTTTGCCTTGATGTGGTACGTGTTCGACGCCAATACCCCGGACCATCAAACCCTGTTCCAGTCCGGCTGGTTCGTGGTCGGGTTGCTGACGCAGACGCTGATCGTGCACATGATCCGCACGCCGAAGATCCCGTTCCTGCAAAGCCGCGCGGCCATGCCGCTGATGGTGATGACCGGGATCATCATGGCCGTGGGGATTTTCCTGCCGATGGGGCCTTTGGCGCACTACTTCAAATTGCAGGCGCTGCCGTCGCTGTACTTCGTGTTCCTGCCGGTGATCCTGCTGGCGTACATGGCGCTGACCCAGACGGTGAAGGGGTTCTATATCCGCCGGTTTGGCTGGCAGTAAACACGACAAAACCCTGTGGCGAGGGAGCTTGCTCCCGCTGGGCTGCGAAGCGGCCCCAAAAAACCGGCAGCGCTGAAAGATCGCAGCAACCGGTTTTACGACTGCTGTGCAGTCGAGCGGGAGCAAGCTCCCTCGCCACAGGGGGGCCATGTGACTCAAGGATTTTCTGATCCAAGCACTCAACAACATCAACCTGGCCAACATTTTACTGCCGCCGATCGTCAATAGGCGTTCTGAAGCCCGACTTTATTTCCCACTACCGGATGTGGCGCCCGTTATTTAGGAATAGTCCTACAGAAAACTCCTTGGCTCTTCCGTAGCCTTGCGGCCTCACGAATCTGAAACCCTCCTGGGGGCCCCGGTTGCCTAACAAAGCGTTACGTATCCTGATTGCCGACGAGCAGCATTTCCAGCGGATGAGAATCGAGCGCCTGTTCAACCGGCTCGATTACTACCGCGTGGCGCCGGTGCGAGACCTGGCGGAATTGCTGACGCTGGTCGAATACGGGAGCGAGCCTTTTGATCTGGTGGTCATCAATGCCTCGCTGGCGGGTGAAGCGTTCGACCTGCCTGGTTTTGTCCTCGATAACCCACAGGTTCGCCACGCATTGATCTATGACGGCGAGCAGGTGAAGTTGCCGTCGATCCCTGCGTGCGTGCAGCAGAAGGTACAGGTGAGCCTCGCCGCGCTGCCTGATCTGGCATGCATTCAGCGGTTGATGGCAACAGTTGATCCACGATTACCGTTCGTCGGCACTGTCATTTCTGTCAGGTAGTCTGGCGCGGATTTCCATGCAAGAGTCTTCGCGCAGCCCTACGTACTGCCCGGGCCTGGCCCATGGGTATTGATTGCTCAATTGTCGTGCCTTTGCACAGGAGTTGCCATGAAGCCAGCGAGATCAGCGGTGGTTGCGGACGACCATCCGGTGGTTCGCGCAGCCGTCAAAATACTGCTTAAACAGGAAGGGTTTCATCCGATTCACGAGGTATCCAGCGGCAACGAGGTCTTTTCGGCGATTCGTGAGCATCAACCTGATCTGGTGGTGCTGGATCTGATGATGCCCCGTCTCGGCGGGCTGGAAGTACTGGCCCGCATCCAGGCCAGTGATGAGCGATGCCGAGTACTGGTTTTCACCGGCCAGGACCCTCGGTTTTATCAAGACCGTTGCATGCGTGCCGGTGCCGTGGCGTACGTTTCCAAGTCCAACGATCTGCAGCATCTGCACGAGGCAGTGCATGCAGTGATGGCCGGTTACACCTATTTCGCCAAGCTGCCGTCGAGTTCGGTGGCGCTGAGCACGCTGCAATGCAACGAGAAGGAGATGATCCACAGGCTTTCCGACCGCGAACTGACAATCCTGGTGTACCTGGCCAAGGGATTGGGCAACAAGGAAATCGCTGAACTCATGAACCTGAGTCCCAAGACCACCAGCACCTACAAGACCCGATTGAAAGAAAAACTCAACGTTGAATCCAATGTACACCTGAGTCATTTCGCCAGACGCCATGAATTGATCTGAATGAAGACCTTCCGGCGTTTGCGTTGCCTGCTATTCCTCGCGCTGCTGGGCTGTCTATGGATATCCCGCGTCGACGCACAACCGCAAACCCTGAAATTGCTGGGACGCTCCACTGTCGACGGCTACGACGTCAAACTGGCGGATGCCGATTCGCGGTTGCTGCGGCAAAAGGGCCGGTTGGTGCTGGCCATCTCGGCGCCGGATTATCCACCCTTCGACATCACCACCACCGGCACCGATTACGAAGGATTGACGGCTGACTATGCCGGGTTGCTCAAGCAGTTATTGCAGGTGGAAATCGATGTTCGTCGCTATGCATCGCGAGACGAGGCGGTGCGGGCGATCAAGGAAGGCAAGGCTGATTTGCTGGGAACAGCCAATCGTTACGAGGTCGAGGACCCACAGTTGCGGATGTCCGCTGCCTATGCGGACGATCAACCCGTCGTGCTGACCCGTACGGATTCGACGGCGCCGCTTGACCCCGATCTCGCCAATAAACGGCTGGCGATGCTCTACCACTATTTGCCCGAGCAGCAAGTGCGGGCGTTTTATCCCAAGGCGAATGTCGAACTGTATCCCTCGACGCTTGAGGCGGTGGGGGCCGTAGCGTTCCGTCAGGCGGATGCTGTCCTCAGCGATGCCATCAGCGCCAACTACCTGATCAGCAAAAACTACCTCAACAATGTTCAACTGGCCGATTTTGCGCTTCTGGAGTCCGGTCGTTTCGCCTTCGCGATGAGCAACGACAATCATCAGCTGCAACGCATCGTCAACCGGGCGCTGGCTGCTATCCCGACCAATGAACGGATGAACATCCTGCGCCGATGGGGCGGCAGCGGGACCTCCATCGCAGGCACTCAGGCCCCGCTCTTCAGCGTGATCGAACAACGCTGGCTCGATGATCACCCGCGCGTCCGAGTAGCGATCAACGAAAACCTCATGCCGATTTCCTTCATCGACCCTGAGGGCAAGTATCGGGGCATCAGCATTGATGTACTGGCGAAAATCAGCCTGCGCACAGGTTTGAAGTTCGACATTCAACCGACCCGGTCAGTGGCGCAAATGCTGGAGTGGATCAGGACCGGAAAGGTCGATCTGGTCGCCGGGATCAGCCCCAGCGTCGAACGTGAAACCGAATTGCGTTTCACCCGACCGTTTTTGACCAGTCCCAATGTGCTGGTGACGCGCATCGCGCCGGGCAGTCCCCGGACACTGGATGAAATGGCCGGTAAAACATTGGCCCTGACCCAGGGCAACAGCACCGGTGAGTTCATTCGTCAGCACTTTCCGCAGATCAAACTGGTCAATGCGCCATTAACGGCGCAAGCGATGGAAATGGTTGCCCAAGGCAGCGCGGATGGCGGCATCAACTCGCTGATCGGTGCCAGGGTCATGATTTCACGGCAGTATCGGGACCGGCTGCAAGTGACCAGCACCGTCGGCACCGACCCGGCTCGCAGCACCCTGGCAACCGGTCGCGAGGCGGTGGTGCTGCATTCGATTCTGGACAAGGCGCTGCTCAGCATTCCACTCGAAGAAATCGATGCAATGACGAGCAACTGGAGAAATGACCTGATGGTCGAGCCAAGTTTCTGGCTGGGTCACCGTCAGGACATTCTCCAGGCCTTTGCCGCCGCCGGCGCCTTGTTGTTGCTGGCGCTGGTCTGGATCGCCTGGCAGCGTCGGCAGATTCGACTGCGTCAGCAATTGCTCAGTCAGTTGCAGGACGCCAAGGACGCCGCGGACGATGCCAACCGTGCGAAAACCACGTTTCTGGCCACCATGAGCCATGAAATCCGCACGCCGATGAATGCGTTGCTTGGCATGCTCGAACTGGCTCTGAAGCAGGCGGATAAAGGCGTTATCGACCGTCCGGCCATCGAAGTGGCATCCAGTGCCGGCCAACAATTGCTGGCGTTGATTGGCGACATTCTGGACATCGCGCGTATCGAGTCCGGGCATTTGTCCCTGACACCGGAACGGGCCAATTTGCGCTCGCTGGTCGAGTCGGTGTGCCGGGTCTTCGAGGGGCTGGCACGGCAGAAGAATCTGGATTGGCGCGTCGAACTGGGCGATCAAAGCGATTGCGATGTGTTGATCGATCCCACGCGTTTCAAGCAGGTGCTGTCCAATCTGCTGAGCAATGCGATCAAGTTTACCCGCGAAGGCGAAGTGAGCCTGACATTGCAGGTCGAACCTGGCGTAGCGGGGCGTCGAGCGGTGAGCCTGCGTATTGCAGACACCGGCATCGGCATCAGCGCACTCGATCAGCAGCGACTGTTCAGTTCGTTCGTGCAGGCCGGCAACAATCCGCATTCAGGCCGGCAAGGTTCCGGGCTGGGGTTGGTAATCAGCCGGACGTTGTGCGAAATGATGGGCGGCCGATTGCTCCTCGAGAGCACGCTTGGACGGGGTACGCGGATCGAAGTCTGCCTTGAACTGCCCGCGTTGCTTGCGCTGCCCTCCTGCGCTGTGCCCGAAGACGAAGGGTTGGAGCAGACGCGTCCACTGACGATTCTGGTGGTTGATGATTACCCGGCCAACCGTCTGTTGATGTCCCGGCAGTTGGGCTATCTGGGGCACAGCGTGATGGTCGCCGAGGAGGGGCGGAAAGGATTCGAGATGTGGCGCGAATTTCAGTTTGATGTGGTCGTGACCGATTGCAACATGCCGGTGTGCAACGGTTATGAATTGACGGGGGCGATACGCGATGAAGAGCGTGCACAGGGATTGCCGCCAACGCTGATCCTGGGGTTGACCGCCAATGCTCAGCCTGATGAGAAGGCTCGTTGCCTGGAGGCGGGCATGGACGATTGCCTGTTCAAACCGATCGGCCTGCCGGAACTGAGTGCCTGGCTGGCCTCGAAATTTATCGACGGGCAGGAGTCGACCACCGAAGCATCTGCAAACGCCGAGATCGATCTGAGCGGCTTGCTGCAATACGTCGGTGGCGACCAGGAGTTGATCACGCAACTGCTGCACGACGTGGTCATGACCAATCGCACTGATCGGGATGAACTGCTCGAGGCGCATGCGAGCGGCCAGCAGCAAGTGCTTCGCACGCTTGCGCACCGTATCAAGGGTGGGGCGTTGATGATTCGGGCGGTCGGTCTGATCGAGTGTTGCGAGACGCTGGAGCATGCCTGCAGGGAGGGCCATGCTGCGCAGATCGACCTCGCGGTTGATCTGCTGCAGCAGGCCATGACACGGCTGGACCAACGCCTGGCGCAGGGTTGAGGGTTAATCCCAGTTCGGCGCGATGCCTTTGGGGCTGGTCAGGCGGTGGCCGCGCTCAAGACCGGCGATCAGCGCCATGTCGGCGTCACTCAGGGTCAGGTCGCAGGCTTTCAGATTGCTTTGCAGGTTGGCGCGTTTAGTCGACGAAGGAATTACCGCGTAACCCGATTGCATCGCCCAGGCCAGCGTCACTTGCGCAGGCGTTGCTTGCAAGCTATCGGCAATCTGCCGGATGACCGGATCTTTCAGCACTTCGCCGTACGCCAGGGTCATGTAGGAAGTGATCTGGATGCCCTGGCTCTGCGCGAACTCGACGACCTTGCGGTTTTGCAGGTACGGGTGCAGCTCAATCTGGTTGGTGGCGATGTGCTCGGCACCGATGGCGGCAATCGCCTGTTTCATCAGGTCGACGGTGAAGTTGGAGACGCCAATCTGCCGGGTCAGGCCGAGTTTTTTGGCTTCGAGCAGGGCACTCATGAATTCTTCGACCGGCACCTGGTCTTCCGGCGATGGCCAGTGAATCAGGGTCAGGTCCAGGTAGTCGGTTTGCAGTTTTTGCAGGCTTTCCTTGAGGCTGTCGATCAAGCGCTCCTTGGCGAAGTTGGCCACCCAGATCTTGCTGGTGATGAACAACGCCTCACGGGCGACGCCGCTGGCCGCGATGGCCTCGCCGACTCCGGCTTCGTTCTCGTAGATCTGCGCGGTATCGATGGCGCGGTAGCCCAGTTCCAGGCCAGTGCTCACCGAATCAATGACCACCTGGCCTTGCAAGCGAAACGTACCAAGACCGAATGCGGGAATAGACATCAATGACTCCAGGGTTTGCAGTGGGAATGGGCACGAGTATCCGCGTGCGTATCCTTGAGAAAAACCGCTGGTGAGGCAAAGCAATGTTTACCGCAAGTCATGAATCTTTTGATCTTAAAGGCTACCCCCGCGCCTCAAGAATCATGCAAGTCGTCGAACCCGTCGCATACAACCGCCCATCCACATCATAAATCCGCCCCTCGGCCAGCGCCGTCGAACGTCCCAGATGGACGATCTTGCCCTCGGCCCGCACCGGCCCACTGGCGCCAGTCAACGCACGAACATAGCTGATGCGCAGATCCAGCGTCGTATACCCCTGGCCCTTTTTCAGCTGCGTGTGAATGGCGCAGCCCATGCACGAGTCCAGCAAGGTTGCCGCATAGCCGCCATGCACGCTGCCTAGCGGGTTGTAATGCCGCGAATCCGGTGTGCCCTGAAAAATGAACAGCCCGGCCGACCATTCGATGGGGATGAAATCCATCAGTGTGCCAATGGGCGGAGAGGGCAGTTCACCGTTGCCGATGCCGTCGAAGAATTCGCTGGGCGACAGCGCGCTGACCTCGGCCATCGACAGACTGCCGGGGGCGGCCAGACGTGCGCGCATGGCGTCTTCCTGGGCAATCCATTGGGCGAGGGTGGCTTCTCGGTTGGGGCTCTGCATGATCATGTCCTCGGACGGGCGCTGATATTATGGTTGTAATCTGCGCTGATATTATGTCCGAAATAAAATCTCCGCCAGCCCCGCGTGTCGAATCCCTCACGCAATATCGCTGTGACTGAATTCCTCCCCCAGAAAGTCGATCAACGCCCGCACCGACGGCAGCAGTCCACGGCGAGAGGGAAAGATCGCGTGGACAATCCCGCACTTGGGCGCCCAGCCCGGCACCAGTTCTACCAGGCGTCCGGCGGCGATGTCATCGCGCACCACCACACAAGGCAGGTGCGCGACGCCAATGCCCGCGAGCACCGCGTGACGCAACGCCAGCAGGTCATCGGTGACCATGCGTGGCGCGTGCCGAATCAGCGCACTGGCGCCGTCCGCGCCGAACAACTCCCACTGGTATTCACGCTGCGCCGCGCCCCAATGCACGCTGGGCAAACCGCTGAGATCGGCCGGGGAGGCGGGCGTCGACAAGCGCTCGGCAAACGCCGGGCTACCCACCAGGCATTGGGTGCTGTTGCCCAGCACCTTCATCACCATGTCGGTGTTTTCCAGCGGCGGAAAACGTACGCGCAGGGCAATGTCGAAGCCCTCGTGGATCAGGTCGACCCGGCGGTTGGTGCTCTCGATGAACAACTCCACCAGCGGGTACTTGAGCATGTAGCGGGTCAGCATCGGCCCGACCCAGGAATTGAGCAGCGCGGTCGGGCAACTGATGCGCACCAGGCCCTGGGGCTCGGAACGGTTGCGTTCGATCAGTTCGGCGGCGCTTTCCGCTTCTACGCGCATGGCCAGGCAGCGCTGGTAATAGGCCTGGCCGATTTCCGTCAGCGAACAATGCCGGCTGGTGCGATGCAACAGGCGCACGCCGAGGCGCTCTTCGAGCTCGGCGATGCGCCGGCTGAGCTTCGATTTGGGCATGTCCAGCGCCCTCCCTGCCGCGGCGAAACCCTGATGTTCCACCACTTGGGTGAAGTAGTAGAGGGTGTTGAGGTCTTCCACCATCGTTCTCCATATAGAACGCTAAGGCTGATTTTTGCAGTCTAGCGCACCAAAGGGTTCGGTTTTAAGCTTTGTTCATCGCGTCAAACCACAGATTTGGAGGCAGCATGAAAAACATCATCGGCATTTACACCAGCCCACGGACCCATTGGGTCGGCGACGGTTTTCCGGTTCGTACGCTGTTTTCCTACGACAACCTGGGCAAACACATCAGCCCGTTTTTGCTGCTGGATCACGCCGGTCCCGCTGAATTCACCCCGACCACCGAGCGTCGTGGCGTTGGTCAGCATCCGCACCGCGGTTTCGAAACCGTGACTATCGTTTACAAGGGCGAACTGGAGCACCGCGACTCCACCGGCAGCGGCGGCAAGATCGGCCCGGGCGATGTGCAATGGATGACCGCCGCCTCGGGAATTCTTCACGAAGAATTCCACTCCGAAGGCTTTGCCAAAACCGGCGGCACCCTGGAAATGGTCCAGCTGTGGGTCAACCTGCCGGCCAAGGACAAAATGGCCGACGCCGGTTACCAGACGATTCTCGATGGCGACATCCCGAGAATCCCGCTCAAGGACAAGGCCGGCAGCCTGCGTCTGATCGCCGGCGAGTTCGACGGCCACACCGGTCCTGCGCGGACATTCACCCCGGTCGACGTCTGGGACCTGCGCCTCAACGGCGGCAAGTTGCTGGCCCTCGACCTGCATGAAGGCCGCAACACCGCGTTGGTGGTGCTGCGCGGCACGGTTCAGGTCAACGGCCTGGAGCTGGTGCGCGAAGGACAGTTGGCGTTGTTCGAACGCAATGGCAACCAGATCAGTCTGGAAGCCAATAACGATGCAGTGGTGTTGCTGCTCAGCGGCGAGCCGATCGACGAACCGATCGTCGGCCATGGCCCGTTCGTGATGAACAGCGAGCAGGAAATCCACCAGGCCTTTGCCGACTTTCAGTCGGGTCGGTTTGGGCGGATGAGCAGTTGAACAGATTGAAACGAAATCACCAAACCCAGTCGCCGGCCCGTTCGGCATCGATATAAAAGCGAGGATTACCCCATGACTACTTCTTACAAACGTCTCGACAAGGATAACGCCGCCGTTCTGTTGGTGGATCATCAGGCGGGCCTGCTGTCACTGGTGCGGGACATCGATCCAGACCGTTTCAAGAACAACGTGCTGGCCCTGGCCGACCTGGCCAAGTACTTCAAATTGCCGACCATCCTCACCACCAGTTTCGAAACCGGCCCCAACGGTCCGCTGGTGCCTGAACTCAAGGAGCTGTTCCCGGATGCGCCGTACATTGCCCGTCCTGGCCAGATCAACGCCTGGGACAACGAAGATTTCGTCAAGGCGATCAAGGCCACCGGCAAGAAGCAACTGATCATCGCCGGCGTGGTGACCGAGGTGTGCGTGGCATTCCCGGCGCTGTCGGCCCTGGCGGAAGGCTTTGAAGTGTTCGTGGTGACCGACGCTTCCGGCACGTTCAACGAGCTGACCCGCCAATCGGCCTGGGACCGCATGTCGTCTTCCGGCGCGCAACTGATGACCTGGTTCGGCCTGGCGTGTGAGCTGCACCGCGACTGGCGTAACGATGTGGAAGGCCTGGCGACCCTGTTCTCCAACCACATCCCGGACTACCGCAACCTGATGACCAGCTACAACACGCTGACCAACAGCAAATAAATCTGGCAACACCCATAACCTGTGGGAGCGAGCCTGCTCGCGATAGCGGTCGATCAGTCACTGCAAATGTGTCTGTTCAACCGCCATCGCGAGCAGGCTCGCTCCCACAGGTTTTTGTATTGTCCACTGGCCCGCGTTTGCTCCTACACTGTGCCCATCCGTACATGCCTGGAGTCGTTTGATGCTGTCACTGCTCACCAATCACCCGTTGATCAGCGCCCTGATCCTGATCCTGATCGACCTGGGATTGTGGCGCCTGATCAGTGCCGGCGGCAGCAACTGGAAACTGGTGGTGCGGCTGGTGATTTTCGCGTTGTTCAGCATGCTGCTGTTCAACGAGGGTTTGAATCCGCTGGAGCCAGCGCCCTGGGCTGACAATGTGCCGCTGCACCTGGCGGCGACCGGTTTGCAGATTGGCTGGTGGCTGTTCGGCGCGCGCACCCTGACGGTGTTGATTGGCGCGGTGATGATGCAGCGGGTCGGGCACACCGGGCGCTTGCTCCAGGATTTGCTCGGCGCGGTGATTTTCCTGATCGCGATCATCGCGGCCCTGGCCTACGTGCTCGACCTGCCGGTCAAAGGCGTGCTGGCCACCTCCGGTGCGTTGGCGATCATCGTCGGCCTGGCGTTGCAAAGCACCCTCAGCGACGTGTTCTCGGGGATTGTCCTCAACACCACCAAACCCTACCAACTGGATGACTGGATCTCCATCGACGGCACCGAGGGTCGGGTCACCGACATCGATTGGCGCGCCACGCGCCTGCAAACCGCCCAGGGCAGCATGGCGGTGATTCCCAACTCGCTGGCGGCCAAGGCCAAGATCATCAACTTCAGCCGGCCGAGTGACATTTTCGGTGTATCGATCAGTCTGCAACTCAGCCCGCATGAGCGGCCGCAAACAGTGATCGATGCGCTGGAACGGGCGATGGAGGGGTGCCGATATCTGCTGGCCAAACCGGCACCGTGCGTGGCCCTCAAAGGCTCGAGTGCCACCGGCGTGGAATACGAAATCAGCGGCTTCGTGGTCTCGATGGACCAGAAGCGCATGGTGCGCAATCTGCTGTTCGATCTGGCGTTCCGGCATTTGCAGGCGTCTGGTGTGAGCCTGTTGTCCAGCGTCGAATCGAATGCGCCGGCGGGGCTGTCACGGCCACGGGCGTTGCTGGAAAGCTCGGCGATTTTCTCGACGTTGCGTCAGGAAGAGAAAGAAACCTTCGCACAACACATGACCCTGCAAACCTTCCGTCCGGGGGAGGTGATCCTGCCGGCGGGGGAGGTCAGCGATCATTTGTTCATCATCGAATCAGGCGTGGTCTCGGTGACGCTGAGCCGTGCCGGGGTCAAGTTCGAATCCGGGCGCATGGGACCGGGCGAAGTGATCGGCGAGGGCGGGATCCTGTCGGATACGGCGCTGCCGGCGGACTTCAGTGCCAAGACCGCTTGCAGCCTGTACCGGATCGAGAAGGACTACCTCAAACCGTGCCTGGATGCGCGGCATGACATCGGCGAAGCGATGAAGGCGCTGCTGGATTTTCGTTTGCACAAGGCGCAGACGTTGACCCAGGAAGCACCGAAGGTGGTGGCGAAGAAGGGGTTTTTGCAGTGGTTGCGCAGTCGGGCCTAGTGATCTGTGCTGGATGGCGCGCTGCGCGGATCGCCGGCAAGCCAGCTCCCACAATGGATCTGTGTCGAACGCAAATTTTCGGTTCGCTGGAGATCAACTGTGGGAGCCAGCTCGCGATGGCGGCGGCAGGTTCACCGCCTGACTCAGATCAGAAATCCACCGTCGCCGACACCTTCAACGTCCTTGGTGTCCCCTGCGTCAGATACCCACCGTTTGCCGACGCCCAATACGCCTTGTTCGCTACGTTCTCCAGGTTGGCGCGCAAGGTGATTTCCTTTTCATCAAGCCTGAACGCATACCGCGACCCGACATCAAAGCGGTTCCACGCTGGAATGCTCTGAGTGTTGGCAGCATTCAGGTATTGCCCACCCGTGCGCAACATCCGTGCACTGAGTGCCGCACCTTCGATGCCCGGCACGTCCCAGTCGGCCCCGACGTTGAGTTGAAAGCGTGGCACGCCGACCGCGCGGTTGCCGTCGTTGATACCGTTGGTGCTGCCTTCGATCACGGTCTTCATCAGCGTCGCACCGCTCAGCAGGCGCAGGCCATCGAGGGGTTCGCCGTATATGTTCAATTCCACGCCTTTGTTTTGCTGCTGGCCGTCGACCCGGAAGATCCCGTTCTGGGTGTAGCTCGAGGGCTGTTCGATGCGGTACACGCCCAGGCTCGCGCCATAAGTGTCCATGTCCAGGCGCACGCCGGCTTCGATTTGCTTGCTGCGCACCGGGGCGAAGGTTTCGTCGCGGTTGAGTGCGGTGGTCGGCGGCGTCGGGCCCTTGGCCAGGCCTTCGATGCGGTTGGCATAAAACGAAACGTGTTCCCACGGCTTGATCACCAGCCCGTAGACCGGCGTGGTGATCGACTCTTCATAGCTTGAAGTGCGCGCGCCGGTGGTGGTGTTCCAGCCGTCGACGTTCAGTGTCTGGCGCCGTAGGCCTAGGGTGAGCAAGACGCGATCGTCGATGAAGCCCAGGGTGTCGGACACCGCCGCGCTGCGCAGGGTGTTCTTTCCGACGATGCGCGGATCGTGAATGTCGCTGGCGAACGATGTCGGGCTTGGGCGCGGTTTATCGGTGACGTCGTAGAGGTTGGTGCTGTAGCGCCTGGCGGCACCTATGGTTTCGAACGCCGAGCGTTGCTGGCCCCAGATACCCGCGAGGCCCAGGTTCAATTGATGACTGATCGACCCCGTGTACAAGTGGCCGTTGAGGCCGGTCATCAGGCTTTTGTTGTCCTCGTCGTGTGGCGAGTAGAGCATGCCGCCCCGGGCATTGCCGTTGAGGTCGGTGACGGTCAGCGATGAATACACGCCGTTTTCCCGGGTGTGTTTGGCGCCACCGGAGACGTAGGCTGTCCAGCTGTCGCTGAGGTCGTATTCGGCGCGGGCCATGCCGAAGGTGTCCTCCAGTTGCGAATAGCTCCAGCTCTGCGCATAACCGGCGTTGGCGTCCGGTACCTTGGGCGCTTTCTGCAAGGACGAGTCGACATACACCACCGAACGACCTTGATTGATCACCTGTTTCTGGTAACCCAGGTCCGTGGACACACGCAGGCGATCGCCGCGATAGTCCAGGCCGACGCTGATCAGCGACGAGCGACGGTCTTCGTCATCGACGGCGGTGGCGCCTTCGCGTTGCAGCAGGTTGACCCGGGCTCCGAAGCGGTTGTCTTCGCCAAAGCGCCGGCCCAGGTCCAGATGCCCACCCACTCGGCCATCGTCACTGTAATCGAGGGTGACGCTGCGGGTCGGCACATCGCTGGCGCGTTTGGGTTGCAGGTTGACGCCACCGCCAATCCCGCTGCCGCTGGGCGTGACACCATTCACGAAAGCATTCGGTCCTTTGAACAACTCGACCCGTTCAAGGGCTTCGGTGGCGATGATCTGCCGGGGCAAGATGCCGTAAAGACCGTTATAGGAAATGTCATCGGACAGCAGCGGCAAACCGCGGATCATGAACACCTGGGAGAAGTTGCCAAACCCGGCGGACTGGCGCACCGAGGCATCATTGAGCAACACATCGCCCACGGTCTGCGCTTGCTGGTCGGCGATGGTCCTGGCGGTGTAACTGGTGACGCTGAAGGGCAAGTCTTTCACGGCCTGATTACCGAGCATGCCGACCTGCGCCACCCTGGCGACCTGGCCGCCGCCGTAGGTGTCAGCGTTGTCGTCGCTCATGGCGCTGACGTTGGTAGCGCCCAGTTCCAGCGCGCCGTCGATGGCGATTCGCGGCGCCACGGTGTAACCGTTCCCGCCCGTGCTGATCAGCTCGAAACCACTGCCCTCAAGCAATTGCGCGAAGCCCGACTGCACGCTGTAGTTGCCCTGCAATCCCGGACTCTGGCGATCGCCCAGTTGTGCCGGATCGAACGACAGCGGCACCCCGGTCGCCACGGCGAATTGCGCCAGCGTCTGACTGAGCAACCCCGGTCCGATGTTGACGTTGCGGCTGGTATTTTCATGGATGGCGTCGGCGGCCTGGCTGGACACGGGCATCAACGCGCTAAAGGCCAGGGCAATGCTCAGGCTCAGGGCCTTGAGCGGGAAATCGGCGGGGCGGTGCAATGGCGTTGAAGTCATTCGGCGTTCCTGTCGAGCGCGTGGAATTGAAAGGGTCTATCCACACACCGAACGAAACGCGGAAAGGTATCAGGGAGCAGTGAAAGAAAATGGCGGTGCCTTCAGACCCGCGGTTCGACCGACAACCAATAGCGGGTCAGGCTGCTGATTTTCAGCGGCAGCGTATCGCTGAGCAGACGCAGGCTGGCGTCAGTGTCACGCAGGGAGAACGCGCCCGACACCCGCAGCCCGGCGACATCCGCATGGCAGCGCAACACGCCGGGACGGTAGCGACTCAACTCACCAAGCAATTCATCCAGGCGCATATTGTTCGCCAGCAACATGCCCTTGTCCCAGGCCAGGGCGCTGGTGTCGAAACGTTCCACCGGGTCGAACCGGTCGAGCCTGAAGCTCTGGCGTTCACCAGCCTTGAGGGTGGCGCTCTGTGAAACCAACAGCGGCGTGACCTCCACGAGCCCTTCGAGCACGGACACCTGACTGCGCGAACCATGGATCCGCACGCAAAACCGGGCACCCGACGCGCGGGTTATGCATTGCGGGGTTTCCACGATAAACGGCCGTGCACCTGAATCCCTCGCGGCGCTGATCAATGCTTCGCCATCCAGCAACATGACGCGCCGCTCAAGCCCGTTGAAGGCAATGTTGACGGCACTTTCCGTGTTGAGCAGCACCTCGCTGCCGTCAGGCAGTTGCAGGCGTTTCTGTTCGCCCACGGCTGTCCGCTGATCGGCCGTCCATTGCTGCCAGGGCATATGTTGCGAGGCGAAGCCCAAGGGGCCGGCCATCAGGAACAAGCCCACGCGCGTGAGGGTCTGGCGACGGCTGAGGCCTTCTTTGCGTGAAGCCCGTTGCAGGGTCTGGATGGCGAGATTGGCCGGAACGTTGCGAAACTCGCCGAGCAGCGCTTCGGCCCGCAGCCAGGCCTGGGCATGCTCGGCACTGCGGCTGCGCCAATGGGCAATGGCCTGATGGTCGGACGGCGTTGCGGTCCCTGAATGCAACTGCACCAGCCAGTCGGCGGCTTCGCCGAGAATCTGCGGGTTGATCATCGTCGAATTCATCAGGCGACACTCAGGCAGGCAATGAACGCGGCACGCATGTGCCGTTTGACGGTGATCAGCGACACACTCAGGCGTGAGGCGATCTGCACATAGGTCAACCCCTCGATCTGCGACAGCATAAAGGTCTCGCGAGTGATCGCCGGCAATTCGCGCAACAGCGCTTCGATGCGCATCAGGGTTTCGAGAATCAGCAGGCGGGTTTCCGGCGACGGCACTTCGGCGACCGGCAGTTGAGCGATGGTTTCCAGATAGGCGCGCTCGATGTCCTGGCGTCGCCAGCGGTCAATCACCAGTCCCTTGGCGATGTGCGTCAGCAAGGCACGAGGCTCGCTCCCAAAGGGTTTGACGGCTTGTCGGGTCAACAGGCGCAGGAACGTATCGTGGGCCAGGTCGGCCGCGTCGCAGCGGTTACCGAGTTTTCGATGCAGCCATCCCTGAAGCCAACCGTGGTGTTCGCTGTAGAGGGTGTGGATGTGCTGGTTCGAAGGCTGGTCGGCTGACGACATGGGGGGCAGATACTCGTTTCGGGCGTCCGGGCCTGGTTGCAATTAAGAATTGATCGCATTCTAGTGGCGTGGACCGAGTGCTGGCAATCAGCCTGACAGACTTTATTTTTTATGGGGGTTGAGCGAACGCTGCTTATTTGTAGGCGCAGCCTGCGGTGGCCAGGCCGGTGGCCTCCTCGACTTCTGGAATATTGGCTATTTGAGCAGCCGGCCTGCGGGATTAACGTAGCTCCACCCTCACTTGCTCCTGGAGCCCGACATGAAAGCTCGTACCGATTTCTACACCGCTTCCCCTGATGCACTGAAAGCCATGATCGCGCTGGAAACCGCTGTATCGAAGCTGCCGCTGGAAAAGAACCTGATTGAACTGGTCAAGCTGCGTGCGTCGCAGATCAACGGCTGCGCCTTCTGCATCGACATGCACACCGCCGATGCGATCAAGGGCGGGGAAACCCCACGTCGCCTGTTCGCCGTGACGGCCTGGCGCGAGGCACCGTTCTTCACCGATCGCGAACGCGCGGCGCTGCTCTGGACCGAATCCTTGACCCAACTGAGCCTGACCCACGCCCCGGACGAAGACTACGAAGTGGTTGCGTCGCAGTTCAGCCCCAAGGAAATGGTCGACCTGACCGTGGCGATTTCCACCATCAACAGCTGGAATCGCCTGGCTGTCGGTTTCCGTAAAACGCCTCAAGCCTGATCAATGAGCGTCCGTTGACGGCGCGGCCGGTGGTTATTCCTTGCGCATCAAGGTCCACTGGCCGCGGTCAGGGTGTCGCTACAATTTGCTTTTCTGGTTAATTATTTTATTCGGCCGGCTTATGTGGAAAAGATCTAGTCAGCTGTTAATTGTGACAGTTACTCAGGCTTGTCTGCCAGTTTTAGTATTCCTTCGACGTCCATTACTGCACTGTCGAAGGAATGATTATGACCCGCGTAGATTTCAAATCTCGTCTCTATGAGATTTGCTGCCTTGAAAGACCTGGCTGGTTGCTTGGCTCGGGTTTAAGTAAAGGTATCTATCACGATCGATCCCCCTTGATGATAATCGTTCTGGCAGGGGGGAAGATGCGATTTCGGCAAACATTCCCGGCGTCAAACAGCGGCGTAACGTTGAACTGTTTGAACGATGACTCTAAAACTGAAGCTCATTACGAGGTAACTACTGAGTGGGCGGAAGTTTATGTAAGTTACGTATCTGTCCCATTTTTTTCTACTCCATATACCGAAAAAGGAGGTGAAATCGTCAATATTGAAGTGGAGGTGCTTGGTGATTTAAAGTGTCTTCCTTTTTATAGTGTGGCGTATGATGCCGATCTTTTTTTTCAGGATTGGGATTCCCAGGAAGCCGAATACGCAGTGGTTGACTCTGCTTGCGCGAAGATTCTTATTCCAGCTAAAGATAAAGACACCTTGAAAGCATTGCATCAGGCAACCGGGTTGAAGAGTCTGGTCGATTACTATGACGGCATTTTCGAGTACTTCAATTACCTGGCGGGTCTCTCATTCAATCCGGTCGCGCTTACCGACAAAAACATACCTAATCGTTTTTTTATGAAGGCCGATAAGTCAGGACGTGGTGCGGCCTATTATGGACACGCATGGACTGCTCAATCCTCTGATTCTGTCGCGAATTTTTGGCTGAATATCAAGGGTTCCAATTGGGGAAGTATTCATGAAATAGGTCATGGGTACGAGGGGATGTTCGCGAATTATAGTACCGTCTATCTCCGGGAGGTTTGGAATAACGTTCTGGCTGCGCACTATCAGAAAAAGGTGTTGGGGGAGGATTACTATAAAGTTGGATGGTTATACGCCAGCGGTGAGGAACGTCTTTACGGGTTACTCAGGGAGCACTTTGATTCGGGTACGGTTGGCGGGGATTTGAGTGCGATTTTATTTTTCTTGTTGTTGATATTCGATCGTACTGGCGAGCAAGGTATTATCGAGTTTTACCGGCGCTATCGTCGCTTGAGTAATGGTGCCGGGTTTAAACCAGAGAATTACCTTGCGATGGATTTATTGAGTGCTGTCGCCATCGATGTGGCCAATGTCAATGTTTCCGAGTTTATGTCATTTGCAAAAGTGTCACTGACTCCGCGACAGATGATTGAGAATGCATATAGTAACGCCATACCTTTTTACCCTGTTTATCGACTTGTTCAGCAAAATCATCTCAAACCTGTCCAGGCGCAGCTGGGGCTGAGAAGTCCTCTGGACCTGGTCAGCTGTAAGCAGCTCAGCGTTACAGGGTTGACAGCTGACATGTCATTTGTTTTTGAACCTGATGTTTATAATGAACTGAATGGTAAGTCGTTTTTATTGAGCGATGGGCGGGGAGCGGCGAGGGTTGTAAAAATAGAGAATGCAACAATTTTCGTAGAAAAGTTGCCGTTGGGGCTTTATGTCGTGGAGTTGCCGTCTGCTGAAGATGGCGAATATCAGCCCGTTAGCTGTTATGTAGCAGTAACCCAAGCGGGTGGTGTATTTAACTGTGTTTACAGAAAATCTTATGCAAGTGGTTTGGCGGATCAAACCATATTCCTCGGAGGCTTGGCTGGCATTTTTTGTAAAATTGGCATAAATGTTTCGACTGGGTGCCTTTTGATGGATGTTGTTTACTCAAGACCACACGTCTATTTCAAGGAGGCTGTGTATGCCCGAGTCATAGTAAAGGATGAACAGGGGGATGTTGTTTTTTCTCGTGAAATGCAGGGCCAGTACACGGAATTGTTCTCTGCGGAAGTTCCAATTGCAATGGGGTATGTTATCGAATTATTTCATAAGGAATCCAGTCGTATGTCCGTCTCTAATAGTTCGGCATCGGCGGTGATTGAAAACATTGAAAACAATACATTGAAGATAACCAATCAGGGGCTAGTGAATATCAGTTATGGGACCGATGCGGGCGAAAATTTAAGGCTTGAAATTGATAAGAATACGGCGATTTTTGCACGGCTTCCACATCTTGCTCTGCACGATGGGCATCCGATCAAACAGGACTTTCGTCGAGCGATCAATACATTTGCGGAGCCGATTAAAAGTCAGCTGTTTGAGCGCTATCGCACGCTTGAATTCCACCCTGCACCGGTCAATCAAACAATTTCCGGTACTCGTTTTACATGGCGTCTTGAAGGACTTGGCGGGCATAGTGTAGCTGACATGGAAATGAATACCTGGGCGGGGAATATTCGTCTGGTGATGCATGCTGTTCGCCCTCATGCGTATTTCAGTTCTGTGTATATATCGATCATGTTGAAATCGCCTGAGGGAGAAATCATTCATTTTCATGAACTACGCGGGGACGTGCCGGCAGAAGCGCTCGACGTGGAGTTACCTTTTGTGCCTGGAACTAAGTTGACTGTTATGCATAGGGAGCCCGTACGCGCCCGAATTGTAAATAATCATAATCAGGAGGCAACTTCGACGGCGCAGGTGCAGCATGTTCATGTTAGCAGGCCGGATGTTCTCAGTCTGTCCAGCTACTGGCCTGCGATGGCAGACGAGTCCTGATAAAGCGTTGCTGACAGATGTAACCCACACGACTCAATGACCATCCGCACTCGGCGCGGCCGGTGGTTGCACCTTGCGCATCAAGGGCACCATCGCCGTGGCGATGACGAAGCAAGCGCCGATCATCAGGAACGCGTCGCCGTAGGTTTGCGTCTGCGCTTCGCGGTAGGTCAGCAGCCATAACTGGCGCAGGCTGGCGGTGATGCCCACGTCACCGCTCTGGCCGAGGGTGGCGAAGTTGTTGCCGACCTGGGACAGCCACTGATTCAGCGCTTCGTTGGTGCTGTTGAGGTTTTCCGCCAGGCGGGTGAAATGCAGGTTGGTCCGGTCATTGAGGATGGTTGCACACGCGGCGATGCCAATGGCGCCGCCGAGGTTGCGCATCAGGTTGAACAGTCCTGAAGCGTGTTTGAGCCGGGCCGGCGCCAGTCCACCGAGTGTCAGGGTGACTGCGGGCGGTACTGCCAGTTGCTGGGCAATCCCGCGCAGGGCTTGCGGCAACATCAATTCTTTCGCCCCCCAGTCATGGGTGATCGGGCTGAAGTCCCACATCGATAACGCAAACAACCCGAGGCCGGTCATCATGATCCAGCGCAGATCGATGCGGTTGGCCAGAAAGGCGTACAGCGGAATCGCCATGATCTGGAACACCCCGGTGGAGAAAACCGCCAGACCAATGTCCAGCGCGCCGTAGCCACGCACTCGGCCGAGAAACAGCGGCGTCAGGTAAATCGTGGCGAACAGGCCGATCCCGGTGACGAATGAGAAGAAGCAGCCGAGGGCAAAGTTGCGGTCTTTGAGGGCGCGTAAATCGACGATCGGATTGGCCACGTGCAAGGTTCGACCAATGAACGCCAGACCGGCCAGGCCACTGATCCATGCGGTGGTCAGAATCGTGCGGTCACTGAACCAGTTCCAGCGCGGGCCTTCTTCGAGGGTGTATTCAAGGCAACCAAGGAACAGCGCCAGGAACACCATGCTCAGATAGTCGGCGCCCTTGAGCAGCGACAGTTCCGGCTGATCGATCTTCACCAGCATCGGCACCGCCACCGCGACGAAAATCCCCGGCACCAGGTTGATGTAGAACAGCCAGTGCCAGGACGAAATGTCGGTGATCCAGCCGCCGATCACCGGGCCCAATGTCGGCGCCAATGACGCCACCGCACCGATGGTCGCGGCGGCGATCACCCGTTGTTTGCCAGTGAAGAAAAAGAACGCCGTGGTAAACACCAGCGGGATCATCGAGCCGCCCAGAAAACCTTGCAACGCGCGGAAGGCGATCATGCTCTGGATATTCCAGGCCGCGCCGCAGAGCAGGCTGGCCAGGGTGAAACCCACCGCGGAAGCGCAGAACAGCCAGCGTGTCGAGAACACTCGCGAGAGCCAGCCGGACAGTGGAATCACGATGATTTCGGCGATCAGGTAACTGGTCTGCACCCACGCCGTTTCGTCGGTGCCCGCCGACAGTCCGCCGCCGATATCGCGCAATGACGCGGAGACGATCTGGATATCCAGCAGCGCAATGAACATGCCGATGCACATGCTGGCGAAGGCCAACACCTTGGTTGCCGTCGCCATGCTGGCGGCGTTGAACGGTTGCGCAGGGGCGGCGAGGGCGCGGCTCATGGTGCGCGGGCCACGGCAGGGGTTTCAGGCTCCTTGCGCGTGTCCACTTCAGCAGTGACCGACAGGCCCGGACGCAGATGACCGAGCACGCCATCGGCCGGATCGAGCACGATCCGCACCGGCACCCGTTGCACGATCTTGGTGAAGTTGCCGGTGGCGTTTTCCGGAGGCAACACACTGAATTGCGAGCCACTGGCTGGCGCGAGACTGTCCAGATGACCGTGGAATGCCTGACCCGAGAGCACGTCGGCATGAATGACCACCCGTTGACCCGGCGTCATGTGTGCCAGTTGGTCTTCCTTGAAGTTGGCATCGACCCACAACCCGCTCGCCGGCACCACCGACAACTGTTGCGAACCGGCCTGTGCGTACGCGCCGACCCGCGCCCGGCGGTTGCCGATCACGCCGTCGATGGGCGCGCGCAGTTCGGTGTAACCGACGTTCAACTGCGCCAGGTCACGCTCGGCGCGGGCCTGCATCAGCGCGGCACGGGCTTGTTGTTTCTGCGTGGCGATTACATTCAGTTGGCGTTGCGCGGCCAGAAGTTCGGCCTGGGCCCGGGCACTGAGTGCCTGGGCGGTCTTGAAGGTGGCGTTGGCGCGTTGGGCGCTTTCTACCGAGACAGCGTTGCTGCCGACCAGTTTTTTGTAGCGCACGTCGTCATCCCGGGAGCGGGCCGTTTCGGCGCCCGTGGCAGCAATCCCGGCGCGGGCCTGGCCGATCACCGCCTGTTGCAGTTGTTCGGTGGCGTCGAGGTTGGCGAGCAAGGCTTCTTCGGCGGCAACCGCGCCTTCGGCCTTGGCCAGGTGGGCGCGGTAGTCACGGGAATCGAGGCGGATCAGCACGTCGCCGGCCTGCACTTTCTGGTTGTCGCTGACCAGCACTTCTTCGATGTAACCCGCGACCTTTGGCCCGATGACCGTCACGTCGCCACCGATGTAGGCATCGTCGGTTTCTTCGATGAAACGCCCGGCGGTCCACCAGTGGGCGGCGTAAAGGCCTGCAAATACCAGGGCAGCAATGGCCAGCGTCAGCAGGATCAGGCGCTTGAGCAGGGGAGGCTTGTGCGTGCTCACCGCAACAGCGACGTCGGGTTCAAGGCTGGGCATGCTGGTCATAGAGGATTACCTGTGGAAATCGGCGTTTAATTATGCTCGTAATATGACGTATGTAATATTTTGCGGCAATTTATTTTTGATACCGACCGTCAGGTACTTATTTAAGAGGAAGGGGGCGGGCATGTCCGTGAAGAAGGCAGTGAACAATAGCGCCCTGTTCAGCGACCAGAACCTCGGTCCTTTCGTGTTCCAGCGCTTGGGCTTGAGCGCGCAGTGGTTCGGTTACAGTCATTGATCGATGTACCGCGTGAAACGGGCGTTCACTGAAAGCCACTGTTGGAGCGGGCTTGCCGGCGATGCGGCCTTTGGATTTGCATTGATCCTCAGGCCGTCATCGCCGGCAAGCCAGCTACAGGGTTGCGTCAATCCTCGCGCTTGACGACCAAGGTGAGGATGTCGTAACTGGCGACCAGTTCACCCAGTTGGTTGGTGACTTCCACGTCCCACGCCACCACACCCTGCGGAATGCCCTGAGGGCTCTTTTTCCCCTGATCGATTTTGCGCTTGCACGTCAGGCGCGCCTGGATCGTGTCGCCAATCCCCACCGGGTTGATGAAACGCAACGTATCCAGACCATAGTTGGCCAATACCGGCCCCGGCGCCGGCGATACGAACAGCCCGGCCGCCGCTGACAGCACAAAGTAACCGTGAGCGATGCGTTTACCGAATTGCGATTCCTTGGCTGCGATCTCGTCGAAGTGCATGTAGAAATGATCGCCGGAGAGGCAACCGAAGTTCACCAGATCGGCCTCGGTCACGGTACGGCGGTGGGTCAGCAGCGACTCGCCAATCTGCAAATCCTGGAAGAACCGGCGGAACGGATGCACGTCGGTTTCGATGACCTTGGCGCCACGCACGTATTCGCCGGTGACCGCAGCGAGCATGGTCGGCGAGCCTTGCACCGCGGCGCGTTGCAAGTAGTGTTTCACCGCGCGCAGGCCACCGAGCTCTTCACCGCCGCCGGCACGGCCCGGGCCGCCATGTTTGAGTTGCGGCAGGGGCGAGCCGTGGCCGGTGGATTCGGCGGCGGATTCGCGATCCAGCACCAGCAAGCGCCCGTGCCAGGCGGCCGCGACCGGGATGGCTTTGGCGGCAATCTTCGGGTCCTTGGTGATCAAGCTGGCCACCAGGCTGCCTTTGCCGCGAGCGGCCAAAACCAGTGCTTCATCCAGATCGTCATAGGCCATCAAGGTGCTGACCGGGCCGAACGCTTCGATGTCGTGGGCGCCACCCTCGGCGTGCGGATCGCGGGCCTGCAACAGGGTCGGCGCGAAGAACGCGCCCTGGCTGACGTTTTCGCCACGCGGTTCGAAACCGTCGCGGGCGCCGAACAGCATATCGCTGCTTTGCAGCAAGCTTTCCAGGCGTTCGGCGACGTCTTTTTGCTGATCGTGAGAGGCCAGCGCACCCATGCGCACGCCTTCCACCGACGGGTCGCCGACCACGACTTTCTTCAGGCGATCGCGCAAACGGCTGGCGACTGCATCGATGTGTCTGGCGGGCACAATCGCACGGCGGATGGCGGTGCATTTCTGCCCGGCCTTGGTGGTCATTTCCCGGGCGACTTCCTTGATGAACAATTCGAATTCTTCATCGTCCGGGGTGACGTCCGGGGCGAGGATCGCGCAGTTCAGCGAGTCGGCTTCGGCGTTGAACGGCACCGAGTTACGGATCAGGTTCGGGTTGACCCGCAGCTTGGCCGCGGTGTCGGCCGAACCGGTGAAGGTCACCACGTCCTGGCCTTGCAGGCGGTCGAGAAGATCACCGGTGCCGCCGATGATCAATTGCAGGCTGCCGGCCGGCAGCAAACCGGATTCGTCCATCAGGCGCACAACGGCTTCGGTCAGGTAGCTGGTGGCGCTGGCCGGCTTGACGATGCACGGCATGCCGGCGAGAAAACTCGGCGCGAACTTTTCCAGCATGCCCCAGATCGGGAAGTTGAAGGCATTGATGTGCACTGCCAGGCCGCCACGTGGCACCAGAATATGCGTGCCGGCGAAGGTGCCCAGTTTGCTGAGTTGCAGCGCCGGGCCTTCGTGGACGATGTTGCCCGACGGCAGTTCCCGCGAACCGAGGCTGGCGTAGGTGAACAGCGTGCTGTTGCCGCCTTCGATGTCGATCCAGCTGTCGGCGCGGGTGGCGCCGCTGTGGTGGGAGATCGCGTAAAGCTGTTCCTTGCGTTCGCTCAGGTACAAGGCCAATGCCTTGAGACGCTGGGCGCGTTGCTGGAAATCCAGCGCCATCAACCCGCTGACGCCCTGGCGCCGACCGTGCTCGATGGCTTCGGCGAAGTCCGGACGCTCTTCGTGGGTGCGTGCGATCTCGTGGCCGTCGATGGCACTGCGCAGCACCTGGGCACCGTGTTGGCCGATCCAGCGACCGGCGATGAAACTTTGCAGGGTAGGGGCGTGAGGCATCACGATTCCTCCGGGTTAAGAAAAAGTCTGGCGCAGCCGTGACCGCGCCCTTTCAGGCATTACCAAAGCGCCACGGTGTAGCCGACGATCAGCCGGTTTTCATCGAGGGCGGTGCTCAAGCCATTGCCGGAACGGAAGGTCACGTTGCGCCAGCGCAGGCTGACGTCCTTGAACGGGCCGCTCTGGATGACGTAACTGATGTCGGTGTCGCGCTCGCGTTCGCGGCCGTTGTCGACGGCGCCGGCCTTGACGTGGCGGCCGTCGGTGTAGCGGGTCATGAAGGACAGGCCGGGGATGCCTTGCGCGGCGAAGTCATAGTCGTAACGCAGCTGCCAGGAGTCTTCGTCGGCGCGGGTGTAGGTGTTGTAGGTCACCAGGTTGACCACGTACGGATCGCCGCCGTTGAGGAACGGAAAAGCACTGTCGCCGGACAACTGCTGGTACGTGGCACTGACTTTGTGGGCACCGTGGGACACGGTGAACATGCTGTTGAAATTACGGTTGTCGATACGCCCGGCCCGCTCGGCGCCGTCGCCGCGGCTGTCGAAATAGCGCAGGTCACTGCGCAGGTTGAAACCATTGCCCAGCGGCTGGGTATGCACCAGCCCGACGAACTGCTGGCGATAAATCTGCTCAAGCTTGCCGTAGTAGTAGCTCAGGTTCAGTTGCGGACTGAACGCGTAGCTGCCGCCGGCAAAGTCGAAGTGATCGCTGCTGGCGGCGCCGTAACCGATGTCATCGTTGCTGGAGGAATCCCGCAGGTTCGCCTTGGTGAGGCGCCCGGTATTCACGGTCAGGCCGGTGATCTCCTGACTGGTCAGCAAACCGCCCTCAAAGGTCGAGCCCAGCAGACGGGTGTCGTTGTAGGTCACCACCGGCAGCAAGGGTTGCAGGGTGCCGAGCTTCAACACGCTCTTGGATACCCGCAGCTTGCCGGTGAGCCCCAGTTCGCTGAACTCGTCCGCCGGTTCATGGCTGTTCGGGCCGAAGGGCAGCAGACCGGTGCCCCGGCGATCCGGGCTGGAGTCGAGTTTCAACCCCAGTTCCCCCAGCGCGTCGAGACCGAAGCCGAAGGTGCCATCGGTGAACCCGGACTCGATGCGCGCGGTGAACCCTTGCGCCCATTCTTCAGCCTTGGATTGAGGCGCGTTGTCCTGACGGAAATCGCGATTGATGTAGTGGTTGCGCATTTCAATACGGGCCTTGCTGTCGTCGATGAAGTCGGCCATGGCGCTGGGGGCGACCATGGGCAGACTCAATGCGGCGGCCAGTGAAAACAGTGATTCATAAGGTGTAGAACGTGCGGGCTTCATTGTTTTTATTCCCTGCCATCAGTCGGTCGTTGTTAGTGCTTGCTGGCGCCGGAAGCACCGATGCCGGTCATCGAACGGATGAACTGCGCCAGGTAACGGCCGCGCTCAAGGGCCGCTCGCGGCGAGGTGTCGGTGACCGAAAACAGCCAGGCACTGAAGAACGCCAGGCTCATGGAAAACAGTGCCGGGTTGGAGTAGGGGAACAGCGCCTTGTCGTGATGCAGCACGTTGACCCATACCGCCGGGCTCAGCACCAGCAGGACAATCGCCGAGATCAGCCCCGTCAGGCTGCCGGTGACCGCGCCGCGAGTGGTCAGGCCTTTCCAGTACATCGAAAGGAACAGCACCGGAAAATTCACCGACGCCGCGATGGCGAGCACCAGGCCGGAGAGGAAGGCAATGTTCTGCGACTCGAACAGCAAGCCGAGGATGATCGCCAGCACGCCGATGCACAGCGTGGCGATTCGCGAGACGCGAATTTCCTGCTGCTCGGTAGCCTGCCCTTTGCGCATCACACAGGCGTACAAATCGTGGGACACCGCCGAGGCGCCGGACAACGCCAGACCGGCGACCACCGCCAGAATGGTGGCGAAGGCAACCGCCGAGATGAAGCCGAGAAACAGGTTGCCGCCGACAGCTTGCGCCAGATGCACAGCGATCATGTTGCCGCCGCCGATAATCGCGCCGTTGGCATCGCGGAACGCTGGATCGGTGCCGACCATCACGATGGCGCCGAAGCCGACAATGATCAGCAGCAGGTAGAAGTAGCCGATAAAGCCGGTGGCGTAGAACACGCTTTTACGCGCTTCCTTGGCATCGCTGACGGTGAAGAAACGCATCAGGATATGCGGCAGGCCGGCCGTGCCGAACATCATGCCCAGCCCCAGCGAGATCGCATCGATCGGGTTCGACAGCAAACCGCCCGGGGCCATGATCGCGTTGCCCTTGGCATGGACGGCGGTGGCGCCGGCGAACATCGCCTCGGTGCTGAAACCGAAATGCTTGAGCACCATGAACGCCATGAACGTGGTGCCGAACAGCAGCATCACGGCCTTGATGATCTGCACCCAGGTGGTGGCGAGCATGCCGCCGAAGGTCACGTAGAACACCATCAACACACCGACCAGCATCACCGCGTAGAGGTAGTCGATGCCGAACAGCAACTCGATCAGTTTGCCGGCGCCGACCATCTGCGCCACCAGGTACATCAACGCGACGGTCAGCGTGCCGAACGCTGAGGTCAGGCGCACCGGGGTTTGTTCGAGGCGATAGGACACTACGTCGGCGAAGGTGTATTTACCGAGGTTGCGCAGGCGTTCGGCGATCAGAAACAGAATGATCGGCCAGCCCGCCAACACGCCCAATGCGTAGAGCAAGCCGTCGTAGCCATTGAGAAACATCATCGCCGAGATGCCGAGGAAGGACGCCGCGGAAATCATGTCGCCGGCAATCGCCAGACCGTTCTGGAAACCGGTCATGCCGCCGCCCGCGGTGTAGAAATCGCTGGCTGAGCGGGTGCGCAACGCAGCCCAGCGGGTGACGCCAAGGGTAAACAGCACAAACACCAGGAACATGCCGATGGCGTTCCAGTTCAGCGGGCGGGACGCGCCGTCGGCGGCTGCCGCAAAGTCAGCAATGAAAGCCAGAGGCAGTAGGAACAACGCGAGAAGACGGCTCATCGGGCGCACTCCTGTTTCAGTTTTTCGTTGAGTGGGTCAATGACGTTGTTGGCGCGATAGACGTAGAAGCCGGTCAACGCGAAGGCCAGCACCACAATGACCACGCCGACCAGCATGCCCACGGAGGTCACGCCACCGCTCAGGGATTGGCCGAGGGTGGCGGGGGAAAACGCCACCAGCAGGACGAAGCCGAAATAGATCACCAGCATGATCAGCGACAGCGACCAGTAGAGGTTCTGTTTGCGGCGGACCAACTGGATGAAGTCGGGGTGTTGGCGGATGAGTTCTACGTCTTTGGGTGTCATGGCGCGCTCTCGGTTGTTGTTTTTGTTGTGGGGTGAAACGGTGTATTCCGGTCGATCACTGGCCCCCTGTGGGAGCGAGCCTGCTCGCGATAGCGGTGGGTCAGCCTCCATTGATGCTGGATGGACTGCCTTCATCGCGAGCAGGCTCGCTCCCACAGGTGTTTTGCGTTGCGTCTTAGAGCTGATCGAAATCCAGGACGACTTTGTCGCTGACCGGAAAGGCCTGGCACGACAGCACATAACCGGCAGCCACTTCGTAATCTTCCAGGGCGTGGTTGCTGTCCATTTCCACTTCGCCTTCGATGACCTTGCATTTGCAGGTCGAGCACACGCCGGCCTTGCACGAGTAGGGCAGTTCGGCGCCTTGGGCGTTGCCGGCGTCGAGGATGCTCTGGGTGTTGCGCGGCAGATCGAAGGCGAGGGCGCGGCCGTCGCTGATGACGGTGATCTGGCTGACCGCGGCATCCACCTGCCGTGCGGCTTCCCGCGCTTCGCGTTTTTGCTGGCTGCCGGCGGCGGCAAACAGTTCGAAGTGGATACGCTCAGCCGGCATGCCGTTGGCTTTCAGGCTGTCGCGTACGGTTTCGGTCATTTCCTGCGGGCCGCAGATGAACGCCGCGTCGAGGGCTTTGACATCGAGCCAGCGAGTGAACAGTTGCTCGCATTTCTCGGCGTTGATCCGGCCGTTGTACAGGTCGACATCCTGCTGTTCGCGGCTGAAGACGAAGATCAGGTTCAGGCGCTGCAAGTAGCGGTTTTTCAGGTCTTCGAGCTGTTCGCGGAACAACGCGCCGGAGCTTGAGCGGTTGCCATACAGCAGCGTCACGCGGCTATGGGGTTCGGTTTGCAGGGTGGTCTTGATGATCGACAGGATCGGCGTGATGCCGCTGCCTGCTGCAACCGCCAGGTAATTGCCATGGCGAGCGGGATCGAGCTCGACATGAAAATGCCCGGCCGGCGGCATCACTTCCAGACTGTGTCCGGCCTTCAGTTGTTCGTTGGCAAACGCTGAAAAACGCCCGCCCGCGACGCGCTTGATGGCGATGCGCAATTCACCGTCGTTGACGCCGGTGCAGATCGAATACGAACGACGCACTTCTTCGCCGTCCATTTGCGTACGCATCACCAGGTGCTGGCCCTGGGTGAAGTGAAAGCTGTCTTGCAGGTGCTGCGGAATCTCGAAGGCGATGGACACCGCGTCACGGGTCTCGGCGCGAACGTCCTTGATGGTCAGGCTGTGAAATTTACTCATTATTGTTCTCCAGCTGGGACGGCCGATCGCCGCTCAGATGCACTTGAAATAGTCGAACGGTTCCCGGCAATCGACGCAGCGGTACAACGCCTTGCACGCGGTGGAGCCGAACTCGCTGAGCACTTCGGTGTGCGCGCTGCCGCATTGCGGGCAGACGATCACCGGGCTTTCACCGAGCAGGCTGCGCTTGCTGGTGCTGCCGTCGGGCGGTGCAATGCCGTAGGCACGCAGGCGTTCGCGGCCGCTGTCGGTGATCCAGTCGGTGGTCCAGGCCGGGGTCAATTTGCGTTCCAGCTGCGGCGCCCGAAAACCGGCGAGCTCCAGCGCATCGCGGATATCGCTTTCGATCACTTCGGTGGCGGGGCAGCCGGAGTAGGTCGGTGTGACCACCACATGCAGATGCCCGGCTTGCCAGTCGAGATCGCGCACGATGCCCAGGTCTACGACGCTGACCACCGGCACTTCCGGGTCCATGACTTGCGCCAGAGTCGCCCACGCGGCGGCCAGGTCGGTCGGTTGTGCCGGCCGGGCGCCGAGGTCGCTGGCGATCAGGTCACCAGGTCGCATCGGGGTACGCTCGTGGCAGGAATTGCATCTCGGCCAACAGAATGCCCAGGTGTTCGGTGTGCAGGCCCTTGCGTGCATTCAGATAGAAATAGTTCGGCGCGGCCGGCACGGGCAGGGTGGCGCTGGCGAAAATCTCGTTGACCTTGGCTTGCCAGGCCGCGGCGACCTGGGCGGCGTCCGGGGTAATGCCGGCTGCGTGCAAACGCTGTTCGCTGCCATCGGCACTGGTCAGTTCAACGGTGAAGCGCCAAACCTCAGGGATCGCCGCGAGCATGCGTTGGTGGCTCTCCTCGGTGCCGTCGCCCAGACGCTCGACCCACTCGCCGGACCGGCGCAGGTGATAGGTCACTTCCTTCACCGCTTTGGCGGCGATCCCGGCGATACGCTCGTCGCTGGATTGGCTCAGGCCGCTGAGCACTTGCAGGTGCCAGGCGTCATACAGGAACTGCTTGAGGATAGTCACCGCGTAATCGCCGTTGGGTTGTTCCACCAGCAGCAGATTGCGATAGGCGCGCTCATCGCGGCGGAATGCCAGGTGATCGGCATCGCGGCCGTCGTCCAGCAGTTCGGCGGCGTATTCGAGCCAGTTGCGTGCCTGGCCGACGAGGTCGAGGCCGACATTCATCAGCGCCAGTTCTTCTTCAAGCGCCGGGGCCTTGCCGCACCATTGGCACAGGCGCTGGCCCTGGATCAGGGCGCTGTCGCCGAGGCGCAACAGGTATTCGATCAGATCAGTCTTGGTGTTCATGGTCGACCTCACATGTGCCCGACTTCGGCCGGCAGCTCGTAGAAGCTGGCGTGGCGGTAGACCTTGTCGTCCGAGGGGTCGAACAGCGGGTCTTTTTCATCCGGCGATGAGGCGGTGATCAGCGCCGATGGCACCACCCACAGGCTCATGCCTTCGCTGCGACGGGTGTACAACTCGCGCGCGTTTTCGATGGCCATGGTGGTGTCGGCGGCGTGCACGCTGCCCACATGCTTGTGGTTGAGGCCGTGCTTGCTGCGCACGAAGACTTCGAAAAGGGTCCATTCGGACATGGCGGTGTCTCCAGATCAGGTGGTCGAATCAGGCGGCGTTCTTGTTGTGTTTTTTGCGAGCGTGTGCGACCGCGGCTTCACGGACCCAGGCGCCGTCTTCGATCGCCTTGCGGCGGGTGGCGACGCGTTCCTGGTTGCACGGGCCGTTGCCCTTGAGCACTTCGTAGAACTCGCTCCACTGAATTTCGCCGAAGTCGTAGTGACCGCGCTCGGCGTTCCACTTCAGGTCCGGGTCGGGGCAGGTGCAACCGAGCAATTCGAGTTGCGGGATGGTCTGGTCGATAAAGCGCTGGCGCAGTTCGTCGTTGCTCTGGCGCTTGATTTTCCAGGCCATGGACTGGGCGCTGTTGGGGGAGTGTTCGTCGCTTGGACCGAACATCATCAGTGACGGCCACCACAGGCGGTTGATCGCGTCCTGGACCATGTCTTTTTGTGCCTGATTGCCGTGGCGCATCATGGTCAGGAGGATTTCGTAGCCCTGGCGCTGGTGGAAACTTTCTTCCTTGCAGATGCGCACCATGGCCCGGGAGTAGGGGCCATACGAGGTGCGCTGCAATACGACCTGGTTGACGATCGCTGCGCCATCCACCAGCCAGCCCACAGCGCCCATGTCGGCCCAGTTCAAGGTCGGGTAGTTGAAGATGCTCGAGTACTTGGCCTTGCCGCTGTGCAGCTTGGCGATTTCCTCGTCACGGTCGGCGCCGAGGGTTTCCATGGCGCTGTACAGGTACAGGCCGTGGCCCGCTTCGTCCTGAATCTTGGCCATCAGTTGCAGTTTGCGTTTGAGCGATGGCGCGCGGGTGACCCAGTTGCCTTCGGGCAGCATGCCGACGATTTCGGAGTGGGCGTGCTGGGAGATCTGGCGGATCAGGGTCTGGCGATAGGCATCAGGCATCCAGTTTTTCGCTTCGATCTTGATTTCTGAATCGATTTTTTCCTGGAAGGCACGTTCCTGTTCGGACATCTCCGAGAGGTCTTTGATGCGCTTTACGCCGGTTTCTACGAGCTGTGCGTACATGGGGGTCTCCCGCCTTGAATCTGAATCGAGGGCATGGAGAACTTTATAAGCGATACAGAATTTAATATCAAACAGAAAATATAGTGTCGTATTATTTTTTGTATCGCTTTGGGGGGGAGGGGGTGGGTGTACATATCCGTTTCTTCGGTAACGGCGGCTATTGGTTTCGCCCTTACGGCGAGTCACTTGGAGAAGCGCCAAGTAACCAAGCGCTTTTGCCCCTTTCGTTCGGTGCCTCGCTTAGGCTCGGCATGCCCTCCTTCCGGTCCTGCTCCGTGGGCCCACCGCCCATGCAACCGAGGCGGCCTCCCGGCCGGCCAGGCTCTTCGGATGTGTACATTCCCTGTGGGAGCTAGCCTGCTAGCGATGGTCGCCAACGATAACGCGTGCTGTCTGAATGAACGCAGTGTCTGAGCCTCCATCGCTAGCAGGCTAGCTCCCACAGGGGATTGTTGGCGGGCATGACATGGGCGTTCACCGCCGATGATTCTGAAGAGCTGCAGGCCGGCTATCAGGCCGTCATCGCTGGCAAGCCAGCTCCCACAGAGCCCGAGTACACCCAAAAAAAAGCCCCGCAAAAGCGGGGCCAAAAAGGGTGCAGCAGTCATGCCTTCGGGCGCTTGTCCATCACGTGACAAGCCTTGCCCTCAGAGCGCTTGATCGAATGCATCGGCTGCAAGACGATCCGCGAACTGATCCCGATATACGTCTTGATATGCCGACTCAACTCGCCACAAACAGCCTTCTGCTGTTCATCGTTCAGGTGCTGGTGTTCAGCCTTGAGCTCGACATGCACATCAACGCTGTCCAGGTTCCCATTGCGATACAGGTGAATCTCGTAACACTCTGAAAGCTGTTTGGTTTTCAGCACCTGCTCTTCGATCTGCGTCGGGAACACGTTCACCCCGCGAATGATCAACATGTCATCGCTGCGCCCGGTGATCTTGTCGATCCGCCGCATCGGCCGCGCAGTCCCCGGCAGCAAGCGCGTCAGGTCGCGGGTGCGATAGCGGATCATCGGCAGGGCTTCTTTGCTCAGCGACGTGAACACGAGCTCGCCCATCTGCCCGTCCGGCAGCACTTCACCGGTGACCGGGTCGATGATTTCCGGGTAGAAGTGGTCTTCCCAGATCGTCGGCCCGTCCTTGGATTCCGCGCACTCCATGGCGACACCCGGCCCCATGATTTCCGAGAGGCCGTAGATGTCCAGTGCGGTAATGCCCAAACGGTTTTCGATGGCGCTGCGCAGTTCGCCGGTCCAGGGTTCGGCGCCGAAGATGCCCAGGCGCAGGGCCAGTTTGTGCGGGTCGATGCCCTGGCGCTCGATTTCATCGGCGATGTTGAGCATGTAGGACGGGGTGACCATGATGATGTCCGGCTGGAAATCCTTGATCAGTTGCACTTGCTTTTCAGTCTGGCCACCGGACATCGGAATCACCGTGCAGCCCAGGCGTTCGGCACCGTAGTGCGCGCCGAGGCCGCCCGTGAACAGGCCGTAGCCATAGGAAATATGCACTTTGTCGCCCCGTCGGCCACCCGCTGCGCGGATCGATCGAGCGACTACGTTGGCCCAGGTGTCGATGTCGTTCTGGGTATAACCGACGACGGTCGGTTTGCCCGTGGTGCCGCTGGACGCGTGCAGGCGCACCACGTCGTGCATCGGCACGGCGAACATGCCGTAGGGGTAGTTGTCGCGCAGGTCGGATTTGGTGGTGAACGGAAACTTCGCCAGATCCTCCAGGCATTTGATGTCATCCGGGTGTACGCCCAGCGCATCGAAGCGTTGCCGATACAGCGGCACATTGTTGTAGGCGTGGTTCAGGCTCCAGCGCAGGCGGTCCAGCTGGAGCTGACGGAGTTCGTCGATGCTGGCGGTTTCAATCGGGTCCAGCACTGGATCAAGCACGGCTTTGGCAATTGGCATGTTCATAACTTCACTCGAATTATTTTTGTGTTCCAGCCCGGCCTCAGCCGGGCTTTGAGTGCATGCCCCAAGGATACCTCTCGGCTCCCCGGGAATCGCGATTCTTTAGTCGGACAGACGCTCGATGATCAGCGCGATGCCCTGGCCGACGCCGATGCACATGGTGCACAAGGCGTAGCGGCCTTGACGTTCTTCCAGTTCGTGCAGGGCGGTGGTCACCAGGCGTGCGCCGCTCATGCCCAACGGATGGCCGAGGGCAATCGCGCCGCCGTTCGGGTTGACCCGCGGATCGGTGTCGCTCAGGCCGAGCTCACGCAGCACCGCCAGGCCTTGCGCGGCGAAGGCTTCGTTGAGTTCGATCACGTCCATGTCCGCCAGGCTCAGGTTGGCCAGTTCCAGCACCTTGCGCGTGGCCGGCAGCGGGCCGATGCCCATGATTCGCGGTTCGACGCCGGCAGTGGCCATGGCGACGACCCTGCCACGTGCTTTCAAACCATGGCGCTTGGCGATTTCCGGACTGGCGAGCAACAGTGCACAGGCGCCGTCATTGACCCCGGAGGCGTTGCCGGCAGTGACGCTGCCCCCTTCACGAAACGGTGTGCCGAGCTTCTGCAGTTGCTCAAGCGTGGTGTCGCCGCGCGGGTGTTCGTCGTGCTCGACGACTTTGGCCGGGCCTTTGCGCTGGGGGATCTCGACTGCGACGATTTCCCTGGCCAGACGCCCGCTGGCCTGTGCCGCGCTGGCACGCTGCTGGCTGCGCAGGGCGAAAGCGTCCTGGTCGGCGCGGGAGATGTTGAACTGCTCGGCGACGTTCTCGGCGGTCTCCGGCATCGAGTCGATGCCGTAGGCTTTTTTCATCAGCGGATTGACGAAGCGCCAGCCGATGGTGGTGTCGTAGAGCTGCGCGTCCCGGGAGAACGCCTGCTCGGCCTTGCCCATCACCAACGGTGCGCGGGACATCGATTCGACGCCGCCGACCAGCATCAGCCCGGCCTCGCCGCAACGAATCGCCCGCGCCGCCGTGCCGATCGCATCCAGCCCGGAACCGCACAAACGGTTGAGTGTGGTGCCCGGCACGCTGACCGGCAGTCCGGCCAGCAGCGCCGACATGCGCGCGACGTTGCGGTTGTCTTCGCCGGCCTGGTTGGCGCAGCCGTAGATCACATCGTCGACCGCGTTCCAGTCGACCTGCGGGTGACGGCGCAGCAATTCACGCAACGGCACCGCGCCGAGGTCGTCGGCGCGCACGCCGCTCAAGGCGCCGGCATAGCGGCCGATCGGGGTCCGCACCGCATCGATGATCAAGGCGTCATTCATTCGGGGTCTCCTGCGCGAGCACTGTGCCGCGCACTTTGTAGGATTTGCCATGGAACAGGGCAATCAGCTGGCCCAGTTGGTTTTCAATGCGCACGTCGTAGTTGCCGGTGCGACCGGAGCGGCTTTGCTCGGTGCAATCGGCGGTCAAGGTGTCGCCCAAGCGTGCCGGGGCGATGTAGTCGATGCTGCAACCGATGGCCACCGTGGCTTCGTTGTAGCTGTTGCAGGCAAAGGCGAACGCCGAGTCGGCGAGGGCGAACAGGTAGCCGCCGTGGCAGGTGCCGTGGCCTTGAATCATGTCGGCGCGCACGCTCATGCCGACGCGGGCGCAACCCGGAGCGGTCGAGAGCAGGCGCATGCCCATCGCCTGGCTGGCGGTGTCGCGCTTGAACAGCGTTTGCGCGCAGGTGCTGGCCAGATTCATCGCTTCATGGTTAGTCATGGAAAGTCCTCCCTTCGGCAACGCGGCGGCGCAACAGCAGCGACGGTCGATAGCGTTCTTCGCCGTAACTGGCTTGCAGGTTTTCCAGCACGTTGAGGATGTGCGCAGGGCCGATGGCATCGGCCCAGGCCAGCGGGCCTTGCGGGTAATTGACCCCGGCGCGCATCGCCAGATCGATGTCGGCGGCCGAGGCCACGCCTTGCAGCACGGCGTCGGCGGCTTCATTGGCGAGCATCGCGACGGTGCGCAAGACGGCGAGTGCCGGGCTGTCGCTGAGTAAGCTGACGGTGAATCCGGCCTGTTGCAGCAGCGCAACGCCGTGTTCGAGCGCATCGGGGCTGATGCCGGCCGAGCAACTGATCGCTATTCGAGTCGACTGGCCGAAGTCGGCTACGAGGTCGAGCAGGATCAGATTGCGCAAGCCATCTTCTTTGGCGCGCTGACCGGCCATGCGCCCGTCGCTCAATGCGAGCACGGCATCACCGACTCGCAGCAAGCCTTGTCCATCGCGCTGAATGACGTCGATCCGGTGTTTGCGCAATCGCTGGATCAGCGCGTTGGCGATGCCCAGATCACCTTCGGCCGTGCAGGTTGCGACGGTCTGTTTGCTGCTGATGAATGTCGGCAGTGGACGCTCCGCACCTTCGGCATAGTTGTAGAAACCATGACCGCTTTTGCGACCGAGACGCCCGGCCTCCACCAATTCCTTCTGAATCAACGACGGCAGGAATCGCGTGTCGCCGTAATAGGCGTCGAACACCGAACAGGTCACGGCATAGTTGACGTCATGGCCAATCAGATCAGTCAGTTCAAACGCGCCCATCGCAAAGCCCCCGGCTTCGCGCATCAACGCATCCAGCGTCGCGCAATCGGCCACGCCCTCCTGCAGCAGGCGCAGGCTTTCGGCGTAGAACGGGCGAGCGACGCGGTTGACGATGAAGCCCGGTGTCGAGCGGGTGTGTACCGGTTTCTTGCCCCAGGCGTTGGCGGTGTCGTAAAGACACTCGGCCAGCGCCGGGTCGCTGGCCAGACCCGAGACAATTTCCACCAGCGCCATGACCGGCGCCGGGTTGAAGAAGTGCAGGCCTAGCAAGCGTTGCGGATGACTCAGCTGCGCAGCGATGCTGGTGATCGACAGCGAAGAAGTGTTGCTGGCCAGAATGCAGTGCTCACCGCAGATGCCTTCCAGCTGACGAAAAAGAGCGCGCTTGACCTCGAGGTTTTCGACGATGGCTTCGATGATCAGCTCGCAATCGGCCAGCGCTTCGATGGCTTCCACCGCCTCTAAACGCGAGACCGTTGCCTTCCGTGCTTCGTCCGACAGCTTGCCTTTCTCGACACGCTTGACCAGTTGCCGGTCAATGCCGTCGATGGCCTGAGCGGCAGCGCCCGGACGGTTGTCGAGCAACAGCACCGGATGACCGGCCTGTGCCGCGACCTGAGCGATGCCTGCGCCCATGGCCCCGGCGCCGATCACCGCGATGCGCGCGTTGGTGTTCAGTGCGGTCATGACTCAGCGCCCCTTGAAGCTTGGGCTGCGTTTTTCCATGAAGGCGCTGACGCCTTCACGGTAATCCTCGCTGCGCCCGGCCAAGCGTTGCAGGTCTTTTTCCAGCTCCAGTTGTTCGTCGAACGTGTTGCTCAGGCTGGCGTTCAGGCTGCGCTTGATCAGCGCCAACCCATACGTCGGTTGTGTGGCCAGATGGCGGGCAAGCGTCAGGGCTTCATGGCGCAGGTCGGCATCGTCGACCACGCGATAGATCAGCCCCCATTGCTCGGCCTGCTCCGCCGTCAGGCGATTGCCCAGCAGGGCCAGTGCCTTGGCGCGGGCCATGCCGACCAGGCGTGGCAGGGTCCAGGTACCGCCGGAATCGGGGATCAAGCCGATCTTGCAGAAAGCCTGGATGAAGCTCGCCGAACGCGCCGCCACTACCAGGTCGCACGCCAGCGGAATGTTCGCGCCAGCCCCGGCCGCCACGCCGTTGACCGCGCAGATCACCGGCAGCGGCAAGTCACGCAACTGGCGGATCAGCGGGTTGTAGAACTTCTCGATCGACTCGCCAAGATCCGGCACGGCACTGCCCGGCGCGACATTGCGGTCGCTGAGGTCTTGGCCGGCGCAGAAGCCGCGACCTTCACCGGTCAGCAGCAAGACGCGCACGTCCGGGTTCTGCCGGACCTGTTTCAGCGCTTCTTTCACTTCGCCATGCATCTGCGCATTGAAGCTGTTGAGCTGGTCCGGCCGATTGAGGCTGAGCAGGGCGACGCCGGCCTCGATGGAAAACAGGATGTGTTCGAAGTTCATGGTCTTGGCGCTCTCTGAGAGGTCGTTCGAATTCATTGGCTGACCGGGTTACTGCCCGGTGAAAGTCGGTGTGCGTTTTTCCTGAAAGGCCCGAATGCCTTCGTCGCGGTCACGGGTGCCGGCGAGCACGGTGAAGGCGTGGCGTTCGAAACGCAGGCCGCTGGCGAGGTCGGTGTCCATGGCCTTGAGCAACGCCTCCTTGGCCAGGCGCACGGCCAGCGGCGCTTTTGCGGCGATGCTGCGGGCGACCTGCAGGGCGCGTTCGACAGTGAATTCCGGTTGCGTCACTTCGCTGATCAGACCGGCGCGTTGGGCCTGGCGGGCATCGATCGGTTCGCCGGTCAGGACCATCTGCATGGCCATGGATTTGCCCACGGCGCGCAACAGGCGCTGGGTGCCACCGGCGCCAGGCATGATCCCGAGGTTGATTTCCGGCTGGCCGAAGCGGGCGTCTTCACCGGCAATGATGATGTCGGCGTGCATCGCCAGTTCGCAGCCACCGCCGAGGGCGAAGCCGTTGACGGCAGCGATCAGCGGTTTGTTGAAACGGGTGATGGTTTGCCACGACGCCTGGCGCGGGTCGTCGAGGATGCCGACCAGATCGCGCTCGGCCATTTCCTTGATGTCGGCGCCAGCGGCGAAGGCCTTGCGGCTACCGGTCAGGACCACGACGCGGGTGTCGGGATCGGCTTGGGCGGTGCTCAGTTCATCGGCCAGTTCACCGAGCAATTCGGTGGTCAGGGCATTCAGCGCTTGCGGACGCTGCAGGGTAATCAGGCGAACGCCCGGCTCGATGATCTCGACAGCAAGGGTTAGAGGCATGGCGGATGCCCTCACGGTGCACGCTCGGCTGTAATGCCGGCTCATTATTGGATCGGCGCGGTAGGCCGGTTTTGCTCGAGTATACCCGCAACGTGATACGCAAATGCAATAGTAATGTCTAATTAATGTGTCTTGTTTGGGGTGGTTTGATTTGCCAGTTAAGGTTTTGATTAAATTCTAAACTCGCTGAAGTCGCCGTTTTTATTGGCTTCAGCTTTGGTTTTTGCGCGTGCGGGAGCGCCTCGCATCGCGGGATTAATAAGTGATACGGTTTTTGTGCTTTGTTAAGGTAAAAGCGATGTGATACAAACTGATCCAGTATCTGCATCGCTTTATGAAAAGGAACGTCCCATGACCTGCTACAGCCTCGATGGCTTGACCCCGGTGGTTGATCCCACTGCTTACGTTCATCCGTCAGCCGTTTTGATCGGTGATGTGATTGTCGGTCCCCAGTGCTACGTCGGGCCGCTGGCCAGCCTGCGCGGGGACTTCGGCCGGATCGTGCTGGAGGAGGGCGCCAATCTGCAGGACACCTGCGTGATGCACGGTTTCCCGGACAGCGACACCGTGGTCGAACGCAACGGTCACATTGGTCACGGCGCGGTGTTGCACGGGTGCCGGATTGGCGCAGATGCACTGGTGGGGATGAATGCGGTGGTGATGGACAATGCGCGCATCGGTGCTCGCTCATTCGTCTCGGCGGCCGCGTTCGTCAAGGCGGGATTCGAATGCCCCGAGCAGTCGCTGATCATGGGCGCGCCGGCCAGTGTCAAGCGCAGCCTCAGCGATGAAGAGGTGTCGTGGAAACAGGCGGGTACTCGCGAATATCAGCAACTGGCCAGGCGTTGCCTTGAGCAGATGCGCGTCTGCGAGCCGCTGACCGAACCGGAACCCGACCGCCCGCGCATAAGCGACAGCGGCCTGCGGCCCAAGGGCAGCGTCTCTTGAACGCTGATCCCCTTGTGGGAGCGAGCCTGCTCGCGATTGCGGAGTGTCAGTCACCATCATTGTTATCTGGCACAGCGCAATCGCGAGCAGGCTCGCTCCCACAGGGAGAGGCGCATTCGGTATATTCCTTTTCTTTTTTCAGCTCGGTACGCCCATGTCGTCCCTGACACCCTTGAACCACCTGATTACCCGCTTCCAGGAACAGACGCCGATCCGCGCCAGCTCCTTGATCATCACGCTGTACGGGGATGCCATCGAACCCCACGGCGGCACGGTGTGGCTGGGCAGTCTGATTCAGTTGCTCGAACCCATCGGCATCAACGAACGGCTGATCCGCACCTCGATTTTTCGCCTGACCAAGGAAGGCTGGCTGACCGCCGAGAAAGTCGGGCGTCGCAGCTACTACAGCCTGACCGGCACCGGTCGCCGGCGTTTCGACAAGGCCTTCAAGCGCGTCTACAGCTCCACCGTTCCGGCATGGGACGGTTCGTGGTGCCTGGTGATGCTCACGCAACTGACCCAGGACAAGCGCAAACAAGTGCGCGAAGAACTGGAGTGGCAAGGTTTTGGTGCGATCTCGCCGGCGGTGCTGGCCTGTCCGCGCAGTGATCGGGCCGATGTCAACGCGACCTTGCTCGACCTTGGCGCCCAGGAAGACACCATCGTTTTCGAAACCACCGCGCAAGACGTGCTGGCCTCCAAGGCCCTGCGTCTGCAGGTACGCGAGAGCTGGAACATCGAGGAGCTGGCGGCCCATTACAGCGAGTTCATCCAGCTGTTCCGACCGCTCTGGCAAGCGCTTCGCGAGCAGGAAAACCTGCAGCCGTCCGACTGCTTCCTGGCACGGGTCCTGCTTATTCATGAGTACCGCAAACTGCTGTTGCGCGACCCGCAGCTGCCGGACGAATTGTTGCCCGGCGATTGGGAAGGGCGCGCCGCCCGGCAGTTGTGCCGCAATATTTACCGGCTGATCTACGCCAAGGCCGAGGAATGGTTGAACAGCGCACTGGAGACCGCCGATGGTCCGTTGCCGGATGTGGGCGAAAGCTTCTATCGGCGTTTTGGCGGGCTTAAATAACCCGCTTGTTGTCGAAGGAGCGTCCCTGTTCAGGAGAACCCGTGGATTGGCGTAGATAATAAAAACAAGCCTGCGTGAGGCCCGACATGATTTCTTCAATTGCACAGCGCCGTGATGGCTTCGATCAGTGGATTCATCAGATCAACCAGATCTGTGGCGCCTTCAACGCGCAGCCTCTGGGTGACGAGTTTGCCGGACACATTCGCGAGCACCAGGACGGCGCGCTGAAGCTCAGTTTTGTCGATGCCCGCCAGGCTCGGCTGTACCGCACGCCTCAGGAAGTCGCGGCGGGCGAGGGTGGCAAATACTTTGCGGTGTTCCAGCTCGATGGCACCGCCGGTATGGCCCAGGGCGACAGCAAGGTGTTGCTGTCGGCCGGGGATATCACGCTGATCGACGCCTCGCGCCCCAGCGACTTTACCTACAGTGAAAACTCGCGGCAGTTGTCCTTGATTCTTCCCTCGCAACTGGTCGAGCAAACCCTGCGCTTCAGTCAGGTCAAGTGCGGCCACCGGATTGCCGCGACATCGCCCATCGCGATGCTGTCGCACCGTCTGATTCTGGACGCCACGCACCAGCAATGCCTGAGCCGGGCAGAAAGCGAAGCGACGCTGGAGGCGATTGTCAGCCTGCTGCGTCCGGCCATCAGCCACAGTGAAGCGTGCACGGATGTGCAGGAGCGCCTCTTTCGCAAGACCCTGGGCTTTATTGATGAGCACATCCGCTCGGAAGACCTTTGCCCCGAATGGCTGGCGCGAGAAGTGGGCATGTCGACGCGTGGGCTGTACCGGATGTTCGCCAGGAAGGGCCTGGTGGTTGCGCGGTACATCAAGAATCGTCGGCTGGATTTGTGCGCGGAGTCCCTGCGCCAATCGCGTACGGAGCAGAAGTTGTCGGTGCTGGGGTATTCGTGGGGCTTTTCCGATTCGAGCTACTTTTCCACGGCGTTCAAATCGCGGTTCGGCATTTCGCCCGGTGAATACCGCAAAAAACACGCCTGAGATCCAATTGAATAAACACCTAACTCCTGTGGGAGCGAGCAAGCGCGCCCCCACAGGGTTGTGTGTGTCTTACTTCGGCGCGTTGAGGTTCAACGTCGGCGTCTCATCAAAGAAATTCCACGGCTTCAACAGCACATGCACCCACTCGGTCGGCATGATCGGCCATTCTTCCGCGCGGGCGATGTGCGTGGTGCCGGTGGTCAACCAGACCACATCATCGGCGTTTTCGATGGACTGATTGTCGTGGGTGAACTGCCCAAGTCCCGCGTCCTTGTCCGAACGGTTCGGGTATTTGCCTTCCGGGTACTTTTCTTCCGGGTTGTAGCGGGTCACCCACAGTTGTTTGTCCATGAAGCTCAGGCGGTGATAGAGCCATTCATCCTTGCCGAAGTTAGCACCCTTGGCCACCGGGTGCGTGCCGCCCGCATACGGAATCAACTGATAGGAAACCGGGTTGCCGACTTTGTTTTCCTTGCTGAAGTTGGTCAGCAGGCGAACGGTCGAGGGGTCGAATTTCTGCGCGGCCTGCTGTTCAGTGCCGACCACTTGTTGCTCGGTCTGCATGGTGCTGGTCCGCGGTCCGCCACGGTCGTTCGGGGCCACCACCGGGTTCACTTCCACCAGTGAGTTGTTTTCACCGTCCACGTCCATGTCGAGGCGGAAGTTGTAGATGTGCTGGTGCGTGGTGCCGACGATGTTGTGGTCCAGCAGCGTGCCGTAGCGCGTGTCTTCCTTGGCCGTGGCTTCATGCATGGTTTTCGATTTAACACCCTTGACCGCTTCGATCCCGGTGGCGCCGGCGTCGATGCCGATGGTGCCGTTCTGCTGGAAAACCCAGTCGAAGATGTAGTCGTAGTTGCCGACGGTGCTGATCCAGCGCACCACCAGTTCTCGCCGTTCGGTGCTGAGGTTGGGCTGGCCCATTTCCTGGTGTTTGTATTCCGGGCCGGCGTAACGCTCGAACACCGCCATGGCGCGGGGAATCGAGGTGGGTGCGCCGGTGTAGTCGGCAATCGTGGCGTCCAGCAGCACGGCGTTTTCCGGCGCGTCCTTGCCGCGCGCAATCGGCGAGGTCAGTGTGCCCATGCCGTAATCGCCCGAGTCGAGATAGGCCTTGAAGTACCACCCGCCATCGGGGTCGCCGTAGGGCACGATCATGCCGCCGAGCGAACCTTCGTACATGATTTTGCGTTTCTTGCCCTTGTCGTCATACGTGACCGTGGACAGGATCGGACCGACCCGGGAATCGAGGCGAACGTGGAAATCCCAGTTCTGCCAGTGAATGCTGTTGCCGGTGATGGTGTAGTTTTTCCCCTCGGGCTCGGTAATTTCCAGCGGCTTGACCGACGTGCCCTTGCGCCCGCGCCCGTCGTACGGCGTGGGTTTCATCGGCACCGGAATGACCGCGTCGTCTTCGATCTTGATCAGCTTCTTCTGTTCCAGGTCGACAATCGCCACCAGACCCTCGATCGGGTGCGCCCAGTAGTTACCGTCACCGGTATTCAGATAGCTGACGATTTTCAGCAACCGCTTGTCCTGCGCCAGGCCGTCCTTGCCGTCGAAGTAACCGACCGTCAACGGCGTGGCCACGACCTTTTTCACGTCGGTGATCCCGCGTTTGGCCAGCGCCTGCGCATAGTCGGGGCTCGCTTCGATGGCGGATTGCACCGTCGCGAAGTCATCCAGCAGGACCATGCCGTGGGCGCCTTCGACGGGTTTCCACGACTTGAGCGTCTTGCTGTCGAGATCGACCAGGCCCTCGATCACATGCTTGCCGTCGAGCACCACGATGTTGGCCTGACGCGGCTGGGCGACGTTCTGCCCGGTGTAGACGAAATTCCACACCTGCTCCTTCGGCGGCTCGTTGACCGAGACTTCGGTGAAACGGAAACCGGGTTTGTAGTGCTCCGATTGCCTGATGATCTCGACAGCGGTCTTGATCTCGTCCGCGCTCAGCGGGTTGAGCGGGTTGGGGCGTGTCTCGACGACAAACGTCTTGTCCAGACCGGACTGGAACACCTGATTGATAAAGTCCTTGGACATGAAGGCGATCTTGCCCTTGAACACCACCGGTACGCTCAGCTCCATCCGTTTACCGTTGAGCACCGCCACTTTGCTGCCCGGCTTGACCTTGAGATAAACGCCGTCCTTGGCAATCACGAACAGATCGGCGTAGTCGTCCCATTTGACGGTTGCGCCAAACTCTTCAAGACCCGATTGCAACGGCACCATTTCAGCGGCGCCACCGTGGGCACTGGCCTGGTTGACCCAACACGGCAGGCCGAGCGTGGCAAGGCTGATGGCCAGCGCGAGGCGGGCGAGGGGTTTTCTTTTCAGTGAGGCAAAGGAGGTGAACATGTCTGGGGTTCCTGGACGAAAGCCGATGACTGGCATTAGCACACTTTGCTACAGCCAGTGACTGGCTTCTTTTGGATGCCTGCCAGAATCCTTTGGCTCCGTGCCTAAATCAACTTTCCCGTTGATCTGCCTCGGATTGGAATCCATTGCTTCCAGTTAATAGGAAGCATTACTATTCACGCCCCATCTCCACAGCACACCGCAATGTCCCCCAAGCTGCCCCGCAGACACGGCTTTTTCGAGCATTACGAAGAGTTGGTTGGCACCTGGACCCGTCGCCTGAGAAATCGACAGCAGGCCGAGGATCTGGCCCACGACACCTTCGTGCGGTTGCTTGAGTCGGATTCGGCGGTGGTGGCGCAGCCTCGGGCGTATTTGCACCAGACTGCGCGCAATATCGCGGTGGATGGTTATCGGCGTGAGGATCGACGGGGTGCCATGGAGTCGGAGGCGATCGATCACAGTGTGTCGTCGTCCGGCGACCCGGAGCATTTCATGCAGGCGATCCAATTGGCTGATTGCATCGAACGGGCGCTGGCCGAGCTGCCGGTCAATTGTCGCAAGGTGTTTGTCTGGCAGAAGATCGAAGGCCTGACCCAGGCCGAAATCGCCGAACGCCTGGGACTGTCCAAGAACATGGTGGAAAAGTATATGATCCGCACCCTGCGGCATCTGCGCGACCGCCTCGACGGACTGCAATCATGATGTGCGTTGGCTTTTGCAGGAGCTGGCGAAGCCTGCGATCCTTTGATGTTCGGCGATTTCAACACCGCCAAAAGATCGCAGCCTTCGCCAGCTCCTGCACGAAACAAAGGCGCCGCGCCTTCTCACCCCCAGCCAAACAGGAACTTCCATAATGGATACTCGTGATTGTGCGTGCGGGCAAACAACGGTTCGCGATGAGGCGGCGCAGTGGTTTGTGCGTTTGCAGGAACCGGCCGTCGATGTCGAAGAGCGTCGACGTTTTGAGCTTTGGCTGAACGAGCACTCTCAGCACCGCGATGAATTTCAATTGCTTCAGGGCCTGTGGACCGCCGCAGACCTGGTGCCACGTGCGCGACTGCAAGCCTTGTGCGAAACCCCGCCGGTGCGCCGCAAACGTCATCCGCTGGTGCGTTATGCCGTGGCGGCCAGTGTACTGGCCGTGGCGCTCGGCCTGGGACTGTTCAGCGGCTTGAATCAACCCACGTCTTACACCGCCGAGTTTTCGACGGCCCTGGGCGAACGTCGCCAGGTGGCGTTGCCGGACGGTTCGGTGATCGATCTGAACAGCCGCAGCCGCCTTCAAGTGCGCTATGAAAAAGGCCATCGAGACATTGAGCTGATGGAAGGCGAGGCGATGTTCAGCGTCGCGCACGACAGCGATCGGCCGTTCGTGGTCGAGGCGGGCAGCGGCAAAGTCACGGTCACCGGGACCCGCTTCGATGTGCGTCGCGGCGTCAGCGACACCCGGGTCGTGGTGGAGCAAGGTACGGTCAAGGTTCAGGGGCGCGGTGCGCCCGACAATGAATTCATCAGCCTCACTGCCGGCCTCGGTACACGTGTCGACGCCCAGGGCACCGTCGCGGCGGCGTATGCCGTTAACCCGGCGGAACTGACCGCCTGGCGCAGCGGCAAACTGGTGTTCAACAACGCCAGCCTTGCCGAAGTGGCTGAGGAAGTGTCGCGCTATCGGGAGAAACCCCTCACCGTCGGCAACGACAAAGTCGGCAATCTGCGCCTGACCAGTGTGTTCAAGTCCGACAATACCGACGCGCTGCTCAAGGCCTTGCCGAACATCCTGCCGGTATCCGTGCGCACCCTCGATGACGGCAGTCAGGAAATAATTTCACAATAAATTCAGGTTTTTTTCGAGTTCATCGTCTTCTAGCCTAACTGCAACTGGTTTGCATTAACAAACGCATACTCTTGCGATCCACAGGGCTAGGTTCGACGTGAAAAAAAACACCGCTAAAAACAACGCTGCTCGAAACAACAAACGTCCTTGGTTGCCGCTGGCCCTTGCGCTGGCGGTCAACGTTGCGCTGCCTCAGGCCTTTGCCGCCGATGCCATTCACATTCCGGCGCAACCCTTGGGTCAGGCGCTCAGTGAACTCGGCCAGCAAACCTCGTTGCAGGTTTTTTTCAGTCCTGAACTGGTCGCCGGTAAGCAAGCCCCGGCGGTGGATGGCAACCTCTCGCCGGAACAGGCCTTGCGCCAGTTGTTGCAAGGCAGCGGCCTCGAGTATCAGATCGACGAGGGGGCGGTGACCCTGACCCAGGCGTCGACTCCCGCCGCCAACGGCCCGCTGGAACTGGGCGTGACCGACATCAAGGTGGTCGGCGACTGGCTCGGCGACGCCGATGCCGCCGTGGTGCAAAACCACCCCGGCGCGCGTACGGTGATCCGCCGCGAAGCCATGGTCGAGCAGGGTGCGATGAACGTCGGTGACGTGCTCAAGCGTGTGCCCGGTGTGCAAGTGCAGGAAGCCAACGGCACCGGCGGCAGCGACATTTCCCTGAACGTCGGCGTACGGGGCCTGACGTCGCGCCTGTCGCCACGCTCCACGGTGCTGATCGACGGCGTGCCGGCAGCGTTTGCCCCTTACGGCCAGCCGCAGCTGTCCATGGCGCCGATCTCCTCGGGCAACCTTGAAAGCATCGACGTGGTTCGCGGCGCCGGTTCCGTGCGCTACGGGCCGCAAAACGTCGGCGGTGTGATCAACTTCGTGACCCGCGCCATCCCGGAAAAAGCTTCCGCCGAAATCGGCACTACCCTGGAAACCTCCCGACACGGTGGCTGGAAACACATCGATACGGCGTTCGTCGGCGGAACGGCGGACAACGGCATCGGCGTGGCGCTGTTGTACTCGGGCGTGAACGGCAACGGTTACCGTGAGCGCAACCAGGGCAACGACATCGACGACGTGATTCTCAAGACCCATTGGGCACCGACCGATGTCGACGATTTCAGCCTCAACCTGCATTACTACGACGCCAGCGCCGACATGCCCGGCGGCCTGACCCAGGCGCAATACGATGCCAATCCGTTTCAGTCCGACCGCAACAACGACAACTTCAGCGGACGTCGCAAGGACATTTCCTTCAAGTGGACGCGGCAGATCGATGACCGCACCCAGGCCGAAGTGTTGACCTACTACTCCGACAGCTTCCGTGGCAGCAACATCGCCGCCCGCGATCAGAAAACCCTTGGCTCGTTCCCGCGCACTTACTACACCCTCGGCATCGAACCGCGGGTGTCCCATGTGTTCGACGTCGGCCCGACCACCCAGGAAGTCAGCGTCGGTTATCGCTACCTCAAGGAAGCCATGCACGAAGAGGCCAGTCGTCTGGCGCTGGTCAACAACGAGCCGGTCGTGACCAAGGCCTCGGACGGCCATGTCTATCAGGACCGCACCGGCGGCACTGAAGCCAACTCGGTGTACATCGATAACAAAATCGACGTCGGCAACTGGACGATCACGCCCGGTATCCGTTTCGAACACATCAGCACCGACTGGCACGATCGCCCCGTGCTCGACACCGCCGGCAAGCGCGTGCAGGAAAAGAATCGCAGCATCGAAAGCAACGAGCCGCTGCCGGCCTTGAGCGTGATGTATCACCTCTCCGATGCCTGGAAGCTGTTCGCCAACTACGAAACCTCGTTTGGCAGCCTGCAGTATTTCCAGCTCGGCCAGGGCGGCACGGGTGACGAACCCGCCAATGGCCTGGAGCCGGAGAAGGCCAAGACCTACGAGGTCGGCACGCGTTACAACGATGACGTGTGGGGCGGCGAAGTGACGCTGTTCTACATCGACTTCGATAAAGAGTTGCAGTACATCAGCAACGACGCAGGCTGGACCAACCTCGGCGCAACCACGCACCAGGGCATCGAGGCTTCGGTTCACTACGACATGGCGGCACTGGACCCACGGCTCGACGGCCTGACCGCCAACGCCGGGATCACCTACACCCGCGCCGTTTATGAAGGCGAGATTCCCGGCTTCAAGGGCCGCGACCTGCCGTTCTATTCGCGCCAGGTTGCGACTGCCGGCCTGCGCTACGACATCGACCGCTGGACCTATAACCTCGATGCGTTTGCCCAGTCCAGACAGCGTTCGCCGGGCGTAGCGGTGAATGCCAATGGCAGCTTCACCAACAACTACATCACCGAAGGCACTGCCGACGGCCAGTACGGCGACATTCCGGGTTACGTCACCTGGAACGTGCGGGGCGGTTATGACTTTGGCGCGCAACTGTCGAACCTGAAGGTCGGTGCCGGGGTGAAAAACATTTTCGACAAGCAGTACTTCACCCGCTCCAGCGACAACAACTCGGGCATGTACGTCGGCGCGCCACGCACGTTCTTTGTGCAGGCAAGCGTCGGCTTTTAATGCACGAGCGATGATTAACCTGTGGCGAGGGAGCTTGCTCCCGCTGGACTGTGCAGCAGTCCCATTTTTCGGGGCCGCTTCGCACTCCGGCGGGAGCAAGCTCCCTCGCCACAATTAATCGCAGTGCTTTTCAGACCTTCAACACTTTCCCGCCGATAGCGACGGCCACCAGCAACAGCGCCATCAACCCGAAGGCAAAACTCAAGCTGCTGCCGTGGGCGATGAACCCGATCACCGCAGGCCCTGCCAGAATTCCCGCATAACCCAGTGTTGTAATGGCCGGCACTGCCACGCTTTCCGGCATCACCGTCTGTTTGCCCACGGCGGTGTACAGCACTGGCACGATGTTCGAACAGCCAGCCCCCAGCAGTGCATAACCCACCAGCGCCAGCTCCCAGCTCGGTGCGAATGTCGCGAGAAACAGGCCGCCGGCGGCCGTCAGCCCACCCAACACGATCACCCGTGTCGCACCAAGGCGGTGGACAATCGCGTCTCCGGTCAACCGGCCCACGGTCATGGTCAACGCAAATGCGGCGTAGCCCAAGCCTGCGTACGCCGTGTCGATCCCGCGTTCCTGCGTCAGGAATACTGCGCTCCAGTCGAGCGCCGCGCCTTCGGCGAGGAACACGATGAAGCACATTCCGCCGATGAACAGCACGATGCCGTGGGGAACGGCAAACGCCGGCCCCGAACGTTCACTGCCATACGGCAACATGTGCGGCGCGGCTTTGCACAGCGCGATCAGCAGCAGCACGACCACCACCAGCATCGCCCCCAGCGGCGAAACCCCGAAGCCGAGCAAGGCGCTGACGCCCGCCGCACCGACAATCCCGCCCAGGCTGAACAGCCCATGGAAACCCGACATCATGGTCTTGCCGCTGGCCCGTTCGACGATCACCGCTTGCAGGTTCACCGTCGAATCCACCGTGCCCAGGCCCGCGCCGAACATGAACAACGCGGCGATCAGCGCCGGAATCGACGACACCGTCGCCAGCAGCGGCAGCGCCGCACAGATCAACAGGGTGCCACCGACCGCCACCCGCCGGCAGCCGAAGCGCGTGGCCAGAATCCCGGCCATCGGCATCGCCAGAATCGAGCCCACCCCCAGGCACAACAACAGCAGGCCGAGGGTTCCTTCATCCAGCCCGGCCCGCGCCTTGGCGTAAGGCACCAGCGGCGCCCACGCGGCAATCCCGAACCCGGCGATGAAAAAAGCCACGCGCGTGGACATTTGTTCCAGGCGTCCGGGCACGAAGGTGGTCTGGGTGTTGAGGTTGGTCATATCGATCCTTGGCAAAAAACGTCGCGTCCCCAAGGGACAGTGACTCACCGGTGAGGTTCGATCAGCGTCCGGACGGTTACGCGTTCAGGCAGGGTGACATCCTTGCACAGCTTGTCTCGGTTTCGCGATATGTTGCACGCCTGCGATGGTTATACGGGAGGCGTCATGACGCCGTTCTACGATGCTCGAGGCAACATCTATGCGGTAGTGGCGCCTGACGCGGTGCGTCGCGAAGGGATCGATTTACCGGAACAGGCCGGTCTGGCGGCGCAAACCCGCGCGGCATGGGCGAAGTCGGCCATCGAGGCATTCTGCGCCTGGGCGCCGGGCACGCAACCGGCCGGCAGCAAGGACCATCGCTGCGATGGGCTACTGGTGGGGCCGTTTCAATCAGCGCCGCCGTTCGATCTGTTGATCGTCAACACCGACGGCACATTGGCTGAGCGCAGTGGCAACGGGTTGACGATTTTCTCTCAGGCGCTCAGCGACCAAGGGCTTTTTCCGGACCGCGAAGCCTGTGTGCTCAGGGTTCATCACGACAAGGCCGATACGCCTTCACCGGGTGAAACGTCGGTGAGCGCCGCGCAGGTCGAGGGCGTTCAGGGTTTCTGGCTGGACCTGGGCAAACCGGCGTTCGGGCCTGAGGCGGTCAGTGCGCACGGGGTTGAAGGGGTGACAATGAACGGTCGTGAACTCAGCCAGGTTCAACCGCTGTCGGCACTGGAGCCGGCGTGGTCCCGCAGCCAGTTCGTGCGGGTCGGCAATCCGCACTGCGTGACGCTTGTGGAGGACGCGCAGGCATTGCCGTCCAATGAGCAGATGCGCGAGGGGAGATTGTCCGAAGGCTTGACGCAAATTGCCTACGCCATGCCGACGGGAGCAGGGCGGCCGTGCCCGGCGGGTATCAATTTGCAATGGGCGATGCGGGCGTCAGAAGGGCGAGTTGTCGCTCGAGTGTTTGAACGCGGGGAAGGCCCGACCGCGTCGTCCGGCACCAGTGCGAGCGCAGTAGCGTGTGCGGCGTGGCGGGTGGGCTGGGTGGCGGCGGGTGAGGTGAGCGTGGCGATGCCCGGTGGTACGGCGCCGATTTTGCTGGAGGAAATGGGCGGTGAATTGAGTCGGGTCAGCCTGTTCGGTACGGCGCGGTTGATGCGGTGATCTCAGGGGCGCCTTCGCGAGCAAGCCCACACACATTAGATCTCTGTCCGACACATAATTTATGTCCACTGAAGATCAAATGTGAGAGCGGGCTTGCTCGCGAAGGCGCCATTACTGTCGAAGCAAAATTCAGGGTTGCTCGCCAAAAAACTCCACCACCGGCATCTGCCGCTTCATCAATACCTTCCCGCCACGAACCGAATACAGCGGCAATCCCTGACTGCGGATCACCTCGTAATCGCTGTCCGCCGACAAAATCAGCAAATTCGCCGGCCGTCCGCGCTCCAGTCCATAACGCTCACCCAACGCCATGGCCTTGGCGCTGTTGTCGGTCACCAGGTCCAGCGCGCTTTGCAGGTTGCGATACCCCAGCATGTGACAGATGTGCAGACCCGCTTCGAGCACCCGAAGGATGTTGCCGTTGCCCAGCGGATACCAGGGATCGACGATCGAGTCCTGGCCGAAACACACGTTCATCCCCGCTTCGAGCAACTCGTTCACCCGGGTCACGCCGCGGCGTTTCGGAAAGTTGTCGAAGCGTCCTTGCAGGTGAATGCTTTCGGTCGGGCAGGAAACAAAACTGATCCCCGAATGCCCGAGCAGGCGAAACAGTTTGGCGCAGTAAGCGTTGTCGTAAGAACCCATGGCCGTGGTGTGGCTGGCCGTGACCCGCGAACCCATGTCGCGGCTGCGGGCTTCCTCTGCCAGCACTTCGAGGAAGCGCGAATGAGGGTCGTCGGTTTCATCGCAATGCACATCCACCAGGCAACCTGTGCGCTCAGCCAGGTCCATGAGGAATTTCACCGAGCTCACGCCCTGGTCGCGGGTGTATTCGAAATGCGGAATCCCGCCGACCACGTCCGCGCCCATGCGGATCGCTTCTTCCATCAGTTCGCGACCGTTGCGGTACGACTCGATGCCTTCCTGCGGGAACGCGACGATTTGCATGTCGACCAAGTGCCGACTTTCCTCGCGCACTTCGAGCATCGCCTTCAGCGCGGTGAGCTGCGGGTCGGTCACGTCGACGTGGGTGCGCACATGCTGGATGCCGTGGGCGGCGAGGGTCTGGATGGTTTTCTTGGCCCGGGTCTTGGTGTCCTCTTCGGTGATCGTGACCTTGCGCTCGCCCCAGCATTCGATGCCTTCGAACAGCGTGCCGCTCATGTTCCAGCGCGGTTCGCCGGCAGTCAGCGTGGCGTCGAGGTGGATGTGCGGTTCGACGAAGGGCGGCACCACCAGGTTGCCGCCGGCGTCCAGGTCATCGGGGCCCAGGGTCGGCGCTTCGGTCTGACGGGCAATGTTGCTGATCAGGCCGTTTTCCAGGTGCAATTCATGCAGGCCTTCTTGGTTGCGCAGGCGGGCGTTGATGATGTGCATCAGGTGAATCCTTTTAGAGATCTTGTAGTGGTGCGTTGGCGGCACGGGCACCGAGTACGCCAGTCAATATCACATACGTTAGCGCGGCAGCGGCAATCCCTACCAGCGGCGCGACCCATGGCGAACCGAACGCGGCAACCGTGCCGACCGCATAAGCGCTCAGACCCGGCCAGTTGAATGCCGGTAGCCGAGCATCGGCCAGTCGAGGATATTGACCACGGTAGCGAAAGAAAAAGTCCGCCATGATCACGCCACCGATCGGCGGAATCACGGTGCCCAGCAGAATCAGGTACGGCACCAACAGATCGTACATGCCCAGCAATGCCAGCAGCGTGCCGATCACCGCGCCGGACAGGGTCACGGTCTTGCGACGGCGGGTGCGCAGCAGGTTGCAGCCGGCGACGGCGAAGTTGTAGATGGTGTTGTCCTGGGTGCTCCAGATGTTCAGCAGCAACATCGCCATCGCAGCCATGGCGAAGCCTTGCAACAGCAACACTTCGACGACATCGGGTTGCTGATAAACGATGGCCCCGTAGGCGCCGATCAGCACCATCAGTCCGTTGCCGATGAAGAAACCGATCAGGCTCGCCAGCACCGCGACCCGCGCCGAGCGGGAAAAACGCGTCCAGTTGGTGGCTTGCGTGGCGCCGCTGACGAAGGTGCCAAACACCAGGGTGATCGCGGTGGACCAGTCCAGCGTGCCGGTCGGAACGACGGCCAGCAAACCATCGAGCCCGCCGACTTTCACCGTCGCGACCCACATCGACAGCATCAGCAGCAACATCATGGCCGGCACTGCGATGTATGAAAGGATTTCCAGTCCGCGATAACCGACATAGGCCGTGGCGCAAAACGCCAGGCCGAACAGCACCATCAGACCCAGCACGGTGCCTTCGCTCAACTCGAAATACTTGCCCAGCACCACGGCCGCCGTGGCGGTGCCCCAGGCGTACCAGCCGATCTGGGTGAAACCGAGGATCAGGTCGCTGAGTTTGCTGCCCACTTCCCCGAAGCAGAAACGCCCCATCAGCACTGAGTTGAGCCCGCTCTTGAAGGCGATGTAGCCCAGCGCTGCGGCGTAGATCCCCAGCAGCAGATTGCCGACGATGATCACCGCCATCATCTCGCCGAAACTGAACGCCACACCGAGCTTGCCGCCAGCAAACATGGTGGCCGTGAAGAAGGTGAAACCCAGCAGCACCATGGCGGTGGAGGCCAGGCCTTTGCGGGCGTGCATCGGCACTTCGCTGAGGGGGTAGTCGTTGCCGGGATCATTTTGCGTCATGGGGGCGTTCCTTGCTGAGTGGGTGACGCGGAGGGGTTGCAGTGGTCGTGCCAAGCGGGTGGATGCCGTTATGTATAGACGAGCGGAGAGGATTGGGGCGGGGGAAGGGCACGAAACCGGTGCAGCTGAATGAACACAGGAACCATGTAGGAGCGAGCTTGCTCCCACAGGGGGATATTCGTTTTTTCAGAAAGAGGGCAAGAACCGCAACAACGCCGCGACGATGGCTTCGGGCGCATCCTCCTGAACCAGATGCCCGGCATTGGGGATCGGGTGAAACTGCGCCCCCGGAATCATCTGCTGCAACGCCTGCCCCCGCTCGATGGGAATCCACTGGTCATCTTCACCCCAGAGAATCTGCACCGGGCAGCGAATGGTCGGGTACAGTCCCTCAACTTCGCGGGTATAGCGCTCATCCATTTGCGCGATCTGCCGGTAAAACCCCGCTTGCCCCGGATCGCCCAGCCACGGCTGGACGTAATGGGCGAGTTCCTCGTCGGGGATTTCCCGCTTGATCGCCCCACGAATGTAGGCCGGCACGATCGCCCGCTGAATGTAATCAGGCAGTCCGCTGAACGCCGCCTCATGCTGGCGCACATGCTGCACAAACGGCGAACCCCAGGGCGACAGCGCCACCGGGTCGATCAGCGTCAGGCTGCGGTAATTCTTGCCGTTCAGCAGATGCGCGCGCAGCACCGTGGCGCCGCCGAAATCGTGGGCCACCACATCCGGGCAGTCCAGGCCCCAGTGCTCCAGCAGTTGCGCCAATAGCTCGTTCTGTACACCAAGGGACACATCACCCTCGACCTTCTCGGACAGGCCATAACCCAACAGGTCGAAGTAATGCACCCGGTGTGACGTGATGAAGTGCGGCGCAATCCGGTGCCACACATACGAAGAGAAGGGTGTGCCATGCACAAACACCAGCGGCGGGCCGTCCCCCCGCACGGCGTAGCGAACGGAGTGCCCGTTGAAGCGGTAGGTCTGAGCGAGCGGCCAGTCAGTCATGGGTGCGTCCTCTTGGCGGGTACCAGCCAAAAAGCATAGGCATAAAAAAACAGCCAGTCCCGGCAGTTTTTTTGATCTGTCGGATCAGCGGGATGAATACCTGTGATTTGTGACAGTAGACGGCTTTTGGGCGCAGATGCTATCCAGAGTCCATGGACAATTTCAGCCTGCATCACGGAACACCGAGGCTCGCGGTCATCGACCCGCGCGGCCTCGTTGTGCGCAGCGTGACGTACTGGCGTGGGGAGAGTGGGCAAACGCCGCAGGCGCGGGTGACGCGGCAGGGGTTCGATGCGGCGGGGCGTGGAGTTGAGCAGTGGGATGCGCGGTTGTCCGCGCCGGCATTGAGGCATTGTTTCAGCCTGACCGGCAGGGTGGTGGCGACTGACAGTGTCGATGCCGGTTGGCGGGTGGCTTTGTTTGGTCAGGCCGCTCAGGTGTTGAGCGGGTGGGACGGTCGGGGTACTCGGCAAGAGACTGAGTACGACACGTTGCTGCGTCCTCTTGTCGTGATGGAACAGGCACGGGTTGTGGAGCGCTTCGAGTACGGAACCTGTGGTCCCGAAGCGAATCCGGGAAACCAATGCGGCCGGTTGATCCGCCATGATGACCCGGCCGGTACACGGCATATGCCGGAGTACGATTTGCTGGGGCTGGCGCTGAATGAAATCAGCCACTTTCTGGCCGCTCTCGATCCACCGGACTGGCCGCAGGAGAGCTCCGTACGCGATGGGTTGCTTGAACCCGCCCCCGGCTTCGAAAGCCGCTGGACCTACAATCCGCTCGGCGATCTGCTGAACCTCTCCGACGCCAAAGCCCATCGTCGCCACTTCACCTACACCGTGGCCGGCCAGCTCAAGGACGGCTGGTTGCAACCGGCGAACACCGCCTCGCCCGGACAATGCCTGGTGCACGACATCCGTTATAACCCTGGTGGCAAAGTCGAGCGGGAAACCGCTGGCAATGGCGTGGTCACCGAGGCGCAGTACGCGCTCGATGATGGCCGTCTGCTGCGCTTGTGCGCCGGGTTGCCGAACGCCGCTCCAGTGCAAGACCTTCGCTACACCATCGACCCGGGTGGCAACATTGTCCAGATCGACGATCACGCACTGCCAATCCGTTACTACAAAAACCAGCGTATCGACGCTCAATGCACCTATGGCTACGACACGCTGGGACAGCTAACCCACGCTACGGGTTGGGAAGCCGAAAAGTCATCCTTTTATCCCTTCGCGCCGTACCACCCCTCGACCAACCCTGATGCCGTGGTCAACTACCGCGAAGAATACGACTACGACGCGACGGGCAACATGATCGAACTGCGGCATCTCGGTGCTCAACCGTTTACCCGCCGATGGGCCGTGGCCACGAACAGCAACCGCAGCCTGCTTGAGGGCGATCAGCCACCGGATTTCGTCAGTCATTTCGACGCCAACGGCAACCTGCAGTTTTTGCAGCTTGGCCAAACCCTGGCCTGGGACCTGCGCAACCAGTTGTCCCGCGTATCGCCAGTGGTGCGCGAAGGCGAAGACGATGACACTGAAATTTATGTGTACGGCGGCGGGGGCAAACGCCTGCGCAAGGTCCGCACCGCACTGGCCGCCGCCCACACCGTGATCGCCGAAGTGCGCTACCTGCCGGGGCTGGAGATCCATCATCGTCCGGGCGGCAAGCAGCATGAAGTGCTCGACCTGGAGGCCGGACGCAATCGGGTGAACTGGTTGCACGGCGCCGATGTGCCGGAGCATTCGTTGCGCTACCACCCGACCGACCACCTCGGTTCCGGGACGCTGGAACTCGGTGAACAGGCCAAGGTGCAAAGCCGGGAAGTGTATTACCCGTTTGGGGGGACAGCCTGGGAGGATCACAGCGATCAGAGCGGCGCATACAAAACCATTCGTTATTCAGGCAAGGAACGCGATGCGACCGGGTTGTATTACTACGGTTATCGGTACTTTGCGCCGTGGTTATGCCGCTGGATCAACCCGGATCCGGCGGGGGCGGTGGATGGGTTGAATGTGTATTGCTTTGTGGGGAATTCGCCGGTGGGGAGGGTGGATCGAGACGGGAGAGTGGGTACTTCGGTTGATCGAAACGCTATAGCGCTTGATGTAGATGAAATTCTAGCGAGGTCAATAAATCCGGATGAGGTGGCTAAAGTAAACGAGTTGGTAAAAGAGCTTGATTCACCCAAAGCAGGGAGGACCCCATCATTCCTGTCATTGGACCTGGATAAAATACTCGCGCATCCGAGGCCTGAAGATGAGGCAGAACTGCGTAAAAATTGGGGGGTGGCGGTTAACACCTCAGGATCATCGTCGAAGCAAACCTCTTCCCAACATTTTTCCTGTCCGACATGCAACAAGGTGCTTTCGAGTTCTATTGCACTTGTTCGGCATGTACGTATTCATACCCAGGAAAAGCCATACGGCTGCTTTGATCCCTCATGCAAAAAAAGATTTTCTGTTTCTGGTGATCGTGCCCGGCATATGAAAATGCATGCTGGTGAGAAACATTTTAGTTGCACTGTCTGTGGCAAAGAATTTGCTGATAATCAGAAACTAACAGAGCATCGGTTAACACATAACAACGAAAAACTATTCACTTGTGATGTGTGTGACAAAAAATTTACTCAACTGAGAGGTTTGCAAGTGCACAGGCAAACACATAGTGATGAGCGTCCTTATAAGTGCGATTGGTCCGGGTGTGGAAGTTTATTTTCGAATGCGAGTAGTGCAGCCAGGCATAAACGAACACATATGAGCGAAAAGCTTCATTCCTGCAATCAAGAAGGTTGTGGTCGAGAGTTTTCGCGTAGGGACCATCTAAAAAGACATATGCTGACGCATACTCGTAATTAGGTGGTCCTGAAATCGAGCACAGTTAATTATTGGCTATGAAAAACCACCCTGTTGGATAGTCATTTATCAGTCCAACACTTACTCGCCGCGATAGATACAGCCGCTAGTGCACGTCTCATGAATCCGAATCGCACTTAGCTCCGGCAACAACGGCTTCAACTCACCCCAGATCCACTTCGCCAGCACTTCACTGGTCGGATTCTCCAACCCCGGAATGTCATTCAAATAGTTGTGATCCAAGCGCTCATACAGCGGCTTGAAGATCGCCTTGATCTCCGAGAAGTCACGAATCCAGCCGGTATGCGGATCAAGATCGCCACTCAGATGAATCGCCACTTTGAACGAGTGACCGTGCAGGCGGCCGCACTTGTGGCCTTCCGGGACGTGGGGCAGGCGGTGGGCGGATTCGAAGGTAAATTCTTTGAAGATTTCCACAGTGGTTTCAGCTCTGTCAGGTGGCGATCGCCGCGGCGATGTGGGCAGGCGGCGAGTTTAACAGTTTGTCCTGACTAAAGGGTCAGCAAGCGTTCGCCAAGTCGACCGTTGGCGGCCAGTTCGAGAAACTCATCGCCCAGCCTGCGACTTTCATCCATCGTCGCACGCCAGTATTTCTGCCGGCTCGGCGCATCGCCCATGAAGCGCTTGAAGTCGTTACGGTCCGGCAGTTTGCCGTAGGGCAGGCGTGCCAGGTATTCCTTCGACGGTGCCAGCAGCAGGACATCCTGCAAGCGCGTGGTGCACGCGCGGCGCCACGGCAGGGTTTTGTCGAACCAGCCGGGGATCACCCGGTCGGTGAAGTGCGGGTACAGCACGATGTCGTTGCCGCTGTAGGGCAAGTCGAGGTGATAGTCCAGCAGACCGCCATCGCGGAAGGTTCCGGCGCCAGCGCCGGGCAGGTCACGCACGCCTTCCATCACCATCGGGATCGAACCCGAGGCGAGCAGGGCCTGACGCAGGTTGCCGACATTCAGCGCGACGAAGCGTGACGGGAAGTCGTTCAGCGCATCGACCGGTGGCGCCAGGCGTGGGTCGTGGAGGATCAGCCGCTCGAAATGCCGCGATAGCCGTGCGCGACTGCGCAGGTTGTCGGCGATTACCGACGACAGGCCCAGCCCGAGGCGACCGCGATGATCATCCGCGAGCAGGCCGTGGCTTTTGACCACCATGATGTTCAGTCGGTAATGGGCGTTGTCCAGAATCGAGGCGTCGCGGCCGTCGAGCAGGTCATCGAGCATGCGCTGCGAGCTCTGGCTGATCTGCGCCATGGTCACGCCCTTGGCGAAATTCTGCTCGGTGTAGAGATGACCGAGACGGCGGATGCCTTCGGCGGCATCGGGCAGGCAGGCGCTGGCGAAGCGCCAGGAGCCGACCGATGCGCCGATCAGCGACCGTTCGCGTGGCGCGGCGGGCAGCCATTCGCCGAACAGCGCCAGGTCCAGGCCTTGAATTCCCAACGCCTTGGGCCCGCCAGCAGCGCCCGGCAATGTGCCGACATCGGCGGCGTTCAAACCGTGTTCACGGATGCGCGCGAAGGCGCGGGGACCGGCCTTGAGGGTCAGGGAAGGGAACTTGATGTGGATGGCGGTCATACCGGTCTCGATGTCTGGCAAGCGGGGGATTATAAGCGTGTCGCAACCAATCAATGTAGGCGCTGCCGAAGGCTGCGATCTGTTGATCTTGATTGTTGGCGCCTATGAAGCCGCCAAAAATCAAAAGATCGCAGCCTTCGGCAGGAGGGGGGCGTCAGTGATATCGTGATGCAATCATCGATGATGGCAATTCAGTTTCAATTAAGTTCGAATCGCTAAGGTGACTGCCGTACGCAACACATAAAAAATACGGAGACATCCCATGAAAACCCTGACTGCCCTGATCACCACCTCCCTCATTGCCATCACCGCCAGCCTCGCCCATGCCCGTGATTTGGGCCCCGACGAAGCTCTGCGGCTACGCGACGCTGGTACCATTGTGTCTTTCGAGAAGCTCAACGCCACGGCACTGGCCAAACACCCTGGCTCGACAATTACCGAAACCGAGCTGGAAGAAGAGTACGGCAAGTACATCTATCAGGTGGAGCTGCGCGACCCACAAGGCATTGAATGGGACCTGGAATTGGACGCTGTCAGCGGGCAGGTTCTCAAGGATCATCAGGATACGTAATGAAGGTGTGTTCATTTTCACGCATGGCGCTGGTGCTCCTGGCGTTTTGCTCGGTGGTCATGGCCCGCGACCTGGATCAGGACGAAGCCCTGCGCCTGCGTCAGCGGGGCGTGATCATGCCGCTCGAACAGTTGTTGAAGCAGGCAATGGACCGCTATCCCGGGTCGAAACTGCTGGAAGCCGAGCTCGAAGAGAAACACGACGTCTACATTTATGAAGTCGAGTTGCTGACCACCGAAGGCGTGGTCCGTGAGCTGGACGTCGACGCCATCACAGGCCAGTTACTGAAAGACAAGGAAGATTGACCGATGCGATTGCTGCTGGTGGAAGACCATGTGCCCCTGGCCGACGAACTGATCGCCGGCCTCAACCGTCAGGGTTACGCCGTGGACTGGCTGGCCGACGGCCGTGACGCGGTGTATCAGGGCAGCAGCGAACCCTATGACCTGATTATCCTCGACCTGGGTTTGCCGGGTTTGCCAGGGCTCGACGTGCTGGCGCAGTGGCGCAAGGGCGGGCTCACCACGCCGGTGCTGATCCTGACGGCGCGCGGCTCCTGGGCCGAACGGATCGAAGGCCTCAAGGCCGGTGCCGATGATTACTTGACCAAACCTTTCCATCCTGAAGAACTGCACCTGCGCATCCAGGCGCTGTTGCGCCGCTCCCATGGCAAGGTTAATCAACCGACGCTGCAATCGGCGGGCTTGCACCTGGACGAGGGGCGCCAATGCGTGACCCGCGATGGCGCCGACATCCAGCTCACCGCCGCGGAATTCCGCCTGCTGCGTTATTTCATGTTGCACCCCGAGCAGATCCTCTCCAAAAGCCACCTCGCCGAACACCTCTACGACGGCGAAACCGAGCGCGACTCCAACGTGCTGGAAGTCCACGTCAATCACCTGCGGCGCAAGCTTGGGCGCAGCGTGATCGAAACCCGTCGCGGCCAGGGTTATCTGTTTGGCGGTCAAGCGCAGTGAGGTCGATCCAGCGCCGCTTGAGCCTGGGACTGATCAGCGTGATGGTGGTCGTCGGCCTGGTGCTGGCGCAAACCAGTCTGTGGCTGTTCGAAGTGGGTTTACAGCGTTACCTCGAGGCGGGGCTGCGCAACGACAGCGAAGACTTGCTGGTGGCGCTGGTGCGCGGACCACAGGGCTTGCAACTGGATGAGCGGCACCTGTCACCGGCCTATCAGCGCCCGTTTTCCGGGCATTACTTTCGCATCGATTTTGCCGACAGCCATTGGCGCTCGCGTTCGTTGTGGGATCAGGAATTGCCGCGTCTCGACCATCCCGGCCTGCACAGCAACCTGCAACTGGGGCCGGAAGGCCAGCAATTGCTGGTTTTGCGTTCGGACTATCGCCGTTTGGGCCAGTCGATTTCCATCAGTGTCGCCCAGGACTACACCCCGGTGCGCGACAGCTTCAAGCGCATGCAGCAAGTGGGGCTGGGCCTGGGATTGGCGGGGCTGTTGCTGATTCTGCTGTTGCAGCGGATCACCGTGCGCCGCGCCTTGCGCCCACTGGAAAGGGCTCGCGAGCAGATTGCCCAGTTGCAGCAGGGGCAGCGTTCGCAACTGGATGATCAGGTGCCGGTGGAGCTTGAACCGCTGGTGGCGCAGATCAACCATTTGCTCGCCCACACCGAAGACAGCCTCAAGCGTTCGCGCAATGCGCTCGGCAATCTCGGGCATGCCTTGAAAACCCCGCTGGCGGTGTTGTTGAGCCTGGCGTCCAGCGAAAAACTCGACGCCCATCCCGAGCTGCGCAAGATCCTAAAGGCACAACTGGAACAGGTTCAGCAGCGACTCAACCGCGAACTCAATCGTGCCCGGCTGTCCGGCGATGCGCTGCCGGGGGCGCTGTTTGATTGCGATGCGGAACTGCCGGGATTGCTCGCCACGTTGAACCTGATCCACGGCGAACACCTCGACCTGAGCTATCGCGCACCGGCCGGTTTGCAGTTGCCATGGGATCGCGAAGATCTGCTGGAACTGCTGGGCAACCTGCTCGACAACGCCTGCAAATGGGCGGATGCCGAGGTGCGGTTGAGCGTGGTCGAGACGGCTGAAGGATTTCAGTTGAGTGTGGAAGATGATGGGCCGGGGATTCCCGAGGACCAGCGCGATCAGGTGTTCAGCCGGGGGACGCGGCTGGATGAACAAACGGATGGGCATGGGTTGGGGCTGGGAATTGTGCGCGACATCGTCGATACGTGGGGCGGGGGGCTGCGGCTGGAGGAGAGCGAGTGGGGTGGGTTGAGCGTTGTCATCGAGCTCCCCAAGCGCTGACAGCGATCCGAAGCCAACCGATAACCCTGTGGGCGCGGGCTCGTGTGGCGAGGGGATTTATCCTCGTTGGGTGGCGAAGCCGCCCCAAACACTGGGGCCTGCTTCGCAGTCCAACGGGGATAACTCCCCTCGCCACAAGTCGCTCCCATTGGATTGGCGTTAAACCCGGAACTGATCCATCAGACTCTGCTGCTGATTCGCCAGGCTATTCAACGACTGGCTCACCCGCGCCGACTCATTCGCCTGCCCCGACAACGACTCGGTCACGTCCCGAATCGTCGCCACGTTGTTGTTGATCTCTTCCGCCACCGCGCTTTGCTCCTCCGCCGCGCTGGCGATCTGCAGGTTCATGTCGCTGATCACCGTGACTGCGTCGCCAATCTGCCGCAACGCCGTGACCGCCTGGCTGACCTGCTCGACACTGCCCTGGGCCTGACGATGGCTGTTGTTCATCGACCCCACCACATCCTGGGTGCCGCTTTGCAATTGCTCGATCACCAGACGGGTTTCTTCGACAGACTCCTGGGTGCGTCGCGCCAGGTTGCGCACTTCGTCGGCCACCACGGCAAAACCACGACCGGCTTCACCGGCACGGGCGGCTTCGATGGCGGCGTTGAGGGCCAGCAGGTTGGTCTGCTCGGCGATGGCACGAATCACTTCCAGCACTGAACCGATCTTCTCGCTGTTCGCCGCCAGGCCTTCGACCTGCACCATGGCCGCGCTCATGTCGGCGGCGAGGTTGTCGATGCTGCTGGTGGTCTGGTCGATCACCGTCAATCCGCGGCGAGTCGCCTGGTCCGCGTCCTTTGCAGCCTGTGCCGCTTGCGCAGCGCTGCGGGCGACGTCCTGGGCGGTGGCGCTCATTTCGTGGGAGGCGGTGGCCACCTGATCGACCTGGCGGTATTGCTGCTCCATGCCGGCACTGGTTTGCGTGGCGATGGCGGAAGACTGATCCGCCGTGCTGCGCGCGTCCTGCACCGAGCGTTTCACTTCGGCGATGATCGGTTGCAGCTTGTCGAGGAAACGGTTGAACCAGCCAGCCAGTTGGCCCAGTTCATCCTTTTTGTCGTAAGCCAGACGCCGGGTCAGGTCGCCTTCACCGCTGGCGATGTCTTCGAGCATGTGCGCGACGCCAAGGATCGGCCTGGTCACGCTGCGCGCCATCAACCACACCAGCAACAGGCCGATCAACGCCGCCAGCACACCGAGGCCGAGTTCGACCAGCGTGCCGGCGGTATTGCTGTCGTCGAGTTGTTTCTTCAGCGCCTCGGCCGGGCCGATCAGGACTTTTTCCGGCACGTCGAGCAACACGCCCCACGACTTGCCACCGGGGATCGGCTGGAACGGCGAGAGCACTTTCAACTGCTGGTCGCTGTGCAGGCTGGTGGTTTTGCTGCTGTTGGCGAGCAGGCGGATCAGCTCGGCGCCGTTGGTTTTATCCACGGCATCCAGGCGCTGGCTGAGTTTGCTGGCGTCCGGGCTGTAGCCGGCGAGCAAACCGGCCGGGCTGATGATGCTGACGTGGGTCTGGCCGTCATAGAGCTTTTTGCTCGCGCCCTGACTGACCGCTTGCAGGCTGTTGAGGTTGATGTCCACCGACAGCGAAGCGATGACTTTACCGTTGAGCATCAGCGGGAACACGATGCTGGTCATCAGCACGTTCTGGCCGTCGATCACGTAGAAGTAGGGTTCGATCACGCAAGGTTTGAGCGAGGTGCGTGGGCAGGTGAACCAGGCGTTGGCGGGCTCGCCGCTGGGGCCGGTGCGGGTGTCGGCCATGTCCGTTTCGGGCAGCGCCATCGACGTCACCTTGCCGGGTGTCGGTTGCGACCAGTACAGCGCGAAACGGCCCTTGTCGTTACTGCCCAGTTCCGACTGGCCGGCGAACAGTTCGTCCTTGCCGTCCAGCGCGTTGGGCTCGAACACGAGGGACAGGCCGAGCAATTCTGGATTGGCTTGCAGCGCGGACTTGACCTGGCGGGTCAGGTCTTCGCGCAGGTCGAAGGCATCGAGAAAGCGCTTTTCGGCCTGATCACGCAGGAACAACACCTGACGTGAAAAGCCGTGGCCATATTGATAGGCGTCCATGAACTGCTGGCGAATCCCCAGCGCCTGGTTTTCGCCCTGGGACTCGATCCGGGCCTGGGCAGCTTCGGTGAGCATCTCCATGCTCGAGGCTTTCACCAGCTCGGAGCTGTGCTCCATGCGGTACAGCGAAAGACCTACCAGCAAGGTCACGATACCCGCCAGGCAAAGCCCGGCCAGCAGGGTGATTTTCCATTGAATGGAAAGTTGTCTGAGCGACATGGAGACGTCCTTATTCGATAAATATCTGAGACTTTGCACTGTAACGGCCGCGAATCCGCTTTCTTTATTCGGTGTGCGGAGCTTTTGTGGCAAGAGGTTTATCTCTGGAGAAGGGATATATATCTGTGGTGAGGAGTGGGACGTGTGGCGAGGGGATTTATCCCCGTTGGGTCGCGAAGCGGCCCCTGCAATTATCCAGACGAATCGATTGTGGCTGCTGCGCAGCCAAACGGGGATAAATCCCCTCGCCACAGGGGTATCACTGGCCGTTACATGTTCGTTGGCACCACTCGCTTTGACACCGGCCCCACTCTGCGGCACAGTGCGCGCCGTCTAATAAAACCCATTCCTTGTCCCGCTGGCGTCTCTTCGCAGACTGCCGGCTGGGTTCATTTCGCTTGCCTTGAGGTAACGATGATTAATGCTGTAATTGCCGCGGTCGGCGTCATGCTGGTGCTCAGCCTGTCCCGCGTGCACGTTGTGATCGCGCTGATTATCGGCGCGCTGGTGGGCGGCCTGACCGGTGGCCTGGGCATCGACGCCACCCTGAAAGCGTTCAACAGCGGCCTCGGCGGCGGGGCCACGGTGGCCTTGTCCTATGCCTTGCTCGGCGCCTTCGCGGTGGCGATTGCCAAGTCCGGCCTCGCCCATGCGCTGGCGGACAAGGCCCTGGCCATGGTCGATCGCCAGCACGCCAACGGTGGTGGCTCGGTCAAGTGGCTGTTGATCGGTTTGCTCTGGGTGGTGGCCATCGCTTCACAGAATATTCTGCCGATACATATCGCGTTTATTCCGTTGCTGGTGCCGCCACTGTTGTATGTGCTGACCAAGCTTCAACTGGATCGCCGCTTGATCGCCTGTGTCATGACCTTCGGCCTGATCACGCCGTACATGTTCCTGCCGGTGGGTTTCGGCAACATCTTCCTCAATGAAATCCTCCTGGCCAACGTGGCCCGCAGCGGCGTGGACATCAGCGGCATCAACGTTACCCATGCCATGGGCATTCCGGCGCTGGGCATGGTCGTGGGGCTGGCGGCAGCGTTCATCAGCTACCGCAAGAAACGCGTCTACAACCTGGAAAAGATCGAGCAGGTCGAACAGGTTGCGGTCCAGTACAACCCGTTGAGCCTGATGGTCGCGGGTGTGGCCATCGCGGCGGCGTTCATCATTCAGCTACTGCTGGATTCGATGATTATCGGTGCGCTGGCGGGTTTCCTGATCTTCTCGGTGTCGGGCATCGTCAAGTGGCGCGACACCGACGACCTGTTCACCGAAGGCATGAAGATGATGGCGATGATCGGCTTCATCATGATCGCCGCCTCGGGGTTTGCCGAAGTGATGAAAGCCACTGGTCAGGTGCAGACGCTGGTTGAAACGTCGGCGTCGTGGATCGGCCACAGCAAGGGCATCGGCGCGCTGTTGATGTTGCTGGTCGGCTTGCTGGTGACCATGGGCATCGGCTCATCGTTTTCCACCGTGCCGATTCTGGCGGCGATTTTCGTGCCGCTGTGTGTGCAACTGGGTTTCAGCCCGATCGCCATCGTGTGCATCGTTGGCACCGCCGGCGCGTTGGGCGATGCCGGTTCGCCGGCTTCGGACTCGACACTGGGCCCGACCTCCGGCCTGAACATCGACGGCCAGCATCACCACATCTGGGACACCGTGGTGCCGACCTTCCTGCATTACAACCTGCCGCTGCTGGCGTTCGGTTGGGTGGCGGCGATGGTGCTCTGATTCAGGATCAAAAGATCGCAGCCTTCGGCAGCCCTACAAAGGAATGGCACACACCCTGTAGGCGCTGCCGAGGGCTGCGATCTTTTTTGAGCATTCAACTTTTGATCCGGCGTGCCGTTAAAGCCTTTAACCACGCCAACAAAAATCAAAAAGAGTGAACCGTCATGCGCATGAGCCTGAAGGCTAAAGTCCTGTCCCTTGCCGTACTCCCGGTGTTGCTCTTTGCGCTGGTCATCAGTTTGACCACGTTGTTCGTGCTGCAGGAGCAGGCCCGCAAGGAAGTCGAGGAGACGCGCCAACGCCTGCTCAGCGATGCCAAGGCCACCCTGCAAAGTTACGTGGCCGTGGCGATGACTACGATCAAACCGCTCTACGACGCCGCAGCCCCGGGTGACGACGCGGCGCGGGCCCAGGTGATCAAATTGCTGTCGAGCGTCAGCTACGGCAAGGAAGGTTACTTCTTCGGCTACGACTCCAACACCGTGCGCCTGTTCAAGGCCAACAGCCCTGAAGGCGTGGGCCAAAGCTTCAAGGACAACCGTGATCCGAACGGCGTCTACGTCAACCGCGACCTGGTGAAAGTCGCCAAGGACGGTACGCATTACCTGCAATACAGCTCGCCATTGCCCGGCAATACCAAGGTGCTGGTGCCGAAACTCGGCTACACCGAATACCTGCCGAAGTGGGACATGGCCGTCGGCACCTCGGTCAACCTCGACGGCATCGAAGCGCAGGTGGCGGTGGTCGAGGCCAAGGTTCAGGAGCGCATGGAAGGCGTGTTGCTGAGCATCATCGGCATCGCCGTAGTGGTGCTGTTGGTGATCGCCGCCGCCGGCATGCTGCTGGCCAACACCATCCTGCGTCCGCTGAACCTGATGAAAGCCAACCTCGATGACATCGCGGCAGGCGAGGGCGACCTGACCCGGCGCCTGACCATCACCAGCCAGGACGAACTCGGCCAGCTCGCCGGTTCGTTCAACCGTTTTGTCGACAAGATCCACGGCCTGGTGCGCCAGATCACTGAAATGACCTCGCAACTGACCGGGCTGGTGAATCAGGTATCCGATCAGGCTCAGCGCTCGGATCAGGCGATGGAGCGTCAGCGTCACGAGACCGATCAGGTCGCCACGGCGATCAACGAAATGTCGGCCGCCGCGCAGGAAGTTGCCAAAAGTGCACAGAACGCCGCCGTCGCCGCGCAACAGACCGACGAAGAAGGCCAGACCGCCAAGCGTGTGGTGGCGGGCAGCATCGTCAAGATTCATGCATTGGTCGACGATATTCGCAGCAGCGGCGTGTCCCTCGACAGCCTGCAAAAGGACGTGTCGTCGATTGTCAGTGTGCTTGGGGTGATCCGTTCGATTGCCGAACAGACCAACCTGTTGGCGCTCAACGCTGCGATCGAAGCGGCCCGTGCCGGTGAGGCCGGTCGCGGTTTTGCGGTGGTGGCCGACGAAGTCCGCGCGCTGGCCAGCCGCACGCAAATCAGCACCCAGGAAATCCAGGGCATGATCGATCGCCTGCAGGCGGGTACTCAATCGGCGGTGGAAGCGATGCGCCGTTCCAGCGAGGCTGGCGACGGTACGTCCGCACAGGCGAACGAAGCGGGCGCGTCCCTCGACACCATGGCCCAGCTGATCGGCACCATCAACTCGATGAACGCACAGATCGCCAGCGCCGCCGAAGAGCAGACCGCCGTGGCCGAAGAGATCAACCGCAGCGTGCATCAGATCGCGGTGGCTGTGGACAACGTGGCTGACGAAACCCAGCTCGGCGCCCAGACCTCCCGCAGCCTCGCGGATCTGGGTCAGCGCCTGGGCAGTCTGGTCGGACAGTTCCGTATCTGATTTGATGATGCTCTTGTGGCGAGCGAGCTTGCTCGCGCTGGGCTGCGCAGCGGCCCTGAAAATTTGTGAGCGCTGCGCACTCAAGCGGGAGCAAGCTCCCTCGCCACACTCGCGTGTTCGACTCAGGTTCTAGGGCCTGTCCCAATACGGCACCGGCCCAAAGCATTCGACAAAGAAATCAATCACCGTGCGCACCTTCACGGATAACCGTCGGCTGCCGGGCCAGAGCACGGCGATCTGCTGCGGCTCAAGGCTGTTGGACACCTGATAGTCCCCCAGCACCGGCACCAGCGTGCCGTTGCGCACGGCCTCACCAATCAGCCATGACGGAAACATCACCAGCCCCAAGCCCTGTTCGGCGGCCTGGGTGAGTGTGTCGGCGTGGTTGCCGGTGAGCGGTCCCTTCACCGAATAGGGCGTCCAGTCCTGCCGACCCTGGCGGAAAAACCAGCGCTGCTGGCCGGTTACACCTTTGTAGGCCAGGCATTGATGCGCCGCCAGGTCCTGGGGATGTTGCGGGATGCCATGGCGCTCAAGGTAGGCCGGGCTTGCCGCGACCTGAAAGCGGTGGGGCGCCAGAATGCGCGCCTGCATACTCGAATCGTGCAGCGGGCCGATGCGGAACAACAGGTCGGCGCCTTCCTGCAACGGGTCGATGTAGCTGTCGGTCTGTTGGATGTCCAGTTGCAGTTTCGGATAGCGCTCGCACAACTGCCCGAGCCACGGTGTCAGGTGCCGTTGCCCGAACACCACGGGGGCATTGATCCGCACCAACCCGCTGGGCTCGCTTTGCTGTTCCTGCAGGGCTTGTTCGGCTTCTTCCAGTTGCACCAGCACCAGCCGCGCATGGTGGCCGAGCATTCGTCCTGCTTCGGTGGGCGAGACGGCGCGGGTGTGACGGTAGAGCAATTGCTGGCTCAGGGCTTGTTCCATCAACTGGATCTGTCGGGAAATCGAGGAGGGCGCCAGGCCTTCTCGGCGGGCTACCTCGGAAAAGCTGCCGTGATCGAGCACCGCGACAAATAGCCGAAGCGCCTTGAATCCCAATTCGTTGAGGCCGTGCATGGCGGTTCCTGCTGTGCGAGTTGCGCAAAAGTGTTGTCAGTATGATCCCGTTTATCGCAAAGCAGCACCCGCCGATAATGCGCGCCTGTTCCACTGACTACTCAAAACCCATGTGGAAGCGAGCCTGCTCGCGATAGCGGCCAGACATCCAACATCAAGGTGACTGACAAATCGCTATCGCGAGCAGGCTCGATCCCACAAGGGAAGGTGTTTTTTCTGATAAATGGCAGGTGTTCATTCATGCAATCTTCTTCAATCGACGTGGGCGTTGCCACAACGCCAACCACCAAACCAGGGTTACGGCTCTTGTTGTTGCCCCTGGTCATCCTCGCCGGCATGGGCCTTTCCGTAGAGGCCGGTCTGCTCGGCCCCCTCGGCGTCCAGGTCGGGCACTTGTGGGCGACGCTGAGCATCTTCGGCGTGGGCTCGGCGATTCTGTTTCTGCTGCTGTTGTTCAGCGGCCCGCAACGTGGCCCGGCCTTGAACGCATTGCCGCGCTGGCAGTTGATCGGCGGTTTCCTCGGGCCGATGTACGTGGTGGTGCTGACCCTGGCCACGCCGCACATCGGCATTGCGATGACGATGATCGCGATTCTGTCCGGGCAGGTCGGCAAAAGCGTGCTGATCGACCACTTCGGCTGGTTCGGCACCACCCGCAAAAAGGTCAACGGTGAACGCTGGCTGGCCTTGCTGCTGATTGTCGCGGCACTTGTTCTGATTGCTCGGGGTTGATGATGAATCTGATTATTTTGTTGGCGGTGGTCGTGGCCGCCGGTGCGGTGTTGAGTGTGCAGGCGGCGATCAACGGACGTCTGGGCGAAACGGTCGGTGTGTTGCGCAGCAGTTTGCTGACGTTCGTGGTGGGCGCGGTGAGCACCGGGTTGCTGATCCTGTTTTTCGAACCGGCCCATGCCGTGAGCCTGCTGGACGTGCCGAAATGGCAACTCAGCGGCGCGTTGTTCGGCGTGGTGTACATGATGGTCATGGTGGGGGCGGTGCCGCGGGTAGGCACGGCGGTCGCGACGGTCGCGGTGATCGTCGGGCAATTGGGCATGGGGATGCTGATCGACAACTTCGGCTGGCTGGGCAACCCGGCGATCGAGCTGTCCGGGAGCCGGGTATTGGCGATGGTGTTGCTCGGGTTGGCCTTGGTGTTCATGTATCGCAGCAGTACGCGGCAGGCCTGACGCCAGCTCCTACACTGGTGAGACGGATCGTATTCGCGAGTCCGGACGACCACCACCCATGGAGTCAGACTTATGATCGACAGTGAAAGTAAATGCGACTGCCCGAAATGCGCGTGCAAACTGGGCCAGCATCCGATTGCTCGCCACGGCAAACACTACTGTTGCGAAGCCTGCGCCAAGCACCACGAACACGGTGAAGAATGCACAAGCAAGGGCTGCAAGTGCGCCCATGGCTGAGATCAGCCACGCGCAAAAAAGTGGAGCCTATTCGGGCTCCACTTCCAGTTTCAGACTTTGGTCTTCCAGCCGTTCGGTATGGCGGACGATGCCATTGAGTCGCCGTCCCTCCACCCGTACCAATAGGGTTTTCGCCTGCTCCAGATCGGGCGGCAAGGGTGGCTGGACGCGTAGTGCGAAGCGGGTCGGATCATGCTCGACCTGTTCGAGGCCGACCTGACACTCGGCGCTTTTGGTGACTCGGCCGAACAGCGTATCGAGGCCGTAGTCGATGTGTGCCGTGCTGGTAAGTTGTGTCGCTGTCATGCGCCCGATCCCTCCAGATCCTGCCCTTCGGTTAGTTCGCTGGCCGCCACGTGACGTTTTCCACACCGAACTTCTCTGCCATCGGTTTAGTGGTCTTTTGCACTTTTTCCCGACCAAACCGCGGGATGCGACCCACGCCGGCGTCACAGCTCGCCCAATGCCAGGCCTCCGCATTATCCATCTTGTCCAGACGGATAATGAAAGACTTGGGGGCGCCATGAAGGGTGTATTCAATGACGAAAAGTTTTGCGTTGTTCATAAAGCCCGTATTCCTCCCTGTGGTATTAGAGGGATCGTCGCGGCTGCGGAAAATTCAGTCGGATTGTCAGACGGCGGCCGCCAGTGGCGACAAGGCGTGCGGCTGGTTACCATGCATTTCCTGAAACCCCCAATGATTGCTGCCCATGGCCCTTGCCGCGCCCCCTGACCTGAGTGACACCGATGTGCCCGTGCAACCGCTGGCGCGCACTTACCCGCGCGGGTTGTATATCGAGCCTCACGAGCATGTCTGGGGCCAGTTGTTATATGCGATGAGCGGGGTGATGTGGGTCGAAACGCCCCACGAAGCGCTGGTGGTGCCGCCGCAACGGGCGGTGTGGCTGCCGCCAGGCGTGCCTCACGGCATTCGAGTGGTCTCGGACCTGCAGATGCGCAACATCTACCTGCGGCCCTCGCTGGCAGCAACGCTGGACGCGACGGTTCAAGTGATCGAAGTGGGCGGGTTGCTGCGAGAGCTGATCATCGGCCTGGTGGAACAGGGTGACGACGGCGCGCCGGAGTACTACGAAGCGCTGGTGGGGCTGGCGCTGCTGGAACTCAAACGTGCCCGGCGTTCGCTGCTGAAGATCCCCTTGCCGGACGATTCCGACCGGCGCCTGATGAACCTGTGTCAGGCGGTCATGGCCGCGCCGTCGCTGGACATTCCCTTCGAACAACACGCCGAAAACGCCGGCGCCAGCGTGCGCACCCTGGCGCGGCTGTTCAAGGACGGCCTGGGCATGGGCTTCGCCGAGTGGCGACGGCAAGTGCAACTGGCGACGGCGGCGGCCGAGTTGATACAGGGCGTCGCCGTCAGCACGATTGCCCGGGAACTGGGCTATTCGCCGAGCAGCTTCAGCGACATGTTCCGTCGCGAGCTGGGTGTTGCGCCGTCGCAATTTGCCGCGAGCCTGTAGGCGCTGCCGCAGGTTCGCGTTGCGGCGACATCAAGTGCTTTGGCCGAAATTCAGAAGCACTTGGCCGATGCTCGCCGTTGCCCACCTTTAGACTTCAGGCATACCTCAATTGCCCACGGAGTCTGCCATGAGCTACCTCATCTCGCTGGTCATCGGTCTGGGCGTCGGTTTGCTCTACGGCGCACTGGATTTTCGTTCCCCCGCACCACCGGCCATCGCGCTGGTGGGCCTGCTGGGCATGCTCGCCGGTGAAAAATTGTGGCCGATGGGCCGACAACTGGTCACCGGCTGGATCTCCTGAATTTCTCCCCTCTGTTCGATGGACGTTCCCATGAAAGCATTGCAGTTCGATAAAACCGGCGACCTCTCGGCCCTGCGCTACGTCGAAGTGCCGACCCCCGTTCCCGGCGCCGATGAAGTGCTGGTGCAGATCAAGGCCGCCGGCCTCAACCCCAGCGATGTGAAGAACGTGCTGGGGCGGTTTCCCTACACCACGCTGCCGCGGATTCCCGGTCGTGATTTCGCCGGGGTCGTGGTTGAAGGTCCGCAAGCATTGATCGGTCAGGAGGTCTGGGGCACCGGTCGGGAACTGGGCTTTTTCGCTGACGGCTCCCATGCACAGTTCGTCAAATTGCCGGCCAACGGCGTGGCACTCAAGCCGACCCACTTGAGCTTCGCGCAGGCCGCCAGCCTCGGCGTGCCTTACACCACGGCGTGGGATGCGCTGGAACGCAGCCTGGTGACCGCGCAAACACGGTTGCTGGTGATCGGCGGCGGCGCAGTCGGCAGTGCGGCGCTGGCGCTGGCCAAGGTGCGCGGCGCCCAGGTGCTGGCGGCGGCGCGACGGCCGGAGCAGGTGAAGGACTTGCAGGATCAGGGTTATCAGACCCTGCAACTGGATAAACCCGAAGAGCTGGGCGCACAGGTGAACGGGGTTTATGCCGGCGGCGCCGACGTGATTTTCGACACCACCGGGTTCTGGCTGCCGGCCTCGGTCGCCGCGTTGGCACCGTTCGGCCGCATCGCGATCATCGCCGCGCCGGTGGATGGTCTGGTGCAATTGCCGGCCCTGGCGTTGTATCGCAAGGGTGGTTCGGTGGTGGGGATCAACTCGCTTCTGTACGGGGTACAGGCGTGCGCGGCGATGCTCGATCAGTTCGGCCGGTTCTTCGATCAGGACCTGTTGCCATTGCCGCAAGGGTTGTTTGAGTCGCCGTTGGCAGAGGGGCTGGAGCGCTATGCCGAGGTGAATCAGGGCAGTGGCGACAAGGTAATCCTGCTGCCGTAACCCGACCACTGTGGAAGCTAGCCTGCTGGCGATGGTGTATCAGCTGCATTGATGGCGGCTGACACCCCATCGCAGCAGGCTGGCTCCCACAGGTTTTGTGTTGTTCGTTAAAGCCCCTGAAAATAACCTTGCTGTAGACTCATCGGCACTGACTTCACGAGATGCCCCCATGAGCGAGCCGATTCGTCTGACCCAATACAGCCACGGCGCAGGCTGTGGCTGCAAAATTTCCCCCCAGGTGCTGGAAGTGATTCTGGCCGGCAGCGGGGCGCAGAACCTTGACCCCAAACTCTGGGTCGGCAATGCCTCGCGCGATGACGCGGCGGTGTATGCCATCGATGAAGAACGCGGCGTGGTCTCGACCACCGACTTCTTCATGCCCATCGTCGACGACCCGTTCGATTTCGGCCGCATCGCCGCCACCAATGCCATCAGCGACATCTACGCCATGGGCGGCGATCCGTTGATGGCCATCGCGATCCTTGGCTGGCCGGTGAATGTGCTGGCGCCGGAGATTGCCCGGGAAGTGATTCGCGGCGGGCGCTCGGTGTGCGATGAAGCCGGGATCCCGTTGGCGGGCGGGCACTCCATCGATGCGCCGGAGCCGATCTTCGGCCTGGCTGTCACCGGGCTGGTGGAAAAGCGCCACATGAAGCGCAACGACACGGCCACTGCCGGTTGCCTGCTCTATCTCACCAAACCCCTGGGCATCGGCATCCTCACCACCGCCGAGAAAAAGGGCAAGTTGCGCCACGCCGACATCGGCCTGGCCCGCGACTGGATGTGCACCCTCAACAAGCCCGGCAGCCGTTTCGGCAAGCTCGACGGCGTGACCGCGATGACCGATGTCACCGGTTTCGGCCTGCTCGGGCACCTGGTGGAAATGGCCGACGGCAGCAACCTCACAGCACGCATCGAATATGACCGCGTGCCGCGTCTGCCGGGCGTCGAGTATTACCTCGACCAGGGTTGCGTGCCGGGCGGGACGCTGCGCAACTTCGACAGCTACGCCAGCAAACTCGGGCGACTGCAGGAAATGCACAAACGCGTGCTCTGCGATCCGCAAACCAGTGGCGGTCTGTTGGTGGCGGTCACTCCCGAAGGCAACGATCAATTCCTCAGCGTCGCTGCCGAACTGGGCCTGACTCTGGCGCCGATCGGTGAACTGGTCGAGCGACAGACGAACGCGGTCGAGGTGTTCTGATGGCAAGCGAATTCACCGATTACCGCGACATTTTCCTCAATGACCGGCCGATGATGGATGCGCGCGCGCCGGTCGAATTCATCAAGGGTTCCTTCCCCGGTGTGATCAACCTGCCGCTGATGAATGATAACGAGCGGCAACGGGTCGGCACCTGCTACAAGCAAGAGGGTCAGCAGGCGGCTATAACGTTGGGGCATCAGTTGGTGTCAGGCGAGATCAAGGCCGCGCGAATTCAGGCCTGGGCCGAGTTCGCCCGGGCTCACCCCGAAGGGCTTTTGTATTGTTTTCGCGGTGGCTTGCGCTCGCAGATCGTTCAGCAATGGCTGAAGAGTGAGGCGGGTATCGATTATCCGCGGGTCGGCGGCGGCTACAAGGCCCTGCGTAGCTTCCTGTTGGAGACGATCGATCAGGCGATGGCTCAGTGTGATTTTGTCCTGCTGGGCGGCATGACGGGCACCGGCAAGACCGAAGTGCTCACGCAACTGCGCAACGGCCTGGACCTTGAAGGCCATGCCAACCATCGCGGTTCCAGTTTCGGCAAACGCGCCACGGGCCAGCCGTCCAACATCGATTTTGAAAACCGCCTGGCCGTGGACGTGCTGAAGAAACGCAGCCGCGGTATCGAGCAGTTTGTGCTGGAAGATGAAAGCCGCGCGATCGGCAGTTGCGCGCTGCCGTTGCCGCTGTATCAGGGCATGCAGCAATTTCCGATGGTCTGGCTCGAAGACAGCCTTGAAGGACGGGTCGAACGAATCCTGCGTGATTACGTGGTGGACTTGAGTGCCGAGTTCAGCGACGTGCATGGCGAGGAAGGTTTCGGGCTGTTTGCCGAACGCTTGCTGGCGAGCCTGAACAACGTACAGAAGCGGCTGGGCGGCGAGCGTCATCGGCGGATGCTGATCCTGATGGAGGATGCGCTGGCGGAGCAGGCGCGCAGCGGGGCGGTGGATTTGCACCGGGGCTGGATCGAAGGGTTGCTGCGTGAATATTACGACCCGATGTATGCGTTCCAGCGGGAGAAAAAAGGGGCGCGGATCGAGTTTGCCGGGGAGCGGGGGGCGGTTATCGAATACCTGCAAGCGCGTGGCCATCGCCCGGGGTGATGTGTTGATTTTTCCGGCCTCATCGCGAGCAGGCTCGCTCCCACATTGGATCTTCAGTGGACATGAATTAAGTGTCCGACAGAAATCAAAGGTGGGAGCGAGCCTGCTCGCGATAGGGCCCTGACAGCGGCTACAAGATTTGAACCATCAGCCTCAAGTCGGACAGGTTTCCCGACCGTTATCCAGCCCTTGCTTGTAACTGTGGCTCTGCAGACTGGCCTTGCCGTTGTGCCAGGTCAGGGTCAGCACGAACAACGAGTCGTAATCGCTGGACTCCCAGTCTTCAGTGATCTTCTGTTTCTTGCCGACGGCTTCGCCAGCGACCTTGTTGATCAGTTCGGGCAGGTAGCCGTGGGACCAGGCGGTGTAGATCACTGCGTTGTGGTACTTGTCGTGGAGCAGCTCATCGGCCAGGTCGCTGGTGTCATTGGCCGAGAAATTGATGTTTACCGGCAAACCGAGCTTGATCGCACTGGGGCTGATGGTCATCAGTGGGCGAATGTAACTGTAGGAATTGTCCAGTTCGCCTTCCTCGACATTGCGCGTCGGGTTGGCCGCAAACACGTAATTGGCCTTGCCGAATTTTTCCGGGAGCAGGGTCGCCAGGTCGATGGCGCGGTTCAGGCCCTGGCAGTTGAGCTGGCCCAGGCCGCCGGCAGGTTTCTCGGCGTGACGCAGGAACACCAGGGTCTGGGTGCCGTCAACCGGCTGGGCGCGGCTTTCGCTGGATTCCAGTGACAGGAAGAGCGCACTGGCCGCCAACAGGGAGGGCAGCACGACATACGCGCGATGCTTGAAGCGTTGGACGAATTTCAGAAAGTTCATCATGGAAATAGGGAGTCTTCAGCGCATTCGGTTAAGGCTGACAAACCTTTACACCCCGCGCTCCCAGCGTCGGGTGTTTTCCATGTCGTTAAGCCGGTCCGTTTCCGAAAGGGCAACACTCAGAGTCCACTGAAGCCCGTTTGGTTCGATTCCGGCGGAGCAAGCAGCAATCCACCGACAACCTTGAACGGGTTGGAACACAGGTTACCGGCAGGATGTTGCGGATTTATGGACACGGTACACGGGGATGGCCGCGCAGAGCGCTGCATTGCATTGATCTTGCTAATCATCAATATCGATACCCAGACATCGCACCCTTCGGCTGCTCACACTATGATCGTCTTCCTCAATCTCATCGTGGATCCTTCCCATGACCGATCTGTCTGCGTTCCCCATCACCCGGAAATGGCCGGCCCAGTACCCCGAGTGGATTCAGCTCTACTCCTTGCCGACCCCCAACGGCGTCAAGGTGTCGATCATGCTCGAAGAGATCGGTCTGCCCTACGAACCGCATCGTTTGGGCTTCGATACCAACGACCAGCTGTCTCCCGAGTTTCTTTCGCTGAACCCCAACAACAAGATCCCGGCGATCCTCGACCCCCACGGCCCGGACGACAAGCCGCTGCCGCTGTTCGAATCCGGGGCGATTCTGATCTACCTCGCGGACAAGAGCGGGCAATTGCTGGCCCAGGAATCGGCGGCGCGTTACGAGACGATCCAGTGGCTGATGTTTCAGATGGGGGGTATCGGACCGATGTTTGGCCAGCTCGGCTTTTTCAACAAATTCGCCGGCAAGGACTACGAAGACAAACGTCCTCGGGATCGCTATGTCGAGGAAAGTAAACGTTTGTTAAAAGTTCTTGATGGACGCCTGCAAGGCCGCGACTGGATCATGGGCGAGCGCTACACCATCGCCGACATCGCGACATTCCCGTGGGTGCGCAACCTGATCGGTTTCTATGAGGCGGGCGATCTGGTGGGCATCAAGGATTTCCCGAACGTAACGCGGGTGCTGGAGCGCTTCCTCGCACGTCCAGCAGTGATGCGCGGGCTGGAAATTCCCAAATAGGACGTTTCGATTTCATCAGGACCAGGGCAGGCCATGCATTCATTCGATTTCAAGCAAGTAGATGTCTTCAGTCGCGTCGCCCTCAAGGGCAATCCGTTGGCCGTGGTGTTCGGCGCGGACGAGCTCAGCGATGAGCGCATGGCGGCATTCGCCACGTGGACCAACCTCAGTGAAACCACGTTCATCCTCGCGCCGCAGGATCCCCGGGCCGATTACCGGGTGAGGATTTTCACCACGCAGAGCGAGTTGCCGTTCGCCGGGCACCCGACGCTGGGCACTTGTCATGCCTGGCTCGAAGCCGGTGGCGTGCCCAGGGGCGAGGAGATCATTCAGGAATGCGGCGTCGGCCTGGTGCGGGTGCGTCGACAAGGTGCGGAACTGGCTTTTCTCGCGCCGCCACTGCTCAGGACCGGGCCGGTGGAGGCCGATGTCATGGAGCGCGTCCGTCGCGGGCTCAGGCTGCAACCGGGTGCCATTGTGCGGGCGCAGTGGGTTGATAACGGTGCGGGCTGGCTGGCGGTGATGGTCGAGGATCGCCAGCAGGTGCTGGACCTGCAACCGGATCACACGCACATGCTTGGCCTCGCGGTCGGCGTGATCGCGCCGTGGCGTCCGGAGCGTGACGGCGATGATGCCCAGTTCGAAGTACGTGCATTCATCTCCGGCGACGGCATGCCGGAAGACCCTGCCACCGGCAGCCTGAATGCCGGGATTGCCCAGTGGTTGCTCGGCGAGGGGCTGGCGCCGGCGTCCTACGTGGTCAGCCAGGGCCTGACCATGGGGCGCGCGGGGCGTATTCAGGTCGAGCGGATCGGCGATGAGATCTGGATTGGCGGTTCCGTTGTGACCTGCATTACCGGCACGCTGAACCTCTGAAACCTGTGGGAGCGGGAATTGTTGCCGAAGCGGTAAGGGTTTTTACTCCGCTGAGGTTTGTCACTGATAGCACACAGGGCATAAGCTTCCGGCCCTTACGACTTTCGTCTCTTCCTCCGAATTCAGGAACCCCCATGTCCAGCCAGTTCCCCGAAGCACGTCCACGCCGTCTGCGCCGCAATGCGAGCCTGCGCAGCCTGTTCCAGGAAACCGAATTCACCCTGAACGACCTGGTGCTGCCGATTTTCGTCGAGGAAGAAATCGATGACTTCGTGCCGATCAAGAGCATGCCCGGCGTGATGCGAATTCCGGAGTCGAAACTGGCCGGCGAGATCGAGCGTTATGCCCGGGCCGGGATCAAGTCGGTGATGACCTTCGGCGTGTCGCATCACCTGGACAGCAGCGGCAGTGACACCTGGAACGACAATGGCCTGGTCTCGCGCATGTCGCGCATCGCCAAGGACGCAGTGCCGGACATGATCGTGATGTCCGACACCTGCTTTTGTGAGTACACCAATCACGGTCATTGCGGCGTGCTGCACAACCACGAAGTCGACAACGACCAGACCCTGATCAACCTCGGCAGGCAAGCCGTTGCGGCGGCCCGTGCCGGTGCCGATGTGATTGCACCGTCGGCGGCCATGGACGGGCAGGTCCAGGCGATTCGCCGGGCGCTGGACGACGCCGGTTTCACCCAGACCGCGATCATGGCCTATTCGACCAAATTCGCCTCCGCGCTCTACGGCCCGTTCCGTGAGGCCGGCGGCAGCGCGCTCAAGGGCGACCGCAAAAGCTATCAGATGAACCCGATGAACCGCCGCGAAGCGGTGCGTGAGTCGCTGATGGACGAGCAGGAAGGCGCCGACGCGCTGATGGTCAAACCGGCCGGTGCGTACCTGGACATCATCCGCGACATCCGCGAAGTCTCGCGCCTGCCGCTGTCGGCGTATCAGGTGAGCGGCGAGTACGCGATGATCAAGTTCGGCGCACAGGCCGGGGCGATCGATGAAGACCGCGTGGTACGCGAGAGCCTTGGCGCGATCAAGCGGGCGGGGGCGGATTTGATCTTTACCTACTTTGCGATGGACCTGGCCCTGGCCGGGATCTGAAAAATACACAACACCCAATGTGTGAATCAGAGAGGGCCAAAAAACGGCCGTATCCCGCGATCCCGGAAATACCGCTCGATCACTTTCGGGTCCGAGCACGTCTCGGCAATCGCCACGTAGGTATCCGGCCGCAACAGGTAAAACCCGTTACGCCCCAGGCCTGCCGCTTCAAACGCCGGCCGCCAGTCGAACACATGCAACGGCAAGTGATGTTCGTTGCACCAGGCGATCATTTCGTCGCTGGTGTCGCCGTACACATGCACCTGCCAGCTCAGGCATTTCAGCGGCCTGAAATTATCCCCTTCACCGTCGTGCGCCCAAGGCAGGCGGTCGCCGCCATGCACGTGTCCGGCAACACCGGTGCTCAATGGCATCCCGCGATAATTGAGGGTGATCTGCGACACCGTGCGGAACAGGAATTCGCGGGAGGTCTCGAACGCGGCCATTTTCGGCAGCAGGAACGGTGCCAGACGGGTGCGCAGCAAATCGGCCACGCGTCCTTCGGCGGTGACGAAGCTGAACACCCGGTCGGTGGTGGCGACCAGTTTGCGGGCAAACGCAATGCGTTCGGTTTCATAGGTGTCGAGCAAATGCGGCGCGGCACCGCCGCTCAACACGGCGGCGAGTTTCCACGCGAGGTTGATGGCATCGCCAATCCCGGTGTTCATGCCCTGGCCGCCCGCGGGGCTGTGGACGTGCGCCGCGTCGCCCAATAGAAACGCGCGGCCGCTGCGAAAGTGGTCAGCTACCCGATGATGCACGCGGTAGGTCGAGAACCAGTTCACCTGTTCGATCTGCACCTTCAGATGCTCGATGGCCCGGCTGCTGACGTCTTCAAATTGCAGGGTTTCCGCATGCTCGGCGCGTTCGTCGCGCACCGTTCCGATGAGCCGCGCGCGGCCTTCGCCGGCCAATGGAAACACCGCGAGAAAGTCCGCCTCATCGAGATCCACGTGCAGTTCGCCATTGAACGTCGGCCCGCGGGCCTGCACGTCGGCCACATAGAAAATCTGCTGGTATGTCCCGCCGGGAAATCCGGTGTCCAGGGTTTTGCGCACGATCGAGCGGGCACCGTCGCATCCGGCGAGGTAACAGGCCTGACAGGTTTCCTGTTGGCCGTCCGGCAAGCGCAGGCGTGCGGTGATGCCGTCGCCGGTTTCCTCGAAACCCTCCAGCTCGGTATTGCGCTCGACCAGGATACCAAAGGCTTCCAGGCGTTCGATCAGCAAACGCTCGTGCTCGTCCTGAGGAAATATTTCGAGGAACGCGTAGGGCGTCAACCCTTCGCCCACCCGGCTCAACGGCAAGCGCGCTACCGGTTCGCCCTTGACCCAGAAGTTGGCCGCCGCCACGCGATGACCGCCCTGTATCACGGCGTCGACAAGGTCGAGCTGGCGGTACAGCTCCAGCGTCCGCGCCTGCACCGCCAGCGCCCGGGATGTGGTACCGGGTGCCGATGTCTTGTCGAGAATCCGCACGCGGATCCCCAGTTTGCTCAGCCACAGTGCGAGCACCAGCCCGGTGGGACCGGCGCCGATGATCAATACATCGCTACGGTTCATGCGCCTGTCCTCCCCGGGCGTTTGGCTCAAGTATGGTTCAGGCGAGGAGGGCCGCCAGACGGACTGCCCAACGGAAAAGGCCCTCCAGCCGTGGAGTGGAATCCAAGGGTTGAACCTGTGCAGGGAACAGTGTGTCGTCAGTACAGTCATAGCCTGCGTCATGGGATTGATCGTATGGTTACCCCGGCCCAACGGATTTGATGGAGCAGCATGCAAGCCAATCGATTGATCACGAGCGTCGCGACGCTCTTGGTGCTGGCCGGTTGCGGAACGCAACGCAGCCAGGAAGCCCCGGCCCGACCATCTGCCGAAGTCAAGGCAGAGATCGTGCGCCTGCTGCCAGCCAAAACCGCGGACCGCCAAGGCTGGGCCACGGATATTTACGCCGCCTTTGTCGCGCAGGACATTTATCCGTCCACACAAAACCTGTGTTCCGTTCTGGCCGTCACCGAGCAGGAATCGACCTTTCAGGTTGATCCGTCGGTGCCTGGCTTGGGCAAGATCGCCCGGGATGAAATCGACCGGCGTGCCGCGAAGGTCCATATTCCCGGCCTGCTGGTGAGCGGGGCGTTGCAGGTGAGTTCGAGCAACGGCAAAAGCTACAGCGACCGATTGAATGCCGCGCGCAGTGAAAAGGAGCTGAGCGCGATCTTCGATGACTTCATCGGCATGGTGCCCATGGGGCGGACGCTGTTCGGCGGCTTCAACCCGGTGCACACCGGTGGCCCGATGCAGGTCAGCATCGACTTCGCCGAGCAACAGGCACGGAATTACCCCTACCCGGTGGACGGCACGATTCGGCATGAAGTGTTCAGCCGTCGCGGCGGCATGTATTTCGGCATCGCTCACCTGCTCGGTTATCCGGTGAGCTACAAACAGCCGCTGTACCGCTTCGCCGATTTCAACGCTGGCTGGTACGCGAGCCGCAATGCCGCGTTTCAGAATGCTGTGAGCCGTGCCTCGGGCATCCCGCTGGCGCTGGACGGCGATCTGGTGCGCTACGACTCGATCATGCCCGGCACCACGGAACTGGCCGTGCGTACCCTCGGCAAGCGCCTGGGCATGCGCAACACGACCATCAGGGATCAACTGGAGGAGGGCAAAAGCCTTGAATTCGAGGACACCCGGTTGTATCAGCGGGTCTTCGAGCTGGCCGAACAAGCCGAAGGCCGTTCATTGCCGCGTGCGGTGTTGCCGGGGATCGTGCTGCAGAGCCCGAAAATAACCCGCAAACTCACGACAGCGTGGTTTGCCAAGCGGGTCGACGAACGTTATCAGCGCTGCATGGCGCGGGCAGGGAAGTGACCGGTTTCAAAAAAGCGTAAAAAAACCCGGCTGATGAGGCCGGGTTTTTTGTCGAGTCTTGCGGTAACGCCATTCATTCACACCGCACGGCTTTCGATCAGGCGGTCAGAACCACCTTCGGCGACGCGGTTTTCGATCAGACGATCAGAACCACCTTCGGCAACGCGGTTTTCGATCAGACGATCAGAGCCACCTTCGGCGACGCGGTTTTCGATCAGGCGGTCGGAACCACCTTCGGCGACGCGGTTTTCGATCAGACGATCAGAGCCACCTTCGGCGACGCGGTTTTCGATCAGACGATCAGAGCCACCTTCGGCGACGCGGTTTTCGATCAGACGATCCGAGCCGCCTTCAGCGACAACCGGGTGAGCAGAAGAAGCGGCGAAAGCGTTAACTGCAAAAACCGAGAAAGCGATGCTGAGGAGGATTTGGCGTTTCATGAGTGTGTGCTCCGGGGTGTAGTTGTTTGGTATGGAGCCGATGTTACGCCGCAGAATTTTTAAGAGAACTTCATTGACGTGATGGTGAACATCGACGGCAATGATGGATCGGGTAACTCCCCGTGCGTGGGCGTGATGGTTCATTCGTCGGCTGGCTGAGGTCAGTTGACCGACGCTTCTACACGGGGGCAGGCGCGTGACGTTCAGATCACCTTCACCGCCCGCCCGATGAACTGAATCGGCCCTGTAGGCTTGCCGATCGGCGAGCCGGTGCGGTTTTCCAGGGTCAGTTCGAACAATTGGTCGGGTTGCAGCGGCGGCAGTTTATCCACAGGCACCGACAGCGTTTGCCCCGGTTTGACCAAGCCCAGCGACACCGGCCCTTGCCAGCCTTCGGCCTTGGTCCAGAACTCCAGCGCCTTGTCTTCCGGAACCTGCGCGACCCCCAGCGGAATCAACTGGATTTCCCTGGGATTGCTGGCAGAAATCACCCAGCCCGGTGATTTGTCCTGTGGCGCGACCAGCACCACCAGGTAGGTCGGCTTGACCGTGGTTTGCGTGAGCAGCAGCGTGCCGAGCAGCAACGTGGCCGCCAGCCCCGCACCGGCGAGCCCGCGCCACAGCGGTAACCGATTCCACCAGGATGACGGTTCGACCTTTGGCGCTCGGGTCAGGGCGGTGACGCTGCGCTCGATGCGCTGCCACAGCGCGGGCGAGGGCGTCTCGGGTTGGGCAAAGTCAGTCAGGCCCAGCAAGCGACGCTCCCAGGTGTCGACCGCCTGGCGCAGTTCGGCATCGTCGGGCAGGCGTCGCTGTACCGTGCGGCGTCGTTCGTCCGAGAGCGTACCCAGCACATACTCGCTGGCCAGTTCGTCGAGTTGCTCCGGGGTCTCATCCACAGGCCTGATCGTCATCCCATGCACTCCCGCAATGCCGTCAGGCTCCTTTTGATCCACGCTTTGACAGTGCCCAGCGGGGTGCCGAGTTTGCGTGAAATTTGTGCATGGGAATAACCGTCGACGTAGGCGTGGAGGATGCAGCTGCGCCGCGCAGGGTCCAACTGCTCCAGGCACAGATGAATGCGCGAGGAGTGCACCTGGGCATCGAAGGTTTCAGCGTCGTTCTGCACGTCGATATCGCCCTGGATTTCGCGGCTGTTGTCACGGATGAAGTTGAGCGCCAGATGCCGGGTCACGCTGAACATCCAGCCCCGTGCCGACCCCCGCGTCGGGTCGAAACCCGCAGCGCCGGCCCAGATCTTGAGGAACGCATCGTGGACGATGTCTTCGGCCAGCGCGGTGTCGCGCACCAGGCGCCTGGCCACGCCGAGCAGGCGCGGACTCTCCTGCACATACAAATCGCGCAAGGCCTGACGCTCGCCCCGACCACACGCGGCGAGGTGAGCTTCATAGTCGAAAATGGGTTCGGGCAAGGACACAGATCTCAGCCGTAATGTGGGGCAGTCCAAATGCAATCTAGCAAACAATCCCCATTCCTGTAGGAACCGCTCGCAGCAAGCCGGCTCCTGCACAGGATTGCGTCAGGCCGAGGGTTAGCTGGCCGCCCAGAAAATGTAATCCGCCTGATACTTCACCACTTCCTGCTTGCCCTTGTTAGCCGCCGTGCACTCGGCGCTCGGGGCGACACCCCCTTTGAGGGCCACGCGCTGGATGTAACTGACGCCGCTCATCGCACCTTTGCCCTCGGCCGGATTGGCCTTGACCAGTTGATAGGGCAGATTGCCCGGGCTCGACGGTGCGACGGCCAGTTGGGTGCCGGTGACTTTCGAGCCATCCTTCGCTTGCCAGGTCGCCGGGGGGCCGAAGTAGGTGCCGACTTGCTTGCCAGCGCGATCATTGAGCACCGCCTTGGGTCCGACAAACACCCACTCTGTCTGGCCGGCCATGTTGGCCTTGTCACGGCATTCGTAGGTGATCTCACCGACGCCGGTGGTTTCCATGGCAACCTTGTGCCCGTCCGGAACCTTGATGGTGTCGGGCAGACCGGTCTGGGCAAAGGCCGCAGGCGCTGCGGTGAACAAAGCAGCAAGGCAAATCAGGTGTCTGGCGTTCATGACATTCTCTCCGTTAATGAGTCATCCGCTGTGCAGCAACAAGGGCTGCTACAAGGACTACCCGGCGAAAAGCGATTTGGATGCAGTGGCAAAAAAAAATAATTGAATGCCGTTGGCGCCCGCCCGACTCAGGTCCGACGCCGAACAAATTTGCGCCACAACCAGACCCACAGCATGAACAGCGGGAACGCGAGGATCAGGAAGGGCAGTGCGTAGCTGGTTTTTTCCAGCGCATCGGCGGCGCCGTCGGCGAGGTTGTCGAGCAAATTGCTGAACGCCTGGCTCAGGTGCGACGAGCGACTGCTGGCGCCCGTTGGCAGGAACGACAGCGTGACCCGATTGGTGTCCAGACGCCGCTGGTGCCCGGCGGCAATCTGCGCCAGGGCTTGCAGATCGTTCTCGATCCCGGCCTGTTCCTTGCTCAGGGTGATCAGGTCAGTGACGCTGATGTCCTTGCGGGTCGCCAGTTCATCCAGACGCTGCTGTTGGGCCTTGAGTCGTTCCTGACGTCGGCGAGTGTCGTCCACGGCATCGGCCAGGTCTTCGGCACTGGTGATCCGCTGACCCAGTTCTCCACCCTCGGCGGCCATGGCCACCAGCGGTTCGACGCCGGCCGGAGCGATGCGCAGGGTGATGTCGGCACGGCCTGCGCCTTGCTCGATGCGTAACACGTTGCAGGCGCCGAAACGCGCGGTTTCGCACGCCTCACGTGTGGCCTGCAAGCGCGGGGCGATGAGTGCCTGGGGCAGCAACAGCTGCAGTTCGTGTTCGTAGGCGAGCATGGCCCCGCCACGCCCTTGTTCACCGGCTAGACTGGCCGATGACGAATGGTCGCTCGGCGAGCAGGCACTTATCGCCAGGCAGGCCAGAATGAACCCGAAGGTACGAAAAAGTGAGGCGCGCTGGCCATCCTGTTGGCGCATGGTCTTTCCTTGAAGAGTGCTGCGGGGGTACTGAAAGAGAACCCCGGGATCGCGCATCTTACCTGCATCGATCCGCCAAATGGCAGGGAACGTGACCTGTACCCGCTCGTCTACTGACTATCTGTTCGTCTCGCCAGGAGCGCGATATGTATCAGCTATACGGACACCAGAACTCCGGCGCCGCCGCCATCGAAGCCGCGCTGGAACTCTGCGAGATTCCTTACCGCTTCATCGACGTCGAGGTCTCCACGGAGGCGGCCCACGCCCTGGAGAAACTCAACCCGCTCAAGCAGATTCCGACCTTGCAGCTGCCCGACGGCAGCGTTCTCACGGAAAGTGCGGCGATCCTTATTCATCTCGGGCTCACGTTTCCCAAGTCGAACCTGCTGCCGGATAACGCCGTCGAACGCGACCAGGCGATCCGTGGCCTGGTGTATATCGTCAGCAATTGTTATGCGGCGATCGGCATCATCGACTATCCGGAACGGTGGCTGGCCGTGGCGGACAAGCCCTCCAGAGACAACCTCATGGTGGGCGCTCGCGACCGACTGCACTGGAGTTGGGAGGTGTTCGCCGATCAGTTCTCGGGCGAGTTGTATCTGGGCGATGAGTCGCCCGGGGCGCTTGATGTGTTGGCGGCGGTAATTACGCGTTGGGCGGGCAGCCGGGAACATTTGCGCAGCGCCCGACCGGGGTTTTTCGCCTGGCTGGAGCGAATCGACCGGCACCCGACACTGGCACCGGTCTTTGCGCGACATTGGCCATCCTGAAAAGATCGCTAGAGTGTAAACACCCTCTCAATGTAGGCGCTGCCGAAGGCTGCGATCTTTTGATCTGCACTTATTCGCCGCGAATGTACTGCTCCAACTGACGAATCAGTTCAGCCTGTTCGGCGATGGCTTCCTTGACCAGGTCGCCGATCGACAGCAACCCGATCAGCTTGCCGTTCTCCACCACCGGCAGGTGGCGCAGGCGTTTGTCGGACATGATGCCCAGGCAGGTATCGACGGTTTGATGGGTGTCCACGGTGATCACCGGTGACACCATGATGTCGCGCACCGGCGTGCCCACCGAAGAACGGCCATGCAGCACCAGTTTGCGCGCGTAGTCACGTTCACTGATGATGCCCAGCACTTCTTCATTCTCTACCACCAGCAAGGCACCGACGTTCTTCTCGGCCATCTTCATCAGCGCTTCCAGCACCATGTGATCCGGCTTGATCTGATGCACTTCCTGATTTTTCTGATCTTTCAACTTGAGCAGTTGGGCGACGGTTTTCATGGTGGCTTCTCGGGTGTTGTCGTTGTTCTTGAAGAATCGTAGACGCAAGCGCTGAGGGCAAGGCAGAAAGCGGCAGATAACGCGCAAAAAACGTCATTCAGCGGTTTTTCTTCAAAAAAGCGCAAACACGCACCCACTGCGGGCACCCACTTCAGGAGCGCTATCGCCTGCGATGACGCGTAGAATTGCCACCTGAATCGGATTTGAGGTTGCAGTGGTGGATTTACAGCGGGGCTTCGTCCTGACCCGGCATTGGCGCGATACCCCGGCCGGTACGGAAGTCGAGTTCTGGCTGGCGACCGACACCGGTCCCCGGTGCATCCGCCTGCCGCATCAACCGTCGGTGGCGTTCATCCCGGCCGAGCAGCGTGAACAGGCGGAGCAAGTGCTGCGCGACGAAAAAAACGTCGAGCTCAAACCCTTGGCTCTGCTGGATTTCGAACATCGCCCGGTGCTCGGCCTGTATTGCCGGCAGCACGGTCAGTTGATGCGCCTGGACACCGCGCTGCGCAGGGCTGGCGTCGAGCTGTTCGAGGGCGATGTGCGCCCGCCGGAACGCTACATGATGGAGCGCTTCATCACGGCGCCGGTGATCTTCGGTGGCACACCGAATGCCGAAGGCCTGCTGCTCGACGCGCAGATGAAACCCGACCCCGACTATCGGCCATCGCTCCGGCTGGTGTCCCTGGACATCGAAACCACCGCGCAAGGCGATCTGTATTCCATTGCCCTGGAAGGCTGCGGCGAGCGCCAGGTCTACATGCTCGGCCCGCCGAATGGCGACGACAGCGAGGTGGATTTCCAGCTCGAATATTGCGACTCCCGAACCCTGCTGCTGAAAAAACTCAACGAATGGTTCGCCCGGCATGACCCGGACGCGATCATCGGCTGGAACGTTGTGCAGTTCGATCTGCGCGTGCTGCACGAACACGCACGACGGCTCGCGGTGCCGCTGAAACTGGGGCGGGGCGGCGAAGAAATGCAGTGGCGTGAACACGGCAGCCGCAACCATTACTTCGCTTCGGCCGCCGGGCGATTGATCATCGATGGCATCGAATCCCTGCGCTCGGCGACCTGGAGTTTCCCCTCGTTCAGCCTGGAAAACGTCGCGCAAACCTTGCTTGGCGAAGGCAAGGCGATCAGTACGCCGTACCAGCGCATGGACGAAATCAACCGCATGTTCGCCGAGGACAAATCGGCCCTGGCCACCTACAACCTCAAGGACTGCGAACTGGTCACGCGGATTTTCGCCAAAACCCAATTGCTCACTTTCCTGCTTGAGCGAGCCAGCGTCACCGGATTACCGGCGGATCGCAGTGGTGGCTCGGTAGCGGCCTTCACGCACCTGTACATGCCGCTGATGCACCGTCAGGGTTTCGTCGCGCCCAACCTCGGCACCAAACCGGCGCAGGCCAGCCCCGGCGGATTTGTCATGGACTCGCAGCCGGGCCTGTACGAATCGGTGCTGGTACTCGACTACAAAAGCCTCTATCCGTCGATCATCCGCACCTTCCTCATCGACCCGGTGGGCCTGATCGAAGGGCTCAAGCATCCCGATGACAGCGAGTCCGTGCCCGGTTTCCGCGGTGCGCGTTTTTCCAGGACCCGGCATTGCCTGCCGGCCATCGTCGCCCGGGTCGCCGAAGGCCGCGAAACCGCCAAGCGCGAACACAACGCGCCGTTGTCCCAGGCGCTGAAGATCATCATGAACGCCTTCTACGGCGTACTCGGTTCCAGTGGTTGCCGCTTCTTCGATACACGTCTGGCCTCGTCGATCACCTTGCGCGGCCACGAAATCATGCTGCGCACCCGGCAACTGATCGAAGCCCAGGGGCACACGGTGATCTACGGTGACACCGACTCGACATTTGTCTGGTTGCGCCGAGCCCACGGTCAGCAGGAAGCGGCGCAGATCGGCCGCGCGCTGGTGGACCACGTCAACCAGTGGTGGCGCGAGCATGTCCAACAGGAATACGGGCTGGAAAGCGCACTGGAGTTGCAGTTCGAAACCCACTACAAACGCTTTCTGATGCCGACCATTCGTGGCGCCGAAGAGGGCAGCAAGAAACGTTATGCCGGGCTGGTCACACGTGACGACGGCACTGACGAGATGGTCTACAAGGGGCTGGAAACCGTACGCACCGACTGGTCGCTGCTGGCGCGGCAATTCCAGCAAGAGCTGTACACGCGGATCTTCCACCGCCAGCCTTATCAGGATTATGTGCGTGAGTACGTGCGCAAAACCCTGGCGGGCGAGTTCGATGATCGCTTGATCTATCGCAAGCGCCTGCGCCGGACCCTGGATGACTACGAACGCAACGTCCCCCCGCATGTGCGCGCGGCGCGGACTGCCGACGATTACAACGATCAGCAGGGGCGGCCGCGGCAATACCAGAACGGCGGCTGGATCAGCTACGTGATCACCGTCGCCGGGCCCGAGCCGCTGGAGATCCGCAGTGCGCCGATCGATTACGACCATTACGTCACCCGGCAGCTGCAACCGGTGGCCGATGCCATCCTGCCGTTCGTGGACGACGATTTCTCAACCCTGATTGGGGGGCAACTGGGCTTGTTTTGAGTCCAGCAGGGTTAACGTCCACTCGTCCGCAATACCGTGGAAATAGCGGTCCAGTGCCTGATGGAACAGGCTGTCATCCGGGGCGAACTGCGCGAACAGGGTCATCGATGAACGAAATTTAATGTCGTCCGGATGGCCGAAAATTTCGCTGATGGAGCCGTCCGGGATATCCAGCACCTTTTGTGTGCAGTCAAGGAGGCGGGCACCCAGCCGGGGATGGTTCAGGTAGGCCGTTGCCTCTGCGCCTGAACGGATTGCGAAGTGCTGAGACATCTTGCTGCCGCCCAGCCCGGCGAATTGCGGAAAGATGAACCACATCCAGTGACTGCGCTTTCGTCCTGTGCCGAGTTCTTTTTTCACTCGCTCGAACACCGGGTCCTGCGCCTGGATAAAGCGCTGCAGGTTGAAGGCGTCGAGCTGATCGGTGCTTCTCATGAGAAGCCCTCTGACAACACCGCGCTGGCTCAGACCATGGCCAGTCGCTGTTTGCGTTGTGGCGCGCGAAACGCTTGGTCCAGCGCCTCCAGATCCCCGGCCTCAAGCCGTAATTGCGCGGCTTGCGCATTCAAATGCACGTGTTCAGGCAGAACCGCTTTGGGAATGGCGATCACACCCTCCTGTCGCAGAATCCATGCCAGCGCTATCTGTGCCGGCGCCACACTGTGACGAGCGGCCACCTGATTGAGCGTCGGGTGGGTCCGCAGCTTCCCGCCCTGGCCGATGGGGCAGTACGCCATCAATGGCTGCCGATGCCGCTGGCACCACGGCAGTAAATCAAATTCTATGCCTCTTCTATGCCTCGTTCCTCCAGGTTGTAGAGCACTTGATTGGTGGCGCACGCCGGGGAGGCCAGTTCCTGAAGGTCATCCACATCGAAATTGGACACGCCCCACCGACCGATCTTGCCGTCTTCGCGCAGGCGCTCGAAGGCTTCGACGGTTTCTTCAAGCGGATACTGGCCGCGCCAGTGCAACAGGTACAAGTCGATGTAGTCAGTGTTCAAGCGGCGCAAGCTACGCTCGCAGGCCTGCGGAATGCCTTTGCGGCTGGCGTTGTGCGGATAGACCTTGCTGACAAGAAACACCTCGTCGCGCCTGCCGGCAATCGCTTCGCCCACCACCTCTTCGGCGCCACCTTCGGCATACATTTCAGCGGTGTCGATCAGGGTTATGCCCAACTCGATGCCCAGGCGCAGCGCGGCGACTTCTTCGCGGTATCGAGCGGGATCCTCGCCCATGCGCCAGGTGCCTTGGCCGATGACGGGTACGTGGATGCCGGCCAGTTCCAGGGTCCGCATGCAAACCTCCTGTGTATTCGATGGATACTTAGGTTGGCAGCAGAATAGCCCATGGGTTCCGTTCGTTGCCGAGACGGCCTGCCGGCCGGCCTGGCTCTTTTGCTATCCGCGTTCTCCTTAATTGCGGCGGGGCGTACGTATTTCCCTTGTAGGAGCCGGCAAGCCAGCTCCAGTTGACCGGTGTCATACCCGAACACCGGGTTCGCCAAAATTGCCGGTGCACCCGGTTTCCGGGTGCCGGGCGGCGTTGTGTTTCTCCACGTAGCCCGCCGCAGGGGTGGAAACCCCTGTCAGCCGTTACCGCCGAGACGCAGATACCCCAAACGCTCCGACACCAAACCCGACTGAACCGGCGTTCGGTATTTTAATGAGCTGAAAATTTCAACACAGTGCTTTGGGTATACGTCTTGCCCGGATCCAGCCGCGTAGAGGGGAAGTTCGGCTGATTCGGCGCATCCGGATAATGCTGGGTCTCCAGGGTAAATGCACTCCAGTGCGCATACGTCTTGCCGGCTTTGCCCTTGACTGAACCGTCGAGAAAGTTGCTGGTATAGAACTGCACGCCAGGCTCAGTGGTGTAGAGCTGCAAGCGGCGCCCGGACTGCGGATCGCTGACGTCGGCGGCAAGTTTGCCCTGGTCACCCTTGGCGTCCAGCACCCAGTTGAAATCAAAGCCACCGTGTTTCGGTTCAGCGAATTTCAACTGCGGATGATCGGCCTTGATGTTTTTGCCGATTGCAGTGGGGTGGGTGAAGTCCATCGGCGTGCTGGTCACTGGCGCGATTTCGCCGGTAGGGATCAACGTGCCGTTGACCGGCGTGTAATGGCTCGCATACAACGTCGCGACCTGTTGCAACACGTCGCCATTACCCGCGCCAGCCAGGTTGAAGTAGCTGTGGTTGGTCAGGTTCAACACCGTGGGTTTGTCGGTGGATGCCTTGTACTCGATGCGAAGCTCGTTTTTGTCATTGAGGCTGTAAGTGACCTCGGTTTTCAGGTTGCCGGGGAAACCCATCTCGCCGTCCGCCGACAGGTACGTCAGTGTCACGCCAACCGAGTCCTTGCCTTTGGCCGGTTCGGCTTTCCACACATGTTTGTCAAAACCCAGCGGCCCGCCGTGCAGCGAATTCGTGCCGTCATTGAGCGGCACCTGAAAGCGCTTGCCGTCGAGTTCGAACGCGCCGTTGGCCAGGCGATTGCCGAAGCGGCCGATGGTCGCGCCAAAGTAGGCGGTGCCTTTCTGATAACCCTGGACATCGTCGAAGCCGAGCACCACGTCCTCGAACTTGCCGTTTTTATCCGCCACCTCGAGCGCCTGCAGCGTCGCGCCATAGGTGATGACAGTGGCTTGCATGCCGTGGCTGTTGCGCAGCACATATTGCTCGACGGGCGTACCGTCATTGGTTTTGCCGAAGGCTTTGTGTTCACTGGACAGGCCGGCGGCCTGGGAGGTGAGGGTGGCGATCATCAGGGACACTCCGAGGCCGCGAAGTGGGTACCGGGATAGAAGCATGGTTGACCTTCCTGTTTTTGTTTTTTATGAAGTAGTCATACTAGTTGTTGATCAATAAATCGATCAGGAAGGATTTATAGTCGATATTTGCGATTGCGTCTGAATAAAGTCAGACTAATTAGCTTGTCGCTCATGTTTGTGGACTGCAGGCACTGCACTTTTTCGACATCCACGGCTCTATCTTTGGTCAGCCCGCGGCGATCCCCTCCGCCGGCCCATGCCAAGTTCAAGCGCCCATGGCCCGAGTTTTACCCCTCACCGCTGAGCACATCCGCCGCCATTGTCTGCTGCTCGCCGTGTTGTCGATGCTCATCACGACCGGTTGCAGCCAGCAGCAGGGCCGCGACATCGTCAGCCAGTTTCGCGAAGGCCGGCCCCAGGAATTCCTCCAGACCAGCGTCGACCGCATGGCCACCCTGGCGATGCGCGACAACCTCGACAGCCTCTACCTGCTGATGAGCAAGCTCTACCTGCGTAACCCGCAGGAGCTGAAAAAGTCCGGATTCCTCGACGCCCGCACCGCCGGCAAACAGGTGCGCATGGCCATTGAGCAACAACAGCCGCTGCCGACCCTGGGGGGCAAGAAGGATCTGGCGGCGCTGAGTTACGCCATGAGTCCGGAGTTCCTCGGCGACCGGGTCGGTGCCTTCATCTATGCCATCGGCAGTATGCTGGTCACCGCGCACGGCAACCGGCTGGAGTTCTACATGACCGATGCGATCAACCCGACCTTCGTCAACAACGCCGCGCGTAACATCGAGAAAGCCACCTGGATCCTCAGTCAGCGGCAGAACAAAAACGGCGAACCCTTGCTGTTCTCCAACGAAATCTCGGAGGAGGGCAGCAACCTGAGTTTCGCCGTGGAGTTCGGCAAGATCGTCGCGCGCCTGGACCTGCTGACCCAGATGCTGGACGAACGCTACCGACGGATCGGCCTGAATTACGCGCAGAGTCTGCTGTTCCTCAATTTCCTGCCTGTGCAGTGATCCTGATGTGTCACCCCTTTGTGGCGAGGGAGCTTGCTTCCGCTTGAGTGCGCAGCACTCACAAAAGGGGCCGCTACGCAGCCCAGCGGGAGCAAGCTCCCTCGCCACAAAGGCTCGCTACCCATTGGGGAAGGCATAACGATAGTCCTTATCGATATAAGTGGTTATAAGAAAAATCGCTATGCTGCGGGCCAGATTTCTCGTGCGTTTTCAGTGGGCGTGTTAATGGAATTCGTTAACTTCGGGTTGGTGGTTGCAGGTTTGGTGGTGGGCTTCATCGTCGGCATGACCGGCGTGGGCGGCGGCTCGTTGATGACGCCGATCCTGCTGTGGTTCGGGATCAATCCTGCCACCGCGGTGGGCACGGACCTTTTGTACGCCGCGATCACCAAGTCCAGTGGTGTGCTGGTGCACCGCAAGAACAAGAACATCGACTGGGCGATTACCGGTTGGCTGACCCTCGGCAGTGTGCCGGCGGTGGCGCTGACGCTGTGGTTCCTCAGCAGTTTGCAAACTTCCCCCGACGCGATGAACGCCGTCATCAAACAGGCGCTGGGCTTTGTGCTGTTTGCCACGGCACTGGCGATTTTCTTCAAGAAGCGCTTGCTCGACTTCGCCCACAAACGCGCGGGCGGCGAGTACAACCCAAGCGGCAAGCGCTTGAATGTGCTGACCGTGATTACCGGCCTCGTCCTCGGCACCATGGTGGCCCTGACCTCCATCGGCGCAGGTGCGCTGGGTACCGTGGCGTTGTTCATCCTCTATCCGCTGCTGCCGACACGCCGCCTGGTCGGCACGGAAATCGCCCACGCCGTGCCACTGACCCTGGTCGCCGGTCTTGGCCATGCCAGCATGGGCAACATGGATTGGCATGTACTGGGCTTCTTGCTGATCGGTTCACTGCCGGGCATTTACCTGGGCAGTCACCTGACGGGCCGTATCTCCGATGAAGTGCTGCGTCCTTGCCTGGCCACGATGCTGGTGTTGATCGGCTACAAACTGGCGTTCTGATGGTTGTCCGGGCGTCAGTCATTCACGGGTGAAAATCTCCAGCAGATGCCCGTCCGGGTCATCGAAATACACGCGCCGTCCTCCCGCAAAATCATTGATTTCTTTTGGGCGCTGCTTGCCTGGATCAGCCCACCAGGGTTGTTTTCTGGCTTGCAGGCGCGCGAAGGCCGCATCGAAATCGTCGTCGCCGATCAGGAACGCATAGTGCTGGGAGGCTATCGGCGGATCATTGTCGTAGTAGTCCAGCGACACGCCGTTATCGAGTTTCACGATCAGCATCGGCCCGAAGGGCTCGGGGGGCGGCAAGCCGAGAATCTCGACGAGAAACGTCGCGGATATGTGTTTGTTCTGGCACCAGACGATGGTGTGATTCAACTGAGCGCTCATGGTGTGATCCTCACGGCGGTTCAGGTGCGTATCGAGTCATGAGATTAGCTCAGCCTGTTGCGCAATGACCGCCCTGACCTAAGCTTGGGTCAAGGCGAGACACAATTGCGGTGCGTCACCCGGAACGAACGCCGCGATGCGCAATCATTAGAGCGTGGATATCAAAAGGAGATGCGCATGCTCATCAGGTCATTGACCCTGACAACCCTGCTGGCGATTGCCGGCCCCTTGCTCGCCGCCGATGGCGACTCACCGCTGGACATGGACAAGGGCAGGTCCCGGCCATTGATTGTCATCGCTCCGAGCACGGTCGATCCGACGTGGGTCAGCCTGAAAAAGTCGCTGGATGAGCCGGCCAATCGCAAAGAATTCACCGACCGGAATATGGTCCTGTACACCGTGCTCAACCTGATGGGCCAGCGCGAAGGCAAAGACCTGGGACCACAAGACACGGCGGCACTGATCCGTTCGCTCAAGCTGGGCGCTGGCGCAAAGACCAAAGTGATTCTGGTTGGCAAGGACGGCGAAAAGAAACTCGAGCAATCGGATGCGGTTGATCTGAAGGCGATCTTCAGTACCGTCGACCAATTGCCGCCGACCGAAAAAGAAGCCACGGTGCCCACGCCCACGCCGCCGGTCACCGAAGCCGAACCGGCCAAAGGTGCGAAAGGAACGAAACCGGGCAAGCCGGCGAAGCCCGCCAAGCCACCTGAGATGCCTGACGATTGAACACAGGAATGGACACGCACCAACGAAAATGGGCGACCTCAAGGGGTCGCCCATTTTGTTTACGCCCGTTCCGGGGTGTTATTGGCTGAGTGTGCTCAATATCGAATGGGCGATTTTGATCCGCTCCGGGTTCGGGTAGTTTTTGTTGGCCAGGATCACGATGCCAATGTCCTTCGAAGGCACATACGCCACGTAGGCACCGAAGCCACCGGTTGAGCCGGTTTTATTGAACAGCACATTGGCCGGTTGCGGTTGCGGCGGGTTCAACCACTGGACTTTATGAGCCTCCATCGCCATCTGCGACGAGTTGCCGGCAAGCAGTTTGTCGAGGGCGATCGGGTAGGTGTAACGCTCCCAGCCCAGGCCCTGAGTCATGTCGCCAACTGTGTAGTAGCCGGTATGCGTCGCGGCGATTGCCTGCTGCATCGGCGCTTCCAGGCCCGTTGGCTTCATGTTCGCTTCGACGTATCGGAGCAAGTCCGAGGCGCTGGTTTTCACGCCATACGCCTCTGAGTCCAGTGCGCCTGGTTCAACCCTCACAGGCTTGTCATCCTTGCTGTAGCCCTGGGCGTAAAGCGCCATTTGCGTGGGCGGCACCTTCAGGAAGGTGTGCTGCAACCCGAGTTTCGGCAGCAAGGTTTTTTCCATCAGCGCCTCAAACGGCTGGCCCATGCTGTGGGCCGCAAGATAACCGAACAGCCCCAGGCTCGGGTTCGAATACTGCCGATGGCTGCCAGCCGCGTAGACCGGTTTCCACTGTTTGAAATAGCCGAGCATCTTGTCCGGCGCATCGGCATCGCTCGGGAATTGCAGCGGCAGGCCACCGGCGGTGTAAGTGCCCAGTTGCAGCACGCTGATGTTATCGAACGCACTGCCGCGTAAAGCCGGCAGGAGGTGACTGGCCTTGTCGGACAGGGACAGTTTGCCGCTGGCCTGGGCGTAGGCGGCGAGGGTGGCGGTGAAGGTTTTGCTCACCGAACCGATCTCGAACAGGGTGTCTTGGGTGACAACCGTTCCGGTTTCCTTCGAGGCCACGCCGTAGTTAAAGTAATGCGGTTTGCCGTTGACGGTGATGGCGATCGCCATCCCCGCAATGTGCTGTTGCTGCATGACCGGAACGACGGCGTTTTTGACCGCTGTTTCGATCTGCGGGTCCGTGGGGGTTGCGGCAACGCAGTAGCCCGCGCCGAGGAAAAGGCTGAAAGCACTGTAGGATAAGACCTTGCTGAGTCTGAAGTTCTGCATGTGTGTGCCGCTGTCCATGAGTTTTCAAGAGGTGTGCCCGCTACACAGCGAGCGGTTTGCACAGTGGTGCGCCGAATGAGCGTGCCAAATCTAGTCACTTTGCCGGCCATCGACAAACGACGTTATTTCAGATGAGCCATTAGAAAAATTAGGGGTTGGCATGATTCGGCCGCAATTACCGCTTAACGCACTACGCGCCTTCGAGGCTTCGGCACGCCACCTGAGTTTCACACGGGCGGCGGTAGAGTTGTGCGTCACGCAGGCTGCGGTGAGCCACCAGGTCAAAAGCCTGGAAGCCCAGCTCAACGTTACGCTGTTCAAACGCTTGCCCCGCGGCCTGATGCTGACCAGTGAAGGGGAGACGTTGTTGCCGGTGCTGCGCGAGTCCTTTGACCGCATCGCTGAAACCCTCGAGCGCTTCGAGGGCGGGCATTTTCGCGAAGTGCTGACGGTGGGCGCGGTGGGAACGTTTGCGGTGGGCTGGTTGTTGCCGCGATTGTCCGACTTCCAGGCGAAACATCCGTTCATAGATGTGCGCCTGTCGACCCACAACAATCGGGTGGATGTGGCGGCGGAAGGGCTGGATTACGCGATTCGCTTTGGCGCGGGGGCGTGGCACGGGATTGAAGCGGTGCGCTTGATCGAGGCGCCGTTATCGGTGTTGTGCGTGCCCGAGATTGCCCGGCAACTGCGCACGCCGGCCGATCTGTTGCAGCAAACGCTGCTGCGTTCCTATCGCACGGATGAGTGGCCCGAATGGTTTCAGGCCACCGGCCTTGCGGCCCATGCCGCGCCACCCCGGAGCATCGTCTTCGATTCCTCGCTGGCGATGATGGAGGCGGCACTGCAAGGAATGGGCGTGGCATTGGCACCACCGCTGATGTTCGCCCGACTGCTGGCAACGGGCGCCATCGAGCAACCCTTCGCCATCGGCATCACCACCGGCAGCTACTGGCTGACCCGCTTGCAGTCGCGGGCCGAGACGTCGGCGATGGCGGCGTTCAAGAGCTGGCTGTTGCAAACGGCACAGCAAAACGGGTGAACACAGCCCCCACAAAATGAGGTGGTTTCGAAGGGCCTAGCGCACCAGGCACGGCCGCTTGTTATCAAACGTCCACCCCGGAATCAGGAACTGCATCGCCACGCTGTCGTCCCGCGCACCCAGCCCCATGCCTTTGTACAGTTCATGGGCCTTGGCCAACTGGTCCATGTCCAGCTCGACCCCGAGCCCCGGCTTCTTCGGCACTTGCACGCAACCGTCGACGATTTGCAGCGGGGCTTTGGTCAGGCGCTGGCCGTCCTGCCAGATCCAGTGGGTGTCGATGGCGGTGATGTCGCCGGGTGCGGCGGCCGCGACATGCGTGAACATTGCCAGGGAAATATCGAAGTGGTTGTTGGAATGCGAGCCCCAGGTCAGGCCCCATTCGTGGCACATCTGCGCCACGCGCACAGAGCCTTGCATGGTCCAGAAGTGCGGGTCGGCCAGCGGAATGTCCACCGATTGCAACTGGATCGCGTGACCCATTTCCCGCCAGTCGGTGGCGATCATGTTGGTTGCGGTTTTCAGGCCGGTGGCGCGGCGGAACTCAGCCATGACTTCCCGGCCCGAAAAGCCGTTTTCCGCACCGCACGGGTCTTCGGCGTAGGCCAGAACATGATGCTGGTCCCGGCACAAGCGAATGGCTTCTTTCAGCGACCAGGCGCCATTCGGATCGAGGGTGATGCGCGCCTCGGGGAAGCGTTCGGCCAGCGCGGTGACCGCTTCGATTTCTTCATCGCCACAGAGCACGCCGCCCTTGAGTTTGAAATCCTTGAAGCCGTAACGGGCGTGGGCGGCTTCGGCCAGGCGCACTACGGCGTCGGCGGTCATGGCTTTTTCGTGACGTACGCGGAACCAGTCGTTGTCCGCGTCCGGTTCGCTGCGATAGGCCAGGTCAGTCTGGTGACGATCACCGACATAAAACAGATAGCCGAGCATCTTCACTTCATCGCGCTGCTGGCCTTCACCCAGCAGGGCGGCGACCGGCACGTCCAGGTGCTGACCGAGCAAGTCGAGCAACGCCGCTTCCAGGCCGGTGACAGCATGGATGGTGATGCGCAGGTCGAACGTCTGCAAGCCGCGGCCACCGGCATCGCGATCGGCGAAGGTCTGGCGCACCTGATTGAGGATCTTCTGGTACGTGCCGATCGGGCTGCCGACCACCAGGCTGCGCGCATCTTCCAGTGTCTGGCGAATACGCTCGCCACCGGGCACTTCGCCGACGCCGGTGTGGCCGGCGTTGTCCTTGAGGATCACGATATTGCGGGTGAAAAACGGACCGTGGGCGCCGCTCAGATTGAGCAGCATGCCGTCGTGACCCGCCACCGGAACCACTTGCATGCTGGTGATGATCGGGGCTTTTGCGGTGTCTTGTGGATTCATTTTCTTGTCCTTAAAAAGCAATGTTCAGGCGCGGTGGGGGGCGGTTTCGTCCAAGGCAACGGCAGGTACGGTTTTCGGTGTGTTCCGTGCGGAGAAGACGATGATCGCGGCAATGATCGAGGTGGCGGCCAGGCCATACAGCCCGCCCTGAATCGAGCCGGTGTGTTCTTCCAGCAGGCCGAACGTAGTCGGTGCAACGAAGCCGCCGAGGTTGCCCACCGAATTGATCAGCGCGATGACGCCTGCGGCGATCCGTGCATCGAGGTACGCCTGGGGAATCGGCCAGAACAGTGACGAAGCGGATTTGAAGCCCAGTGCTGCGAAGCAGATCGCCACGAAGGCAAAGACCGGCCCGCCGGTGGTGGACATGAACATGCCGGCCGCCGCGATCAGCAGGGCAGCGGCCACCCAGGCTTGCTGGTGTTTCCATTTCGCGGACAGCGACGCGAAGGCGTACATGCCGACGATCGACAGCAGCCACGGGATCGAGTTGAACAGCCCGACCTGAATGTCGCTGAGGTCGCCCATCTTCTTGATGATGCTTGGCAGCCAGAAGGTCGCGGCGTAGATGGTCAGCTGAATGAAGAAATAGATCAGGCAGAACAGGATGATCTGGCGATCCTTGAGCAACTTGCCCAGCGACGGTTTGATCGGCGTCGCGGCTTCTCGGGCCAGTTGTTCGTCGTCGATGGCCTTGACCAGTGCGTCCTGTTCTTCGCGGCTGAGCCATTTGGCGTCGTGGGGTTTGGAGTCGAGCCAGAACCAGACGAACACGCACAGCCCGACCGAGAACATCCCTTCAATGAAATACATCCATTGCCAGCCGTGCATCCCGAACCCGCTGATCTGCAGGAGCAACCCGGACAACGGGCCGGAGATCAGCGAAGCGATCGCCGAGCCACTGAGGAAAATCGCAATGGCCTTGCCGCGTTCCACCCCCGGCAACCAGCGCGTGAAGTAATAAATCACTCCCGGGAAGAACCCGGCTTCAGCCACGCCCAGCAGGAATCGCAGGATGTAGAAGTGGGTTTCGTTCTGGATGAAGGCCATGCATGCGGCCACCAGGCCCCAGGTCAGCATGATGCGGGTCAGCCAGATTCGCGCGCCGACTTTTTGCAGGAGGATGTTGGAGGGGACTTCGAACAGCGCGTAACCGATGAAGAACAGACCGGCACCGAGGCCGTAGGCGGCGGCGCCGATGCCCAGGTCGTGTTCCATGTGGGCGCGGACGAAGCCGATGTTCACGCGGTCGATGTAGTTGACGATGAACATGATGACGAACAGCGGCAGAACGTGGCGTTTCACTTTCGAGATGGCGGATTTCAGGACCGAATCGGCGCCGTCGTGCATCCCGGAGATGGATGTATTCACTTGGTTTTCTCCCACTGATTATTTTTGTGCGGGGGTGTTGCGGGTGCTGTGTTGTTGCTAGACATCATACAACTGCGTTTTTTTATTCTGCAAGCTGTAATGTCCAATAAAATGGCTGTTATCTCGAAATTTTTGTGGTGGTGGCTGGTTGTGAGTCGGTCTTTTTGAACTGGATTTGCTGCCGTTGTTGAGTGTTGTCATACAAGTAGGGCGGTATTTTTTGGGGCTTTCACTTGATCGCGGTGCTACGATTCCGTCAGCTCTGCTCTCGGATGACCGCCATGCAAGAAGACCTCGACGCGCCTGCCCGCAAGCGCACACACAACCTGGCCCACGACCTGGTCGCGAAACTGACCCAGAGCATTCTGCTGGGCCAGATGTTGCCGGGGGACAAACTTCCCTCGGAGAACACGATCGTTCTGGAGCACGGCGTCAGTCGCACGGTGGTACGCGAGGCGATCTCGAAATTGCAGGCGTCCGGCCTGGTGGAAACCCGGCACGGCATCGGCACGTTCGTGATCGAACGCGCGCCGGAGCAGGGGCTGCGACTGAATGTCGATACGGCGCTGGGGGTGCGCAGCATTCTGGAGTTGCGCATGGGCCTCGAAACCCAGGCCGCCGCGTTGGCGGCCATGCGTCGCACGGATCAGCAACTGGCGCAAATGCGCGAAGCGCTGGATGACTATCAAAGCCTGCTCGCCAACAACGACAGCTGCGTCGAAGCCGACAAGCGCTTTCACCTGTTGATCGCGGAAGCCACCGGCAACGTCTGCTTCACCGAAATCATGCAGCACCTGGGCAGCGCCATGATTCCCCGGACCCGGGTCAATGCCGTCGAGCGTGGCGCGGCGGATTTGAGCAAGCTCGGGCACCTTGCCAACCTTGAGCACGAGGCGATTCTCAACGCCATCAAACGCCAGGACGCGGACGCGGCGCGGGCGGCCATGTGGCTGCACCTGACCAACAGTCGGGACCGGTTTTTGGCGGATCGCGACTAGCCGTCTGTCTATTCGATAGCACGCCGTTCGTGCGCTTGCTTCCAACGAATACGGCCCAGATTTGCTGGACCTCACCAATGAGGTGCGCCATGGCTAACCCAATGGATCACGATGCTCCACCTGGCATGGACCCTGCGCGGGACCCGGCCGCCGCAGACCCTGACCGACCTGAAGACTGGATAGACCCCGCCGCGGAGGAGGACGTGCCTCCGCCGGATGAACCCACGCCGCTGTCCGATGACAGGCGCTGAACAGAACCCGGCCAGTGTGCCGGGTTTTTTGTGCCTGGCCGGTTGGCCACGTCATCGTTCATCGCGAGCCTGCTCGCGATAACGCCAGACGCATCACCACAAATCCCCAATCAAACCTCCGCCACCCGAATCGCCACCCACCGCCGCTCCAGATTCAACGCCAACACACTCAGCAACACCACGATGCCCCCCGCGACAATCATCAACGTCGGCCGCTCGCCCAGCGCAAACGAGGCCATCGCCATCGCCGTCGGCGGCACCAGATACAAGGTCATCGTCGCCCGGCTCAAATCAACGTGAGCCAACACAAACGCCCAGGCCAGGTACGCGAGCGCACTTGGAAACACCCCAAGCGCCATCACCGCCAGTTGTACATGCATCGGTGCGTTGACCACTTGCGCCGTCAACCCCGGCAGGTACACCAGCAACAACGCCGTTCCCGACCACACCGTGTAGCAAACCAGCGTCAGTCCGTCGTAGCGCCCGGAGTGGTGTTTCTGCAACGCGAAGTAAAAGCTCCAGGACACCGCCGCCAGCAGGATCAACAAGCCGTGGGCGTCGATGCTGCCCACCCCGCGATCCCCGGCGACCACGATCACTACGCCGACCAGCCCCAGAAAAACACAACCCCAACGCCAGGCGCTCACGTGGTCCTTGAACACGAAACGCGCCAGCAGCGTGCTGAACAGTGGCGTTGTTTGCGCCAGCACGCTGGACGCGCCGGCGCTGACACCTTGCTGGCCGAAATTGATCGCCACGTGATGCAGGCTCACGGCAAAAAAACCGAGGCCGAACAGCAGCGGCAAATCACGCAGGTTGGGCAGGCTGATGCCGTTGACCAGCGCGACCAGCGCCATGAACACAGACGCCACCAGGAACCGCAGCAGCGCCAGATGCCCTGGGTCATAGGCTTGCAGGCCGATGTGAATGCCGGTCGGGGAATAACCCCAGCAGGCCACGACAAACGCCATGGCCAGAATGATTTTGAAGGGCGAAGGATGAGTGTGCGTTTGCATGGTCGAGCACCTGTGGACAGATGCATCGAGTATCAGAACTCTAACCATTCGCCACAACTGACTTATACTGCGCCTACTGTTCACTTTGGGTGATGTATGGAGCTCGCGCAGATTCGCATGTTCAAGACCGTTGCCGACGTCGGCAGCATCGCCCGTGCGGCCGAGTTGCTGCATTGCGTGCCGTCGAACATCACGGCACGGATCAAGGCGCTGGAGGCGGAGTTGGGCGTCGCGCTGTTTCTACGGGAAGGCCGGGGATTGCGCATCAGCCCGTCGGGACAGACGTTTCTGGCCTATGCCTCGAAGATTCTCGCGCTCACGGCGGAGGCCAAACGCGCGGTCGACCCCGCGGCCGAGCCCTCTGGCCCGCTGCGCATCGGCGCCATCGAATCCTCGGCCACCGGGCGCTTGCCGCGCTTGCTCGCCAAGTTCCACAAGCGCTACCCGGCGGTGGCGCTGGAACTGACCACCGGCACCTGGGGCCAATTGCTCGATGACACTGTCAGCCACCGGCTCGACGGTGCGATTGTCGCGGTGGACGTCGAGCGTGCGCACCTCAAACGCACGCCGATGTACCGCGAGGAGCTGCTGCTGATCGCCTCGACGTCCCTGGGACCGGTGCGTGACATTGCCGATTTGCAGGACAAAACCGTGTTCATGTGGCCGCAGGGCTGCCCATACCGCGCGGCGCTGGAGCATTGGTTGTTGCGTCAGGGGCAGGCGCTGCCGATTGTCAGCCTGGCCAGTTATGGCGCGATTGTCGGTTGCGTCAGCGCAGGGGCGGGTGTCGCGCTGGTGCCCAAAGGTGTGTTCGATCAATACGCCAAGGGCGCCGGGTGCGCGGGGTACGAATTCCCTGAGCTGACGGCCATCGACAACCTGTTTTACTGGCACGAAAACGCCGGGGTGCACCCGGCGAGAGAGGCATTTGTGGCGATGTTGCGGGAGGAGTTCGCGTAGACGACATTGTGAAACAGGGGACTTTGTGGCGAGGGAGCTTGCTCCCGCTGGGAGCGAAGTTCCCCCAAACCAGAACATGGATTTCTTCAGGTTGAGCACTGATCACCCTTGGCGAACGCTTCGCGCTCGAGCGGGAGCAAGCGCCGTCGCCACAGGTTTTATCTGGACTACCGGGCTACTTCATACCCACATCCCGCATCAACAACCCGAACCGCAAATCCACCGCATCCGGAATCGGCAGGTACACCGTGTGCCCGTCCCCCGGCGCCACGTCGATGGCCTCGCCTTTGACGTTCTGCAGCTGATGCAGATCGAAGTGGAAGTTGCCCTTGGGCGTCATCAGTTCCATGTGGTCGCCCAGGCCAAACCGGTTCTTCACCTTGACCTCCGCCAAGCGGTCACGCCGCTCGCCGGTCAGCTCACCGACAAACTGCTGCCGTTCCGACACCGAGCTGCCTTGCTGATAGTTCTGGTATTCGTCATGCACATGGCGACGCAGAAAACCTTCGGTGTAACCGCGCTGGGCGAGGGATTCCAGATCGGTCATCAGGCCGCGGTCAAACTCACGACCGGCCACCGCATCGTCGATTGCCCGGCGATACACCTGAGTGGTCCGCGCGCAATAGAAATGGGATTTGGTCCGGCCTTCGATTTTCAATGAGTGCACGCCCATCTGCGTCAGACGCTCGACATGCTGCACGGCGCGCAGGTCCTTGGCATTCATGATGTAGGTGCCGTGTTCGTCCTCGAACGCCGGCATCAGTTCGTCCGGACGATTGGCTTCCTGCAACAGGAACACCTGATCGGTGGGTGCGCCAATCCCCAGCGTCGGTTCGGGCTGGAACGTCTGCACGATTTCGCCGAGCTGGTTTTCCGTGGCTTCTTGCGCGGTGTACTTCCAGCGACAGGCGTTGGTGCAACTGCCCTGATTGGCATCGCGTTTGTTCATGTAGCCCGACAGCAGGCAGCGTCCGGAATAGGCCATGCACAGTGCGCCGTGAACGAACACTTCGAGTTCCATGGCGGGCACTTGCTGGCGGATTTCGGCGATTTCTTCCAGAGACAGCTCACGCGACAGGATGATCCGGCTCAAGCCTTGTTGCTGCCAGAACTCGACGCTCGCCCAGTTCACCGTGTTGGCCTGCACTGACAGGTGAATCGGCATCTGCGGGAAGTGCCGGCGCACCAGCATGATCAGGCCGGGGTCGGACATGATCAGCGCGTCCGGTGCCATGGCGATCACCGGTTGCAGGTCCTTGAGAAAGGTTTTGAGCTTGGCGTTGTGCGGGGCGATGTTCACCACCACGTAGAAACGCTTGCCCTGGGCCTGGGCTTCGCGAATGCCGAGCGCGAGGTTGGCGTGATCGAATTCGTTGTTGCGCACCCGCAGGCTGTAGCGCGGCTGGCCGGCGTACACCGCATCGGCACCATAGGCGAAGGCGTATCGCATGTTTTTCAGGGTGCCGGCGGGGGCGAGCAGTTCAGGCGTGGCGAGGGTCATGGGCGGGTCGATCGCAAAAGACCGCGAGGGTAATCGGCTTGCCCACAGGTTTCATTGATCTGGATCTATGCTTGATGAACAAGCGGATGGCACTCGCGCGAACCGTGGCGGACTAAGCATCAGGACGCGACATTGCGTCCCTGCGGACTGACATGGATCGGACATGAACGAAGAGACGGTAAAAAACAAATCACTGGTGATTCTGCTTGGGCTGGTGACGGCGGCGTTTATCTGGATTCTGCTGCCGTTCTACGGCGCGGTGTTCTGGGCGGTGATTCTCGGCATCCTCTTCGCACCGCTGCAGCGTCGCCTGCAACTGAAGTTTGGCTGGCAACGCAACGTGACGTCGCTGCTCACCCTGAGCATCTGCCTGATCATCGCTATTCTGCCGGTGATCATCCTCAGTATCCTGCTGGTGCAAGAGGGGGCCACGCTGTACAAAAGCATCGAAAGCGGCGAGCTGGACATCGCGGGGTACGTGACGCATTTCAAACACAGCCTGCCGCCGTACTTTCAGCACTTGCTCGATCGGGCCGGGGTCGGTGAGCTGGACGGGCTGCGGGAAAAAATCATCAAGAGTGCGGTGACGGGCAACGAGTTTGTCGCCACGCAGGTGTTCAGTTTCGGGCAGGGTACGTTTGATTTCGTGGTGGGTTTTTTCATCATGCTCTACTTGCTGTTCTTCTTTTTGCGCGACGGCGCAGAGCTTGCACGCAAGGTTCGCGCAGCCGTGCCGCTGGAGGAACACCAGAAACGCCGCTTGCAGCTCAAGTTCAACCGCGTGGTGCGCGCCACGGTGAAAGGCAACCTGCTGGTGGCCATTACGCAGGGCGCCTTGGGCGGTTTGATTTTCTGGTTTCTCGACATCCCGAGCGCTTTGCTCTGGGCGGTGTTGATGGCGTTTCTATCGCTGTTGCCAGCGGTGGGCGCGGGGATTGTCTGGGCGCCGGTGGCGGCGTTTTTCCTGTTCTCCGGAGCGATCTGGCAGGGCGTGGTGCTGGGGCTGTTCGGCGTGTTCGTGATCGGCCTGGTGGACAATGTGCTGCGACCGATCCTGGTGGGCAAGGACACCAAGATGCCGGACTATCTGATTCTCATCTCGACCTTGGGCGGCCTGGCGATTTTCGGGCTCAACGGCTTTGTCATCGGGCCCCTGATCGCGGCACTGTTCATGTCGAGCTGGGCGATTTTCATCGAAACCAAACCGCGGGTACAGCTGCCTTAGGCGCTGAGTCGACCGGTGTCGAGGCTCTGCGACAGGGCCTTGGCGGCGTTAAGTGAGGTGAGCGGACCGCTGATCGCTTCGCCGTCCTGCACCAGATACCAACAGGCGAGCAATCCCAGCTCTCTGAGCGGGGCGGGAACGGCGCTGCCGATAACGGACATGATCTGAACCTGGGACATAAGTACCTCCATCAATCTATGGAGCTACCTTACGGATCTTGCGCTTGAACGAGAAATCAACGCTTTCGATAGTCGTCATTGACGTTAGCGGTCCCAAACGACCGTCTGTCCGTCAGTCGACCACCAGATCCAGCATGTGGACCACTTCGTGCTCGTTAAGCAGGCCTTTGCGCACCAGGTTTTCTGTCAGCAGCGATAAGAACTTGGCGCTGCGATGGCCTTCCAGGTGCTTGAGTTCGGTCAGGGTGTTGTACACCTTGCTGGAAGTGCACAAGCTGATATCGCGGTGCGGATTTTGCGTGGGCATGAGGTCGTCCTTGTTGTTATCAACCTGTTGTTGACGGACAGATCCAAGCTTGCGGACCTGACATGACATAAACATGACCGGTTCCCCTCCGCGGGGAAAGGGCGCTCAAGTCAATCTTGCCCGCTTGAACCGGCGGGACTGTCCCGATAGCGACCTTGGCGAGATTTTTTCAGACCTTCGCCGACGAACGGGCATAAAAAAGCCCCGCTATAAAAGCAATGCTGTTCACTTAAGCGCGCTCTTGAATCGTGCATACCTTTGTGGCAAGCGAGCTTGCTCGCGCTGGGCTGCGTAGCGGCCCCAAAAATCTGACAACTATTGCCGAGTTTTGTGAGTGCTACGCACTCAAGCGGGAGCAAGCTCCCTCGCCACAAGTTTCCTTTGATTCAAGACACTCTTAAGTGAACAACATTGCGCTATAAAAGCGGGGCCTTGTGCGCCTGTTACCAGCGGCCGTAACCATGGGGATGGCCGTAATAACCGCGTGGCGGGCCGTAATAGCCACGGGGCGGACCGTAGTAGACCGGTGGCGGGGCGTAATAGACCGGTTGTTGCACGTAGACCGGCGCCGGCTGGTAGTAAACCGGTGGCGGTTGCTGCACGTACACCGGTTGCGGCTGGTAGTAAACCGGTTGCTGCTGGACATAAACGGGCCGGTTGCTGTTGATGATGGCCGAACCGACGATGGCCGAGCCAACGATCGCGCCAAATACCGCTGGACCTTGCCAACCGTGACCGCCGCCAGCCTCTGCCTGCCCTGCGATAGCAAGAGCACCGATCAGCAAGGCCACTGTGGGAATTTTACGGATCATGATCATTCCTCGGTTCTTCAACCCGGCGCTTGCGTCTGCAATAGACCCAAGGATTGTCGCGGGGATACTTCTAAGACAGCGTTTTTTTGAAAATCAGCACAGCCGTTGGGTAAATTTTGTGTAAGGTCTGTACCGGCTTCCTTACCCACGTGCGCTGCCACGAGCAGGCACGCCGATATGATCGATCAGATCTCGATGGAATGGCTAATCCCGTCCATCTGAAAGTGCTACCGAAGGAGATTCTTCATGCAGATGAACCCCAACAAAGACACTCAGCTGTGCATGTCCCTGTCGGGGCGCCCGGGGAACTTTGGCCTGCGATTTCACAATCACTTGTATGAACAGCTGGGTCTGAATTTCTATTACAAGGCCTTTCGCAGCCAGGACCTGACCGGTGCCGTCGCGGGTATTCGCGCCCTGGGCATTCGCGGTTGTGGCGTATCGATGCCGTTCAAGGAAGCGTGTATTGCGCTGGTCGATGAGCTGGACGCGTCCGCCGCCGCCATCCAGTCGATCAACACCATCGTCAACACCGATGGTCACCTCAAGGCTTACAACACCGATTACATCGCCATCGCTCAATTGCTGGACACCCATCAGGTGCCCAAGGAATCGACCTTTGCCCTGCGCGGCAGCGGCGGCATGGCCAAGGCGGTGGCCAGTGCCTTGCGCGATGGCGGTTACAAGAACGGCCTGATCGTCGCCCGTAACGAACGCGCCGGGCGTGCCCTGGCTGAGTCACTGGGTTATGAGTGGCAAGCCGAGTTGGGCACCCGACGCCCGCAGATGCTGATCAACGTGACGCCGATCGGTATGACGGGCGGGCCTGAGGCCGATCAACTGGCCTTTGACGGGGAGGTCATTGCGGCTGCGCAGACTGTCTTCGACGTGGTGGCGATCCCCTCGGAAACGCCGCTGATCGTGCGCGGTCGCGCCGAAGGCAAGCGAGTGATTACCGGGCTGGAAGTGATCGCGATCCAGGCGCTGGAGCAGTTTGTGCTTTATACCGGGGTGCGTCCGACGGAGGAGCAGTTCCAGAAGGCGGTGGAGTTTGCCCGAAGCTGATAATTCTGGCTGTGTCGGCCCCTTCTTCGGAACACCGGCGTGGTCCGGGCGGCGTTCCGAGGTGGGCGATCCACCAAACGCCGCCCCTCTCAGCGTTTCTCCAGCTTTTCCGGCAACGGCGCAAACAAGGCCTCAATATCATCGCTCTGCAACTTCCAGTCCCCGGTCTTGCGCCCATCCAGCACGCCTGCCGCCAAGTCGGATTTTTCTTTCTGCAGGTGCTGAATCTTCTCTTCCACCGTGCCTCGGGCAATCATCTTGTAGACGAACACCGGTTTCTCCTGGCCAATGCGGTACGCACGGTCAGTCGCCTGGTTTTCCGTCGCCGGGTTCCACCACGGGTCGTAGTGAATCACCGTGTCCGCTTCGGTCAGGTTCAGGCCAACACCACCTGCCTTCAAGCTGATCAGAAAGATCTGACGCTTTCCGCTCTGGAATTCTTTCACCGGAGAACGTCGGTCACGGGTCTGCCCGGTCAACAACGCATATTCAACACCGCGTTTTTTCAACTCGATCTCGATTAACGCGAGCATCGAAGTGAACTGGGAAAACAGCAGAATCCGTCGACCTTCCTCGAACAATTCTTCCAGCATTTCCATGAGGCTATCGAGTTTGCCCGAGGTACTTCCGCGAGCCGGCAGCGCAGCGTCGTTGACCAGGCGCAAATCGCAGCACACCTGACGCAGCTTCAGCAGCGCCTCAAGAATGATGATCTGGCTGCGCGCCACGCCCTTGCGGGTGATTTCGTCGCGGACTTTCTTGTCCATGGCCAGGCGCATGGTTTCGTAGACATCGCGTTGCGCTTCGTTGAGTTCGACCCAGTGGACGATCTCGGTCTTCGGCGGCAACTCCGTCGCCACTTGTTCTTTGGTCCTGCGCAACAGAAACGGTTTGATCCGGCCATTGAGGTGCTGGAGCCTGACTTCGCTGGCGCGCTTTTCAATCGGCACGCGGTAATCGCGGTTGAAGCTTTTCACATCGCCAAGCCAGCCGGGCAGCAAGAAGTGAAACAACGACCACAGTTCACCCAGGTGATTTTCCAGTGGCGTGCCACTCAGGCACAGGCGCTGGCGCGCATTCAGTTCGCGCGCAGCCTGGGCGGCCTTGCTGTTGGGGTTCTTGATGTACTGCGCTTCGTCCAGCACCAGGACGTGCAACGGCTGCGCGGCCAGGCGTTCGACGTCTTTGGGCAGCAGTGCATAGGTGGTCAGGATCAGGTCGTAATCGGCCAGCGTGTCGAAATGCTTCTTGCGACTGGCGCCGTACAGCGCCAGCACTTTGAGTTGCGGCGTGAAGTGCGCGGCTTCGTCGAGCCAGTTCGGGATCAGGCTGGTGGGCATCACCACCATGCAGGGTCGATCGAGGCGTCCAGCGTTTTTCTCGCTGAGAACGTGCGCCAGGGTCTGTAGGGTTTTACCCAGTCCCATGTCGTCCGCGAGAATCCCGCCGACTTCCAGTTGCCGCAGCGATTGCATCCAGCTCAAGCCTTCCAGCTGATACGGGCGCAATGTTGCGTTCAAGCCTTCCGGTGCAGTCGCGGTGTAATCCTTGATGTCCCGCAGGCGCTGGGCAAACGTGCGGATCTGCTCGCCACCTTCCCAGAGCAGCGGCAAGTCTTCCAAAGGGTTCAAGCGCGTGGCGTCGGCCTTGCTCAGGCGCAGCGTGGTCTCGCCGGGTTCTTGCAGGTAGAACTCGCCGAGGGTCGCCAGTACCGGTTTCAAGCGGCCAAAGGGCAGGGCGACTTGCAGCGGCCCGTGTTCGGAATTCGGGCGATTGGGGATGTTCACCAAAATCAACTCGTCATCGCGGCGTCGGGCGAGACGTTCCGGGTTGAGGATTTCGGTGTGGGAGCGCATCAGGTTCAGCAGGATGGGCAGCAAGCTCAGGCGCTCGCCATTGACGATGATCCCCAGCTCAAGATCGAACCAGTCACGCTCCGGTGCCTGTTCGACGGTGGCGTACCAGTCGTCCACGGCGGTCAGGTCGAAACCGAAATCCTCGTCGATCTGCAACTCCCAGCCTTGAGTGCGCAGCTTCGGCAGCTCATTGAGGGTGAAGGTCAGCCAGGCGCTGTCGTTGACCATCTCGTAGAGTTCGCCGGCGCTTTCCGGCAGGGCTTTGCTTTGACGGGTGGCGACCTTGAAGCCGAGGATTCGCAGTTGTTCCCTGTAGGTCTGTTCGACTTCCGGGTGGCGTTTTATCCGCAGCGTCTGCGTTTCCTGGCGAATCAGGACGTCGGCGTTTTTCTGTCCACTGACGTATTCATCCAGGTAATTGAAGGACAGCGCTGCACGATGCTGAATGTAGCGCTGCATCTTGCCGTTGCGCGGTTCGAAGGCGCTGAACTCGATGCTCGCCAGCCACAGGCGTGGCACCGGTTGCACGTTGTCCACCAGCACTTGCGGCGGCGCTTTCGGGCTGCGGTTTTCCAGTACGGCCTGAAGTTTTTCCAGCAGTTCGGCGTCTTGCGCGGCGGCGGGGTAGGCGAGGGTTTCCTGCACCTTCAGCAGCACCGCGGCGCAATGTTTGCAGTTGCTGCGAACCGGGCACGTGCAAGTGGCGTCGACCATCAGCAAGGTGGCTTTAGCCGACTCGCGCAGGCGAATGGTCTGACGATAAACGTTGCCGCCAGAGCCTTCGCAGGCGGCGGTAATGGTTGCGTCTCCGACCTCGACGATCCTGACACGATTCTCCAGCGCGTAGCGTCGGCCACGTTCCAGGCTCTGTTCCTTGAATCGGCTGACCCAGGAAGGCGCCAGAGGTTTACTCAGGGTCGGGGGCATAAGGACTTCAATCAGTCCGGAATTTCATCGGGGACTGGCCGAGGTGCGGGGGCTGTCAGTGAGGTGATCTTGATCAGCATTCCAAGATGACCGGCGTCGAGGAAATTCAGTTGTCCGTTTTTGGTATGGCTTTCTGTTTTCAGGCGTTCACTGGCAGTGACCAGGCCATTGGCGTCGATCTGGTTGACCCAGAAGTCGGCGTCAACATCAGTGAAGCGTCCCAGTTTCAGGTTCAGCGTGCCCTCGATCGGGTACTGGCCGAACTGTTCCTTGCCATCGCTGATTGCAATTTTGCGGGCTTCTTCGCCGAGGTTCTGCTGCCAGGCCTTGTGCAGCAACACGGTGTATTCTTTGCTGGCGGTGAGTTTTCCCACTTCGCTATTCAGGCTTGGCGTGCGCAGGCTGTCCTTGCTGACGGGTTGGGCACCGGCAGCCCAGTCTTCCGGCGCGGCTTTGCTGACAATGGCAGGCACAGCGTTCTGCCGGACCAGAATCATTTCAATCTGATACAGGTCATCGGCAAACGCTGTGGGGGCGGCCAGGGTCATCAGCAAAGTCAGTGAGCGAAACAGGCGCATGCGGCGTCCTTCAAGCAGTTTTCGGAATGAGGCATTCAAGCAGTGCCTCTACAGTATTAAAGCGCTCTTCCGGGCGCTCCATCGGGACCATGAATTTAAACATCGTGGCGCCTTCGAATTTGTAGCGTTTAGGCTGGCCCTGAATCAGTTTGATCAGTGTCAGCGGGTCGACCGGCGTCTGCGCCGCGAACTCGATTCGACCGCCTTGCGGGCCGCCGTCGACTTTCTTGATGCCCAACAGTTCGGCCTGCAACTTCAGCGCCGTAATGCGCATCAGGTTCTTGGTCGGTTCCGGCAGCAGGCCGAAGCGATCGATCATCTCGACTTGCAGGTCTTTCAGGCCTTCCTCGTCGGTGGCCGAAGCAATGCGTTTGTACAGAATCAGTCGGGCATGCACGTCCGGCAAGTAGTCTTCGGGAATCAACGCCGGTACACGCAAATTGACTTCCGGACCACCGCCCAGCGGCTGATCGAGATTCGGCTGTTCACCCTTGCGGATCGACTTCACCGCGCGTTCGAGCATCTCCATATACAGGGTGAAACCGACGGCCTGGATCTGCCCGCTCTGACCGTCGCCCAGCAGTTCACCGGCGCCACGGATTTCCAGGTCGTTGGTGGCGAGCACGAAGCCCGCGCCGAGATCCTGGGTATTGGCGATCGCTTCCAGGCGCTTTTCTGCGTCCGGGGTGATTTGCTGGCGCGGTGGTGTCAGCAGGTACGCGTAGGCCTGGTGGTGACTGCGACCGACGCGGCCGCGCAACTGGTGCAGCTGCGCCAGGCCGAATTTGTCGGCACGCTCGATGATGATGGTGTTGGCGCTCGGCACGTCGATGCCGGTCTCGATGATGGTCGAGGCGATCAGCACGTTGAAGCGCTTGTGATAGAAGTCGCTCATCACCTGTTCGAGTTCGCGTTCGCGCATCTGCCCGTGGCCGATGCCGATACGCGCTTCCGGCACCAGTTCGGCGAGGTCGGCGGCGCATTTCTCGATGGTCTTCACGTCGTTGTGCAGGTAGTAGACCTGACCGCCACGCAGCAACTCACGCAGCAAGGCCTCTTTGACCGTGCTCTTGTTCTGCTCCATGACGAAGGTCCGCACCGACAGGCGACGGGCCGGCGGCGTGGCGATGATCGACAGGTCGCGCATGCCCGACACCGCCATGTTCAGCGTGCGCGGAATCGGCGTGGCAGTCAGCGTGAGGATGTCGACTTCGCTGCGCAGGGCCTTGAGCTGTTCTTTCTGACGGACACCGAAACGGTGCTCTTCGTCGATGATTACCAGCCCGAGGTTTTTGATCTTCACATCGTCTTGCAGCAGTTTGTGCGTGCCGATGACGATGTCGATCTTGCCTTCGGCGAGATCCGCCACGGCGGCATTCACTTCCTTGGTCGACTTGAAGCGGCTCATCACTTCCACAGTCACCGGCCAGTCGGCGAAGCGGTCGCGGAAACTGTTGTAGTGCTGCTGGGCGAGCAGGGTGGTCGGCACCAGAATCGCGACCTGGCGACCACCATGCACCGCAATGAACGCGGCGCGCATCGCCACTTCGGTCTTGCCGAAACCGACATCGCCGCAGACCAGGCGGTCCATCGGTTTTGGCGCGAGCATGTCGGCGCGCACCGCGTCGATGGTGGTTTGCTGGTCCGGGGTTTCTTCGAACGGGAAGCCGGCGCTGAAGGTGGCGTAGTCGGCTTTCGGGTCTTCGAAGGCATAGCCTTCACGAGCAGCGCGGCGTGCATAAATGTCGAGCAATTCGGCCGCCACATCTCGCACCTGTTCGGCGGCCTTGCGTTTGGCTTTCTGCCAGGTCTCCGAACCCAGGCGATGCAACGGAGCCAGGGCATCGTCGCTGCCGGTATACCGGGCGATCAGGTGCAGGTTGGCGACCGGGACGTACAGCTTGGCGCCTTCAGCGTATTGCAGGGTCAGGAACTCGGCGGCCTGATCGTCGATTTCCAGTGTCGCAAGACCGAGATACCGACCGACGCCGTGATCGATGTGCACCACCGGCGCGCCTTCGCGCAGCTCGGTGAGGTTTTTGATGACAGCGTCGTTATTGGCGTCGGCGCGTTTTTCGCGGCGACGGCGCTGCATGACGCGCTGACCGAATAACGGGCTTTCAGCCACCAGCGCCAGCGCCGGGTCGTCGAGCACCAGGCCTTCGTCGAGCGGCGCAATGGTAATCGCCAGGCGCTCCTTGCTCGCGACAAAGTCCGGCCAGCTGTCGACGGTTTTCGGTCGCAGTTTCAGGCGTTCGAGCAGTTCCAGCAGTACTTCACGACGGCCCGCGGATTCGGCGGTGAACAGCACGCGACCCGGGAACTCGTCGAGGAAACCGGCCAGCGCCGCCAGAGGTTGTGTTGCCTTGGCCTCGATGGCCAGGTTCGGCAACTCCCGCGCCGGGAAGCGCTCGCGGCCGACGCCGGTTTCAACATCCTGTTGACTGGCCACCACACGCGGCCAGCTCTTGAGGCGGGCAAAGCAATCTTCCACCGGCAGGAACAACTCGGCCGGCGGTAATAAAGGACGGGATGGGTCGACGCGGCGCTCTTCATAACGATTGCGCACATCGTTCCAGAAGTTTTCCGCCGCCTGTTCAATGCCCGGCAGGGAAAACACTTGCGTGTCCTGGGGCAGGTAATCGAACAGCGTGGACGTTTCGTCGAAGAACAACGGCAGGTAATACTCGATACCCGCCGGTGTAATCCCGCTGCTCAGGTCCTGGAAGATCGGGCAGCGACGGAAGTCGACGTCGAATCGCTCACGGAAGCGCGCCTTGAAACGGGTGACCGCGTCTTTTTGCAGCGGAAACTCGCGGGCCGGCAACAGGCGAACGGTGTCCACCTTGTCGATGGAACGCTGGTTTTCCGGATCGAAGGTGCGCAGCGTCTCGATTTCATCGTCGAACAGGTCGATCCGGAAGGGCAGTTTGCTGCCCATCGGGAACAGATCGATCAGCGAGCCGCGCACGGTGAATTCACCGTGCTCGTACACCGTGTCGACGTAGCGATAGCCGCTGGCCTCGAGTCGGGTGCGCATCTGCTCGACATCGAGCTTCTGGCCGACGTCCAGAACAAGGCTGCTGCCGAGCAGGAATTTGGTCGGCGCCAGGCGATGTAGGGCTGTGGTGATCGGCACCACCAGTACGCCATGGCTCAGCTCCGGCAGCCTGTATAAAGCCGCGATGCGCTGGGAAATGATGTCCTGGTGCGGCGAAAACAGATCGTAGGGCAGGGTTTCCCAGTCCGGGAAATGCAGCACCGGCAAATCCGGGGCGAAGAAGCTCAGCTCCTGTTCCAGCCGTTCGGCACTTTGGCTGTCGGCAGTCAGCAGCAGGGTAAAGCGCTTGGCAGCGCTGGCGGCCTCGGCGATGGCCAGGCTCAGGGCGGCACCGGGCAGGTTGCCCCAGTGCTGTTTACCTGCCGCGGCAGGGAGAAGCGGTAGACGCAGAACGGGCACGGAAGGTTGAGCTCCAAGCGTTGCGACAAAGTCGGTAATTGTAGCGGCCTCGGGTGCCGCCTGTCAGTTGCTGACTGTGTCTATTACGCAGGTTTGGCGAAATGTAGTGGTAAAGACAAAAAACGCCCGTTTTTTCCTGAAAATCACTGATTATGTAGTGGCAAAACGGTCGAGTGTTACGGAGGGTTACGGATAAGACAGCGGTGTCTCCAAAAAATTGACTGCGCTGAAAGCCGCGGTTTTACAGGGCTGCGGCAATGCGTGATTTTTTTGAACGGAAATTTGTTACGGCTCGCACGACAGGCGCGCATTGCTACGGGGAGCACTCGGCGGCATAATGTAGCCCCTTTTTTCTGCCCCTACATGTGGAAGGTTCCCGTGACTCAGAAGCCCGACCAGTGTCTTGGTGAATGGATCGACCGTGAAGCACTCGCAGAAGCGATGATTCCGCTTATCGGTCAGCTCTACCGCAATAACAACGTGGTGAGCTCGATCTATGGCCGCAGCCTGATCAACCAGTCTGTCATCGCGATTCTCAAAGCTCACCGCTTTGCTCGCCATCGTTCTTCCGACGATAGCGAACTCTCCGTCCACGAAACATTCCCTCTGCTCAAAGCCATGAGCGAGCTCAAGCTCGGCGCGGCCTCGGTAGACTTGGGCAAGTTGGCGTTCAAATTCCGCGTCGAAGGCAAAGGCCGCACTGCCGAGCAGTTCGTCCGTGAAGAACTGGCGGATGTGGTTGGCCAGCAAAACGCCACCGCTCGCAAAGGAACCGACGTTGTCCTGTACGGCTTCGGTCGCATCGGCCGTCTGCTGGCGCGCATCCTGATCGAAAAAACCGGTGGCGGCGACGGCCTGCGCCTGCGTGCCATCGTGGTGCGTAAAGGCGCCGAGAACGACCTGGTCAAGCGCGCCAGCCTGTTGCGTCGCGATTCGGTACACGGTCCGTTCAACGGCACCATCGTCATCGACGAAGAAAACAACACCATTACCGCCAACGGTAACCTGATCCAGGTGATCTACGCGAAGAACCCGACCGAGGTGGATTACACCCAGTACGGCATCAAAGACGCGTTGCTGGTGGACAACACCGGCGTATGGCGTGACGCTGAAGGCCTGGGTCAACACCTGGCGTGCCCGGGTATCGACCGCGTTGTTCTGACCGCGCCTGGCAAAGGCAAGCTGAAGAACATCGTTCACGGCATCAACCACAGTGAAATCACCGCTGAAGACAAGATCGTGTCCGCCGCTTCCTGCACCACCAACGCCATCGTGCCGGTGCTCAAGGCTGTGAATGACAAGTTCGGCATCATCAATGGTCACGTCGAAACCGTTCACTCGTACACCAACGACCAGAACCTGATCGACAACTTCCACAAGGGCGATCGCCGTGGCCGTAGCGCCGCGCTGAACATGGTGATCACCGAGACCGGTGCTGCCACCGCTGCTGCCAAGGCTCTGCCTGAGCTGGCCGGCAAGCTGACCGGTAACGCGATCCGTGTTCCGACGCCGAACGTGTCGATGGCCATTCTCAACCTGAACCTTGAGAAAGCCGCCACCCGTGAAGAGATGAACGAGTACCTGCGCTACATGGCGCTGCACTCCGATCTGCACAAGCAAATCGACTTCGTCAATTCGCAGGAAGTGGTCTCCACCGACTTCGTTGGCTCGCGCCACGCAGGCGTTGTGGACGCTGAAGCAACCATCACTCAAGACAACCGCGTTGTTCTGTACGTTTGGTACGACAACGAATTCGGTTACAGCTGCCAGGTGGTTCGCGTGATGGAAGACATGGCCGGGGTAAACCCGCCAGCATTCCCGCGCTAAGCCTTAGCTGGAAATGAAAGCGCCCCGACTTTGGTCGGGGCGTTTTTGTTTGTGTGTCTGTTGGATCGTTGTTGCCAGCACCGGCCTCATCGCTAGCAGGCTAGCTCCCACAGGGGGCTTGTGAACGCCACAGATCCAGTGTGGGAGCTAGCCTGCTAGCGATGGCGATCTATCAGGTGCGGCCGACCACCGCTGCTTGCGCAGTCCGCAGTTCATGCCGATTGCCCTTAAACAACACCAGCGTCGCAATCAATCCCAGCACCGCCGCGCCACTGAGCCAGATCCCCGGCGCTGCCTTGTTGTCCAGCACATGAATCAGGTACGTACAGGCTGCCGGTGTAAACCCACCGAAGGTTGCGGTCGCCAAGCTGTAGGCCAAAGAGAAACCGGTCGTACGAACTTCCACCGGCATGATCTCGGTCAGCGCCACGACCATGGCGCCGTTGTACGAGCCGTACAGGAACGATAGCCACAACTCGACAATCAGCAGATGGTTAAAGCTTGGGTTTGCAACCAGCCACGACAGGGCCGGGTAGGCAGTGAGAATCGCCAGAATAGTTGCTGCGAGAAGTAGCGGTTTTCGCCCGATTTTGTCGGACACAGCGCCCATCACCGGCAGCCAGAAAAAGTTCGACAGGCCGATGCACACCGTCACCAGCAACGCATCCAGGTCCGACAAATGCAGTTCGGCTTTGCCAAAGGTCGGGGTGTAGGCGGTGATCAGGTAAAACGACACGGTCGTCATGACCACCAATGCCATGCCGGCGATGACAATGCCAAAGTTCTGACCGATCGAGCGGACGATTTCCCGCAGGGTAGGGCGATGTTTTCGTGCCTGGAACTCAGGGGTTTCTTCCAGCGAACGGCGAATCACGAAGATCACCGGCACAATCATGCAGCCGATCAGGAACGGCACGCGCCAGCCCCAGTCACCCATTTCTTCCGGGCTGAGCCAGTGGTTCAAGACAACCCCCAACAGGCCGGCGAAAACCACCGCCGCTTGCTGACTGGCGGACTGCCAACTGACGAAGAAGCCTTTGCGTCCCGGTGTGGAAATCTCGGCCAGATACACCGAAACACCGCCCAGCTCCACGCCCGCCGAGAAACCCTGCAACAGGCGACCGAACAGCACGAGCAGCGGCGCGGCCACGCCCAATGTGGCGTAACCCGGCACGCAGGCAATCAACACCGTGCCCGCGGCCATCATCGCGAGGGTGATGATCAACCCTTTGCGACGACCATGCCGGTCGATGTAGGCACCGAGGAAAATCGCACCCAGCGGACGCATGAGAAAGCCGGCGCCAAACGTGGCCAGCGATAACATCAGGGAGGCGAAAGCACTGTCGGTGGGGAAGAAAGTTTTCGCAATGGCCGTTGCGTAAAAGCCGTAGACCATGAAGTCGAACATCTCCAGGAAGTTTCCGCTGACGACGCGAAAAATCGCTTTGCCGTTGCTCGTATTGGAAGGCATTTGTAGGTACTCGCGCTGGTAAATCTTGTTTGAAACGCTGCGCTTGTGGGAACGAGATCGGCAAGTCGCTCTCGCGGCCACAGGTTTTGCGTCTGGCTCACGGGCGCTGGCAGATCTCGCTCTCATGCGCTCTGAGCCCCATAATGGCGGGCGCGGTTTTGAGGGGAGATGAAGATTTGTTAACTGGACGGTGGGGTGGACTTATGGTGCTGGCCGGCGTTTTGTCCGGTTGTGGCAACGGCGCCAGCCTGGAACGCTTCGACGGCCCGACCATGGGCAGTCGTTATTCCATCCAATACGTAAGACATTCCTCTGCGCCCGGGCCGAAAGCGGTGCAGGTCGAAGTAGAAAATATCCTCGCCGAAGTGGATCGCCAATTCTCGACCTATCGCAGCGACTCGGACACTGCTCGCTTCAATGCATTGCCGGCCGGCCGCTGCCAGGTCATGCCCCGCCCTGTACTCGAATTGATCCGTGTGGGCGAGCAGTTGTCGTCCCAAAGCGACGGCTCCTTCGACTTGACGGTGGAACCGCTGCTCAACCTATGGGGATTCGGTCCGCAGGCGCGTGAAGAAAAAGTCCCGAGCGCCGAAGCGCTTGCCGAGATGCAGCAACGCGTCGGCCACACCCACTTGCGCATCGAGGGTGATCGGCTGTGCAAGGACGCGGCCGTCGAGGTCGATTTCAATAGCATCGCGGCGGGCTACGCGGTCGACACCATTGCCGCAAGGCTCGAAGCCATGGACATCCACAACTACCTCGCCGAAGTCACTGGCGAACTCAAGGCAGCGGGCAAGAAACCCGACGGTGCGCCCTGGAAGATTGGGTTGGAGGAGCCCCGCGATGACCAGCAAGTGGCTCAGCGCATCATCAATGTGGACGGCTATGGCGTGTCCACTTCCGGGGACTACCGCAATTATTTTCAGCAGGATGGGAAACGTTATTCCCACACCCTTGATGCCCACACCGGTGCGCCGGTCTTACACGCCCTGGCGTCGGTCACGGTGATTCATCCTTCAGCGTTGATGGCCGATGGCTTATCGACGCTGTTGCTGATTCTCGGTCCTGAACGGGGTTGGGACTATGCCGAAACTCACAATATCGGTGCATTCTTTGTGATTCGTGCCGATACAGGTTTCGTCACACGAACCAATCAGGCTTTTGAACGCCTCAGTGGCGGTAAAACCGAATGATTGCGGCGATTCGCGCATTGAAGACTGGCGTTGTAGTGCAGGCAAAAGTAGCCTACGACGCGACCAAGGGTTAATGTGCGCGGCGTTGACGCTTCTATAGACTGTGTCCGGGTTCTGCACTGGCCCCAAATTGTTCCTTCACGCCGCAGATCGGCGTGATTTAGCCGCAGGTGCCGAGGGCGCCGCGGCCTGTTCTGAGGAGTACGCATGGCTGTCTACAACTACGACGTGGTGGTGCTGGGTTCCGGCCCGGCGGGAGAAGGCGCGGCAATGAACGCCGCCAAAGCAGGGCGCAAGGTGGCGATGGTCGACAGCCGTCGCCAGGTCGGCGGCAACTGCACCCACCTGGGTACCATCCCGTCCAAGGCACTGCGTCACTCGGTCCGGCAGATCATGCAGTTCAACACCAACCCGATGTTCCGGGCCATTGGTGAGCCGCGCTGGTTCTCGTTCCCGGACGTACTGAAAAGCGCCGAGAAAGTCATTTCCAAACAAGTCGCTTCGCGCACCGGCTACTACGCCCGTAACCGCGTCGACGTGTTCTTCGGCACCGGCAGCTTTGCCGACGAGCAAACCATCGAAGTGGTCTGCGCCAATGGCGTGGTCGAAAAACTGGTGGCCAAGCACATCATTATCGCCACCGGCTCGCGTCCTTATCGCCCGGCGGACATCGATTTCCATCACCCGCGTATCTACGATAGCGACACCATCCTCAGCCTCGGCCACACCCCGCGCAAACTCATCGTTTACGGCGCTGGGGTAATCGGTTGCGAATACGCATCGATCTTCAGCGGTCTGGGCGTATTGGTAGAGCTGGTAGACAACCGCGGTCAGCTGCTGAGCTTCCTCGACTCGGAAATTTCCCAGGCGCTGAGCTACCACTTCAGCAACAACAACATCACGGTTCGCCATAACGAAGACTACGACCGCGTCGAAGGCGTGGACAACGGCGTGATCCTGCACCTCAAGTCCGGCAAGAAGATCAAGGCCGACGCCTTGCTCTGGTGCAACGGCCGAACCGGTAACACCGATCAGCTGGGCCTGGAAAATATCGGCGTCAAGGTCAACAGCCGTGGCCAGATCGAAGTCGACGAGGCCTACCGTACCTGCGTACCGAACATCTACGGTGCCGGTGACGTGATCGGCTGGCCGAGCCTGGCCAGTGCCGCGCACGACCAGGGCCGTTCGGCCGCTGGCAGCATCGTCGATAACAACAGCTGGCGCTTCGTGAATGACGTGCCGACCGGCATCTACACCATTCCGGAAATCAGCTCGATCGGCAAGAACGAGCAGGAGCTGACGCAGGCCAAAGTGCCGTATGAAGTCGGCAAGGCATTCTTCAAGAGCATGGCGCGTGCGCAGATTGCCGGCGAGCCTCAGGGCATGCTGAAGATCCTGTTCCACCGCGAGACGCTGGAAGTGCTGGGCGTTCACTGCTTCGGTTATCAGGCGTCGGAGATCGTGCACATCGGTCAGGCGATCATGAGCCAGCCGGGCGAATTGAACACGCTGAAGTACTTCGTCAACACGACGTTCAACTACCCGACCATGGCCGAAGCCTATCGGGTAGCGGCGTACGATGGCCTCAACCGGCTTTTTTGAGTGGCTCCGGCCGGTGGCCTGAGCCGGCCGGGGAGACCGATTTCAGCAATTCTCGAGCGTGGCAGTGGCCAAACCGGGAAAGTCTGTAATCAGGCTGTCAACGCCGAAGTCGGCGAGTCTGCGCATCAGCGCGGGCTCGTTGACTGTCCACACCGACACATGCAACCCCTGACGCTGCGCCTTCTCCAGGCGTTCCGGCGTACACAGGGTCCAGTTCAGCGCCAGAATTTCACAGCCATAGCTTGCCGCGACCTTCAGCGGGTCGAGCCAGGCGTATTCGGCCACCAGTCCGCGGGACACGTCCGGCACCAGGTCCAAAGCCGCTTTCAGCACTTCTCGCGAACTCGAGGTGATGGTGACCTTGTCGAGCATGCCAAAACGCTGGGCCATTTCGCGAATTGCCAACACGGTGGTCGCGGCGCGGGTGCGTGAAGCGCTTTTGACTTCCAGCTGCCAGTGCTCGAAGTCGCATTTCTCGAACAGTTCTTCCAGCGTCGGGATCGGGCACGGCTTGATCCAGCCCGGGCCACCCTTGCGTGCGTCGTAGGTCACCAGCTCGGCAGCGGTGTGCTCGACCACCTTGCCGCGGCGGTCGGTGGTGCGCTTGAGGGTCGGGTCATGAATGACCATCAACTCGTTGTCCATGGACAGGTGCAGGTCCAGTTCGCAGCGGCGCACGCCGTGCTTGAGGCATTCCTGAAAGCCGGTCAGGGTGTTTTCCGGTGCTTCGCCCTTGGCGCCGCGATGGCCGTAGATGAGGGTCACGGTTCTTCCTTAATTTAAATGCCTGATTCGTTTTCGCGGGCCTGACGTCGTTCCTGGGCCTGCTTCTGCAAAATGTAGCGGGCCAGCAGTTGGCGCTGGGCATCGGTCGGACGTTCGAACTCGGTGCCGACGTCGTAGCCGTCGCCCTTGCGATCGCAATGGGTAACGCGCGCCCGCAGCAACAGGCCGAGGGCTTGCGGCATCAGCACCAGTTTCACCGACAGGTGCGTGCCCGCGGCAATCGGTGTGGGGTGCTGGAAGTCGACGCCACCCTCGGAGATGATCACAGGCTGCGGCTCGCCGATCTGTCCGAGCACGGTGATGGCGATCACCTGGCTGAGCAGATCGATGCGTTTGTTCTGGGATTTCAGGAACGCCGCGAGGTTGCGGTCGCGCTCGCTGATCTGGCGCAACAGGTGTTGCGATTCGAATTCGCTCAGGTGCAGTTCGCTGAGCAGGTTGAAGAGTGGGGAAGCATCCTGCAACACTTCCTGGCCTGCGGCTTCGGGAGCGGACAGGGGCCGAATTTCCAGTGCGATCGTGTCCTCGATACGGTAGTATTCGCGGCGATCTTCTTCATCTAATGTCGACATGGCGAACCCATGGTAGCGGCGGTGGTCTGAGTGTAAAGCTGGTTATCGACCCCCGCCACAAGGACGTTCCTTTTCCCTCCGAACAAGCCCCGACATGTTCAGACCTCTCTTCGTATTTATTGGCACGCGTTATACCCGTGCAAAGCGTCGCAATCATTTTGTGTCGTTCATTTCCCTGACTTCGATGATCGGTCTTGCCCTTGGCGTGATCGTGATGATCGTGGTGCTGTCGGTCATGAACGGCTTCGATCATGAGATGCGCACCCGCGTGCTGGGCATGGTGCCCCACGCGACCATCGAGTCCGGCGAGCCGATCAGCGACTGGCAAGACCTCGCCGCCAAGGTCAAGCAGAACCCGCAAGTGACGGCCGTGGCGCCGTTCACCCAGATGCAGGGGTTGCTGACCAACAACGGCAAAGTCTCCAAAGTGCTGCTCAATGCCATCGACCCGGCGCTGGAACGCCAGGTATCGATCATCGACAAGTTCATGCTGCAGGGCAAACTCGATGACCTCGCACCGGGCAGTTTCGGCATCGTCATCGGCGACAAGGCGGCCGCCAAGCTCGGCGCGGCCATTGGCGACAAGCTGACCTTCGTCGCGCCGGAAGTCACCGTGACCCCGGCCGGCATGTTCCCGCGCATGAAACGCTTCACCGTGGTCGGCATCTTCCATGTCGGCGCGGGCGAGATCGACGGTTACCTGGGCGTCACCAACCTGCAGGACCTGGCGAAGCTGCACCGCTGGAAACCGGATCAGGTGCAGGGCATCCGCCTGAAGTTCGACGACCTGTTCCAGGCCCCGCGTACCGCATGGAACATCGCCCAGCAACTCGGTGAAGACCATTTCTACGCCCGCGACTGGACGCGCACCCATGGCAACCTGTATCAGGCGATCCGCATGGAAAAAGCCATGATCGGTTTGCTGTTGCTGCTGATCGTTGCCGTGGCTGCGTTCAACATCATTTCCACGCTGGTGATGGTGGTGAACGACAAGAAGGGCGACATCGCGATTCTGCGCACCCTCGGCGCCACGCCGGGTTCGATCATGGCGATCTTCATGGTGCAGGGCACCGTCATCGGTGTGGTTGGCACGCTGATCGGCGCCGTGGTTGGTATCTTCGCCGCGCTGAACGTCAGTGCCGCAATCTCGGCCCTCGAAGGCCTGATCGGCCACAAGTTCCTCAACGCCGACGTGTACTTCATCGATTACCTGCCGTCGCAAGTGCAGAGCCAGGATGTGTTGATGGTCTGCGCCGCCGCGTTGATCCTGAGTTTCCTCGCCACCCTGTATCCAGCCTGGCGTGCCGCGCGCACCCAGCCTGCGGAGGCGCTACGTTATGAGTGAGTCGGGCATGAGTGATAAAGCAATCTTGAGCTGCCGCAACCTGGGCAAATCCTACGAGGAAGGCCCGGAGTCGGTAGAGGTTCTGGCCGGTCTGCAACTGGAGCTGCATCCGGGTGAGCGCGTAGCGATCGTCGGCACGTCGGGGTCGGGCAAAAGTACCTTGCTCAACCTGCTGGGCGGCCTCGATACGCCAACCAAGGGCAGCGTCTGGCTCGACGGCCAAGAGCTTTCGGCTCTGAGCGAGAAGAATCGTGGCCTGCTGCGTAACCGTTCCCTCGGGTTCGTGTACCAGTTCCACCATTTGCTGCCGGAGTTCACCGCACTGGAAAACGTCTGCATGCCGCTGCTGATCGGCAAGACCGCGATCCCGGAAGCGCGCCAGCGTGCGACGGCGTTGCTGGAGCGGGTAGGGCTGGGCCATCGCCTCGAGCACAAACCGGCGGAATTGTCCGGTGGCGAACGTCAGCGTGTGGCCATCGCCCGCGCCCTGGTGAACAAGCCAGGCCTGGTGATGCTCGACGAGCCGACCGGCAACCTCGACTCCCACACCGCCCAAGGCATTCAGGATTTGATGCTGGAACTCAGCACCTCGATGCGCACGGCGTTCCTGGTGGTGACCCACGACATGAACCTGGCTCGCCAGATGGATCGCGTCCTGCATTTGCAGGAAGGTTGCCTGACGCCTATCTGATTGGTCGAAACCCGATGTCTGAAAAGACGTCGGGTCTTTTTGTTTTTATACGGTGCCCCAGCGAATGTTCAGACCGTTATCGATCTTTATCGGCACGCGCTATACCCGCGCCAAGCGCCGCAATCGCTTTGTTTCGTTCATCTCGATGACCTCGATGATCGGCCTCGCCCTCGGCGTGCTGGCGATGATCGTGGTGTTGTCGGTGATGAACGGGTTCCAGCGCGAAATGAGCTCGCGCATCCTCGGCATGGTGCCCCACGCAACCATCGTCGGCGTCAAGCCGATCGACGATTGGCAACCGGTGGCCGCCGCCGCGATGAAAAACCCGGAAGTGACCGCCGCCGTGCCGTTCACCGAGATGGAAGGCATGCTCTCCTATAAAGGCACGATGCAGCCGATTCAGGTCAGCGGCGTCGATCCGGCACTGGAAGGCAAGGTCTCGATCGTTGCCCAGCACATCGTTCAGGGCCGTCTCGATGCCTTGAAACCGGGCGAGTTCGGTGTAGTGATCGGTGAGATCACGGCAAGACGCTTCCGCTTGAATGTTGGCGACAAGATCACCCTGATCGTGCCGGAAGTCAGCAACGCGCCGGGCGGAATTACCCCGCGCATGCAGCGACTGAACGTGGTTGGCGTGTTTAAGGTGGGTGCCGAGCTGGACGGCTCGATGGCGCTGATCCACGTCGCCGATGCCGCGCAGATGCAGCATTGGGAGCCGAATCAGGTGCAGAGCGTGCGCCTGGCGGTGAAAGATTTGTACGCGGCGCCGCAGGTTTCCAGCGACATCGCTGGCGGCTTGGGCACGGCTTACAAGGCTGACGACTGGACTCACACTCAGGGCAGCCTGTTCAGCGCGATGAAAATGGAAAAAACCATGATCGGCCTGTTGTTGCTGATGATCGTTGCGGTAGCGGCGTTCAACATCATCGCCACCCTGATCATGGTGGTGAACGACAAAGGCGCGGACATCGCGATCCTGCGCACCATCGGCGCCACGCCACGACAGATCATGGCGATCTTCATGGTCCAGGGCACGGTGATCGGGGTGGTTGGCACCTTGATCGGCGGCGTGCTCGGCGTGATCGCCGCACTGAACGTGAGTGAGTTGGTGGGCTGGATGGAGCGGGTGAGCGGGCAACACATCTTCAGTTCCGATGTGTATTTCGTCAGTAACCTGCCTTCGGAGTTGCAGGGCGGGGATGTGTTGTTGATCTGCTCGGCGGGGTTTGTGTTGAGCTTCCTTGCCACGGTATACCCGGCGTGGCGTGCGGCGAAGATCGAGCCGGCTCACGCGTTGCGGTATTCGTAATCAGTTGTACTGCCATCGCGAGCAGGCTCGCTCCCACAGGGTTATGAGTCGTGCACTACGGTGTGATTGAACTCGATCTACTGTGGGGGCGAGCCTGCTCGCGATGTGGCCAGACTGCTTGCCTCAATCTCTCTTTGGCAACTCGATCACAAACCTGGTCCATCCATCGGCCGATTCGCAACGAATCTGCCCGCCATGGGCACGAACGATCGACTGGGTAATCGCCAATCCCAACCCCGCATGTTCACTGCTGCCTTCTTGTCGAGCCGGATCCGCCCGGTAGAAGCGATCGAAGAGTCGCGGTAGCAACACCCCGTCTATCCCATCGCCGCTGTTCTCAACCGTCAGGCTCAAACCTTCTGGTCGCTCAACAATCCGCACCCTGACCTCACCCTTGGCCGGCGTGAACCGCAGCGCGTTATCCAGCAAATTCGAAAGCGCCCGGCGCAACATACTCCGGTCTCCCACCAGGCGCGCGGTGCCTTCGCGGCTCAACGTCACTTGGGCGTCCTCGGCCAGCGGTGCAAAAAACTCCAGCAACACATCCGCTTCTTCCGCCAGTTCCAGCTGTTCACGTTTTGGCATCAACAATCCATGGTCAGCCTTGGCCAGGTACAACATGTCGTTGACCAGTTGCGCCATCCATTGCACTTCTTCGAGGTTGCTGTGCAGCGCTTCGCGGTAATCCTCGATGGGGCGCGGGCGAGTGAGGGTGACCTGGGTGTGCGTCAGCAGGTTCGACAGCGGCGTGCGCAGCTCATGGGCGATGTCGGCAGAAAATGCCGAGAGCCGCTGAAACGAGTCGTCGAGGCGTCCGAGCATGGCGTTGAAGTGGTGGGCCATTTCCGCGAGTTCTGGCGGCATGTCGTCTTCGGGCAGGCGCGCGTTGAGCGATTGCGCCGAAACACCGCGTGCGACCGCACTCATGCGGCGCAATGGACGCAAACCGCTGCGCGCCGCCCAGGCACCGAGCAGCGCCGTGGCCAGGGCCGACAAACCCACGGTGAGCCAGATCAGGTGTTGCATGCGCTGCAGAAAATGCTGGTGATGGGTGATGTCCAGCAGCAGGGTCAATTGCGGTGAGTCAGGCTTGTCCACAAACAACGGCGCATTCAGGACGCGGTAGTCGGTGTCGTTGTCATTGATGGTCGACAAGCCCGGTTTGTGCGGCAGCTTGTCGGGCAAGCGCGTCGAACTGTCATACCAACGCTGGCCGTCGCTGCCGGTAATCCTCAGTGAAAGATCCGCCTGACGGTTCAATTCTTCCGCCAGCCTGACTTCGCTTTCGCTGGACTGAAGATCGTGAAGCGCTCGACGCAAACCAATCAATTTGCCGCTCAGCAATTGCTGGTCCAGCTCAACGAAGTGCGCCTCGCTGGCGCGACTGAACAACACCCCGGCGAACAATGAAACCACGGCGGTGCAGGCGGCAAACAGCAGCGCCAGGCGGCTGCTCAAGGACAGTCGGCGCATCAGGCAGGACGCTCTTCAAGGACATAACCCATGCCGCGCACGGTGTGGATCAACTTGTTCGGGAACTCATCGTCGATCTTCAGGCGCAAGCGGCGGATGGCGACTTCGATGACATTGGTGTCACTGTCGAAATTCATGTCCCAGACCTGGGACGCGATCAGCGACTTGGGCAGCACTTCGCCCTGACGTCGCAGGAGCATTTCCAGCAGGGCGAATTCCTTGGCGGTCAGGTCGATGCGTTGGCCGCTGCGCTCGACGCGGCGGCGGATCAGATCCAGGCGCAAATCGGCCAGTTGCAGGTTGGTTTCCTGAGGCGCGGCACTGCCACGGCGCAACAGGCTGCGAACCCGGGCCAGCAGTTCGGAGAAGGCGAACGGCTTGACCAGGTAATCGTCGGCGCCGAGTTCGAGGCCATGGACCCTGTCCTCCACCGCATCTCGTGCTGTCAGAAAAAGTACCGGCGTGTCGAGGCCGGCGCTGCGCACGGCTTGCAGGATCTGCCAGCCATCGCGCCCCGGCAGCATCACATCGAGGATCAATAGCGCGTAATCGCCGCTCAGCGCCAATTGCTGGCCGGTGCTGCCGTCAGCCACCAGCTCCGTGTTGAAACCGGCCTCGGCCAGGCCTTGGCGCAGGTAGTGGCCAGTTTTCGGTTGGTCTTCGACGATCAGCAGTTTCATGGGCGACTCGAGGCAAGTGGAACGAACGCTTTATACCGTGGGCAGCGTCAGTACAGTCCAACCTGACAAAGTTGTAATCTGGCTGTCAGGTTGTGGGCAGTGGCGGCAGTTTAAAGTTTTCCACAGGCTGAACCTTATCTTGTTGGAGTACGACTATGTTTTTGCGCAAACCTCTGATGCTGGTCGCGTGTTTGCTGGTGCTGAGCTCACCGGCGTGGGCAGCGCCGGCGCAAACCTACGACTTCGGTCAACCGGCCCCGGCTGCAAAGGCTGATCGAAGCGTCGAAGTGGTGATGGGCGACATGTCGTTCACTCCGAAGGCCATCGATTTCAAGGCGGGTGAGACAGTTCGCTTTGTTCTGGTCAATAAAGGCCAGTTGCTGCACGAATTCAACCTCGGCGATGCGGCGATGCATGCAAAACATCAGCAGGAAATGTTGAAGATGCATCAGAGCGGCATGCTCACGCCTACAGGCATGAAGGAAATGGGCCACGGTTCGATGGCTGGCATGGATCACGGAATGATGAAACACGACGACCCGAATAGCGTCCTCGTTGAACCTGGCAAAACTGCGGAGCTGACCTGGACCTTCACCAAGGCCACCAGCCTGGAATTTGCCTGCAATATCCCTGGCCATTATCAGGCAGGCATGGTCGGCAAGTTGACTGTCAGTCAGTAAGCACTCAAAGGCGGGCACAAAGGCTGGTAGAATCCGCTGATTCTTCAGTCAGGTTTCCGCCATGCATCCCGCAGCCGAACACTCGCCGCTGGGCAAATCCAGCGAATACATCGCCACGTACACGCCGTCCTTGCTGTTTCCGATCCCGCGCACCGCGAAATGGGCAGAGCTGGGTCTGACGGCTGAAACCCTGCCGTACAAGGGCGTGGATTTCTGGAACTGCTTCGAGCTGTCGTGGCTGTTGCCGTCCGGCAAGCCTGTGGTGGCGATCGGCGAATTCAGCATCCCGGCGGATTCGCCGAACATCATCGAATCCAAGTCGTTCAAGCTGTACCTCAATTCGCTGAACCAGACGCCGTTTGCCGACACCGCGAGCCTTGAAGCGACGCTGGTGAAAGACCTGTCCGCTGCGGCGGGTAAACCGGTTGGCGTGCGGATTCGCAGCCTGAAAGACGTTGAAGCCGAAGGCGTCGTGGCGCTGCCGGGTGTGTGCATCGATGACCTGGAGATCAGCGTCAGCAACTACGAGCATCCGCGGCCGGAGCTGCTGCGTTGCGACGAGTCGCGCATTGTCGAGGAAAGCGTGCACAGTCATTTGCTCAAGTCCAATTGCCCGGTCACCAGCCAGCCGGACTGGGGTAGCGTGGCGGTGGAATACCGTGGCGCGGCGCTGGACCATGCGAGTTTGCTGGAATACATCGTGAGTTTTCGCCAGCACTCGGACTTTCATGAACAATGCGTGGAGCGGATATTCCTCGACCTGCAACGGTTGCTGAAGCCGGAGAAGCTGACGGTGTATGCGCGCTACGTACGGCGTGGCGGGTTGGACATCAATCCGTATCGCAGCACTGAAGACGTCCAATTGCCGAACCACCGTCTGGTCCGTCAATAAAGTACCAATGTGGGAGCTTGCTCGCCATGAGTCCAGCTCGTTCAGCATTGATGTTGACTGACACTCCGCAATCGCGAGCCGGCTCGTTCCCACAGGGATTGCGTTGCAAATCGCAGATATGAAAAAGCCCCGCTAGCGATAGCGGGGCTTTTTTGTATCCGGCGGGTTCAGATCCCAATGTTGCCCAGGGTCAATACGATGTTGCGCAAGGTGCCAGCAATGGCAGGGTGTTCGAGTTCGAAGCGTTCGACGGCCAGGTTTACGCCGTCAGCGAGGCTGGAGTCCTGGGTTTTGGTTTCGAGCTCGATTTCAAGTTCGATCTGTTGCATCAGCGCATGCAGGTCTTCGCGCTCGGCTTCGGTCAGCGGTGGATTCTGTTCCAGTTGCTCGCGCAGAGTGTTGAGCTGTTGTTGCAGTTCGCGGGCAGGCATGGCGTTCTTCCTTTTATCGATAGGCACTGGCATAGACCGCGGCAGTGTGCCAAAGGTCTATGGCTGACCTTTAGATTAATCCACTCGCGCGAAACCTGCATGATCCCGGTCAGGGCTTTTCACCCTTGAGACGACGCAGGCTGATATCGGCCAGGCAAGTGTCGAGTTCGCCCAGGTGATCGATCACCGAATGCACGCCCAGACTGAACAACTGCACTGTCGCCTTGCCGCGCAGGTGTTCGCGTTCTTTCTGGCTCAAAGCCTGCCATTCGCTGGGCGCCAGCCCGCAGAGCGAGCCGCAGGAGGCCAGGCCAATCGTCCACAGCCCGGCATTCAGGCCCGACTGCAGCAGTCGCGGTTCGCCGCTGACCAGCACGCAGCCATCCAGGCGCTCGACATTCAACGCCATCAAGGCTTGCCAGCACGCATTCGGCGCGGGCCAGGGATTGATTGTTGCGGGGTGTTGCGAAGGTTTGATCCATTCCGGCAGAGCGGCGGCCAGGGAATGGCTAAGGGCAGGGGTGAGTTCGTCGAGCCAGGCGCAGGGAATCTGCTGACGTTGCAAGCTGTGCAAACTATCCAGGGCGCCCGGGGTGACCTCAGCGTGCTCGGCACAGTGGACGCCGTGCTGACGCGTCCGGGCGCCGAAATCCACCAGGCAACCGCTGAGGCCGAACAAGACGGCGGTCAGGCTGGGCGTGGCGAGGGGCAAGGTTTCGGCGTGCGGCATATCAACGTCCTTGAAATAGCGACAAGGCTATGCGCGGCCGGTGACAGTTGGATGACATAGATGTGAATCACTTACACTCAGGGCGAATCATCCGAAGGCCATCACGCACGATACTGCCTAAAGCGGCTTTTCCATCTTATACTAGCCAGCTTAATGCCCGGGCCAAGACGCCCGCGCCAGTACAAACCAAGGAGTTTTCTATGCGCTGGAGCAATCATCTAGCTCAGCTTTGTGTATGCGCCAGTGCCTTACTGGCTCCGTTCGTTGCCCAGGCAGCCACGGAAGATGACCCTTGGGAAAGCATCAACCGTCCCATCTACAAATTCAACGACGTGGTCGACACCTATGCGCTGAAGCCTTTGGCGCAGGGTTACCAGTTCGTCACCCCGCAGTTTCTCGAAGACGGCATCCACAACATGTTCCGCAACGTCGGTGACGTCACCAACCTTGCCAACAACATCTTGCAGGCCAAACCGGCCGCCGCCGGGGTCGATACCGCGCGCTTGATCTTCAACACCACCTTTGGCGTGCTGGGCTTCTTCGACGTGGGCACCAAAATGGGCCTGAATCGCAGCGACGAAGACTTCGGTCAGACGTTGGGCTACTGGGGCGTAGGCAGCGGTCCGTACGTGATGCTGCCGTTTCTCGGCCCAAGCACCCTGCGTGATGCGCCGGCGAAATACGTCGATGGCTACACCGGCCCATACCCGTACATTCACGATGTGCCGGTGCGTAACTCGATCTTCGGTCTGAACATTGTCGATACCCGCGCCAGCCTTCTGTCCGCCGAGAAGCTCATCACTGGCGACAAGTACACCTTCATCCGCAATGCGTACTTGCAGAACCGCGAATTCAAAGTCAAGGACGGTCAGGTCGAAGACGATTTCTGATCACGACCGGTAAAACGAAGAAGGCGGCCTGTTGGCCGCCTTCTTTGGTTTTGGATCCCGGTTATTTCATCTTCAAGATTGTAAGGCCGAGTTTCTGACTGCCGCCGTCCTGTTCTTTGACCCACACCACTTCGGTGTCGGCCTCGAGGCCTTTGAGTGCCGCATGATCGGAATCGATCCGTACGCTAAGGCGATCACCTGCCTTGAACAAACGAGGCGCCTCAACCTGCATGCCACTGCTGGAAAGGTCGATACAGACGCCTGCAACCTCGTCTCCTTCATGAATCAGCGCAACGTCGGCATCAACCCGCATGCGGATGAAATCACGCTTTTCGCTGTAGTCCCGATCGGTTTGACTCATGGGCTTGGTCCTTCCATTGGGTTACGGTTTTGCCTGTTCTTATAACTCCCGGTGATTTGACAAGTAAAGACGTCAAGCGACCATCGGCGTGAGCTTGAAACGCCCCGCGGATGGGAGTACCGTCTGCGCCTTAGAAGGGCACCTCTGGTGTGCCTGCGAGTAGGGTGAATGCCCGAAAGCGGTGCAACAGAGAGGCTAGAAAGCGAATCCAGTAGTGTGCGCGGGGTCAATTGCCCAGCCTGCTACGCCAACCTAATTCTGGCGCCGTTTGCCCACATGCCAAAAACCAGTGCCACGCTGCTGATAATCGATGATGACGAAGTAGTGCGCGCGAGCCTCGCCGCCTATTTGGAAGACAGTGGTTTCAGCGTCTTGCAGGCCAGCAATGGCCAGCAGGGTCTTCAGGTATTCGAGCAAGACAAGCCCGACTTGGTCATCTGCGATCTTCGCATGCCGCAGATGGGTGGACTCGAACTCATCCGCCAGGTCACCGAGCGGTCACCGCAAACCCCTGTGATTGTGGTGTCGGGTGCCGGCGTGATGAACGACGCGGTCGAGGCCTTGCGCCTGGGCGCAGCGGATTACCTGATCAAGCCTCTCGAAGATCTGGCTGTGCTCGAGCACTCCGTGCGCCGGGCCCTGGATCGCGCGCGCCTGCTGCTGGAAAACCAGCGCTATCGCGAGAAGCTGGAAAAGGCCAATCGCGAGCTCGAAGCCAGCCTGAACCTGCTCCAGGAAGACCAGAACGCCGGTCGCCAGGTGCAGATGAACATGCTGCCGGTCAGCCCGTGGACCATCGACGAGTTCCAGTTTGCTCACCAGATCATCCCGTCGCTGTACCTGTCGGGTGATTTCGTCGACTACTTTCGGGTCGACGAGCGTCGGGTAGCGTTCTACCTGGCGGACGTTTCCGGCCATGGCGCCTCTTCAGCCTTCGTTACCGTGCTGCTGAAATTCATGACCACGCGCTTGCTGTTCGAATCCAAGCGCAACGGCACATTGCCGGAATTCAAGCCTTCAGAGGTCCTTGGTCATATCAACCGGGGGCTGATCAGTTGTAAGCTGGGTAAACACGTCACAATGGTCGGTGGAGTCATCGACGAGGAGACAGGTTTGTTGACCTATAGCATCGGCGGTCATTTGCCGTTGCCTGTGTTGTACACGCCAGACAGTGTCCGTTATCTGGAAGGGCGTGGCCTGCCGGTGGGCCTCTTCAATGAAGCCACCTACGAAGACCACGTGCTGGAACTGCCGCCGACGTTCAGCCTGACGCTGATGTCTGATGGCATTCTGGACCTTTTGCCAGAGCCTACACTCAAAGAAAAAGAAGCGGCTTTGCCCCAACGGGTCAAGGCAGCGGGCGGCACCCTGGATGGGCTGCGGCAGGTTTTTGGATTGGCCACGCTAGGGGAGATGCCGGATGATATCGCCCTGTTGGTGTTGAGCAGGAATCTTCAATGAGTACCGGTAGAATCCAGTTCGCCGAGCAGGACGGCACCTTTGTCCTGAAGTTCGTCGGTGAAGTTCGCCTGACCCTGTGTTCGGCGTTGGATGCGACTATTGAGCGGATCTTCACGGCGTTGAACTTCAACGCGATCGTGATCGACCTGACCGAAACCCGCAGCATCGACAGCACTACCCTTGGCCTGCTGGCCAAACTGTCGATCCTGTCGCGGCAAAAGGTCGGCCTGCTGCCGACCGTCGTCACCACCCACGAAGACATCACCCGTCTGCTGCAGTCCATGGGCTTCGAGCAGGTGTTCAACATCGTTGACCGCCCGATTCCGTGCCCTGAATGCCTGACCGACCTGCCTGACCAGGATCAGTCCGAGGAAGTGGTGCGGATCAAGGTGCTTGAAGCGCACAAGATCCTGATGGGGCTGAACGATTCGAATCGTGAAGCGTTCCATGATCTGGTGAATGCCCTAGAGCGTCACTGATCCCTGTGGCGAGGGAGCTTGCTCCCGCTGGGCTGCGAAGCGGCCCTGAAACATCCACCTCGTTGGGTCAGCCAGATCCCGGTTAATCGCTTTACGACTGCTGCGCAGCCGAGCGGGAGCAAGCTCCCTCGCCACCGTTCTTCATCTGCCTCAAAGCCGCACAAAAAAAGGGCGAACCCAATGGGTTCGCCCTTTTTGCATGGCGTCGAAACTACATCACAACTTGGCCTGCAACAGCGACTCAAGCTTCTCCTGATCACGGGCAAACTGACGAATACCCTCAGCCAGTTTCTCGGTTGCCATCGCATCTTCGTTCGACAACCAACGGAACTGCGCTTCATTCAGGTTCAAGCGCGCTTCGCCGGCATGACCCGGAGCGAGTTTACGCTCCAGTTTGCCTGTGTCCGCCGCCAGCTTGTCGATCAAGTCAGGGCTGATAGTCAAACGGTCACACCCGGCCAACTGCTCGATCTGATTCAGATTACGGAAGCTCGCGCCCATGACCACGGTCTTGTAGTCATTGGCCTTGTAGTAGTTGTAAATGCGCGTCACCGACTGCACGCCCGGATCATCCGCACCGGTGTAGTCGTTGCCGTTGGCCTTCTTGTACCAGTCGTAGATCCGGCCCACGAACGGCGAAATCAGGAACACACCCGCATCGGCGCACGCGGCCGCCTGGGCGAACGAGAACAGCAGCGTCAGATTGGTCTGGATGCCTTCTTTTTCCAGAATCTCGGCAGCGCGGATACCTTCCCAGGTGGAAGCGATCTTGATCAGCACGCGGTCACGGCCGATGCCGGCCTTGTCGTACAGCTCGATCAGACGGTGCGCACGCTTCAATACGGCGTCAGTGTCGAACGACAGGCGCGCATCCACCTCAGTGGAAATACGGCCCGGAATCACCTTCAGAATCTCTTGCCCTACCGCAACGCCAAAACGGTCGCTGGCCAGGCCCACGTCGCCCTTGCAGTCGTTGACGCAAGCGTTCAGCAACTCGGCATAAGCGGGAATGGCCGCCGCTTTGAGCAGCAGGGAAGGGTTGGTGGTAGCGTCCACCGGTTTAACGCGAGCAATCGCTTCGAAGTCGCCGGTGTCGGCAACCACGGTGGTCATCTGTTTGAGTTGTTCCAGCTTGGAAGTCATGGGCGTGCTCTGTCCTATGGGTCTAATGACATTACCCGAGCGCTGACAGCCACTCAAGGGTGCATGTACGTATCGAAGGCCCCAGCGGCAACAACCTGAAAACGGCTGTTTGAATGGCGGGGCGCGGTGTCCGTAAATACGATGCCAAATCCGGGCGCAGGTTCAACCCGGGTGACCGTTAGCGTCCTTCCAGCAACTCCGCCGCCTGATCCAGCAACACCAAAGGTTCCTTGGCCTTGTGAATATCCACCGACAACAACTGCCGAAACTTGCGCGCCCCCGGAAACCCGGTGCCCAGCCCCAGCACATGCCGGGTGATGTGGTGCATGGAACCGCCCGCATCAATATGCGCCGCTATATAAGGCCGCAATTGCGCCAGCGCCTCGGCCCGGCTGATCACCGGCGCCGTGCTGCCGAACAGTTGCTGATCCACCTCGGCCATGACATAAGGATTGTGATACGCCTCGCGCCCCAGCATCACGCCATCAAACGTCTGCAAATGCTCGTGACAGGCCTCCAGCGTCTTGATCCCGCCGTTGAGAATAATCTCCAGTTCCGGAAAATCCTTCTTCAACTGCGCCGCCACGTCATACCGCAGAGGCGGAATGTCGCGGTTCTCCTTCGGCGACAACCCCTCCAGAATCGCAATCCGCGCATGCACGGTAAAACTCGTGCACCCGGCATCGCGAACGGTGCCGACGAAATCACACAACTCCTCGTAACTGTCCCGTCCGTTGATCCCGATCCGATGCTTCACCGTCACCGGAATCGACACCGCATCGCGCATCGCCTTCACACAATCCGCCACCAACTGCGGATGCCCCATCAACACCGCGCCGATCATATTGTTCTGCACCCGATCACTCGGGCAGCCGACATTCAGGTTCACCTCGTCGTAACCGTGCTCCTGCGCCATGCGTGCGCAACCGGCCAGGTCCAGGGGAACGCTGCCACCGAGTTGCAGGGCGAGCGGGTGTTCGGCTTCGTTGTGACGCAGGAAGCGGTCGTGATCGCCGTTTAGCAGCGCGCCGGTGGTGACCATTTCGGTGTAGAGAAGGGCGTGCTTGGAGAGCAGGCGCAGGAAGAAACGGCAGTGGCGGTCTGTCCAGTCCATCATGGGTGCCACACTGAAGCGGCGAGACGGCTCGGAGCGGGCATGGCTAGTGTTTACAGGCGCTTCAGGATTTTCGAAATTCATTGATACTGATCTTTTATACAGCGGTTTTTACCCATTTTTCCTTGTTTCTGAAGTCGGTTGCTAAAATGTAGCAAGCGAATTCGGCAATGTAGCAACTGGAAATGGGCACGATCACATCACGCAAGCGCAAGGACAATTCGACGGCCTACACGGCGCAGATACGGATCAATCGGGACGGGAAGACAGTTTATCAGGAAAGCCAGACGTTCGACCGTAAGCAGGTCGCCCAGGCTTGGATCAAGCGCCGCGAGACGGAGTTGGCCGAGCCTGGTGCCATTGCACGCGCTAACCGTAAGGGTGTGACGGTCAAGAAGATGATTGAGCAGTGCCTGGACGAGTACGAAAAGATCCGTCCGTTGGGCAAAACCAAAAGCGCAACGCTGAATGCTATCAAGGACACCTGGCTGGGCGAGCTCGGCGACTCGGCGCTGACCAGCCAAAAACTGGTGGAGTTCGCTCAATGGCGAATGAGCAAGGAGGGTGGTGGTGTCCAAGCGCGGGGTTCGAATCCCTATCTCAGAAGCTCTATTGCGCCGGCTGAGGCTATTCTTATGGGGGCTACAATGACTGAAAATGATGAAATTTCATGATCTCCTTCCAGATGTAACCGTAGCTGTAACGTAGCCATGTAACTTTTAACCGGTCGAAGCTACGTCGTAGCCAACTGCTTTCTCGCGCTTTGAGTTCTTTGGCTATTTCATCCAGTAACCATTCATCCTGAAAACCGGTCCAAACAGGAGGGACGGGCGTTTCAAGGTTGCTGAAACACACGGGCGCGACCTCTGAGTACAAGATGTCTTCAACGACCTTTGGGTCATAGCCCCGGATTCGCTCTGCGATAGAGGCGTAGTCGACAACGCTGTCTACAAAGGCCTCTGCCAGCGCAATCTGGATGTTCGCTCGTTCCGCAGGAGTCAAAATATGTCCCAATGGGCCAGCTCCTCTAGCTCTGCGTCGAACGTATCAGCCGCGACCCCGCCAGCAATGCCACCGGCAATGCTTCCAATGAGAACAACGGCTATGGCACAGGCCGGAGCTCCAGGACCACAAAGAGCGGATATGCCCAAGCCCGCCAGAACCCCCCCTGCCGCACCACCACCCAGGATGGTGGCTTGACGGGCCGTTTCTTTGGCCTTGTCGTCTGCGTTCAGTATTTGGTAAGTGGCAAGCACCGCTGTCATGATGATGCCAACCTTGCCCATAACGGACATGATTTTGGTGCCAGAAGTGAACTTGGCATTAGCACTGCCAGACCGCTCTAGAGCTTTGTACAAGACTTCTTTCTGTTGAGCCTTAGAAAGTTGTTCGTAATTTTTGTTGAACTGGGTTTGAGATTTTCCGTTCAGGATTTCGCTGTGTGTTTTCCCAGTTTTCTTCTTTTTTTGCACGATGGCCAGGCCCTGTGCAGAGGTCAGCTTGCGGTGTTCGAACATGATTTTGTTGCGCATCTCATTGCTGAATTTTGTCGCGTCCTCAACGCTGATATTGCCGGCTCTGACCTCAGCGAATATCTGCTGCGACATTCGTCGAATATTGCCCTCTGTAGTTGCTTGAGCGCCGAGCTGAAATTTGGACTTTTGGGGCTGCCGTTCTGATTAAAAAAAGCGAAACGCTCTTTCCATTTTGGGCTGGCGGTGTCGGTTTGCAATTCATCCGTGTTGCTCATGTTCTGTCCTTTTTTCGGGTGGCGCTCGGTCGAGGTATCGACCAGATTTTCTTTCCGTGTGCTTGGTATCGCGTTTTTTGCATGCTGCAGGCCAGTGGCCAATGTTGCGGGGTGAGTTTCCGGCAGCGTATGAAATTTCACAAGCCATTATGTTTGGCCGAGACTTCGTTCGTTTTCCCTCATGTACCCGCAAAGAACTGCAAGTTGATCTTGAAGATCATCAACGTCGTGCTGATCGTCGGTGCTTGTTTCTGAGCGCGTGCTCGGGTGATCCATGAGTTCGAAGGGGCGTCCGGGGAGGGCGCCCCTTTGTGACGTCAGGACTTTTCGGCATCCATACGTCGCGCAACGACATCCAGAACATCACAGCCATCACGCAACGGTATGCAGCAAAGCATTGCGAAGTCGCTGAGAATCACCGAGTCCGTGGTGATGTCGCCGCGCATTGCGAGGTTTTCGAGGATCTGCGTTACCGCGCCAATTCGGTAGCGTGCGGTGCTAAGCAGTGAATGCAGCGGTTGGGTGGTGTTTACGTACAGCGAGGGAAGGTCATCGGCATTGCTGGTTAAAGCCATAAACTCTTTCATGTGAAGCTCCATTAATTTGAGAAAACTACTGCTCATTCGTCGCCAAACGAATGGGTGGTAGCTGTACGCGGGTTGGCGAACCGGGCAATGGAGAAACCGGCAGACCCGAAGGTCTCCCGCGCACAGCCACCATAAAACAGGCAGCTAAGTGCGTTCCGAAACGCTTCGAAAATGGTCGAAGGATTCAGTTCAATTGCCATCGAGTCGCCAAACCCGACACGCCATTTGGGCGTTGGGTGGACTATAGGCCTCGTGACAAAAGTGCAGCAATGGACAAGTGTACGGACAATTCCGAGTGTCGTGTAGGACGTTGCTCTTTCAACGATTTGTCTGGGGAGCGACCTTTTTCGCATCAACAAAACCGCAGCAGCTGAACCAATGCTGTCGCCCTGTAAAGTTTCATAATGCGCAGCCGCTTCCGGGCCTACGATGACGAGCAAAGCTCACATCACCACGCCCCAGCCCACAGGAAACGGAAAAATGATCTCGAACCTCGCCAAAACCTTGCTGATCGGTGGTGCGTTGCTGTTGAGCGCCTGTTCGGGGGTAAGCACCCAAAGCAATTATTCAGAAGACCTCCAGCCATCTGCCGGCTTTGGCCCGGGCCCTACCAATAATCACAGTCAGTTGAATTTCCATGGCAGTGCGCTCGGTAATAGCTTCGGCGAGTACAGCTCGGGGTTGTTGCACGACGACTAGAGTGTGACGCAACGGCGCGGTATTCCTGCCGTTGCGTGTTCTCCGAGGGGGCGACTACTGCGCAGCCGAACGCAGGCGTTGCCAGCGTGGACGGCTATTTGCTCTCAGGCGTCGCAATCCACTCACCCAAGACCTTCTGGTACTTCCCCGTCACCTTGGCCAGATGCAACCACTGATCCACATACAACTTCCAAGTCATGTCATCACGCGGCAGCAAATAAGCCTTCTCGCCATACTGCATGAACTGCCCCGGATTCACCGCGCACAATCCAGGTTTCAGTTTCTGCTGATACAGCGCTTCCGACGCATCGGTAATCATCACGTCGGCCTTCTTGTCCAGGAGCTCCTGAAAGATGGTCACATTATCGTGAAGGCTCAATTGCGCCTTGGGCAGGAAGGCGTGAACGAAGGCTTCATTGGTGCCACCGGCCGGTTCGACCAGTCGAACCGAAGGCTGGTTGATTTGCTCGACGGTCTGGTACAGCGCCTGATCCTCGCAGCGCACGAGGGGGATTTTGCCGTCGACGTCCAGCGTGGTGCTGAAGAACGCTTTTTTCTGCCGCTCTAGCGTGACCGAGATCCCGCCCATGCCGATGTCGCATTTTCCCGCGAGCAAGTCGGGCATCAGGGTTTTCCAGGTGGTCTGCACCCACTCGACCTTGACGCCGAGGCTGTCGGCCAGCGAGCGGGCCATGGCGATGTCTATTCCCGAGTATTCGCCGTTCTCTGCTTTGAAGGTATAGGGTTTGTAGTCCCCGGTGGTGCAAACGCGCAGTTGGCCTTGCTGAATGATGTTGTCCAGATGCGATGGCTCTGCCTGAGCGCCAAACGAGAGGGCGAGCAGCCCGGCAAGCATCGATATGCGTTGTGTCGTCTTCATTGTTTTCCGGCTTCCATGAGGGATTGGATTCGTTTCTTGGCGCCTCGCTTGAAGTGCGAAAGATCGCAGCCTTTGCCACCTCCTACAAGGGCGCCGTGCGTTCACTTCAAACTCTCGCGAACCATGTCCAGAAACGTCGCCACCACCCGCCGTGAACTCTGCTCGCGCAAGCACACCAGTGTCTCCGTCAGCCGCCGTGTGCAATCGGTGATGGGTAACGCACACACCCGCGAATCCGCGCCAAATTCCGCGGCCGAGACCACGCCCACGCCAATCCCCACGACCACTGCCTCACGCGCCGCTTCCCGACCTTCGACCTGAATCGCCGGACGAATGCGAAACCCCGCCCGGGCCATTTCCTCCTCCAGCGTCTGACGCGTCACCGAGCCGATTTCCCGCAGCACCAGCGGGGTGTCGTCGAGGTCGGCCAGGCAGATCGACTCGCGGTCGGCCCACGGATGATTGCGTGAAACAAACGCCACCATCGGGTCGTTACGCAGCGCGACCGAGATCAATCGTTCATCGCTGACCTCGCGCCCGAGCAACGCCAGGTCGGCCTGATAGTTGAACAGCCGAAACAGCGATTCATCGGTGTTGCCGGTTTCGATTTTCACGCTGATGCCGGGATAGCGCTCGCAGAACCGCGCGATCTGCGGCAGGACGTGGACCGGCGCATCCACCGCCAGGATCAGGCTGCCGGTCTGCAACGCCTGGGAGTCCTGCAGCAACTCCTGCGCCTCGGCCTCAATCACAAACAGCCGCTGGGTGATGCCGAGCAAGCGTTCGCCCAGATCGGTCAGGCGCACCGAGCGTTTGTTGCGGTGGAACAGCAACACGCCAAAGCGTTCTTCGAGTTTGCGCACCTGGTCGGAAATCGCCGGTTGCGTGAGGAAAAGCCGCTCGGCGGCTTTGGTAAAGCTTCCGTGAACGGCCACGGCGTGGAAGGCTTTGAGCTGGGCGTGGGAAACCGACATCGAAACCTCCAGTAACAAGCTGAGCTTATATTGGAAATACGATAAATCGATTTCACTTATTAATCAGTAATTGTTTTTATCGGCCTCAGTTGCGGTGACTGGTCGGTCGAACAGCCTCCGTGACCATGAGCCTGCGCGTGTAATTGCAGAACTCATCTGACCGGTATCGCCTCAGGGACGCAGCGATATCGCAGTGCTCAACAATAAAAACACAGGCGTTATTTCTCAAATTCTGCCGGCACACTCACACCCTGAGGTCAGAACCACAATGAACAAGCACATCGGCACCATCAAGCGTTGGCGCGTGCAGATCTTCGCGATCACCTGGCTCGCCTACGCCGCTTTCTACTTCACCCGCAAAGCGTTTTCCGTGGCCAAACTGGGGATCGCCGAAGACCCCACGTTCACCCTCGACAAAATGGCCATGGCCAACCTCGACGCCATCTACCTCGCCGCTTATGCCGTCGGGCAATTCACCTGGGGCATCCTTGCCGACCGTTTTGGCCCGCGGGTCGTGGTGCTCGGCGGGTTGCTGATTTCCGCCGCCGCCGCGCTGGTGATGGGCAGTTTTGCCACGTTACCGATTTTCGCCACCTGCATGCTGATTCAAGGCCTGGCCCAGTCCACCGGATGGTCGGGGTTGTGCAAAAACATCGGCAGTTTCTTTCCCGCCGAACAGCGCGGGCGGGTGCTCGGTCTATGGAGTTCCTGCTACGCCTTTGGCGGGCTCGTGGCTTCGCCGTTTGCCGGTTGGTGGGCGTACACGCTCATCGGCAGCTGGCACGCGGCGTTCATTTCCAGTGCGGCGGTGGTTGGGCTGGTCGCCGTGCTGTTTTTTATTTTCCAACGCAACAAACCCGAAGACGTCGGCTTGCCGGCGGTGGAGCCTGAGCCGGAGCTGACCGCCGAGGAGGCGCATGCTCAAAGCAAGATCAGCGTGCTGGAACCGCTGAGGGAAATCCTGCGCAATCGCACGGTGCTGATTCTCGGTCTCGCGTATTTCCTGCTGAAACCGGCGCGCTACGCGATTCTGCTGTGGGGCCCGGTGATCGTTTTCGAGCAGATGCCGACGGTGGGTAAAGTCGGTGCGGCGATCATTCCGACGGCGTTCGAACTGGCCGGGCTGCTTGGGCCGATCTTGCTGGGGCTGGCTTCGGACAAGCTGTTTGGTGCCCGGCGCATGCCGGCCTGCGTGCTCAGTCTGTTGGCGCTGACCGTTTCCCTGGCGTTGTTCATGGGAGCACTGCACACCGGCAGTGTGATGCTGGTGGTGGCATTGTTGTTCGTCATGGGCCTGACCCTGTACGGGCCGGACTCGATGATCAGCGGCGCGGCAGCCATCGATTTCGGCACGGCCAAGGCTGGCGCAACGTCGGCAGGCTTCGTCAACGGTTGCGGTTCGGTCGGAGCGATTCTGGGCGGCTTGCTGCCGGGTTACTTCGACTCGGTCACTGTGTTCATTATCTTCGCCGGTTGCGCGTTGTTCTCTGCGCTGGTGCTGATCCCTTACTGGAACAGCCGCCCGGCGGGCCTGCAGGCCAAAAGTGCGTTCGTGCCTAACCGGCCGATGAGTGTCAAACCCCTGCGTACCTGAGGAAATACCGATGAGACCTTTCTGGCTGGAACAGGCGCTGGCGGCCGAGTCCTGCGCGCCGTGCGAACCCTTGGTGGGCGATACCCGCGCCGATGTGTGCATCGTCGGCGGTGGCTACACCGGGTTGTGGACCGCGATCATGCTCAAGGAGCAGAACCCGGAACTGGATGTGTTGCTGATCGAGGCGGACATCTGCGGTGCCGGCGCCAGTGGACGCAACGGCGGTTGTGCACTGTCGTGGTCGGCCAAGTATTTCACCCTGGAAAGGTTGTTCGGCGTCGAAGAGGCGGTACGTCTGGTCAAGGAGTCCGAGCGCAGCATTTACGCGATTGGCACCTTCTGCGAACAGTACGGCGTGGACGCCGATTACCGCCTCGACGGCACGCTCTACACGGCGACCAACCGCGCTCAATGCGGTTCGACCGACGCGGTGATCGCAGCGCTCGAACGCAACGGCATCAACTCCTTCACTCAGCGGCCGGTCGCGGATGTACAACGCATGGCCGGGTCGAGCAAACACCTGGAAGGCTGGTTTTCTCCGGCCGCCGCGAGCGTGCAGCCAGGCAAGCTCGTGCGCGGTTTGCGCCGGGTTGCGTTGCAGTCGGGTGTGAGGATTCATGAAAACACTGCGATGATCGGGCTGGAGGAGGGCAAGCCGGCAGGCATTCAAACAAAGAACGGCACTGTCCGCGCGGACCGGGTCGTGCTGGCGATGAACGCGTGGATGGCCCGCGCGTTCCCGCAGTTCGAACGCAGCGTGGCGATTGTCTCCAGTGACATGCTGATCACCGAGCCGCGGCCGGATCTGCTCAACGAAATCGGTTTGACCAGCGGTGTCACGGTGCTCGATTCGCGAATTTTCGTGCACTACTACCACAACACCCCGGACGGCCGGATCATGCTTGGCAAGGGCGGCAACACGTTCGCCTACGGTGGGCGAATGCTGCCGGTGTTCGATCAGCCGTCGCCCTATGCCGGTGTGTTGAAGCACAGCCTGAGCGAATTCTTTCCGGCGTTTGCCGAGGTCAAGGTCGAGGCCACCTGGAACGGCCCTTCGGATCGCTCGGTCACAGGGCTGCCGTTCTTCGGTCAGATGAGTGCCCACGGCAATGTGTTTTACGGTTTTGGTTATTCCGGCAGCGGAGTCGGACCGTGCCATATGGGCGGGCAGATTCTCGCTTCGATGGTCCAGGGGCTGGACAACGCCTGGACCCGTTCACCGCTGGTCAACGGTCCTTTGGGCTTTTTTCCGCCGGAGCCGATTCGCTACCTGGGCTCGCTGATGGTGCGCAACGCCATCCGCCGCAAGGAGCGCGCCGAGGATCACGGGCACCGGCCAAGGCATCTGGACGTACGCCTGGCGAAATTCGCGGCGGCAGCCGGCAAGGCAGACAAGGGCTGATCAGGTTTTGCGGTTGACCAGCCAGTCAAGCAGCAGGCGGTCATCGCCCCTGGGGTGCGGGACGGGGCGAGGCGGGCTGTTTGCGGTGGCGTACAGCACGGGGCGGTCCGGATCACCGTCGAGAAAACTGATGAGCACCTCGGTTCCGGCGACCGGCAGCCTGGACGGATCGATCCGGCCATCCGGCGCAACGACGACCATGGGCAGCCAGAATCCGCTGGACTCGTCCTCCTTGGTCTGCGGGGTTGGCCATAACCTGACCTTTATCCGGCCTTGATCATCCAGCTCCGCTGGCTGGCCGACTGGGCCCAGCACCCGGGCCGTCTGGAAACCCGGAATGGTGGGTCTGGCCTGTGTGAGCGCGGGCCGGAATACCGTTGACCATGGAATGGCGGTGAACTGATTGCTGTAACGCCGCACCCTGTCGGTTGCGTTGCGCTCAAGAATCGACGGCTGCCGGCCCTGATGCCGGATTTCGGTCAGCAGCCATTGATCGTTGAAGTTCGGCAGCGGATGTTCCGACACTTGTACGATTCGTCCGCTGCGCAATGCGCTCTGGTTGCTTTGGCCCTGCATCCGCCCATGCCGGCAGCGCAGGCGTTCCAGTGTCCGGCGGCTGAGCTGGTCGCGTTCGAGCGTATGTGGGGCGAGGGGCGCGGTGAGGGGGGGCGAGGTGTGGCACTGGAACAATTCACTGATCACCGGCACGTTCACAGTAGGAGACGCATCGCCGTGAAAAGGCAGGAGCAACGGTTCTTGAGGGAAACTCAGGCTGTCGTCCGCCAGCACCAGCACGTGACCGTCCCGCTGATGTTCGAAGTGATAGTGGATGCCTTCTTCTTCGCAGAGTCGTTGCAGGAAGGCCAGGTCCGTCTCATCGAACTGAATGCACAAGGGCCTGGCGGGATAGCGCCCGTTCGGCAGTTCAAAGCGGTAGCTGTCTTCAGGCAGGCCGTTTTCTTCGAGTAACTGGCGCAGGATGGCGGGCACATCGAGTTGATGAAATACCCGGCGGCAACGCTGCCGGTCGAGGTTTTGCAACCAGGGCACCAACGCCAGCCTGTAGCCGACCCGGTGCAGGTCGCGATGTTCGCGGGTGGCGCAGTGGATGATGCCGTGAATGCCCTGGCCCTCTGCCAGGCTGAAGAACACCGGTTGTTGCAGCAGGCGATCCAGGCTCATGGCCGGCGCCAGGCCGATCACTTCGATGTCGAATCGGTAAGGCTGGTTGAGGGCTTCAAGGCCATGGAACTGCAACGCCTGCAAACTCAAGTTATCGTTCAGCAGTGTCAGGGTGAAGGGACTTTCCTTGTCGTTGTGCATTCGAACGCGCTTCTGCCAGGGAGTACGGGCGCAGAGGGTACGAAACCGTGGCCCTTTGTAGTCACCGCAAATCGAATTTTCAGAATCGCCCTACAACCAGCGGTGAAGATGTCGATTCGACGAGATGGAATTTTTGGTCGATTGCCAACTTTAGGCCGTATAAACTTGCACAAAGCGTCGGCCAATAGATGTCTCGGCGCCACAGATAAGAGAGTGAGTAATGGGCGCACAGTGGAAGGTTAAACACAAAGAAGCGGCAGCCAACGCCAAGGGCAAGATCTTCGGCAAACTGGTGAAGGAAATCACCATCGCTGCGCGCAACGGTGCCGATACCGCCACCAACGCACACCTGCGTCTGGTGGTCGAGCAGGCGAAAAAGGCTTCGATGCCCCGCGAAACCCTGGAACGTGCGATCAAGAAAGGCTCCGGCCAGCTCGGCGAAACCGTGCAATACCATCGCGTGACGTATGAAGGGTTCGCTCCGCATCAGGTGCCGCTGATCGTTGAGTGCGTGACTGACAATATCAACCGCACCGTCGCGGAAATCCGCGTCGCGTTCCGCAAGGGGCAATTGGGCGCATCCGGTTCCGTGGCCTGGGATTTCGACCATGTGGGCATGATCGAGGCGTCCCCGGACAGCCCGGATGCCGATCCGGAAATGGCTGCCATCGAAGCCGGCGCTCAGGATTTCGAGCCTGCCGACGACGGCGCAACCTTGTTCATCACCGAAGCGACCGACCTGGATTCGGTACAGAAAGCCTTGCCCGAGCAGGGTTTCACCGTGTTGTCGGCGAAGCTGGGTTACAAGCCGAAGAACCCGGTCAGCGGCTTGAGCGACGAGCAGATGGCTGAAGTTGAAGCTTTCCTGGAAGGCCTGGATAACCACGATGACGTGCAGGACATGTTTGTCGGGTTGGCCGGTTAAACCACATCGCTGAGATCTAAGTGTGGCGAGGGAGCTTGCTCCCGCTGGACGGCGAAGCCGTCCCAAAAGCGGCGGCTGCTGCGCAACCGAGCGGGAGCAAGCTCCCTCTCCACAGGTTTTGTATTACCTTCAGTTCAACCTGGCCAGCTCCCGCACAATCTCGCTGAACCCCGGCCGCGCCAGCACATCCGGCTGACTGCAACGCTGCTGCAAATCTTCCAGCCGCTCATGCACCTCATCGCTCAACCCCGAATCGATCCGCTCCAGCAATTCCCCCAACAGCACCCCAAACGCACGCACCTCGATCCGTTGCAATGCACGGCTTTCAAGGCTGTCCTCCGTCGAATGGAAAGACGCTGCGCCAAAGTCCCCTAACAGGCAATCACCCTGTTCGTTCCACATAATGTTGTGGCCATAGAGGTCGCCGTGGGTGATGCCCTGACGGTGCAGATGCTCGGCCACCGACGCGATGCCGCAGGCGATCCGCAGGGCCACGCCAGCGCTGAAGCGGGTGTCGCTGGCGTAGACATCGCGGCTGCAGGACGCCAGGCTCGGCAACCCGGCGAGGTTGCGATAACTCGGTTCGATCAGCTCCATGACCAGCCCGGCCTGCGCCTGCGGGTGATCGATGATCCGTCCTTCGACCCGGATCAGGTTAGGGTGAAGACCGGCGGTCATGCAGGCGTTCATTTCGTGCAGCGGCGAGCCATCGCTGGTCATTTCACCCTTGTAGAGTTTCACCGCGACCGGCGTTGCCTGTTTCCACAACGCCTGATGAATGACCCCGGAGGCGCCTTCTCCCAATTGTTGTTCCAGACTGAGCTGCGACCAGGGAATCGTCGGCGTGGCCTCGAGCACGGCCGCATCCGCCTCTGTTTCCAACGGATTACCGGCGTAAGCCAGCCAGGTCAGGCTTGGCAGGGTCAGCAGCCATTCGGGCAGTTCGGTCAACTGGTTGGCGGCGATGCGGGTCAGCTCGAGGCGATGGCAATTGCTCAGGCTCTCGGGCAAGCGCTGCAATCGATTGCCGGCCAGCATCAGCTTTTGCAGGTGCGGACGTTCACCCAGTTCGGCGGGCAGTTCGCTGATGCGGTTGTCCGTGAGGATCAGCCAGCGCAACAGCGGTGGCAGCGCAGCGCCCGGTACGGTTTCGATGCGGTTGGACTTGAACCCGAGCATGGTCAGCGCGGCGCACTGGCCAAGGCAGGCGGGCAATTCGCTGAAATGGTTGCGGTCGCAGAACAACACACGCAAACGGGTCAGACGGTGAAAGTCGTCCGGCAGGGCGCTCAAGGCGTTGCCACTGAGGTTGAGCACCTCGAGCGAGTCCGCGAGGTCGAGGATTTCCCTGGGGAATTCCGTCAGGCCGGCGGCCAGGTCCAGGCGAGTGGAGCCAGCCAGCAGGCCGGCGCGCAGTTGCGCAAGGGTATCCATGAACAGATTCGCTATTGATCGAAGGTAGGGCGCGGGGGCCTGAAAAAGGGCGACATGATAGCGGTAAAGATGCGGTGACGGTCAGGAACTCTGCGCGAGCAAGCCCTGTGGTCAGACCGGTTCCCTGACCTCCACCAACTGCCCCAGCCGGCTGCGGGTGCGTGCCAGATCAATGGCATCGCCGCCCAGGTTCTCGCGCAACGACCGCTGGCCCAGCAGGATCAAATGCTTGTCCTGGTCATACAAAACGTCCACCAGATTGATGAAGCGCTGCTGCGCGGCGATCGGGCAGTCGGCGAGGTTGGGCAGCCCGTCGATGATCCAGTGATCGAAACGGCGGCACAGTTCCAGGTAATCCATGACCGCGGTGGGGTGGTCGCACAGGTCGGCGAAGGTGAATCCGATGGTGCGTCCTTCGCAATACCGGGCTGGAAGATGTCGAGCCCCGACGGGCAGAGCAATGGCCGGCGCGTCGGGTTCGGGCAGGTTGAACGCCTGACGCTGTGCCACGGTGGCCGGCCAAATGTAGTGGCCTTGGGTAAACAGCTGCTGGGCGTGATGTCTCGCCTGACTGCGGTAATCGTGAGGGCCGCCGACTTCCATCACTTGCATGCGGGCGTTGATCAAGTCGATCACCGGTTTGAAACGCGCATGGTAGAGCGGGTTGGGCAGCAAGCCTTCGGGTGGGTAATTCGACGTGACCAACAGCAGGATGCCGCGGCGGAACAGGGCCTTGAACAACCGCGTAATGAGCATTGCATCGCCGATGTCATGGACGTGAAACTCGTCGAAGCACAGGACCCGGCAATCGCTCAGCAGCTCGTCCAGCGTGGTCGCCAGCGCATCAGGGTGGTCGCGATGACTGAACATGCCCTGGTGCAGGCGGGCGAAAAACTCATGAAAGTGCAGGCGCTGTTTTTCCGCGATGGGCAGGGCCTGGAAAAAACCGTCGAGCAACCAGCTCTTTCCGCGACCGACGGCGCCATGCAGGTAAAGCCCCGGCAATGGTTTCGATGAAGTACCAAGCAGCACCGCGGCGTGCTGCGCCATGCAGTCGATCACGCGCTGTTGGCTGTGGCTGAGTGTGTAACCCTGGGAATGAGCCTTGTGGCGAAAGTAGTCGTGGACGGCGCGTCCCGTCGCGCAATGACTGGCGGAGGCGGTCGATGCCTTGCCGAAGAGGCGGCGCAGCGCAGGCCAGCGTGGTGTGAATCGCGAACGGTCAGGCGGTCGAACGGCCACTGATATCACCCCGTTATCGTCAGGCAGGCTCACCGAGCTGCGGCGGCGTAGTGTAACCAATACGGGAAATTGGCTGCCAGTTGTGTAGACAAGTGCGGGGTGCAAAACGGGGGGCTGGCGGTGAAGTTTGTTTCTTGGCGCGGACCTGTAGGAGCGGGCAAGTCGAATCGTCGCACCGCCGCTCCCACAGGGTTTTGCATTGTTTTACTGACAGTGCCGCGTCAGTTGCCTACCGCTCGATACTGCGATTCCACCGCGCATTCCACGCCGGGCGCTGTTCGTTGACCTGATCCCAGTCGATGGCAATCGCCGTTGTCAGGTACTGCTTCATCGCCTCGACCTGGCCGCGCGTCTTGTCGGTGGTCGGGGTATTCGGGTTGGACGGGATCTGATCGCCATCTTCAAGCGCAGCGGCTTGCGCCTCGGGCGTCAGCAGAAACGCGGCGAGTTTCTGCGCCAGTTCCGGCTGGGTGTTGTTGGCGATGGCGCATTCGGCAACGTTGAGCACCACCGCGCCTTCCTTCGGTTGCGCGTACTCGATCGGCATGCCTTTGAGTTTCAGCGCCGTGACTTGCGTCGGTGTCAGCGGGAACAGCGCCGCTTCGTCGGTCTGGAGCATTTCGGAAATCTTCGCCGAGCTCGGAATGTATTCCAGCACGTTGCGCCCGACAGTGTTCGGCCACGCCTTGAAGCCGGGTTCGACGTCGGTTTCGCTGCCACCCTGAATCCGGTTGAACATCAGGAAACCGTGCAGGCCGAAGGTTGACGAGGCCATCGACTGGAACACCAGTTTGTCCTTGAAACGCGGGTCGGCCATGTCCATCCACGAGGTCGGCGCGGCCCAGCCTTTTTCCTTGAACAATCGCGTGTTGTACGCCAGCCCCGTGACACCGAGGCTGACCGCCACGGCCTGGTCCTTGATACGGCCCTTGGCCGGAATCTGCGCCAGGGTCGGGCTGTCCTCGAGTTTGTCGCACAGGCCCATGGCGATGGCGCGGTACATGATGCCGTCGTCGAGGAACATCACGTGCATCTGCGGGTTGCCTTTGCTGGCCTGGACCTTGGCCAGGATATCGGCGGAGGTGCCGGGCACAATCACCACTTTGACGTTGTTGGCTTTCTCGAACACCGGCAGCACCTTGTCGGCGTAGAGCCGCTCCATGGTCCCGCCGTTCATGCCGAGGTAAAGCGTCGGCTCGGCCTGGGCCTGGGTGACCGTGAGCAAGGCGCCCAAGCAGGACATACCGAGCAGTGCAGTGCGTTTGACGTTATTCATTGGCGCGACCTTCCTCTATCAAGCAACGGAGATGGAGTGAAACCGGGTGATGGAAAACGCATCCAGCGACGTGGTTGAAGCGCCGCTGCAGATGATCTCGGTGAGCGCCTGGCCCACCGCAGGACCGATCTGGAAACCTGCGCCGGCAAAGCCGAACGCGTGCAACAGACCGGGTTGAGTGCCACTGTGGCCGATCACCGGCTGGCGGTCGGGCAGGTAACCTTCGGTGCCGCTCCAGGTACGAATCGCCTGGGCGCCTTCAAGAAACGGGTAGAGCTCGACCGCCTGGCGCAGGATCTCGATCACCGCGTGTTGACCGGGGCGGGCGCGGGCGTCGTCGAGGGCAAAGCCCTGACCGCCGCCCAACACACAATTGCCGCGCGCGACCTGGCGCGCATAGATGCCGCCGCCCTCGACACCGGTGCTGGCGTTCATCACCCACGGCAGCGGCTCGGTGACCAGCATCGCCGGGTGCCCGGCGTGCATCGGCACGGCTTCGCCGAATTGCTCGGCCAGTTTTCCCGCCCACGCGCCGGCGCAGTTCAACACCCAGGGGGCCCGCAGTTCGAGACCGTTTTGAGTGCTGATGCGAAAGCGCTGGCCGTCGTGCTCCACCGCGCCCACCGCGCATTGTTCATGGACCTGCGCGCCGTGGCGCCGTGCTGCACGGGCAAACGCTGGCGATACCAGGCGCGGGTTGGCGTGACCGTCATCCGGACAAAACGAGGCACCGACCGCCACCTCGCCGACCCACGGAAAGCGCGCGCGCAATTCACTGCGATCGAACACCTGCAAATCGAGGCCAAAGCCCTGACTGCTGGCGGCATAGTCCTGCAACGCGCGCAGGTCATCGAGGCTGCGCGCCAGTTTCAAGTGGCCGCTGCGCTGGTACTCGCCGTCGATGCCGATCAACTGCGGCAACCGGCTCCAGATCTCGTGGGCACGTTGCGACAGCGGCAGTTGCGACAGCGGTCGGCCCTGGCGGCGCACGCCACCGTAGTTCACGCCGCTGGAATGCGAGCCGCAAAAATCCCGTTCCAGCAGCACCACGCGACGGCACGCCTGGCTCAGGAAAAGCGCAGCGGAAGCCCCGACAATGCCGCCGCCAATGATGACTGCATCGACTTCGATCATGGTTCGATCTCCAGACCAAACGGCAACGGTTTGATCGGCGCCTGCGCTCGCAGTCGACCGATCCCGGACACCGCCCGCTGACTTTCGCAGGCGATGATTTCCGCCGCCGCGGCACCACACATCCGACCCTGGCAGCGGCCCATGCCGACCCGGCAATGGGCCTTGACCCGATTGATTTCCCAATGGCCTTCGCGCACCACTTCGCGGATGTCCCCGGCGCGCACTTCTTCGCAGCGACAGATCATTACGTCGTCAGCGGTATCGGCCGCCCAGTTTTCGGGGAATACGAAAGCGCGTTCCAGGCCATGACGGAAGGTATCGATCCGTCCAAGTGCCTGCTCCAATTGCCTGCCACGCTGCGGCGCGATCGGGTAGTCGTTGTCTTCGAGCAAGGCGAGGGCGGCGCGTTCGCCGGCCATTTCCGCCGCGTCGGCGCCCATGATGCCGGCGCCGTCACCGGCCAGGTAAACCTCGGCGACACTGCTGCGACCGGTGTTGTCGCGTTGCGGCAGCCAGGCGCGGTTGAGCGGGTTCCAGGCGAATGCGCAGCCGAGCAGATCCGCCAGTTGGGTTTCGCTGCGCAGGCCGTGGGCGAAGGCCACGGCATCACAGTCCAGCGAATGCTCGCCGCTTGAGTTGGACCAGCTCAGCGACTGCACCCGTTGTTCGCCGTTGATGCGTTTCAGGGTTGCACCCTGATGCACCGGGATGCCGTGGGCGGTCAACCAGCTGCGGTAATAGATGCCTTTGGCCAATGTGCCCGGTTGCGACAGCAGGACGGGCAGGGCACGGGCCTGAGCGCTGAACGGCGAGCTGTCGAGTACCGCAACCACTTTGGCGCCGGCCTTGGCATATTGATACGCCACCAGATACAGCAACGGCCCGCTGCCGGCGAACACCACCCGTTCACCGATGGCGCAGCCCTGGAATTTCAGGGCGATCTGCGCGGCGCCGAGGCTATAGACACCCTGCAGCGTCCAGCCCTGTACCGGCAAAACCCGGTCGGTGGCGCCGGTGGCGACGATCACCCGAGAGAATTCCAGGCGTGCCGCGCAGCCCTCGTGCAAGGTGTCGAGTGCACCGTCTTCGGCGTTCCACACCAGGGTGTCGGGACGGTAATCGAGCTGGTCGCGCAACTCATCAATGGTTTGATGCAACGCCTGCGCCTTGCGGGCTTCGAAGCCATACAGCTTGACCGCCGAACGTTTGAAATTCGCCGGCTGACGCCGATAAATCTGCCCGCCGCCGCGTGCGGCTTCGTCCAGCAGAATCGGGCGTATGCCATGCGCAACCAAAGTCTGCGCCGCGCGAATCCCGGCCGGCCCGGCACCGATGATCACCACGGACTTCATACCCACCCCCCTTGAGCCGACCACCGCTGAAACCCTGTGGGCGCCAGCCTGCTGGTGATGGCGGTGGCACATTCAAAAATGGGGGAGGCTGATACTCCGTCATCGCCAGCAGGCTGGCTCCCACAAGGGATTGGGGAGAGGCAGTTGAAAGGTGGGTTCATAGGGCACGCCCCGGTTCGCGGCTGATGTGCTGGCCGGCTTCGAGCAACGTCGAACACGCGCGCACCCGCCGACCATCGCCCAGCCGAACCCAGCAGTCCTGGCACGCCCCCATCAAGCAAAACCCGGCGCGAGGCTCGGCGCTGAAATCGCTGCCGCGCAAATGCTCGCTGCACGTCAGCACCGCGGTCAGCACGGTGTCGCCGAGCAGCCCGCTGGCCGGTTGGCCGTCGAGGGTAAAGTCCAGGGCCGGGCGGTCGCCTTCGGCCAGTCGTTTCAGCAGAGCCATGGCGCCCTCATTGTTTACCCACCAGAACCCGATCCAGGCCGTACACCCGGTCGAGCAGAATCATCGTCGCCGCGGTCAGCGCAATCACCAGGGCCGATACCGCCGCCATCATCGGATCGATGGATTCGGTGGCGTACACGTACATGCGCACCGGCAAGGTTTGCGTGGCTGGCGAAGTGACGAAGATCGACAGCGTGACTTCGTCGAAACTGTTGATGAACGCCAGCAGCCAGCCACCGGCGACCCCCGGCAAAATCATCGGTAAGGTGATCTGGCGGAACAGCGTGAAGCGCCCGGCACCCAGCGATTGCGCGGCGTGTTCGGCGCTGCGATCCAGGCCGATGGCCGACGCCAGCACCAGACGCAACACATACGGTGTGATCACCAGCACGTGAGCAAAGATCAGCCAGGCGAAGCTGCCGTTGACGCCCATCAGCGCGAACAGACGCAGCAGGGCAACCCCCAGCACCAGGTGCGGAATGATGATCGGCGACAGGAACAGGCCGTTGAAAAAGTCCCGGCCGGGGAACTCGAAGCGAGTGATCGCCAACGCTGCCGGCACTGCAATCAACGTCGCCAGACTGGCGGCGCTGAACGCCAGGATCAGGCTGTTGTAAAACGAATCGACAAAGTCGGCGCGCTCGAACACCGCACGGAACCAGCGCAAGGAAAACTCAGTGGTCGGCAGGCTCAATGTGTTTTCCGGGGTGAACGCGACGAGGCACACCACCACCAGCGGCGCCAACATGAACACGACCACCAGGGTATGGAACAGCAGGGCGAAAGGACCGTTCTTGGACATGACGAGTTATCCCAATGACTTCTTGTAGCGGCCTTCGATCATCCGGTTCCACGACAGCATGATCAGCAGGTTGAGCAACAGCAGCGCGACGGCGATGGCCGCGCCCATCGGCCAGTTGAGTTCCGACAGGTACTGGTCGTAGATCAGCGTGGCGACCATCTTGATGCGGCGCCCGCCGAGCAGGCCGGGAATGGCGAAGGAGCTGGCGGCGAGGCCGAACACGATCAATGTGCCGGAGAGCACACCGGGCATGATCTGCGGCAGCACCACTTTGCGCATCACCGTGAGATGGCTGGCGCCCAGGGACAACGCCGCTTGTTCGGCGGCGGGGTCGAGTTTCTGCAGCGAGGTCCAGACCGGAATGATCATGAACGGCAGCATGACGTGGACCAGCGCGATCACTACCGCGAACGGTGTGTAGAGCAGCTTTACCGGTGAGCCACCGAAGGCTTGCAGGGTCTGGTTGACCAGGCCGTCGGCGCCGAGCAACAGGCTCCAGCCGAAGGCGCGCACCACCACCGAAATCAGCAACGGCGTGAGGATCAGAATCAGGAAAATCGAGCGCCAGGGCGCGCCCATGCGGCTGAGGATGTAGGCCTCGGGCACGCCGATCACCACGCACAGCAAGGTGGTCAGGGCGCTGATCCAGAACGTGCGCAGGAAAATTTCGTAGAAGTACGGGTCACCCAGCAGGCTGCTGTAATGGTCGACGGTGTAGGCGTTACCGTTGATGCCCGAGCTGTAGTCGAAGACGTTGAACGACAACACCAGCGTCAGCAGCAGCGGGATCACCAGCAGGCAGACGTACAACGCCAGCGCCGGTGCCGACAACAGGTAACCCTGGCGTCCCTGGCGAAGGGCGACGAGCGTGCTCATGCCGACACCTCGTCGACACTCAGCACCCGCAGGAGCGCCGCGTCCCAGTCCAGGCCGACGGCCGTGCCTTCGTTCATCGGCGCCGAGCCATCGTTGCGGCGCACCACGCAGAGCTCGCCCAGGGTCGTTGATACGCCGTAGAGCCATTGGCTGCCGAGGAAGAAGCGGCTGACGATCTGGCCTTGCAGACGGCCGTGATCTTTTTCCCGCAGATCGATTTTTTCCGGGCGCAGGCTGAGGGTCAGTTCACCGCCGCTGCGCACCTGAACCACACCCGCACTGTCACGCTCGCCGGGCAGCAGATTGGCCTTGCCGACGAAGCCGGAAATGAATTCGGTGCGCGGGTGTTCGTAAAGGGTGTAGGGCGCATCGATCTGGGTAATGCGCCCGGCCTGCATCACCACCACGCGGTCGCTGATGGACAGCGCTTCGGACTGGTCGTGGGTGACCATCAACGTGGTGATTCCGACTTCGCGCTGGATGCGGCGGATCTCGAACTGCATCTCTTCGCGCAGGTTGGCGTCGAGGTTGGACAGCGGCTCGTCCAGCAACAGCACCGGCGGCTCGATCACCAGCGCTCGGGCCAGGGCAACACGCTGGCGCTGACCACCGGACAATTCTCGAGGGTAACGCTCGGCGTGCTGGTCCAGACGCACCAGTTTCAGCACCCGGTCCACACGCTGCTGCAACTCGCCGTTGGGCACCTTGCGCATGCGCAGGCCGAAGGCGACGTTGTCTTTGACGGTCATGTGCGGGAACAGTGCGTAGCTCTGGAACACCACACCCAAACCGCGGCTGGCAGGTTTTGCGTGGGTGATGTCGCGACCGTCGAGCAAAATGCGCCCGCTGGTGACTTCGACGAAGCCGGCGATCATTTGCAGGGTGGTGGTTTTGCCGCAGCCGGAGGGGCCGAGCAGGGAAACGAACTCACCTTTCTCGACCGAGAGGTGGGTGGCGACGACGGCGTCGATCTCACCGTAGCGTTTGCCGAGTCCTTCAAGTTGCACAAAAGCCATAACTGCGCTCCACCTGAGATTGTTATGCGCGGCCTGAGGTCGCGCTTTTTTGTATGGGCAGATACGAAAGGTGTTGCCGGGTGCGTTGGCGCTCGACTTGAGTCGGCTGCCGCTGTTGTTCGAATCGCCCCTGTGGACGCAGATTAGGACGAAGACTAGGATGGGCTCAATGGCCTATTTCACTGAATCGATGGTTATTTTTAGTTTCATTCAGTGAGTAAATTAATCGTCGAGAAATCACATGACTGATTCCACTGAGCGGAATGAAAATAAAAATGAAGTCGGCGTCGGTGCCGTCTCAAGACTGTTTGCCGTGTTGCGCACGTTGGGTGACACCGTCGAGGGCGGCGAGCGTGTGACGCAACTGGCCCAGCGCATCGGTTTGTCGCAACCGACCACGCACCGTCTGCTGCGCAGCCTGATGGACGAGGGCATGGTCGAGCAGGACGTGCGCAGTAAACGCTATCGCCTGAGCCTGGATTTTTTTGCCCTGGCAGCGCGTGCCGGCAACACCGGAAACCTGCGCGAGCTGGTGCGGCCGTCGTTGCTGCGGCTCTCGGCCTCGTTGGGGGATTCGTTGTTTTTGCTGGCGCGCAGCGGGTTTGATGCGATCTGCCTGGACCGCAGTGAAGGGCCGTTTCCGATCCGTACGTTTACCGGCGACATCGGCGGGCGGGTGGCGCTGGGTGTGGGGCAGGGCAGTCTGGCGATCCTGGCATTCCTGCCGGAAGAGGAACGTGACACGGTGATTCATTACAACTTGCCGCGGCTGAAGGATTTTCACCTGTATGACGAGGTGTTCCTGCGCTCGGAAGTCGAGAACGTGCGTGCCCTCGGTTACGCCGGGCGCAACACCGGCGTGTTGCAGGGCATGGCTGGTGTGGCGGTGCCGATTCTTGATCGTGAAGGGCGTGCGGTGGCGGCGTTGAGTGTTGCCACCGTGAGTGATCGGCTCGGGCCGGATCGTTTGCCCACGGTAGTGGACATGCTCAAGCGCGAAGCGGCGCTGATCGGGCCGCGGATCAATCCGTTTGATCCGCTGTTGCGCCGGCCATCTCAAGTCTTCGGGCAGGGTTGAATACGGTTAACAATCCTCCCACAGGGGACGGTGGTGTATTCAGAACTGCACGGTTTGCTTGAGCATTTTCGCCGCAGGCGTGTCTGTCGGGCTGACCATCGCGTAGTTGTAACCGCTCCCCGACCAATACTCGGCCTGTAATTCACCGTCACTGCGACTGCCCCTCGGCAGCAGGAAGTTTCTCGGCCCCGGCGGGCGCACGTAGAAGCTGACTTTGTGCCCGCTGCGATCCTCGTAAACCACCATCGCCGCCGGCCCTTGTTCGGTGCTGAGCAAGCGCCCGCTGACCGGTTTGAACCCTGCGCCGGACAGGTCCGGCAAGCGATGGGCCTGGGTGAAATAACGGTCGAGCCAGCCCTGCATATCACCGTCGTCGCTGACCTTGTAATCGGCCGGCAGCATGCCTTGCTGGGCAAACAGCCGATAAGCCTGCATCGCATCGGCCATCGGTGCCGCAGCGCTGAGGAGGGTCATCTCCCGCGCCTGCCAGCCGCCGATCCCGCCGATGCTCACAGCGATCAGCAACACCGCAGCGCTGGCCAGGTGACGGCGTGATTGGCGCTTGAGGCGTTGGCGAATCAGCGCCGGGTCGAGGTCCGGGTTGGCCGGTTGCTGCAATGCGCCGCTGAGGGCCGCGCGCAGTTGCTGGGCGTCCTGCTGCCAGGCGCGGACCTGTGCAGACATTTCCACGTTACCGGCCAGAAAAGTCTCCACCAGGCGTCGGTCGTCATCATTGAGTTGGTGGTCCACATACGCGTGCAGGTCACGCTCGCTCGGGGGCATGCTGATCATTTGAGTCTCCGCAGAGAAGGGCGGGTGATTTCGCCGTCGCTGAGTTGGCGCAAGGCCTGGCGGGCGCGGGACAGGCGCGACATCACGGTGCCGACGGGAACGTCGAGAATCTCGGCGACCTCCTTGTAACTCAGGCCTTCGACCGATACCCAGAGCAACAAGGCGCGCTGTTCGGAGTTGAGCTGATCGAAGGCTTGCAAGGTCGATTGGGCGATCACGGTGCGTTCTACCGACGGTTGGGAATCGTCCCGTCCGGTAAAGAATTCGAGCATCCGCGCATAACGCCGAGCGCGGCGGTGAGCGTCGAGAAACTGCCGATAGAGAATCGAAAACAGCCAGGCCCGCAAGTCGCCCTCGGGACGCTTTTCGCTCCAGCTCGACAGCGCCCGCTCAAGGCACGACTGCACCAGATCGTCGGCGCTGCTGGGGTTGCGCGTCAACGACACGGCAAACCGGCGCAATCTGGGAATGATTTCACTCAGTTGTTCGTCGATATCGTTCATCACATTCTGACTAGTCACTACGCTGGACTAGGGAGACGCCCGGGACTCGAGGTTATTCCACGCTCGAAAAAATAAATACCGCGCGATGGAATAAACCCGCATGGCGTTCGTCTGCTTGATCCTTCTCACTTGTGGCCCATGGCCCTGGAGTCTTTCATGGTAGATCGCTCATCACCGCCCACCCGGCCACCGTTGAGTGCCGCGAGCCTGACGTTGCGCCTGGCCGGCATTGCCGTGGTGATCGCTGTCGTGGCCGGGGCTTTTGCCTACGTCAACGGCACCTTTGACCCACAGCGCCTGACGCCGAAAAAACTGATCAACGTGTTGGAAACCAACAATGGCGTGCACCCGGGGTTCCGGCGTAATCACTCCAAAGGGGTATGCGTGATCGGGCACTTCGAGAGCAGCGGTGAAGCGCGCAGTTATTCCAGCGCTCAGGTGTTCAATGACGCGCGGACTCCGGTTGTGGGGCGTTTCGCGTTGCCGGCCGGCAATCCTTACGCACCGGACAACAGCGTGCCGATCCGCAGTCTCGCACTGCGTTTCACCCAGGCCAACGGCCAGCAGTGGCGTACCGGGATGAACAGCATGCCGGTGTTCCCGGTGGGCACGCCTGAAGCGTTTTACCAATTGCAGCAGGCCCAGTCGCCAGACCCGGCCACCGGCAAACCGAACCCGGCAGCGGTGCCGGCGTTCTTCGGTGCACACCCGGAAGCCGCCCCGTTCCTGGCCTGGATCAAAACCGCCAAGCCATCCGCCAGTTACGTCACGGAAACCTATAACAGTGTCAATGCGTTTTACCTGGTCAACGCCGCCGGGCAACGGCAAGCGGTGCGCTGGAGCATGGTGCCGGTGGCACAGGACGCAGCAGGTGCTACGGCCCCAGAGGGCGGTGACTTCCTCGAGAAAGACCTGGTTCAGCGGATCGCCGCAGGACCGTTGCGTTGGAAGCTCCAGATCACACTGGCCGACCCCGCTGATCCGGTGAACGACGCCAGCAAAACCTGGCCTGAAGGTCGCAAAGTGGTGAACGCTGGCACGCTGGTGCTCGAAAGCACCCAGCCGCAACTCAATGGCGAATGCCGGGACATCAACTATGACCCGCTGGTCTTGCCATCCGGTATCGAAGGTTCCGACGACCCGTTGCTCGCCGCTCGTTCTGCCGGTTACGCCAGTTCCTACTTGCGCCGCACCAGTGAAGTCAGCCAACTGCCCGCCGCTAAACAGGAGGCTCAACAATGAGCGCCCAACCGAACCACTTCGCGCCACTGGCGCGACTGCTGCACTGGCTGATGGCGTTGATGATCATTGCCATGCTGTTCATCGGCGCGGGCATGGTCGCTTCTGTATCAGAGCGTCATGAATGGCTGATCCATCTGCACAAACCGCTGGGCATTGCGATTCTGCTGCTGGTGATCGTGCGCCTCGGCGTGCGCTTTTCTACCCGACAGCCACCGCTTCCTGCGGACTTGCCCGGCTGGCAGGCGCTGGCGGCCAAGGCCTCGCATGTCTTGCTGTACGCCTTGATGTTTATCCTGCCGCTGCTCGGCTGGGCAATGATTTCGGCGGCGGGCGACCCGGTGATGCTCAGCAGTTCGCTGCAGTTGCCCTCGATCGTGCCGGCGAATGCGCAGCTGTTTGCGTTCCTGCGCAAGGCGCACGGGTATCTGGCGTATCTGCTGTTTCTGACCGTGCTGCTGCATCTGGCGGCGGCGTTGTTTCATGGTTGGGTGCGGCGTGATGAGGTGCTGGACAGCATGTTGCGGGGCAAGGATCGCACCTGATTTGATCTGCCGAAATCCATTGTGGCGAGGGGATTCATCCCCGTTGGGCTGCGAAGCAGCCCCAATGCGGTTTGTCAGATAAACCGCAGTGGATGAAATTACGACTGCTTCGCAGCCGAACGGGGATGAATCCCCTCGCCACAGGTTTCGTGTGCTTTCGTGGGCAGCGTCCGCCACCAATAGACCAATGCCACGGCGTTGATACCTGCCCCCAGCAGGCAAACGCCGAGCCACCCGCCCCACGCATACATCGCCGTCGAACCGATCGAACCCAACGCGCTGCCAATCGAATAGAACAGCATGTAACCCGCGGTAAGACGGCTTTGGGCTTCGGGGCGCACGCTGTAGATCATGCTTTGGCTGGTCACGTGCACGGCTTGCAAGCCAAGATCCAGGGTAATCACACCCAGCAGCAAGGCCCACAAGGAGGATTGGGTCAGGGCGATCGGCAACCAGGAAACCAGCATCAATAACAGTGACAACCCGCTGGTCCATTGACCCAAACCGCGATCGGCCAGATGCCCGGCACGTGCAGCCGCCAATGCACCGGCAGCACCGGCCAGTCCGAACAATCCGATTTGCGTGTGGGACAACGACAGCGGCGGGGCGCTCAGCGGCAACACCATGGGTGTCCACAGCACCATGGCGCTGGCGAAGGTCAGCAACGCGAGAACCGCCCGTTGACGCAGCACCGGTTCTTCCTTGAACAATGTGAACACCGAACCGAGCAACGTCGCATAAGAACTGGCGGGTTGCGTGTTCTCGTGTTTCGGCAGTACGCGAAACAGCAGCAACGCCATCACAAGCGTCAACCCCGCCGACAACAGATAAATCGACCGCCACCCTGCCAGATCAGCCATCCCACCCGCGACTGTCCGGGCCAGCAGAATGCCAACAACAATGCCGCTGGTGACCACGCCGACCACGCGCCCGCGCTGCGCCGGGATGGCCAATGTCGCGGCGTAGGCCACCAACACTTGTGTCACCACCGCCAGTAACCCGGTCAACGTCATCCCGATCAACAACCAGGTACTGTTCGACGCGAGGGCGATCATCAACAAGGTCAGCGCCGACAGCAGGGTTTGCGTGACGATCAAACGTCGACGGTTCAGCAGATCGCCAAGCGGCACCAGCAACAACAATCCGACGCCGTAACCTACCTGGGTGAGCGTGACGACGATGCCGATGGTGGCCGGGTCCATGGCAAATACCTCGGCCATGGCATCGAGCAAGGGCTGCGCGTAATACACGTTACTGACGGCCAGGCCGCAGGCTACGGCGAACAGCAGTACAACGCCAGTGCTGAGTGTTGTTTGAGTGGGCTTCATGCCGGGCTCCCAATGTGGTTTCAAAATAAAACCAGTTGTACGGTAAGTAAACTGGTTTTATATTGCAACCACGTTTGTTTTCGAGGGCGCAGTCATGGCCAAACGCACAAGCATGCAAAGCGCCGAATGCCCGGTCGCCCGTTCACTGGATGCCATTGGCGATTGGTGGTCGTTGTTGATCGTGCGCGATGCATTCGACGGCATTCGCCGGTTCGGTGAGTTTCAGCGAAGTCTGGGCATGGCGAAGAATATTCTCTCGGCGCGATTGCGCACGCTGGTGACCCACGGGATTTTCGATCTGGTGCCGGCATCGGACGGCAGCGCCTATCAGGAATATGTGTTGACGGAGAAGGGCAAAGGGTTGTTTCCGCTGATCATTGGTTTGCGGCAGTGGGGCGAGGCGTTCTTTTATGAGGACGGGGAGGCGCACTCGCGGGTGGTTGACCGGGATAATGGTCGACCTGTCCGGGCACTGGAGTTGCGCGCCGAGGATGGGCGCTTGTTGGGACCTGAGGATTGCGTGCGGGTCGCGGCAGAGTAAACACCAAAAGATCGCAGGTTTCGCCCACTCCTACATTGAACCGTGTAGGAGCTGGCGAAGCCTGCGATCTTTAGATCTTGGTTAGCGCAGGGTGCCAACCATATCCGCAACAGTCGTCAACACATCCTTGCCCAACTGCTTCGACCGCTTGCCCGACCAGCCCGTCAGCGGGTTCGGTGCGTCATCGTTGTCCTTGAACGGCATTTCCAGGGTCAGCGACAGGCAGTCGAATTTCTCGCCAATGCTGTTGCACGCCAGCGTCATGTTGGCTTTGCCCGGCTCGTCGCAGGTGTAGCCGTGTTTGGTCTGGAAGTCTTTGGTCAAATGTTTCAAGTGATCGCGAAAGTGAGTTTCCAGCTTTTCGATCCGCGGCGTGTAGCCAGGGTTGCCTTCGCAACCGGCGGTGAACACATAAGGGATTTCTTCATCACCGTGGATGTCGAGGAACAGGTCGACACCATATTTTTCCATCTGCTGCTGAACGAACAGGACTTCCGGGCTGACTTCCTGGCTGGCGCTCTGCCAGGCGCGGTTGAGGTCCTGGCCCATTGCGTTGGTGCGCAGGTGACCGTGGAAGGCGCCATCCGGGTTCATGTTTGGCACCAGGTACAAATCGGCGCTGGCCAGCAGTGTGTTCAGGACCGGATCGTCGTGCCTTTCCAGGCGTTCGATCACACCTTCCATGAACCATTCGGCCATGTGCTCGCCGGGGTGTTGCTGGGCAATCATCCAGACCTTGCGCTGGCCTTCGGCACCGGTGCCTTTGCGCAGCAACTGAATGTCACGCCCTTCAACGCTTTTGCCGGTGGCCAGCAGTTCGGTGCCGGCCTTGGTCAGCGCCTGCTCGATCAACCAGTCATGGCGGCCACGGCTGTAGGGTTCGAAGTAGGCAAACCAGGCGTGGGTCGCCGTGGCTTCGAGGCTGAAACGCAGGCAGTCGCCTTCGAAAATGGTCGGCACCCGGAACCAGTTGACGTGATCATAGGACGCCACCGCCTGATAACCATCCCAGGCTTTGTTGTATGAGGATTTGCTGGCATTGCTCAGACGAAACCAGTGCTCCTGACCGACGTGCAACCCGCTGGCCTTGAAGTGAAACCACTGGAAATGCTGGCTGCGGGTGTCAGGCTTGATGGCCAGCAACGCTTGCAACGGATTGCTGATATCCAGCACTTCAATATTGCCGCTGTCGAAGTTTGCACTGATGCTGAAAGAGGATTTAGCCACGGTCATAGTCGATTCCTGAATATGATTTTTATGGCTGCTACTTTACACGCTGGGAAGGGAAAAACCGGGGGAAATTGCGGGGTGTAGCGGGGGGCGTCCTCCTTGACGCAGACGCAGCTTAGAGACTGCGCGATTGATTCTCAAGTGCTATTTTTCGCGAGTTTGGGCCAATGTTGCCGGGCTTCTCTTGCCAACAGATATTCTTTTGATATTATCCGCGCCATCGAATTTGCAGCACATAAAGACTTCATTAGCCTGAAGGTCAAGCCAGAATAACTGGCAAAAAAAAAGACCCGGCAAAAAGCCGGGTCAAAAACCGTGATTAGCCTGATGAGGAGATAGTCCAGGAGACCGACCTAAGGTCACTTGGACAATCGACTGATCTCGCGATCAGCTGCATGCAATAATAATCATTCTCGTTTGCAAGTCAAATGATTTTATCTGCGCGATTGGAAAATTCTTTTCGCGCCCTCGAATTACTCCTCCTTTCTTATGCGTGATGATCCTCGTCCAGGGACCGATCCAGCAGCGCCTTGGCCATATCGATCATATGCACCGTCGAAAATGCCAGGGCCCGGTGGACACCGTGCAGACTATTCGCCGATTCGGATGCCGTGGCCGCGGCGCAGCACAGCAGATCTGAAGCACGCACCAGCGCTTCCTCGCTGCTGACGTTGCGGTTCACCTCAAAAAAGCGCTCTTCTTCCACCTCCTCGGACACAGCTGGTTTCAAGTAATAATCCAGTGCCCGTTGTGCGGCAGCCGAGCCTTTTGGCGAGGTGAGGGAGGTGTCGATTTGCAGATCGGGCAGGTCGTTGCTGGGGATAGTCATGGCGATGGCAAGCTCCGTGATAGATTCAGATCCGTGATCCAATCCTAGTACGAAGTGTATTTGTGACGAGAATTTAAATACTACAATTTGTGTTTTGATGGGGAGAGGCGCCCACGTATCGTGCCGCACATGGATAAATGGATTGAATTGGTCAAGGCCAAGATGAGTGAACTCAACGTCACTCAAGAGATACTCGCCGAGCGCCTCGGAATGTCCCAGGGCGGCATAGGCCATTGGCTGAACAAACGCCGCCAGCCGGGCATCGATGACATGAACCGGGTATTACACGCGCTGGGCATGGAATTTCTCGAAGTGGCGCTGGTTATCCGCGAGCCGGACACGTCGAAGGAGGACAGCCAGGATCTGGTGCGAAAGTACAACCCGTACTTCCGCTACCCGGTCAGTGACTGGCGAGAATCCTGCGAGGTGCGCGACGGCGAGCCGACGGTGTACGACAAGGCGCGATTCGAGCTGACCGATTACCACGCTCAGGGCGCGGCGTTCTGGTTGAGGGTGACGGGCGATGCGATGACCGCACCGACTGGCGTCAGTATCGCCGAGGGCATGATGATCCTGGTGGACCCGGCCATTGTGCCGGAGCCCGGAAAACTGGTGATTGCCCAATGGCCGGACAGCACCGAGGCGACCTTTCGCAAGCTGATCGAAGAGGGCGGGCAGCGTTACCTGGTCCCGCTCAATCCGACATATCCGAAAGCCCTTTTCACTGAAGCCTGCCGAATCATCGGCGTAGTGGTTCAGGCAACGGCCAGGTTCTGATCAGATCGGTCCTCGGGAGGCGTAGGACCGATCTCCATTTCAGGCTTCTTCCAGCTCGACCAACGCACTGCCTTCGCTGACCATTTCGCCTTCCTGGCAATACAACGCCTTGATCACCCCGGCGTGTGGCGCACGAATGCTGTGTTCCATCTTCATCGCTTCCAGCACCACCAGTTGCGCCCCGGCTTCGACCGTTTGCCCGGCCTCCACCAGCACCCGCACGATGCTGCCGTTCATGGGGGCGGTCAGTCCGCCGTGATGGCTGTGACTGGCTTCGACGGCGCTGATCGGGTCGTAGGCCTCGATGCGGCGCAATTCACCTTCCCATTGCAGATACACAATGCCGTCCCGGCGGATTGCCCGATGCTGGCGGCGCACGCCGTTGCGTTCGGTGAGCAGTTGCTCGCCCTTGAGTTGCGCGCTTTGGGCATTGCGGTCATCCAGCGTCAATGCGCGGTCCTGACCTTCACAACTCAGGTGCAAGGTGATTTCGGTCGGCAGGCCGGACCGAAAACCGTTGCTGTTGGCCCAAGGCGAACTCAGGTCATCGACGCGCGGTGAACGAGGCTGGCTCTGGGCGAACGCCTGCGCCGCGGCTTGCCAGAATTCATCGCTGAGTTCCGAGGGCTCCGGCAGCAGTTGCTCCTGATAACGCGGAATGAACCCGGTATCCAGTTCGGCCGCCGCAAACGCCGGATGACCCACGATTCGACGCAGGAAGTTGATGTTGGTCTTGAGCCCACCAATCGCGAACTCATCGAGCATGCTCAACAAGCGCAGGCGTGCCTGCTCACGATCCTCACCCCAGGCAATCAGCTTGCCCAGCATCGGGTCGTAGAACGGCGAAATCTCATCGCCTTCTTCAACACCGCTGTCGACTCGACGCCCCGGACCTTCAGCCGACTCTCGATACAACTCCAGACGCCCGGTGGCGGGCAGGAAATCATTGCCCGGATCTTCGGCATACAGCCGCACTTCAATCGCATGCCCGATCAACGGCACCTGATCCTGGGTCATCGGCAGCGCTTCACCGCGCGCCACGCGAATCTGCCAAGCCACCAGATCGAGGCCGGTGATGGCTTCGGTAACCGGGTGCTCGACTTGCAGGCGTGTGTTCATCTCCATGAAGAAGAACTCACCGCGCGCATCCAGCAAGAATTCCACGGTGCCGGCACCGACATAACCGATGGCCTGCGCCGAACGCACAGCGGCTTCGCCCATGGCGCGACGCAGTTCCGGGCTGAGGCCTGGCGCGGGGGCTTCTTCGACGACTTTCTGGTGCCGACGCTGAATCGAGCAATCCCGTTCGTTGAGGTACAGGCAGTTGCCATGTTGGTCGGCGAAAATCTGGATTTCCACGTGGCGGGGTTTCAGCAGGTATTTTTCGACCAGCATCCGCGAATCGCCGAACGAGGATTGCGCCTCACGCTGGGCCGAGGCCAGGGCTTCGGCCAGTTGGCTGACATCCTCGACCACTTTCATGCCTTTGCCGCCACCGCCCGCCGTTGCCTTGAGCAGCACCGGGTAGCCGATGCGTCCGCAGGCGTCGCGGAAGGTATCGAGGTCTTGAGCTTCGCCGTGATAACCCGGCACCAATGGCACGCCAGCGGTTTCCATCAAGGCCTTGGCGGCGGACTTGCTGCCCATCGCATCGATGGCTGAGGCGGGCGGGCCGAGGAAAATCAGGCCCGCTGCTTCGATCGCACGGGCGAACCCGGCGTTCTCGGACAGAAAGCCATAGCCCGGATGAATGGCCTGAGCGCCGCTGGCCTTGGCGGCAGCGATCAGTTTGTCGATTTGCAGGTAACTGTCGGCGGCCTTGCTGCCGCCGAGGTCGACGCGGATATCCGCTTCGCGGCTATGCCGGGCTTCACGGTCGGTGGCGCTGTGCACGGCGACGGTGGTCAGGCCCAACGCCTTGGCGGTGCGCATCACCCGACAAGCGATTTCGCCACGGTTGGCCACCAGCAGAGAGGTGATAACAGGTGCGCTCATCAACGCGGCTCCTTGGGGGTGGTTTCGGCCTGCCAGCTCGGCGGACGCTTTTGCAGGAAGGCCCGCAGACCTTCCTGGCCTTCGGGGCTGACGCGGATTCGCGCGATGGCATTTTCGGTGTAGCGGCGCAGCGCCGGCGTCAGCGCGCCGTTGCCGACTTCACGCAGCAAGTCTTTGCTGACGCGCATGGCCGCGGGGCTGTTGAGCAGCAGATTGTCGATCCACTGATCGACTTTCTGTTCCAGCTCATTGATCGGATAGCTCTCCGACAACAAACCGATTTCCCGCGCCCGCTGCCCGCCGAAGCGCTCGGCAGTCAGCGCATAACGGCGTGCCGCGCGTTCGCCGATGGCTTGCACCACGAATGGGCTGATCACCGCCGGCGCCAGGCCGATGCGTACTTCCGACAGGCAGAATTGCGCGTCGTCGGCGCCGATCGCCATGTCGCAGCAACTGATCAGGCCCAGCGCGCCGCCGAACGCCGCACCTTGCACCACGGCCAGGGTCGGGACTTTCAGCTTGGCCAGGTTGTACATCAACTCCGCCAGTTCCCGCGCGTCGTCGAGATTGGTGTGGTAATCGAGCTCGGCCGATTGCTGCATCCAGGCCAGGTCGGCGCCAGCGCTGAAATGCTTGCCGCGTCCACGCACCAGCAAGAACCGCAGGCTGGCATCGCCCGAGACCTTGTCCAGGGCGAGGATCAGTTCGCGGATCATTTCAGCGTTGAACGCGTTGTTCTTTTCTTCGCGGCTCAGCCACAGGGTGGCGAAACCCCGCGGGTCGGTCTGCAGCTCGAGGGTGTTGAAGTCGCTCATGAGGTTCTCCCGATCACATCCGGAACACGCCGAAGCGGCTCGGTTCGATTGGCGCGTTCAACGACGCGGACAAGGCCAGGGCCAACACGTCGCGGGTTTGTGCCGGGTCAATGACACCGTCATCCCACAGCCGTGCACTGGAGTAGTAAGGGTGGCCCTGTTCTTCATATTGATCGAGGATCGGTTGCTTGATCTCGGCTTCCTGCTCGGCGCTGAAACCCTGGCCACTGCGCTCTGCCTGCTCGCGTTTGACCTGCACCAGAACGCCCGCCGCTTGCTCGGCACCCATCACGCCGATGCGTGCGTTAGGCCACATCCACAGGAAGCGCGGATCGTAGGCCCGCCCGCACATGCCATAGTTACCGGCGCCGAAACTGCCGCCGATGATCACGGTGAATTTCGGCACCTTGGCGCACGCCACGGCGGTCACCAGTTTCGCGCCGTGCTTGGCGATGCCGCCGGCCTCGTATTTCTGGCCGACCATGAAGCCGGTGATGTTTTGCAGGAACAGCAGTGGAATGCCTCGCTGACAGGCCAGTTCGATAAAGTGCGCGCCTTTCTGCGCCGCTTCAGCGAAGAGGATGCCGTTGTTGGCGAGGATCGCGATCGGGTAACCGTGCAGGTAGGCAAAACCGCACACCAGCGTAGTCCCGAACAGTGCCTTGAATTCATCGAACACCGAGCCGTCCACCAGTCGCGCAATCACTTCGCGCACGTCGAACGGTTGCTTGGCGTCCGCCGACACGACGCCGTATAACTCGTCGCTGTTGTAGAGCGGGGCGATGGGCGTGCGTTGCTGGACTTCACCGAGCTTGCGCCAGTTGAGGTTGGCTATGCTGCGCCGGGCAATGGCCAGGGCGTGTTCATCGCTCTCGGCGTAGTGGTCGGCGACGCCGGAAATCTTGCAATGCACATCGGCGCCGCCCAGATCCTCGGCGCTGACCACTTCACCGGTCGCGGCTTTTACCAGCGGCGGACCGGCAAGAAAGATCGTCGCTTGCTCGCGAACCATGATCGCTTCGTCCGCCATCGCTGGCACGTAGGCACCACCGGCAGTGCACGAGCCCATGACTACCGCGATCTGCGGAATGCCCATGGCGCTCATGTTGGCCTGGTTGAAGAAGATCCGCCCGAAATGCTCGCGGTCCGGGAACACTTCATCCTGGCGCGGCAAGTTGGCGCCGCCCGAATCCACCAGATAAATGCACGGCAAGCGATTCTGCTGGGCGATGGTCTGGGCGCGCAGGTGCTTCTTCACGGTCAGCGGGTAATACGAGCCACCTTTCACGGTGGCATCGTTGGCCACTATCATGCATTCGACGCCTTCCACACGGCCGATCCCGGCGATCACGCCAGCGGCCGGCACGTCTTCGCCATACACCTCGTAAGCCGCCAGTTGGCAGATCTCGAGAAACGGTGAGCCCGGATCGAGCAGGCGATTGATTCGTTCACGGGGCAGCAATTTGCCCCGCGAGGTGTGGCGTTCTTGCGCTTTCGGGCCGCCACCTTGCTGCACTCGGGCGAGCAGGGTGTGCAGGGCGTCGACCTGTTTGAGCATCGCCGCGCTGTTGGTCGCGAACTCCGCCGAACGGGGGTTGAGCTGGGTATGCAGGATAGCCATGGACAGCTCCGTCTCAGCGGGTTTCGTTGAACAGTTCGCGACCGATCAGCATGCGACGAATCTCACTGGTGCCAGCGCCGATTTCGTACAGCTTGGCGTCACGCAGCAGACGACCGGCCGGGAATTCGTTGATGTAGCCGTTGCCGCCGAGAATCTGGATCGCGTCGAGGGCCATTTGCGTGGCGCGTTCGGCGCTGTAGAGGATCACGCCTGCGGCGTCCTTGCGGGTGGTTTCGCCACGCTCGCAGGCTTGAGCGACGGCATACAGATAGGCGCGGCTGGCGTTGAGCTGGGTGTACATGTCGGCGACCTTGCCCTGGATCAGCTGGAATTCGCCGATGCTCTGGCCGAACTGCTTGCGGTCGTGGATGTACGGCACGATCAGGTCCATGCAGGCCTGCATGATCCCGGTCGGGCCGCCCGAAAGGACAACGCGTTCGTAATCGAGGCCGCTCATCAGCACTTTCACGCCGCCATTGAGTACGCCGAGAATGTTTTCTTCCGGCACCTCGACGTCATCGAAGAACAGTTCGCAGGTGTTCGAACCGCGCATGCCAAGCTTGTCGAATTTGTTGCTGCGGCTGAAACCTTTCCAGTCGCGTTCGACGATGAAGGCGGTGATACCGTGCGGACCTTTTTCCAGGTCGGTCTTGGCGTAGATCACGTAGGTGTTGGCGTCCGGACCGTTGGTGATCCAGGTTTTGCTGCCGTTGAGCACGTAGTGATCGCCACGTTTGTCGGCGCGCAGTTTCATCGACACCACGTCGGAGCCGGCATTCGGTTCGCTCATGGCCAGGGCGCCGATGTGCTCGCCGCTGATGAGCTTCGGCAGGTATTTGCTTTTCTGTTCGTGATTGCCGTTGCGGTTGATCTGGTTGACGCAGAGGTTGGAGTGCGCGCCGTAGGACAGGGCAACCGACGCCGAGCCCCGGCTGATTTCTTCCATGATGACCACGTGGGCCAGGTACCCCAGGCCAGCACCGCCGTACTCTTCCGGCACGGTAACGCCGAGCAGGCCCATGTCACCGAATTTTCGCCACAGGTCGGCGGGGAACAGGTTGTCGATGTCGATCTGAGCGGCGCGCGGGGCGATCTCTTTGGCGACGAAGGACTGAACCTGATCGCGCAGCATGTCGATGGTTTCACCGAGGGCAAAGTTCAGGGATGGGTAGCTCATGGGTCACCTTTTGGCTTTTTTGTAGGGCGGGGAGGGCCGTGATGCAGCTCTCACCTTTACGTTAACGTAAGCCTGTGACGAATGGCTGTCAATCACCCTTTACGTTAACGTCAACTTGAGCGAGAGTAGAGGCAGTTCTGAAAAGACCAGCGTCGCATTCTGTGGCGAGGGAGCTTGCTCCCGTCCGAGCGCGAAGCGGTCGCAAATCGGCAAGTCAGGTGTAGCAGAAAGCACCCTGGCTGATGATTTCACGACTGCTGCGCAGCCGAACGGGAGCAAGCTCCCTCGCCACACAAGCCTCGCTCCTACAATAAAGACAATAGGGGTCGTCATGGATCAACCCAGTGCAAGCCCGCAACGCAGCTACACCCGTGGTGCTCAGGACAAAGCCTTGCTGGCGATGACCATCGGTCAGGCGTTCGATAACACCGTCGCGAAGTACTCGGCTGGAGAGGCGCTGGTCGTGCGTCATCAACAGCTGCGTTTCACCTGGCAGCAACTGTCCGACGCGGTGGACCTGCATGCCAGGGCATTGCTGGCGCTGGGCCTGCAAGCGGGAGATCGCCTCGGCATCTGGGCACCGAATTGCGCGCAGTGGTGCATCAGCCAGTTCGCCAGCGCGAAGCTCGGCGTGATTCTGGTCAACATCAACCCGGCGTATCGCAGCTCTGAACTCGAATACGTGTTGAAGCAATCGGGTTGCCAATGGCTGGTCTGTGCGGGCTCTTTCAAGACCTCCAACTATCACGGCATGCTGCAAGGGCTGGTGCCCGAGCTGGCTGAGCAATCCATCGGACAGTTACGAAGTGAACGCCTGCCTGACCTGCGCGGGGTCATCAGCCTGGATGCGCAACCGCCATCGGGTTTCCTGCCCTGGTCGCAACTGGCCGATCTCGCGGCCAGCGTGTCCGCCGAACAGTTGCGCGAGCGTCAGGACAGCCTGAACTTTGATCAACCGGTGAACATCCAGTACACCTCCGGCACCACCGGTTTCCCCAAGGGCGCGACCCTCAGCCACTACAACATCCTCAACAACGGTTACATGGTCGGCGAAAGCCTCGGCCTGACCGACCAGGATCGGCTGGTGATCCCGGTGCCGCTGTATCACTGCTTCGGCATGGTCATGGGCAACCTCGGCTGCATCACCCACGGCAGCACCATGATCTACCCCAATGATGCGTTCGATCCGTTGCTGACCCTGACCACTGTCGCCGAGGAGAAAGCCACCGCACTCTATGGCGTGCCGACCATGTTTATCGCAATGCTCGATCAGCCGCAGCGAGCCGAGTTCGACCTGTCGACCCTGCGCACCGGAATCATGGCCGGCGCGACCTGTCCGATCGAAGTGATGCGCCGGGTCATCAATGAAATGCACATGAGTGAAGTGCAAATTGCCTACGGCATGACGGAAACAAGTCCGGTGTCTTTGCAGACCGGTCCTTCAGACGAGCTGGAATTGCGAGTCACCACGGTCGGTCGCACCCAACCGCAGCTTGAAAGCAAAATCATCGACGAGGCGGGTAACCTGGTGCCGCGCGGCACCATCGGCGAACTCTGCACCCGTGGCTACAGCGTGATGCTCGGCTACTGGAATAACCCGCAAGGTACCGCCGAAGCCATCGATCAGGCGGGCTGGATGCACACCGGTGATCTGGCGAGCATGAATGAAGAAGGCTACGTGTGCATTGCCGGACGCAACAAGGACATGATCATCCGCGGCGGTGAGAATATTTACCCGCGGGAGCTGGAAGAGTTCTTCTTTACCCACCCGGCGGTGGCGGACGTGCAAGTGATCGGCATTCCGTGTTCGCGCTATGGCGAAGAGATTGTCGCCTGGATCAAGTTCCACCCGGGCCACAGCGCCACGGAGCAGGAGCTGCAAGCCTGGTGCAAGGAACGCATCGCGCACTTCAAGACGCCGCGTTACTTCAAGTTCGTCGAGGAGTTTCCGATGACGGTGACCGGCAAGATCCAGAAATTCCGGATGCGCGAGATCAGTATCGAGGAGTTGCGCATCAAGTAGGGTTGATCACAAACCAATGTGGGGGCGGGCTTGCTCGCGAAGGCGGTGTGTCAGTCAATGAATGTGTCGACTGATGCATCGCATTCGCGAGCAAGCCCGCTCCACATTTTGATTGGGGGAAAACCTGAATCGCAGAAAGCACAAAGGGGAGCCGAAGCTCCCCTTTAATTTTCGTTGCGTGTGCTCTTTTTTTATTATTGAGGGGCGGTCTGTTTTTGTTTTTGGTAACCGTGACCCTTTACCGCTGTTTTTATCGATCCCCATCCGGGATCAAGAGCAAACGTATTTTTTTGAGCGCTGATCTGCTTTTTCGCTGAGCGATCCAACCAGTTCGGGAGCTACCTGAAGGTAGTTTTATTGTTCTCTGCCCGGTTGCGGGTTACTCCGAAAAGCACCCTGAAAAGCACACCTTCTCCAAAAAAATCTGTTAGCTGCGTCTCTGCCGTGTTGTTCTTGTTATGTCAGAGTCGTTTCGTCTTATTTTTATTGGTTTGCTGCTTTTTATTCTTGTTATGCCATAGAGATAGCAGAAGCCGTGCCAACTTCTAAAAAACCTTTAAAATCAACGGTTTAAGTTTTTGTCGGATTTTTCACTCAGTCAAAACCCGACAATTTGTTTCCGTGTTACTCGGTTGAGCCCCCACATTTCGACATGGCGGTAACACCTGGACACATCCGCGCACTTATTGCGCGCTACGAGCCTTGGCCACGCGCGAACCGGTCGGACGGCCCAGTACTGTACAAATCTGCTGGCCAGCCAGAATCAAGGCGTCCAGATCAATACCGGTGTCGATGCCCAAGCCATTCAACAGATAAACCACGTCTTCGGTGGCAACGTTACCGCTGGCGCCCTTGGCGTACGGGCAGCCGCCGAGACCGGCGATCGAGCTGTCGAACACCGCGATACCTTCGAGCAGGCTGGCGTAGATATTGGCCATGGCCTGGCCGTAGGTGTCGTGGAAGTGCCCGGCGAGTTTTTCCCGCGGCACGTCGGCGGACACCACGTCGAACATCTTGCGCGTCGCACCTGCCGTGCCGGTGCCGATGGTGTCGCCCAGGGAGATTTCGTAGCAGCCCATGGCGTAGAGCTCGCGGGCGACCCGGGCAACCTGCTCCGGTGCGACGTGACCTTCATACGGGCAACCCAGCACACACGACACGTAGCCGCGCACGCTGACGCCGTGTTGTTTGGCAGCCTCCATGATCGGCGCAAAGCGCTCCAGGCTTTCATTGATCGAGCAGTTGATGTTGCGCTGGGAGAAGGCTTCGGAGGCCGCGGCGAACACCGCGACTTCCTTGACCCCGGCGGCGACCGCATCTTCGAACCCGCGCAGGTTGGGGGCGAGGGCGCCGTAGGTCACGCCTGGTTTGCGCTGGATCTGCGCGAAGACGTCGGCGGAGCCGGCCATCTGCGGCACCCATTTGGGCGAGACGAAACTGCCGACTTCTATATAGCTGAGGCCGGCAGCGGTCAGCGCGTCGACCAGTTGCACCTTGTCGGCAACGCTGATCGGTTGGGCTTCGTTTTGCAGACCGTCGCGGGGGCCGACTTCGACCAGGCGTACGTGGGTTGGAAGAGACATGGGAATCGACCTGTGCTGATTGTCTGAATGTTGGCACTGACCCGTGGGAGCGGGTTTGTGGCGAGGGGATTTATCCCCGTTGGGTCGCGAAGCGGCCCCGCCCTTTAAAGTCCAACTGCATGAATAAGTTGACGTCTGCTTCGCAGTCGAACGGGGATAAATCCCCTCGCCACAAAGGCTAGCTGCTCCCACAGAGGAATGTGTTGACCTACTGAACCACCGACTGGCTTTTCATCGTTTCTTCCAGAGCCTGGGTGCAGCGCTCCTGCGCCGTGTCCAGTTCCAGCTTCATCTGCTCGATGTCGAGCATCTGCTGTTCCAATTGTTCGCGGCGTTCGGCGATTTTGTTGAGCATGGTTTGCAGCTGCTTCTGGTTGCCGCCGGTGGGGTCGTAAAGTTCGATCAGCTCACGGCATTCGGCCAGGGAGAAGCCTATGCGCTTGCCCCTCAGAATCAGCTTCAGGCTGACCTTGTCCCGGGGCGAATAGATGCGTTCCTGGCCACGGCGCTCGGGGCTGAGCAGGCCTTGCTCTTCATAAAATCGAATGGCCCGCGTGGTGATGTCGAGTTCGCGGGCGAGGTCGGAGATGCTGTAGGTCTGGCTGCTCATGGAAGCGCTCGAAAAAGGTCATGGCGCTAAGCTAAAGGCAGGTTGACGTATACGTCAAGGGGCGGGGTTCTGTGGTGTTACCCCTGGCCTCTTCGAATTGCCTGCGATTTAGCGATAACTCGGTGCATTGCCTTACACCTTATCGAGCTTCTTCTCATGCGCCGTCACCTGCTGGCACAGCTCGATCATCTGCTCGCGCATCCAGCGGTTGGCCGGGTCCTGGTCGGTGCTTTCGTGCCAGTAAAGGTGGGTTTCCACTGGTGGTACATCGTTGACCGGCAGGTTCACCGAATACAAATCATGACGACGGGCGAAGCGTTCCGGAACAGTCATGACCATGTCGGTCTGCTGCAACACCTGCGACGCCATCAGGTAGTGCTGGGAACGCAAGGCGATCTTGCGCTGAATGCCCATTTTACCGAGCGCGAGGTCTACATGGCCGAGACCGCTGCGGCGGCTGGAAATATGGATGTGGGTCAGCGACAGGTAATCATCGAGGGTGAATTTCTCCTTGCCCGCCAGCGGATGGCCCTTGCGCATGGCACACACGTAGCGGTCTTCCATCAGCTTGACGTGACGCACCTGCGGGTCGGTGTTGAGCGGCGCGTCCACCGCAAAGTCGAGACGCCCGGCCGCCAGTTCCTTGGTGGTCTCACGGCGCTTGGACAGAAAGCTTTCGATGATGACCGTTGGCGCCAGGCGACGAAGGCGCTGGAACAGCGGCGGCAGGATCACCGCTTCGGTGAGGTCGGTCATGCTGATGCGGTACGTCTTGACTGCCTGCAACGGATTGAAGATGCGGCTTTCCTGCACCGACACCCGCAGCAGCGAGAGGGCGTTGCGCACCGGACCAATGATGTTTTGCGCCATCGGCGTCGGCACCATGCCTTGGGCCGTACGCACGAACAACGGATCGTTGAACGTCTCGCGCAAGCGGGCCAGAGCGTTCGAGACCGCAGGCTGAGTAATGCCGACAATCTGCCCGGCGCGGGTCAGGTTGGCTTCGGTGTAGATCGCGTCGAAGACGATGAAAAGGTTGAGGTCGACCTTGCTCAGATTCATTGCGCTGCACTCTTATTGTTGGGGCGTTTTGATGAGGCCGTGGGCCTCGGCAATCACCCGATCATATATCGGTGATGAATGTTAATACACGCCGAGAATAGGCTAGGTAAATTTTCGTAGCTGTTCTAGCATCGATTGCATGACCTAAACAACCTCCCTCAAGAAGGTAGCTGCTCATGGATTTCGCTTATTCGCCCAAGGTGCAAGAACTGCGTGAGCGCGTGACCGCGTTCATGGACACCTACGTTTATCCCGCCGAAGCCGTGTTCGAACGCCAGGTTGCCGAGGGCGACCGTTGGCAGCCGACTGCGATCATGGAAGAACTCAAACTCAAGGCCAAGGCCGAAGGCCTGTGGAATTTGTTTCTGCCTGAGTCCGAACTCGGCGCCGGCCTGACCAACCTCGAATACGCGCCATTGGCAGAAATCATGGGCCGCTCGCTGCTGGGCCCCGAGCCGTTCAATTGCTCGGCACCCGACACCGGCAACATGGAAGTGCTGGTGCGTTACGCCAACGAAGAACAGAAGCAACGCTGGCTCGAACCGTTGCTGCGCGGTGAGATCCGCTCGGCGTTCGCCATGACCGAGCCGGACGTGGCTTCCTCCGACGCCACCAACATGGCCGCCCGCGCCGTGCGTGACGGTGACGAGTGGGTGATCAACGGCAAGAAATGGTGGACCTCGGGTGCCTGCGATCCACGCTGCAAGATTCTTATTTTCATGGGCCTGAGCAATCCCGACGCGCCGCGCCACGCCCAGCATTCGATGATTCTGGTGCCGGTGGATGCCCCTGGCGTGAAGATCGTCCGTCCGCTGCCGGTGTTCGGTTACGACGATGCACCACACGGCCACGCCGAGGTGCTGTTCGAAAACGTGCGGGTGCCGTACGAAAACGTTCTGTTGGGTGAAGGACGCGGCTTTGAAATCGCACAGGGTCGCCTTGGCCCTGGCCGGATCCACCACTGCATGCGTTCGATCGGCATGGCCGAGCGTGCACTGGAACTGATGTGCAAACGCGCGGTGAACCGCACCGCGTTCGGCAAACCGTTGGCGCGTCTGGGCGGTAACATCGACAAGATCGCCGACTCGCGGATGGAAATCGACATGGCTCGCCTGCTGACCCTGAAAGCGGCGTACATGATGGACACCGTCGGCAACAAAGTGGCGAAGAGCGAAATCGCGCAGATCAAGGTGGTCGCACCGAATGTGGCCTTGCGCGTTATCGACCGGGCGATCCAGATCCATGGCGGGGCAGGGGTTTCCAACGATTTCCCGCTGGCCTACATGTACGCGATGCAGCGCACCCTGCGCCTGGCCGACGGCCCGGACGAAGTGCACCGCGCGGCGATCGGCAAGTTCGAGATCGGCAAGTACGTGCCAAAGGAAATGATGCGCAGCAGTCACTAAGACCGCTGTATCGCGGGCCTGCTTCAGGCCCGCGATACGTCATCCTGCTATTAAAGGCAGCCCGAAAAAGGCTCGCGCACACGCGGTGCTGTGAGCCGCCAGTTCTTCCTCGCTTTCCCCGCGATGCAATGCCACTTCCCGCAACACTTCAGTCAGATACGCCGGTTCGTTACGGCCATTCTTCGGCTTGGGCCGCAAGCTGCGCGGCAACAGATACGGCGCATCACTCTCCAGCATCAACCGCCCGCGCTTGATTTCTTTCACCAGCGGATGCAGATGCGTGCCGCGACGCTCGTCGCAGATCCAGCCGGTGATGCCGATGTGCAAGTCCAGGTCGAGGTAGCTGAACAGCGCTTTCTTCTCGCCGGTGAAGCAATGCACCACGGCGGCCGGCAACTGATCTCGATAATCCCGAAGAATTTCCAGAAGACGCTGACTGGCGTCGCGCTCGTGGAGGAATACTGGCAGTTGAAGCTCGATCGCCATTTCCAGGTGTTGTTCCAGGACTTTTTCCTGTTGCGGGCGCGGGGAGAAATCGCGATTGAAATCCAGGCCGCATTCACCTACGGCCACCACGTTTGGCTCTTTGAGCAAACTGCGCAGACGTTGGGCGCTGTCGGCGTTCCAGTCGCTGGCCGAGTGCGGATGAATGCCGGCGGTGGCGAACAGCCGTTGCGCCGTGTCATCCAGTTGCTGGCACAGCTCCAGCGCCTGTTCACTGCCCTCGACACTGGTGCCGGTGAGCACCAATTGGCAGACCCCGGCGGCATACGCGCGGTCGAGTACAGCCTTGTGCTTGCCGGCAAAACTGGGGTTGGTCAGGTTGACGCCGATATCGATGAGTTGCATGGTGCTACCTCGGACCAAAGGCTGGAAAGCATATCAGAGCTGTAGATTTATAAGAAAAGCCAAGAACTACAACGAGTTAAAGCTGTCTTTTGATGCCGCGAGGCAAGCCGGGGTGGTCAGCGTGCCATCACTGTGCCAGTCTTTCGCACTTTGCCAGCGCTCAAGGCGCTCTGTTTCTGTCGTTCGGTTTCATGGAGATTTTTGAAATCGGCCCAGTATTCTTTCCGGAGAGTGGATGACACGTCCCTCGATTTTGATACTGCTGTGTGGTTCTCTGCTGTTGCCGATGCCCGCGGTTGCGCGTCTGGCCGGCCCACTGCAAGCCGTGCCGGCGGTCAAGGTGCGCGATCTGCAGGAAATCCGCAGCAGTCGGGTGCTGAAGGTGCTCGTCAACCAGAGCCGCAACAGCTCCGGCGAAGTCCAGGGCCAGGCCATCGGCGTCGAATACCATCGGTTGCGTGCTTTCGAGCAATACCTCAATGGCCACGCCCGCGACGGTCAGGAAGTCACCCTCAAGATCATCCCCAAAGCCAAGGATCAACTGCTTGGCGCATTACAGCGCGGGGAGGGCGATCTGGTTGCGCCGGGGGAATTGCTCGATCTGCAACCGGGTTACGCCGTCAGCGCCAGTGAGCCTATTGCCAGCAACATCCCGCTGGTGCTGGTTGGCATCAAAGGCGAGAAGCGCTACACCCACCTTGAGCAACTTTCCGGTAAAACCCTGGCATTGCCCACCGGCAGTGCCGCCGGGGAAGCGATCAGTCAGATCAATCAAAAACTCGCCCTGCACAAGCTGGCGCCAGTGAAAATCGAGTGGGTCGATCCGAGCCTGGCGGTTGAAGACGTGCTTGAAATGGTTCAGGGCGGCATCTTTCACCTGACCATTGTCGAGCAACCGATTGCCGAGCGCTGGGGCAAGATCCTGCCCAAGCTGCGCTTTGATCGGCAGGTGCTGATCAGCGAGCCAGGGGAAGAGTTCTGGTTTGTGCGCCGCGATGCGTCGATGCTGCGGGCAAGCATCGACCGCTTCCTCATTGGGTACAAAAAGCCATCGGACCAGGATGTGGCTTTCCTGAGGATCTATCGTCGCTTGTATCAAGTGCACTATCCATTGGCCAAGGCTGATCGCCAGCGCCTGGAAAAACTCCGGCCGGTACTGCAGAAGCACGCCGATGCTCAAGGCATGGACTGGCTGAACCTGGCGGCACTGGCATTCAAGGAATCCGCGCTCCAACCCAATGCCCGCAGCGGTAGCGGCCCCACCGGCCTGATGCAGATCACCCCGTCGGCGGCCCAGCGGGTGGGGGTCGGCAACATTCAGAATCTCGATGCCAATGTGCAGGCCGGTGCCAAGTACCTGGCGATGATCCGCCGCAAGTTTTTTGCCAGCCCCAAACTCAACGAGCGTGAGCGCATGGCGTTCGTGCTGGCGGCCTACAACATCGGGCCGGAGCGGGTTCAGGGCATGCGCGCCGAGGCGCGGCGGCGTGGTTTGAATCCCAATCAGTGGTTCTTCCAGGTCGAGCGGATCGCCATGGAGCAGGTGGGAATGGGTCCCGTCAGCTATGTTAATAGCGTGAACAAGTATTACCTGGCGTTCGATCGGGAACGGGAGTCGTTGGAGCCCCAGGGGCAGAAAGTGGCCTCACGGAAATAATCGACTAAACTGATTGTTATGACGAAAAAATTGCGCTTTTAACATTCGATTTATTGATTAATATGGCGGCCAACCAACACACAAACTCACAATGGATGACACAGCATGAGCTCACTGATCAACAAGGTACTGTTTACCCGCGCTGGCTACGGCCTGACTGTTTTGCGGATCTTCGTCGGCATCATCTTCGCAGCCCACGGCGCGCAGAAGCTTTTTGGGGCGTTCGGTGGTTACGGTCTGGCCGGCACCGCGCAGTACATGGAGAGTATCGGCCTGACACCGGGCTACCTGATGGCGACGCTGGCGGGTGGTACTGAGTTCTTCGGCGGTCTTGCCTTGATCATCGGCTTGCTGGTCCGTCCAGCGGCCCTCGGCCTGGCTTTCCTCTCGCTGGTGGCGATCTTCTCGGTGCACCTTCCTAACGGTTTGTTCATGGCCAACAACGGTTATGAATTCGCCCTGGCCCTGCTCGGTGGCAGCATCGCCGTGCTGATCGAAGGCGCCGGCAAACTGTCGGCCGACCGCGCCATCGCTGGCTGACCGCTCTGGCTCAACGAAAAGGCCCGCATTGCGCGGGCCTTTTTGTTGTGCGTCATTCTTGACACTGTCCAGTCAGCTTCTCTAGGATGCTGCTCATGCGCCGATTTAAACAGCTACTTGCGGGGCGCCAGGTGACTCATTCAGTTGCCGATAGAAGCCTGAAACAGGCTTCGAAATACCGCTAAAGCGCTGGTTCGGTGTTGCCTCTCACCTGCCATGCAGACTTTTGAGGCAGAGACACGACACGATGAATGCACTAAACCCCGTTGTACGCCCCGCGCCGATCACGGCACACCTTACCCAGCGCAATCCAAAAATCCTGCTTGGCGGCAAACATCAGCCGACGCTCTTGCGTTATCTGGATGGCTGGCCGCGTCGCACCGGCGGGCCTGCAGCGTTCCTGATCCAGTTTGTCGAAGACAGTGAGTCACTGGCCCGATTTGCCAGCGACAGCTTCGACCTGGCGGTGATTCAGTCACCCAGTCTCGAAGACGCGCCTGAAATGATCAAGCAACTGACCCGCGTGGCCCGACAAGGGTTGATCACCCGCCGCTGAGGCCTAGGGGTATTCAATCGCCACGATGTACACGCATTGCTCACCGGTCGGCGTCTGGACTCGAACTTCGGCGTCCAGTGCCTTGCCGATCAGGGCGCGTGCCAACGGCGAGTCGATACTGATCAGGCCCAGTTTCAAGTCCAGCTCATCCGGGCCGACGATGCGATAACGCGACTCCTTGCCGTCCTCGTCCTCGATCGTGACCCAGGCGCCGAAGTAAACCTTGTTCGGATCGCTGGGCTTTTCGCTGACCACCTTGAGTGCTTCCAGGCGTTTGGTCAGAAAACGCACGCGGCTGTCGATCTCGCGCAGCATCTTTTTGCCGTAGGTGTATTCGGCATTTTCGGAGCGATCGCCCTGCGCCGCGGCCTCGCTGACCGATTGCGTGACCTGCGGTCGGCGCACATGCCAGAGCTCATGGAACTCGGCCCGCATCCGCGCTTCACCTTCCGGGGTGATCAGCGCGGTGCCAGCTGTGCGAGGAGGGCGATAACGGCTCATGGCAACTTCTTGTGATTGAGGAGGCTTGAGTCTATCAACCCTCGCGCAACACTGTCAGGGGGCTGGCGTTCAAGGCTCGACGGGTACCGAACACGCCGGCACCGCCGATCAGCGCAGCACCGATCAATGGCAGTACCAACAGCCATGGATGCGGATGCCAGGGCAGGTCGAACGCGTAACGGTAGAGCACCAGGCTCACCAGTTCCGAACCCAGCGCTGCCAGCAATCCGCTGACCGCGCCGAGCAGGCCGAACTCGATTCGCCGGGCCTTGACCAGCAACTGTCGCTCAGCCCCCAGCGCGCGCAACAAGGCGCCTTGACGGATGCGTTCATCCAGCGTCGCTTGCAGGCCCGAGAACAACACCGCCATCCCCGCCGCCAACACGAACAACAGCACGTATTCCACCGCCAGAGTGACCTGGGCGAGGATGCTGCGCAGTTGCGCAAGCAACGCTTCGACTTGCAGGATGGTTACCGCCGGAAAGGCGCGGGACAGGTCGACAATCTGCTGGTCATGACCGGCTGCCAGATAGAAGCTGGTCAAGTAAGTCGCTGGTAAATCCTTCAATGTCCCAGGTTGGAAGATCATGAAGAAGTTCGGCTGGAAGTTGTCCCAGTTGATCTCCCGCAGGCTGGTGACTTTCGCTTCGCGATTGACCCCGCCGACAGTAAACACCATGTGATCGCCCAACTTGAGTTTCAGGCTTTCGGCCACTTTGCCTTCTACCGACACGCCGGGAATGTCATCCGCAGGCTGTTCGCTCCACCAGTTTCCCGCCGTGAGCTTGTTGCCCGTCGGCAGGTCCGCCGCCCAGGTCAGGCTCAGGTCGCGCTGGATTGCCCGATCTCCGGCCGAGTCCTTGCTGACGATCTCCTGCACCGGCTCGCCGTTGATGCTGATCAACCGTCCCGGCACCACCGGGTACAGCGGCGCCGATTGCGCTGACAGTTCGATCAGGCGATCGGTGAAGGCCTGTTTGTCTGCCGGCAGGATGTTCAGCGCGAAATAGTTCGGCGCATTTTTCGGCAACTGGTTTTGCCAGGTGTCGAGTAACTCACCGCGCAGCAAGGCGATCAACGCCATGGACAGCAGAATCAAACCGAAGGCCAGGGATTGTCCGGCGGCAGCCAGTGGATGACGCAGCAATTGGCCCAGCCCGAGACGCCACGGCAACGAAGCACGCGCGAGCATCCGGCGCAGGCTTTTCAGCAGCAGCAACAGCAAGCCGCCCAATACCAGCGCCGCAATCACGCCACCGCCGAGCAGGGCGAAGGTTAGCAGCAGGTCGAGGCTCAGGCGCCACATGATCAGCCCGAGAGCGCCCAAGGCCACGCCGTAGACCATCCAGGTGCTGGAAGGAATCGGCAGCATGTCGCGGCGCAATACCCGCAATGGCGGAACCCGGCCCAGCGCCGCGAGGGGCGGCAAGGCAAAACCGGCCAGCGCCACCAGCCCGGTGCCGATCCCGGCGATGGCCGGAAACAGGCCGCCCGGTGGAACGTCGGTGGGCAACAAATCATGCAACAGCGCGAACAGGCCAAGCTGCGCCAGCCAGCCGATCAACGCGCCGCTGATGCTGGCCAACAGTCCGAGCACCGTCAGCTGCAAACTGAACAGGACCATGGTTTCCCGGCGGGACAGCCCCAGGCAGCGCAATAGCGCGCTGGCATCGAAGCGGCGGGTGGCGAAACGCGTTGCCGACAGCGCCACCGCCACCCCGGACAGCAGGACCGCCACCAGGCTCGCCATGTTCAAGTAACGTTCGGCTTTACCCAGCGCGCCGCCAATCTGCCGGTTGCCATCGCGGGCATCCTGGATGCGCTGGTTGGCGGCGAGGCCGGGTTTGATCAGTTGGCGATAGGTTTCCAGCGCTTCGGCTTTGCCGCGCCAGAGTTCGCGGTAACTGACACGGCTGCCGGGTTGCACCACGCCGGTGGCGGCGAGGTCGCTGAGGTTGATCAGCACGCGCGGCGTCAGGCTGTAGAAATTGCCGGCGCGATCCGGTTCGTAAGTCAGCACTCGCGCGAGTTTGAGAGTGCGCATGCCGACGTCGATGCTGTCGCCGATCTTCAGATCCAGGGCGGTCAGCAATCGTGCCTCGACCCAGGCCTCGCCGGGTTTCGGTCCGCCCCCGGTCTCTTCCGGAGCAAAGGGGGCGGGGGCGCTTTTCAGTTCGCCGCGCAGGGGATAGACCTCGTCTGCGGCTTTGATGCTGGACAGCTGAATGCCGTTGTCGGTGGCGATGACGCTGGAGAACTCCACCACTTGCGCATGTTCAAGGCCCAGCTCAGTCCCGCTTCTGATCTGTTCGGGCCGCGCCGGTGAACTGCCCTCAAGCAGCAGATCGGCGCCAAGGAATTCGGTGGCACGCAGCATCATGGCGCCATTCAGGCGAGCGCCGAAGTAACCGATGGCGGTACTCGCTGCCACGGCCACCAGCAAGGCGAAGAACAACACCCGCAATTCGCCGGCGCGAGCGTCGCGCAGCAATTGGCGAATGGCGAGACTGAACAGGCGCAACAGCGGCAAGCGTGCCATCAAGGCTCCAGAGGGGCGACCAGCAGGCCGGCTTCAAGTCGGATCAGGCGCCGGCAGCGATGTGCCAGGCGTTCATCGTGAGTCACCAGCACCAGGGTCGTGCCGCGCTCCTTGTTCAATTCAAACAGCAAGTCGCTGATGCGCTCGCCGGTATGGCTGTCGAGGTTGCCGGTGGGTTCGTCGGCGAACAACACATCGGGCTCGGCGGCAAACGCACGGGCAATCGCCACGCGCTGCTGTTCCCCACCGGAGAGCTGGCGTGGCGAGTGGGTCAGGCGCTGGCCGAGACCAACCCTTCGCAGCAATTCGGTGGCGCGCTCGCGAGCGTCTTTGCGGCCATCGAGTTCCAGTGGCAGCATGACGTTTTCCAGGGCGTTGAGACTGTCGAGCAGCTGGAATGATTGAAAGACAAAGCCCACGTGTTCGGCGCGAATTCGCGCCCGCTGGTCTTCATCGAGATTGCTCAGGCTTTGGCCGGCGAGGGTGACTTCGCCGCTGCTCGGCAGGTCGAGGCCGGCGAGCAGGCCGAGAAGGGTGGATTTGCCTGAACCGGACGCGCCGACGATGGCCAGGCTGTCGCCCTTGTTCAGTTCCAGGCTGAGTTCGTGCAGGATAGTCAGTTCACCTTCCGCGCTGGGAACCACTTTGCTGAGGTTCTTCGCGGTGAGAATGCTTGCGCCCATGGAGAATCCGATGCGTGTGTGGTTTTTGAGTGCTGGCCTGGCCCTGATGTGCATGGCCCAGAACGCAGCGGCGGGTACAGTCCTGATCGTTGGCGATAGTATCAGCGCCGGTTTCGGACTGGATACCCGCGTTGGGTGGGTGTCGTTGCTTGAGCAACGGCTCAAGCGCGAAGGTTTCGACGATAAGGTGGTCAACGCATCCATCAGCGGCGACACCAGTGCCGGAGGCCAGGCGCGCCTGCCTGCGCTGCTTGCAGAGCATAAACCGGAGCTGGTAATCCTCGAGTTGGGCGGCAACGACGGCCTGCGCGGAATGCTGCCAACGCAATTGCAACAAAACCTTGCAGCGATGATCGACAGCTCCCGCGCCAGTGGGGCGAAGGTGCTGCTGCTCGGCATGCAACTGCCACCCAACTACGGCGCGCGCTACACCAAGGCCTTCGCCGAGGTATACAGCAACGTCGCCACCGAGAAAAAAATCCCGCTGGTGCCATTTTTTCTCGACGGCGTGGGCGGTCATCCAGACCTGATGCAGGCCGACGGCCTGCACCCCGCTGCGGGGGCTCAGGACAAGTTGCTGGAAAATGTCTGGCCGACACTGAAACCGCTGCTTTGACGCTTTTCTAGCGGCGGCGTTTCGGCTAAGGTGGCGCCCCCGATTTGGAGCCCCCGATGCCGCGTCCCGCCTGGTCACTTTTTGCCTACCAACTGATCGAGCCTGACGAACAGCTGGATCTGTTCGCCTGCCAGGAAGTGCGGGTACATCTGGTGACCCGTCAACTGGAGCTGGGTGGCTCGGCCGATCGAACCCTGTGTGGCAGTCTGCTTCCGGCGCAGCCGCGCTGGTCGAGCGTCGACCGCCGCGTTTTCCAGGACCAGCGCCTGTGCTCGCTGTGCCGGGCGATCCTGGAATCGCAGAAACGCGGCACTTCGCCGATCTGGCCAGAGCTGCGCTTCGAGCTTTGAGGCAATAAAGATAGCGTGCTATCGGCCGACTCCCCGAATTTACGGGCGCCGGTGTACAATCCCGTTTTTATCCCCTGACCCTGCGAAGGATTTACCGGATGTTGCCGCGCTTTCCTGCCGTCACCCGCTGCCTGTCTCTTGCCGCCCTTTGTGTGGCAGGTCCCGTAGCCGCATTGGAGTTGCCCCTGCCACCGCCCGGTGAAGACATCGTCGGCCAGGTTCAGGTCATCAAGGCCAAATACGAAGACACCTTCGCCGACCTTGGCACCACTTACGATCTGGGTTATTCGGAAATGGTCGCGGCCAACCCTGGCGTCGATGCATGGCTGCCGGGCGCCGGTACCGAAATCGTGTTGCCGACGCGTTTCATCCTGCCGCCAGGACCGCGTGAAGGTATCGTCATCAACCTGGCTGAATATCGCCTCTACTACTATCCGAAAGGCCGGAATGTGGTCTACACCTTCCCGCTGGGTATCGGTCGCGAGGGTTGGGGTTCACCGATCGCTCACACCACCATCACGGCCAAGACGCCGAACCCGACCTGGACGCCTCCAGCCTCGATCAAGGCCGAGCACCTTGCAGACGGTGATCCGTTGCCAAACGTCGTGCCGGCCGGCCCGGACAACCCGCTGGGGCCGTTCAAGTTCAACCTGGGTACGCCGGGTTACCTGATCCACGGCTCGAACAAGAAGTTCGGGATTGGCATGCGCACCAGCCACGGTTGCTTCCGCATGTTCAACAACAACGTGCTGGAAATGGCGAGCATGGTGCCGGTCGGTACGTCGGTGCGCATTATCAGCGACCCGTACAAGTTCGGTGTCAGTGGCGGCAAGGTCTATCTGGAAGCGCACACGCCGCTGGACGACAAGGGCAACCCTTCTGTGGTCGACAAACACACTGCGGTGATCAACGCGATGCTCAAGCGTGAGGACATCACCAACAACCTGCGCATGAACTGGGATGTGGTCCGCGACGTGGTTGCTGCCGAAGATGGTCTGCCGGTGGAAATCGGAGTGCCGAATACCTCGGCGCCGATGGTGACGAGTGCACCGCTCGACCCGCTGCAGTAAGGCTTGAACAGAACCCGCCGATGCAGGCTGCGTCGGCGGGTTTTTTATGGCGGGTACAAAACGACCGGCCATAAAAAAGCCGACCCAAAAATGGGTCGGCTTGATAATAATCCCGAAGGATTATTACTTGCGGCTAGCTTTGTCCAGCATGCGCAGAGCACGCTCGTTAGCTTCGTCAGCAGTCTGTTGTGCTTTTTGAGCAGCAGCCAGAGCTTCATCAGCTTTACGGTAAGCTTCGTCTGCACGAGCCTGGGAGCGAGCAGCTGCGTCTTCAGTAGCGGTCAGACGTGCTTCGGTTTCTTTCGATACGCTGCTGCAACCGGTAGCCAGAACTGCGGCCAGAGCCAGAGCAGAGAATTTCAGAACGTTGTTCATCGTGTTCCCCTTCAAGGACTTTCTATTAAGTAGCTGTCTCCTCAGAGTGAGGAAATAGCCGGCGTACATACTACCCATTACTTGTCGTAAGTAAACTGACGTAAAGCAAGAAGCAAAAAAAATTGTAGGCGTTGATTCTTTTTCGAGCAACTTTTACTTGCATTTGATTAAAAAATATCCAGCTGCAAAGCCCGCGCTGAGCGAGTTGGCACAAAAAAGTTCCGGCAGCCGCGAGTGTTTTCACGGTCTTGGCTAAAGTCTGTCTACATGGATTCGTCTACACTTTTGTTCGGGATTTGCGGTGCACCTCTCATATCTTTCTCCTAGTTGAGGTGACTTAAAAGAAGGGCGCTCGTCTTAAGTCTCAACATCCGGCAATGTTCAGGCGATCGACCACCCGGGATCTTCGGTCGAGCACGCCCCTGCGTAACCCCGGAGCAGCACCGACCCAACCTTGCATGATGACGAGCGTACCTTGAGCATTTTCTGCCAATGGTGCCTACTATTTGATACGTGCTCGGTTGCGCGAGATCGGTGCTGTTCTTCTCGGTGTCCATTCAGGCACGGGGTGGCGTAGATGTTCCTTCGCCGGAAAAACATCGGTAAGGTAGGGGTCGGAATCAAAGACCCGCGAGGAGTAGTGATGAGTGAGGCGTTGTCCATCCACCATGACCAGGCTGGTCATCAGTTCGAGACCAATGTGGACGGTCATCGTGCCTACCTGACCTATATGGATCTCGGGAAACAGACCCTGGATATCTATCGCACGTTCGTGCCCAATGCCTTGCGTGGTCGCGGTATCGCGGCAGCCTTGACCGAGAAGGCGCTGGAATACGCCGAGGAAATGGGCTACACCGTCATTCCTTCGTGTTCCTACGTGGAGCGCTACATGGAGCGTCACCAGCGGCATGCGGCCAAGCTGAGCCAGTAAAACGAACGCATAAAAAAACGCCGGGTTTATAGCCCGGCGTTTTTTTTTGCGCTGAAAAGTGATCAGGTGCGGGCGCGTTTCGGCAGCACGTCCTTGAGCTTGGCATGCATGCTGCGCAAGGTGTTTTCAGTAGCGGACCAGTCGATGCAGGCATCGGTGATCGACACGCCATATTGCAGGTCGGCGAGGTCTTTCGGGATGGCCTGGCAGCCCCAGTTCAGGTGACTTTCGACCATCAGCCCGATGATCGACTGGTTGCCTTCGAGGATCTGGTTGGCGACGTTTTCCATCACCAGTGGTTGCAGTGCCGGGTCCTTGTTGGAGTTGGCGTGGCTGCAGTCGACCATGATGTTCGGTTTGATCTTCGCTTTGTTCAGCGCTTGCTCGCACAGTGCGACGCTGACCGAATCGTAGTTCGGTTTGCCGTTGCCGCCGCGCAGCACCACGTGGCCATAGGCATTGCCCTTGGTGGTGACGATCGACACGCCACCTTCCTGGTTGATGCCCAGGAAACGGTGCGGGCTGGAAACCGATTGCAGGGCGTTGATCGCCACCGTCAGGCCGCCGTCGGTGCCGTTCTTGAAGCCGACGGCGGAAGACAGGCCGGAGGCCATTTCACGGTGAGTCTGGGATTCGGTGGTGCGCGCGCCGATGGCCGACCAGCTGATCAGGTCCTGCAGGTACTGCGGGGAGATCGGGTCGAGGGCTTCGGTAGCGGTCGGCAGGCCCATCTCGGCCAGGTCCAGCAGCAGTTGACGACCGATGTGCAAACCGTCCTGAATCTTGAAGGAGTCGTCCAGGTACGGGTCGTTGATCAAGCCTTTCCAGCCGACGGTGGTGCGTGGCTTCTCGAAATACACGCGCATGACCAGATACAAGGTATCGGACACTTCCGCAGCCAATACCTTCAGGCGCTCGGCGTATTCGTGGGCAGCCTTGATGTCGTGGATCGAGCACGGCCCGATGACGACGAACAGGCGGTGGTCGGTGCCATCCAGGATGTTGCGAATGACTTCGCGACCCTTGGTGACGGTGCGCAGGGCAGCGTCGCTCAGAGGGATATCACGCTTGAGCTGATCGGGAGTGATCAGCGTCTCGTTGGAGGCGACGTTTAGGTCGTTGATCGGTAAATCAGCCATCGTTTACTCGTCAGGTCACGGGTGCCGGCCGCCAGCGAACCCGCGCGGCGGAGCACAGCAAATTAAGCGCGTCGGGAGCGGAACCTTAGCGCGTTACACCGTGGCTCGACAATGGGCAGACAGCGGTTTTAGGGGCATTCGCAACGAATTGATAACGTCCCTTAATCCATCACCGCCTGTGCAAATGCCTTGCGAACCGTATCGTGGGAGAACTCGTCGGCGTGCTGCTGGACCCATTCGAGGGCCAGCGCCTGGGTTTCCTGCAGGTCGTCGTGGGCGTCATGCAGGCGACAGTAACGTTCGATCTGGCACACCTGTTCGCCCATTCGGGCACTGAACATCATCTGCTCGTCAACAAAGGCAATGCCCACCAGATAACCGTGTTTGCGTCGCAGGCACCAGGCGACGTAGCCCAGAAAACGCAAATCGGGGTTCAAGGTCGGGATGCGAACTTCCAGCGCCGTGCCGTGACGCCAGGCGCGGTGATAATTGCAAGCCATGCCCCCGAGGCTGATAGTGTGCAGCTGTTGCCGTGAAATACACTCAGGTTTGAGCAACGTTAATTCGACGGGCACATCGTCAGGATGAGGAATAAAACGTCCCATGAGCACGGACTCCATGTGTCGGCCATCTGACATTGTTTCCCCCAGTATAGTGGCCGAATCGGAACTGACCGATTTCGACGCCGACCAACGGTTGCTGGCGATGAGCGGGGTGTCGCTGGTTATATTCACCAGCGTCGGCTGTGCCAGCTGCCGTTTTGCCCGTGAGCAATTGCCAAGGCTCGATCTGCAGGTCGATCGTTTGTGCTGGATCGATGCCGGGGACAATGGCGGGGTGGTCGAGCGTTATCAGGTCTTTCATTTGCCGGCGCTGTTTGTGGTGCGCGACGGTGAGTTTTTCGGAGCATTAAAATCGCGCCTGACCAGCACCGAGCTCAATGCGGCCGTGGGTCAGGCGCTGACCAGAACAGCAGAGGAGTTGCCATGACGGGTGCAGTTGCCAGGCCGACCATCGGTATTATCGGAACCGGTGCAATCGGTGGTTTCTACGGGTTGATGCTCGCGCGTGCCGGTTTCGACGTGCATTTTCTGTTGCGCAGCGAATTCTCGGCGGTGGCCGAGCGCGGGTTGCAACTCGACAGCGCGGTGCACGGTGCGCTGACGTTGAATCCGGTTCAGGCCTATTCGTCGGCCGAAGACATGCCGCCCTGCGACTGGCTGCTGGTGGGCGCGAAGACCACCAGCAATGCCGGTCTGGCGCCGGCGATCATTCAAGCGGCGGCACCGAACGCCAAGGTGCTGTTGCTGCAAAACGGCCTGGATGTCGAAGACAGTCTGCGAGCCTTGCTCCCGGATTCCCTGCACCTGCTCGGCGGACTCTGCCTGATCTGCGTCCATCGCACGGGCCCGGGTGCGATCACTCATCAGGCCCTCGGCGCGGTGAACGTCGGCTACCACAGTGGCCCCGCCACCGATGAACAGGCGCGAATGGCAATTGTCGAGGAAGGCGCCGGGTTGTTCCGCAGCGCCGGCATCGACTCCCAGGCCATGCCGAACCTGCATCAGGCGCGCTGGCAGAAACTGGTCTGGAATATCCCTTACAACGGCCTGTCGGTGCTGCTTGGCGCGGGCACCACACCGTTGATGACCGATGCCGACAGCCGGGAACTGATCAAGGCCTTGATGGCCGAAGTGGTTCAGGGCGCCAAGGCCTGTGGTCACGACATGCCGGCGGGTTACGCGGACTATCTGTTCATGATGACCGAAAAAATGCCGGACTACTGGCCGAGCATGTACCACGATTTTCTGCACAAGCGACCGTTGGAGCTGGCGGCCATTTACGCCCGGCCACTGGCGGCAGCCAAGGCCGCCGGTTGCGAACTGCCGCGAATAGAAGCGTTGTATCGCAGTTTGAGTTTTATCGATCGACGGAATACCTGAGTCGATCAACCCGAGGGGGAAGGGCATGGCAAAGACGATTGACGACAAACTGGTGCTGGCGATTTCTTCGCGCGCGTTGTTCGACCTGAGCGAAAGCCACAAGGTTTACCTGTCGAGCGGTGTCGAGGCCTATCGGCAATATCAGATCGAACACGAAGACGAAATCCTCGAGCCCGGTGATGCCTTCCCGTTGGTGGAAAAACTCCTCAGCCTCAATACCCGCCTCGGCCGCGCCAGGGTCGAAGTGATCCTGGTGTCGCGCAACAGCGCCGACACCGGGCTGCGGGTGTTCAATTCTATTCACCATTACGGACTGGCGATCTCCCGTGCGGCATTTGTCGGTGGGCGCAGCCCGTACCCGTATCTCAAAGCGTTTGGTTGCGACCTGTTTCTGTCGACCCACGCCGAAGACGTGCGCAGTGCGCTGGATGCCGGCTTCGCTGCGGCGACCATTCTGTCGGGCGGTGCCAGCCGTGCCGCGAGCGATGAATTGCGCATTGCCTTCGACGGTGACGCGGTGCTGTTTTCCGACGAGTCGGAGCGTGTTTATCAGGCGGGCGGCCTGGAGGCGTTTCAGGCCAGCGAGCGCGAAAGTGCCCGCGAGCCACTGCGCGGTGGGCCGTTCAAAGGCTTTCTCGCGGCGCTCAATCTGTTGCAGCGTGAGTTCCCGGAGGACGCCTGTCCGATCCGCACCGCGCTGGTCACCGCCCGTTCGGCGCCGGCCCATGAGCGGGTGATCCGCACGTTGCGCGAGTGGGACATTCGCCTGGATGAGTCGTTGTTCCTCGGCGGCCTGACCAAGTCCGCTTTCCTCGAAGCCTTTGCCGCCGACGTGTTTTTCGACGATCAGGCCGGCCATTGCGAGTTGGCTCGTGAGGTGGTCGCTACCGGCCATGTGCCCCATGGCATAAGCAACGAGCAAAAGGTTTAACCCCGCCGTTCAACGCGTTACGCGAGACGTCGTACTCGCCAAGGCACTGCTAAGCTGAATCAATCTCCGCCATGTTGGCACTCGAGGAGGTCATATGATTCGTTCGATGCTGTATGCCACTGACCTCGGCCTGTACGCGCCCTTAGTGATGCAGCATGCCCTGGAGCTGGCTCGAACATTCGATGCTGACTTGTATGTGGTGCACGCGGTTGAGCCGATGGGTTTGTTTGCCGAATCGGTGCTTCAGAGTTACCTCGATGAACAGGCGTTGAACGAGTTTCACAGTCAGGGCCTGAACACCGTCATTGCCAATATCGAGCAACGGGTGCTCGACAGTTTTCGTGAGGAGTTGGGGGACGAGGGGGCGCACGATCTGGACCGGATTCAGGCGGTGCGGGTGCTTCAGGGCGATCCGTCGCAGGTGATTCTCGACCAGGCGCAGAAACTCTCCGTGGATTTGTTGATCGTAGGTAGTCATAGCCATGGTGCTGGCGCGGAAACGCCTTTGGGCAGGACCGCAGCGCGGGTGTTGCAGTTGGCTCGGGTCCCGGTCTATCTGGTGCCGCTGGTGGAACGCCGTCGCCAAGGGGATCGTTAGTGTCCTGCCTCGCAAAGACTGTTTCTTTTTTGACGGCGTCTGTTTCTGCCATGCTGCGTTGCCGCTCCTCACCATAGCGGGCTATGAGTCATCGCGGCGCCTTGCCTGGCGGCAACAGCCACTCGTCAAAAGAGAAACGTATTTACGAGACAGGACACAGAACACGAATAGTGGCGTTCTGATAAAAAAGTTCTAGATTTATTCTTCAAGCCATTAATATAGTTATATACCGTCGCTGATGCCCGTGGCGTCTACCTGCTTTGAGGGATTCATATGAAGCTTCAACAACTGCGCTACATCTGGGAAGTGGCGCACCACGACCTCAACGTTTCCGCTACAGCCCAAAGCCTTTACACCTCGCAACCGGGTATCAGCAAGCAGATCCGTCTGCTGGAAGACGAATTGGGCGTCGAGGTCTTTGCTCGCAGCGGCAAGCACCTGACCCGCGTCACCCCAGCCGGCGAGCGCATCATCACCACCGCCGGCGAGATCCTGCGCAAGGTTGAAAGCATCAAGCAGATCGCCCAGGAGTTCTCCAACGAGAAGAAAGGCACCCTGTCGATCGCCACCACGCACACCCAGGCGCGTTACGCGTTGCCGCCGGTGATCAGCAATTTCATCAAGCAATACCCGGACGTTGCGCTGCACATGCACCAGGGTTCGCCGATGCAGATCGCCGAAATGGCCGCTGACGGCACCGTCGATTTCGCCATCGCCACCGAAGCCCTCGAGCTGTTCGGTGACCTGGTAATGATGCCGTGCTACCGCTGGAACCGTTGCGTGGTCGTGCCTCAGGGCCACCCGCTGACCAAGCTGTCGAAGCTGACCCTTGAAGCACTGGCCGAATACCCGATCGTGACGTACGTGTTCGGTTTCACCGGTCGTTCGAAACTCGACGAAGCCTTCAGCCATCGCGGCCTGACGCCGAAAGTGGTGTTCACCGCCGCCGACGCCGACGTGATCAAGACCTACGTTCGCCTGGGGCTGGGTGTGGGCATCGTGGCGAAAATGGCGGTTGATGCAAAACTCGACAGCGATCTGGTGATGCTCGATGCCAGCGACCTGTTCGAGTCCAGCATCACCAAAATCGGTTTCCGTCGCGGTACCTTCCTGCGTGGCTTCATGTGCGACTTCATCGAGAAATTCGCCCCGCACCTGACCCGCGAAGTCATGGCCAAAGCCATTCAGTGCCACAACAAGCAGGAACTGGAAGAGCTGTTCGACGGCGTCGAACTGCCCGTTCATTAATCTACGGTTTACACCACCTCGGTGACAGAAAACTGTTGCCGAGCGCCCGCCACCAGAATCTCCACCTCGTCCCCTTCGAACTTGCCCAGCAGGCTTTTGCCCAGCGGTGAGCGAGGGGTGATGACGGTAATCCATTGCCCGACAAGATCGACCTTCAAGCCTGCCGCGTCGGGGGCCAGAAACAGCCATTGTTCACGACCCTTTTCGTCTTCCAGACCCAGCAGGGCGCCGACTTCGATGCCGCGTTGATCGTCGTAAGGCCGTAGCGTCAGGCTCTGGCACAGCGCCAGCGATTGCCTGATTTCCTCGACCCGTTTCGCCTGCCCGGCCGCCAGGTATGACGCCTCCAGTCCCAAGGTGTCGTACTTGTTTTCGGCGATGTTTTCTTCGTGGGTCGCCGTTTCGTACGCGGTTTGCGCGGCACGTTCGGCGATGTCGAGATCGACTCGCAGCTTGTCGAGAATCAATTGGTGGACGGCTTGTTTATTCATTGTCAATCGCAGAATTGCAGAACGTTGGCGCGGCTTTTTTCGCTTGGCGCGGTCTGGTCCTGCTGCAGCCAGAACTGGCATTTCGGATTGGCCAGATTGCGGCGGGTGCTGCGGGCCTGATCCAGTCGTTGCTGCTGTTCGTTCTTGCGCAGGTTCTCTTCGTATTGGTCGAACAGCGGGCTCTGGGGTGGAATGTCCGGAACCGGTTGCGCGACCACAGGTGGTTTCGCCAGTTGCTCTATCGCTTGCGCGACCGGCGCCAATTGCTCGTTGAACAACAGTCGGGAAGCGAGCCAGCAGGTCAGCGCAATAGCCAGGAATCCCAGCCACAATCCGAGGGCAATGCTGCCGGTCAGTTGCAGGGCATTGAGCTGAATCGGCAAGCGGCGGCGCGGGTTGGGGCGGTAGGGCATGACTGCCTCCTGGCGGGTGGTCGCGGGCGAGTGGCGATTGTCGCATGAAGATTAATCGCCGTCGGCTCTTCTGCACGGAGTAATTTATGCGGACAATCGGCGCCTTTGCCAACGGGAGCCTGGAATGCCTCAATTGAAAACCCGCTGGGATATTTTTTGCGCCGTGGTCGACAACTTTGGCGACATCGGCGTGACCTGGCGCCTGGCCCGACAACTGGTCACCGAGCATTCGCTGGCGGTGCGTTTGTGGGTCGACGACTTGCGGGCCTTCGAGCGACTCTGTCCGCAGATCGACATCCATGTCGCGCAGCAATGGCAGGACGGTGTCGAAGTCCGGCAATGGCCAGCCGACTGGTTACCCACCGACGCCGCCGATGTGGTGATCGCCGCATTCGCCTGCCAGCTGCCGAGCGGCTACATGGACGCCATGGCCGCGCGGGAAAAGCCGCCGTTGTGGATGAACCTTGATTACCTGAGTGCTGAAGACTGGGTTATCGGCTGCCACGGTTTGCCGTCGGTAAAATACAAAAGTGTGCAGAAGTACTTTTTCTTTCCGGGTTTCCAGAAGGGCACCGGTGGCTTGCTGCGTGAAAGCGGATTGCTCGAGCGACGCCGGCAATTTCAGCAAAGCCCCGAGGCTCAGCGAAAATTCCTGCAAGGGTTAGGGATTGATCGCGCGCCAGGTGCACAGCTGATCTCGCTGTTCGCCTATGAGAATAGCGGCCTGGCGAGCTGGCTGGATGTGATGGCTGCCGATTCGACACCGACGCATCTGTTGGTGCCCGAAGGGCGGATTCTGGGTGATGTCGAGCGTTGGCTCGGTGTCGAGGGATTGGCGGCGGGCGCCGTGCATGTGCGCGAGGCCTTGACTGTGCAAGTGCTGCCGTTCGTCCGACAGGAGCAATACGATCACCTGCTCTGGTGCTGCGATTTCAACGCTGTGCGCGGCGAAGATTCGTTTGTCCGCGCTCAGTGGGCGGGCCGGCCACTGCTCTGGCACATCTATCGGCAGGACGAAGACATTCACCTGGACAAGCTCGAAGCGTTCCTGACGCTGTACACAAAAGGCCTGTCTGCGCCCGCCCGCGAGGCGATCAGCGGTCTTTGGCGTGCGTGGAATGCCGGGCATGATATGTCGGGTCACTGGCTGACAACCCGTGAACACTGGCCGGAACTGCAAAAACATGCCGAAGCGTGGTGTCTGGAACAAGCCTTGCAGGCAGATCTTGCCGCGGCGCTGGTACAGTTTTACCTAAATTGGATATGATACGCGGCCTAGATTTTTGTAAATCCCATCCAAATTCGGATATTCGCAATGAAAACTGGTAAAGAACTGAAACCCGGTACCGTGATCCGTCTCGAAAACGATCCTTGGCTGGTTCAGAAAGCTGAATTCACCAAGTCTGGTCGTAACAGCGCGATCATGAAGACCAAGCTGAAAAACCTGCTGACCGGTTACAAGACCGAGATCGTTTACAGCGCCGACGACAAACTGGACGACGTAATCCTCGACCGCAAAGAAGCGACCCTGTCCTTCATCAGCGGCGATACCTACACGTTCATGGACACCACCGACTACACCATGTACGAGCTGAACGCTGAAGACATCGAAGCCGTTCTGCCTTTCGTTGAAGAAGGCATGACCGATGTTTGCGAAGCGATCTTCTTCGAAGAGCGTCTGGTTTCCGTAGAACTGCCGACCACTATCGTGCGTCAGGTTGACTACACCGAAGGTTCCGCTCGCGGCGACACTTCCGGCAAGGTGATGAAGCCTGCCAAACTGAAGAACGGTACCGAACTGTCGGTTGCTGACTTCATCGAAATCGGCGACATGATCGAGATCGATACCCGCGAAGGCGGTTCCTACAAAGGCCGTGCTAAATAAGCACCGCTTCAGGAATGAAAAAGCCCGACCATTGAGTCGGGCTTTTTTGTGGCCGAATATCAAGATCAAAAGATCGCAGCCTTCGGCAGCTCCTGCATGAGTTTTGTATTCCCTTGCAGGAGCTGCCGAGTGAAACGAGGCTGCGATCTTTTGCTTTTTGCTTTATTTCAGGTGTTGCTTGAGCTCTTCAGACGCTTGCAACATCGCCGAACGCACCGCAGGCACCTGGCTCACCACATTCAACAAGCCGTAGTCGTGAATCATGCCGTTGTAGCGAACCGCCGTCACCGGCACGCCGGCCTCGTCGAGTTTGCGGGCGTAGGCCTCACCTTCATCGCGCAGCACATCGGCGCCGGCGGTTTGTACCAGCGCAGGTGGCAAGCCTTTGAGTTGGGCAGTGGTCGCGCGCAGTGGCGAAGCGTAGATCTCGTTACGTTGCTTGGCGTCAGTGGTGTAGTTGTCCCAGAACCACTTCATCATGTTCTTGGTGAGGAAGTGCCCCTCGGCAAACTGGTTGTAAGACGCCGTTTCAAAGTTTGCGTCCGTCACCGGCCACAGCAGCACCTGGAACCTGATCGCCGGGGTGCCTTTGTCTTTGGCCATCAGCGCAACCACGGCCGCCATGTTGCCGCCGACGCTGTTGCCGGCCACGGCCAGGCGCTTGCCGTCGACATTGATTTCTTTACCGTGCTCAGCCACCCACTGGGTCGCGGCATAAGCCTGGTTGATCGCCACCGGGTAATGCGCTTCCGGCGAAGGGGTGTAATTGACGAACACCGCCGCCGCCCCCGAACCCGTGACCAGATCCCGAACCAGGCGTTCGTGGGTCGGGAAATCCCCCAGCACCCAGCCGCCGCCGTGGAAGAACATGAACACCGGCAGCTCGCCTTTGACCCCGGCCGGACGGACGATGGTCAGGCTGATGGGTTGGCCGTCGACTTGAATGGTCTTCTGGCTGACGTCCGCTTTTGGCAGCGTCAATTTCACCCCGGCTTGCGCGCCGACCAAGATGGCCCGGGCATCTTTCGGTGAAAGCTGTTCCATCGGTTTGCCGGTGCCGGCATTCAGAACATCGAGGAACGCCTGGGTGTTGTGCTCAACCCCGTCGCCCGCGAATGCACTGTGGATGGACAGGGCGAGAAGGGTACCGGTCAAGACTTTGCTGAAAGTGTTCATGTTCGTTTCCTGTTTGGTCTAGGAATCAGCAGTTAGACGGTAACGTGCAGGCGCACATCGACGTTGCCACGGGTGGCGTTGGAGTACGGGCAGACCTGGTGGGCAGCATCGACCAGGGATTGCGCATCGGCTTGTTCAAGACCTGGCAGGCTGACGTGCAGATCGATGTCCAGACCGAAACCACCAGGAATCTGGCCGATACCGACATGGGCGGTGATCGATGCGTCGGCCGGGATGCTGCGTTTGGTCTGGCTGGCGACGAATTTCAGCGCGCCGATGAAGCAGGCCGAGTAACCGGCGGCGAACAGTTGTTCAGGGTTGGTGGCTGCGCCGCCAGCACCGCCGAGTTCTTTCGGGGTAGCGAGTTTGACGTCGAGGATGTTATCGCTGGAAACCGCACGACCGTCACGGCCACCAGTGGAAGTTGCGATTGCGGTGTAGAGAGTTTGCATGATGTACGCCTCGTTTGGATTTGTTTGTTTGCGCTAAATGTTTGCGCGCTAAGTAAGTGCGAGGTGAATGTATCGCGCTAATATCTTGCGCACAAGATAAATTTTGAAAAAAGTTTGGCAAGCGTGGTGAGGCCCGGGAGTGATTGCCGGCAAGACTATGGAATTAGAGCGATTCAGGCAGGATTTTCGGGCAGTAAATTTTTTCGAGGCGAGGGGCAGATGAAGCGGAGTCCCGAGGTCACCACAAAAAAATGTGGGAGCGGGCTTGCTCGCGAATGCGGTGTGTCAGTCAACACATGTGCTGAATGGCACACCGCATTCGCGAGCAAGTCCGCTCCCACAGTGGATGTGTGATGGTTTGAAGATTACAGGCTGTCTTGCAGATTGCTCCGCAGCACTTGCAGCTCTGCCTGCAGTTTCTGCAGTCTCTCCAGCGTCATCCCGCTGGCGCCGAGGATGCACTGGGGAACTCCGCGAGCCTTGTCCCGCAAGGCGCGACCCTGTTCGGTGAGTTCGACAATCACAACTCGCTCGTCTTCGCGGCTGCGGGTGCGGCTGAGCAAGCCTTCGGCTTCCAGGCGTTTGAGCAGTGGCGTCAGTGAGCCAGGATCGGTCAGCAGGCGCGTGCTGATTTCGCCTACGGTCAAACCGTCCTGTTCCCACAACACCATCATCGCCAGGTATTGCGGATAGGTCAGGCCCAGCGCTTGCAACAGCGGCTTGTAGACCTTGGTCATCAGCAGCGAGGTGGAATGCAGGGCGAAGCAGGCCTGATTATCCAGCAGCAGGGCGTCGCAGTTATCGGAGGTGTTGCGCTCGGTGTTCATTTCGAAGCCTTGATCAGTGATCGTCATAAATCTAGCGGGCGAATCTTTAATGCGCCAGACAATTCTGGACTAGTGCCGGTCCAGGTCGGTTTGCAGCGCCAGGTCCCATGGCGGAATCGGACTGAAGCGGGTTTTCAGGTATTCCAGCAACAAACGACTGCGGGAATTGGGCTGCTGCTCCAGGCGCAAGGCATAGATGCCGGTGGTGTCCGAAGGTGGCAGACCATTTTCGCAAAACAGGGGCAGTAGCTCACCACGCAACAAATATTCGCTGGTCAGCCAGGTCGGCAGATGCGCGACACCCAACCCGGCCAATGCCCCGCAGGCCAGCGCCTCGGCATTGTTGGCGCTCATGCGGATGCGCGACGGGCGGTGCGTTTGCATTTGCCCATCCCGCTCGAAACGCCAGGCGAAGGGTGGGGCGAGGCCATCCCAGTCGAGGCCGTCGTGTTCAATCAACTGCGCCGGGTCGGTCGGTACGCCGCGACGCTTCAGATAGTCGGGGCTGGCGCAGGCGATGCGCACCATGCTCGCCAGCGGTGTGGCCACCAGGCGGGTGTCGGCCATTTGCCCGGTACGCAGCACCAGATCAACCTTGCCCAGGTTCAAACCCTGCATGTCGACAAAACTGTCGATCAAGTGCAGTTGCACATCGAGACCGGGGTAGAGCACCAGAAAATCAGCGATCACCGGCGCCAGGTGCCGCCGGCCGAACGCGGCGGGGGCGTCGATCCGTATCAGGCCTTCCGGCGCACTGCTCAGGGACACCGCTTCGGCCCGCGCCAGTTGCAGTTCGGCCACAATCCGCCGCGCCCGTTCGGCGAATGCCAACCCGGCCGGCGTCGCGCGCACGGCATGGGTACTGCGGATAAACAACTGGCTGCCGACGGCGTTTTCCAGGCTGTCGATGCGCCGCGCCACGGCCGACGGTGTCAGCGGATAACGGCGGGATGCGCCGGAGAAACTGCCGGTTTCCAGTACATCGAGGAACAGGCCCAGTTGTTCGGTTAACTGATTGGGGTTCATGGCGTAGTCAGTGCTTATGCAAAGTTGGCACAGCCATTGTGCGTTGCTATGCGTTTCCCCGCCAGCGCCGACTGCGTAGGATGGATCGCCTGAGGTGAGAGGACATTGGCCGTGATTGAATTTTTGATGTATCTGGTATTCGGTGCCGCCCTGGGAACCCTGGGCGGGTTGTTTGGGATTGGCGGAGGGCTGATCGCCATTCCGTTGCTGGGGGTGTTGTTCGGGCTCGATCAGCAGATTGCCCAAGGCACTGCGCTGGTCATGGTGGTGCCGAATGTGATGCTGGCGCTGTGGCGCTATCACCAGCGCAATAAAATCGAGTTGCGTCACGCGCTGCCGCTGGCGTCGATGGGTTTTTGCTTTGCGTGGATCGGGTCGATCTGGGCGGTGGGCATCGATGCGGAAACCATGCGCGTAGGATTTGTCGCATTCCTGATCGCACTGTCGGCCTACAACCTGGTGCGAATGTTCTACGCCAATGTGTCGGTCAGTTCGCAGATGAATTACTCATGGCCATGGCTGGGCGTGCTCGGCGCGGCTTCCGGGACCATGGGTGGATTGTTCGGTGTGGGTGGGGCGGTAGTGGCAACGCCCGTGCTGACCAGCCTGTTCGGCACCAGCCAGGTGGTTGCCCAAGGCTTGTCGCTGGCACTGGCGTTACCCAGCACGGGCGTCACGCTGGTGACTTATGCCGTGCATCATCAAGTGGACTGGATGATCGGTGTGCCGTTGGCCATCGGCGGTCTGCTGAGCATCAGTTGGGGCGTGAAGATCGCCCACACCATACCGGAGCGGCTGCTGCGCGCGCTGTTCTGTGGCTTCCTGGTGCTGTGTGCGGTGATGCTCGCCTTTAAAGTTTGAACCCTTCGACGATGTGTTCGGCCAGGCACTCGGTAATCGGCGACGGGTTGTGCAGGTTGCGCACCAGCATGATGCTCGCCTCGGGCAAAATCGGCAGATCTTCGGCTTCACCGAGAATGCGCATGTCGGGGGTGATCAGGCTTTCCAGTTGTGCGGTCACGGCCAGGCCGGCACTCACCACCGCCATGATCGCCGACAGGCTTGAACTGTTGTAGGCCACGCGATAATCGCGGCCCATGGCATCGAGGGCATTGCAGGCCCATAAACGGCAGAAGCAATCGCTGTTGAACATCGCCAGCGGCAGCGGCGTTTGCTCATGGGCACTGAAGCATTGCGCTTCGGCCCAGACAAAACGTTCCTTGCGCAGCAGTTGCCCGATCTCGTTGCCCGGCTCACGGGTGACGATGGACAGGTCCAGGTCCTGGCGCAGCAGCAATTGTTTTGATGATTCACAGTGGACTTCGATCTGGATCAGCGGATACGACTGGGCAAATCGCCGCAGGATGCCCGGCAAAAAACGCATCACGTAATCGTCGGGTGTGCCGATGCGTACCATGCCGACCATGTGCGGTTCGCGCAACGTGTTGAACACTTCGCTGTGCAGCTTGAGGATGCGCCGCGCGTAGCCCAGCAACACCTGGCCTTCAGCGGTGAGGCGCACCTGACGGCCGTCGCGCTGAAACAACTGGCGCTGCAACACATCCTCTTCCAGCCGTTTCATCTGCATGCTCACGGCGGACTGCGTGCGATTCACCAGCTCGCCGGCGCGGGTAAAGCCGCCCTGATCGGCGATGGCAACGAAGGTGCGCAGCACTTCGGTATCGATACTTGGGAAGGCGGACATTGATCAATCTCCGAGATGTATTGCATCAGAAACATTCGTTGGATTGATCTTAGCTCCGGCGCGACACTTGAGCCATCCCAAACGGAGGGCAACAAGATGAAAGGTCAAAAAGGCTATGTCGAAGTAGAAAAACATTCCATCCATGTGGTGACAGATCTGTTGCACAAAATCAGTCGCTGGTACGAATTGCACCGTGAACGCGAGTTGTTGGCGGGCATGAGCGACGAAGCACTGAAGGACATAGGGCTCAGTCGCGCGGATGTCGAGCACGAAACCATCCGCCCATTCTGGGATGACCCGATGCACAAATGAGTAACCCACAACTACACAAACCGTCTCCCGGTAAGGTAGGTTGCGAGCAGACAAGGAGATGTTCATGCCCGCAACGCTGTCCTTTTCCATCAAACAGGCTCGACGCCTGGCGCTGGCCGCCCAAGGGTTCAATGGGCGCCAGCCGCCGGCGACGATCAAAGCGGTCCAGCTCAATCGCCTGATCGAGCGGCTGGGCATTTTGCAGATCGATTCGGTCAATGCGTTGGTGCGTTCGCACTACCTTCCCTTGTTTTCCCGCCTCGGCAACTACTCATCCGACTTGCTCGACCAGGCTGCCTGGAGTTCGGGCCGTCGACGCACGTTGTTCGAATACTGGGGCCATGAAGCCTCGTTGCTGCCCCTGTCGATGTACCCGTTGATGCGCTGGCGCATGCGGCGGGCGACCCGGGGTGAAGATATCTATCAGCAACTGGCGCGATTCGGGCGTGAGCAGCAGGACACCATTCGCCGTGTGCTGGCCTCGGTTCAGGAGCTCGGCGCGCTGGGTGCCGGGAGTCTGTCGACGCGCCAGGAGCGGGCAGGACCTTGGTGGGACTGGAGCGCGGAAAAGCATGCGCTGGAGTGGTTGTTCGCCGCTGGTGAGGTGACCGTGGCTGGGCGACGTGGATTCGAGCGACTTTATGATTTGCCGGAGCGGGTCATTCCCTCCGCGATTCTGCAGCAGCCGTTGCTCTCGGAGGACGAGGCCCAGCGCGGGCTGTTGCTGCATGCCGCGAATGCTTTGGGGGTGGCGACGGAGAAGGACTTGCGCGACTACTTTCGCCTGAGCCCCGGTGATGCGCGTCCCCGCTTGGCAGAATTGGTGGAAACGGGGCAATTGCTGACTTGCGAGGTTCAGGGTTGGCGGCAACCGGCATTTTGCCTGCCGGAGCCCAAAGTGCCGCGCAAGGTCGAAGCCAGCGCCTTGCTTTCACCGTTCGACTCGCTCATCTGGGAGCGCAGTCGCACCGAGCGCTTGTTCGATTTTCGCTATCGGTTGGAGATCTACACGCCGCCGGACAAGCGGGTCTACGGCTATTACGTACTGCCTTTTTTACACAACGAGCGGATTGCCGCACGGGTGGATTTGCGCGCGGAACGGGCATTGGGGCGGCTCGCAGTGCATGCCGTGCATGAGGAAGAAGCGGGGCTGGACGAGGAGGGGATGCTGGCGTTGGCGGTCAATTTGCGGCGGATGGCGGATTGGTTGGGGTTGGAGCGGGTTCAGTTGAATTGTCCGCGGGCGAGTGCGGCGCGGTTGCGGGTGGCATTGGCACAGATAGATGGGTGACTAATCTGGTCTAATCGCCAGCAGGCTGGCTCCCACAATGGATCTGTGTCGTACACAAAACCATGTGGGAGCTAGTCTGCTAGCGATAGCGGTACATCAGGCGATCAAAAACTACCGTCGAACCTGCTTCAAAGTTTCGGCAATCAAAAACGCCAGCTCCAGTGACTGATCAGCATTCATTCGCGGATCACAATGGGTGTGATACCGGTCCGACAACCCGTCCTCGGTAATCGGCCGCGCACCACCAATGCACTCGGTGACATTCTGCCCGGTCATCTCGATATGGATGCCACCGGCATAACTGCCTTCCGCTTCGTGAACCTGGAAGAACTGCTTCACCTCGCCAAGAATCTGCGCAAAGTCGCGGGTCTTGTAGCCGCTGCTGGCCTTGATGGTGTTGCCGTGCATCGGGTCGGAACTCCAGAGCACCTGTTTGCCTTCACGTTGCACTGCGCGGATCAGTGCCGGCAAGTGATCGCCGACCTTGTTCGCGCCCATTCGCGCGATCAGGTTCAAGCGGCCTGGATCGTTGTCCGGGTTGAGCACGTCGATCAGGCGGATCAGGTCTTCCGGGTTCATGCTCGGGCCGACCTTGACCCCGATCGGGTTGTTCACCCCACGCAGGAATTCGACGTGCGCACCGTCCAGTTGGCGGGTACGGTCGCCGATCCACAGCATGTGCGCCGAGCAGTCGTAGTAATCGTTGGTCAGGCTGTCGCGACGCACGAAGGCTTCTTCGTAGTTCAGCAGCAGCGCTTCGTGGGCGGTGAAGAAACTGGTTTCGCGCAATTGCGGCGAACTGTCCATGCCACAGGCGCGCATGAAGGCCAGGGTTTCGTCGATGCGGTCGGCGAGGTGGCTGTATTTTTCCGCCAGCGCCGAGTTGGCGATGAAGTCCAGGTTCCACTTGTGAACTTGATGCAGGTCGGCAAAACCGCCCTGGGCAAAGGCGCGCAGCAGGTTCAGGGTGGCGGTGGACTGGTGGTATGACTGGAGTAGCCGCTCCGGATCCGGAACGCGGCTTTTTTCGTCGAAACCGATGCCGTTGACGATATCGCCCCGGTAGGCCGGCAGGGTCACGCCGTCGATGGTTTCGTCGTTGGCCGAGCGCGGCTTGGCGAACTGGCCGGCCATGCGCCCGACCTTGACCACCGGGCAACCGGCCGCGAAGGTCATGACGATCGCCATTTGCAGCAGCACTTTGAAGGTGTCGCGGATTTTCGCGGCGGAGAACTCGGCGAAGCTTTCGGCGCAGTCGCCGCCCTGCAACAGAAATGCGCGACCCTGTGTCACTTCGGCAAACTGACGGCGCAATTCCCGGGCTTCACCGGCAAACACCAGCGGCGGATAGCTGGCCAGGGTTTGCTCGACGTGCAGCAAATGCGCCGCGTCGGGATAAACAGGTTGTTGCTGGATCGGCAGGGCGCGCCAGCTGTCAGGGCTCCAGGGTTGGCTCATCACGGTCTCGGTTGTTTTACGCTCGGGTGTTCATGTTATCAGCAAATTAGTGCGTGACCTGTTCCCGTCGCTTCGCGGACAATCGCGCTTTTGCCGCCTCATGTTGCGGTGTACTACGTTGCCGGGCCTGGTAACGATCAGGAGACGAAATGACTGAGGAGCGCGTCGAGCATCTGCTCGCCGAGGTACAGGACGAGTTCGGTGTGATTCGTGTGCTGGAAGTGGCCGATTACCGTTTTCTCGAGTTCGGTGATGCCATCGAACAGAGCTGTGTGTTCACCGCCGACCCGAGCTGGCTCGAATACGATTACACCCGGGCGATGCTTGTTGGTGCGTTGTGTCACGGGCAGCCGGAAAGCGCGCTGTTCCTCGGCCTCGGTGCCGGCACGTTGACCCAGGCCTGCCTGAAATTCCTGCCGCTGGAAGATGTCGAGGCCATCGAACTGCGCCCCGACGTGCCGCGCCTGGCCATCGAATACCTTGGGCTGGATGACGATCCTCGACTGTACATCCGGGTTGGCGATGCACTGGAATTGCTGGCGACGGCAGAGCCGGCGGACCTGATTTTCGTCGACCTCTATACCGATGTCGGGCCGGGTGTCGGGCACCTGGCCTGGAGTTTTCTGGAAAATTGTCAGAAACGCCTGAATCCGGGCGGTTGGCTGGTGATCAATCAATGGGCCACCGACGACGGCAAACCCTTGGGCGCGGCGTTGTTGCGCGGGCTTTATCATCGGCATTACTGGGAGCTGCCGGTGAAGGAGGGCAATGTGATTCTGATCGTGCCTTCGGAACTGGATCAGGACCTGGACATGGACGGATTGGTTGCGCGGGCCGAAGAGCTGGCGCCGCGGTTGGGGTATTCGTTGCAGTCGCTGATCAAGGCGATTCGCCCGGCGAGCTGATGCGGGTGTGATCACTTGTGGCGAGGGGATTTATCCCCGTCCGACCGCGAAGCGGTCGCAAAGTCGGCGAATGTGGTCTGCCTGAATGGCCATGGCGCTGGTTTTGGGGCTGCTTCGCAGCCCAACGGGGATAAATCCCCTCACCACAGAAGCTCCCTAGCCACAAAAGCCGTCTTGTCAGCAGCCTTTGAACACGCCGGGCCGCTTCTCGATCATCGACCGCACACCTTCCTTCGCATCCTCACTCGCCAACAGCTTCTTCACCAGCGCCGGCAATCCCTGCGCCGCCGCGGTTTCCCCTTCATAACGTGCCTGCCGCGCCGACATCAGCGTCGCCTGAACCCCCAGCGGTGCCTGCCGGGCAATCCGCTCAGCCAGTTCAATCGCCCGCGGCAACAAATCCTCGCTGGCCATGACTTCCTGCACCAGGCCCAAGTGCAGCGCATCATGGGCATCGAACTCATCGCCGGTCAGCAGCCAGCGCATGGCGTTGCCCCAGCCTGCAACCTGATGCAGGCGCAACGTCGCGCCGCCAAACGGGAAGATCCCGCGTTGGACTTCTTTCTGGGCGAATCGGGTGTTGCTGGCACACAGGTTGATATCGGCGGCCAGCATCAGCTCGATACCGATGGTCAGGCAATAACCTTGTGCGGCGACGATCACCGGTTTGCTGACGCGCGGACCTGCAAACACCCCCCACGGATCGCACCCTCCGGGCGGCACCTGCCAGCCTTCGGCCAGCGCTGCGCTGGCATTGACCAGGTCGAGCCCGGCAGTGAAATGCTCGCCATGGCCGAACACCACCGCCACCCGCGCCTCGCTGTCGGCCTCGAATTCGCCGTAGGCCAGGCTGAGGGCATTGAGCAGGTCGAGATCGAAGGCGTTGCGCTTGGCCACCCGATCCAGGCCGATCAACAGGACATGGCCGTGCCGTTCGCAGGTCACACGGCTGGTAACGGGTTGATTCATCACGCAATTCCTCGAGCGGGAAGGGGTTTGAGACTGCAGGACTGCGTCACAAGGGGGAACCGTTTTAGCGCCATCGCCAGCAGGGCCGGGCCTTTGAAAAATAGACTGCTGCACGATTATCTGCAAAGCCTGTGACATAACGGTGTATGCGTCAGATTTCCGACAAATAATGCTCCCTTTTTGGGCGAATTCCGGTATAGTGCGCGCCGGCCTTTAACCGGGCCGCGTTTAGGTAGCGCAATTCCCCGAAGTCAGCTTCGGCTGCACGTCCGCACAGCGGACTCTCCCTTGACGAATCTTTTTCATTCATTCGTTTTCGCAAATCCCCGCCGACAAAGCAGCCAGGGCGACTCTTGAGTCTTACACGGCATGCGCAGCTTTGGAGCATGGGTCTTTGCGGATGCACTTAGAGGCAGACCCATGACCCAGGAAACCGGCGGCTTCGCCGCTTTTAATCTTAATCCGAATATTCTTGCAGCCGTCATCGCGACTGGCTACGAAGAGCCTTCGGCTATTCAGCAGCAATCGATCCCGATCATCATGGCCGGTCACGACATGATTGGTCAGGCGCAAACCGGTACGGGTAAAACCGCCGCGTTCGCCCTGCCGATCCTGCATTGCATCGATCCTGCCAAGCGCGAGCCGCAAGCCCTGATCCTGGCGCCAACCCGTGAGTTGGCGCTGCAAGTAGCAACCGCTTTCGAAACCTACGCCAAGCAAATGCCGGGCGTAACCGTTGTGGCCGTTTACGGCGGCGCGCCTATGGGCCCACAACTGAAAGCAATCCGTAACGGCGCACAGATCGTTGTCGCCACCCCGGGCCGTCTGTGCGACCACCTGCGTCGCGACGAAAAAGTCCTGTCGACCGTGAACCACCTGGTTCTGGACGAAGCTGACGAAATGCTCAAGCTGGGCTTCATGGACGACCTGGAAGTCATCTTCAAGGCTCTGCCAGCGACCCGTCAGACCGTATTGTTCTCGGCCACCCTGCCACAGTCGATCCGTGCCATTGCCGAACGCCACCTGCGCGATCCGCAACACGTGAAGATCCAGACCAAGACTCAGACCGTTACCGCGATCGAACAGGCTCACCTGTTGGTTCACGCTGACCAGAAGACCTCGGCTGTATTGAGCCTGCTGGAAGTCGAAGACTTCGACGCCCTGATCATGTTCGTGCGCACCAAGCAAGCGACCCTGGACCTGGCCAGCGCCCTGGAAGCCAAAGGCTACAAAGCCGCTGCGCTGAACGGTGACATTGCCCAGAACCAACGTGAGCGCGTCATCGATTCCCTCAAGGATGGCCGTCTGGACATCGTTGTGGCGACCGACGTTGCTGCTCGTGGCCTGGACGTTCCGCGCATCACTCACGTATTCAACGTTGACATGCCGTACGACCCTGAGTCCTACGTTCACCGTATCGGCCGTACCGGCCGTGCCGGTCGCGAAGGTCGTGCACTGCTGCTGGTGACTCCGCGCGAGCGCCGCATGCTGCAAGTGATCGAGCGTGTAACCGGTCAGAAAGTTGCCGAAGTCCGCCTGCCGGACGCTCAGGCAGTTCTCGATGCGCGCATCAAGAAACTGACCAACAGCCTGTCGCCGCTGGTTGGCGATGCCGAGTCGACTCACGGTGATCTGCTGGATCGCCTGACTGCCGATATCGGTTGCACTCCGCGTGCATTGGCCGCTGCTCTGCTGCGCAAGGCCACCAATGCTCAGGCGTTGACCCTGGCTGCAATCGAGAAAGAACGTCCACTGGTGCCGAACAACGCACCGCGCGGCGATCGTCCAGAGCGTACCGGTGATCGTCCGGACCGTGGTGATCGTGAGCGTCGCGCTCCGGTTCCATTGGCCGAAGGTCGTGCCCGTTGCCGTACCGCGCTGGGTGCGCGTGACGGTATCGCTGCCAAGAACCTGCTGGGCGCCATCCTCAACGAGGGTGGTCTGGCGCGTGAAGCCATCGGTCGCATCCAGGTGCGTGACAGCTTCAGCCTCGTCGAGCTGCCGGAAGATGGTCTGGAGCGTCTGCTGACCAAGCTGAAGGACACTCGCGTTGCTGGTAAGCAGTTGAAGCTGCGTCGCTATCGCGAAGATTGATCCGCCTTCGGGTTGATTGATCGAACATAAAAAATCCCCGACTGGTTCGGGGATTTTTTTATGCCTGAGATTAGCTCTGTGGTGAGGGAGCAAGCTCCCTCGCCACAGGTTTGCTTCGCAGGCTCGGCAGCAGCTACAGGCGATCGGGTCGCGGCGGTTATTCTGTTGCCGGGCCGCCACCCGCCGTCACCACTTGCACGGTCATGCGCGGCATCGCCAGATCGAGCCCGGCTTCGTCCAGGTGACGTTTCAGGGACAGGTTGAAGGCGCGGGAGACTTCCCACTGCTTGATCGGCGCGGTCTTGAATCGTGCCCGAAGTATCGCGTTGCCGGACTCGAAACTCTCGACCCCTTGAATCTCCAGCGGCGACCAGATGTTGCGCCGTTGCAGCGGATCGTTGCGCATCTTCTGGCCGACGTCGCGCATCAGTTTGATTGCGTTATCGATGTCCATGTTCGAGGGGATCGCCACGCGGAAGATCGCGTAGCCGAACTCCCGGGAGTAATTCTTGATGCTTTTGATCTCGCTGAACGGAATCGTGTGGACGATGCCGTCGATGTCCCGCAGGCGAACGGTGCGAATGGTCAGGCCTTCGACAGTGCCGAGGTGGCCGCCGACATCCACGTAGTCGTCGATAGCCAGGGAATCTTCGATGATGATAAACAGCCCGGTGATCAGGTCGGCGACCAGTGACTGTGCACCGAAACCGATGGCCAGACCGATGACGCCGGCGCCGGCCAGCAATGGCGTGACGTTCATGCCCATGTTCGCCAGGGCGACGATCAACGCCACGATGAAGATCGCCACGAACAGCACATTGCGGATCAGCGGCATCATTGTCTGCGCGCGGGCATTGGCCAGGCCTTTGCGCGAGCGGGTGAGGGCGTGGTGCACCGCGGTGTCGCTGAGAATCCAGATCAGCCAGGCAAAAATCAGCGTGCCGCCGAGGCTGAACAGTTTCACGCTGACTTCATGGCCTTCACCTTCGGTGAACGCAATCAGCGACATGCCCCAGACGCGCAGGCCCAGTTCGATGAATGCCAGCCACACCAGCAAATGGGCAAGGGTATAGAAGAAGCTTTTCAGGCGTTCGGAATACAGCGCATGACGCTTCACGCCACGTTGCGGTTTCAGCGCATGGCGACGCACCAGCCCATTGATGACCATGCACAACACCAGCAGCACGGTGCAGATCAGCGACTGACGCAGTGCGGTACTGGTGTCGCCGGCCGAGACGAAGGTGGCGAACAGCGAGATGGCCACCAGTACCAGCGCCGGCACGTACCAGAAGGTCCCGAGAATATCGATGGTGTCGCTCAGGGCGCGGCGGGTCAGGCGCCGGGACAGCGGCTGGTTGCGGATCAGGTGGGCGATGGGGCGACGGAAGCGCAGGATGAACAGGCCGGTAGACAGCGCGGCCAGCACATTGGCGATGGTGGCGGCGGTGTGCGCCAGGTGGCTGCCCAGGCTGGTCACCAGTCGCGGGTCGCTCAGGGCTTCACCGAACGCGGCGAAACTGCCGATCAGCCACAACGGCCGAAAGGCCTGATGCCGCAGGATGTACAAGGCGCGGTGACGATGCGGACCGTCGAGCAGGGAAAAAGCGATCACGCAGATCGCCGAAAAACACGTGCCGACCACCAACGCATAGGCCAGCACCATGGCCAGGCTTTTGCCCAATGACGAGGGCAAGGCGTAACTCATGTACACCGTGATGACCAGGGCGATCAGCCAAGGGCCAAGTTTGCGCAGGGCAAACCGCAGCATGTCGAGGGCCTTGGGGTGTTGCGGCAATTCCTCGGTCAGGCCGAAGCGCATCCGCACCCGGTGCCCGAGCCAGATCAGTGCGGCGGCCAGCAGGCTCCAGATCATCAGGATCATGGCGAAGGCAAAAATGATCGGCAGCCATTCATTGACCGGTAGCGCCAGTGCTATCAGTTCGTCTTTGGCCAGATTGAATTCTTCGGACCAGCGCGTAAGCGGGCTGTCGACGCCGGAGAACTGTTTTTCGAAATTGGCCAGCGTTCCGCCGATCAGGCCCAGCACGCCTTCTTCTTTGGTCGGTTGGGCTTTTTTGGTGGCGTCGCGCAACTTCTTCAGGTCGGCCAGCAACTTGCTGCGTTGCTGATCGTTCTCCAGCGACTTGATGACTTCGTCGAGTGATTGCCCCAGAGGTTCTTGCGCCTCCGGCTGGGTTTTCGCGGAGCCATTGAGCAGGCTCGGCAAACCGGCGGCCTCGGCTGGCGTGATCGGCAGCAGCGTCATGAGGCAGACGAGGAAAAGACAGGGCAGGGCAAAAAGACGAGCGAACACTAGGCGGTCAACCTTGAAAGGAGCAGATCGACCGAGTGTACGAGCCCGCCAAAATCAATGCGAGCGAGGGGCGAGGATTTATTCGTTGAGTTTGGCGAGGATCTTGAAGACGACGGTGGCGAGGATGGTCAGCATGCCGATCCACATCGCGAACACGCCGACATTCTTGTCACGGAAATTGAAGCCGATGGCCAGCAGGATCATCCCGGCAAGAATCGGGATCAGCATGGCGTGGAATGAAGACATCGAGATCATGGGCGACTGCCTTGTCTAAGGGGGTATTTCAAGTCTAGGTGGGTTTTGGGTGGCCGGTAGTGATGTGTATCAGAATGAGCCGCGAGAACCGCGGGATTATTGTGGCGAGGGAGCGTGCTCCCGCTGGGCTGCGGAGCAGCCCCAACACCAGCCATCGCGTTCTTCCTGGCAGACCGCATTCGTCGGTTTTGCGACTGCTTGGCAGTCGAGCGGGAGCAAGCTCCCTCGCCACAGAGGATTCTCTGCAGATTTCCTTTGCTTGGTGATTACGGCAATTCCTGGCAGGCGTAAAACGCGCTCAGCACTTTCACCAGGTGCGCCAGGTCGTGGCTGCCGCACAACTCGCGGATCGAGTGCATGGCGAACGTCGGCAAGCCGATGTCCACGGTGCGCACGCCCAGGTGGCTGGCGGTGATCGGACCGATGGTCGAGCCACAGCCCATGTCGCTGCGTACCACGAAGCTTTGCACCGGCACTTCCTCGGCCATGCACAGATGGCGGAAGAACCCGGCGGTTTCGCTGTTGGTGGCGTAACGCTGGTTGCTGTTGACCTTGATCACCGGGCCGGCGTTGAGTTTCGGGCCGTGGTTGGCGTCGTGCTTGTCGGCGTAGTTGGGGTGCACGCCGTGGGCGTTGTCGGCCGAGACCAGCAGGGACTTCTGAATGGTGCGTACGAATTCATCACCATCAGGCAGCAGGCGACGCAGGGTCTGCTCAAGCATCGGGCCGTCGGCGCCGCACGCGGAGCAGGAACCGACTTCTTCGTGGTCATTGCAGACCAGCACGCAGGTTTCGTCGGTTTCAGCCGTCAGCAAGGCCTGCAGGCCGGCGTAGCACGACAGCAGGTTGTCCAGGCGCGCGCCGGCAATGAAATCGCCATGCAGGCCGATGACCGCCGCGCTTTGGGTGTCATAGAAACTCAGCTCGTAATCGAGCACCACGTCGGCGTTCAAGCCATGCTCCAGCGCCAGCTGGTTGGTGAGCACGGCGCGGAAGTCCACACGCTCATCGCCGGCAAACTGCGCAAGGATCGGCGGCAGCTCGGTCTGGGCGTTGATGGCCCAACCCATGTTGGCTTCACGATTGAGGTGAATGGCCAGGTTCGGAATGATCGCAATCGGTGCCTTGAAGTCGATCAGCTGGCTCTCGACCTTGCCGTCGCGGCGGAAGGTCACGCGGCCGGCCAGGGAAAGGTCGCGGTCGAACCAGGGGGCGAGCAGCGCGCCGCCGTAGACTTCGACGCCCAGTTGCCAGAAACCCTGGCGTTGCAGTTCCGGCTGGGGTTTGACCCGCAGGCACGGGCTGTCGGTGTGGGCGCCGACCAGGCGAATGCCGCCGTGCAGCGCTGAATGACGGCCCATCTTGATGGCGACGATCGAAGAGTCATTGCGGGTGACGTAGTAACGGCCGTTGGCCTCGGTGGACCAGGGCTCGCGTTCATCGAGACGCTGATAACCCGCCGCTTCCAGACGCTGAACAAGGCTGGCGGTGGCATGGAACGGGGTAGGGGAGGCCTTGAGGAAATCGATCAGGCCTTGGTTCAACTCTTCGCGCATAAGTAGCTCCAGACAGCAATGGCGCCAGTTTAACGTATTGGTCGCAGAATTGGCGTTGGGCTGAGGGGGTTGCGTCTGCAGATGATCCCTTGTGGGAGCCGGTGTGGTGAGGGAGCTTGCTCCTGCTGGGGCGCGAAGCGGCCCCAACAGCTTTGCGACTGCATCGCAGCCGAGCGGGAGCAAGTTCCCTCGCGACAGAGGTTCGCTCCCACGGGGAGAAGTGTGCTGCGCTTAAAACGGTGCCGGACACTCGAAGCGCAAGCGTTCGCCGCTCTGCGGGTGAGTAAAGCTGAGCATGCTCGCATGCAGGCACAGCCGTGGCCAGGCGGCCAGCGCCTGCTCATGGGCATAGAGGCCGTCGCCCAGCAGCGGATGGCCGATTGAGAGCATGTGCACGCGCAACTGATGGGAGCGGCCGGTGATCGGTGTCAGTTCGACCCGGCACCAGTCGCCGCAACGTTCGAGTACGCGCCAGAACGTCAGGGCGTTTTTGCCGAACTCGTGGTCCACCACGTGGCGCGGTTTGGTCGGCGGATCGTAGCGCAACGGCAGATCGATGCTACCGCTGTCCAGCTCCGGTTGACCCCAGCACAGGGCTGTGTAGGCCTTCTCGGTTTCGCGGTCGTGAAATTGCCGAGACAGTTCGCGATGGGTGTCCGGGTCACGGGCCAGCAGAATGATGCCGGACGTTTCCCAGTCCAGGCGATGGACGATGCGGGCTTCCGGGTAGCCGTTTTCTTGCAGGCGGGTGATCAGGCAATCCTTGTTGTCATCGGCCCGGCCGGGGACGGACAGCAACAGGGTCGGTTTATCCACCACCAGTACGGCGGCGTCCTGATGGATGATACGGATGTTGGACAGCGGCATTAAAACAGCCTCGTAACAAACGCCAACGGCGACTCAGGCCCCCTCCATTGGCAGAGGGGGCCTGAGTCGCCGTGGCTCCTGCCGGATCGACTCAGCGATCTGGCAGGGTGATATTGAGTTCCAGAATCGAGCAGCTACCCTGGTTTTCCAGGGCGACGTGCACGTCATCGGACCCGATATTGACGTACTTGCGGATCACCTCGACCAATTCCTTCTGCAAGGCGGGCAGGTAGTCCGGCGTACTGCGTTGGCCGCGTTCATGCGCCACGATGATCTGTAGACGCTCTTTCGCTACCGAGGCGGTACTTGGCTTCTTGTTAGCACGAAAGAAGTCAAAAATGTTCATTACCGGCCTCCAAACAGACGCTCAAAGAATCCTTTCTTCGTCACATCGAGAAACCGATGCTCCACGGTTTTACCCAGCAGGCGTTCAACGGCATCGCTGTACGCCTGACCGGCGTCGCTCTGGTCGTCGAGGATCACCGGCACGCCGGAGTTGGACGCCTTGAGTACCGCTTGGGACTCAGGGATCACACCCAGCAGGGTCACGGCGAGAATTTCCTTGACGTCTTCGACGCCGAGCATTTCGCCGTCGCTGACGCGTTGCGGGTTGTAACGGGTCAGCAGCAGGTGTTCCTTGATCGGCTCTTCGCCGTTTTCAGCGCGACGCGACTTGCTGGCCAACAGGCCCAGCATGCGGTCCGAGTCACGAACCGAGGAGACTTCCGGGTTGGTCACGACAATCGCTTCATCGGCGAAGTACATGGCCAGGTGAGCACCTTTCTCGATGCCGGCCGGGGAGTCGCAGACCACGAATTCGAAGTCTTCCTTCAACGCCATCAGGACTTTTTCCACGCCTTCGACGGTCAGCGCGTCTTTGTCGCGGGTCTGACTGGCGGCCAGCACGTAGAGGTTTTCCAGGCGTTTGTCTTTGATCAGGGCCTGTTGCAGGTTGGCTTCGCCGTTGACCACGTTGACGAAGTCGTACACGACGCGACGCTCGCAACCCATGATCAGGTCGAGGTTACGCAAACCGACGTCGAAGTCGACGATAACTGTTTTGTGACCGCGCAGTGCGAGGCCGGTACCGATAGCAGCACTGGTGGTGGTCTTACCCACACCACCCTTGCCGGATGTAACCACGAGAATCTTGGCCAAGGTGTTTCACCCCTAAGGAAAAAGGACATTTAGCCCCTGAAAAACATCTCTAGAAAAACTACTGCAGTCGGACAGCCTTGGCTGGAATCCGGTCCAGAACGGCGCTTACCTTCGATAAACACTGCTTTTGGCCTTTTTCCTACTTCGTTTGAGCCGTATTCGCTACGTTTTAGAGATGCTTGGAAAATGCGGCAGTATCCGTTAAAGCCGAATGATGTTCAACACATCGCCCGACAGGCTGACCTGTACGCCGGCACCCCATAAAGGGTCGCGCCGCAGATCCTCCGAAACCTTGTAGTGGCCTGCGATGGAGACCAGTTCAGCGCTCATTTGCTGACAGAAAATCCTGGCTTTCGTGTCGCCTTTGACCCCGGCCAGTACGCGACCGCGCATCGGGCCGTATACATGGATGTTCCCGTCGGCGAGAAGTTCCGCCCCCGGGCTGACCGACGAGATTACGACGAGGTCGCAACCCTGTGCATAAATCTGCTGGCCGCCACGTACGGGCGAAGTGATGATTTTCGTCGGTTTGATCGTCGGTTCCGGCGGTTGTTCCGGTTTTTTCGCAACGGCCCCTTCAAGCGGGTCCAGCGGCCGCTCGCGGGCGCCGGACGGTGGCAGCACCGGCAGGTCGACCGCGATGGCGGCAGCGATGTCTTCGATGCGGCTGGCGCGGATCGCCAACGTACGCAGACCGTGCTGGCGACAGACGCGCATCAGGCCTGGCAGATCGACCGCGCCTTCGCTGGCCGGAAGCTTGTCCAGCGCCAGTACCAACGGTGCGTTGCTGAAGAAGCCAGGCGCCTGGGCGACCTTGGCGGCCAGTTGCCGATCGAGGCTCTCGAGGTCGTTGCGGGCCAGCTCCAGCACCGTAATGGCGAGCATGCTGCCCTTCAACTGGAACACGGGATCTTGGTCTAGCAGGTCGGTTTGGCTCATGGTCGGCATACAACGGCTTGTCACTAAAAGTGCCGAGACTTATAACGAGAACGCTCGCCAGCCGCAAGCCGGGTCGAACGATGTAGAATGCGCGGCCATCGTCTTTCCGGAAGCTTTAATGGATCGCCCGCGTTTTCGAAAAACATTTCTTATGCCGCGTTTCTGGCCGCTGTGGTGTGGGCTGGGGCTGTTGTGGCTGATTGTTCAATTGCCGTATCCGGCGTTGCTGTCAATCGGCCGCGCCCTCGGCGCATTGATGTATCGCGCGGCGGGCGACCGACGGCGCATTGCCAGGCGCAATCTGGAACTTTGCTTCCCGGAAAAGTCTGCTGCCGAGCGCAAACGCCTGCTCAAGGAAAACTTTGCCTCCACCGGCATCGCTTTCTTTGAAATGGCCATGAGCTGGTGGTGGTCCCGGGAGCGTCTGGCGAAACTGGCCCACGTCGAAGGGCTGGAGCATCTGAAGAAAGCCCAGCGCGACGGCAAGGGCGTGATTCTGATGGCGGTGCATTTCACCACGCTGGAAATCGGCGCGGCGTTGCTCGGTCAGCAGCACACCATTGATGGCATGTACCGCGAGCACAAGAATCCGTTGTTCGATTACATCCAGCGCTGTGGCCGCGAACGGCATAACCTCGATTCGCTGGCCGTGGAGCGCGAAGACGTGCGCGGCATGCTCAAGTTGCTGCGGGCCGGCCGTGCGATCTGGTACGCACCGGATCAGGACTACGGCGCCAAGCAAAGCATCTTCGTGCCACTGTTCGGCATTCAGGCGGCGACCGTCACCGCCACCAGCAAATTTGCGCGGCTGGGCAAGGCGCTGGTGGTGCCGTTCACCCAGGAGCGTCTGGCGGACGGCAGCGGTTATCGACTGGTGATCCATGCGCCGCTCGAGGGTTTCCCCGGCGAGACCGAAGAAGCCGATTGCCTGCGGATCAACCAATGGATCGAAGGCGTGCTGCGCGACTGCCCGGAGCAATACCTCTGGGCCCATCGCCGCTTCAAGAGCCGTCCGCCGGGCGAGCCCAAGCTGTACGCAAAACGCGGTTGAACCCCTATCCCATCAAGCACCATGGAGCGTTGCGATGAGTCCTGCTGAACCGGTTACAGGGTTGATTCTTTCCGGCGGCGGGGCTCGGGCGGCTTATCAGGTCGGCGTATTGGCGGCGATTGCCGAACTGCTGCCGCTGGGGGCAGACAATCCGTTCCCGGTAATCGTCGGCACCTCGGCCGGGGCGATCAACGCCGTCAGTCTGGCCAGCGGCGCGATGGATTTCCGGGGCGCGATTGAGCGTCTGACAGCCTTCTGGCAGGGTTTCCGCAGTCACCTGGTGTTGCGCAGCGATTGGCCGGGGGTGATTCATCAGGCCAGTCGGTTTGTCAGCCACAGTTTGCTCGGCATCGGCGCTCAGGTGCCGGTGGCCTTGCTCAACAGCTCGCCGCTGCGCGGGTTGCTCAACGACAAACTGCAGATGACCGGCATCGCCGAAGCCATTGCGCACAAGCAGTTGCAGGCCGTCGCGGTCACCGCGTTTGGCTATGAATCCGGACAAGCCGTGACGTTCTATGAGGGCGGGGGCACCATCGACGCCTGGTTGCGTCATCGGCGAATCGGCGTGCCGACGCAATTGACCGTCGACCATTTGCTCGCCAGCTCCGCCATCCCATTACTGTTTGCCCCGGTGAAAATCGGCGAAGAATATTTCGGCGACGGCGCGGTACGCCAATCCGCGCCGATCAGCCCGGCCCTGCACCTGGGCGCCAATCGCGTGCTGGTGGTGGGCGTCAGCGGCAACCCACGCGGCGTTGACCCCGAGCAACCGCTGCAACGCGCCTACACCGGCCAGCAACCGACGCTCGCGCAGATCGGCGGGCACATGCTCAACAGTACGTTCATTGACAGCCTGGAAAGCGACATCGAGTTGCTGCAGCGCCTGAACCAGTTCAGTCACCTGATGCCCGATGGCACGCCGACCCGTGCGCTCGGCGTAGCGCCGGTGGAGGTGTTGGTGATTTCGCCGAGCCAGCCGATTGATGAAATTGCTGCGCGTCACCGTCAGGAGTTACCGGCGGCGTTGCGTCTGTTTCTGCGCGGGCCGGGGGCGACCAAGACCAGCGGGGCGGGGGTGTTGAGTTACTTGCTGTTCGAGGCGGGGTATTGCAGCGAGTTGATTGATCTGGGGCGGCGGGATGCATTGGCCAAGCGGGATGAGTTGAGTCGGTTTCTTGGGTTAACGGTGCCTGAAGTCGCTTGAACTGTCAGTTGTGACAGTAGACATTTACTTGCCTCTACGATCAGATTGAAGCCCCTCGGCAGAGGGTTGCAAGATGGCTGCTGCGCAATGGATCGATGCTCACACGCCAACAGTGACGGTGACGGACCCGCGCGGGTTGGCTGTGCGAAATGTCGCTTATTGTCGTCTTCCGCTGAACACATCGATTGATACGCGCATTACCCGTAACCACTTCGATCCTGCCGGGCGGCAATTCGCTGCCTGGGACCCACGGCTGTGGTTAACAGCACCCAAACCCAATCTTCAATCCGGATTCGATTTGCAGGGCCGGCCATTGTTGGTGGACAGCGTCGATGCCGGTTGGCGACTGAGTTTGTTTAATCAGGCGGATGCGGTTTGCTCGTCCTGGGATGGTCGCGGCGGTCAACGTCACACTGAATTCGATCAGCTTCAGCGTGCAATAACTGTTACTGAGCAGATGGCAGACGAGCTGCCGCGGGTATCTGATCGGTTCACCTATGGTGCTGCCGATGACGAGTTCGCCGTTCATAACCAATGCGGACAACTGATCTGCCATGACCACCCGGCCGGCAGTCGGCGCCTCTGCGAATACGGTGTGGGTGGTTTGCTGCTGTCGGAGCGAATGCGTTTCCTGCGCGATCTGGAGCCGCCGGATTGGTCGTCCGCGTTCGCCGATGCCGGACTGGAAGACGAAGTGTTCGAGACGACGCAGCTGTACGGTCCTTTGGGGGAGATGCGAAGTCAGACTGATGCCATGGATAACGTCAGATCGTTCACTTACGACCGGGCAGGGCAATTACGTGAGGCCCGACTGAAGCTGGCAGGGCCCTTGGAAGAGCCGCGTTTGCTGGTCAGTGAGATCCGCTACGACGCCTTGGGCGGGGTCGTCAGCGAATGCGCTGGAAATGGCGTCACCACCACCGCCCGTTACGCAGGTGAAGACGGGCGCCTCCTGCAATTGCAATCTTGCAATGTCGAGGGCAAGCCGCTTCAGGATTTTAATTATGCATATGATCCGATGGGCAACATCACCAGCATCGAAGACAAGGCTCAACTGACGCGTCATTTCAACAATCAGCGAATCGATCCGGTCTGTAGCTACACCTACGACAGCCTTCACCAACTGATCGAAGCCACCGGCAGCGAAGTCAGTCAGCCGAGCTACGGCCCAGCGTTGCCGTCGTGGCAAACCACGCCGCTGGATCCCAGCCAGTTGCGCAATTACATCCAGACCTTCAACTACGACGCAGCAGGTAATCTGCAAACCCGCCATCACAGCGGTGCAGAAACCTTCGAGATGTTTACCTCGCCAGACAGCAATCGCAGTGTTGCGGAAAAAGCCAATCTGGTCGACGGCTTCGACGCCAATGGCAATCAACTGGCGTTGTTGCGCGGCCAAAAGATGGGTTGGGACATTCGCAATCAGTTAAGCCGGGTCACGCTGGTCAGGCGTGGCGACGGCCCTGACGATACAGAATGTTATTGCTACGACAGTCCCGGGCATCGACTGCGAAAGGTCCGACTGACCCAGGCTGCGAGTCGTACGTTGCGGGCGGAAGTTCTCTACTTGCCGGGGCTGGAAATTCATCGTGATTCGGCGACTGGCGAAGAACGGCACGTCGTGAGTGTCGAAACCGGGCGCAGTCAGGTTCGAGCCTTGCACTGGGTTACGAAGTTGCCTCGCGATGTTCCTGATAACCAGCTGCGGTTTTGCCTGAGCAATCACCTGAATTCCAGCACGCTGGAGTTGGATGAACAGGGTGGCGTGCTGAGTCGGGAGGTTTATTACGCGTTTGGCGGGACGGCGTTGTGGGCGGGGGCAAGCGAGACGGAAGGCAAGTACAAGACGATTCGTTATTCGGGTAAAGAGCGGGATGCGACGGGGCTTTATTATTATGGGTATCGGTACTGCGCACCGTGGTTGCAGCGGTGGGTGAGTCCAGATCCTGCCTGGTTTGTAAACGGTTTGAATTTATTTGGATATGTCTTAAATAACCCGCTGACGCTCAAGGACGTGGATGGTTTGTCGGGGACAGATTTTAATGATCTTCTTCTTGTAAGCAATCATGAAAAAGCAAGGGAAACTAAAGGGGCGGCTGTAAGTGCACGACAGACAATTTTGCTAAAGGAGTCAAATATAGTTCCGGATAAGCATGAGCGTACTTATCTGGAGGCTTATGCCGCGGACTCAGGGTACTTTGTCAATGACTACCTAAGGTTAGGGGAAGAGAGAGAGTATTCCGAGAGTTATTTTCCTAAAGATGCTCGCGTAGCAAGCGACAATGTATCTCGCGTTTATGACTTGGCTGATATAGTTAGCGCGCTTCCTCACACCGGTGATGTAACACTGTATCGGGGGGGATCAGGGCGCAGAGGGACGTCGGGTGCTTTTTTCAGGCAAGGTCGATTGGGGGTCGGGAATATATTGATCAATACTGATTTCGCCTCTTTTACCGAAAATCCTATCGTTGCCGCAGAATTTGCGGGATTTCACTCAAATGATGAAAATCGTAAGTTTGACGAGACTTCTGTGATTTTTGAAGTCAATCAGCATTTTAGTCCTAAGCCCATATCTCCTTTATCCCCGCGAAGCGGTTATCCTTTCTATGAATCTGAGTCACTGGCAAATCCCGGTGCAGCGTTTGAAGTTATGTCCGTAGAACTATTGGATGTATTGCTTGAGGGGCAGAAGCAAAGCTATGTAAAGGTTTCAATGAAAGAAGTGACCCCTCCGAAGATAGCGGTGGGTAATGGAACTTTTGGGTCAACGATCGTTTTACCGGACAATGTCTTCGATATGCGTACGGGAGAACCTATTGATTTTGATGTTTTTGAGCAACGCTTAGGGAATTCATCGAAGCGGCTTCTAAGCGCTTACTACTAAGGTCGGCGACGTCGAAGATGTTCGCCCGGTATCTTGGCTGCCGGGCGATATCTATTAATCAGTTTTGATCAGAAGTGAAACTTCACCAAGAAACTCGTCGTGCTCTGATCAGTCTTGAAGTACTGGCTGTCTTCAATTCCGTACTTGTTTTTCCAGTAGTCGTATTCCACCCCCACATACAACTGCTTCTCGCCAATGTTCAGTGCTTTACCCAAGTCGTACTTAACCTGCGGATTAAAGTGCAGGTTGGCGTGGTAGTCGCCTTTTGAGTTCGAATCGTTGTCGACCACCCAGTCCATGAAACCGTCGATCAGGATGTTCGAGTCACCCACGGGAATGGTGTAGGACCACACTGGAGTGATCTGCCAGACGTTATCCCCGGCGCGAGGGCCTTCGGTCTGACGGTTGTAGAAGTTCAGCTGGAAGTAATCGAAGCCCGGGATCGCCAGGTCGAAACCCGGACCGATCAGGTAGGACTCGGTATCGCCTTCACCGAACTCGTAGGTCATGGCCAGCAGCACGTCTTTGACCGGACCGAACCCTATCTTCTGGTCCAGGACCTTGCCCAGGGAAATACGCGGGCTGAACTCACCGTAATAGGTGTTCGGGCCGACGTTGAAATCCTTTTCGCCGTTGTAGAAGATCTTGTCGACGAAGAAGAAGTTATCCCCGTATTTCCATCCATCGGCGTGTTCGAAAGTCACGGTCTGCTGAATGCGCGGGTTGACCTGGAAGTCCTTGCCATACAGGTAGGTCAGGCTGTTGTTCTGCCATTGCAGCAAGTCGCCGGCCATGGCCTGGCCCCCGGCCAGCAAGGATCCGGCCAGCATCAGGCTAGTGCACGTACGTTTCATTCGGTTGCTCCCAAAAAGTAGGTGTTCCACGTTGTTTTTTTAAGATCGACGCTCTGGTGTGGCGCCTTTTTCTGTAGCGGTAAAAAATCATCCAATCGGTTAGCTTCAGTGCTGTTGGCAAGCGCTGCGCCAAGGCTTTCGAAAAGCAAAAAAACTCCCGTTCGGCGGCTCAAGAGCCGTCGATTGAGAGGGGGGTTGGAATGCCTTGTTACCGTCCAGGGCCGGGATAAGTTGGCTTTCTGGTCAGGAATTAAATCCGGGCTTTTTTTTAAAGCGGATTCGGGCGGCCGCGGAGAATACTGACTCCTTGGCCAGGTCTCAAGTGCCCCGCAACAGCGCACCGACGACAGGTTTGGAGCACGGTTGCGGGTCATCTTAAAAGTGCACCTTCACCAGCAGGCTGGTGGTGTTCTCATTTGTGTCGAAGTTGGCGTTGTTTTCGATGCCGTATTTGTCTTTCCAGTAGCTGTATTCGACGCCGACGTACACTTGTTTCTCCCGCCAGCCCAAGGACTTCCCCAGGTCATATTTGATCTGTGGGTTCAAGTGCAGGTTGGCGTGGTAGGTGCCATGTGAGTTCTGGTCGTTATCCACGACCCAGTCGATATAGCCGTCGATCAACAGGCTCGAATTGCCCACTGGCAGGGTGTAGGACCAGGCCGGCGTGATCTGCCAGACATCGTCGCCGGGGCGCGAGCCTTCGGTCTGGCGGTTATAGAAGTTCAAGGTGAAATAGTTGAAACCCGGTACCGCGAGGTCGAAACCGGGGCCGATCAGATAGGCCTCGGTGTCATCTTCGCCATTCTCGTAGGTCATGGCCAGCAACACGTCCTTGATCGGGCCGAATTCGAAACGGCGGTCGAGGATTTTGCCCAAAGACAGGCGTGGACTGAACTCGCCGTAATAGGCGTGCACCCCTTTATTCCGGTCTTTCTCGCCGTTGTAGTAAGTGCTGTCGACGAACAGGAAGTTGTCGCCGTACTTCCAGCGGTCGGCGTGTTCGAAAGTTATCGTCTGCTGGATCGACGGGTTGACCGCGAAATCCTTGCCATACAGATAGCTCAGGCTGTTGGTCTGCCACAGCAGCAGATCGCCGGCCATGGCTTGGCTCGCGGCCAACAGGCCGCCGGCCAACAGCATGTTTTTTTGTGTCCGAATCATCTGTTGCTCCCTCTTGTTTTTATTGTTCGTGGCGAGGGGATTTATCCCCGTTCGGCTGCGAAGCAGCCGTAAAACAGGCGAATGCGGTTTGCTTGAGAGAATGCTGGGGCCGCTTCGCGACCCAGCGGGGATAAATCCCCTCGCCACAGAGTTCGATCAGTGCGGGTGCGCGTGGCAGTCGTTGATCGCCGCGCGTTCGCGGCCGCCGAGGATGTTGAACAGCAGGTTCAGCGCCAGCGCGCTCAACGTCGCCATGGCGATGCCGCTGTGAGTGATCGGACTCATCCACAGTGGCAGGTGCGCAAAAAACTCCGGACGCACCACCGGTATCAATCCCATGCCGATGCTCACCGCCACCAGCAACTGGTTTCGACGGTCACCGATGTCGGCTTCCTGAAGAATCTTGATTCCGGTGGCGGCGACCATGCCGAACATCGCAATGGCTGCACCGCCCAATACCGCTGGTGGAATCGAGGCCACGAGGAACGCTGCCTTGGGCAGCAGGCTCAGCACGATCAGCAAGCCGCCGGCGACGATGGTCACCGAGCGGCAGCGCACGCCGGTCATCTGAACCAGGCCGATGTTCTGCGCGAACGAGGAGTGGGTGAAGGTGTTGAAGAACCCGGCGAAAAACGACGCGCCGGCATCACACAACAAGCCGCGACGCAGCATCCGTGGGCAGACGTCCTGGCCGGTGATTTTGCCCAGCGCGAGGAACATTCCGGTGGACTCGACGAAGATGATCACCACCACCAGGCACATCGACAGGATCGGTGCGAGTTCAAACTTCGGCATACCGAAATGCAGCGGTGTGACGATCTGCACCCATGGCGCCTGTGCCATGCCGCTGAGGTCGACCATGCCGATCACACCGCAGATCGCATAACCGAGGCACATGCCGATCAATACCGAAATGTTGACCCAGAAACCGCGCATGAAACGATGCACCAACAGGATGGTGGCCAGCACCAGCGCGGCGATGGCCAGGTAAATCGGTGAACCGAACTGAGCGGCACCCGCACCGCCGCCTGCCCAGTTGACGGCCACGGGGAACAGCGACAAACCGATCGAGGTGATGACGGTGCCCGTTACCAGAGGCGGGAAGAAACGCACGACTTTGGACATGAACGGCGCGATTATCATGCCGAAGAAGCCGGCGGCAATGGTCGCGCCGAAGATCCCCTGCAGACCGATGCCGGGCATGCCGGCCATGGCGACCATGCTGCCGACCGCGGCGAAACTGGCGCCCATCATCACCGGCATGCGAATGCCCATCGGGCCGATGCCCAGCGACTGGACGATGGTGGCGATGCCGGCCACCAGCAGGTCGGCATTGATCAGGAAGGCTATTTCTTCACGACTCAGGCCTGCGGCCTGCCCGATGATCAGCGGCACCGCGATGGCGCCGCCGTACATCAGCAAAACATGTTGCAGACCGACCAGGATCAGTTGCAAAAGGGGCAAACGCTGAATGGCGGGTGCGTCGGGGATGCGCGCTTCGGATAGCTCGGACATGCAACACCTCGGATCTTTTTTATTCTTGTGATTTTGTGCATCAGGGTTGACCGCGGCGCGGTCATTCGCGGGCAAGTCGGATCGCCGCACCGCTCGCTCCTACAGGGACACTGCATATCCGTAGGAGCGAGCGGAGCGGCGATCCGACTTGCCCGCGAAGCTTTTCAACGCTTAGTTGGTCGGAGCTCCCTGAACAATCCACGCGCCGATCAGGTCACGTTCCTGCTGGGTCATCTGGGTGATGTTGCCCAGTGGCATGATCTGGCTGGTGACGGCTTGTGCCTGGATGCGCGCCGCGTTCTGGCGGATCTGCTCGGGGGTGTCGAACATCACGCCGGCCGGTGCTGCACTGAACAGCGGGCTGGTCGGTTTGGCCGAGTGGCAGACCGAGCAACGTTCCTGGATTACGCTGTGCACCTTGTCGAAACTCGGGCCGGCGTTTGACGCCTGGACCGGTGCTTCGGCAGGTTTCGCGACTGCGGGTTTGGCCCCCCCGCCGACGGCGGTTTCCGGCAACGGCTGGTACTCGATGGTGCCAGGAGCCTTCGCCACTTCCGGTGCGCTCGGCATCTGCGCCGGGCCGGTGACGTAAGCCAGGCAGATCATGCCCACGGCAGCGACGGGCAGGGTCCAGGCAAACTTGTGGCTGTCATGACGGGTGTTGAAGTAGTGACGCACCAACACTGCCAGCACCGCGATCCCGGCCAGGATCAGCCAGTTGTACTGGCTGCCGTAGGTGCTCGGGAAGTGGTTGCTGATCATGATGAACAGCACCGGCAAGGTGAAGTAGTTGTTGTGCCGTGAACGCAGCAAGCCTTTGGCCGGCAGCGCCGGATCCGGCGTGCGGTTCTCGGCGATCGCCGCCACCAGTGCGCGTTGCGCCGGCATGATGATGCGGAACACGTTGCCGACCATGATGGTGCCGATGATCGCGCCGACGTGCAGATACGCACCACGACCGCTGAACACTTTGCTGAAGCCGTAGGCGGCGCCAATAATCAGCACGAACAGGATGAAACCGAGCAGGGCAGGGCGTTTGCCCAGCGCCGAGTCGCAGAGGAAGGAGTAGACGAACCAGCCGACGAACAACGAAGCGATGCCCAGGGCAACACCTTCAGGGCCGGTCAGGCTGCTGCCTGGTGCCAAGAGATATAGCGTCGGGTTGGAGTAGAACACCACGCACAGCAGCGCGATCCCCGACAGCCAGGTGAAGTAGGCCTCCCATTTGAACCAGTGCAGGTTGTCCGGCATGGTCGGTGGGGCCAGTTTGTATTTTTCCAGGTGATAGATACCGCCGCCGTGGATCGCCCACAAATCACCGGCCAGACCGCTTTTCGGGTTGACCCGGTTGAGGTTGTTCTCCAGCCAGACGAAGTAGAACGACGCACCGATCCAGGCCACGCCAGTAATCATGTGAACCCAGCGCACGCTCAGGTTCAGCCATTCCAACAGATGTGCTTCCACAGTCTTTACCTCTCGCCCGTCACTCTGTTGTCGAGTGATCGGACCTTCTCTTATTGGTGGGGGGCGAGGATCAAACGCTCATCCTCTTTGAAAAAATGCTCATCGCAGTTATTGCCTGTGCCACTGCGATCAACCACCAGGAAGTCATCCCGCTTTTCGATCGTCAGCACCGGATGGTGCCAAACGCCGCGATGGTAATTAATGCCCTGCCTGCCGTTGGTGACGAAGGCGCGGACCAAGCCTGATACAGGTTCATCGCCAAGTGGCGCGACCACGATCAGAAAGGGGTTGCCGAGCAGCGGAATGAAAGCCTGGCTGCCCAGCGGGTGACGCTCCAGCATGCAGACGGTCAACGGCATGTCCTGCGCGTCGGCGCGGAAAATGCTGATGATCGCCTTGTCCTCTGGCGTGGCGGTTTCCACCGTCGCCAGTTTGTGAAAGCGCATGGTCGAACCGTTGTTGATCATGAAGTGATCGCTGCCGTCGGTTTCGATCACGTCACCGAAAGGGGCGAAGGCTTCTTTGGTCAGCGGTTCAATCGTCAGTGTGCGCATGCTGTTTTTATCCGAATTCTGTGTTGTTGGTTCTGTTGCTATCGCCAGCAGGCTGGCTCCCACAGGGGAACGCATTCCAAATGTGGGAGCCAGCCTGCTGGCGATGGGTTTGCGCTTATTTAGCGACCTTGCCCAATACGCGCAGGCGACTCACGCCGCCGTCCGGGAACACGTTCAGGCGGATATGGGTGATCGGGCCCAGTGCCTTGATCTGCTCGGCGAAGGTGTGTTCGGCGTGCATTTCCAGTTTCTGCGCCGGCAGCAGTTCACGCCAGAACAGCGATTGGGTTTCGATCTGGCTGTCGGTGCCGCCCTTGACGAACGCGCCCTGGATCGAGCACGTGTCCGGGTAGTTGCCCTTGAAGTGCAGGGTGTCGACGATGACTTTTTCGATCTCGCCGGCATGACCCAGCGCGACGATCACCCAGTCATTGCCCGGCGTACGGCGACGTGCGGTTTCCCAGCCGTCGCCCATGTTGATGCCACGGCCCGGGTTGAGGATGTTGCTCATGCGGCCGAAGTGTTCGTCGGAGCAGGCGAGGGCGCGGCCACCGTTCAGGGCTGCGGCCAGGTCGACCTGCTCGTTGTCGCCGACAGCGGACCAGTCGCGGAACGGAATGCCGTACACACGCAGACGGGCCACGCCACCATCCGGATAGATGTTGAAGCGCAGGTGGCTGAAGGCCTGGTCGTTATTGATTTCGTGATAGTGATGGCTGTTGCCTTGGAGCTCGACGGCCGACAGTACTTCAGTCCACTGAGTGTTTTCGTCCGGTTCGCCCGAAGCGAGGAAGCAGGCTTCCAGGGAGGCCGACGGCGGGAAGTTGCCGGTGAAGAATGAAGTGTCGATGTCCACGCCTTTGATCGAGCCGGGCACGCCCAGGCGGATCACGGCGCTGTCGTAGCCTTCGAAGCGCTTGCGGCGCGACTCCCAGCCGTCCATCCACTTGCCGTTGTCATCGAACACGCCCTCCTTCCACACGGCCGGGGTCGGTTGGAACAGACGGTTGGCGTCTGCGAACCAGTCATCGGTGACCGAGATGATTTTGGTGCCCAGGCGGGCGTCGGCCAGGTTGACGAACTTCTCGAAAGGTACGGCGTAAGCTTTCATTCTTCTTGTCTGCCTTTAATTAGTTGGCTTGGGATGCTCTCAGGGCCCTGGGCGATGTATGCGTTCAGTGTCGCTCGGGCCAAGGTCGCTATAGGGTCAGTAATCGGAACAGGGCGATCTTGTTGATCTCCGCCAGCGCGCATTTGAATTCGGTATCTGCCGAGTTGTGAATGCGCGTTTCGAACGCCGCGAGGATCTGATGCCGGTTGCTGCCTTTTACCGCCATGATGAAGGGAAACTTGAACTTGGCCTTGTAGGCGTCGTTCAGCTCGGTGAAGCGCTGGAACTCTTCGGCCGTGCATTGGTGAATACCGGCGCCAGCCTGTTCATTGGTGCTGGCTTCGGTGAGTTGGCCCTGAACGGCAGCTTTGCCGGCCAGGTCCGGGTGAGCGTTGATCAGGGCCAGTTGGCTTTGCTGATCGGCGCTCAACAGGATGTCGCTCATGCGCTGGTGCAGGGTTTCGATCTCATCGATCGAGGCGTCCTGGCCCAGGTCGAAGGCCTTCTCGGCCACCCATGGCGAATGTTCGTAGATGTCGGCGAAAGCGGCGACGAATGCGTCGCGGCTCAGGGTCGAGGGTTTCAGTGTCTGGAACTGGCTCATTTTGCAGCCCCTTGGTACGGGTGGGTTTCGTGCCAGTGGCGAGCGATGTCGACGCGGCGGCTGAACCACACCTGTTCATGACTTTTAGCGTATTCGATAAAGCGCTTGAGCGAGGCCAGTCGGGCTGGACGGCCGATCAGGCGGCAGTGCAGACCGATCGAGAGCATTTTCGGCGCTTCGGCGCCTTCGGCGTACAGCACGTCGAACGCGTCTTTCAGGTATTCGAAGAAATCGTCGCCCTTGTTGAACCCCTGGACCTGGGTGAAGCGCATGTCGTTGGTGTCCAGGGTGTAGGGGATCACCAGGTGCGGCTTGCCGGTCGGGTTGTTCGGTTCCCAGTAGGGCAGGTCATCGTCGTAGGTGTCGCTGTCGTAGAGGAAACCGCCTTCTTCCATCACCAGGCGACGGGTGTTCGGGCCGGTGCGACCGGTGTACCAGCCCAGTGGGCGTTCGCCGGTGATTTCGGTGAGGACGCGGATCGCTTCGAGCATGTGCTCGCGTTCCTGCGCTTCGTCCATGTACTGGTAGTCGATCCAGCGGTAACCGTGGCTGCAGATTTCATGGCCGGCATCGACCATCGCACGGATCACGTCCGGGTGACGCTGGGCGGCCATGGCCACGGCGAAGATGGTCAGCGGAATGTCGAATTCCTTGAACAGTTTCAGAACCCGCCACACGCCGGCACGGCTGCCATACTCGTAAAGGGATTCCATGCTCATGTTGCGCTCGCCTTGCAGCGGCTGCGCCGAGACCATCTCCGACAGGAAGGCTTCGGATTCTTTATCGCCGTGCAGGATGTTGCGCTCGCCGCCTTCTTCGTAATTCAGGACGAAGGACAGGGCGATGCGGGCATTGCCCGGCCAGTGTGGGTGAGGAGGGTTACTGCCGTAACCGATCAGGTCGCGTGGGTAGTCAGCGCTCACTGCAGTCTTCCTTCTTGTTCGTTGACAGTTTGTGTGGCGTGCCTGCAAGTGGGAAGTCAGGCTGGCGTCACAGCGATGGACTGATTGTATACAACTTTATATCCACTTTGTAAGCCTGAATTTTCGCATTTTTCATCAACTGTCATCTTCACAGGTTATTGCAAGAAACCTGCCTGATTGGTCAGCTAATGGATGGAAGGTCCTCGGGTCGCATGGTTTACCCGCGGATTCGCTGGCAAATCCGGAATGGCGGTAGTCAGGCGAAAAATGTCGTTTTTATTGTGTACAATTTTTATGAAAAGTGTCTTAATCAGTCGCTCGCCGCAGCTTTTCGTGCTCCGAATCGGTGCGGTCTCCTTTTCAACTGACTTCAGGAGGCGCGAGGTCTGACTGCTCCACGCAGGCAGGCGCGCAGAATCAATGGGACGTTTGACTACACACGTTTTGGACGCTGCACACGGTTGCCCGGGCAGCTCGATCAAGGTCGAGCTGTACCGCGTTGAGGGCTCGCAACTGGAATTGGTCGCCAGCGCGATCACCAACAGCGACGGCCGTGTCGATGCTCCGTTACTGCAGGGCGATGACTACCGCACCGGGGTCTATCAGGTTCAGTTTCATGCGGGCGATTACTACCGCGCCCGTGGCGTTCAGTTGCCTACGCCTGCGTTCCTGGATGTGGTGGTGCTGCGTTTCGGCATCTCTGCGGAGCAGGATCACTATCACGTGCCGCTGCTGATTTCGCCCTACAGCTATTCCACGTACCGCGGCAGCTGATCCCCCAAGCAGCTGTCTCCTCCGAGAAGCGACTGCGCATATAGCTTCTTTGGTCTTTCGCCCGCTCACACTGCGGGCTTTTTTTTGCCTGTAGAAAAAATCTCGCAGCCTCCTTGCACTCGACAGCTCCTACATGGAAACGCATTCCTCTTGTAGGAGCTGTCGAGTGCAAGGAGGCTGCGAGCTTTTGGTCTTTAACGGCTCAACAGCGACGCAGCCCCTGCACCACTGAACAACCCCGCACTCACCCGGTTGAACCAGCTCTGCCCCTTGCCACTGCGCAGATACCGCGCCGCACCATGCGCACCGAGCCCGTAAGCCAATTTGCACAGCAGATCCAGCACGGTCCAGGTCGCGATCATTACCAGCAACTGCGGAAGGAACGGTTGCTCGGCGCTCAAGAACTGCGGCAGGAAAGCGGCAAAGAACAGAATGTCTTTCGGATTACTGGCACCCAACATGAACGCGCGCCCGAACAGGGCACGGAAGCGTGGAACCGGCGCAGCCTGAGGCACTTCAGCGCCGACCGATGGCAGGCGCGACTGCTGCCAGCTCTGCCAGGCGAGGTAGAACAGGTACAACGCACCGACGATTTTCAGCGCGCTGAACAGCTGTTCCGACGCCAGCAACAACGCACCCAACCCTAGTGCCGACGCACTGAGCAAACAGATCGAAGCAAACACGCCACCCAGAAACGCCGGGTAAGAACGACGCAAGCCGTAATTCAGACTGTTGCTGATCATCAGCAAAGACAGGGGCCCCGGGATCAGGATCACCACCAGCGCAGCGCCGCTGAACAGCAGCCAGGTTTCCAGACTCATCACTTTCCTCCATTTGCACAAAAGCCTCACCCGACGGGGTGAGGCTGTTTTGAACCACTGTTTTTGAATCGTGTACGGCTTACAAGAAAATGAACTTGGCAATGAAGATCGCGCAAAGCACCCACAGACTGACGGAAATGTCCTTGTACTTGCCGGTGCCGGCCTTCAGCGCCACATAGGTGATGAAGCCCAGCGCAATTCCGTCGGCGACCGAGAAGGTCAGCGGCATCATGATCGCGGTGACGATCGCCGGAATGCTGTCGGTCGCTTCGTCCCATTCAATGTGCGCCATGCCACCCATCATCAGCATTGCTACATAAATCAGCGCGCCGGCGGTGGCATAGGCAGGGATCATGCCAGCCAGCGGGGCGAAAAACATGGCTGCAATAAATAGCACACCTACGGTCACTGCGGTAAGACCAGTCCGACCACCCGCGGCGACGCCCGCGGCACTTTCCACATAGCTTGTTACCGGAGGAACACCCACTACCGCCCCGAATACGCTGGAGGCGCTATCGGCTTTCATGGCACGGGAAAGGTTTTCAATCCGGCCGTCCGCATTCACCAGGTTGGCGCGCTGGGCGACGCCCATCAGGGTGCCGGCGGTGTCGAACATGTGCACGAAGAGGAAGGCCAGCACCACGCTGATCATGCTGACGTTGAACACGCCGGCGACGTTCATGGCCATCCAGGTCGGTGCCAGGCTCGGCGGTGCCGACATGATCCCTTCGTAATGCACCAGGCCCAGGCCCCAACCGGCCAGCGTCACGGTGATGATGCTGATGAGGATCGCACCGAACACCTTGTGGTAGCTGAGCACGGCGATCATCAGGAAGCAGATGGCGGCCAGCAGCGGTCCAGGTTCGCGCAACGAGCCAAGCTTGATCAGGGTGGCCGGGCTATCGACGACGATACCGGCGGTTTTCAAGCCGATCAGCCCGAGAAATAAACCGACCCCCGCGCCCATCGCAAAGCGCAGGCTCACCGGAATGCTGTTGAGCAGCCATTCACGGATCTTGGAAAAGGTCAGGATCATGAACAACACCCCGGAAACAAACACCGCGCCAAGGGCGGTCTCCCAGTTGTAGCCCATGGTGCCGACCACGGTGTAGGTGAAGAAGGCGTTCAAGCCCATCCCCGGCGCCAGGCCGACCGGCCAGTTGGCGTACAGGCCCATCAGCAGGCAGCCCAGCGCGGCGGCGATACAGGTGGCTACGAACGCGGCGCCGTGATCGATCCCGGCGTCAGCCATGATGTTGGGGTTGACGAAGATGATGTAAGCCATGGTGATAAAGGTTGTCAGACCGGCAATCAGCTCGGTCTTCACCGTGGTGCCGTGCAAGCTGAGTTTGAAGATGCGCTCCAGCCAGCCATTGCGTAATGGCGGCGAGAGTTCGAGCGTCGGGGCTTCGGATTTGCGGCTTTCCACAGCGAGTACTCCTCAAGAGTTTTATTGTTATTTCCAGGGCCGGACCCATGAGGGTGGCAGCGGCCCTTTGAGGCATTCGCGAATTTGTTGACCTGTTGGTCAGGAACTCGCACGCAGTGGATTATGCTTTTGTATACAAATAATGCAAATAATGTTTTTGATTTTGTAGACGAAAAGTTCGCTGATAGGGATATATGGGCTTCGAGGGCCTCATCGCCAGCAGGCTGGCTCCCACAGGTTCTGTGTAAACCACAGATCACTGTGGGAGCAGCCTGCTGGCGATGGGGGCAGAACAGTCAATCAACAACAGCCTGACTTTTCCCAAGAGCCAGATTCACCGCCAACCACCCATTCACCGCCACCTCCCCAGCCTCGGCGAACACCCGCTCCAGCAATTTCACTTGCTCGCGCCTCAACGACTGCTCAAACCGTGCGCCATCCCCGGTCAGTTGCAGCAACCGTTTACGCTTGTCGGTCTCGGACGCAACGCTGTCCACCAGATGCATTTCCACCAACTGCCGCAACGGAATGTTCAACGCCTGCTTGCTCACACCCAACAACGCCAGCAATTCCTTGACGCTCAGGTTCGGGTAGCGGGCGATGAAAAACACGATGCGTTGATGCACCCGGCTCAAGCCGCGACGCTCGAGCATTTCGTCGGCCTTGGCGGTAAACGCCTGGTAGCCGAAGAAAAACGCTTCCATGGCCTGCTGTTGGGAGATTGGATTTTTAAGGTCAAGCATGTTGACGTATCCGTTCGGGTTATCGTAATTTCGGTCAACCAGTTTGACTTATTTTCCTCTGGCCTCGCTACCGGTGACCCCCATGGCTTTTTCCGAACGTGTCTCGCGCCTTAAAAGTTCTCTGATCCGTGAAATCCTTGCCGCAGCCCAACGGCCGGAAGTGATGTCGTTCGCCGGCGGCCTGCCGGCCGAAGCCATGTTGCCAGCCGTCGAATGGGCCGACATGCCGCTGTCCATGGGCCAATACGGCATGAGCGAAGGCGAGCCAGCGCTGCGTGAAGCGTTGGCGGCGCAGGCGCGAGCATTGGGCGTGCCGTGTGAGGCCAGCCAGGTGCTGGTGGTCAGCGGTTCCCAGCAGACCCTCGATCTGGCGGCCAAGCTCTACATCGACAAAGGCACCGAGATCCTGCTTGAAGCGCCGACATACCTGGCCGCGTTGCAGATCTTCCAACTGTTCGGTGCCGACTGCATCACCGTGCCATTGGAGGCCGATGGTCCGAATCTGGTGGAACTGCGCGCGCGCCTGGAAAAGCACCACCCTGCGTTCATCTACTTGATCCCGACCTTTCAGAACCCATCGGCGGTGCGCTACAGCGAAGCCAAGCGCGACGCCGTGGCAGCCTTGCTGGATGAGTTCGGTGTCACCCTGATCGAAGACGAGCCGTACCGCGAGCTGACATTCGACGGCGGCAGTGCCACGCCGATCGTCAGTCGTTTGAAAAAGACCAGCTGGATCTACACCGGCACCGTGTCGAAAACCCTGTTGCCGGGGTTGCGCGTCGGTTACCTGATTGCCAGTCCTGACCTGTTTCCGCACCTGCTGAAGCTCAAGCAATCCGCCGATTTGCACACCAATCGCGTTGGCCAGTGGCAAGCGCTGCAATGGATCGGTACAGAGAAATTCCAGCAGCACCTGAGTGAGTTGCGGGACTTCTACCGGGTTCGGCGGGACGCGTTTCAGTCGGCGCTGGAAACCCATTTCTCTGATCTGGCCGATTGGGACGTGCCGCAGGGCGGGCTGTTTTTCTGGCTGACATTGAAGCAACCGCTGGATACGCGGACGTTGCTCAAGGCAGCGTTGGTCGCGGATGTGGCGTTCATGCCGGGTGAGCCGTTTTTTCCCGAGCCGGATAACCATCCGGGGCATCTACGGCTGAACTTCAGCCATATCGATCCGGCGCGGCTGGATGAAGGGCTGCAGCGATTGGCGGCGGTGGTGCGTCAGGCGCAGGCGGCGAACGCAGCTTGAGGGGAGGGTAGAAACAAATAAACCGGCCATTGGGCCGGTTTATATTTGTCTGGATTTTGTGGCGTCCATAAGGACACCGCCAAAACCTCAGGCTGCCGCAAACCGCTTATCCAGATAATCAATGATCACCTTGGATTCATACATCCAGGTGGTCTGGCCATTCTCTTCAATGCGCAGGCACGGCACCTTGATCTTGCCACCCTGTTCCAGCAGGGCCTGGCGATCCTGCTCGTTGTTCTTCGCATCACGCAGCGCCACTGGCACGTTCAAGCGACGCAAGGTGCGGCGGGTTTTCACGCAGAACGGACAGGCGTGGAACTGATACAGGGTCAGGCTTTTGGCGGCCGTTTCGATCTGGGCCTGAGCAGCAGCGGGGCGCTGCTTCTTGCCGGGGCGGGTGATGAAATCGATGAAGATGATCAGTTGGCCAAGGCCGACACGAAGCGCTTTTACGAACACGGTATAAGCCTCACGGGGCGAAAGAAGGCGCGCAGCTTACCTGATTTTTCACAGACGAAAAAAAACCGGCGATGAATGCCGGTTTTCCTTGTGTTGCCAATTATTTGATCAGGCTGAGAAACTCGCTGCGGGTAGCCGCGTTTTCGCGGAACTCACCCAACATCACCGAAGTGATCATCGACGAATTCTGCTTCTCCACACCGCGCATCATCATGCACATGTGCTTGGCCTCGATCACCACCGCAACGCCCAGGGCGCCGGTGACTTGCTGGACCGCATCGGCGATCTGGCGGCTGAGGTTTTCCTGGATCTGCAGACGGCGGGCGTACATATCGACGATCCGCGCGACTTTCGACAGCCCCAGCACCTTGCCGCTCGGGATGTAGGCAACGTGGGCCTTGCCGATGAACGGCAGCAGGTGGTGTTCGCACAACGAGTACAGCTCGATGTCTTTCACCAGCACCATTTCGCTGTTGTCAGAGCTGAACAAGGCACCGTTGGTGACTTCTTCGAGTGTCTGTTCATAGCCGCGGCAGAGGTACTGCATGGCTTTGGCGGCACGCTTGGGCGTGTCGAGCAGGCCCTCGCGGGAGACGTCCTCGCCCAATTGGCCGAGAATCGCGGTGTAATTCTGTTCCAGTGTCACAGAGGCTGATTCCATAAGGGTTTCAGAGGGGTACTGTTTCTGTCTGTACCAATTGTGTGCCAATCAAGCTCTTTTCAGGCTTCCCGGGTTCACTCCAATCGCTGCTGGAGTTGCTCCATCGGGGGCAGGTCGATAGCAATATCTGAACGCCAAGACCGAGTTGAGTGGCAATAAACGCAGGGTTCATCCCCGACATGGGGCACATGGTAGCGTATGTGTGACGGCAGTTGTATTGCCAGCGGGCGCGAAGCCCAAAATCGGTCATTGCGGTCCGTAGGTGTTTTGGCCGGTCACGCGGGCCTGTCGGATTTTATCCGCATCCCGCTACAACCTGTCGCCAGGCTGCAGCAGTGATGATTCCCTGAACCTTGTTTTGCTCATCTGGCCGAGCAGGTGGTATCAGGCGTGGGTGATCGACAGGTCGCTGATGATGCAGACAGAACCGTCTAGCGGGTCAGTGGTGTCGGAGTAATCGATCTGGTTATACACGCCGCCGTGAAAGGCGAGAGTTTTCGTGTCCCAGGTGTTGTCCAGACGCATGATCGCGGACGTGGATTTGACCCCGTTACAGCTAGCCGATACAGAAACGGCGCCACTCGAGTTGGCGTGAATGTTGATTTTGAAAAGTGCGCCGAGCGGTACGTTCTCCAACACCGTCGAGTTGACCGGATCGTCCTGGAGGTAGCTTGATCGGAAACCCATGGTGATTTTTCCTTTGTTCCAGAACACCTTTACCGGAGGTCGTTCTGAACCCTTCACATGAATCTGGCCAATCACGACTTTCTGCAGCGAGTTGACTTTGGTCAGTCGCATTTCCTGGCGGTTCCAGTGGTCCGCCGCGCTGGAGAACAGCCAGTAACCTGGCTCCTTCCACTCACAGCGAGTTCGATGCGTGCTCTTGCTCGAGGCTCCAAGTGTCGGCGCCGTCATCTGCAGCGAACCATCATCAAGCATCGAGATGACGTCGGGGCATTCGATCAGCGCGCGCCAGCCGATGAGCTCAAGTGCAATCGGGTTGGTGTCGGAGATTGGCAGCGGGGTAGCGATGGTGAAGTTGCTGATGTCTACAGTCATGGTTTTTGCCTCAGTCCATTGATGTCGCTTTTGGCTCTGGTGAGCCTTGTGTTTGATGCAGGCCTACATCCCACTGCCCACTCAGTGAATGGGCAGAAGTGATAGTTGGCAGCCTCCGATCGATTTCCCGTTGGCATGAAAACAAATATAGGCTTTCCCATATTCCAAGTAAACGGGTATTCCCTTATTTTATTCCGTGCCTATATTTCAGGTGCAAAAAAAGCCCGCACTTGGCGGGCTACTTGTTGGCGTCGATTTGCCGTGTTGAGTGTGATGGCACTGAACGTCACGCATCACCGCAATCCGGTTCACCGCGAATACATTGCCCACCAAAAGACATGGCCCAGGATCGCAATCTGCTGTTCCTGGATCTCGGCGAAGGTGTAGTCCTCGTCCGGATGCTCGTCACGGTTGAAGCTGCGCAGGCGGATGCCGGTGGGCAGTCGGTAGACTTGTTTCACGCGCAGTTGGCCGTTGTGGTTGATCGCATACATGTCGCCGTCGACGATGTCGCCCAATGAGTTCTTACCGATGTTCATGCCAACGGTGGCGCCGTCGCGCAGAACCGGGAGCATGCTGTTCCCGCTCACCACCACGCACTTGGCGTTGTCGAACTGCACGTTATTGTGACGCAGGTCTTTCTTGAAGAAGCGCAGCCTGGTGCTGTCGTTCTCTGCGATCACGAAACGGCCTGAACCAGCCGCCAGCTCGACTTCACGCAGGAAGGGGACATACACCTCATCGTCATCCAGGGGGGTGTTGTCGTCCCAAGGCTCGATGTCTGACATCGAAATGCCTGGAGGGGGGCGATTCAACGGAGCGGCATCGGACACGCCTTTAAGCATGTCACCGACACCTTCAGCCAGCCACATTGGTGAAACGCCACACACTGACGCGATCTGGGCAACAAAGGCTGTTGCCTTTGATTTTCCGCGCTCGAGGTCGGAGATTGAGGTTTGCGTCAGCCCTGCGCGCTCGGCCAGCTCGGTCTGATTGAGCCTGGCGTGTTGGCGGGCTGTTTTGAGTCTGTCTTTGAATTCCATCTGCGAAGTATTACGGGAGCTCCCATATCATTGCAAGCCGGGATCCCTGTACTGAGTGGTCAGCGTAAGCCAAGCCAGCGTGGCGCAACGACTTTACTCGTCGCGACCTTCCATCATCGTTCGTTTAAGCATCACATAAACCGCTCCGGCGCCGCCGTGTCTGGCCTGGCACGAGGTGAAGCCGAGCACTTGTGAATGCTGGCGCAGCCAGGTGTTGACGTGGCTTTTGATCATTGGCCGCTTGCCGTCCAGGCGCACGGCTTTGCCATGGGTGACGCGCACGCAGCGGATTTCGAATTTGGTCGCTTCGGCCAGGAACGCCCAGAGGGTTTCCCGGGCTTTCTCCACACTCATGCCGTGCAGGTCGAGGCTGCCTTCGAACGGGATCTGCCCGATCTTGAGCTTGCGCATCTGGCTTTCCTGAACGCCGTCGCGCGCCCACATCAGCTCGTCTTCCGGGCCCACGTCGATCACGAACTGATCGGACAGACCGTCAACGGTGGTGGCGTCTGTGCGCACGGTGGCAGCCTGGCGCAGCTTGGCGATCTGCGCGCGGTCAGCCTTGGGTTTGCCGGTTTCGGCGCGGTCGTGCTTGATCGGCTTGACGCCTTGGATCGCGCTTTTGAACAGGGAAAAATCGTCGTCTTGCATGTCAGCCTCCGCGAAGGGCGGCCAGTTTACCCAAGTCGAGACACGATCGATAACAATTGGGGCCCGAAGCGGGCCGAGCCATCAATTCAGTCGTGTTTTTTCATCAAATGCGGGGACATGTTCAGCTCTCGCGACTGGCGCGCGCGGCGACGGCAACGCCGCCACAGCCAGACGCCCAGGTAGAGCAGGAACAGACCGACCGCCAGAATGATTGCCGAGCCCAACGGGCTGGCGTTCAGTTCGCCGAGTGCCGGCGGGCGCCCCAGCAGGCTGGCGGCGCCGGCCATCGCCAGCAACACACCGCAGGTCGCCAGCAAGGCAGCAAAGGCTGCGCCGAATCGAAAACGCCAGTTGCTTTGGCCTTTGGGCCGCAAGCGGCGTGCGTCAAAACCATCGGATAACTTCATTCCGACCTTCCTCAATGGGTATCGGCCCTTCGACCGGGAGTTGACCGGGATGTTCCTGAGGCTATGACATTTACAGCTAATGAGAGGCTTTTGCGGATGAGCGGCGGCATGAACCGCTCATCAAGCGTCGATCAGATCAGATCTTGGGTCAGGGCAAGGGTGGCGAAGTTATCCGCCATGATCGCCATTTCGGTCTGCTGAACGTGGTCTGCGCTCAACACGCCGCCCTTGTAAGGCAAATCGCGGGTTGCGCAGGCGTCTTCAACCAAGGTGCAACGAAAGCCCAGGTTTTTCGCGGCGCGCACAGTGGTGCTGACGCTGGAATGACTCATGAAACCACACACGATCAGGTCCAGCGAACCCAGGTTCTGCAAGCGCTCCAGCAGCTCGGTGCCGTGAAACGCACTCGGCAGCAGTTTGCCGATGATGGTTTCGTCGGCCTGTGGTTCCAGGCCCGGGATGAACTCACCGCGTTCGCCTTGCGGGTCGAACAACCCGCCGACGGTGCCGAGGTGGCGTACATGCACGATGGGCCGGCCGGCTGCGCGGGCAGCGCTCACCAGTTGCTTGATGTTCGCGACGGCAGCATCCATGCCGACCAGGGCCAGGGGGCCGCTGAGGTATTCTTTCTGGGCATCGATGATGACAAGGGTCGCGTGACCCAGTTTGGCTGCTGCGTAACCGCGGCCGCTGAGTTGAAACATCGTTTGTGGAACGGACATTCTGGGGCTCCTTCGGGTGGGGCTTTTGCGACATTGTCCTCTGGCTGAGCGCTTCTGTGAATCGCTTCCATCGCAGGGGCCGTCGTTGCTGGCCCGCAGCGTTGTCAAGATACTCGTTTTGTTCAATAGCAAACGCGAAAAATGGAAGTGTCCTGCCTCTGAGCCGATGTTTTTCCTGCGTCGTCGTGGCGCGTTTTGGCTGGTAGAATCGCCAGTCGTTTTTTCTGGAGTTTGCCCCCGTGATCACTTCCCGTCTTCGTACCCTGCGCGACCATATCCGTTGGGCCGTCAGCCACTTCCATGGGGAGGATCTGTTTTTCGGCCATGGGACCGACAACGCCTGGGACGAAGCCCGTCAACTGGTGTTGGGCGCGTTACACCTGCCGTGGGAAATTGCTGACAGTTACCTCGACTGCAACCTCGAAGAGGACGAGATCGTCAAACTGCAGCGCATGCTCAAGCGCCGTATCGAGGAACGCATCCCGACTGCTTACCTGCTGGGCGAGGCCTGGTTCTGCGGCATGTCGTTCATTGTCGACGAGCGTGTGTTGGTCCCGCGTTCACCGATTGGCGAGCTGATCGAAAAGCGTTTCGAACCGTGGCTCGGCGCCGAACCTGCGCGGATTCTCGACCTGTGCACCGGCTCCGGTTGCATCGGTATCGCGTGTGCCTATGAGTTCCAGAACGCCGAAGTGGTGCTGGCCGACCTGTCGTTCGAAGCGCTGGAAGTGGCCAACAAGAACATCGAGCGTCATGGCGCCGATGAGCGGGTATACACGGTTCAGGGCGATGGTTTCGACGGTTTGCCGGGGCAGCGCTTTGACTTGATCGTGTCGAATCCGCCTTACGTCGATGCCGAGGATTTCGCCGACATGCCGCAGGAGTATCAGCACGAGCCCGAGCTGGGCCTGGCCTGTGGCGACGATGGTTTGAACCTGGTGCGCCGCATGCTCGCCGAAGCGGCGGATCACCTGACCGAGAAGGGCTTGCTGATTGTCGAAGTGGGCAATAGCCAGGTTCACGTCGAGGCGCTATACCCGGAGGTCGACTTCGCCTGGCTCGATTTCGAGCGCGGCGGTCATGGCGTGTTCATGTTGACGGCGCAGCAGTGCCGCGATCATCAGGCGTTGTTCGCTTCCCGCGTTTAATCGTCTGAAGCTTCGCGAGCAAGCCCGCTCCCACACTGGATTTGCGTTGTTCACAAATCCCCTGTGAGAGCGGGCTTGCTCGCGAATGGTCGCGCCACGGTCTCACGCCTTCAACGGTGCGTCGCAATCCAGATCAGCAACCCCGCCTGAAACACCGCAAACGCCACCAGGCACGTAATGGTGAAACGCAGCCCCGCGTCTTCACGCTTGTACTTGCTGACCTTTTCCTCGTGTTTCTTCAGCTTCACTTCCTGCTCGGCCAGATTCTGCTCGGCCTGCTGGAGCATCTGCGCCGCTTCGAGAATTTCCACCTGCTGCAGCTTCTCGCTGTTCCAGTCGGCCAGCAGGTCGCCTACCTGCACTTCTTTGACGCTGCCCTTCAAATGCTGGGCATCGGCATACGCCACCTCAAAACCATGCGCTTTCAGAAAACGATCGCGGCGCAGGCGCGTGTCTTCGTTCAGCGCATCCTTGTTGTTCAGGTCAGTGCCGTCGACGGTGTAGCCAGGCCAGCGCTTTTTCGCCCAGGTAATGCCCTGGGCCGCCATGTAGCGCCCGATGCCACGGTTCATCGGTTCGATCTGCAAACCGCTGTCCGGCCCGAAATGCACGCGCTTGGTGGTGTGATCGACCCACACGTCGAGGTGATTCTGTTCCTTGCGCACCCGCTGGCCGGGCAGCGAAATGGTCATGCGCAACAGGCTGCGCTGCTTGTCGTTGCGTTCGGCATAGCCGAATTCAACAAAGCGCAATGGCCGCCCGCCGGTATTGCGATCGGTCTGCAACGGCGCCAGGCGGAGCATCTTGTGGTGCTCGACGTGGACGTCCGCCCACGGCAGCTCAACCACTGGCGGTGCGTCTTTTTCAGCGGTGGTGTCGGGTGAAGTCGGGGTATCAGTCATAACGGCGAGATCCTGTCCAAGCTCAGCTTGTCGCCAGTCTTGGCGCTGGCGACAAAGGCTTATCGGCCGTTTTTTTCAGGACTGGAGGGCAAAAGAGCTTAACTGGAGCGAAGTCCGTCAATAAAGCCGAGGATTCGCGTGCCGAGCTCGGCCGCCAGCGGCAATTGCGGATCTTTATAAGAGGCCAATTGCCGTTTGACGTCGTTGGGCACGATGCGCAAGACGTGGTTCATGCCGTCGATCAGTGCCAGTTCGGCGTCGGGTTTCGCCGCCTTGAGCAACCTGGCATCGTCGACACCGACCTGAATGTCGTTGCTGCCCTGGATGATCAGCGCCGGCATTTTCAGTTTGGCAAACGCCGCCGCCGGGTCCTGGCGGAACAGCGAAATCAGGTACGGCTGCACACTCGGGCGGAAAATCACTTGCAACTGCGGCGGCACGTTGTCGTCGGTTTTCCCGGCCTTGAGGCTGTCGAGCAACTCATTGCTGCGCAGCATCAGCGGCGGTGGCAGGCGATTGCTCAACTGTTGGCGCAGCACTTGATCGATGGGGCGAGCACTGCCGGACATGGAAATCACCGCCGCGGCATCGACGCTCGGCGCGGCGAGGCTGGCGATCAACGCGCCTTCGCTGTGGCCCAGCAGGATCAACTGGCCGAATCGCGGATCGGTCTTGAGCTTCCGGCCCCAGGCTTCGGCGTCGGCCACATAGGCTTCCACCGACAGGTTGCGTTCGTCCGGGGTCGCCGCGAGGCTCGCCGCTACGCCGCGCTTGTCGTAACGCACGCTGGCAATGTTGTGTTTGGCCAGCACCCAGGCGAGGCGCTTGAGGCTGTCATTGCGCCCCCCGTCGGGGTTATTGCCGTCACGATCCGTAGGACCGGAGCCGGAAATGATCAGGACAACCGGCACGGGGTTGTCGGATTTCGGCAGCAACAGCGAGCCGAAAAGCTCCCCGGTGCCGGTATCCAGCGTGATTGGCCGTTGCAGGACAGTGGCCTGTACAAAGCCGGTAAACAAGGTAAGGCTCAAGGCTAAAACTCGCAGCATCATCACGCCATCATTTACAAAGGTGCCGGTTGGACTCGCGAGCACCCATAAGGTTCGAGGATGAACTACTTGGGTAGCCTGCGTATACTGGCGCGCATTAAGTATTCAGGTTCATTTCACGGAGCGTCCTGCATGTCCGGCAATACCTACGGCAAGCTGTTCACTGTCACCACCGCTGGCGAAAGCCATGGTCCGGCGTTGGTCGCCATTGTCGACGGCTGCCCGCCGGGTCTGGAGATTTCCCTGGAGGATTTGCAGCGCGACCTCGACCGCCGCAAGCCCGGCACCAGCCGCCACACCACCCAGCGTCAGGAGGCGGACGAAGTCGAAATCCTCTCCGGCGTTTTCGAAGGCCGCACCACCGGTTGCTCGATCGGCCTGTTGATCCGCAACACCGACCAGAAGTCCAAGGACTACTCGGCGATCAAGGATCTGTTCCGTCCGGCCCACGCCGACTACACCTATCACCACAAGTACGGCGAACGCGATTACCGCGGCGGCGGTCGCAGCTCGGCGCGGGAAACCGCCATGCGCGTGGCGGCCGGCGCGGTTGCCAAGAAATACCTGGCCACCCAGGGCATCGTCATTCGTGGCTACATGAGCCAGCTCGGCCCGATCGAAATCCCGTTCAAGACTTGGGACTCGGTGGAAGAGAACGTGTTTTTCTGCCCTGACTCGGACAAAGTGCCGGAGCTGGAAGCCTATATGGACCAGCTGCGCCGCGACCAGGATTCGGTCGGTGCGAAGATCACCGTGGTCGCCGAAGGCGTGATGCCGGGCCTCGGCGAGCCGATCTTCGACCGCCTGGACGCCGAACTGGCCCATGCGCTGATGAGCATCAACGCGGTCAAAGGCGTGGAAATCGGCGCCGGTTTCGCCAGCGTTGCCCAGCGTGGCACCGAACATCGCGATGAAATGACCCCGGAAGGTTTCCTCAGCAACAATGCCGGCGGCATTTTGGGCGGTATCTCGTCCGGTCAGCCGATCGTCGCGCACCTGGCGCTGAAGCCCACCTCGAGCATCACCACGCCGGGCCGTTCCATCGACATTCATGGCAACCCGGTGGACGTCATCACCAAGGGGCGCCACGATCCATGCGTCGGCATCCGCGCAACACCGATTGCCGAAGCGATGATGGCCATCGTGCTGATGGATCACCTGTTGCGTCACCGTGGGCAGAATGCCGATGTGCGCGTGAGCACGCCGGTGCTGGGTCAGCTTTAATGGCTGACCTCACAGTCGCTGCGGTCTGATGACCGTGGCGGCGCTGCCGTACTGGCGGCTCTCCAGTTTCTATCTGTTCTATTTCGCCTTGCTCGGTTCGACAGCGCCGTTTCTGGCGCTGTACTTCGATCACCTGGGTTTTTCCAGCGCACGCATCGGCGAGCTGGTGGCGATCCCGATGCTGATGCGTTGCGTCGCGCCGAACATCTGGGGCTGGCTCGGTGACTACACCGGCCGGCGCCTGGCCATCGTGCGTTTCGGCGCGGTCTGCACGTTGCTGACGTTTTCGCTGATTTTCGTCAGCAAGTCCTACGCCTGGCTGGCGATGGTCATGGCGTTACATGCATTTTTCTGGCACGCCGTGTTGCCGCAGTTCGAAGTCATCACCCTCGCGCATTTGAAGGGCCAGACGCAGCGCTACAGCCAGATTCGGTTGTGGGGCTCCATCGGTTTCATCATCACCGTGGTGGCGCTGGGCCGTTTGTTCGAGTGGCTCAGCCTCGACATTTACCCGGTGGCGCTGGTGCTGATCATGGCGGGGATCGTGGTCAGCAGCCTGTGGGTGCCGAACGCCCAGCCCGTTCAGGGCGAACGGATTGCCGGTGACGGCTTTCTCAAGCAATTGCGCCATCCCGGGGTGTTGGCATTCTACGGTTGCGTGGCGCTGATGCAGATGAGCCACGGCCCGTATTACACCTTTCTGACCTTGCACCTTGAGCGATTGGGTTACAGCCGTGGCCTGATCGGCATGCTCTGGGCGCTCGGCGTAGTCGCCGAAGTCTTGATGTTCCTGGCCATGAGCAAGATCCTTGCGCGCTTCTCGGTGCGCCGCGTATTGCTGGCGAGTTTTCTGCTGGCGGCCCTGCGTTGGCTGTTGCTGGGTTCGTTCGCTGAATTTGTCTGGGTGCTGCTGTTTGCCCAAGTGCTGCACGCCGCCACATTCGGCAGCTTTCACGCCGCTGCCATCCAGTTCGTGCAACGTAGCTTCGGTGCGCGCCAGCAAGGGCAGGGCCAGGCGTTGTATGCCGCGCTGGCCGGCACCGGCGGCGCACTGGGCGCGTTGTACTCCGGCTACAGCTGGAATGCCCTCGGGGCCACGTTCACCTTTAGTATTGCCAGTCTCGCAGCCTTCGCCGCTGCCGTTATCATTGCCACACGTATGCAAGAGGACAGGCCATGAGCCTTACCCGTGAACACCTCGCCCAGGAAATCATCGACGCCGGGCGTTTTCTGTATGGCCGCGGCTGGTCGCCGGCCACCAGCAGCAACTATTCGACCCGGCTGTCGCCCACCGAAGCCTTGCTGACCGTATCCGGCAAGCACAAAGGTCAGTTGGGCCTTGATGATGTGCTGGCCACGGATCTGTCCGGCAACAGCCTGGAGCCGGGCAAGAAACCGTCCGCCGAAACCTTGCTGCACACCCAGCTCTACAACTGGCGCCCGGAAATCGGTGCGGTGCTGCACACCCATTCGGTGAACGCCACGGTGCTGTCGCGCCTGACGCCTGAAGATTTCATCGAGTTCGAAGACTACGAACTGCAAAAAGCCTTCAGCGGCGTATCCACCCACGAATCCCGGGTGCGCGTGCCGATTTTCGACAACGATCAGGATATTGCGCGGCTCGCCGCCGAGGTGCAGCCTTGGCTGGAAGCCCATCCCGATTGCGTCGGCTATCTGATCCGCGGTCATGGCCTCTACACCTGGGGTGCGCGCATGAGCGATGCGCTGCGGCAGATCGAAGCCTTTGAATTTTTGTTCGAGTGCGAGTTGAAGACCCGCTCGGTTTTAAACCGCAAAGCATGAACCGTTAAGGAGTTGCCCTGATGAGCAGCCTGTCCGTCTACCACGTCTCAAGCCCTGACATCCCGAACAAGGTGCTGACCCATTTCGAAGACATCGCCTCGACCCTGGCCGAGCAGGGCGTGCGCTTCGACCGTTGGCAAGCGGCGGCGAAAATCCAGCCCGGCGCCAGCCAGGAAGAGGTGATCGCCGCGTATCAGGAGCAAATCGACAAACTCATGACCGAACGCGGCTACATCACCGTCGATGTGATCAGCCTGAACAGCGACCACCCGCAAAAAGCCGAGTTGCGCGCCAAGTTTCTCGACGAACACCGCCATGGTGAAGACGAAGTAAGATTTTTCGTCGCCGGCCGTGGCTTGTTCACCCTGCACATCGACGATTACGTTTACGCCGTGCTGTGCGAGAAGAACGACCTGATCTCGGTGCCGGCCGGCACGCCGCACTGGTTCGACATGGGCGAGCATCCGCATTTCGTCGCCATTCGTCTGTTCAACAATCCCGAAGGCTGGGTGGCCAATTTCACCGGCGAAGACATCGCCAACCGCTTCCCGCGTCTTGAGGACTGAGTCGATGCCGATCAAAGCGATTCTCACCGACATCGAAGGCACCACCAGCGCGGTGAGTTTTGTGTTCGACGTGCTGTTCCCGTATGCCGCCAGACACCTGCCGGACTTTGTTCGCCAGCACGCCACGCGCGCCGATGTGGCCGAGCAACTGGCCGCCGTTCGCCGGGTCAACAATGAGCCGGACGCGGACGTTGAGCGCGTTATCGAGATCCTCCTGGGCTGGATCGCCGAAGACCGCAAAGCCACGCCGCTCAAGGCGTTGCAGGGCATGGTCTGGGCGCAGGGATATCAGGCCGGGCAGTTGAAAGGCCACGTATACCCGGACGCCGTCGAGGCGCTGAAGCGCTGGCATCAGGAAGGTTTCCAACTGTTTGTTTATTCCTCCGGTTCGATTCAGGCGCAGAAACTGATTTTCGGCTGCTCGGAGGCGGGGGACTTGTCGCCACTGTTCAGCGGTTATTTCGACACGACGTCGGGGCCCAAGCGTGAGGCGCAGTCTTACCAGCGCATTACCCAGGCGATTGGCTTTGACGCGACGCAGATTCTGTTTCTGTCCGATATCGTCGAAGAGCTGGACGCGGCGCGGGCGGCGGGTATGGCGACGTGTGGGCTGGCCCGTGAAGGCGGGGAGTTGGCGGGGCACGTGACCGTGGACAGCTTCGCCAAAATCGATCCCTCCACGTTTTAACTGTCGGAACACCTCCCACAGGGGAATGCTGTAGTTCCAGAAACAACTCAGGCCGTGCAGCGAAAGCTGTCACGGCCTGTTTGTTTACAGCGAGCGCGCGTTTATGCCGAATGATAAGTCGGCAATGCAAACCGCTGCTGGCTCTGCAGCATGGAAATCTGCGGCAGTTCGCTGGCCTGTTCAGCCAGGTCGCGGCGGATGGCGCTGATCACCCACGACAGCTGATCACCGGCATGCAATTGCTGGTAGGAAATGGAACGTTTGAATACTTTGCCTTCGGTGCTGCGCAAGGTCAGCAGAATGCCGCCGTCCGGACGAGGCTGGGTGGTGACTTCGAAGTTGGAGAACAGGGACGAAAATTTTTCTTGGATCAGGTTCATGTCTATCAGCTCCGTAAGCTCTTGAATGGCAAGCATGCAGAGGTAGTTGCAGTGATTGTGCCAGCACCTGAATTTTTAAAAATCGTTATAAATCAAATAGTTAAATTTATGCCCATTTTTTGTTTTCGTGCAATCTGCATGAATGGCCATCGTGCATCCTGCATTTTGCGAGGTTGCCGACGATTCCATTGAACCAATCGAGGCATGGGCGATCACGATGCCGGCGCGGATACAAAACATTTCAAAAACCGCGTGTACAGCTCAAGAACCGTTGACGTATTTTCGGGCTCAATCACCGTCGCCCGACAATAAAAAATCGCACGGGAACCACCATGAGCCGCACGACGAACGACACGATCACCTGGGGCATGATGCTCCGCAAGCTGCCTGCGATCGCCAAAGCCATCCCGCGGGTGGTGAAGGGCATGAAGGCCGCCAACGTCAAGGACCCGACCCAACCGTGTGGCCTGGGCTGGAGCTTCGAGCAGGCAACGCTGCGCAATCCCGAGGGCGCCGCATTGCTGCAGGGCGCCGTGAAACTCAGCTATTCACAAGTCAATCAGTGGGCCAACCGCATTGCCCATCACTTGATCGCCCAAGGCATCAGCAAGGGCGACGTGGTGGCGGTCTTCATCGAGAACCGCCCGGAATTGCTGGTGACGATCCTGGCGGTGGCCAAGGTCGGCGCGATCAGCGCCTTGCTCAACACCTCGCAGACGCGCGATACCCTGGCCCATAGCCTGAACCTGGTGGCGCCTGCGGCGATCATTGTCGGTGAGGAGTTGGTGCCGGCGTTTTGCGCGGTGCGCGAGCGGGTTTCGATCGACGCGGCGCGGACCTGGTTTGTCGCCGACCGAGACACTTACAACCAACCGGGCATTGCGCCCGACGGTTTCATCAACCTGATGTCGGCGACGGCGGACAGCCCCTGCGACAACCCTGCCAGCAGCCAGCAGGTTTTTCTCGATGACCCGTGCTTCTACATCTACACCTCGGGCACCACCGGATTGCCCAAGGCCGGCGTGTTCAAGCATGGCCGCTGGATGCGCAGCTCCGCGAGCTTTGGCTTGATCGCGCTGGACATGCGCCCCGAAGACATCGTCTATTGCACGTTGCCGCTCTATCACGCCACGGGGCTATGCGTGTGCTGGGGCTCGGCCATCAGCGGGGCGTCGGGGTTTGCCATTCGCCGCAAGTTCAGCGCCAGCCAGTTCTGGAGCGATGTGCGCAACTACCGGGCGACCACCCTCGGTTACGTCGGTGAATTGTGCCGCTACCTCGTCGATCAACCACCGAGTGCCGACGACAGCCAGCACAGCGTGACGAAAATGATCGGCAACGGCCTGCGCCCCGGTGCGTGGCGCGAATTCAAGACGCGCTTTGGCGTGAACCACATCTGCGAGTTGTACGCCGCCAGCGACGGCAATATCGGGTTCACCAACATTCTCAACTTCGACAACACCGTCGGTTTTTCCCTGATGTCCTGGGAACTGGCAGCCTACGACCACGACAGCGGCGCGCCGACGCGGGATGCCTCGGGTTTCATGCGCAAGGTGGCCAAGGGCGAGCAGGGGCTGTTGCTGGCGAAGATCGATGAAAAGGCGCCCCTGGACGGCTACACCGATCCACAGAAGACCGAAAAAGTCGTGCTCCACGACGTATTCGAAAAGGGTGACCGTTACTTCAACACCGGCGACCTGCTGCGCAATATCGGGTTTGGTCACGCGCAATTCGTCGATCGCCTCGGTGACACCTACCGCTGGAAAGGCGAAAACGTCTCGACCACCGAGGTCGAGAACATCTTGCTGCAGCACCCGAACATTTCCGAAGCCGTGGCCTATGGCGTGGAAGTGCGCAACACCAACGGGCGCGCCGGGATGGCGGCGATCACGCCGGCCGAATCCCTGGCGACCCTGGATTTCAGCGAACTGCTGGCCTTCGCCCGCGAGCACATGCCGGCGTATGCGGTGCCGTTGTTTCTGCGGGTGAAAGTGAAAATGGAGACCACCGGCACCTTCAAATACCAGAAGACCCGGCTCAAGGACGAAGCCTTCGACCCAGGCAAAACCGGGGATGATCCGATCTACGCCTGGTTGCCGGGGACCGAGACTTATGTGCAGGTCACTGAACAATTGCTGGCGGACATTCACGGTGGCAAGTACCGCTATTGAATGTGGCTATGGCGCGACTTGAGAAAAAAGAAGTGACAGTGTCGGGGCCGCTCGGGAAACTGTCGGCTTTGCGAATAACTGTAAGTGGAGTCTCCAATGTCCGATCAAAGCCGCCAGATGACCCCCGAAGAAGCTGCCGAGTTTGCCGAACAGGTCTTCAACAAGGCGCGCGAGGGCGATGCGGCCATGATGGCTGCGCTGCTGACCAAAGGCCTGCCGCCGAACCTGCGCAACCACAAGGGCGACACCTTGCTGATGCTGGCCGCCTACCACGGCCATGTGGAAACCGTGAAGGTCCTGCTCGAGCACAAGGCTGACCCGGAGATCCGCAACGACAACGGCCAGAGCCCGATTGCCGGGGCGGCGTTCAAGGGTGACCTGGCCGTGGTCAAGGCGCTGGTCGAAGGTGGCGCGCAAGTGGAAGGCTCGTCGTTTGACGGTCGCACGGCGTTGATGATGGCGGCGATGTTCAACCGCGTGGAAATCGTTGATTACCTGATCAGCAAAGGCGCCGATCCGAAAGCCAAGGATGCCAATGGCGTGTCCGCGCTGGATGCCGCTAAAACGCTGGGCGCGGTGGATACCACGGCGCAGCTTGAGAAATTGCTCGGCTGATTGGCGAAAACCTGTGGCGAGGGAGCTTGCTCCCGCTTGAGTGCGCAGCATTCACAAAAATCTGCATGAACTTAAGGTTTTTGGGGCTGCTACGCAGCCCGGCGCGAGCAAGCTCGCTCGCCACAGGGTTTGTTACACATTCAAAGTCTCTTTGAGTCAGTACACCCAAACCTCAACCCGCCGATTCTTGATCCGCCCTTCATCCGCACTGTTGGCCGCCACTGGCATCTCGGCGCCAAAGCCGCGAATCTCGCGAAACACCACGCCGCTTTTCACCAGTTCCCGCCGCACCGCCATGGCCCGCAGTTTCGACAGCAGGTCGGCCCGCGCCGGATCGCTTTTGGCATCGCCAAACCCCACCAGTGTCACCTGCCGGTTGGTCTTCTGGTTCTGCCGGATGTAATCGAGCACCCGCGTCAGGTCCTGCCGGGCCTTGTTATCCAGCGTCGCGCTGCCTTCCTCAAAGCGGAAATTCACCGTCAGGCGCTGGGCGTGGCGGCTGAGTGCCTGATAACCCTCGGGCATCAGCGCATTCGGCGTGACGGCCATGGCCTGGACGGTCTGGGCAATAAACCCGTTGGCCGCGACGATGGCCTGGCCTTTGCTGCTTTGGGTGAACGCCACCAAGGCTTCGGCCCAGGGATTTTTGCTATTGGGCGGCAGGTAAAAGAACAGCCGGCGTGACAGCGGATAGTCTTCGGTGGCAATCAGGCTGTTGAGCGGCATCATGGCCTGGGATTGGCCATCGACAATTGCTACGGCTTTGGCTTGACGCACGTACGGCAGGCCGATGAAGCCAATGCCTTGCGGGTCGAGGCTGACCGCGTCGGACAATTGCTCGCTGGATTCGTAACGTTTCGCTGCGCTGTTCAGCGTTTTCCCACGACGGCTGAGCACCACTTCCTTGAAGGTGTCGTAAGTACCCGATTGGTCATCCCGCGCGTACAGGTGAATCGGCCCGCCAATGCCTCCGAGTTCTTCCCAAGTGCGGGCTTCGCCGCTGAAGATGCGCGCCAGTTGCTCGGTGTTGAGTTGATTCAGCGGGTTTTGCGGATGAAGGATGATTGCCAGGCCGTCGATGGCGATGACCTGCTCGGCGCCGGGACTTTTCAGATCACCGAGGGATTGCAGGGCCAGCAGTTCGCTGTCCTTGATCGGGCGCGAAGAGGCGGCCAGGTCCGCAGTGGCATTTTTCAGGGCGGTGAAGCCGGTGGTTGAGCCGTGGGCCGCGACTTCCACCTCGACCCGGCGGCCCTGCGCGGTTTCGCCGACGACACGCAGCTCGTTGGCGGTGTCCGGGGCTTCGCTGTGGACTTTGAGCAAGCCTTGCTCGCGCATCAAACCCTCGACCAGCGCCGGGCCCAATGCCGCGCCAATGGTGTTGGAACCCTGGATGCGCAAAACCGGGCCCTGTTTGGGCGTCGGCAAGTCACCGGCCGACGCGGTGACTGGCAGCCCGGCGCACAGCATTGACAGGAATAGAACGCGCAGCGTCATGCCGGTACCTTTAAAGAACAAAGAAAGTGCCGGGAGATTAAGTCAGTAAGGTTTCCGAAAGATGACAGTTACTAAGTAAGGGAGCGAGCCTTTGTGGCGAGGGAGCTTGCTCCCGCTGGGTTGCGAAGCGACCCTGAAAAATGGGCCTGCTGCGCAGTCCAGCGGGAGCAAGCTCCCTCGCCACAAAGGGCGCGCTCCCATAGTAGTTTGTCGCTAATGCTCGGCGGATCAGCTCAACTCAAGCCAGATCGGCGCATGATCCGAAGGCTTTTCCATGCCGCGCAGTTCGTAATCCACGCCGGCATCCTTCACCCGCGGCAACAACCCGTGGGACGCCATGATCACGTCAATCCGCAGCCCGCGCTTGGGTTCATCTTCAAAGCCGCGGCTGCGGTAGTCGAACCAGCTGAAACGGTCGGACACGTCCGGGTTCAGGTGACGGAAGCTGTCCACCAGGCCCCAGTTCTTCAGTCGGGCCATCCACTCGCGCTCTTCCGGCAGGAAGCTGCATTTACCGGTTTTCAGCCAGCGTTTCATGTTGTCCGGGCCGATGCCGATGTCGCAATCTTCCGGGGAAATGTTCACATCGCCCATCACCACCAGCGGCTGTTCGTTGTGGAACTGGCTTTCCAGCAAGTGCTGCAGATCGTTGTAGAAACGCTCCTTGGCCGGGAATTTGGTCGGATGGTCGCGGCTTTCGCCCTGTGGGAAATAGCCGTTCATGATGGTCACCGGCACGCCATTGGCATCGGCGAAAGTGCCCCAGATAAAGCGGCGCTGAGCGTCTTCTTCATCGGTGACGAAACCTTTGTGCAGCGCCAGCGGTTCCTGGCGCGAGAGCAGGGCGACGCCGTAGTGACCCTTTTGCCCATGGAAATACACGTGATAGCCCAGCGCCTGAACCTCGGCCAGCGGGAACTGGTCGTCATGGACTTTGGTTTCCTGCAGGCCGATCACGTCGGGTTGATGCTTTTCGATCAGCGCCGCCAGCTGATGGGGGCGAGCGCGCAGCCCGTTGATGTTGAAGGAGACGATCTTCATGGTCGGCAGTCCTGGCAAAAGGGCGATGCTAGCTGACCTGTGGGATTGGGGCTAGGGTGGGGTGGGGCGAATTACTGTGTTCTGTCAGATCTTTATTGGCAGTACTGGCCTCTTCGCGAGCAAGTCGAATCGTCGCAGCGCTGCTCTCACATTGATCGGTGTCACCTCCCGATTATCGAGACTGGTCTATACCTTGTGGGAGCGAGCCTGCTCGCGATGACGACTTATGCACCCGCACTGATTCCAGATCAGCAAGGAACTGTATGGGCGCAGACAAACTCGTACCAATAAGAGCGCAGCCACCCGAGCTGTGCCGGGGAGATCTACCGCTATGCCCGAAACCTCGACCGCCATCGCCGATATCCACATGCTCGACAGCGGCTACTCCCGCGAAGCCCGCTCCCTGCTCTATCAGGCCTACCGCCACGAACCGACCTACGGCTACCTCTTCGAAGCCGAGCGCCCCGGTTATGAACAGCGGGTCCGCGCCACCGTGCGCGAACTGGTCAAACAGCACTTTCTTCAGGATTTGCCGGCCATCGGCCTGCTGGTCAACGATCGCTTGATCGGCATTGCCCTGATCGCGCCGCCGCAACGTCGCCTGGGCATTACCGAAAGCTGGGCGTGGCGCCTGCGGATGGTGCTCAGCACCGGGTTTCGCTGCACGCGCCGCTACCTCGAGTACCACGATGCAGTGATGGCGTGCGTGCCGTCCGACTCGGTGCACTTGCTGCCGTTGCTGGGGATTCATCCGCAATTCCAGGGCAAGCACTTCGGCGAGCAGCTGTTGCAGGCGGTGCACAACTGGTGCGCGGTCGATGAACACTCCGAAGGTGTGGTGCTCGATACCGGGAATCCGCGTTATCTGGAGTTCTACAAGCGTCAGGGTTATGAAGAAATCGGCGAGGTCGCCGTAGGACCGGTCCGCGAACATGTGTTTTTCCATGCCAATCCGCAAGTGTTGCAAACCGCTTCGGCATAAACGGTAGAACTTTCGCGGGACACGAGGCTCTATCACGCTCCCAAGCTCGTGATAGCATCCGCGCCTATGAAGTTTCCAGGAAGAATTACCAGTGGCGTGCTGATGCTGATCACCAGCTGCGCGGCGCTGGCGCAAAGTGAATTGGATGTGCGGATCAAACCGTCCAACGACGAACTGAAGGCCAATATAGAAGGCTATATCGGCAGCCTCGGCGATCGTGACGAAGAAGCCTTGTTGCGCTTCAGTCGTGGCGCCGAAGAGCAGGCGCGCAAGGCTGCCCAGGCCCTGGGTTATTACCAGCCGCAAATCGACACGGACGTGAAGGGCGGCAACACGCCGCGCCTGGTCATGAATGTCGATCCGGGCGAGCCGGTGCATTTGCGCAATGTCACTATTCGCATCGACGGCCCTGCCGCTTCCCTCAAATCCTTTCGTGTACCGAAAAGCGACGCGCTGAAAACCGGTGCGGTGCTCAATCATGGCCGCTACGAAGACGCCAAGCGGCTGATCCAGAACCAGGCTTCGCGTTTCGGTTTTTTCAGTGGCTACTTCACTCGGCAGAAGCTGTCGGTCGACCCGCGAGCGGGCGTTGCCGACATCGAACTGATCTACGAAAGCGGCCCACGTTATGCCCTCGGCAAAGTCAGTTTCGAGGGGGATACGCCGTTCGACGAAGAACTGCTGCAACGCATGGTGCCGTTCAAGGCGGGAGCGCCGTATGACTCCGAACTGATCGCCGAACTGAACCAGAATCTGCAATCGAGCGGCTATTTCGAAGGCGTGCGCGTCGATGCCGCGCCCACGGCGTCCAGGAACGACGTGATCCCGGTGGACGTCAAACTCGAAACCCGCAAGCCACGAACAATGGGCCTCGGCCTGGGTTTTTCCACCGACGTCGGCCCACGGGTCAAGGCCAACTGGACCCGACACTGGGTCAACCCGCAAGGGCACAGCTATGGCTGGGAAACCGAAGTCTCGGCGCCACGCCAAAACGTCGGGCTGTTCTACGACATTCCACTCGACCCGCCGCTGACCGACAAACTGCGCTTCGCCGGTGGTTATCAAAGTGAAGAAATTGCCGACAAGGACAGCCTGAGCAAGTTGCTGACCCTCGGTCCCGAGTGGCACAGCAAGTTGCCCAGCGGCTGGCAGCGGGTGGTGTCGCTGAAATGGCAGCGCGAAGAGTATCGGCTCGGCGACGATTCGGGGCTGAGCACCTTGCTGATGCCCGGCGTCAGCTATTCGTACCTGAAAAGCGACAACCGCATCGATCCGCACAACGGCTATCGCCTGCAATTTGAAACCAAAGTGGCCAAGGAAGGATTGGCTTCAGACACCAACCTGCTGTACGGCACGGCGCTGGTGAAAGGCTTGACCACGGTGTTCGATAAACACCGTTTTCTCGGTCGGGTGCAGGTGGGCGGCAGTGCCACCAACGGCTACAAATCGGTGCCGCCGTCGCTACGCTTCTTTGCCGGTGGCGATCAGAGCGTGCGCGGGTACGACTACCAGAGCCTGTCCCCGGAAAACTCCGACGGCGACCGCATCGGTGGCCGCTACATGATTGCCGGCAGCGTCGAGTATCAATATTCCATCGCCGAAAAATGGCGGGTTGCGACCTTTATTGATCAGGGCAACTCCTTCAACAAACTCGAACTGCCCGACCTCAAGACCGGCGTCGGTATCGGCGTGCGCTGGGTATCACCGGTGGGGCCGATTCGCCTCGACCTGGCCCACGCGATGGACGACGACGGCGGTATTCGACTGCACTTTTCCATGGGGCCTGAGCTGTGAAGCGTGGTTTGAAAGTAACGCTGCTGGCGATTCTGGCACTGCTGATGCTGGTACTGCTGACCGTGACCACCGTGCTGGGCACGGCGACCGGCAGCCGCTGGGCACTCGGGTTTGTGCCGGGTCTGACCGTCGAGAATTTCCAGGGTCGACTGGGCGGGCAGTGGAGCGCCGACCATCTGGTCTGGCAGCAGGACACCAGTCGGGTTGAGCTGGATAAAGTGATTTTCGCCTGGTCGCCGTTGTGCCTGACGCGCATGACCCTGTGCATCGAGCAACTGAAGGCTGATCAGGTCAGCCTGCAATTCCCGCCGGGCCCCGACGAAGAAAACAGCGGACCGATCACGCTGCCGGACCTGAAATTGCCATTGGCCATTCAACTGGGCGATGTGCAGATCGGCAGCCTGCTGTTCAATGGCAGCGAAGAACTCAAAGGCCTGCAACTGGCGGCGCACTGGACCGAACAGGGGTTGCAGATCGACTCCGTGCAACTGCAACGAGACGAGTTGAGCCTGAACCTGTCCGGCCTGCTGCAGCCCACCGGCAACTGGCCAATCAAGGCCGAAGGCAAACTGACCCTGCCAGCCCCTGAACCCTGGGCGCTGGCCCTGAAGGTTGACGGCGACCTGCTGAAAACCCTGAACCTGAAAGCCGAGAGCAGCGGTTACCTGAACGGCCAACTGACCGGCGAGTTGCAGCCGCTGGTGGACAATCTGCCGGCTACGGTGCGGATCACCGCCGACGGCTTTAAACCCAGCGCTGATCTGCCGGACACGCTGCAACTCAATCAAGTGGAGCTCACCGGCGACGGTGACCTGAAAAACGGCTACCAGTTGCGCGGCAACGCCTCGCTGCCCGCCGAGCAGGGCCCGGTCGCGTTGTCGCTGCAAGGCAAGGTCGACGCCAACGGCGCGCAGATCGCCGCGCTGGACCTGACCGCCAACGACAAGCAAAGCCTCAAGCTCACTGGCGTTGTGGACTGGAGCAAAGGCCTGAACGCCACAGCGAAAATCGACTGGCTGGATTTCCCCTGGCACCGGCTTTATCCGCTGATCGATGAGCCGGAAGTGGCCCTGCGCAGCTTCAACGGTGAGGTCTCTTACACCGACGGCAACTACCTCGGCAACTTCAAAGCGGCGCTGGATGGCCCGGCCGGAGCGTTCAGCCTGAGCAGCCCGTTCGCCGGTGACCTGACGAAAATCTACCTGCAACAAATCCAGCTCGAAGCCGGGCAGGGCAAGGCCGAAGGGCACCTGAACCTGCAATTTGCCGATGGCATTGCCTGGGACACCGCGCTCGACCTCTCGGCGATCAACCCGGCGTATTGGGTTGCGGAGTTGCCGGGCACCCTGGCCGGACCGTTGCGCAGCAAAGGCGAGATGAAGAATGAAAAGCTCAGCCTGAATGCAGACCTCGATCTGAAGGGCAAACTGCGTGGCCAACCGGCCGTTCTGCAAGCGAAGGCCGATGGCGCCGGTGAGCTATGGAACCTCAGCGCGCTGAAAATCCGTCTGGGTGATAACAGCATCACCGGCAAGGGCAGCCTGCAACAGAAGCTCGCCGGACAGATCGACATCAAGCTGTCGCGCCTGGCCCAGCTCTGGCCGCAATTGCGTGGTCAGCTCAATGGCCGCGTCGATGTCGCCGGCACGCTCAAGGCGCCGCAAGGCAAGCTCGGGCTGCAAGGCACGCAGCTGGCGTTCCAGGACAATCGCCTGCAAAGCCTGAACCTTGACGCCACCCTCGACAGCGCGCAACGGGCGAAAATCGACCTCAAGGGCAGCGGCATCCAGGCGGGCGACACCTCGCTGGGCACGCTGACCGCCAGCGGTCAGGGCGATATCAAGAATCAGAAACTGGCGCTCGATCTGCAAGGCCCGCAGCTGAAGTTGGCCCTTGGCTTCGACGGCAATCTGGACAAAGGCAACTGGCGCGGACGTCTGGCCAGTGGCGATATACAGGCCGGCGGTCAGGACTGGAAACTGCAAGGTCCGGCGAAACTTGAACGGCTGGCGGACGGCAAAATCAACTTCGGTGCCCATTGCTGGATGTCCGGGCCGGCCAGTCTGTGCGGTGAAGATCAGCGCCTGATGCCTGAGCCGAAGCTGCGATATCACCTCAAGCAATTCCCGATCGACAGCCTGGCGCAGTGGTTGCCGAAGGATTTCGCCTGGAAGGGCCGGCTCAACGCCGACCTGCAACTGGACCTGCCCGCCAGCGGCCCGGACGGCCAGATCAGCCTCGACGCCAGCGGTGGCACCTTGCGCATCAAGGACAAGGATCAGTGGCTGGATTTCCCGTACCAGACCCTGAGACTCACCAGCAAACTCACGCCCAAACGCATCGACACCGACCTCAACTTCGTCGGCGGCAAGCTTGGCGAATTGAGTGTGCAGGCGCAGATCAATCCGCTGCCGAAGAACAAGCCGCTGAGTGGCTCTTTCCGTCTCAATGGCCTCGATTTGTCCGTGGCGCGACCGTTTGTGCCGATGGTCGAGAAACTGACCGGACGGCTGAATGGCAGCGGCACGATCGCAGGCACGCTGATGGCGCCTCTGGTAAACGGCAATCTGTTACTGAGCGACGGTGAAGTCTCCGGGCCTGAGTTGCCGATGGACCTTGAAGCCTTGCAGCTTCAAGCGCTGATCGCCGGTGAATCGGTGCAATTGAACGGCGGCTGGAAAAGCGGCAAGAGCGGGCAGGGCAGCTTGACCGGCAGTATCGCCTGGGGTCAGGCGCTGGTGGTCGATCTGGCGCTCAAAGGCTCGCAGTTGCCGGTCACGGTCGAACCGTACGCCAAGCTCGAAGTCGCACCGGACCTGAAGATCTCGATGAAGGGCGACGAGCTGGCCATTGCCGGCAAAGTGTTGGTGCCGCGGGGTGAAATCACCGTGCGCGAGCTACCGCCATCGACGGTCAAGGTCTCCGATGACACGGTGATCATCGGTCAGCAAACCGAAGAGGGCACACCGCCACTGGCGATGAAAATGGACATCGATGTGGCGGTCGGCGAGGACAAACTGAGCTTCGCCGGATTTGGCCTCACCGCCAACCTGCAAGGGCACGTGCACATCGGCGACAACATGGACACCCGCGGCGAGCTGTGGCTCAACGACGGACGTTATCGCGCCTATGGCCAGCGGCTGACGGTGCGTCGGGCGCGCTTGCTGTTTGCCGGCCCGATCGATCAGCCGTATCTGGACATCGAGGCGATTCGCCAGACCGACGACGTCATCGCCGGCATTCGCCTCAGCGGCAGCGCCGAGCAGCCGACCACGCAGATTTTCTCCGAACCGGCGATGAGTCAGGAACAGGCCTTGTCGTATCTGGTGCTGGGGCGTCCGCTGAGTACGACCGGTGAAGACAACAACATGCTGGCGCAGGCCGCACTCGGCCTGGGTTTGATGGGCAGTTCCGGGGTCACCGGCAAACTGGCCAGCGACCTGGGAATTCAGGATTTCCAGCTCGATACCGAAGGCAGCGGCAATACGACGAGCGTGGTGGCCAGCGGCAATATTTCCGAGAAATTCAGCCTGCGTTATGGCGTTGGTGTGTTCGAACCGGCCAACACCATTGCCTTGCGTTACAAGCTGAGCAAGAAGGTTTACCTCGAAGCGGCGGGTGGCGTGGCCAGTTCGCTGGATATCTTCTACAAGCGGGATTTCTAGACCCCTCAAAATCAAGAGATCGCAGCCTTCGGCAACTCCTACAGGGTTTTGTGTACACCTGTAGGCGCTGTCGAAGGCTGCGATCTTTTTGTTTTTCCAATCCGCCATTTATCCGCTAAATACAAAGCAACCTAACTATTACGTTGACATTCGCTGCCTAGGCAGTAACATCTCGAAATACATTCTCTGCCTAGGCAGCTAATTGGTGGTCAGATGAAGCATTTCACCCCGGACGAATTCCACACGTGTCATCTCGGCCTCTTGCTCGGGCGCGCTGCGCTGCTCAAGGACCGGATCATCGACACGCACATGGAACCCCACGGCATCACCGCCGCGCAGTTCAAAGTGCTGATCATCATGGCGCAGTTCGGTGTCGACACCCCGGCCGAGCTGTGCCGTCACCTGTCGCTGGACAGCGGTTCGATGACCCGCATGCTCGATCGTCTGGAACAGAAAGGCTTCCTCGCCCGCCAGCGTTCCGAGGCGGATCGCCGTCAGGTGCAGCTTGTGTTAACTGAGCAAGGCCAACGCTTGACCGACCGTCTGCCGGAAATCGGTGCCGACGCCATGAACGAACTGGCTGGCGCGATCACTCCGGACGAGCTGAAAACCCTGGAACAGATCCTGAAGAAAATTCTGGTGGCAGCCGGTGACTCGATCACGCTGCTGCGGGTAGGTGACCAATGAGCGGCAAAACCTTGCGTGCCGGCCTGAGCCTGGTGCTGGCGGCCATGACCCTGGCCGGTTGCGCCAGCTACAGCGGCCTGACCACCGAAGGCAAAAGCCTCGATGCGAAAACCCTCAAGGCCGGGCAATCCCTCAGCGGCGTGACCCTGTCGCCCGCGGCCTGGCCGAAAAGCGACTGGTGGAAAAGCCTCGGCGACCCGCAGCTCGACGGTCTGATCCGCGAAGCGTTGCACGACAGTCCGGACATGCAGATCGCCGACGCCCGCGCCCATCAGGCCAGCGCTGCTGCGTACGCTGCCGACGCGGCGCGGATGCCGACCCTCGATGCGAGCGCCGGCGTCAGCCGTTCGCGTCTGGCGCGGGATCAAGACCCGCGAGGCGAGGGCGATGCGTACTCCACCGTGCGTAATATCGGCGCCAGTTTCAATTACAACTTCGACCTTTGGGGCGGTCAGCGTGACGCCTGGGAAGCGGCGTTGGGCCAGGCTCGCGCTGCCGAAGTCGATCAGCAAGCGGCGCAACTGACGTTGTCCGCCGACGTTGCCCGCGCCTATAGCGATCTGGGGCAGGCGCATATCGTTCACGACCTGGCCCAGGAAGACCTCAAGCGCACCAGACAAATGCTCGATCTGAGCCAGCGTCGCCTGAATTCCGGGATCGACAGTCAGTATCAGTTCCAGCAAACCGAAAGTCTCGAGGCCACGTCCGAAGCCAGTCTGATCGACGCTGAGAAACGCCTGCAAAGCGCGAAAATCGCCCTGGCGGTGTTGCTCGGCAAAGGCCCGGACCGCGGCAACGACATCGCCCGGCCGAAGATCCTTCAGGCCAGCGCCGTCGCGTTGCCATCGGTCCTGCCCGCCGAGTTGCTCGGTCGTCGTCCGGATCTGGTCGCCGCACGTTGGCGCGTCGAGGCGGCGAGCAAGAACATCGATGCCGGAAAAACCCGGTTCTATCCCAATCTCAACCTGAGCGCCGCGGCCGGTGCCGAATCGTTGTTGGGTGATGCGATGTTTGGTTCGGCCAGTCGTTTCTTCAACATCGCGCCGACGATCTCGGTGCCGATTTTCGACGGTGGCCGCTTGCGCGCCGACCTCGATGCCCGGGACGCCGATTACGACCTCGCGGTGGCGCAGTACAACAAAAGCCTGGTGCGAGCGCTGGGTGATGTCAGCGACACCATCAATCAGTTACGCGATATCGGCCGGCAAATCGGCGCTCAGCAGCACGCCACCGACATTGCCCAGGATTCTTACAACACCGTGGTCCAGCGTTACGGTTCCGGCATCGGAAACTACCTGGACGTGCTCAGCATCGAGCAGCAGTTGCTCCAGGCCCAGCGTCAGCTGGCCAACCTGAATGCGGAGCGGATCGACCTGTCGATCCAACTGATGCAAGCGCTGGGCGGCGGTTTTCAGGGCGACACCCTGACCGCGGCCAACGCAACCCCAGCCACGCAGCACAACTAATTCAAGGTGATGGTCATGGCCACTGCAGAAAACACCCAAACCCCTGACAACGCGCAAGACACCAGCAACCCGCGCAAACGCAAGGTCATGCTGGTCGTTCTCGCCATCGTGGTGATCCTCGCCGGTGTCGGCGTCTGGGGTTATCACGAATTCTACGGGCGCTGGAACGAGAGCACTGACGACGCCTATGTGAACGGCAACGTGGTGGAAATCACCCCGCTGGTCACCGGCACCGTGGTCAGCATTGGTGCCGACGATGGCGACCTGGTCCATGAAGGCCAGGTGCTGATCAACTTCGACCCGAACGACGCACAGGTCGGTCTGCAAAGTGCCCAGGCCAATCTGGCTCGCACCGTGCGTCAGGTTCGTGGTTTGTACAGCAACGTCGACGGCATGAAAGCCCAGGTCAACGCTCAGCAGGCGGAAGTGCAAAAGGCCCAGGACAACTTCAACCGCCGGAAAAACCTGGCGGCGGGCGGGGCGATTTCCCTGGAAGAACTGTCCCACGCTCGTGACGACCTGATCTCGGCACAAAACGCCCTGGCCAATGCGAAGCAGCAACTGAAAACCACCAGCGCCCTGGTGGATGACACCGTGGTGTCGTCGCACCCTGACGTGATGTCGGCCGCCGCGCAATTGCGCCAGGCGTACCTGAACAATTCCCGCAGCACCTTGATTGCACCGGTGACCGGTTATGTCGCCAAGCGCTCTGTGCAACTCGGTCAGCGGGTCCAGCCGGGTACCGCGCTGATGGCGGTGATTCCGCTGGATCAGCTGTGGATCGACGCCAACTTCAAGGAAACCCAGCTGCGCGACATGCGCATCGGCCAGCCGGTCGATATCCAGGCCGACCTCTACGGCAGCGACGTGAAGTTCAGCGGCACCATCGACAGCCTCGGCGCCGGCACCGGCAGCGCGTTTGCCCTGCTGCCGGCACAGAACGCCACCGGTAACTGGATCAAGATCGTGCAGCGTGTGCCGGTGCGGATTCACATCAACGCCGAAGAATTGGCCAAACACCCGTTGCGCGTTGGCCTGTCGACTCAGGTCGATGTGAACCTGCGCGACCAGAGCGGTCCGGTGCTGGCGCAACAGCCGCCGCAAAAGGCTTCGTTCAGCACCAACGTCTATGACCGGCAGTTGGCAGAGGCCGACGCCATGATCACGCAGTTGATCCACGACAACAGCGCGGCGGTCAGCAAAACCGCTCAGCGCTGACACCTAACCTGTGTGGGTGAAGCTTGCTCCCGCTCGGCTGCGAAGCGGTCGCACAGCTTTTGGGGCCGCTTCGCAACCCGGCGGGAGCAAGCTCCCTCGCCACAAAAAGCTGGCTTGCCACAAAAGCTGTTCCACCAAAGCTCTCTCACCACAGAGGCTCCCTTGCCACAAAAGCTCGCTCCCACACGGTCAGCTGTGTCTGTAACAGGCGCAGCGCCCATCAGGTTTCAAAGGATTCGCGATGAGCAATAACGCGTCTTTCACGCCGCCCAGCCTGCTGCTCAGCACCATCGGCCTGTCGCTGGCGACCTTCATGCAAGTGCTCGACACCACCATCGCCAACGTGGCGCTGCCAACGATTTCCGGCAACCTGGGCGTGAGTTCGGAGCAGGGCACGTGGGTGATCACCTCGTTTGCGGTGAGCAACGCCATCGCTCTGCCGCTGACTGGTTGGCTGAGCCGGCGATTTGGTGAGGTGAAGCTGTTTCTCTGGGCGACCATTCTGTTTGTGCTGGCCTCGTTTCTCTGCGGCATTTCCACCTCGATGCCGGAGCTGATCGGTTTTCGGGTGCTGCAAGGCCTGGTGGCCGGGCCGTTGTACCCGATGACCCAGACGCTGCTGATCGCGGTCTACCCGCCTGCCAGGCGTGGCATGGCCCTGGCGTTGCTGGCGATGGTCACGGTGGTTGCGCCGATTGCCGGGCCGATTCTTGGCGGCTGGATCACCGACAGCTACAGCTGGCCGTGGATCTTCTTCATCAACGTGCCGATCGGGATTTTCGCAGTCATGGTCGTGCGTTCGCAGCTCAAGGCGCGGCCGGTGGTGACCAGTTATCAGCCGATGGATTACGTCGGTCTGATCACGCTGATCATCGGTGTCGGCGCGTTGCAGGTGATCCTCGACAAGGGCAACGACCTCGACTGGTTCGAGTCGAATTTCATCCTCATCGGCGCGGCCATTTCCGCGATTGCGCTGGCGGTGTTCGTGATCTGGGAAATGACCGACCAGCACCCGGTGGTCAACCTGCGGTTGTTTGCGTATCGCAACTTCCGCATCGGTACGATTGTGTTGGTGTTGGGGTACGCCGGGTTCTTCGGGATCAACCTGATCCTGCCGCAATGGCTGCAAACCCAGATGGGCTACACGGCAACGTGGGCCGGGTTGGCGGTGGCGCCGATCGGGATTTTACCGGTGTTGATGTCGCCATTTGTCGGCAAGTACGCGCACAAGTTCGACCTGCGGTTATTGGCAGGCCTGGCGTTCCTGGCCATTGGCCTGAGCTGTTTCATGCGCGCCGGGTTCACCAACGAAGTGGATTTCCAGCACATCGCCCTGGTGCAACTGTTCATGGGCATTGGCGTGGCGCTGTTCTTCATGCCGACCTTGAGCATTTTGATGTCGGACCTGCCACCGAGCCAGATCGCCGACGGCGCGGGCCTTGCGACCTTCCTGCGGACCCTGGGCGGCAGTTTTGCGGCGTCATTGACGACCTGGATCTGGATTCGCCGGGCGGATCAGCATCATGCCTACATGAGCGAAAGCATCAGCACTTATGAGCCCGCGACCCGGGAGGCGTTGAACAGCCTGGGCGGTGCGAGCAACCCGGCGTACGCGCAGCTCGATCATGTACTGACGAGTCAGGCGTATATGCTTTCCACCGTGGATTACTTCACGTTGCTGGGGTGGGCGTTCATGGGGTTGATCGTGATCGTGTGGCTGGCGAAACCGCCGTTTGCGGCGAAGGCCGGGCCTGCGGCGGCAGGGCATTGATTTAGCTGCGATCTTTTGATCTTAAGGGGTAGCGAAATCAAATGGCGCCAGTGCGAACCCGTGCTCATCCACCTGTAACGCCCAGCCCTGACGATCCCAATCCCCCAACACAATGCGTTTGGCCGCTTGCTCGCCAATCTGCAACTTGTGGATGGCGGGGCGATGGGTATGGCCATGAATCAATGTCTTCACGCCATATTCCTGCATGATCCGCGGCACTTCTTCCGGCGTGACATCCACGATGTCATTGGCCTTCATCCGCGTCTGCGTCCGGCTTTCGCTGCGCAGTTTGCGCGCCAGTTTATGGCGAGTGCGCAGGGGCAGGTGGCGCAGGATGAACAGGGTAATCGGGTTGCGCAGGTAGCGACGCAGCTTCATATAAGCCTCGTCACGGGTACAGAGGCTGTCGCCGTGCATCAACAGCACCGGCTCGCCGTTGAACTGCACGACACTCGGGTCCTTCAGCAACGTACAGCCGGCCTGTTTGCAGAAGGCCTGGCCCAGCATGAAGTCGCGATTGCCGTGCATCAGAAAAATGGCCGTGCCGCTGTCGCTGAGGTCGCGCAGGGCCTGGCAGATGGAACGCTGAAAGGGCGTCATGGCATCGTCGCCAATCCACGCCTCGAAAAAGTCGCCCAGGATGTACAACGCACTCGCCGAACGGGCGCGTCCGGCGAGCAAATCCAGAAACGCCCGGGTGATGTCCGGGCGCTCCTCTTCCAGATGCAAGTCTGAAATCAGCAGTATCACGCTTCGATGATCTCGGCTTTCTCGATGATCACGTCGTCTGCTGGCACGTCCTGGTGGCCGGCCTTGGAGGTGGTGGATACACCTTTGATCTTGTCGACAACATCGGTGCCGGCAACGACTTTGGCGAACACCGCGTAGCCCCAGCCCTGGGTGGTCTTGGCGCTGTGGTTCAGGAAGCTGTTGTCAGCGACGTTGATGAAGAACTGCGCGGACGCCGAATGCGGCTCCATGGTACGAGCCATGGCCACGCTGTATTTCTCGTTCGGCAGGCCGTTGTCGGCTTCGTTCTGGATGCTTGGGCGCTTGTCTTTCTTTTCTTTCATGCCTGGCTCGAAACCGCCGCCCTGGATCATGAAGTTACCGATGACGCGGTGGAAAACGGTGTTTTCGTAGTGACCGGCTTTGACGTACTCGATGAAGTTGGCCACGGTGATCGGGGCTTTCTCGGCATTCAGTTCCAGGACGATGTCGCCATGGTTGGTGGTCAGTTTGACTTGGGTCATGATCGGGGACTCTTTTTAGGTAATGCGTTTTCTGGGAATTCGTGGGTTTCGGGGCTATTGAGCCCTCAACCGGTCCGGCCGGTGTCGGCCAAGGTGCGCAGTTTAGCGTGCCGGGCGCGAATTTCGAGGCTGTTTTTCATTTGCATCCGATTAAATGCAGCCGTTTTCGGGCCTGTACTGTCAGCGACTTGACAGCATCGGCTATGATAAGCCCCTTTGTTTTAACCGCCGCTTTGATTTGGCCAACTGGCCGCGCACTTGTACGTTCAAGGATCCTATGAGCAAGCCCACTGTCGACCCTACCTCGAATTCCAAGACCGGCCCTGCCGTGCCGGTCAATTTCCTGCGCCCGATCATCCAGGCGGACCTGGACTCGGGTAAGCACACGCAGATCGTCACCCGTTTCCCGCCTGAACCCAACGGTTACCTGCACATCGGTCACGCCAAGTCGATCTGTGTGAACTTCGGTCTGGCCCAGGAGTTTGGCGGCGTCACCCACCTGCGTTTCGACGACACCAACCCGGCCAAGGAAGACCAGGAGTACATCGACGCGATCGAAAGCGACGTCAAATGGCTGGGCTTCGAATGGTCCGGCGAAGTGCGCTACGCCTCGCAGTATTTCGATCAGCTGCACGATTGGGCCGTTGAACTGATCAAGGCCGGCAAAGCCTACGTCGACGACCTGAGCCCGGAGCAAGCCAAGGAATACCGTGGCAGCCTGACCGAGCCGGGCAAGAACAGCCCGTTCCGTGATCGCAGCGTCGAAGAGAACCTCGACTGGTTCGCCCGCATGCGCGCCGGCGAATTCCCGGACGGCGCACGCGTGCTGCGGGCCAAGATCGACATGGCCTCGCCGAACATGAACCTGCGCGACCCGATCATGTACCGCATCCGTCACGCGCATCACCACCAGACCGGCGACAAGTGGTGCATCTACCCGAACTACGACTTCACCCACGGTCAGTCGGACGCCATCGAAGGCATCACCCACTCGATCTGCACCCTGGAGTTCGAAAGCCACCGTCCGCTGTACGAATGGTTCCTCGAGAACCTGCCCGTGCCGGCGAAACCGCGTCAGTACGAGTTCAGCCGCCTGAACCTGAACTACACCATCACCAGCAAGCGCAAGCTCAAGCAACTGGTCGATGAAAAGCACGTTTTCGGTTGGGACGATCCGCGCATGTCCACGTTGTCCGGTTTCCGCCGCCGTGGCTACACACCGGCGTCGATCCGCAACTTCTGCGACATGGTCGGCACCAACCGTTCCGACGGCGTGGTCGACTTCGGCATGCTTGAATTCAGCATTCGTCAGGATCTGGACCAGAACGCTCCGCGCGCCATGTGCGTGCTGCGTCCGCTGAAGGTCGTGATTACCAACTACCCGGAAGACAAGGTCGATCACCTCGAACTGCCGCGTCATCCGCAAAAAGAAGAACTGGGTGTGCGCAAGCTTCCGTTCTCCCGTGAAATCTACATCGACCGCGATGACTTCATGGAAGAGCCACCAAAGGGCTACAAGCGCCTGGAGCCGAACGGCGAAGTGCGTCTGCGCGGCAGCTACGTGATCCGTGCCGACGAAGCGATCAAGGACGCCGACGGCAACATCGTTGAGCTGCGTTGCTCCTACGACCCGGAAACATTGGGCAAGAACCCTGAAGGCCGCAAGGTCAAAGGCGTGGTTCACTGGGTGCCGGCCGCGGCCAGCGTCGAGTGCGAAGTGCGTCTGTACGATCGCCTGTTCCGCTCGCCGAACCCTGAGAAGGCCGAAGACAGCGCCAGTTTCCTGGACAACATCAACCCTGACTCGCTGCAAGTGCTGACCGGTTGTCGTGCTGAGCCTTCGCTGGGCAATGCACAGCCGGAAGACCGTTTCCAGTTCGAGCGCGAAGGTTATTTCTGCGCGGATATCAAGGACTCGAAACCCGGTCATCCGGTGTTCAACCGTACCGTGACCTTGCGTGATTCGTGGGGCCAGTGATTCAAGGAACCTCTAACGTGCTTTCGATCTACAACACGCTCACCAAGAGCAAAGAAGTCTTCAAGCCGGCGGATGGCAACAATGTGCGCATGTACGTCTGCGGGATGACCGTGTACGACTACTGCCACATTGGCCATGGCCGCAGCATGGTCGCGTTCGACCTGGTGACCCGCTGGTTGCGGTTCAGCGGGTATAACCTGACGTATGTGCGCAACATCACCGACATTGAAGACAAGATCATCAACCGGGCCAGGGAGAACGGCGAACCGTTCGACGTGCTGACCGAACGCATGATCACCGCGATGCATGAGGACGAGGCGCGCCTCAATATCCTCAAGCCGGACATGGAGCCGCGGGCCACCGATCACATCGCTGGCATGCAGACCATGATCCAGACCCTGATCGACAAGGGTTACGCCTACGCACCGGGCAATGGCGACGTGTACTACCGCGTCGCCAAGTTCATGGGCTACGGCAAGCTGTCGCGCAAGAAAATCGAAGACCTGCGCATCGGCGCGCGGATCGAAGTCGACGAGTCGAAGCAGGACCCGCTGGACTTCGTGCTGTGGAAAGGCGCCAAGCCGGGCGAGCCGAGCTGGCCGTCACCGTGGGGCGACGGGCGTCCGGGCTGGCACATCGAATGCTCGGTGATGTCGACCTGCTGCCTGGGCGAGACCTTCGACATTCATGGCGGCGGCAGCGACCTCGAATTCCCGCACCACGAAAACGAAATCGCCCAGAGCGAAGCGGCGACCGGCAAGACCTACGCCAACACGTGGATGCATTGCGGCATGATTCGCATCAATGGCGAGAAGATGTCCAAGTCCTTGAACAACTTCTTCACCATCCGCGATGTGCTGGAAAAGTACCACCCGGAAGTCGTGCGTTACCTGCTGGTGTCGAGCCACTACCGCAGTGCTATCAACTATTCGGAAGACAACCTCAAGGACGCCAAAGGCGCACTCGAGCGTTTCTACCATGCGTTGAAAGGCCTGCCGAGCGTGGCGCCGGCTGGCGGCGAAGCCTTTGTCGAGCGCTTCACCCAGGTGATGAACGACGACTTCGGCACGCCGGAAGCCTGCGCGGTGCTGTTCGAGATGGTTCGCGAGATCAACCGTTTGCGCGAGAGCGATCTCGACGCGGCGGCGGGGCTGGCGGCGCGCTTGAAGGAACTGGCCAGTGTGTTGGGTGTGTTGCAGCTGGAGGCGGATGACTTCCTGCAGGCCGGTGCTGAAGGGCGGGTCGATGCGGCTGAGGTTGATGCGCTGATTGCGGCGCGCCTGGCGGCTCGTGCGGCTAAAGACTGGGCTGAATCCGACCGGATCCGCGACCAGCTCACCGCCATGGGCGTGGTGCTGGAAGATGGCAAGGGCGGCACGACCTGGCGTCTGGCTGACTGATTGCTGTGATTGCTGCAAAACAAAACCCGCCTTGTGCGGGTTTTTGTTTTTGGGTCGGAGCAAGTGCAGCGGTGCCCAGGCTGGCGTCATCGCGAGCAGGCTCGCTCCCACATTGGATCTTAGCTATGTTTGAGTGCTGTGCGCGGCACAGATTCCCTGTGGGAGCGAGCCTGCTCGCGATGGTCTCCAGTCGAACACAAACAGTGTGGGCGGCTGGTCATTCAGCCTGGCGCAACCGCTTGTATAAGGTGTTGCGGCTGACTCCGAGACGTCGCGCCAAATGGGAGATATTCCCCCCAGCCGCCTGCAACTGCCGATTCAAATCCTCGGCATCATTCAAATCCACCGCCAGGGTTTCCGGCGAATCCACCGGCTCCATCTCCAGATCGACAAAAAAATCATCCGGCAAATGCTCCGGCCGCACCGGCTGTTCTTCGGCCATGGCCAGCGCCACCTGCATCACGCTGCTGACCTGACGTAGATTTCCCGGCCACGGATGACGGCCGAACAGTTCGAGCACTTCTCGACTCAACCCGGCCCATTGCGACGGCTCGCGGTGTTGCTCCCACAAGCGCTTGAACAGTGCCTGCTTGTCACTGCGTTCCCGTAGCGGTGGCAATTCGAGGGTCAAACCGCCGATCCGGTAATAAAGATCTTCCCGAAAACGGCCCAACTGAACCTGCTCGCGCAATGAGCGGTTGGTGGCCGAAATGATGCGGATATCCACCGGGTACAACTCGCTGCTGCCCACCGGTTGAACACAGCGTTCCTGCAAAACCCTTAACAGTCGCGCCTGCGTCGGCAGTGGCATGTCGCCAATCTCATCGAGGAACAGCGTGCCTTTGTCAGCCTTGCGGATCAGCCCGATGCTGCCTTTCTGATTTGCGCCGGTGAACGCACCTTTCTCGTAGCCGAACAGCTCGGATTCCACCAGTTCGGCGGGGATCGCTGCACAGTTGACGGCAATGAACGGCTGTTTGCTGCGAGAGCTGGCCTGATGCAGTGCCTTGACGAACACTTCCTTGCCGACGCCGGTTTCGCCGTGAATCAGCAGCGGAATGTCTTTTTCCAGCAAGCGCTCGGCCTGGCGCACGGCTTTTTCCACGCGACCGTCGCCAAAGTGCAGCGTATTGAGGCTGATCGCGGCGGGCGCGTTTGCGGCAGGTTCGGCGCTCTTTGTTTCAGAAAATAGCCGCGCCTGAATCGGTGCCTGTTTCGGGCGTTTCAACAGGCACTGGAAGCGGTTACGCCCGGAGGCCTGGAGGGAGAAGGGCAAGCCGTCCGGCTGATTCAGCAGTTCCAGCAGCGACACCTTGAACAGGCTCTCGATACTGACCCGCGACAGACTGATACCGAGCAAATTGTCGGCCCGGCGGTTGGCGGACAGTACTTGGCCGCTCTCATCGAAAATAAGCAAACCCGCCCATTGGCTGTCGAGGTTGTTCAACCCGGTGTTGAATGTCAGTTGAAAATGCTGGCCATGGAACAGGTTGAGGATCAGCCGGTTTTCCACGGTCTGGCTCATCATCTTGACCATGCCGAGGGTGTGGGACGGCGGCAGGTAGCTGTCGCTGGACACGTCCAGCACCGCGATCACCTTGCGTTCGGCATCGAAAATCGGTGCGGCGGAACCGGTCATGAAGCGGTTGGCCTTGAGGAAATGTTCATCGTGCTCGATGTGCACTGCCTGCTCGCAGGCCAGCGCGGTGCCGATCGCATTGGTGCCGCTACAACGCTCCATCCAACTGGCGCCGGCGCTGAAGCCACGGGTCAGGCTCGGCTCGATGAAGCGCTGAGTGCCCCAAGAGGTCAGCACCTGGCCCTGGTTGTCGGCGAGCATGATCAGGCAATTGGAATTGCTCAGGATGTTCTCGTAGTAGGGCAGGACTTCCTGGTGGGTGGTCTGCACCAGTGAATGCTGGCTTTCCAGCAACTGCGCGATGCCCTCGGCCGGCAATTGGTCGAATGCCGGAGCGCTTTGGTGATCGAGACCGAACGCGCGGCAACGGGACCAGGAGTCCTGGATGATGGCGTCGTGGGAGAGCGGCGAGGCGGGTGCGGCCATGGCAGTCGATCTCTGAGCAAGCTTTTATTGTTTTTATGGTTTTTTTGCACATCACGTTGAATGTCGCACGTGATGGTTCTGGCACACCACGACTTTGTGGGGCCGTAAACAGTCCGTAGAGTGTTGTTCACTATTGTTCATTGTCAACCGTTGAACTGTTCAATTGTTCAGTCGCGGTTGTTCATTTCTGTTCAGCAACGAACCATTTTTTTCGCTTGTTGAAGGATTTTCAAGCCAGATCAACAACTTGCAATTTCTGGCACGAAAGTCGCTCTGTAGCTCCGGTCGCTTGACTCCAATAATAAAAAGGCCGAGCCATGTCACTCACTCTGGAGCACGTCAGCCGCACCGTCGAGGGCCAGACCTGGATCGACGATGCGTGCCTTAGTTTCGAACCCGGTTCCTTCAACGTTTTGCTCGGCCGCACGCTGTCCGGCAAAACCAGCCTCATGCGCCTGATGGCCGGTCTGGACAAGCCCGACAGCGGCCGCATCCTGATGAACGGCGTCGACGTCACCCAACGCCCGGTGCGCTTGCGCAACGTGTCGATGGTCTATCAGCAGTTCATCAATTACCCGACCATGACGGTGTTCGAGAACATCGCATCGCCGTTGCGCCAGGGCGGCGTTTCCAACGAGCTGATCCAGAGCAAAGTGCTGGAAACGGCGAAGATGCTGCGCATCGAGAAGTTTCTCCAGCGCTATCCGCTGGAACTCTCCGGTGGCCAGCAACAGCGCACGGCCATGGCCCGGGCGCTGGTGAAGGACGCCGAACTGATCCTGTTCGATGAGCCGCTGGTCAACCTCGACTACAAACTGCGCGAAGAGCTGCGTCAGGAAATGCGCGAGTTGTTCAAGGCGCGCCACACCATCGCCATCTACGCCACCACCGAACCCAACGAAGCGCTGGCGCTCGGTGGCACCACGACCATTCTTCACGAAGGCCGGGTGATCCAGAGCGGCAAGGCTGCGGAGGTCTATCACCAGCCGCAAACCGTGCTGGCGGCAGAATTGTTCTCCGAGCCACCAATCAACCTGATGCCCGGACGGATTGCCGGTAACGAAGTCAGCTTCGCCAACTTCGTGCACTTCCCGTTGAACGTGGATTTGCGCCCGGTGGGCGAGGGCGAGTTCCGCTTCGGCGTGCGCCCCAGCCATATCTCGCTGGTGCCGAGCAACGACGATGACCTCGAACTGGCGGTGACCGTCGAAGTCGCCGAGATCAGCGGTTCGGAAACCTTCCTGCACGTGCGCAACGAGCATTTCCTGCTGGTGCTGCATTTGCCCGGGGTTCACGAATACGACGTCGATGCGCCGATCCGCATCTACATTCCGACCCATAAACTGTTTGTGTTCGATGCGCAGGGACGACTGGTCCAGGCGCCCGGCCGCCGTATCGCGAGGGTTGCCTGATGGCCGAAATCCGTTTGCAGAACCTCGCCCACAGTTACACCCGTACGCCGAGCGGTCCCGAGGATTACGCGATCCGCGAGATGGACCACGTCTGGGAGCAGGGCGGTGCCTATGCCTTGCTCGGGCCTTCGGGCTGCGGCAAGTCGACCTTGCTCAATATCATTTCCGGGTTGCTCAGTCCGTCCCAGGGCCACGTCCTGTTCGACGGTAAAGCGGTCAACGACCTGACCCCGGAGAAGCGCAACATTGCCCAGGTTTTTCAGTTTCCGGTGGTTTACGACACCATGACGGTGTTCGACAACCTGGCCTTCCCACTGCGCAATCAGGGCATGGCCGAAGCGAAAATTCACAGCAAGGTGCAGGAAATTGCCGAGGTCCTCGACCTCCAGGCGCTGCTGAGCAAGAAGGCGCGCAACCTCACCGCCGACGAAAAACAGAAAGTTTCCATGGGCCGCGGATTGGTGCGTGATGACGTCTCGGCGATTCTGTTCGATGAACCGCTGACGGTGATCGACCCGCACCTGAAGTGGAAGCTGCGGCGCAAGCTCAAGCAGATCCACGAGCAGTTCAACATCACGATGGTCTACGTCACCCACGATCAGCTCGAAGCCTCGACCTTCGCGGACAAGATTGCGGTGATGTACGGCGGGCAGATTGTGCAATTCGGTACGCCGCGAGAATTGTTCGAACGGCCGAGCCATACCTTTGTCGGCTACTTCATCGGCAGCCCGGGGATGAACCTGATCGAGGTTCAACCGCAACCCGGTGGCGTCGGATTCGCTTCGACGCACTTGCCCTTGTCTGACGCGCAATTGCAACGCATCGCCGAATCCGAGTGGAAAACCCTGAAAGTCGGCATCCGTCCGGAGTTCGTGCATGTGTGGGACGAGCCGTTTGATGACGCGATGCAGGCACAGGTCGTACACGTTGAAGACCTGGGCACCTACAAGATCATGACCCTGAACCTCGACGGCGCGCCGTTGAAAGTGCGCCTGGCCGAAGACAAACCGGTGCCGGAAGGCACGGCGTACATCAGCTTCCCGGCGCAGTGGTTGATGGTCTATGCCGACGATTACCTGCTGGAGGTGCAGCCATGAACAAGGTGCAGAACAACAAGGCCTGGTGGCTGGTCCTGCCGGTGTTTTTGCTGGTGGCGTTCAGTGCGGTGATCCCGATGATGACCGTGGTCAACTATTCGGTGCAGGACATCTTCGACCAGTCCAGCCGCTACTTCGTCGGTGCCGACTGGTACAAACAGGTGCTGCTCGACCCACGGCTGCACGACTCGTTGCTCCGTCAGTTCATCTATTCAGGCTGCGTATTGCTGATCGAAATCCCGCTGGGCATCGCCATCGCACTGACCATGCCGACCAAGGGCCGCTGGTCGTCGCTGGTGCTGATCATCCTGGCGATTCCACTGCTGATTCCGTGGAACGTGGTCGGGACGATCTGGCAGATTTTCGGCCGGGCCGACATTGGTTTGCTCGGGTCGAGCCTCAATGCGATGGGCATCAACTATAACTATGCGGCCAACACCATGGACGCCTGGGTCACGGTGCTGGTGATGGACGTCTGGCACTGGACGTCGTTGGTGGCGCTGTTGTGTTTCTCAGGCCTGCGGGCGATTCCGGACGTGTACTACCAGGCGGCGAGGATTGATCGGGCATCGGCCTGGGCAGTTTTCCGACACATCCAGTTGCCCAAGCTCAAGAGCGTGCTGTTGATCGCGGTGATGCTGCGGTTCATGGACAGTTTCATGATCTACACCGAGCCGTTCGTGCTCACGGGCGGCGGGCCGGGGAATGCCACGACCTTCCTCAGCCAGACCCTGACGCAGATGGCCATCGGACAGTTCGACCTCGGCCCGGCGGCAGCTTTCTCGCTGGTGTACTTCCTGATCATCCTGTTGGTGTCCTGGCTGTTCTACACCGCCATGACTCACTCTGACGCCAACCGCTGAGGTCTGCCATGAGTAAAAGAAAGCTCATTCCGCTGCTGATCTACATCCTGTTCCTGCTGGTGCCGATCTACTGGCTGCTGAACATGTCGTTCAAGAGCAACACCGAAATCCTCAGCGGCCTGACCCTGTTTCCGCAGGATTTCACCTTCGCCAACTATAAGGTGATCTTCACTGATCCTGCCTGGTACACCGGTTACCTCAACTCGCTGTATTACGTGAGCCTGAACACGGTGATCTCTCTGAGCGTGGCGCTGCCGGCAGCGTACGCGTTCTCGCGGTATCGCTTCCTGGGCGACAAGCACCTGTTCTTCTGGCTGCTGACCAACCGCATGGCGCCGCCGGCGGTGTTTCTGTTGCCGTTCTTCCAGCTGTATTCCTCGATCGGTCTGTTCGACACGCACATCGCGGTGGCACTGGCGCATTGTCTGTTCAACGTGCCGTTGGCGGTGTGGATTCTCGAGGGCTTCATGTCCGGCGTTCCGAAAGAAATCGACGAAACCGCCTACATTGATGGCTACAGTTTTCCCAAGTTCTTCGTGAAGATTTTTGTGCCGCTGATTGGCTCGGGGATCGGTGTGACGGCGTTTTTCTGCTTCATGTTTTCCTGGGTCGAGTTGCTGCTGGCGCGGACGCTGACGTCGGTGAATGCCAAGCCGATTGCGGCGGTCATGACGCGCACCGTCTCGGCATCCGGTATCGATTGGGGTGTGCTGGCGGCGGCAGGGGTGTTGACCATCCTGCCGGGCATGCTGGTGATCTGGTTTGTCCGTAACCACGTGGCCAAGGGCTTTGCCCTGGGCCGGGTATGAGGAACTGATGATGGAATGGATGAGCTGGACCGTCCCGACGGCAACGTTTTTCTGTGTCATTGCCTTGATCCTGGTCGGCATGACGACCTGGGAATTGCGTTCGCCGAGCATTCTTCGGCGTGGTTTCTTGCCGATTGCCACCACCCGTGGCGATCGGCTGTTTATCGGTCTTCTCGGCAGCGCCTACCTGCATTTGCTGGTAATCGGCGTCACCGACTGGAGCATCTGGGTAGCGTCCGCGTTGTCCCTGGTGTGGCTGTTGGCTGTGATGCGTTGGGGCTAGTCGAATCGCTCGGCAATGTTGCTCCGAAACCCAATAAGGAGGTCTCTATGTTCGACAAAAACAATAAGCTGCGACATAGCATTTCATTGGCAGCCATGCTGGCACTCAGCGGTTTGAGCGCTTCGGCCTGGGCCGATGCCTATGAAGACGCCGCGAAGAAATGGATTGGCAGTGAGTTCAAGCCGTCCACCCTGACGGCAGATCAGCAGCTCGCGGAACTGAAGTGGTTCATCAAGGCCGCCGAGCCGTTTCGCGGGATGGACATCAAGGTTGTCTCGGAAACCCTGACCACTCACGAATATGAGTCCAAGGTGCTGGCCAAGGCCTTTACCGAGATCACCGGGATCAAGGTGACCCACGACCTGCTGCAAGAAGGCGACGTGGTGGAAAAGCTGCAGACCGTGATGCAGTCAGACAAGAGCATCTATGACGGCTGGGTCAATGACTCGGACCTGATCGGTACGCACTTCCGCTACGGCAAGACGGAATCGATCACCGACCTGATGGCCAATGAAGGCAAGAACTTCACTTCGCCAACCCTGGACCTCAAGGATTTTATCGGCCTTTCCTTCACCACCGCTCCCGACGGCAAGCTCTATCAACTGCCCGACCAACAGTTCGCCAACCTCTATTGGTTCCGCGCCGACTGGTTCGAGCGTGCGGACCTTAAAGCCAAATTCAAGGAAAAGTACGGTTACGAACTGGGCGTGCCGGTGAACTGGTCAGCCTATGAAGACATCGCCAAGTTCTTCAGCGAAGACGTCAAGGAAATCGACGGCAAGCGGGTCTACGGGCACATGGACTACGGCAAGAAAGACCCGTCACTGGGCTGGCGTTTCACCGATGCCTGGTTCTCCATGGCGGGTGGCGGCGACAAGGGATTGCCTAACGGTTTGCCGGTGGACGAATGGGGTATCCGCGTCGAGGATTGCCACCCGGTCGGTTCCAGCGTGACGCGCGGTGGCGACACCAATGGCCCGGCGGCGGTCTTTGCAACCACCAAATACGTCGACTGGCTCAAGGCCTACGCGCCACCGGAAGCGGCTGGCATGACCTTCTCCGAGTCCGGCCCGGTACCGTCCCAAGGCAACATCGCCCAGCAGATCTTCTGGTACACCGCATTCACGGCTGACATGACCAAACCGGGTCTGCCGGTGGTGAACGCCGATGGCACACCGAAATGGCGCATGGCACCTTCGCCACGCGGTCCGTATTGGGAAGAGGGCATGAAGCTGGGGTATCAGGACGTGGGTTCCTGGACGTTCATGAAATCCACGCCTGAGAAGCAGAAACTGGCGGCCTGGCTCTATGCGCAGTTCGTGACGTCGAAAACCGTGTCGCTGAAGAAAACCATTGTCGGCCTGACACCGATTCGCGAGTCGGACATCAACTCCCAAGCGATGACCGATCTGGCGCCGAAACTTGGTGGCCTGGTCGAGTTCTACCGCAGCCCGGCCCGCGTGCAATGGACCCCGACCGGGACCAACGTGCCGGACTATCCGCGTTTGGCGCAATTGTGGTGGAGCCACATCGCCGAAGCCGCCAGCGGCGACAAAACCCCGCAACAGGCGCTCGACGGTCTGGCCAAGGACCAGGACGCAATCATGTCCCGTCTGGAACGCTCCAAAGCCCAAGCCACCTGCGCCCCGAAAATGAACCCCGAGCGCGATGCGCAATACTGGTTCGATCAACCGGGTGCACCGAAACCGAAACTGGCGAACGAGAAGCCGAAGGGCGAAACCGTGAGCTACAACGAACTGCTGAAGTCGTGGGCGGACGCACGTAAGTAAACCGCAGAACCGAGAAAGGCGAACGGCACCGAAAGGTGCCGTTTTTATTAGTGCCTGTTCCGCCGCTGTCGCGAGCAGCCTGCTCGCGATGAGGGCATTAGAGGCAGCGCATTAATTAGAGTGGAGCGATCAGACCAAAACAGCCATATCCGTGTACTGAGCAACAACTGAGTCAGCGGTAAGGAGTTTCATGGGTTCAGTAAGGGCCGTTGCAACAATCAGGCGATCGAATGGATCTCGATGGTGATGTTCCAGGTCTTTTACTGCAATGGCATGCTCCGAAGTTACCGGTAACTCGATGAACCCGCTTTCGAGACAGTATTGGCGGATTTCATCCAGATCAACGTTAAGTTTCCCAAGCCCGACCTTGATCGCCATTTCCCAGAAGGTCGCCGCACTGATGTAAATGTCGGCGGCGCTTTCGATGAGCTTTCTGGCTTTACCAGATAGCTTGGGATCATCGCTAAGGGTCCAGAGCAGTACATGGGTATCGAGCAGAACCCTCATTCATGAGTTCCTTCAAAGGCATCCAGCAGTTCGTCGGGCAGTGGAGCATCAAAGTCTTGAGGAAGTATAAGTTTGCCCTTCATAGCTCCAATGCGCTGTCCGTAGGTTTTCCCGACGGGAACCAGTCGAGCAAGGGCGCGACCATGTTTGGAAATCGTGATGGTCTGGCCGGCTGCCGCGTCGTCGACAAGTTTGGACAAATTATTTTTTGCTTCGGCTAACGGAACGACGATCATGGTTCCTTCCTCCTCAGATTCTGGACAAATATAGCCAGAATTTTTGCAGGCGGTAAAGATGCGTCGTTCCAACTGCTCAATGTTGGATGTAGGAAGAGGCCGGTAATACGGCGAGAGCTTTCGGGGATTGTCGGGAGAGGGCAGGGCAACGGAAACAAATCCCACAAACGCAAAAACGGCACCCGAAGGTGCCGTTTCTGTTTTCTACCGGGTATCGCTAGGCGATCAACCCGCCAACCCCGATTGTTGCACCAGGACCAGCAACGGCTGCGGATACAGACCAAGGAAGAACGCCAGTGCGGCGATGGCCAGCAGCATCACGCCGCCTGCACGTTGTTCCCAGTGCAGCTGCGCATCGTGGCGACGCAGGTTTGGCTCGATCAGGTACAGGGTGACCATCACGCGCAAGTAGTAGAACACGCCGATGGCGCTGCCCAGTACCAGGGAACCGACCAGCCACCACTGGTGCGACTCGACACCGGTGGCGATGATGTAGAACTTGCCGATGAAGCCCGCGGTCAGCGGGATACCGGCCAGGGACAGCATCATCACGGTGAGGACGGCGGTCAGGTACGGACGGCGCCAGAACAGGCCGCGGTATTCGTACAGGGCATCGGCGTCACGGCCGTTGTAGGGCGAGGACATCAGAGTGATCACGCCGAACGCACCGAGGCTGGTGATCACGTAGGTGACCAGGTACACGCCGATGGCTTCCACGGCCAGACCCTTGCTCGCCACCAGGGCGATCAGCAGGTAACCGAAGTGGGCGATGGACGAGTAACCCAGCAGACGCTTGAGGTTGCTCTGGGTCAGGGCCAGCAGGTTACCGAACAGGATCGAGGCAATGGCGATGATGGTCAGCACGTCGCTGAGTACACCGCTGCTCGCCGCTGGCGAGATCTGGAACAGACGCACCATCACCGCGAACACCGCGACTTTGGACGCGGTCGCCAGGAACGCCGCCACCGGTGCCGGAGCACCTTCGTAAACGTCCGGGGTCCAGAGGTGGAACGGTACCAGCGACAGTTTGAACGCCAGGCCGATCAGCATCATGCCCAGGCCCAGTTGCGCCAGCGAGCTTGGCAGGCCGGTGGCCGCGAGGGCCTGGCCGATACCGACGAAGCTCAGGCTGCCGGAATCGGCGTAGAGCAGGGCCATACCGAACAACAGGAACGCGGAGCCGGCGGCCGACAACACCATGTACTTGATACCGGCTTCCAGCGAACGCTTGTTGAAGAAGGCATAAGCCACCAGACCGTAGACCGGCACCGACAACAGTTCCAGACCGATGAACAACCCGGCCAGGTGTTGCGCGCTGACCAGAACCAGGCCACCGGCGGCGGCCATCAGGATCAGCAGGTACAGTTCTTCGCGGTTGCCCGGGTAACCCGAACCGCCATCGCCGAGGTAGGCGTGGGCGAGAGTCACACAGGCGAGGGTGGCGACCAGGATCAGCGCCATGTACAGGCAGGCGAAGTTATCGATCTGCAGCAGTGGAGTCACAGCCAGTGGCGCGACTTTCAGGGCTGGCAGGATCGACAGCAGCGCCAGGTTCAGACCCGCCACGGAAATCAGGAAGGTCTGCGAGTGGTTGCGGCGCCAGGCGATCGCCAGCATCACCACGATGATCGTGGCGCTGGTGATCAACAACGGCGCTAGCGCGATAAAGTGTTGAGTCGTGAATTCCATAGCGCTCTTACCGGGCCGAAGCGAGTTGAGTGAAGGCGGTGCCGAGCCATTGCTGCACGCCATGCATCGTCGCAGCAGAGGTATCGAGGAACGGTTGCGGGTACACGCCGATGTAGATCAGCAGCGCCGCAAGCCCGACCACCATGATCATTTCGCGACCGTCCATGCCATGCAGTACCGCGTCCGATTTGGCCGGACCGAAGTACGCACGGTGGATCATGATCAGCGAGTAGACCGAACCGAACACCAGGCCCGACGTCGCGATGATGGTGACCACAGGCGCAGCCGGGAAGGTGCCGATCAGGATCAGGAACTCGCCGACGAAGTTACCGGTGCCCGGCAAGCCCAGCGACGCCGCTGCAAAGAACAGGCTGAGGGCCGGCAGGTAAGCGATCTTCGACCACAGGCCACCCATTTCACGCATGTCGCGGGTGTGGGTGCGTTCGTACAGCTGACCACTCAGGATAAACAGTGCCGCGGCCGACAGACCGTGCGCCAGCATCTGCATCACCGCGCCCTGCAACGCCAGTTGGCTGCCGGAGTAGATGCCGATCAGTACGAAGCCCATGTGGGAAACGGATGAGAAGGCGATCAGACGCTTGATGTCGGTTTGTGCGAAAGCCAGGAACGCGCCGTAGAAGATCCCGATCAGACCGAGGGTCATGGCGATCGGCGCGAACTCGGCCGAGGCATTCGGGAACAGCGGCAGGGCGAAACGCAGCAGACCGTAGGCAGCGGTTTTCAGCAAGATACCGGCGAGGTCAACCGAACCCGCGGTTGGCGCCTGGGCGTGAGCGTCAGGCAACCAGGAGTGGAACGGCACCACAGGCAGCTTCACCGCGAAGGCGATGAAGAAGCCGAGCATCAGGATGTACTCGGTGGTCAGCGACATCTTGGTTTTCAACAGGTCGGCGTAGTTGAACGTAATCACGCCGGTGTCGTTGAAGTTGACCAGAACCAGACCGAGGATCGCCACCAGCATGATCAGGCCGGAAGCCTGAGTGAAGATGAAGAACTTGGTCGCCGCGTAGATCCGGGTTTTCTTGCCGTCCGAAGAACTGTGACCCCAGAGCGCGATGAGGAAGTACATCGGCACCAGCATCATTTCCCAGAAGAAGAAGAACATGAACAGGTCGAGGGCGAGGAACACGCCAACGACACCGCCCAGGATCCACATCAGGTTCAGGTGGAAGAAGCCAACGTGACGTTGGATTTCTTTCCACGAGCAGAGGACCGAGAGTACGCCCAGCAGACCGGTCAGCATGATCATCAGCAGCGACAGGCCGTCGAGGGCCAGGTGCACGCTGATGCCGAAGCGTTCGATCCAGATGTGCTTGAACTCAAGCGCCCAGGTCGGATCGGCGCCGGGCTTTGGTGCAAATGAATAGTCACCGGTGGCCCACAGCCAGAGGCCGAGGGAGAGCAACAGGGACATGGTGATCAGCGCAATCCAGCGGGGGAGGGTAGCGCCGAAGCGCTCACCCATCCAGCACAGCAGGCCGCCGATAAAGGGGATCAGGATTAGCCAAGGCAGAATCATGACGGGCTCAATTCCTTTCGCAAGTTCGCAAGGTTCATATTCAGACCGCTACCAGCACGATGGCGCCGATGACCAGCACGGAGCCGGCTGCCATCGAGGCCGCGTACCAACGCAGTTGACCGGTTTCGGTACGGCTCAGGGCGGTGTGACCGCCTTTGGCCATACGCGGGATCAGACCGATGGTCTGGTCGAGCGGGTCTTTGCGCAGTACGTGGCTGATCGCAAGGTATGGCTTGACGAACAGTTTGTCGTAGATCCAGTCGAAGCCCCAGGCAGCGAACCACCAGGCCGAAAGGAAGCGGCCGATGCCGCTGTTGGCGATTGCAGTAACGAAACGACGCTTGCCGAGGAACAGCAGCGCGGCCAGCAGGATACCGGCCAGGGCAATGGCGCCCGAAGCGATTTCCAGACTGTGCTTGGCTTCGCCGCCGGCGTGGCCGACGCTTTGCGGCAGTACACCGTGCAGCGGCGGAACGATCATCGCGCCAATGGCGGTGGACAATACGATCAGCACCGACAGTGGCAGCCAGTGAGCAATGCCGTGGCCGGCGTGCGCTTCGGTCTTCGCTTCACCGTGGAACGCGATGAAGATCAGGCGGAAGGTGTACAGCGACGTCATGAACGCACCGACCAGACCGGCGTACAGCAGACCGTTGTTGCCGCTGGCGAACGCTTCCCAAAGGATTTCGTCCTTGGAATAGAAACCTGCGGTCACCAGTGGCAAGGCCGCGAGGGCCGCGCCGCCGACGATGAAGCTGGCGTAGGCCAGTGGCAGTTTCTTCCACAGGCCGCCCATCTTGAAGATGTTCTGCTCGTGGTGGCAGGCAACGATCACCGCACCGGAGGCAAGGAACAGCAGGGCCTTGAAGAACGCGTGGGTCATCAGGTGGAAGATCGCGCCATCCCAGGCACCGACGCCCAGCGCCAGGAACATGTAGCCGATCTGGCTCATGGTCGAGTAGGCGAGGATACGTTTGATGTCGGTCTGGACCAGTGCGGCAAAACCGGCGAGGACCAGGGTCACGCCGCCGACGATGCCGACCAGGTGCAGGATCTCCGGCGCCAGGGTGAACAGACCGTGGGTACGGGCGATCAGGTAGACACCGGCGGTCACCATGGTCGCGGCGTGGATCAGTGCCGAAACCGGGGTAGGACCGGCCATCGCATCCGCCAGCCAGGTTTGCAGCGGCAGTTGCGCGGATTTACCGACAGCGCCGCCCAGCAGCATCAGGGTGGCCATGACCATCCAGAAGTCGCCGGCCTGGAATTTCTGCGGTGCCAGCACCAGCAGTTCCTGGACGTTCAGCGTGCCCAGTTGCGCGAACAGGATGAACAGGCCGATGGCCATGAACACGTCGCCGATGCGGGTCACGATAAAGGCTTTGAGTGCGGCGTTACCGTTGTTGCGGTTGCTGTAGTAGAAACCGATCAACAGGTACGAGCACAGGCCCACGCCTTCCCAGCCGAAGTACAGGAACAACAGGTTATCGCCCAGCACCAGGAACAGCATGCTGGCGATAAACAGGTTGGTGTAGGCGAAGAAGCGCGAATAACCGGCTTCACCGCGCATGTACCAGGACGCGAACAGGTGGATCAGGAAGCCGACGCCGACGACCACACCGAGCATGGTTACGGACAGGCCGTCCAGGTACAGCGCGAAGTTCGGCGTGAAGCCTTCCACCGCCATCCACTGCCACAACACCAGGGTGTAGTGACCGCCTTCAGGTGGCGCGACATTGAATTGCCAGATCACGTAGGCCGTGACGATGGCGGACAAGCCGATGGAACCGACGCCGATCAGCGCCGACAGGTTTTCCGAGAGGCGTCCACGGGAGAACGACAGCAGCAGGAAACCTATGAGAGGGAATACGAAAGTCAGATAGAGAAGATTCATCCGCGCATCTCGCTGGCAGCGTCGATATCGAGAGTGTGGAAGCGGCGATACAGCTGCAGCAGAATCGCCAGGCCAATACTGGCCTCGGCGGCTGCCAGGCTGATCACCAGGATGAACATGATCTGTCCATCCGGCTGCGCCCAGCGGCTACCGGCAACGATGAAGGCCAGTGCAGAGGCATTCATCATCACTTCAAGACTCATCAACACAAACAAAATGTTGCGGCGGACCATCAGGCCAACCAGACCGAGGCAGAACAGGATGCCGGCGACCGCCAGACCATGCTCCATAGGGATAGCAGGCATCGTCATTGCTCCTTGGCTTCGTTGCGGCCCAAGTGGAACGCCGTGACGGCTGCGGCGAGCAGCAGCATCGAGGCGAGTTCGACCACCAGCAGATAAGGACCGAACAGGCTGATGCCCACGGCCTTGGCGTCTACGGTGGTGTGGCCGATGGCCTGGCCGCTCTGATGGGAGAACAGCACGTACAGCAGTTCAACCAGCAGCAGGGTGCCGAGAATCACCGGGCCGAGCCAGATGCCGGGCTTGAGCCAGACGCGCTCTTGCTGAACCGAGGCCGGGCCCAGGTTCAGCATCATCACCACGAACACGAACAGCACCATGATGGCGCCAGCGTAGGCAATCACTTCCAGAACACCGGCAAACGGTGCGCCGAGGGCGAAAAACGTCATGGCCACGGCGATCAGCGAAATGATCAGGTAGAGCAGGGCGTGCACAGGGTTGGTGTGGGTGATCACGCGAAGCGTGGACACCACAGCGATACCCGATGCGAAATAGAAAGCGAATTCCATCTTTCTTCCTTAAGGCAGCAAGCTCTTCACGTTGATCGGCTGGGCTTCATTCTGCGCGGAGCCTTTCGGCTTCCCGGCAATCGCCATACCTGCAACACGATAGAAGTTGTAATCAGGGTTTTTGCCGGGGCCGGAGATCAGCAGATCTTCTTTCTCGTAAACCAGGTCCTGACGTTTGAACTCGGCCATCTCGAAATCCGGTGTCAGCTGGATCGCGGTGGTCGGGCAGGCTTCCTCGCAGAGGCCGCAGAAAATGCAGCGCGAGAAGTTGATGCGGAAGAAGTCCGGGTACCAGCGACCGTCTTCGGTTTCAGCTTTCTGCAGCGAGATGCAGCCGACCGGGCACGCCACGGCGCACAGGTTGCAGGCTACACAACGCTCTTCACCATCGGGGTCGCGGGTCAGGACGATACGGCCACGGTAGCGCGGCGGCAGGTACACGGCTTCTTCCGGGTACTGCAGCGTGTCGCGCTTGCGGAAGGCATGGCCGAAGATCATCACCAGGCTGCGAAGCTGGGTGAAGAAGCCATGCACGATGTCAAATATGTACTTCATGATTCTCTATCCTCACTGAGCCGCGACGGCGGGCGTGTTGAGCAACACGATCGCAGCGGTCACCAGCATGTTGACGAGGGTCAGCGGCAGGCAGAACTTCCAGCTGAAATCCATCACTTGGTCATACCGTGGGCGCGGAATCGAGGCGCGCAGCAGGATGAAGATCATGATGAAGAACGCGGTTTTCAGCGCGAACCAGATGAACGGGATCTGCGGCAGAATGCCGAACGGACCGTGCCAGCCACCGAAGAACAAGGTCACCAGCAGCGCCGAAATCAGCACGATACCGATGTACTCGCCGACGAAGAACATGCCCCATTTCATCCCGGCGTATTCAATGTGGTAACCGTCGGCCAGTTCCTGCTCCGCTTCCGGCTGGTCGAACGGGTGACGGTGAGTCACGGCGACGCCGGCGATGAAGAAGGTCAGGAAACCGAAGATCTGCGGAATGATGAACCACAGGTTCTGGGCTTGATAATCAACGATGTCGCGCATGTTGAACGAGCCAACCTGGATCACGATGCCCATCAGCGACAGGCCCATGAACACTTCGTACGACACGGTTTGCGCCGAAGCCCGCAAGCTGCCCAGCAGGGCGAACTTGTTGTTGCTCGACCAGCCGGCGAACAGCACCGCGTAGACCGACAGACCGGCCATGGCGAAGAAGAACAGGATGCCGATGTTCAGGTCCGCCACACCCCAGGTCGGGGTGATCGGGATGATCGCGAAGGCAATCAGCAGGGCGCTCATGGCCACGACCGGTGCCAGGGTGAAGATCATCTTGTCGGCGAACGGTGGCGTCCAGTCTTCCTTGAAGAACATCTTGATCATGTCCGCTGCGATCTGGAACGCGCCGAACGGGCCGACGCGGTTCGGACCGTAACGGTCCTGCCAGAGGGCGAGCAAACGACGCTCGACCCAGCTCAACAGCGCCCCGCAGACCACTACGGCGAGCAGAATCACGATGGCCTGGATGACCGAGATGATCACACCGATCACTTCAGGAGTGAACCAAGTCATAGCGCTGCCTCCTGCAGACCATCAACGGATTTGCCAAAGATCGCGGGCGGAATGCCGGCGATACCGGCCGGCAATGCAACCAGACCGGCACCCAGCTCTTCGTTGATGCGCAGTGGCAGACGCAAGGTCTGGCCAGCGACGTTCAAGCTCAGCATGGCACCGTCGTTGACACCCAGACGGTCGGCTTCGGACTTGGCCAGCGCCACGTAGGCAGCCGGAATGCGTTCCTGAACCGGTGCGGCTTTCGAAGAGTTCTCTTCGCTGCCGAGCAGGTGGAAGAACGGCACGACCTGCCAGGTGCCCGGCGCCGGGTTGAATGCGCGCGGGACAGCGGCAAACCAGTTCAGCGAGTCACCGCTGCTTTCGATCAGGCGGGTGCCCGGGTCGCCAGCGCGGATGTGGCCACCGACTTCGTCCTGGAACTTGTTCCAGGCTTGCGGCGAGTTCCAGCCCGGAGACCAGGCAAATGGCACTTGCTGACGCGGTTCGGCCGAGCCCGAGTAACCTTCCATCGAGAAGTTGAACGCGGTGTCGTTGTCTTGCGGGGTACGCGGTTCGTGCACGCTGATGTCTGCGCGCATGGCCGTACGACCCGAGTAACGCAGCGGTTCGCGGGCCAGTTTCATGCCCTTGATGCGGAACGCGGCGGACGGTGCGGCATCAACGATACGCGCCAGTTGCGGCGTGCTCGAAGCGACGGCAGCGGTGACGTGGTCCAGCTGGGTCCAGTCGATCGGCTGGTTCAGCAGGGTGGCGCGCAGGGCATGCAGCCAGCGCCAGCCTTCGTGAACCAGGATGCTCGCGTCCATGTATTTCGGGTCGAAGACCTGGAAGAAGCGCTGGGCGCGACCTTCCTGGCTGACCAGCGTACCGTCGCCTTCAGCGAAGCTGGCGGCTGGCAGCACCAGGTGCGCGCGATCGCTGGTGGCGGTCTTCTGATGGTCCGCGACGATTACCACTTTCGCAGCGGTCAGTGCGGCATCAACCTTGGCTTTGTCGGTACGGGTGTACAGATCGTTTTCCAGCACGACGATGGCGTCGGCCTTGCCATCGATCACTGCCTGCAGCGCGTCGTCGACCGAGTCGCCGCCGAGCATGGCCAGGCCGAGGCTGTTGGCTTCAGGCACGATCAGGCTGATGGAGCCGTTCTTCTCGCGCAGCTTCAGGGCTTTAGCGATGTTCGCGGCCGCTTCGATCAGCGCCTTGGAACCCAGCGAGGTGCCGGCGATGATCAGCGGACGCTTGGCCGCGAGCAGGGCGTCGGCAATGCGCTTGGCCAGGTCGAGGGCTTCAGAGTCCAGGCCTTCAACCGCCGGAGCGCTGGCATCGAGGGCGTGAGCCACGGCGAAACCGATGCGGGCCAGGTCGTCCGGAGCGGCGTGAACGCATTCTTCGGCGATGTCGTCGAGCTTGGTTTCAGCCAGGCTGGCGATGAACAGCGGGTTCAGTTCGTGCTGACCGATGTTCTTCACCGCAGCGTCGAGCCAAGGCTGAACGCGCATGGCGTCGGCCATGTCTTCGGCCTTGCCCTTGACCGATTGACGCAGGGACAGCGCCATACGGGCTGCGGTCTGGGTCAGGTCTTCACCGAGGACGAAAATCGCATCGTGGTCTTCGATGTCGCGCATGTTCGGGATCGGCAGCGGGCTGTCTTTCAGCACCTGCATGACCAGGCGAATGCGTTCCAGCTCGGAGGCTTCGATACCGGAGTAGAAGTGCTCGGCGCCGACCAGCTCGCGCAACGCGTGGTTGCTTTCGAGGCTGGCGCGGGGCGAACCGATACCGACGATGTTGCGACCGCGCAGCAGGTCAGCGGCTTTATCCAGCGCTTCGTCGAGGCTCAGCTTGGTGCCGTTGGCCAGCAGAGGCTGACGCGGGCGGTCTTCGCGGTTGACGTAGCCATAGCCGAAACGGCCACGGTCGCACAGGAAGTACTGGTTGACCGAACCGTTGAAGCGGTTTTCGATACGACGCAGTTCACCGTAGCGCTCGCCCGGGGAAATGTTGCAACCGCTGGAGCAGCCATGGCAGATGCTCGGCGAGAACTGCATGTCCCACTTGCGGTTGTAGCGCTCGGAGTGAGTCTTGTCGGTGAACACACCGGTCGGGCAGACCTCGGTGAGGTTGCCGGAGAACTCGCTTTCCAGGGTGCCGTCTTCAACGCGACCGAAGTACACGTTGTCGTGGGCGCCGAACACACCGAGGTCGGTGCCGCCGGCGTAGTCCTTGTAGAAGCGCACGCAGCGGTAGCAAGCGATGCAGCGGTTCATCTCGTGGGAAATGAACGGGCCCAGTTGCTGGTTCTGGTGAGTACGCTTGGTGAAGCGATAACGGCGCTCGTTGTGGCCGGTCATCACCGTCATGTCTTGCAGGTGGCAGTGGCCGCCTTCCTCACAGACCGGGCAGTCGTGAGGGTGGTTGGTCATCAGCCATTCAACGACGCTGGCGCGGAATACTTTCGCTTCTTCGTCGTCGATGGAGATCCAGCTGCCGTCGGTGGCGGGCGTCATGCAGGACATGACGATCCGACCACGCTTGTCGTTCTCGTCGGTGTACTGCTTGACCGCACACTGGCGGCAAGCGCCAACGCTGCCTAGGGCTGGGTGCCAGCAGAAATAAGGGATATCGAGGCCTAGCGACAGACACGCCTGTAACAGGTTGTCTGCCCCATCGACTTCGAGCTCTTTGCCGTCTACGTGGATAGTGGCCATGGTTCAAAGTTCTTCGTTGGCCCGGTGTCAGCGGGCGTGGCTAATGGAATCTTGTTATTCGCATGAATCAACTCAGCCGCTTGCGGCGTCATCACACGACAAAGCGAAGGGCACGGACCCTTCGCTTTTTTAAGCGTTTACGCGCCGACTACGATCGGCCTGGCCAGAGGCGGGACGACGGCGCTGGTAGGCGCGATGCCGGCTTCGAACTCATGGCGGAAGTATTTGATTGCGCTGCCCAACGGCTCCACGGCGCCCGGTGCGTGAGCACAGAAGGTCTTGCCCGGGCCGAGGAAGCCGACCAGACCCAACAGGGTCTCGATATCGCCGGCTTGCCCTTCGCCGTTCTCGATCGCACGCAGCAGCTTGACGCTCCACGGCAAACCGTCACGGCACGGGGTGCAGAAACCGCACGACTCACGGGAGAAGAACTCTTCCATGTTGCGCAGCAGGGAAACCATGTTGACGCTGTCGTCCACCGCCATGGCCAGGCCGGTACCCATGCGGGTGCCCACCTTGGCGATGCCGCCGGCGTACATTTGTGCGTCGAGGTGTTCCGGCAACAGGAAACCGGTACCGGCGCCGCCTGGCTGCCAGCACTTGAGCTTGTAACCGTCGCGCATGCCGCCGGCGTAGTCTTCAAACAACTCACGACCGGTGACGCCGAACGGCAATTCCCACAGGCCAGGGTTCTTGACCTTGCCGGAGAAGCCCATGAGCTTGGTGCCCATGTCTTCACTGCCTTCGCGGGCCAACGATTTGTACCAGTCCACGCCGTCGGCAATGATCGCCGGGACGTTGCACAGGGTTTCAACGTTGTTCACGCACGTCGGCTTGCCCCACACGCCAACGGCGGCAGGGAAGGGCGGCTTGGAGCGCGGGTTGGCGCGGCGGCCTTCAAGGGAGTTGATCAGTGCGGTTTCTTCACCGCAGATGTAACGCCCGGCGCCGGTGTGGACGAACAGCTCGAAATCGAAGCCGCTGCCCAGGATGTTCTTGCCCAGCAGGCCGGCTGCCTTGGCTTCTTCCACGGCACGGTTGAGGTGCTTGGCGGCGGTGGTGTATTCGCCACGCAGGAAGATGTAGCCACGGTAGGTTTTCAGCGCGCGGGCACTGATCAGCATGCCTTCGATCAGCAGATGGGGCAGTTGCTCCATCAGCATGCGGTCTTTCCAGGTGTTCGGCTCCATTTCATCCGCGTTGCACAGCAGGTAGCGGATGTTGATGGATTCGTCTTTTGGCATCAGGCCCCACTTAACGCCAGTGGGGAAGCCTGCACCGCCGCGACCCTTGAGGCCGGCGTCTTTCACGGTCTGGACGATGTCGTCCTGAGCCATGTCGGCGAAGGCCTTGCGTGCAGCGGCGTAACCGTTCTTGGCCTGGTACTCGTCGAGCCATACGGCTTCGCCGTCGTCACGCAGACGCCAGGTCAGCGGGTGAGTCTCGGCCGAACGCTTGATGCGGTTGGCAGGACCGAAGGAAGTCAGGGTCATACGTAGCCCTCGAGCAATTTGGCAACGCCGGCAGGCTGCACATCACCGAAAGTGTCGTCGTCGATCATCAACGCCGGGGCCTTGTCGCAGTTGCCGAGGCAGCAGACCGGCAGCAAGGTGAAGCGACCGTCGGCGGTGGTCTGACCCAGGCCGATACCCAGATTGCTCTGGATTTCGCTGACCACGGACTCGTGGCCGCCGATGTAGCAGACCATGCTGTCGCAGACGCGAATGATGTGACGGCCGACTGGCTGACGGAAGATCTGGCTATAGAAAGTGGCCACGCCTTCAACGTCGCTCGCCGGGATGCCGAGGATCTCGCCGATGGCGTAGAGCGCGCCATCAGGCACCCAGCCACGTTCCTTCTGGACGATCTTCAGGGCTTCGATCGACGCCGCGCGCGGGTCTTCGTAGTGATGCAACTCGTGCTCGATGGCCGAGCGCTCGGTTTCACTCAAGGTGAAACGGTCTGTCTGGATAAGCGTGCTGTTCATGCTTAGCGGTCCACGTCGGCCATAACGAAATCGATACTACCCAGGTACGCGATCAAGTCCGCGACCATGCTGCCTTTGATCACCGAAGGGATCTGCTGCAGATGCGGGAAGCTTGGGGTGCGAATCCGGGTGCGGTAGCTCATGGTGCCGCCATCGCTCGTCAGGTAATAACTGTTGATGCCCTTGGTCGCTTCGATCATCTGGAAGGATTCGTTGGCCGGCATGACCGGGCCCCACGAAACTTGCAGGAAGTGCGTGATCAGGGTCTCGATGTGTTGCAGCGTGCGTTCTTTCGGCGGCGGGGTAGTCAGCGGGTGATCCGCCTTGTACGGGCCTTCCGGCATGTTGCGCATGCACTGCTCGATGATCTTGATGCTCTGGCGCATTTCTTCGACACGCACGATGCAACGATCGTAGGCATCGCCATTGGCGGCCAGCGGCACTTCGAATTCGAAGTTCTCGTACCCGGAGTACGGGCGGGCTTTACGCAGGTCGAAGTCGCAACCGGTCGAACGCAGGCCTGCACCGGTGACGCCCCATTCGAAGGCCTCTTTGGTGTTGTAGGCGGCGACGCCGATGGTCCGGCCTTTGAGGATGCTGTTGTCCAGCGCGGCTTTCTGGTATTCGTCCAGACGCTTTGGCATCCACTCGACGAAATCCTTCACCAGTTTTTCCCAGCCGCGCGGCAGGTCGTGGGCGACGCCACCGATGCGATACCAGGCCGGGTGCAGACGGAAACCGGTGATGGCTTCGATCACCGTGTACGCCTTCTGACGGTCGGTGAAGGTGAAGAATACCGGGGTCATGGCGCCGACGTCCTGGATGTAAGTCCCCAGGAACAGCAGGTGGCTGGTGATCCGGAAGAACTCGGCCATCATGATGCGGATGACGTCGACCTTCTCGGGCACCTTGATACCGGCGAGCTTCTCGACCGAGAGCACGTACGGCAGGTTGTTCATCACGCCGCCGAGGTAGTCGATACGGTCGGTGTACGGGATGAAGCTGTGCCAGGACTGACGCTCGGCCATCTTCTCGGCACCACGGTGGTGGTAACCGACGTCCGGCACGCAGTCGACGATCTCTTCGCCGTCCAGCTGCAGGATGATGCGGAACGCACCGTGCGCGGAAGGGTGGTTCGGGCCGAGGTTGAGGAACATGTAGTCCTCGTTCGCACCGGAACGCTTCATGCCCCAGTCTTCAGGCTTGAAGCGCGCGGCTTCTTCCTCAAGCTGTTGTTTGGCCAGGGTCAGGCTGAACGGGTCGAACTCGGTGGCACGGGCCGGGAAGTCCTTGCGCAGCGGGTGACCTTCCCAGGTCGGCGGCATCATGATGCGGGTCAGGTGCGGGTGACCTTTGAAGTCGATGCCGTACATGTCCCAGACTTCACGTTCGTACCAGTTGGCGTTCGGCCAGATGCCGGTGACGGTCGGTACGCTGAGGTCACTCTCGGACAAGGCGACCTTGATCATCACGTCGCTGTTACGTTCGATCGACATCAGGTGATAGAACACAGTGAAGTCGGCGCCGCTTGGCAGCCCTTGACGCTTGGTGCGCAGACGCTCGTCCACGCCGTGCAGGTCATAGAGCATGACGTACGGCTTGGGCAGGTTGCGCAGGAAGGTCAGGACTTCGACGAGTCTGGCGCGGGCAACCCAAAGCACCGGCATGCCGGTGCGGGTAGGCTGGGCGGTGAATGCCTCGGGGCCAAAACGGTTGTTCAGTTCGACGACCACATCCTGGTCGTCTGCCTTGTAAGGCGGGATGTACAGAGCACTGCCTGTAGTCATGGTTATTTATCGCTTTCGGTCAACGTAAAGAATGAAGCCAGTGTCTCGTTCTATTAAAGAAGCAGATCTGGATCAGACTTCGTCGGGGCTGCGCAGGTTGGTGACTGCGATTCGCTGTTCGCGGCGCTTTTCCTTCTCGGAAGGCATCTCGGCGCGGTAAACGCCTTGATCACCAACGACCCAGGAAAGCGGACGACGCTCCTGTCCAATCGACTCCTGCAAGAGCATCAAGCCTTGCAGAAAAGCTTCAGGACGGGGCGGGCAGCCAGGCACGTAGACGTCCACGGGCAGGAACTTGTCCACCCCTTGAACGACAGAGTAGATGTCGTACATGCCACCGGAGTTGGCGCACGAACCCATGGAAATTACCCATTTAGGTTCGAGCATTTGCTCGTAGAGACGCTGGATGATCGGCGCCATCTTGATGAAGCAGGTACCGGCGATAACCATGAAATCCGCCTGGCGCGGCGATGCCCGGATAACCTCGGCGCCAAAGCGCGCGATGTCGTGGGGCGCCGTGAAGGCGGTGGTCATTTCCACGTAGCAGCACGAAAGACCGAAGTTATACGGCCACAGGGAGTTCTTGCGCCCCCAGTTGATCGTGCCGTTAAGCACGTCTTCGAGCTTGCCCATGAAGATATTTTTGTGGACTTGATCTTCTAACGGATCGGAAACGGTTTCCCGTTCGCCAATCGGATACTGCTCGTTAGGAGCATCGGGGTCGATCCTGGTGAGATTGTATTGCATTGCCAAAGCCTCATTGTTTCAGCTTCGCCTGCCGCTTGCGACGAGCTTCCGGAGCCCAGTCAAGGGCGCCCACTCGGAACAGGTAGACAAGACCTGCCAACAGAATTGCTATGAAAACGAGAGCTTCGACGAATCCGGTCCAGCCGCTTTCGCGGACGGACACAGACCAGGCAAAGAGAAAGAGGGCTTCGATATCGAAGATCACGAAGAGCATCGCGACCAGATAGAATTTGGCTGAGAGCCGCAAGCGGGCGCCACCTGTAGGTAGCATGCCGGACTCGAACGGTTCGTTTTTGCTGCGGCCCCAGGCTTTTGACCCGAGGAGGCTGGAGACGCCGAGCATGAAGGCGCACAGGCCGACAACGCCCAGAAGGAAAATGGCAAAGCCCCAGTTGTGGGCCATGAGTCCTGTCGCTTCGGGCATGCTGGTAATCCTTAACAGAGAGCAAAGGTCTCTGAGCTTGAAAAGAAACAAAGCAGTGACGATATGTCGCAGCAATCAATCCCGCTGATTTTATGGCACAACACCGTGCAAGTAAAATTCAGATAGCGAAATTATTTAGCGGAATAAGGACATAGCAAGCCTCCCAACCCACGCAGCCCATGCGTTGCGGGCATTAGCAGGGTTTTCATCAATATTGTTTTGTAGGGAATGTAACGAACATAGTTGCAGCTAAATGATAATCAATATTGTTTGGCTTGGTTTTTAAAGTGTTTAGCGGGTGGGTGGCCGGAAAGTTGTCTTATATGCGCGTTACTGCAAGTAGCGGGCAGGGTCGTTTTACCGTGTTTTCCTGATCGTAAGAATGCTCTGGATCAAGGTTTTTTGTCCGGACTCCTGCAGGGGTTTGCAGGGCCGGTGAAAAATCACAGGCAAAAAAACGCCCCGAACCAGTCGGGGCGTCAGATGTGCGGCGTTGCGGTTAGCTTTTATTCGGTCCGCAACGGCCGTTTGTTTCGGTGAGTCAGATCAGTGGAACTGTTCTTCTTCAGTCGAACCGGTCAGCGCGGTAACCGAAGACGAGCCACCCTGGATCACGGTGGTCATGTCGTCGAAGTAGCCGGTGCCCACTTCCTGCTGGTGAGCCACGAAGGTGTAACCCTTGGCGGCGTCAGCGAATTCCTGCTCTTGCAGTTTCACGTAGGCAGTCATGTCGTTGCGGGCGTAGTCGTGCGCCAGGTTGAACATGCTGTGCCACATGTTGTGAATGCCGGCCAGGGTGATGAACTGGTGCTTGTAACCCATGGCGGACAATTCGCGCTGGAACTTGGCGATGGTCGCGTCGTCCAGGTTTTTCTTCCAGTTGAAGGAAGGCGAGCAGTTGTACGACAGCAGTTGGTCCGGGTATTCCTTTTTGATCGCTTCAGCGAAGCGACGAGCCTCGTCCAGATCCGGCTTGGCGGTTTCACACCAGATCAGGTCGGCGTACGGCGCGTAAGCCAGGCCGCGAGCGATCGCCTGGTCGAGACCGGCGCGCACTTTGTAGAAGCCTTCCTGAGTACGTTCGCCAGTCACGAATGGCTGGTCGTACGGGTCGCAATCGGACGTCAGCAGGTCAGCCGCGTTGGCGTCGGTACGAGCCAGGATGATGGTCGGCGTGCCGGCAACGTCAGCTGCCAGACGAGCGGCGGTCAGCTTCTGCACAGCTTCCTGGGTAGGAACCAGTACCTTGCCGCCCATGTGGCCGCATTTTTTCACGGAAGCCAGTTGGTCTTCGAAGTGAACGCCGGCGGCGCCTGCTTCGATCATGCTCTTCATCAGCTCGTAAGCGTTCAGTACGCCGCCGAAACCGGCTTCAGCGTCTGCCACGATTGGAGCGAAGTAGTCGATGTAGCCTTCGTCGCCCGGGCCTTTACCGGCTTTCCACTGGATCTGGTCAGCACGACGGAACGAGTTGTTGATGCGCTTGACCACGGTTGGAACCGAATCCACCGGGTACAGCGACTGGTCCGGGTACATCGATTCGGCGGAGTTGTTGTCCGCCGCGACTTGCCAGCCCGACAGGTAGATCGCCTGGATACCGGCTTTGACTTGTTGTACAGCCTGGCCGCCGGTCAGGGCGCCCATGCAGTTGACGAAATCTTTCTCAGGACGGAAGGACGGCTTGGCGCCCTGGGTAACCAGGTTCCAAAGCTTCTCGGCGCCCAATTTTGCAAAGGTGTGCTCAGGTTGAACCGAGCCACGCAGGCGGACGACGTCAGCAGCGGAGTAAGCGCGTGTCACGCCTTTCCAGCGTGGGTTTTCAGCCCAGTCTTTTTCGAGGGCTGCAATTTGCTGTTCGCGTGTCAGTGCCATGGAGATAAACCTCGTCGCATAGGTCTTGGGTGGAAAATTCCTGCTCCAGCCGAACACGCAATTTCAAAGGGGCGCATGAGGCAGCTCGCTGACCAGAAGCTTAGGCGGTCAAGGGGTATTTGGCGGGATTGGCGACAGGATGAACGATGGGCTCGAGGGGAAGTGAGCAGGTAAGGGCGGACTGGCGGGCGCATTCGGGCGTCGTGGGCCTCTATACGAACTTCAGTGTGATGCCGGGTTTACCTAAATACGCTTCCGTCCCTCGGGACAACTTCGTTCCAGTCGGCAACCTCGTCAAACACACCTTGTGGGCGGTACAGACACGAAACGGCTCGCGGGGTAGATGCGAGCATCGCTTCGAAGGCCCTTGCCAGGGCCCCTGATTAGCGGGAGCGAGGCCATCATGCCTTTGCTTTTTTGGCTCGTCAAACGTTTTGTAGTGCTTTTTTTCAAGCACTACATCTTTGGTCTAATACGACTAATCAGTCAGTTTTCGGTGGTTTAGTCCAAAGTATCGACTTTCACCCGCAGGGTCATGTCATCCCGGCCCTGGGTCGAGTAGCTGCGGGTCAGGCCTTGTTTGTCGGCCTGAGTCTGGCGGTTCACGCCGGCCAGGGTGATCCATTCGCCCAGGCGTCCGGTGACGGTTGTGTCGGTGCTTTGCACATTCACTACATCGGGACGTTCCTGGCTCATGCGGTCACGGTTGGTACTGATCGACAGGTGAACGATGTCGCCGGTGACGCTCGCGGTAACGTAGAAACCCTGGGTGACGTTGCGGTATTCGGTCTGGCTGCGCAGGTCGCCGTAGGAGTCGATCTGCGTACTGGTCAGCGGTACGCTTTGTCCGACCTGGATCAGTGCCGGTGAGCCTTCGCTGGCCTGGACTTGCTGAATGCCGCCGTCACGGCTTTCGGTGCTGCGATTGATGATTCGGGTCTGGCTCGGTTTGGCGCCATTGACTGAATAACCCTGGTCGCCCTGGAAGTTGTTTTCGTTGGTATCGACGGTAATCAGCAGGCGTTTTGGCTGAGTATCGAGTTGGGCAACAAGGGCTTTAAGTTCGTCGATCTTGCGCTGATCGGCATTGACGATCAGCTGGTTGCCATAGGCGCTGACCTGGCCATCCTTGCCGATGAAATCCTGGGCCATCGGCAGCATGTCGGCGCTGGTGCGGTAGTTCAACGGCACGATCTCGGTGGCGGCCATGACCGAAAGACTGCAGGTCAACAGCAGCGTGGTGAGCAGGGTGCGTAGGGACATATCCGTTATCTCCGACTTCTTGATGTCTTGAGTTTGCCAGTTTGTCGGCCCGCCGTGGGGCAAGTTGAATCGTAGACAGCAAAACGCCCCGACATCATGTGATGACAGGGCGTTTTGTGCAGTGCTTTGAAGCTTTTGTGGCGAGGGAGCTTGCTCCCGCTGGGCTGCTTAGCCGTCCAACGTTTTTGGGGCCGCTTCGCGCCCCAGCGGGAGCAAGCTCCCTCGCCACAGGGGCTCAGGCGGAATGTCGCACCATGTCCACATGCGGAATCCCGGCTTCCAGGAATTCCTCACTGACCAGGCTGAAGCCCAGGCGCTCATAGAACGCCGTCGCCTGAACCTGCGCGCTCAGCATCTGCTGCTTCAAGCCGCGCTTCTCGGCTTCACCGATCACCGCTTGCATCAGCGCATCGCCCACTTTCAAGCCGCGCCAGTCTTTCAGCACCGACACCCGGCCAACATGCCCGTCGGGCAGCAGGCGGGCGGTGCCAATCGGAAAGTCGCCTTCGAAGGCCAGAAAATGCACCGCTGTTGCATCATCTGCATCCCATTCCAGTTCAGGCGGAACGGATTGCTCGGCGATGAACACCGTCTCACGAATGCGCCGGATCTCGGCGTTATCCTTTTGCCAGTCTGCGACACGTACGTGAATTTTATTCATCAGCAAACCCCAGGCTTCCTTGCTTGATCAGTTCGCACAGCAAGCCGCGGCTGTCTTCGTCGGTCAGCCACTCGCCCAGATTGTCGGCGTGCAGGGAGTCGGCAGCACAGATCATTTTCAACAGCTCACGCAGCTTGCCTGGCAGGTAACGGCTCTGGCCGCTGGCGAACAGCAACAGGTCGTCATCGACTTCGGACCAGGCCAGGCGTGCGCTCGGGTTGCGGATCAGTATTGCGCCTTGCTCCAGGCTGGCAAGCAGGTCGTCTTCTTCGATCTCTTCCGGGCCTACCACGAGTTCCGGGTAGCGCGGCTCGGTCATGTACTGGCCAAACCAGGTCAGCAGCAGGCGCTCGTCGCTCATGTGCTCGGCCAGCAAGGCTTTCAGGCGATCAAGGGCGTCGTGCTGAATCTGGTGCGGATCGACCGCCGGCAGGGCGTCGGCATCGGTGTAGCGCTCTTCATCGGTCAGGAACTGGCTGAGGAAGTCAGTGAAGTGAGTCAGCACTTCAGAAGCGCTCGGGGCGCGGAAGCCGACCGAGTAGGTCATGCAGTCATCAATCGCAACACCGCAGTGGGCCAGGCGCGGCGGCAGGTAGAGCATGTCGCCAGGTTCCAGGACCCACTCATCGGTGGCTTCGAAATCAGCGAGGATGCGCAGGTCCGCGTGTTGCAGCAACTTGCTCTCGGAATCGCACATCTGGCCGATTTTCCAGTTGCGCTTGCCGTGACCCTGCAGCAGGAACACATCGTAGTTATCGAAGTGCGGACCGACGCTGCCACCCGGGGCGGCGAAGCTGATCATCACGTCGTCGACGCGCCAGCTCGGCAGGAAGCGGAAGTTTTCCAGCAGCTCAGAAACTTCCGGAACGAACTGGTCAACCGCTTGAACCAGCAGGGTCCAGTCACGTTCCGGCAGTTTGCTGAATTCGTCTTCGGCGAACGGACCGCGACGCAATTCCCAAGGGCGCTCGCCGTTTTCGATTACCAGGCGCGATTCAACTTCTTCTTCCAGCGCCAGGCCGGCCAATTCGTCGGCGTCGATCGGGCTTTCGAAATCAGGAATTGCCTGACGGATCAGCAGCGGTTTTTTCTGCCAGTAGTCACGCAGGAATTCGCGCGCCGTGATGCCACCCAGAAGTTGAAGAGGAATATCAGGATTCATGTGTAACCTATTGAAAAAAAGCACTTTTCAGACGGGAATAAAAACGCCCGGCGCTGCCGGGCGTCTCAAACGGTTAAAACGGTCGATCAGATGCGCTTGGCTTGCTCTACAGCGTTACCGATGTAGTTCGCCGGGGTGAGCAGTTTCAGCTCGGCCTTGGCGGCGGCTGGCATGTCCAGGCCGTCGATGAAAGTTTGCAGCGCTTCAGGGCTGATGCCCTTGCCGCGGGTCAACTCTTTCAGCTTCTCGTACGGGTTTTCGATGTTGTAGCGACGCATCACGGTCTGGATCGGCTCGGCCAATACTTCCCAGCAAGCGTCGAGGTCGGCAGCGATTTTCTGAGCGTTGAGCTCCAGTTTGCTGATGCCTTTGAGGCTGGCTTCGTACGCGATCACGCTGTGGGCGAAGCCGACACCGAGGTTACGCAGAACGGTGGAGTCGGTCAGGTCGCGCTGCCAGCGGGAGATTGGCAGCTTGCTGGCCAGGTGCTGGAACAGTGCGTTGGCGATACCCAGGTTGCCTTCGGAGTTTTCGAAGTCGATCGGGTTGACCTTGTGCGGCATGGTCGACGAACCGATTTCGCCAGCGATGGTGCGCTGTTTGAAATAACCCAGGGAGATGTAGCCCCAGATGTCGCGGTCGAAGTCGATCAGGATCGTGTTGAAACGGGCGATCGCGTCGAACAGCTCGGCAATGTAGTCGTGCGGTTCGATCTGCGTGGTGTACGGGTTGAAGCCCAGGCCCAGCTCGTCTTCGATGAAGGCGCGGGCGTTTTCTTCCCAATCGATCTCAGGGTAGGCCGACAGGTGAGCGTTGTAGTTGCCGACAGCGCCGTTGATCTTGCCCAGCAGCGGAACGGCAGCGACTTGAGCGATCTGACGCTCCAGGCGGTAAACCACGTTCGCCAGCTCTTTGCCCAGGGTGGTCGGCGAGGCCGGTTGACCGTGGGTGCGCGACAGCATTGGCACGTCGGCGAAACGGATGGCCAGTTCGCGGATGGCTTCGGCGGTCTGGCGCATCAGCGGCAGCATCACGTCATCACGGCCTTCGCGCAGCATCAGGGCGTGGGACAGGTTGTTGATGTCCTCGCTGGTGCAGGCAAAGTGGATGAATTCGCTGACGGCAGCCAGTTCCGGCAGCTTGGCCGCTTGCTCTTTGAGCAGGTATTCGATGGCTTTGACGTCGTGGTTGGTGGTGCGCTCGATCTCTTTGACACGCTCGGCGTGCTCAAGGGAGAAGTTTTCCGCCAGGGTGTTCAGCACGGCGTTGGCTTCGGCGGAGAACGCCGGCACTTCGCTGATGGCGGGGTGAGCGGCCAGACGCTGGAGCCAGCGCACTTCAACCAGAACGCGAGCACGGATCAGACCGTATTCGCTGAAAATTGGGCGCAGGGCCTGGGTTTTGCCGGCGTAGCGGCCGTCAACAGGGGAAACCGCAGTGAGCGAAGAAAGCTGCATGGGGTGTTCTCGGACAGTCGGGCAACGAAATGGGGCGCGTATCATACATGAAAAAATCCGCCGGTCCGTCGCCAACTGACCAGCGTATTACGCGTTACTGACTACAAAACGGTGTCGCGGGCGCGGTTCAGCTGCTGCGCATCAGCGGGTAAAGTTCTTTGAGCAACTTGCGACGGCTGACCACCAACTGCCAGCGATGACCACCCAACTGTCGCCACAGGCGCGCCGAACGAATCCCCGCCAACAACAGCGCGCGGATCTTTGAGGCGTTGCTCGGTTGCTGCAGGTTGCGCATATCACCGTGGACCTGAATCCGTTGGCGCAAGGTGCTCAGCGTATCCTGATACAGCGCACCACACGCCGCGATCACGTTTTCATGCGCCGGGCCGAAGTGCTCGACCTGAGACTGGATCTGCGGCAGACGCTTGCCGATCACGTCCAGCATGTCGCCACGCTTGGCCAGTTGACGCTCCAGCCCCAGCATCGCCAGGGCGTAGCGCAACGGTTCGCGCTGCAGGGTGCTCGGGTCGCGCTCGAGGGCGCCGATCAGCGCGCGATAGCCTTCGCGCAAGTTGATGTCGTCACCGCCGTAGACTTCCAGCGTGTCCTTGGGGTCGCGAATCAGCAGGCTGCCGAGCATGCACGTCAGGCCGGCTTCGGTGGTCTGGCCGGTTTTGGCGATCTTGTCCACCAGAACGGCGGCCAGAAACACGCCGCCCAGCGCCGTCAGTTGCTCCTGAGTCGGACTCATTGCTGTGCGCCTTGAAGAGAGCCTTTGCTGGTCCACGGTTCCGCCACTTCGATTACGCCGCCGCCAAGGCAGATTTCACCGTCGTAGAACACCACGGACTGGCCCGGGGTGACCGCGCGTTGCGGGTCATCGAAGACCGCGCGGTAGCCGGTGGCGGTCTTTTCCAGCGTGCAAGGCTGGTCGCTCTGGCGATAACGGACTTTGGCGGTCAGCTTGCGCGGCTCGCTCAGGTCGATCGGGTTGACCCAATAGATGTCCGAGGCAAGCAGGGCGCGGGAAAACAGGTAAGGGTGGTCATTGCCCTGGCCAACGATCAGTTCGTTGTGCTCCAGGTCTTTGATCAGCACGTACCACGGCTCGTCGCTGGCGTCTTTCAGCCCGCCGATGCCGAGGCCCTGACGCTGACCGATGGTGTGGTACATCAAGCCGTGGTGACGGCCGATGACTTCACCTTCGGTGGTCTTGATTTCGCCGGGCTGGGCCGGAAGGTATTGCTTGAGGAAATCACTGAAACGGCGCTCGCCGATAAAGCAGATCCCGGTGGAATCCTTTTTCTTTGCGGTCGCCAGTTCGTATTTCTCGGCAATCGCACGGACCTGTGGTTTTTCCAGTTCGCCGACCGGGAACAGCGTCTTGGCGATCTGTTCGCCGCCGACGGCGTGCAGGAAGTAGCTCTGATCCTTGTTCGGGTCCAGGCCCTTGAGCAGTTCGGTACGACCATCGATGTCGCGACGGCGTACGTAGTGACCGGTGGCGATCAGGTCGGCACCGAGCACCATGGCGTAGTCGAGGAACGCCTTGAACTTGATCTCGCGGTTGCACAGGATGTCCGGGTTCGGCGTGCGGCCGGCCTTGTATTCGGCCAGGAAGTGCTCGAACACGTTGTCCCAGTACTCGGCGGCGAAGTTGGCGGTGTGCAGCTTGATGCCAATCTTGTCGCACACGGCCTGGGCATCCGCCAGGTCGTCCATGGCGGTGCAGTATTCCGTTCCATCGTCTTCTTCCCAGTTCTTCATGAACAGGCCTTCCACCTCATAACCCTGCTCGATCAGCAGGAGAGCGGAAACGGAAGAGTCCACGCCGCCGGACATGCCGACAATGACGCGCTTCTTTTGTGTGTCAGAAGGGGCTGGATCACGCATAGGGATTCAATGAGTGTCTTGAAAAAGGACGCGATTCTAACAGGCCGAAGCCCGCAAGGCTAAAGAGAAGGGCGGATCAGTTCGAGACTGTAGTGTTGGCCGTCCAGATAATCATCGATACAGCGGATGATCAGCTCACTGCGCCAGTTTGCGCGCTGTGCCAGCAATTCGTCACGCGTCAGCCATTTTGCGCCGACAATGCCGTCGTCCAGCTGATAGTCCGGATGGTGCTTGAGCGGTTTTGCACTGAAACAGACCCGCTGGTAGGTCACGCCGTTGCTGGGGGCGGTGTAGAGGTAAATGCCCACCACGCCGGTCGCTTCGACATCCCAGCCAGTTTCTTCCAGGGTTTCGCGCACGGCCGCTTCGATCAGGGTTTCGTCCGGGTCGAGGTGACCGGCGGGCTGATTGAGCACCGTTCGTCCGTGCTTGGTTTCTTCGACCATCAGGAAACGACCGTTGTCTTCGACAATGGTGGCGACGGTGATGTGGGGTTTCCAGTCCATGAAGCTTCCTCAAATTCCAAAGGTTGAAACACTATCCCTGTGGGAGCTGGCCTGCCAGCGATTGCGATGAGTCAGTCACCATCAATGTTGAATGATAAGCCGCTATCGCTGGCAGGCCAGCTCTCACAGGGTTTTGTGTTGTCTTCAAAAACAGAAACCCCGGCACAGGGCCGGGGCTTCTTTGCATCCTTACAACCTTAAACCAGCGCAGCGATTGCGGCGTTGAAAGTGTTGCTCGGGCGCATGGCCTTGCTGATCAGCTCGGCATTGGCGTGGTAGTAACCGCCGATGTCCACTGGTTTGCCCTGAACGGCGTTGAGCTCGGCAACGATGGTTGCTTCGTTCTCGGTCAGGGTCTTGGCCAGTTCGCCGAACTGCGCTTGCAGTGCAGCGTCTTCGGTCTGGGCGGCCAGGGCCTGAGCCCAGTACAGCGCCAGGTAGAAGTGGCTGCCGCGGTTGTCGATGTTGCCGACTTTGCGCGATGGCGACTTGTTGTTGTCCAGAAACTGGCCGGTGGCCTGGTCCAGGGTCTTGGCCAGAACCAGCGCCTTGGGGTTGTTGTACGTCACACCCAGGTGTTCAAGGGACGCGGCCAGGGCCAGGAACTCGCCCAGGGAATCCCAACGCAGGAAGTTCTCTTCCAGCAGCTGTTGAACGTGCTTCGGTGCCGAACCGCCAGCGCCGGTTTCGAACAGACCGCCGCCATTCATCAGCGGAACGATCGACAGCATCTTGGCGCTGGTGCCCAGTTCCATGATCGGGAACAGGTCAGTCAGGTAGTCGCGCAATACGTTGCCGGTCACCGAGATGGTGTCCTTGCCTGCGCGAGTACGCTCCAGGGTGAACTTCATCGCGTCGACTGGCGCCATGATCTGGATGTCCAGGCCGGCAGTGTCGTGATCCTTCAGGTAAGCCTGAACTTTCTCGATCACCACGCCGTCGTGGGCGCGCATCGGGTCCAGCCAGAAGATCGCCGGCGTGCCGCTGGCGCGAGCGCGGTTGACGGCCAGTTTGACCCAGTCCTGGATCGGCGCGTCTTTGGTCTGGCACATGCGGAAGGTGTCGCCGGCTTCAACCGATTGCTCCAGCAGAGTGCGGCCAGCACCGTCGGAAACCCGAACCACGCCGTTTGCCTTGATCTGGAAAGTCTTGTCGTGCGAGCCGTACTCTTCGGCTTTTTTCGCCATCAGGCCAACGTTTGGCACGCTGCCCATGGTGGTTGGATCGAAAGCGCCGTGCAGCTTGCAGTCTTCGATCACCGCCTGGTAGATGGTCGCGTAGCAGCGATCCGGGATCACGGCCTTGGTGTCGTGCAGCTGACCGTCAGTGCCCCACATCTTGCCGGAGTCACGGATCATCGCCGGCATCGAGGCGTCGACGATCACGTCGCTTGGCACGTGCAGGTTGGTGATGCCTTTATCGGAGTTGACCATGGCCAGCGACGGACGAACGGCGTAGACCGCCTGGATGTCCGCTTCGATCTGCGCTTGCTGCTCGGCAGGCAACGCCTTGATGCGAGCGTACAGGTCGCCGATGCCGTTGTTCAGGTTGAAGCCGATCTGTGCCAGCACATCGGCGTGCTTGGCCAGTGCGTCTTTATAGAACTCGGCAACGATCTGGCCGAACATGATCGGGTCGGAGACCTTCATCATGGTGGCTTTCAGGTGAACCGACAGCAGCACGCCCTTGGCTTTGGCGTCTTCGATCTCGGCAGCGATGAAGCTGCGCAGAGCGTTTTTGCTCATGACCGCGCAATCGAGGATCTCACCGGCTTGCACGGTGGTCTTCTCTTTCAGGACGGTGGTGGTGCCGTCTTGAGCGATCAGTTCGATTTTGACGGCGTCAGCGGCGTCGATCAGGGCAGCTTTTTCGCTGCCGTAGAAATCACCGGTGCTCATGTGCGCGACGTGGGACTTGGAGTCCGCAGCCCAGGCGCCCATTTTGTGCGGGTGCTTGCGTGCGTAGTTCTTGACCGACAGCGGGGCGCGACGATCGGAGTTGCCTTCGCGCAGAACCGGGTTCACGGCGCTGCCCTTGATCTTGTCGTAACGCGACTTGGCTTCTTTGTCGGCGTCGCTGGTCACGGTTTCCGGGTAGTCCGGCAGTGCGAAGCCCTGGGCTTGCAACTCTTTGATCGCGGCTTGCAGTTGCGGGACCGAAGCGCTGATGTTCGGCAGCTTGATGATGTTGGCTTCAGGCGTAACGGCCAGGTCGCCCAGTTCGGCGAGGTGGTCGGCTACGGCTTTATCACCCAATTGCTCGGGGAAGCTGGCCAGGATGCGCCCTGCAAGAGAGATATCGCGGGTTTCAACGGCGATATCAGCCGAAGCGGTGAACGCTTCTACGATAGGCAGCAGTGAATAGGTGGCGAGGGCGGGAGCTTCGTCGGTGAAGGTATAGATGATCTTCGAGCGGGTGGGCATATTCGGATTAACTCTCTCTTCTTTGCTAAAGCGTGCGCAGAAACTCGAGGGGCGCCGGGTAAGCGCGTTCGTTCAAAGTCATCCATGAGCCGAATGTCGAGGTTTGTGCGCGGTGATGTTGGGTGCATCAGTCGAGCGGCAAGCGGGTGGACTGCGATAACAATCCTGCTTTTTCAGGTCCAAAGTCTCGTGCTAGAGAGGTCGGCCGTCGTGACTCTGTGGTCAGCGGGCGGCATTATACATAGGTAGCTGGCAATCTGCCGATGGTTCATATGCAACGATTCTCGTCCATTGGTCTAAAGGTCGCAGGGGAGCGTGGGGCGTAGAGTCTTGCACCGTGCTTGAGTTTGGCGCTTTTCCCTTTGCTTTCAGGCTTGTACGCCGCGAACTATGCAGCTTTGCGGCAGATGGATGGAACATAGGGTTTGCGTGCCGATTTAACTGGGGTACGCTCGAACGAAGCCAGATGTTCAATCCAAACAATGGAGTTCAGCATGGGATACAAGAAGATTCAGGTTCCAGCAGTCGGCGACAAAATCACCGTCAACGCGGACCATTCTCTCAATGTTCCTAACAACCCGATCATCCCCTTCATCGAAGGCGATGGTATTGGGGTTGATATCAGCCCGGTCATGATCAAGGTTGTCGATGCTGCTGTTAAGAAGGCTTACGGCGGCGAGCGCAAAATTTCCTGGATGGAAGTCTACGCCGGGGAGAAAGCGACTCAGGTTTACGATCAGGACACCTGGCTGCCTCAGGAAACCCTGGACGCAGTCAAGGATTACGTTGTTTCCATCAAGGGGCCTCTGACCACGCCGGTCGGTGGTGGCATCCGTTCCCTGAACGTGGCCCTGCGTCAGCAACTCGACCTTTATGTCTGCCTGCGCCCCGTGCGTTGGTTCGAAGGCGTGCCTAGCCCGGTCAAGAAGCCAGGTGACGTCGACATGACGATCTTCCGTGAGAACTCGGAAGACATCTACGCCGGTATCGAGTGGAAAGCCGGTTCGCCGGAAGCGACCAAAGTCATCAAGTTCCTGAAAGATGAAATGGGCGTCACCAAGATCCGTTTCGACGAAAACTGCGGTATCGGCATCAAGCCGGTTTCGCTGCAAGGTACCAAGCGTCTGGCGCGAAAAGCTCTGCAGTATGTGGTCGACAACGACCGCGATTCGCTGACCATCGTGCACAAAGGCAACATCATGAAGTTCACCGAGGGTGCCTTCAAGGAGTGGGCCTACGAAGTGGCGGCTGAAGAGTTCGGCGCGACCCTGCTCGACGGCGGTCCGTGGATGCAGTTCAAGAACCCGAAAACCGGCAAGAACGTCATCGTCAAGGATGCCATCGCCGATGCCATGCTCCAGCAGATCCTGCTGCGCCCGGCCGAATACGATGTGATTGCGACGCTGAACCTGAACGGCGACTACCTCTCCGACGCCCTGGCGGCAGAAGTGGGCGGTATCGGTATCGCACCGGGTGCCAACCTGTCTGACACCATCGCGATGTTCGAAGCGACCCACGGTACTGCGCCGAAGTACGCTGGCAAGGACCAGGTCAACCCGGGTTCGCTGATCCTGTCCGCAGAGATGATGCTGCGTCACATGGGTTGGACCGAAGCCGCAGACCTGATCATCAAGGGCACCAACGGCGCGATCTCCGCGAAGACCGTGACCTATGACTTCGAACGTCTGATGGAGGGCGCGAAACTGGTGTCTTCTTCCGGCTTTGGTGATGCACTGATTTCGCATATGTAAGCGAGTCGGCACAAAAAAACCGCCTTCGGGCGGTTTTTTTATGACTGGATGACCGGTCGCGTCAGTTCGATACCTTTTCATGGTGGCCATGATGGGAGGGCTTGGCGTGATCATTCTCAGTCGGCGCTGCCGTGATCTTGACGGCGTGCAATCCTTTGGGGCCCTGGATGATCTCGAAGTTTACAGTTTGCCCGGCCTTGAGGGTCTTGTAGCCGTCCATTTCAATGGCCGAATAATGGGCAAAGAAATCGATATCTTTACCATCCTCGTCACGACCTTCTCTGGCGTCGGTGTTAATGAAACCGAATCCCTTCGCATTGTTGAACCATTTCACCTTACCGACTGCCATGTTCATATCCCTCTGCAACAGACTCCATCACTGGAGTATCATCCCGTACATCCGCAGTCAGATCCTGTAAATAAGATTGACTCCGCGGACCTTTTTTACCCACTGTGGGCTCTATTGGTTGTAACACCGTTTTGCCGATAGTCAAGGTGACCAGGCAGTCGGTGTTGAAATCGTTCATGACCGTCCCCACTACTGTATTCGCACAACTGACGAACCTTTCTTTCCATGCATGCAATCAGCCAGATTCGACTAACATTCAATCAGGATCGCCCTGATTTACACGACGACGATTCCGCAGGCATTGCTGTTCAGGAGGCCAAGCCTGCTTTACAGGCGCCGCCGATGTACAAGGTGGTTTTGTTCAATGATGACTACACACCGATGGATTTCGTCGTCGAAGTGCTCGAGGTGTTTTTTAACCTGAATCGCGAGCTGGCGACCAAGGTCATGCTGGCCGTCCACACAGAAGGGCGGGCAGTATGTGGAGTGTTTACCCGCGACATTGCCGAGACCAAGGCCATGCAGGTCAACCAGTACGCCAGGGAAAGCCAGCATCCGCTACTCTGTGAAATCGAGAAGGACGGTTAATCGCCGACCACTTGGGTATGAGGTGAAGCTATGTTAAACCGCGAGCTCGAAGTCACCCTCAATCTTGCCTTCAAGGAAGCCCGTTCGAAGCGTCATGAGTTCATGACCGTCGAACATCTCCTGCTGGCCCTATTGGATAATGAGGCTGCCGCCACCGTTTTGCGTGCCTGCGGCGCAAACCTCGACAAACTCAAGCATGATCTGCAGGAGTTCATCGACTCCACTACGCCGTTGATCCCCGTTCATGACGAGGATCGCGAGACCCAGCCAACCCTGGGCTTTCAACGTGTCCTGCAGCGTGCTGTTTTCCACGTACAGAGCTCGGGCAAACGCGAAGTGACTGGCGCCAACGTGCTGGTTGCGATCTTCAGTGAGCAAGAGAGTCAGGCAGTGTTCCTGCTGAAACAGCAGAGCGTTGCGCGCATCGATGTCGTCAACTACATCGCTCACGGCATTTCCAAAGTGCCGGGGCATGGCGATCACTCTGAAGGTGAGCAAGATATGCAGGACGACGAGGGCGGTGAGTCTTCTTCCTCAGGCAATCCTCTGGATGCTTATGCCAGCAACCTCAACGAACTCGCGCGCCAGGGCCGTATCGATCCGCTGGTCGGTCGTGAGCTCGAAGTCGAGCGTGTCGCGCAGATCCTCGCGCGTCGGCGCAAAAACAACCCGCTGCTGGTGGGCGAGGCGGGCGTGGGTAAAACCGCGATTGCCGAAGGCCTGGCCAAGCGCATTGTCGACAACCAGGTGCCGGATCTGCTGGCCAACAGCGTGGTGTATTCCCTCGATCTGGGGGCCTTGCTGGCCGGGACCAAATACCGTGGCGATTTCGAGAAACGCTTCAAGGCGTTGCTCAACGAGCTGAAAAAACGTCCGCAGGCGATCCTGTTCATCGATGAGATCCACACCATCATCGGTGCGGGTGCCGCGTCCGGTGGCGTCATGGATGCCTCGAACCTGCTCAAGCCGCTGCTGTCGTCCGGTGATATCCGGTGCATCGGTTCGACCACCTTCCAGGAATTCCGCGGGATCTTCGAGAAGGACCGTGCCCTGGCACGACGCTTCCAGAAGGTCGATGTGTCGGAGCCTTCGGTGGAGGACACCATTGGCATCCTGCGCGGCCTGAAAGGGCGTTTCGAGCTCCATCACAATATCGAATACAGTGATGAAGCCCTGCGCGCCGCTGCCGAACTGGCCTCGCGTTACATCAATGACCGGCACATGCCGGACAAGGCGATCGACGTCATCGACGAGGCGGGTGCCTACCAGCGTCTGCAGCCGATCGAGAAACGCGTGAAACGCATCGAAGTGCCTCAGGTCGAGGACATCGTCGCGAAAATCGCGCGAATTCCGCCTAAGCACGTCACCAGTTCCGATAAAGAACTGCTGCGTAACCTCGAGCGTGACCTGAAGCTGACGGTGTTTGGTCAGGATGCCGCAATCGACTCGCTGTCGACTGCGATCAAACTGTCACGTGCCGGCCTCAAGTCGCCAGACAAGCCTGTCGGTTCGTTCCTGTTCGCAGGCCCGACCGGTGTCGGTAAAACCGAAGCGGCGCGTCAGTTGGCCAAGGCGTTGGGTATCGAACTGGTTCGTTTCGACATGTCCGAGTACATGGAGCGCCACACCGTATCGCGTCTGATCGGTGCGCCTCCTGGCTATGTCGGGTTTGATCAGGGCGGTCTGCTGACCGAAGCCATCACCAAGCAGCCTCACTGCGTGCTGTTGCTCGATGAAATCGAGAAGGCGCATCCGGAAGTCTTCAACCTGCTGCTGCAGGTCATGGACCACGGTACGCTGACCGATAACAACGGGCGCAAGGCGGACTTCCGTAACGTGATCGTCATCATGACGACCAACGCCGGTGCCGAAACCGCAGCGCGTGCTTCGATCGGTTTCACCCATCAGGACCACTCGTCCGATGCGATGGAAGTGATCAAGAAGAGCTTCACGCCGGAGTTCCGTAACCGTCTGGACACCATTATCCAGTTTGGTCGCCTCAGCCATGAGGTCATCAAAAGCGTGGTGGACAAGTTCCTTACCGAGCTTCAGGCGCAGCTGGAAGACAAGCGCGTGCAGCTGGAAGTGAGCGATGCGGCGCGCAGCTGGCTGGCGGCGGGTGGCTACGACTCGGCAATGGGCGCTCGACCAATGGCGCGTTTGATCCAGGACAAGATCAAGCGTCCGCTGGCGGAAGAGATCCTCTTTGGCGAACTGGCCGACCATGGCGGTGTGGTGCATATCGATCTGAAGGACGGCGAGCTGACCTTCGAGTTCGAAACCACGGCGGAAATGGCCTGACGTTCAATCGAAATAAAGCAAAAGGCGCCGAAAGGCGCCTTTTTGCTGTCTGGAGTTTGTACGCTGCCCTGCATGGGGAATTCGTCAAATCCCGGGCAAACAAAAACGCCCGGCATAAGCCGGGCGTCTTGTATTGACTTGATTAGCGAGCGCGGTAAGTGATGCGCCCTTTGCTCAAGTCATAGGGCGTCAGCTCGACGCGCACTTTGTCACCGGTAAGAATACGAATGTAGTTCTTGCGCATCTTGCCGGAGATATGCGCGGTTACGACGTGCCCATTTTCCAACTCCACGCGAAACATGGTGTTGGGCAGGGTGTCGACGACAGTGCCTTCCATTTCGAAGCTGTCTTCTTTCGACATGCAGTAAAGCCCTCGGTGTCCAATGAATGGCCCGGTGCAACTGCGCCAGGCAAAAGCGGCGTGCATTGTGCCCGAAAAATGGGGTTTAAGCCAAGGGGTTCTAGTTCAGGATGACCCAGCGCTGATTAATCAGCAGTTCGATGGGGCGATATTGGGTCTTGTAGCTCATCTTTTTGCAGTTTTTGATCCAGTAGCCCAGGTAAACCGCTTCCAGCTGCAGCCGCTGGGCTTCGGCGATTTGCCAGAGGATCGCATAGCGCCCCAGGCTGCGTCGTTCCTCAGAGGGTTCGTAGAAGGTGTAGACCGCCGACAGACCGTTCGGCAGCAAGTCGGTCACGGCCACCGCCAACAGTTGGCCATCCAGGCGAAATTCGTAGAAACGGGAAAACGGCAGGTCACGCACCAGGAACGTCGAGAACTGGTCACGGCTCGGCGGGTACATGTCGCCGTCGGCATGCCGCTGTTCGATGTAGCGCTGGTACAGGTCGAAGTATTCTTCGCTGAACTTGGGTTTGGCGGGACGTACCTGCAAGTCGGCGTTGCGCTTGAAAATGCGTTTCTGCTGACGGTTGGGCGTAAATTGCGCCACGGGAATGCGCGCCGGCACACACGCATTGCAATTCTGGCAATGAGGCCGGTAAAGATGATCGCCGCTGCGGCGGAAACCCATTTCAGACAGGTCTGCATAGACATGCACATCCATGGGCTGGCTAGGGTCGAGGAACAAGGTCGTGGCCTGCTCCTCGGGCAGATAACTGCAAGAGTGGGGCTGAGTGGCATAAAACTTCAAACGCGCCAACTCGGTCATGATCAACCCTCGGGGATAAGCTTTGAATTAAGTGTAAGCCACCGGCGCAAAAGTCGCTCAGCAAACCCAGCTGGCGCGGTTGGGCTGATCCAGATGCTGCGTCAGGTAGCGGGCAAACTCGCGACGCGGAATGGCCCGGGCGCCCAGGCTGTGCAAATGGTCGGTGGGCATCTGGCAATCGATCAGCACGAAACCCGAGTCTTTCAGATGTTTGACCAGGGTGGCAAAGCCAAATTTGGAGGCATTGTCGGCTCGGCTGAACATGGACTCGCCGAAAAACAGCTGGCCCATCGCTAATCCATACAGCCCGCCGACCAGTTCACCCTGGTCCCAGACCTCAACCGAATGCGCGTAGCCACGCTGGTGCAGTGCGAGGTAGGCGTTCTGCATGGCCTCGGTGATCCAGGTTCCGTCGGCGTAATCCCGGGGTGCGGCGCACGCGCGGATGACCGCGGCAAAATCCTGATCGAAGGTCACCTGATAGCGTTGCTGGCGCAGCAGCTTGTTCAGGCTGCGCGAGACGTGCAGTTCGTCGGGAAACAGCACGGTACGCGGATCCGGCGACCACCAGAGAATCGGCTGGCCTTCCGAGAACCAGGGAAAACAACCGTGGCGATAAGCCTGAATCAGACGATCGGCGGACAGATCGCCGCCCGCAGCCAGCAATCCGTTGGGATCGCGCATGGCTTTTTCCAGCGGCGGGAACGTCAGGGTGTTGCGTTGTAACCAAGTCAGCATGGCATCCGGGCTTACAGAAGGGGAGGGCAGTGGTGGGCAGGTGCGCCCACCGTGAAGTTTGCCGTCAAACGGTCGGAATGTCGTCGAGGTATTTTTCTGCGTCCAGCGCGGCCATGCAACCGGCCCCGGCCGAAGTGACGGCCTGGCGATAAACGTGATCCGCCACATCACCGGCGGCGAACACGCCGGGGATCTCGGTGGCCGTGGCATCGCCCTCGCTGCCGCCCCTGACCCGCAGATAGCCGTCGTGCATGTTCAGTTGACCGATGAACAGGTCGGTGTTGGGCTTGTGACCGATGGCGATGAACACGCCGGCCAGCGGCAGCTCAGTAGTTTCACCGGTATGGCTGTCGCGAAGGCGGGCGCCGGTCACGCCGCTGGCATCGCCCAGGACTTCGTCGAGATTTTGATTCCAGTGCAGGCGAATATTGCCGTTGGCGGCTTTTTCGAAGAGTTTGTCCTGAAGGATTTTCTCCGAGCGCAACTTGTCGCGTCGGTGAATCAGGTGAACTTCCTTGGCGATGTTGGACAAGTACAGCGCTTCTTCAACGGCGGTATTGCCGCCACCGACGACAGCGACCACCTGATTGCGATAGAAGAAACCGTCGCACGTCGCGCAGGCGGACACCCCTTTACCCGCAAAAGTCTCTTCCGATGGCAGGCCCAGGTATTGCGCCGAGGCACCGGTGGCGATAATCAGTGCATCGCAGGTGTAAGTGCCGCCGTCGCCGGTAAGTTCGAACGGGCGTTGTTGCAACTTGGCCGTATGGATGTGGTCGTAAACGATCTCTGTGTCAAAGCGCTCGGCGTGTTTTTGCATGCGTTCCATCAGTGCCGGGCCGGTCAGGCCTTCGACGTCGCCGGGCCAGTTATCGACTTCGACGGTGGTGGTGAGCTGGCCACCTGCCTGTATCCCGGTGATGACCACCGGTTTGAGGTTGGCGCGGGCGGCATAAACGGCCGCGCTGTAACCGGCTGGGCCGGAACCCAGAATGATCAGGCGGCAATGCTTGGATTCGCTCATAAAACACCTCATAAGCCTTTGTCACAAAAGAGAATGCGTGCTCAAATTGAATCGCAGGTACGCGCCGTTGGCTATGCTGATCCATGGCCTGCCAGCATGGCATCGTACGAACAAACCCGTACAATGCGTGCCGGTCACTTGAATATTCAGTGCGCACCGTGTTTATAAAAACCGGAGTGCAGTGTTAAAAGTAGTCCCAGTTGCGCCTGTTAACTTTTTTACCTGCCTGGATTGGGCAGTTTTTTATAGTCATTCAACAGATGGACGCGCCAAAGGCGCAGGAAAAGAAGCGTTTTGAAGAAATCCACCGCAGCACCTAAACCAGCCGTCGTTCCGCTTTGGCGCCAGCATTTGCACTACCGACTCAAGGAAGGTGCATTGATCGCCATCGGCGGCTTGTGCCTGTTCCTGATGATGGCCTTGTTGACTTACGGCAAGGACGATCCGGGCTGGAGTCATAACAGCAAGATCGACGATGTTCAGAACTTCGGCGGCCCGGTCGGCTCCTACAGCGCCGACATCCTGTTCATGGTGCTGGGTTACTTTGCTTATATCTTCCCGTTGTTGCTGGCGATCAAGGCGTGGCAGATCTTCCGTCAACGCCACGAGCCGTGGCAGTGGAGCGGCTGGCTGTTCTCCTGGCGCCTGATCGGTCTGGTGTTCCTGGTGCTGTCGGGCGCGGCGCTCGCGCACATCCATTTCCACGCCGCGACCGGTCTGCCGGCCGGTGCGGGCGGTGCGCTGGGTGAAAGCCTTGGCGACCTGGCCAGGAACGCGCTGAACATTCAGGGCAGCACGTTGCTGTTCATCGCCCTGTTCCTGTTCGGCCTGACGGTGTTCACCGACCTGTCGTGGTTCAAGGTGATGGACGTCACCGGCAAGATCACCCTCGACCTGTTCGAACTGTTCCAGGGCGCGGCCAATCGCTGGTGGGCCGCCCGTGTCGAACGCAAGCAACTGGTGGCACAGTTGCGTGAAGTCGACGATCGCGTGCATGACGTGGTCGCGCCGACCGTTACCGACAAGCGCGAGCAGGCCAAGGTCAAGGAACGCCTGATCGAGCGCGAGCAGGCCCTGAGCAAGCACATGTCGGACCGCGAGAAGCAGGTGCCGCCCGTGATTGCCCCTGCGCCGCCGAAACCCGCCGCGCCGAGCAAACGCGTGGAAAAAGAGAAGCAGGCGCCGCTGTTCGTCGACAGTGCCGTCGAAGGCACCTTGCCGCCGATCTCGATTCTCGATCCCGCAGAAAAGAAACAACTCAATTACTCGCCTGAATCCCTGGCCGCCGTCGGCCATTTGCTGGAAATCAAGCTCAAGGAATTCGGTGTCGAAGTCTCGGTGGATTCGATTCACCCGGGGCCGGTGATTACCCGTTACGAAATCCAGCCTGCGGCCGGGGTCAAGGTCAGCCGTATCGCCAACCTGGCGAAAGACCTCGCCCGTTCCCTGGCCGTGACCAGCGTGCGAGTGGTGGAAGTGATTCCGGGCAAGACCACCGTCGGTATCGAGATTCCGAACGAAGACCGGCAGATTGTGCGCTTCTCCGAAGTGCTGTCGACCCCTGAGTACGACAACTTCAAATCCCCGGTGACCCTGGCCCTGGGCCACGACATCGGCGGCAAGCCGGTCATCACCGACCTGGCGAAAATGCCGCACCTACTGGTGGCCGGTACGACCGGTTCCGGTAAATCGGTGGGTGTGAACGCGATGATCCTGTCGATCCTGTTCAAGTCCGGCCCGGAAGACGCCAAGCTGATCATGATCGACCCGAAAATGCTCGAGCTGTCGATCTACGAAGGCATTCCGCACCTGCTGTGCCCGGTCGTGACCGACATGAAGGACGCGGCCAACGCCCTGCGCTGGAGCGTGGCGGAGATGGAGCGTCGCTACAAACTGATGGCGAAGATGGGCGTGCGCAACCTGTCGGGCTTCAACGCCAAGGTCAAGGAAGCCCAGGACGCCGGAACGCCGCTGACCGATCCTTTGTACAAGCGCGAAAGCATTCACGACGAAGCGCCGCTGCTGACCAAACTGCCGACCATCGTTGTGGTCGTCGACGAGTTTGCCGACATGATGATGATCGTCGGCAAGAAGGTTGAAGAGCTCATTGCCCGTATCGCCCAGAAGGCCCGTGCGGCCGGTATCCACTTGATCCTCGCGACCCAGCGTCCGTCGGTTGACGTGATCACCGGTCTGATCAAGGCGAACATCCCGACGCGCATGGCGTTCCAGGTGTCGAGCAAAATCGACTCGCGGACCATCATCGATCAGGGCGGCGCCGAGCAACTGTTGGGCCACGGTGACATGCTCTACATGCCGCCAGGCACCAGCCTGCCGATTCGGGTTCACGGTGCGTTCGTGTCCGATGACGAGGTTCACCGGGTGGTTGAAGCCTGGAAACTGCGCGGTGCGCCGGAATACAACGACGAGATCCTGGCGGGTGTCGAAGAGGCCGGCAGCGGCTTTGAGAATGGCGGTGGCGGCGGTGATGACGATGCCGAAACCGATGCGCTGTACGACGAAGCGGTGCAGTTCGTGCTGGAAAGCCGTCGCGCGTCGATCTCCGCGGTTCAGCGCAAGCTGAAAATCGGCTACAACCGCGCCGCACGCATGATCGAAGCCATGGAAATGGCCGGGGTCGTGACATCCATGAACACCAACGGCTCGCGTGAAGTCCTGGCCCCTGGCCCGGTACGCGACTGATTTGATTTGAAAGGATGGCGCGGTAACGCGCCGCCCGAACTCCCACGAATGTTATGAGGACTCCCATGCGTCTTATCCGCATGCTGTTGCTGCCGGTTCTGGCTTTGACCACGCTCTCGGCCCACGCCGACGACAAGGACGTGACGCGTCTGACCCAACTGCTGGAAAAATCCCAGACCCTGACCGCGCGTTTCTCGCAGCTGACCCTCGATGGCAGCGGCACGCAATTGCAGGAAACGGCCGGTGAAATGTCTCTGCAGCGCCCGGGCCTGTTTTACTGGCATACCGATGCGCCCGCCGAGCAGGTCGTGGTTTCCGACGGCAAGAAGGTGACGCTGTGGGATCCGGACCTGGAGCAGGCCACCATCAAGACCCTCGACCTGCGCCTGAGCCAGACGCCGGCGTTGCTGCTGTCGGGTGATGTGTCCAAGATCAGCGAGAGCTTCGCCATCAGCGCCAAGGAAGCCGGCGGCGTGATCGACTTCACCTTGAAGCCGAAAACCAAGGACACCCTGTTCGACAGCCTGCGCCTGTCGTTCCGCAATGGCCTGGTCAACGACATGCAACTGATCGACAGCGTCGGTCAGCGCACCAACATCCTGTTTACCGGCGTGAAGGCCAACGAGCCGATCCCTGCGTCGAAATTCAAGTTCGACATTCCTAAAGGTGCGGACGTCATTCAAGAGTAAAACGCAGAGCCTGCGGGGTCAGCCTTTGTGGCGAGGGGATTTATCCCCGTTGGGCCGCGAAGCGGCCCCAGATCTGCCAGTGCGGTGTATCAGGAATACCGCATGCAATGATTTCGCGACTGCTGCGCCGCCGAACGGGGATAAATCCCCTCGCCACAGGTTTCCGGCAGGCTTGAGAGCGTTGTACTTAACCGAGGTTTTAACGTACGTGATGGACCTGTTTCGCAGCGCCCCGATCTCCCAGCCCTTGGCCGCCCGTTTGCGCGCGGCCAATCTGGATGAGTACGTCGGTCAGGAACACGTGCTCGCTCGCGGCAAGCCATTGCGCGAAGCGCTCGAGCAGGGTGCCCTGCACTCGATGATTTTCTGGGGGCCGCCGGGCGTGGGTAAAACCACGCTGGCGCGGCTGCTCGCGGAAGTCTCGGATGCGCACTTCGAAACGGTCTCGGCAGTCCTGGCTGGTGTGAAGGAAATCCGCCAGGCGGTGGAAATCGCCAAGCAGCAAGCCGGACAGTATGGCAAGCGCACCATCCTGTTCGTCGATGAAGTGCATCGTTTCAACAAGTCGCAGCAGGATGCGTTTCTGCCGTACGTTGAAGACGGCACGCTGATTTTCATCGGCGCGACCACGGAAAACCCCTCATTCGAGCTCAACAATGCGTTGCTCTCCCGAGCCCGTGTCTATGTGCTCAAAAGCCTCGACGAAGCAGCCCTGCGCAAGCTGGTGCACCGCGCGCTGACCGAAGAGCGTGGCCTGGGCAAACGGCAACTGACCCTCAGCGATGAAGGTTTCCAGATGCTGTTGTCTGCCGCCGATGGTGATGGCCGGCGCCTGCTCAACCTGTTGGAAAACGCCTCGGATCTCGCCGAAGACAACAGTGAAATCGGCGTCGATCTGCTGCAAAGTCTGCTCGGCGACACCCGTCGGCGGTTCGACAAGGGCGGCGAAGCGTTCTACGACCAGATTTCCGCGCTGCATAAATCGGTACGCGGCTCCAATCCCGATGGCGCGTTGTACTGGTTCGCGCGGATGATCGACGGCGGTTGCGATCCGCTTTACCTCGCCCGGCGCGTGGTGCGCATGGCCAGCGAAGACATCGGCAATGCCGACCCCCGCGCCCTGAGCCTGTGCCTGGCGGCGTGGGAAGTGCAGGAGCGCCTCGGCAGTCCGGAAGGCGAACTGGCGGTGGCCCAGGCCATCACTTACCTGGCTTGCGCGCCGAAAAGCAACGCGGTGTACATGGGCTTCAAGGCGGCCATGCGCAGCGCCACCGAACATGGCTCGCTCGAAGTGCCGTTGCACCTGCGCAACGCGCCGACCAAGCTGATGAAGCAACTCGGTTATGGCGATGAATATCGATATGCCCACGATGAACCGGACGCCTACGCTGCCGGCGAAGATTACTTCCCCGAAGAGCTTGAACCACAACCGTTCTATCAGCCAGTGCCCCGTGGCCTGGAGCTGAAGATCGGCGAAAAGCTCAATCACCTTGCGCAACTGGACCGTCTCAGCCCCCGGCAAAGGAGAAAATAGTGCTTCCATTGATCGTTGCGGTTTCCGTCGGCGGTGTCGCCGGCACACTGTTGCGCTTTGCCGCCGGTAATTGGGTCAACGCTAATTGGCCGCGGCACTTCTATACCGCGACGCTGGCCGTTAATATCGTCGGCTGTTTGCTGATCGGCGTTCTATACGGTCTGTTTCTGATTCGCCCGGAAGTGCCTTTCGAAGTGCGCGCCGGGCTGATTGTCGGTTTCCTCGGGGGCCTGACGACTTTTTCATCCTTTTCACTGGATACGGTGCGCCTGCTGGAAAGCGGGCAAGTGCCACTGGCCCTGGGCTATGCTGCCATCAGCGTATTCGGCGGGCTGCTCGCCACCTGGGCTGGCCTGTCCTTGACCAAACTTTGATAACGAGAGACCGACATGCTCGATTCCAAACTGTTACGTAGCAACCTTCAGGACGTAGCGGACCGCCTGGCTTCCCGTGGCTATACGCTGGATGTTGCGCGCATCGAAGCGCTGGAAGAACAGCGCAAGACCGTCCAGACCCGCACCGAAGCACTGCAGGCTGAACGTAATGCGCGCTCCAAATCCATCGGTCAGGCCAAGCAGCGCGGCGAAGACATCGCGCCGTTGATGGCGGACGTCGAGCGCATGGCGAATGAATTGAGCGCCGGTAAAGTCGAGCTGGACGGGATCCAGACCGAACTGGATTCGATCCTGCTCGGCATTCCTAACCTGCCGCACGAGTCCGTGCCGATCGGTGATGACGAAGACGGCAACGTCGAAGTGCGCCGCTGGGGCACCCCGACCGCATTCGATTTCCCGGTCCTGGACCACGTCGCCCTGGGCGAGAAGTTCGGCTGGCTGGACTTTGAAACCGCCGCCAAGCTGTCCGGCGCGCGTTTCGCCTTGCTGCGTGGCCCGATCGCCCGTCTGCACCGCGCCCTGGCGCAGTTCATGATCAACCTGCACACCAGCGAACACGGTTACGAAGAGGCTTACACGCCTTATCTGGTCCAGGCGCCGGCGCTGCAAGGCACTGGCCAGTTGCCGAAATTCGAAGAAGACCTGTTCAAGATCACCCGCGAAGGCGAAGCCGATCTGTACCTGATCCCGACCGCTGAAGTGTCGCTGACCAACATCGTCGCCGGCGAGATCGTCGATTCGAAGCTGCTGCCGATCAAGTTTGTCGCCCACACCCCGTGCTTCCGTAGCGAAGCCGGCGCATCGGGTCGCGATACCCGCGGCATGATTCGTCAGCACCAGTTCGACAAGGTCGAGATGGTCCAGATCGTCGAGCCTTCGACATCGATGGAAGCGCTGGAAGGCCTGACTGCCAACGCCGAGAAAGTCCTGCAACTGCTGGAGCTGCCTTATCGCACCCTGGCACTGTGCACCGGCGACATGGGCTTCAGTGCGGTCAAGACCTACGACCTGGAAGTGTGGATTCCGAGCCAGGACAAATACCGCGAGATTTCGTCGTGCTCCAACTGCGGCGATTTCCAGGCCCGTCGTATGCAAGCGCGTTTCCGCAACCCGGAAACCGGCAAGCCTGAACTGGTTCACACCCTGAACGGTTCCGGTCTGGCAGTCGGTCGTACGCTGGTGGCGGTGCTGGAAAACTACCAGCAGGCCGACGGCTCGATCCGTGTGCCTGAAGTGCTGAAACCGTACATGGGTGGCCTCGAGGTCATCGGCTAAATGGACTATCTGCCGCTGTTTCACAACCTTCGCGGCAGTCGTGTGTTGGTCGTCGGCGGGGGGGAGATTGCCTTGCGCAAATCCCGCCTGCTGGCCGATGCCGGTGCGCTGCTGCGGGTGGTCGCACCTGAAATCGAACCGCAACTGCGTGAACTGGTGACCGGCAGCGGTGGCGAGTGCTTGCTGCGCGGTTACGTCGAGGCGGATCTGGACGGTTGCGGGCTGATCATTGCCGCCACCGATGACGAACCGCTGAACGCGCAAGTCTCTGCCGATGCTCACCGGCGCTGCGTGCCGGTCAACGTGGTGGATGCGCCGGCCTTGTGCAGCGTGATTTTTCCGGCGATTGTCGACCGGTCGCCGCTGATTGTTGCCATCTCCAGCGGCGGCGATGCGCCGGTACTGGCGCGGCTGATCCGGGCGAAAATCGAAACCTGGATTCCTTCCACCTACGGGCAATTGGCCGGTCTGGCCGCGCGTTTCCGCAACCAGGTCAAAGGCCTGCTTCCGGATGTGCAGCAGCGTCGGGCGTTCTGGGAAGATGTGTTTCAGGGCCCGATCGCCGATCGGCAACTGGCCGGGCAGGGCGCTGAAGCCGAGCGTTTGCTGCTGGCGAAAATCGCTGGCGAGCCGCCGACAAAAACCGGTGAGGTGTATCTGGTCGGTGCAGGGCCGGGTGATCCCGACCTGCTGACCTTCCGCGCCTTGCGCCTGATGCAGCAAGCCGATGTGGTGCTGTATGACCGTTTGGTGGCGCCGGCGATTCTCGATTTGTGCCGTCGCGATGCCGAGCGGGTGTACGTCGGCAAGCGTCGCGCCGATCACGCGGTGCCTCAGGATCAGATCAACCAGCAATTGGTGGACCTGGCCAAGCAGGGCAAGCGCGTCGTGCGGTTGAAGGGCGGGGATCCGTTTATTTTCGGGCGCGGCGGTGAAGAGATCGAAGAGCTGGCGGCCCATGGCATCCCGTTCCAGGTCGTGCCGGGAATCACGGCGGCCAGCGGTTGCGCGGCGTATGCCGGGATTCCGCTGACCCACCGCGATTACGCGCAGTCGGTGCGGTTCGTCACCGGCCACTTGAAGGACGGCTCCACCGATTTGCCATGGGCCGATCTGGTCGCACCGGCGCAAACCCTGGTGTTTTACATGGGGCTGGTGGGCTTGCCGATCATCTGCGAGCAGTTGATCAAGCATGGTCGCGGGGCGGATACCCCGGCGGCGTTGATCCAGCAGGGCACCACGGTCAATCAGCGGGTGTTTACCGGCACCCTGGCCGATCTTCCACGGCTGGTGGCGGAGCATGAAGTGCATGCACCGACGCTGGTGATTGTTGGGGAAGTGGTGCAGCTGCGCGAGAAACTGGCGTGGTTTGAAGGGGCTCAGGCGCAGGTCTGAACACCGGGTCGGTCGCATCGCCAGCAGGCTAGCTCCCACAGGGGATTTGTGAGCGACACAGATCCAGTGTGGGAGCTAGCCTGCTAGCGATTAGGGGCCTCTAAAATTGCACAAACCTCAGGCCTTGCGCCAAACCCCTTTCCCGCTCAACCGTGCCCGATCATGGGCCGCGCTGAAATCCTGCTCCGGCCCTTTCGGCACGATACCCGTCGGGTTGATGGTCTTGTGGCTGCCGTAGTAGTGGTTCTTGATGTGGGTAAAATCCACCGTCTCGGCAATCCCCGGCCACTGATAAATCTCGCGCAGCCAATTCGACAGGTTCGGGTAATCGGCAATCCGCCGCAGGTTGCACTTGAAATGTCCGTAGTACACCGCATCAAAGCGAATCAGCGTGGTGAACAGCCGAATGTCCGCTTCGGTCAGGTATTCGCCTACCAGATAACGATTAGCGCCTAACAACGCTTCCAGCCGATCCAGCTCGGCAAACACCTCAGCGAACGCTTCTTCATAAGCCTTTTGCGATGTGGCAAACCCGGCGCGGTACACACCGTTGTTCACCGCCGGATAAATCCGTTCGTTCAGTGCATCGATCTCGCCCCGTAGCGGCGCCGGGTAAAAGTCCAGGTCATTGCCGGTCAACTCATCGAACGCGCCATTGAACATGCGGATAATCTCCGCCGACTCGTTGTTGACGATGCGATTCTGCTGTTTGTCCCAGAGCACCGGCACGGTGACGCGCCCGGTATAGTCGGCGGTATCGGCGGTGTAACGTTGGTGCATGAAGTCGAGGTGATCGAGCTTGTCGCCAGTCGAGCCAAAATGCTGGTCGAAGGTCCAGCCGTTTTCCAGCATCAGCCAGCTGACCACGGACACGTCGATCAGGCTTTCGAGGCCTTTGAGTTTGCGCAGGATCAACGTGCGATGGGCCCACGGACAGGCGAGGGACACGTACAAGTGATAACGACCCGCTTCTGCCGCAAAGCCACCGACACCGGTCGGGCCGGGTTTGCCGTCGGCGGTCAGCCAGTTGCGCCGCTGCGCCTGTTCACGCTGGAATGCGCCGTCCTTGCTGCTTTCGTACCACTGGTCACGCCAGCGACCTTCAACTAACAAACCCATGTTCAAGACTCCTCAACCGATAAGCGTTGGAGAGGAGTCTATTCGGATAGGTTCGATAAAAAAGCGCAAAGGTTGGAGGGTTATGATCGGTTAAATCGATCTGTCCCGAGCGTCCCAATACTGCTGGGCGGTTTCGAAGGCTTGCTCGCGCGTCTGGCCGAGGCCGCGCAAGGCGAGGGCCATGGTCGCGATCAGCGCCATTTGCGGGTAGCTGTCGACCACGTCGCCACGCCATACGGCTTTCAAATGTCCGCGGTCGAGCGAGGCGGGTTTGACGTGGCGCTGGCTCGACAGCTGTGGCCATTCTTCATCCCAGCTCTCGCCGCCGGTGGTGCCATACAAGTGGCTGTCGGCGTCAGGGTTGATCTCGATCTCGCCGCCATCGCCCTTGACCACGATCGCCGTGTCGCCGAGCAAGCCGCTGGCATCACGGTGCACCGCCTGATAGCCGGGGTGGAAAATGCTTTGCAGGCCACATCGAGCGCGCAACGGATTGAGAATGCGCGCCAGGGAATGGATCGGCGAACGCAGGCCGAGGGTGTTGCGCAGGTCGATCATGCGTTGCAGTTGCGGTGCCCAATCCACCAGCGGCATGAATGCGAGGCCGCCGTTGTCGAGGGCCGATCCGACCTGCTGCCAGTTGCGGCACAGCGGGATGTTCAACTCGTCCAGCAATTGCTCGCTGTACAGCCGCCCGGCGGTGTGCGCGCCACCGCCGTGCATGAAAATCCGCACGCCGTTCTGCGCCAGGCACTTGGCCGCCAGCAGATACCACGGCAGATGACGCTTCTTGCCGGCGTAGGTCGGCCAGTCCAGATCGACATTCAATGCCGGTGCCTGCAAACGATCACGCAAGGCTTCGGTGAACCCGGCCATTTCCTCGGCACTTTCTTCCTTGTGCCGCAACAGCATCAGAAATGCACCGAGCTGAGTGTCTTCGACCTTGTCGTCGAGCACCATGCCCATGGCTTCGCGTGCTTCCTCTCGGGTCAGGTCGCGGGCGCCGCGCTTGCCTTTGCCGAGGATCCGCACGAACTGGGCGAAGGGGTGTTCGGCGGGCGTTTCGAGGGTCAGCGCTGGGTAGTCGGTCATAAGCAATTCGTCGGTTTGGGCAGGCCCGCCAGTTTCGCGGCGAGTTTGGCAGGGGTGCCTTTGAACAGTCGGTTCAGGTGCAGGCTGTTGCCTTTTTCCGGGCCGAGCTTCAACGCGGTGTATTTGATCAGCGGGCGCGTCGCCGGGGACAGCTGGAATTCGGCGTAGAAGCTGCGCAGCAGTTCGAGGATTTCCCAATGGTCAGGGCTCAACTCGATGTCTTCGGCGGCGGCGAGGGCACGGGCTACTTCAGCGGACCAGTCGCTCAATTCAACCAGGAATCCATCCTTGTCCAGCTCGATGGCGCGGGCGCCGACGGTCAGTGAATTCATAGCCAACTGTTGACCTTGTCGTAGTGAATCGACAGTTCGACGAAAGCTGGATAGTCGATGGCCTTGGCGGTGTCAGGAATGTCCAGCGCGCGCGCCCGGGCATCTTCGGCCAGCACGAACAGCGTCGGGTGGCGAGCGTTCAGCGCGTCGCAGGGTACGGTGCCCGGCTGCAACGCGTACACCGCGTCGCCGGTCAGCAGCAGCGCATCGTTTGCACCGATCACGCGCAGGCAACTGGTCAGGCGATCGTCGCCGAACGGGGAATGAGACAACACATGCAAAGTCGACATCAGAGGGTGATCACCTGGTCGTAACGGTCAATGAGGGCGGTGATGTCGTGGGCGCTCAGCACCTGGGCTTCTTCGAGAGCCAGACCGGTCGGGTCCAGACCGCGTTCAGCGGCGCTGTCGCCACAGACGAAGAGGTCTTCGACGCCGAACATTGGCAACGCCTGCAGGTTGGCGCTCAGGTCTTTCTGTTGCAGGGCCCTGGCGTCCTGTTTCGCGGCGAGCTGGAACACGCCGTCATCGAGAAACAGCAGGCCGATCGGCAGGTCGAACGCGCCGCCGGCCAGCACGATGTCCAGCGCTTCCCGCGCGCTCGGCCCGGACCACGGTGCCTGACGACTGATGATCAGCAGGGATTTAGGCATGTCACGCACCTCCGAAGCAGATCAGGCGGTCGGCATCCTGCACCGCGTCATGCAACTGGCCGAGCCCGGACAACTCCCACGGTGCGCCGACGGCAATGGCCTCGCGCTGATAGCGCCCGGCTTCTTCTTCGTTCAACACGCCACGGCGCAGGGCGGCGGCGATGCAGACCACGCCGTCCAGCTGGTGCTCGGTGACGAAGGCGCGCCATTGCTTGGGCAAATCCAGCTCATCCTGCGGCGTGACCACGCTGCTGGAAGCGTTGTACACGCCGTCCTGATAGAAAAACAGCCGGACGATTTCATGCCCGCCGGCCAGCGCAGCCTGGGCGAACAGCAAGGCGCGGCGCGAGGAGGGCGCATGGGCGGCGGAAAACAGCGCGATGGCGAACTTCATGACGGACTCGATCAGCAAAACTGCGGCCATGATAAAGCTTTATCGCGGGTGCGGCTAAATCGATGTTGTCTATGCGGGCCTCGTCGCGGGCAAGCCCGCGATGAGGCCCGAACAGTCGATACAGGGTCAACGCGGCATATACCCCAACTGCCAGCGCCGCGGAACCTTCAACGACAGCGCCCCCAGCGCACCCGCCAGCAATCCGCTGACAAACAGCGCCTGGAGCCCGAGATGCTGTTCCAGCACGGCACCGAGCACTGCGCCGGCAAACATGCCGGTCCAGGGGATCAGTTGCACCCGCCATCCGTTGCGCCGCTCGCCGAGCATCCAGCGTCCCAGGCCGCGGCCGAAGCGCGACAAGGCGCCGGTGACATAGGTCAGCCCCACCGGCAGACCGTTCACTTCTTCGACGGCCGCATTGAGCATGCCCATGGCGATGATCGCTGCCAGCAGCGCCGGCAGTTGTTCGTCATAGGGCCAGGCCGCGGCCGCACACAACAGCATGGCGATGCACAGTAATAACGGCAGCGCCCGACGCCCGCCCAGACGACTGACCACAATGCCCAAGGCATTACCGAGGATGAACGTCCCCACGAGCAGCAGCAGGCGCAACGTCAGGCCCATATCGCCGTCGCTGATCGCCACGGCCAGGCGAGTGGTGTTGCCGCTCATGAAGGAGACGAAGTCGCCGCTGGCCATGAAGCCGATGGCGTCGGTCATGCCGGCGAGTACGGAGAGTGCGGCGACCAGCGACAGGCCGATACGCCCGCGCCATTTCTGGGTGTGCAGGTGCCCCGGACTGGCGCGGGTTGTGGAGGACGAAGGCAGCATCGGTGGCGGGATCCTTGATCGGTGACGGTTACGGATTCAATCCATATAACTCGCAATAGTCCCGCCAGTCCATCCCTGCCATTTCCGCTACTTCCTTGTGCACTTCCATGCGTTGGGCCTGATAATCCTCGGCCGTCGCGGCCGTCAGTTGCAGCGTCAGCTCCCAGGCGAACAAGCCCAGGCGCTCGGCCTCGGCTTCGAACGCTTCATGCAAGCGTTCGTCGCGAAATTGCGCCGCTGTTTCACCCTTGGCCTGGGCCAGCAGCGGGTTGAGGTTGTCGAGTTCGTGGCGCAGCTCGGGGCGCTCATCGAGAAACTTCCTCAGCGCCTGCTCGTGTTGCTGTTCGGTTGCCGCCATGGTCGCTCCTTGAGAATGGGTTACGAAGACTGCTTCTTGCTGGCCTTGGCCGCAGCGGCCAGGCATTCGAGGGCCCACTGCTCCGGGTAGGTCATCTGGATCGGCGTGGTTTCGCCCTTCACGGTGCGTTCGCCATCGAGGATGTAACGGATCCGTTTGTCGGTGACGCCGATTCGCTTGGCGATCCAGGAAGGCGTCTGACCGATCTGGCTGATCAGCTTGTCGGCGTATTCAGCGGTCGGTTTGTAAAACTCGGCGTTGGGTGTCATGGACGTTCCAGAAAAAATAGGCCCGGAAATAGGGGCGATACAGCGTTTGGCGCGACAGGGTGCGCGAATCGTTGCGCGGTGTCGCGGTATAAATGAAGTAAAGCAGAACGATACGCCTGCCCACGGTGATACAGTCCGCTTTTTCTTGATGAGCACATGCAATGCGAATTCTGATGGTGGCGCTGGCCGCAACGTTGCTGGCGGGATGTGCCGGTTCGGCAATGAACGATGCCCGCACCGGAGCCCCGTACAAAACCCTGACGTCGGACAAGCCGGAAAAGGTCGTTGCCCAGTGCGTGCAGTTTTCCTGGCAGGACGAAGCGGTGTTCGGCGTCGATGCGGGCGCGTACCTGCAGCCGGGCAAGAAGGGCGGGTCGACTGTTTACACGCGTTCGGCGGAATCCTTTGTGGACATCACCGCGGATGCCTCGGGTACGACGTTGAGTTATTACGCCCGGCATGACGATTTTGTCGCCAAGCGCCGGTTGGCGGCACTGGCGACTTGCCTCTGATTTACTGAACACCGCAATACCCTTTGTAGGAGCCAGCAAACCGGCTCCTACAGGTTAGGCGTTGTTAATCAGGCGCTTCTGAAAGAAGAACCGCTTGTGCCCCGGCGGGTAATCAGCGATCTGGCCCAACTCGCTATACCCGAGCTTCTTGTAAAACTCCGGCGCCTGAAAATCGAAGGTGTCCAGCCAGATCCCCACGCACTCCTTCTCCCGCGCCAGGTCTTCGGCCATCTGCATCAGCCTGGAGCCTATGCCTTGTCCCCGGCCCTGTTCTGGCACCGAGAGCAATTCGATAAACAACCACTGATAGAAAAACCGGCCATACAGTCCGCCCAGGGTTTCACCCTGGTCATCGCGAACCATCAAGGCCAGCGGTTGCGCCTTGCCGTCACCCGCTTGCGCGACGTTGTAGGCGCGCAACGGTGCAAGGATCGCCTCGCGATCTTCCAGTGTCGGGTTTTGCAACAGTTCGATGCTTAATGTCATTGGCTACATCCTTATGGCAGTGAGGCACGAGCGTATCCGGGTCGCGACGTTTGTTCTATCCCCCCGACGAACAGAGGAACCGTCGCCAGCGCGCAGATGTCTAGCCTTTACAGCGTCATTCCAGAACGCAACCGATGAGGGCCACCTGCCTTGAACATTTTTGAAGCCTTGCGCGAAAGCCATGACCGCCAACGCACCTACGCCGATGCACTGATCAAGACCAGCGGCGACACCCCGGAACGCGTCGAAGCGTACAAACAGCTCAAGTCCGAACTCCAGGCCCATGAAACCGCTGAAGAGCGGCATTTCTATATGCCGTTGATGGAATTCGACAACGGTGTCGACCTCAGCCGCCATGCGATTTCCGAACACCACGAGATGGACGAAATGATGGAAGAGCTCGACGAGACCGAGATGTCGAGCCCTGCCTGGCTGGCGACCGCGAAGAAACTCTCCGAGAAGGTCCATCACCACTTGAAAGAGGAAGAGCAGAAGTTCTTCCAGATGGCCGGCAAGTTGCTCGACGACAAGCAGAAGGAAACGCTCGCCGGGCAATATGAGAGGGAATACAAGGCTCAACTGTCATGAAGGTCTTTTCGTCTAAGATGGGCGTCTTCTGACGATTTAAGGACGCCTTGTCATGCCGAACACAGCCGAACGGGTCAACATCATCGAGTCCCAGGTGCTGTCCCACGACTGGTATTTGCTGAAGAAAATCACCTTTGATTACCAGCGCAACAATGGTGAATGGCAGCGCCAGACCCGCGAGGTCTACGACCGTGGCAATGGCGCGGCGATTCTGCTGTTCAACCGAGAGAAAAAAACCGTCGTACTGACCCGGCAGTTCCGCTTGCCGGTGTTCGTCAACGGTCACGACGGTTTGCTGATCGAAGTGGCGGCGGGGTTGCTTGAAGGTGCCGCGCCGGAAGCGCGCATACGCGATGAAGCGGAAGAGGAAACCGGATACCGCGTGCACCATGTGCAGAAGGTCTTTGAGGCCTACATGAGCCCGGGCTCGGTGACTGAAAAACTGCACTTCTTCATCGCCGAATACGACGCTTCATCGAAAGTCGGCGAGGGTGGCGGGCTGGAGGAAGAGACCGAAGAGCTGGAAGTGCTGGAGTGGTCGTTCGAGGCGGCGCTCGAGGCGTTTTATCGTGGCGAAATCTGCGATGCGAAGACCATCATGCTGTTGCAGCATGCGGCGATGAAAAACATCTTCTCGGCGTGAGTCATCCTCCCTGTGGCGAGCTCGCTGGCGCCGGGCTGCGAAGCGGTCCCAAAATCTTCAGCCTTATCCAGGATTTTGCCAGTGCTGCGCACTGGAGCGGGAGCAAGCTCCCTCGCCACAAAGGAGCGGGCGTTAATTCGAAAACAAATCGCCCATCCTGTTGGCGCCCGACCATTCGCATCCCTCCAGCGTCAGCAACAATTCCTTCGCCTCAAGCCCACCCGCAAACCCCGTCAGTTTCCCCGAGGCGCCAATCACCCGATGACACGGCGCAACAATCGAGATCGGGTTCTTGCCATTCGCCGCACCCACCGCGCGAACCGCGCTCGGGTTGCCGATCTGCTCGGCAATCTGGCTATAGCTGCGCGTTTCGCCGAAGGGAATGGTCAACAGCGCTTGCCACACCTTCTTTTGAAAATCAGTCCCGGTGAAATCCAGTTCCAGGTCGAAGCGATTTCGTGTGCCGGCAAAGTATTCCGTCAACTGCTGCCGGGCGCGAACCAGGATCGGGTTGTCCGGAGCTTCGCTGAGCGGGCCAAGCCGCACACGGTTCGGTTTGTCGTTTTCCCAGAGGATGGCCGCGAGTCTTGCACCGTTCGCGACCAGCTTCAATTCGCCGACCGGAGAGGCCAGGGTGGTGAAGGTAAACGTCATGCCGGCGAACTCCAAAACGGGTGAACAGGGGACAAGCATACTGCCTCGTTGGGGAGGCGCAATACGCAATCCCAGCCATACTGCGTACTGCTCTTGACACGTTTTCTCTGTTTTTTACCGACCCTAAAAACAAAAAGAGACCGACTCATGAAGTTCGAACCTTTTGCCAAATCGCTCATCGCGACCTCCTTGGCGCTCAGTTGCCTGATGGCCCACGCGGCCTCCGTCGCGCCTGTCGCCGCCGAAAACGGCATGGTGGTCACCGCCCAGCACCTGGCCAGCCACGTGGGTGTGGATGTGCTCAAGAACGGTGGCAACGCCGTCGATGCCGCGGTCGCGGTCGGGTATGCGCTGGCGGTGGTGTATCCCGCGGCGGGGAACCTGGGTGGCGGCGGTTTCATGACCATTCAACTGGCGGACGGGCGCAAGACCTTCCTCGACTTCCGCGAAAAAGCCCCGCTGGCCGCCACTGCCGATATGTACCTCGACAAAGAGGGCAATGTCGTGCCGGATCTCAGCACCCGTGGCCACCTGGCCGTAGGCGTGCCGGGCACGGTATCCGGCATGGAGCTGGCGCTGAGCAAGTACGGCACCAAACCGCGCAAGGAAGTGATCGCCCCGGCCATCAAGCTCGCTGAAGACGGTTTCACACTGGAGCAGGGCGATGTCGATTTGCTGGAGTACGCCACCGACGTGTTCAAGAAGGACATCAAGGATTCCGGCTCGATCTTCCTGAGCAACGGCGAGCCGATGCAAGTCGGGCAGAAACTCGTTCAAAAAGACCTGGGCAAGACCCTGCGGGAAATCTCCGAGAAGGGGGCCGACGGCTTCTACAAGGGGTGGGTGGCTGACGCGATCGTCACTTCCAGCCAGGCCAACAAGGGCATCATCACCCAAGCCGATCTCGACAAATACAAGACCCGCGAACTGGCGCCCATCGAGTGTGATTACCGTGGCTACCACGTGGTCTCGGCACCGCCGCCAAGCTCCGGCGGCGTAGTGATCTGCGAGATCATGAACATCCTCGACGGTTACCCGATGAAGGACCTGGGCTACCACTCGGCGCAGGGCATGCACTACCAGATCGAAGCCATGCGCCACGCGTATGTCGACCGCAACAGCTACCTCGGCGACCCGGATTTCGTGAAAAACCCGATCGCCCATCTGCTGGATAAAAACTACGCGACCAAAATCCGCGCCGCCATCAATCCGCAAAAGGCCGGCGTGTCCCGCGAGCTCAAACCCGGCGTCGCGCCCCATGAAGGCAGCAACACCACCCATTATTCGATCGTCGACAAATGGGGCAACGCGGTCTCGGTGACCTACACCTTGAACGACTGGTTCGGCGCTGGCGTCATGGCCAGCAAGACCGGGGTCATCCTCAACGATGAAATGGACGACTTCACCTCGAAAATCGGCGTGCCGAACATGTACGGCCTGGTGCAGGGCGAGGCCAACGCCATCGCGCCGGGCAAGGCGCCGCTGTCGTCCATGAGCCCGACCATTGTCACCAAGGATGGCAAAGTCGTCATGGTGGTCGGCACGCCGGGTGGCAGCCGCATCATCACCGCGACCTTGCTGACCATCCTCAACGTGATCGACTATGGCATGAACATCCAGGAAGCGGTGGATGCGCCGCGTTTCCACCAGCAGTGGTTGCCGGAAGAGACCAACCTGGAAACCTTCACCACCAGCCCGGACACCGTGAAGCTGCTTGAAAGCTGGGGACATAAGTTCGCCGGGCCGCAGGATGCCAACCATATCGCGGCGATTCTGGTCGGCGCGCCGTCGCTGGACGGAAAACCGGTGGGCAAGAACCGTTTCTACGGGGCGAACGATCCGCGTCGCAACACCGGGTTGTCGCTGGGTTACTAAGGGTTGTGTTCGCAGGGGGGCGGATTTACTTTCTGTCCCCTGACTTACCGACAGATCAAGGAAGGAATCATGTCCACTGCACTGTTAATCATCGACGTCCAGCAGGCGCTCTGTGCTGGCGACTACGAATGCTTCGAGATTGCGCGTGTCATCGACACCATCAACGGTCTCAGCACCCGCGCCCGACAGGCCGGGATTCCGGTGGTGCTGATCCAGCATGAGGAAGCGGGCAGCCCATTGGCGCATAACGCCAAAGGCTGGCAACTGGCCGAGGGGCTGGACGTCTCGCCCAAGGATTGGCGTGTACGCAAGACCACACCGGATTCGTTCTACCAGACCAACCTGCAAAAATTGCTGCCGAAGGAGGATTTCGAACGTCTGATCATCTGCGGTTTACAAACCGATTATTGCGTCAACGCCACCGTGCGTCAGGCGCTGAAACTGGGGTACGACGTGGTGCTGGCGGCTGACGCTCACTCCACGGTAGACAATGGAAACCTCGCCGCCGAAGACATCATCGCCGAGCACAACAAGGACCTGGCGCATTTGACCGGCTCGGTGACGCGGATCGACGCGACGCCCGCAGCGGCCATCACGTTCTAGCGCCAGTGCCAGAACCGTTTTTTCACAGGAACCTGGCTTGCCGGCGATGGCGCATCCAAGGGCACCATCGCCGGCAACTCACCCACTTGCAACCGCTGCACCAACGCCTGAAAGCGTTCCGATGCCACCCAGTCGGGATCGGCGTCATCCACCAGCAGCATGATCCCCAGGTAATGTTCCAGGTGCAGCGTGATGACCTGCCCCTCGGCCTCCAGATCCCAATAACGCTGGTCCAGCCCGCTGGCCTGTACAACCCACGTTCCGTCGAGTGCTTGCCTCAATTCATCGGCGATCCGATCGAACAGCGCCCGGTCAGATGTATCGGACAGGTAGATCGTTGGCGCGGGTTTGGTCATGTCGGACTCCGGAAAGTCCCCTGACTTTACGTCAGCCACACACCCTGTGGCGAGGGCGATGCTGTTCACTTAAGCGCGGGCCCGGATCTATGTGAACGGAATTATGCGGCGTGAAGCTTGCCCTTTACTCCAAAGGGACGTGCAGCGCCCGGAAACGGAACTACACTCAAGAACCGTTCTCGGTTACGGCGTGATTGGCAATGACCTTGCCTGGATGAAGGCGAGCCCGTCGTGGATGCTCTTGCCTAAACCCGAAGCCCTCCGGTTCGGCACCGGTGAACAGGATCACGACAGATACCTGACGGTTTACAGCGTCATCGTCACGCCGTTTATCGACATTGCCCGACACACCACTGTTGTCTCATGGAGACCTCTCCCATGGATGTCCAGGTTCATCGCGCCGACGCCACTCACCTCGACAACGTTGCCAGCCTGTTCGACGCCTATCGAGGTTTCTACGGCCAACCCTCAAACCTGACGCAATCGCGTGACTTTATCGCCGAGCGCATCGCCCGGGATGAGTCGGTGATCTTCTTCGCCCAGGACGCCACCGGCGAAGCACTGGGTTTCGTCCAGTTGTTCCCGACGTTTTCCTCCATCGACGCGCATCGCACCTGGCTGCTCGGCGACCTGTTCACCGCACCCGCGGCCCGAGGCCGCGGGGTCGGGACGCAACTGATGAACACCGCGCGGACCTTCGCGTTGCTCACCGGCGCGAAAGGCATGACGCTGGAAACGGCCACGGACAATCACGGCGCACAACGCTTGTATGAATCATTGGGCTACGTGCGCGAAACGGGTTACTACACCTATTGCCTCGATTTGAAGCAAGGCTGATGCCTCACCGTTCCGGGAGATTCCAGCGTTCACGCAAGTGTTCGTATTGCGCCTCGGGCATTTGCACCAGCAGGGGCGACTGGCGAGGATCGAGCCAGTCGAACAAACGGGAAATGTCCGCCTGATCCATGGCCGTGCAGCCCGCCGTCGGTGAGGTCGGGCTGCGCCAGATGTGGAAGAAAATGCACGAGCCCGAGGCGGGGGACGCCGGTGTGTTGTGCTCGATGACAATGCCTTTGCGATAGCCTTCCTCGCTGCGCATGCGTTCAGCGCTGTTCCAGTCCTTTGCGATCTTCGAGCCGTCGACCAGTTCGTTGTAGCGTGCGGAGTGGCTGTCGTCGACGCATTCGATGGCCGGCGTCAAGGCGAGGTAAGGCAGTTTCGTTTCGGTCGTGTTGTCGTAGCCAAATGCCGTACCGAGCTTGAATACCCCGGCCGGCGCTTTGCCGTCACCTTCACGTTTGACCGGCCCGTCGCCTGGCTCATCGCTGCTCAAGCCCTTGCCCCAGGCCATGCCGTTTTTGCCGACCACGACCGCAAACGCATTACCCGATTTTCGAAAGGTTTTGCCGTCCCGTTCGTAGCGTTGGGCGGTGCCCTGGATGTCATCCCAGTTTTTGCTGGTGACCACAATCAGCTGATGGCTGGCGTCGAGCGCTTCGCTGGCGCTGAGCGGTGTAATCGGGAAATCCATGACCTCGTTCGGCGCTCCGGCGCCGGTGTAAGTGAAGTGCCACCACTCCTTCGAGTACCCGGAAAATCCTTCTTTTTCCATCGCACGGCTTAGCCACTGACGATTGTCCTTCGCGGTCGCGTTGATGGTCGGGTTGGCGGTATGCGTCCGCTCATCGAAGCAGTCGAAGCCGGTGCCCATGTCGAGCGCGCCGTCGTGCCAGCGCTGGGCATAGGGCGCTGTGCAATCGACCTGCGTCGCCGAGGATGACCAGGTTGCGGCGGGCATCGCTGTCGGACCGATGAGTGTCAGGTCGACGGTGGAGCCGCGGGAGTGGTTCGACACCCGTGCCACATACCCCAGGCGCCAGAAATCCTGCTTGTCCACGCGTGGGTAGAACTCGGCCTTGCGTGGGTCGCCAGGCATGGAAGCGAAGCGGCCCATATCGGCGACTGCACGACTGGGCCGATAACAGTCGAACACCTTCAAGCCATAGCCTTGCACCTGCAATGACGCCTGCACCCGTGCCAGCGCTTTAGCCGCATCCAGCGTCAACAGACACTCGGCGGCGGCGTACCCGTCGAGTGGATGACCGGTGAAGTTGTGGGCGCTGGCGTAGCGGATGTCCTGCTCGATGGTGGGGGCGATCGTGCGCAGATAGACCATGTGTTCGGGCCGTGGCTCGGCGCTGGTCATGGCGGGAATGACGATAGTCAGGAGCAGCAGAGATTGCAGCCAGGATCGTGCGGTTTTGTAAGAGGAACCCATGCAATTTCTCCTGGGTAGGGCTGCACACTGCCGACCGACATCAGGCCGGTTGCTGCGCCTGATCGCCAAATACGGGCCTGAAGAAACTGCGCTCATAACTGAGGATGCATTTTGTCTCTTCGGCGAACTTGAACGCCGCGATGCACTCGGGATCTTTCATCGAGTCCTGGCGATAACGCTCATACGCGGCAAGGCTTGGAAAGCTGAACATCGCCATGGCGATATTGTTCGCGCCTTCGGACGGCAGGAAATAGCCGTGATGCTGGCCGCCGAATTTTTCAACGAGGGGAATCCACAACTTTCCATAGTGTTCGAACGCTGCGATCTGGTAGGGATCGAGTACATATTTCAGATAACAAGTGATCATGTCTTTGCTCTCTTGGGCTGGAAGATCAAGCGATTTTAAAGTGCGTCGTCCGACGCGATTTGCTGCACGTGGGCCACCACCGGGGGAATCTCCTCACGGCTATCATGCTTGAGCCATTCGGCGGGGGGCGAGCCCACCACGTTCAGGAAGGTTCTGGAAAACGACGCTTGCGAACTGTACCCGACCGATGCAGCGATGACTTTGATTTGTACACCGTCGCGCAGCAAGTCCTGGGCGACTTTCATTCGCCACGCGGTGACGTAGCCCATCGGTGAGACCTCCATGATCCGGGTGAAGTACGCCGAGAATTTCGAGCGGGACATGTGAGCCAGCGCTGCCAGTTTTTCCACGGTCCAGGCGGCTTCGGGCTCTTGCTGAATGCGATTGAACACTGCGCCAAGGCGCCCGTCCTGCAAGGCATAGAGCAGGCCGCTGGAAATCTTTTGCTCGACGACGGAGCGTCGCACCAGCAGTACGAAGATGTATTCGAGCAACAGGTTGAGTGCCTTGGTTCTGCCGGGTGCCTGATCCTGGAATTCGCCGATCAGCGAGCCGATCACCGGAGCAATGTTTTCCAGGCCGCTGATGGGAAATACCAGCGTTTCCTTGAGGCCAAGGGGGAAGGGCTGGAGCGTGTTGCGTCCGAACTGGAAAGAGGCGCAGACCAGCTCGGCGCCCTGTGCTGAACTGGAACGCAACCGGTAACGGCAACTGCTCGGGCAAAACAGCACGCTGGGCTCGGCAATCGATATCTTCGGCAGGCCGGGCTGAATCATGTCGATACCGCCCTGGCTGATGACGTGGATGAACGCCATGCCCGGTGGTTTGTCGAGCACGAGCGTGCCGTCGACCCGGCCGGAGAAGAACAGCCGGCCCTGGAGATGGGTGCGCTCGAAGAACTCGGAGAGGATATCCATGATAGGGACGACCGGGTAAAGACTCTGCACGTCCTGGCAAAAGCGAAGCTGTGCGCGGCAATAGGATGAAGTTCTCGCCGATGGTAGACAACGGCCCTCAGGGGCGCCATGGCGATATCGTTATTTCTGATTGTCGACTGGAGTCTACAGCCATGAGCAACCCTTCACCTCACATCGCCTCCCCGTACGCAGACCCGCTGGAACCGGCCTTGCCGGATCCCGGCATGAAGCTGGACCTGAGCCGCGCCGCGCTGGTGGTGATCGATCCGCAAATCGACTTTCTCAGCCCCGAGGGGGTTAGCTGGTCCGTGTTTGGCAAAAGCATTGTCGAGCACGATACCGTCAAGCACATTGGCCAGCTGTTTGCTGCAGCAAAGAGTGCCGGCATCACGGTCGCGGTTTCCCCGCATTACTACTATCCGTGTGACCACGACTGGCATTTTGGCGGGCCGCTCGAGAAGGTCATGCACAGCATCTGCATGTTTGATCGCAAGGGGCCGTTGAGCCTCGACGGTTTCGAAAACTCCGGCGCCGACTTCATGCCCGAGTACAAACCCTACATTCTTGATGGCAAAACCCTTATCGCTTCACCGCACAAGGTGTACGGTCCGGAAACCAACGACCTGGCGCTGCAACTGCGCAAACATGGCGTTTCGCAGATCATTCTGGCCGGCATGGCGGCGAACCTCTGCGTCGAGTCGCACCTTCGTGAACTGCTGGAACTCGGTTTCGAAGTGGCGGTGGTTCGGGACGCGACGGCCGGCCCGACAACCCCTGAAGGCGATGGTTATCTGGCGGCGTTGATCAACTATCGCTACATCGCCAATGCCTTGTGGAGCACGGCGCAGACGCTTGAGTTTCTTGGGCGCGGGAACCCATGAGGGAGACGTGCGATCGGGCATGAAATAACAGAGGCGGCTCATTCGAGCCGCCTCTGTTGCGTGACTACCCGCGTACGGGCAATTTCCAGCCTGGCCGGATGAAGTGACAGGTGTAGCCGTCGGGCAGGCGTTCGAGGTAGTCCTGGTGTTCCGGTTCGGCTTCCCAGAATGGTCCGGCCGGGGTGATTTCGGTGACCACTTTGCCAGGCCAGAGGCCAGACGCTTCGACGTCAGCCACGGTGTCTTCGGCAATCTCCCTCTGCTTGTCGCTGAGGTAGAAGAGGGCAGAGCGATAGCTGGCGCCGACATCGTTGCCTTGGCGATTCGGGGTCGTCGGGTCATGGATCTGGAAGAAAAACTCGAGGATCTGGCGGTAACTGATCTGCTGCGGGTCGAACACAATCTCGATCGCTTCCGCGTGGTTTCCGTGGTTGCGATAGGTCGCATTCGGCACATCGCCTCCTGAGTAACCCACTCGTGTGGACAGCACGCCGGGGTAGCGCCGCAGCAGATCCTGCATGCCCCAGAAGCAGCCGCCGGCCAGAATGGCGGTTTCGGTTTGCGTCGTCATAGACGGTCATTCCCCTCAAAGTGTTGACACGCTACTGATTGCCGATCGGGCTGTTGAACTGGCCGGAGTAGCTGCCGTCCATCAGCGAGGATGCCACCCGATCCGATCCTATACCACTGCGGGAGTATGCCAGACGAACAGCACCGACGTGATCAGCGCCATCCGACGCCAGGGCTCGTGTCGCTGCAGCCCAGGCACCGGGGGGCAGCACCCTTGTTGCAAGACCCATACAACCCCGAAAAGTTTTTATGACGTTCTCCACAATCCCTCAGCCATGGAGCCATTGAACACGACCCGTCATCTGATGCTGGACGGCACAACGCCTGGGGTCTTGGCTGGTTACGTTTGCGATTGGCACGGGCGCGCTTTGGCGCGCACGGGTGTCGAGGGATTTCCTGACACAGAGAAGACGAACTGAAGAAGTATAAGGCTGTGGTGGCGATTGTTCAGAACCGGTGACCACCGGTGCGGATACCGCACTTGGCAGACCTTAAAACCGAGCGCAAACAGCGCAGGCGCAATGAAAATCCGCCTGACCCAATTTCAAAAACCACGACCCTCCATACCTCTACGCGACAACCCTTATCCCTCTACGAAAATTACTTTCGCCTCGTTTGAAAATCGCTCTTCGAAATGTTTTATGAGTTTCACAACCCATTCGACGTGACCCTTTCGAGGAGTACCGCATGACCCTGTCCTTCGGCTATTGGCTGCTGGTGTATGCCGCCATCGCCATCATTGCCCTGATCGTTCTGATCGCCCGTTACCGGCTTAATCCCTTCATCGTCATCACCCTGGTGTCCATCGGCCTCGCGCTGCTGGCCGGCATGCCGCCGTCCGGGGTGGTCGGTGCGTACGAGGCCGGCGTCGGCAAGACCCTGGGGCATATCGCGCTGGTAGTGGCGCTGGGCACGATGCTCGGCAAGATGATGGCCGAGTCCGGCGGTGCCGAGCAGGTGGCGCGCACGTTGATCGACCGTTTCGGCGAGAAGAACGCACACTGGGCGATGGTCTGCATCGCGTTCCTGGTCGGGCTGCCGTTGTTCTTCGAGGTCGGTTTTGTGTTGCTGGTACCGATCGCCTTTACCGTGGCGCGCCGCGTCGGGGTGTCGATCCTGATGGTCGGTTTGCCGATGGTCGCCGGGCTCTCGGTGGTGCATGCCCTGGTGCCGCCGCACCCGGCGGCGATGCTGGCGGTGCAGGTGTATGGGGCGTCGGTCGGGCAGACTTTGATGTACGCGATTCTGATCGGCATTCCGACGGCGATCATCGCCGGTCCGCTATACGCGAGGTTCATCGTGCCGCGCATTCAATTGCCGGCGGAAAACCCGCTGGAGCGGCAGTTCCTCGAACGCGAACCACGCGACAGCCTGCCGGGTTTCGGCATCACCATGGCGACCATTCTGCTGCCGGTGGTGCTGATGCTGATCGGCGGCTGGGCCAACCTGATTTCCACGCCGGGCAGCGGCTTCAACCAGTTTCTGCTGTTCATCGGCAACTCGGTGATCGCCTTGTTGCTGGCAACCTTGCTGAGCTTCTGGACCCTCGGCATCGCCCAGGGCTTCAACCGCGAATCGATCCTCAAGTTCACCAACGAATGCCTGGCGCCGACCGCCAGCATCACCCTGCTGGTCGGCGCTGGCGGCGGGTTGAACCGGATTCTGGTGGACGCCGGGGTGACCGATCAGATCGTCAGCCTGGCCCATGAATTTCACCTGTCGCCGCTGCTGATGGGCTGGCTGTTCGCCGCGCTGATGCGCATTGCCACCGGTTCCGCCACCGTGGCCATGACCACCGCGTCGGGCATCGTCGCGCCGGTGGCCATTGGGCTGGGCTATCCGCATCCGGAGTTGCTGGTGCTGGCGACGGGCGCGGGGTCGGTGATCTTTTCCCACGTCAACGACGGCGGCTTCTGGTTGATCAAGGAATACTTCAACATGAGCGTCGCCCAGACCTTCAAGACCTGGACCGTGCTGGAGACCATCATTTCCGTGGTCGCCTTTGCGTTGACCGTAGGTCTTTCCTATCTGATCTAGCTCGAACCCTTCGATCGCTCTCCAGTTTCAATGCTCATGGTCACCCATTGGGCGCGTCATCGTGCGCGCCGGTGTTGGGTCTCAGCGGCGGATTGCGGTCGGGCAAAACTTAAAAACCATAAAAAAATCACCCTGGAGCATCGTATGTTCAAACGAGCAATCCCCACCGCACTCTTGTTGGCCACCGGTTCGATCTGCGCACAGGCAGCGGACTCTGGCGCGCACGGTTTTCTGGAAGACAGCAAAGCCAGCCTCTCGATGCGCACGCTGTATTTCAACAGTGATAACCGCGATGGTGCGGCGGATCCCTCGAAAACCGAGGAGGCTGCGCAGGGTTTTGTGCTGCGCTACGAGTCCGGGTTTACCCAAGGCACGATCGGTTTCGGGCTCGATGCTCAGGCGCTGCTGGGGGTGACATTGGACAGTGGTGCCGGGCGCCACGTCGGTAGCGGCATGATCCCGACGGAGGGCGACGGTGCAGCCGATACCTGGAGCAGCTTCGGTCCCACGGCGAAGATGCGTATTGCGAAGACGGAGTTCCGCTACGGCACGTTGTTGCCGAAACTGCCGATCCTGCTGTCGAACGATGCCCGCGTCTTGCCGCAATCGTTCACCGGCGCCCAGATCACTTCGAATGATATCGATGGGCTGATGCTGACCAGTGGTGTGCTTGAACATGCGGTCGGTCGTGCTTCGACGGACCGGACCGGTTTGTCCGTACCGGGCGCCACACAGGACAGCAACAAGTTTTACTTCGCCGGGGGTGATTACTTCATCACCAAGGATCTGAAAGCACAGTATTACTTCGCGCAGATGGAAGACTTCTATAACCAGAATTTCTTCGGTCTGACCCATGTACTGCCGATCGACAGCAAGAGTTCGTTCACCACTGACCTGCGTTACTTTCGCACCACGTCGACCGGGGCCAACAGTTCCGCCGCTGGCCGCGCACAAGGCTACCGCGCTTCCGGTTACACCGAGGACAACAATGGTGAAATCGACAACAACACCTGGGTTGCGATGATCACTTATATGAACGGTGGGCACTCGGTGTCGCTGGGCCATCAGCAGGTGGGTGATGGCAGTAACTTCGTCCAGCCCAACCAGGGCAGCCTGGTTGATAAAGGGGCGGGTGGCGGCAGTGTTTATCTGCCGACGGACCGCATGATCCAGAGTTTTACCCGTGCGGGTGAGCAGACGAACTTTGGTCAGTACACCTATGACTTCGCGCCTTTGGGCGTGCCGGGCCTGAAAGCGTCGATCGTGTATTTGAAGGGGACTGATATCAAGGTTCGCAACGCCGGTGATCAGTCAGAGTGGGAACGCGATATGACCCTGGATTATGTGTTGCAGTCGGGGGCGCTCAAGGGGCTTGGGTTCAGTGTGCGCAATGGCAAGTCGAACACTGATGCGGGGCGTAATGTTGACCAGAATCGCTTTATCATCAACTACACCTTGTCGCTGTTGTAAGCGCCGGGCGAATAAGAAACTCCGTTTCTGCGGTAACGGCCGCCTTACAGCGAGTCACTTGGAAAAGCCCCGCGTAATGGCCTCTCGAGGGGCCAGCACCTGGCTCTTCATGTGTACGCATTCCCCCTGTGGGAGCTAGCAGGCTAGCTCCCACAGGGGATTGATGTCCGGCATTGCATCGGGTTACGCCGCCGGTGATTCGGCCGGACCCAACCAGGTCGGCGCGGCTAATTGCCGTCGGCAACCTTGCGTTCTATCTCGTCGATTTTGCGCTGCAGTTCCTCGGCGTCCTGCTCTTTGGTTCGGGTGGAAGAGGGCGTGATGGCTTGATCGACACCTTCGGCTTCACCGTTTCTGTCCTGCACATCCCGCTCGACCACATTCACCGGTTTGCCCGACGAATCGATGGGCGGAGCGTTTGACGTCGTTTGCGATTCGAGTGCGTTATCACGGTCATCACTGTTCATGTCGCGTACCTCCGTTTGCCTTCACATTGGATGCGACGGTTACCCACGAGTTCGAGATTTTTTGCCCACGATAGTCGCCCCCTCACCTCTGGTCGGGCGTGATGAACCTGTGTCGCACCCGATCGCTCCATTCAGAAACGACCGTGGAAACCGCCGCCATGAATTCATTCAGAAACCTGCTGACGAGAACCCAGGAGCAAAAACTTCGGGCCCTGGATGCCTGGCACCGTACGCTCGAAAACTGCTCGCTGCGCATGGACTGCCCGGATGCCTACCATGAGGAACTGCTGCGGCAGGCGGATGAAATGGATCGCCAGGGCATCATCGATTGGGAGGAGTGGCGAGACTTGCGCACAAAGGGTGACGAGGCTTATCTGCGTGCGGTCGCGGGGGAGGATTACCACGGTCGATGAAGCGTAGACGGGCTGAAAAAAAACGGGATTGGAGCGTGTGCCCCAATCCCGTTTCTTCCATTATTTACCGGTCGACAACGGTGGGGTTCGAGGCGGGATTTTGCGCTTCGATCCGGTCGATTCAAACGCCGAGGCAACACGCAGCAGCGCCGAATCGTCATAGGCACGACCGGCAAAGGTCAGCCCGACCGGCATGCCGATATCCGGCATGATGCCCATCGGCACAGTGACCGTTGGAACACCGAGGTGACGGATGGCGAGGTTGCCGTTGGCGACCCAGACACCATTGCTCCACGCGATGTCGGCGGAGGCCGGATCGACATCGGCATTCGCTGGCGCAACGTCAGCCACCGTCGGGAACAGCACCGCATCGAGGCCCAGCCGGTCCATCCAGTCTTCAAGGTCGATGCGACGGGTCTGTTCAAGTCCGCGCAGTCCATCGGGAACGGTAGTGATCTGGTCCCACGGCGTGATGCCGCGCTCGGCCATCCGCACGTACTCGTCCATGCCCGCGACGAGGTCGCCTTCGCGGTTGGGCAGGGTGCCCGGGTCGTGGGGGAAAATCAGCGGCCCGTCGACGTCGACCAGGCGGTTCAGTTTCGGATCGCCGTTGGCCTGCAGGAAATCATCGAACGCCCAGGCCGTCAGGTCCCACAACTCATGATGCAGGAACTCTTTCGACACCAGGCCCCGGGTGAACACTGTCGGCGCTCCCGGACGATCACCCTCGCAATTGGAGACCAGCGGGAAATCGACTTCGATCACTTCGGCGCCCGCGGCTTCGAGTGCCTTGCGTGCCTCTTCCCAGAGAGAAATCACTGAAGGCCGGGTGTTGATGCGTTGCCCCGTCGGCCCACCGATCCCCGGCGCCTCGCTGGTGCCGGCGTCGGGATCGGCGTTGATGAACATGCGCGGAACACCCAGGCGCTTGCCGGCGAGGGCATCTGGCTTCGCCGCCAGTTCGGCATAGGAAGCAGGGCGCACCGAGGTGACACTCGGAATCGGCACCCAGGGCTGCATCCGCCACAGGTCGCCGCGGGTATCGGGGTCTTCCGCCACCACCACGTCGAGCACTTCGAGCAGGTCAGCCATGGTTCTGGCGAACGGCACGACCACGTCCATCGTCGGCGTCAGCGGCCAGTTGCCGCGCACCGAAATCACCCCGCGGGACGGCGTATAGGCGCACAGCCCATTGTTCGAGGCCGGGCCGCGACCGCTCGACCAGGTTTCTTCTGCCAGGCCGAATGCCGCGAAACTGGCGGCGGTGGCAGTGCCTGCTCCGTTGGACGAACCGGAGGCAAAAGGCGCGGTGAGGTAATCGGCGTTGTACGGACTTTCCGCACGGCCATAAACGCCGCGCTGCATGCCGCCGTTCGCCATCGGTGGCATGTTGGTCTTGCCCAGGCAGATCGCCCCGGCGGCGCGAAGCCGTTCGATGGTGAACGCATCGCGATAGGCAATCAGGTTGGCGAAGGCGGGACTGCCAGAGGCGGCGGTCAGCCCTTTGACCAGGTAACTGTCCTTGGCCGTATAGGGAATGCCATCGAGTGGCCCCAGCGTTTTGCCCTGCGCTCGCCGGCTATCGGAAGCCTGCGCTTCCTTGAGCGCCTCGGGATTGCGCACCACCACCGCGTTGAGGGCGGTGGGCGTGTCGGCGCCGTCGTAGGCGTCGATTCTGGCGAGATAGGCCTGGACCAGTTCCACTGCAGTGGTCTGGCCGGATTCGAGCGCCGCGCGCAGTTCGGCAATGGAAACCTCGGTGACCTCGATCATGCTGTTACCGCCGTTTTGATAGGGAAGAAGTGAATGCGCGGCATGGTATGTCCAATGAAGGGGTTGTTGCCAGTGCCGGGGCGTTTTATGGCCGCGCGATCCCACCCTGCACTGAGGGCTTTTTCGGCCCTTGAGTTTTCATCGGCTTTCAGACTCAAATGATCATTTTGCGGACGGTGATGATATGGAACATCGGTGTGAAGTAGCCGTGGTCGGGCTGGGTGCGATGGGCGCTGCGACGGCCTATCAATTGGCCAAGTCCGGCGTCAGGGTGATCGGTGTCGACCGATACCATCCGCCCCACACCCAGGGCTCCAGCCACGGTGATACGCGTATCACCCGACTGTCGGTCGGGGAAGGCGCGGCTTATCTGCCTGTCGTCCGTAACTCCCACCGGATCTGGCGCGAACTCGAAGCACTGTCCGGCGAGTCGCTGTTCGAGCAGTGTGGCGTGCTGGTCATGACCTCCAGCCCCGACTATGACGCCAATGATGCGAGCGACTTCACCCACCGCACCTTTCAACTGGCGAAAACCTACGGCATCGAGCATGAGGTATTGTCCGCCGAACAGATTCGCCAACGATTCCCGCAGTTCTCCCCGGTGCTGGACAGCGCCGTCGGCTACTTCGAACCGAGTGGCGGTTTTGTCCGGCCGGAACGCTGCATCGCCGTGCAACTGCGGCTCGCCGAGGAACACGGCGCGACGCTGCTGAAGGGTGAAACCGTCACAGGCATCACCTCGCATGAGCAGGGCGTCACCCTCACCACCGACCAGCGAACGATCCATGCCGACAAAGTCGTGGTCAGTGCTGGCATGTGGTCCCGGGACCTGTTGGGTCAACCGTTCGACCGGTTGTTGCGGGTGTGTCGGTAGAAACTGTTCTGGTTCGAGCTGGAAGAGAACGCCCGGTTTGCGCAGGTCTCGCCGACGTTCATCTTCACCCACGGGCGAGGGCAGTCCTACTACGGCTTTCCGCCGTTACCCGGCGAGAGCAGCCTGAAAGTCGCGACGGAACAGTACAGCGAGGCATGTTCCCCGGACTCCCTGGACCGCACCGTCAGCGCCGCCGAAGCGTGCGACATGTTCGAGACGCAGGTGCACGGCAGGATCGCCGGTGTGACCTCGCGGGTGGTCAAGTCAGCGGTGTGCGCCTATACCGTCACGCCGGATTCGCACTTCATCATCGACGAGCATCCGACCTTGAAAAACACCCTGGTGGTCTCGGCCTGTTCAGGGCATGGCTTCAAACATTCTGCGGCGTTGGGCGAGGCGGTGGCGCAGTGGTGTGTGCGTGGCTCCAGCGACCTGGATCTGTCGGCGTTTTCGTTGAAGCGGTTTGAGGGGCAATCCTGATTCCTTATTAAGCCAAACCGATGAGCCCGTTGTTTTCCCCCTTCCTTTGCAATGCCGCGTGTCGGGGTCATGCTGTTCATGTTGCTCGCGTTGGGCTGCGTAGCGGCTCCAAAATCTGACAACCATCGCCGGTTTTTGTGAGTGCTGCGCACTCAAGCGGGAGCAAGCTCCCTCGCCACAGGTTTCTTCTGACCCCGGACGATGAACGACAGCTTCATACGGAAAATCAAAGCCCCCCGGCCGTTACGCCGGGCGATAATGCGGCTACATCTGATACCAATTGGCCACTACCTCCGGTAAAGTGTGCGCCGCTCGAGAGATGGATCCCGGGCGTTTTTCCATGGAGTTACTCAGTGAATTACCTCAGCAAAGTGGTTGCCGTTTCCCTGTTCGGTCTGGTTCTGGCAGGTTGCACCGGCGCGCCGATGAAAACCCAGCAATACGATGCCAGCCAATACACCGTCGTTGGCCACAGCGAAGCGAGCGCCACCGGCCTTATGCTGTTCGGTGTCATCCCGATCCGCCAGAACAACCGTTTCGTTCGCGCACAAGACGCGGCGATCAAGGCCAAGGGCGGCGACGCACTGATCAACACCCAGGTGCAGGAAAACTGGTTCTGGGCCTGGGTCCTGACCGGTTACACCACCAAGGTGTCCGGTGATGTGGTCAAGCTGAAAAACGTTCAGTAAGCTTTCACCAGCACAGCCTGCCGCAATGGCAGGCCTCGCTTGTCGCTACGGTTAAACCAGGTTGATCACGACGTCGATGTTGCCACGGGTCGCCTTCGAATACGGGCAGGTCTGGTGCGCGGCATCCACCAGCGAACGTGCGACAACAGGATCGAGGCCCGGAAGGCTCACGTTGAGACGTGCTTGAAGGAAAAAGGCGTTTTCGGTCTTGCCCAGGTCCACTTCGGTATCGACCGCGACGTCAGTCGGCAACGTCACTTTCAATGCAACCGCCGCTTTACCCATGGCGCCGATGAAGCAGGCGGACCAGCCTGCGGCCAGCAGTTGTTCAGGATTGGTGCCACTGCCTGAAGAGCCAGGCGCGGAAAGCTTGATATCCAGACGTCCATCGTCACTTCGCGACTCGCCGTTACGGCCTCCGGTCGTGTGGGTCTTGCCGGTGTAAAGCACGGTGTCGATTTGATTGATCATGGCGGGTTCCTGCTGAGGTTTTTGGGCTCTTCTACATTGCTGTTCACCGGAAAACGTCTGAATTTCCGATGTGGCCCACTTTTTCATCCTCATGTAGTGCGGATGTGTCCTGATCCGGCACTTGTGTAACGCTGTGTAGGATCGCCGCGAAAAAATACAGATCGATACAAATGCGGGAGCGAGCAAGCTCGCTCCCCACAGGTAAAAGCCTTCACACCTGCTTGTTCAACGCCGCCTCCGTCGCCGCAATTTCCGCCTGACGCTTGACGATCAGATCGCCCGTCGGCGGGCCCTGAAAGCGCCGAGCCTCAAAACCGAACCAGACGATGGCCGTCAGCACCAGGAATCCGATGGTGATGTACAGCGCCCAGTCGTTCGGTGGCTGGATGCCGATGACGAAGATCACCACCATCGACAGGATCGAGAGGATGGCGAACAGTGAATACAACCCGCGTCCCATGTTCCACGGCCCCATGGTCGGCCACTTCGCGGTCCCGTAAGTGAACAGGCCCAGCACGATGGGGATGATGAAAGAGAAGAACAGGAAGATCACCGTGCACGAGACCACGATGGTGTAGACCGGCGTTGCCCCGATCGAGATCACCGACGAGCCCCAGTCGAACAACACCGCCAGGGTAGCGCCGGTCCAGATGGCGGCCACCGGGCTGCGATATTTCGGCGAGACCGAGGCCAGTGCTTTCGAGCAGGGCAGGCCGCCGTCCCGGGAGAAGGCGAAGATCATGCGTGACACCGAGGTCACGGTGGCCAGACCGCAGAGAAACTGCGAGATGAAAATCGCCACGTAAAGCGCCAGTTTGATGGTCGGGCTCACCTGGGCATTCATGGCCCAGAAGAACACGTTCCAGCCCTGTTTCGCCGCTTCGTCCATGCTTGGCAGCATCAGGACGAATGAGCTGAGCATCACCCAACCGAACAGCAACGACCAGACCACCGACATGACCATGCCGCGCGGCACCGACATGGCCGCGTTGTGGGTCTCTTCGGAGGTATGCGCCGACGCGTCATAACCGGTGATGGTGTAGATCGGCAACAGCAGGCCGAGCATGAACACCCAACCGTTCGAAACCTGTGGCCAGACGCTGCCGCCGGCTTCGCCGGAATAGTTGCCGAAGGTCCACAAACGGGCGAATTCATAGCTCGGTGCGGAGATCAGGCAGACGAGGGTCAAGGCAAGCGCCGTGGCAAAAATCAGGTAGCCCGAGAAGTCGGTGAGCTTCGCGGTCAGGCCGATTCCCAAGTGGTTACACAGGGCCTGGATACCGGTCAGGATCGCCAGGAAAATCACCCTGACCGTGGTGGTGTCTTCCATGCCGAGGGCCGGTCCGAAGGCACCGAAAAAGAAGTAGTAGGTGCCGACGTTGATGGCGCCCAGCACGGTGATCAGTCCCAACAGATTGAACCAGGCCGTCAGCCAGCCGGTAAAGCGGTTACCCAGGATCGAGCCCCAGTGATAGAGCCCGCCAGCGGTGGGGTAGGCCGAGGAAATCTGCGCCATGGCCAGGGCAAAAACCCCTGAGATCAGGCACCCGATGGGCCAGCCGATGCCAATCGACGCACCCCCTGCACCCGACGTGCCCTGCGCCAGCGAGTTGATGCCGCCGGAGAGGATGCAGATGATCGAAAAGGAAATGGCGAAGTTGGAGAAAACACCCATTCGTCGCGAGAGTTGCTGGGCGTAGCCCATGCTGTGCAGCACCTTGATGTCATCGTCGTGCGCGTCGGTGCCAGGCTGGCTTGCTGGGTTCATGCTGTGTACCCCATCAGGTTTTGATTCAATCCACTGGCGTGTGCGCAATGGACTGGCCTTCAACACCTTGTCGTACTGCTCCTTTTCCAACCGATACCACTGACTGCTCCGGATCTAGAGACGGCCGTGAAAAGCCGCATCGAAAATGTGGGCCACGCCGTCCTTGGTCAATGGCAGCGGGTTGCCGCCGGCCGAGGGGTCGACAATTGCCATGTCCGCGATCAGGTCGGCCTGCCGGTCGTCCACGCCCAGTTCAAACAGCGTATGCGGCACGCCGATGTCCTTGCGCAGCTTGAGGACGAAGGCCAGAAAGCTGTCGAAGCCGGGGGAGGGCAGGCGCAGATACGCCGCGAGGCGGGTGATGCGCTCTTCGATGGCCGGGCGATTGAATTGCAGGACATAGGGCATGAACGTGGCGTTGGTCATGCCGTGATGGGTGTCGTACAACGCACCCACCGGATGCGAAAGTGCGTGCATGCCGCCCAGGCCTTTCTGGAATGCGGTGGCGCCCATTGCTGCGGCAGCGAGCATTTGCGCCCGCGCCTCAAGGTCCGAGGGGGTGTGCACGACGCGCACCAGGGCATTGGCCACCAGGCGCATGCCTTCCACCGCGATGCCGTCGGCCATCGGATGAAAACCGGGGGCACAGTACGACTCCAGGCAATGCGCGAACGCATCCATGCCGGTGCCGGCGGTGACTTTCGCCGGCATGCCGACGGTGAGCGCCGGGTCGCTGATGACCACCCGCGGCATCATTTTGGGGTGGAAGATGATGCGTTTGGTGTGTGTGCTTTCGTCGATGATCACCGCCGCGCGGCCGACCTCGGAACCGGTGCCCGCCGTGGTCGGCACCGCAATGACCGGGGCGATACTGCTTTCGTCGGCGCGGGTCCAGTAGTCGCCGATGTCTTCGAAATCCCACACCGGTCGGGTCTGCCCGCTCATGAAGGCAATGAGTTTGCCCATGTCCAGGCCGCTGCCACCGCCGAAGGCGACCACGCCGTCGTGCTTGCCGGCGCGCCAGGCGTCGAGCCCGCCGGCGAGGTTGGCCTCGATGGGGTTGGGCTTGAGGTCACAAAACAGCGCGACACCCAGGCCGGCAGCGCGCATGGCTTCCAACGCTGCCGTGGTGATCGGCGCGCGCGCCAGGCCACTGTCGGTGACCAGCAGCGGTCGCTCGATACCTTGGCTGCGACAGACCTCGGCCAGCTCGGCGATGCGGCCGACACCGAAGCGAATGCTGGTGGGGTAGTTCCAGTTTCCAGTCAGGTTCATGGCCTACACCTCGTGGCGCAGATGAAAGGATTTGGCGCGGGTCAGGTGCTCGTAGCCCAGGCGCGAGAGGGTGACGCCGCGTCCACTGTTCTTGACCCCGGTCCAGGCCAGCGCGGGGTCGAGGTAATCGCAACGGTTCATGAACACGGTGCCGGTGGCGATCTCGTTGCCGAGGCGTTCGGCGGCGGCGAGGTCCCGGGTCCACAGGGATGCGCTGAGGCCGAACGCGCTGTCGTTCATCAGGGCGATGGCTTGGTCGTCACCAGCTACCGGCATGATGCCGACCACCGGGCCAAAGCTTTCGTCGCGCATGACTGACATTTGATGAGTGACATCGACCAACACCTGCGGCGCCAGGTAGGCGCTGCCCGGCGCATCGGCGGGGAAAGTCTTTGGATCGATCAGCGCTCTGGCGCCTTGCGTGAGCGCGTCGGCGATTTGTCCGCGAACAAAATCAGCGGCGCCCGGTGTCACCATAGGGCCCAGCGTCGTGGCCTCGTCCAGTGGATTGCCCAATACATAGTGGCCAGTCAGTTCGATGAAGCGTTCGACAAATGCCGGATAGATTGTTTGATCGACGTAGATGCGCTCGATGGCGCAGCAGCTTTGCCCGGAATTGAAGAAGCTGCCATCCACCAGATTCTCCACCGCGTGCTCAAGGTTGGCATCGGCACGAACGTAGGCCGGGTCTTTGCCGCCGAGCTCCAGGCCCACGCCGATGAAACGCCCAGCGGCAGCGGCTTCCATGGCTTTGCCGGCCTCGACCGAACCGGTGAAGTTAACCTGGTGCACACGGCCGGAAGCAATGATCGCGGACGTCTGCTGATGGTCGAGCAGCACGTTGTGGAATAGCCCGTCGGGCAGCTTGGCGCGACGCGTGGCTTCGGCGAAACGTTCGCCGACCAGCAGCGTTTGCGTGGCGTGTTTGAGGATCACACTGTTGCCGGCCATCAGCGCCGGGATGATCGTATTCACCGCCGTCAGGTACGGATAATTCCAAGGCGCAACGACCAGCACCGTGCCCAACGGTTCGCGTTTGATAAAGCGCCGAAAACCGGCGACAGGATCGGGTTCCACAGGTGCCAACGCTTCAGGCGCTATCGCGATCATGTGGCGGGCGCGTTCGGCGAAACCGCGCAGTTCTCCCGCGCCAAAGCGCACCGGGCGACCCATCTGCCAGGCCAGTTCCGGCACGATGTCCGCCTGCATCGACAGCATCGCGTCCACGGCGGCGCTGCACAAGGCAGCACGTTCGCTCAGCGATCGGTGCTGCCATAGAACCTGGGCGGTGGCGGCCGCCGACAGGACCTGCTCGATCTGCGCCGTAGAGGCACAATCGCGCTCGACAAAAACCCGGCCATCGACCGGTGAGACAAGCTGAACCTTGGCCGTCATGATGTGCTCAATAGCGCTCGAAGCCGCGCTGCAGTTCCCAGTCGGTGATACGCCGGTCGTACTCTTTTTGCTCCCACTCGGCGGTGTGCACGTAGTGTTCGATCACTTCATCGCCGAACGCCTCGCGCAACATGCTCGAGCCCTTGAGTGCGGAGCACGCGTCGCGCAGGGTTTTCGAGACTTCCGGCAGATCCTCGTCGAGGTAGGCATCGCCCTCGAACGGCGCCGCGAGTTCGAGCTTCTCGTCGATCCCGGCCAGGCCCGCCGCGATCAGCGCGGCGAAGGCCAGGTAAGGGTTGAGGTCCGCGCCGCCGATGCGGCATTCGATGCGGATGGATTTGCTGGCTTCGGCGCACAAACGAAAGCCGGCGGTGCGATTGTCCCGGCTCCACACTGCCCGCGTCGGTGCGAAGGTGCCGGCCTGGAAGCGCTTGTATGAATTGATGTACGGCGCGAGAAAACAGGTGATGTCGTTGGCGTACTTGAGCTGCCCGGCGACCCAGGCGCGCATCAGTTTCGACATGCCGAACTCGGCTTTCGCGTCGAAAAACAGCGGCTTTTTGGCGTTCTTGTCCCACAGCGAATTATGGATATGGCTGCTGGAGCCGGCGGCGTCATAGCGCCACTTGGCCATGAATGTGATCGCCTTGCCTTGCAACTGCGCGATCTCTTTGCAGGCGTGCTTGATGATGACGTGATGATCGGCCATGGTCATGGCATCGGCGTAACGGATGTTGATTTCTTCCTGGCCGGGTCCCCATTCGCCCTTGGAGTTTTCCACGGGAATGCCCGACGCCTGCAAATGTTTGCGAATCGCCCGCAGCACCGGCTCCTCGCGGGTGGTCTGCAGGATGTTGTAGTCCTCGATGTAATGGCCGGCGGTTTTCGGTTTGTGATAATTGCGCTTGTGGATCGCCTCGTAGCTCTCATCGAACAGATAGAACTCGAGTTCCGACGCGAACATGCCGGTGTAGCCGCGTTCGCGCAGGCGCTCGACCTGTTTTTTCAGAATCGCCCGCGGGCTGTGGGGCAAGTCTTTTCGATGGTGATGATCGAGCACATCGCACAGCACCAGCGCCGTGCATTCCAGCCAGGGCACGCGGCGCAGCGTGGACATGTCGGGCTTGAGGACGAAGTCGCCATAGCCTTTGCTCCAACTGGCCGCGGCGTAACCGGGGACCGGTTCCATGTCGATGTCGTCGGCCAGCAGGTAATTGCAGCAGTGGGTTTCTTCGTGACCACTGTCGATGAAAAACTCGACCTGGAAGCGCTTGCCGACCAGGCGTCCCTGCATGTCGACCATGCAGACCAGTACGGTATCGATTTCACCAGCGGCAGCAGCGCGCTTGAGCGCATCAAAACTGAGGAGGGGCTCGGTCATCACGTCAATCCTGCGTGAAAGGGTTGGGCCTGTCTGAGATAGCTGTTGCAGACGCTCTCCAGAAAAACCAAAACCCTGCAGAATCGAGCATCGTGAGCAATGAGCTGATCCAAGCTTAGCCTACTGTTGAAAACTGCAAGTCCACATGACCCCAAGCCCGCTGAATCAAAGGCGTGTAGCCAATCCGGCGCAAACGATCCGGCACGCCCCTGGCACCGTCTTGACCGATTGCGGGATCAGTGCCGGACCCGCGCACCCCGTCGACGCTTGAGTGACCTGTGCCCGTCAGGCTGCTGCAATCGGGTAAGGTAGGCGCGAAAATGCACCGGCAGCGCCGATTGACCTCACTGGAACCGAACATGATGAAAGCCGTAAGCCTCACCTTCGTCCTTGCACTGACGGCAGGGGCATTTTGCACACCGGTGGCAGCGGCGGGGGATGTTGAAGCCGGGGCGAAACTGTTCACGCGGATCTGCGGTGGCTGCCATCAAGTGGGCGAGTCGGCCCGGGGCGGTTTCGGCCCGCCACTCAACGGCATCTTCGGCCGCCCTTCGGGAAGCTCGGCGGACTACCAGTACTCCGACGCGATGAAAAACGCCGGTATTGTCTGGACCCGCGAGACACTGACGGCTTACCTCGAAGCGCCGAAGAAAGTGGTGCCGGGCACCCGGATGATTTTCTGGGGGCTCAGCGATCCAGAGAAGATCGAGGATGTGCTGGCGTACTTGCAGACGTTTCAGCCGCAGTAGCCCATCAATCCGTCACGCACAAATCCCCGGTGGCGCGGATCAGTGCCTGGCCGTGCAGGCCATCCTTGATCAGCGCGGATCGCTCCTTGGCCAGCCATTGGGCACAGTTCGGGTCTTTGCGATAAGGCGCGAAATCGGCGTAGTGCTGCAACAGGCGGTTTTGCAGCTCATCCAGCCGTGGGCGGATTTGATGGGCAAGGTCCGGCCGTGGCGTGTCCGGCGCCTTGCCCGACGCTTGCCATTGCGCGAGCAGTCCGTATTGCACCAGCTTGTTGGCTTCGATCTGTGCGGCGATCAACTCCGCGACCTCGTCCGGGTCGAGATTACGGGTAACGGCCTGCTTCCTGGCGTTGGCGATGACCTGCGCTTCCCGGACGCTGTCCTGGATCGGTTTGTGGCTGTCCCATTTGGTCAGTGCCACCAGGTCAGCGATGTTCAGGCGTTCGTTCATCGTCACCAGCAGCGGCTGCAGACTGTCGGGCGCCGGGGATGGTGTGGCGGCGTGTGCACCGCAAGCGAGTAAACCGGACAGGGCGCAGGTCAGCAGCAGCGGCAGGCGTAGGAAACACAACATGGGCAAACCTCATTGGGTACGGGACTCGCAATCAGGTGCTATTTATCACAAGTGAGACAGCGACATTAAGCAGGGGCTGATTTTTGTGCATGAAAAAGCCCGGCGGGTCAGGCCGGGCTTTTTGTCGGGTACTGCGGCAAGGCTATTCATTCATGCGGCGCGGCTTTCGATCAGGCGGTCGGAACCACCTTCGGCCACGCGGTTTTCGATCAGACGATCGGAGCCACCTTCGGCCACGCGGTTTTCGATCAGACGATCCGAACCACCTTCGGCCACGCGGTTTTCGATCAGACGGTCGGAACCACCTTCGGCGACGCGGTTTTCGATCAGGCGGTCGGAGCCACCTTCGGCCACGCGGTTTTCGATCAGACGATCCGAACCACCCTCAGCCACACGGCTTTCAATCAGACGATCCGAGCCGCCTTCAGCGACAACCGGGTGAGCAGAAGAAGCGGCGAAAGCGTTAACTGCAAAAACCGAGAAAGCGATGCTGAGGAAGAGTTGGCGTTTCATGATGGTGTGCTCCGGGGTGTAGTTGTTGGGTATGGAGCTGATGTTACGCCGCGGATTTTTTATGAGAACTTCATTGAGTTGATGGTGACTATCGACGTCGGCAATGGTCCTCGGACTTCCATTGCGCCAGCCTGTCGTCGGTTGCAGCGCTGGGGCAGAACCTGCGGGGTATGCTGGATCTCTTGAACGATCGACGGTCTCCAGGAAATCAGACCGTGGCAAGGCGTTTCCTGAGAGGTTCCAGGCTCTGATCGAGAGGGTAAACCGATGCACGACTATTACGATTTGGGCACTTATAGCCGCCCCGTAACGACCCGTTCACCACAGGCTCAGCTCTGGTTCGACCGGGGATTGTTATGGTGCTACGGCTACAACCACGACGAATCCATCCGCTGTTTCCGCAAGGCGATCGAACATGACCACGATTGCGCGATGGCCTACTGGGGCATCGCCTATGCTTCCGGCCCCAATTACAACAAACGCTGGGATGCGTTTATCGAACAGGAATTGAAAGACGCCGTCACCCAGGCCCGGCTGGCGACGCGTGCCGCGCTTGCGCATGGCGAGGGTGCAAAACCGGTGGAACAGGCGCTGATCCGGGCGCTGGAGCAACGCTATCAGGCTGACGAGGCCGCCAGCGTTGAACAACTTTTCGACTGGAACGATGCCTACGCGGCGTCGATGCGTGATGTCTATAAAGCCTTTCCCGACGATCCGGATGTGGCGGCGCTGTTTGCCGAAGCCTTGATCGACCGCACACCCTGGCTGCTGTGGGATCTGAAAACCGGCGAGCCCGCGCCGGGTGCCGACACCCTGGAAGCGCTGGCCGTGCTGGAGCAGGCGATGCGGCGGGTAGAGCAACACGGCGATGCGCCGCACCCCGGCGTGCTGCACATGTACGTCCACACCCTGGAAATGTCGCCCCATCCCGAGCGAGCGTTGCGCGCCGGCGATGTCCTGCGCGACCTGGTGCCGGACGCCGGGCATCTGCGCCATATGCCGTCGCACATCGACGTGCTCTGCGGCGATTACCGAGGGGCCATGGTCACCAATAGCCGGGCGATTCTGGCCGACGGCAAATTCCTGGAGCGGGAAGGGCCGCTCAACTTCTACACCCTGTATCGATGCCACAACTACCACTTCAAACTCTACTCGGCGATGTTCCTCGGGCAATACCAACCGGCGCTGGACGCCGCCGACGAACTGATGTCGACCATCAAGGAAGAACTGCTGCGCGTCGAGCAACCGCCCATGGCCGACTGGCTGGAAAGCTTCGTGTCGATGAAGGTCCACGTGCAGATCCGCTTCGGCAAATGGCAGGACATCCTCGCCACGCCGTTGCCGAATGACCAGGAACTGTACTGCGTGACCACCGCGATGCTGCATTACGCCAGGGGCGTGGCCCACGCGGCCAGCGGGCACATCGCCGCCGCGGAAGCCGAACAACGGCTGTTCATCAATGCACTGACGCGTGTGCCGCAAACGCGTTACCTCTTCAACAATAAATGCACCGACATCCTGGCGGTGGCCGACGCGATGCTGCGGGGGGAAATCGAGTACCGCAAAGGCAACTACGACAGCGCGTTCACGTACCTGCGCGAGGCGCGGTCACTGGACGACAACTTGCCGTACGACGAGCCTTGGGGCTGGATGCAACCGGTGCGACATGCGCTGGGTGCGCTGCTGCTGGAACAGGGCTGTGTAGAAGAAGCCTTGCAGGCTTATCGCGCCGATCTGGGGCTGGACACCACGCTGAGCCGCGCGTCCTGGCATCTGGACAACGTGTGGGCCCTCCACGGTTACGTGGAATGCCTGACGCGATTGGGGCGGGACGCCGAAGCCGCTGCCGCCCGGACCCGCCTCGACCTGGCCATGGCCCGAGCCGATGTGGAAATCACCGCCTCCTGTTTTTGCCGTGTCGGGGCACGCTGCTGTCAGGGGTGAAACCTTACGAAACGGGCGGCGGGGCGCCCGTTTTCAGGCAACGATCCACTCGTTGCTTCGTGTCGGTCGCGGACAAAGCCGGATGGCGAGTGGATATCTGCGCGAAGGTGATTATGCTTCAGGAAACCTTGCAGCGATGTGAGGCGGTCAGCCTGTTGCCAGGCTTCATGAAATCGGTAATCCGATGACTTCAGCCCAGGGCCTGAGTACGACGATGGTAGTGAGGTGCTCCGGCCTACAACAAGAGCAAGACGGAGAAGACTCATGGCCGCAATCGACACCACCACGGGCAACGTGCCCAACCACGGGATCACCAGGGAGGAGCGCAAAGTCATCTTCGCCTCGTCCCTGGGCACTGTGTTCGAATGGTACGACTTCTACCTTTACGGTTCCCTCGCGGCGATCATCGCCAAGCACTTTTTCGCCGGCGTCAACGAGACCACGTCCTTCATCTTCGCGCTGCTCGCGTTCGCGGCGGGGTTTGCCGTGCGGCCCTTCGGCGCGATTGTGTTCGGCCGACTGGGCGACATGATCGGGCGCAAGCACACCTTCCTGATCACCATTGTCATCATGGGTGTCTCCACTGCCATCGTCGGTTTTCTGCCGGGCTACGCGACCATCGGCGTGGCGGCACCGATCATCCTGATTACCCTGCGCCTGCTGCAAGGCCTGGCCCTGGGCGGTGAATACGGCGGGGCGGCGACCTACGTGGCCGAGCATGCGCCGAAGGGGCGGCGCGGTTATTTCACCTCGTGGATACAAACCACCGCGACCCTCGGTCTGTTCCTGTCGCTGCTGGTGATCCTCGCCTGCCGCACGATTCTCGGCACTGAAGCCTTCGAGGCCTGGGGCTGGCGGATTCCGTTCCTGCTGTCGATCCTGTTGCTGATCGTCTCGGTGTACATCCGCCTGCAACTCAGTGAGTCGCCGGTGTTCTTGAAGATGAAGGCTGAGGGCAAGGCGTCCAAGGCGCCGCTGACGGAATCCTTCGCTCGCTGGGAAAACCTGAAGATTGTGATCATGGCTTTGCTCGGCGGTACGGCTGGCCAGGCGGTCGTCTGGTACACCGGGCAGTTCTACGCGCTGTTCTTCCTGCTGCAGACCCTGAAGATCGACGCGCAGACCGCCAACTTGCTGATTGCCGGCTCCCTGCTGATCGGCACGCCGTTTTTCGTGATATTCGGCAGCCTGTCCGACCGCATCGGTCGCAAGGGCATCATCATGGCGGGCTGCATCCTGGCGGCGGTGACCTACTTCCCGATCTTCCACGCGTTGACCCAGTACGGTAACCCTGACGTGTTCATCGCCCAGGAGAAGAATCCGGTCACGGTGGTCGCTGATCCGGACCAGTGCTCGTTCCAGTTCGACCCGGTGGGTAAAGCCAGATTCACCAGTTCCTGCGACCTCGCCAAAACGGTGCTGGCGAAGCGGGCCATTCCCTATAAAAACGTGAAGGCTGAGCCGGGCGCAGTCGCGCAGGTTCGTATCGGCGACAAAGTGATCCCGAGCTTCGAAGGCACCGGCATGCCGGCCGCCGACTTCAAGACCCGCAACGACGCCTTCACCGCCACCCTCGGCACTGCCCTCAAGGACGCCGGTTACCCCGAGAAGGCTGACCCGGCCAAGACCAATTACCCGATGGTGTTGTTACTGCTGACTATCCTGGTGATCTACGTGACCATGGTCTACGGTCCGATCGCTGCGTGGCTGGTGGAACTCTTCCCGGCGCGCATCCGTTACACCTCGATGTCGCTGCCGTACCACATAGGCAACGGTTGGTTTGGCGGCTTCCTGCCGACGGTGGCATTTGCCATGGTCGCGGCCACGGGGGATATCTACTACGGGTTGTGGTACCCGATTGTCATTGCGGTGTTGACTGCAATACTCGGTACGTTCTTCCTGCCGGAAACCAAGGATCGGGAAATTCATCACACCTAGGGCTGGCGTTCGCCCTCTCTCGCGGGGGAGAGGGCGAGGTTGTCATGGCTGATGCTGGCTGACCCAATGCTGGCTGACCCAATGCTGGCCGACCGCACCATCCTCGCCCTGCACCGGATCGCGCTCGGGAAACGGCAGCGTGTTGATGCTTGCCTGTTGCTCGGCACTCGGTGCCTCGCGGCAAATATCGGCGTGCTGCCCGGGCGGGTAGGCACCGACTACCAGAAAATCGTCGCTTGAACCCAGGTTGCAGTGGCCCGTGCCCGCTGGCAGCAGCACCACATCACCCGCACTGACTTCCAGTACATGACCGTCCGGACCGCCCAGCATCAAACGCGCATGACCGCTGGCGATGCCAAGCACTTCATGGCCTTCGGTGTGATAGTGGTGAAAGTCGTAGACCCCGTAACGCCATTGCGGTGGCCAGCCATTGGCCTTGAACGTTTTCTCGAACAGCGCCGCCGGATCGTTGCCCTGGACGGCAATGGCCTTGGGGTAAATGAGTACCGGCAGGCGCGGATTGTTGGGCACCCAGTCGTTGGCTTCGAGCAACAGGGGTTGCGCGGGGGCGGGGAGGGAATGCGAACGTGCCATGGGAATCTCCGGAGCGGTTGACGCTGATTCCGGTGTGACCAGTGCCCCGGTGGCGAATTCGGCTCGGCAGACGAACAGTATCTGAAGGTTCGCACTTCTCCGAGAAAGAATGTGTGGGCACCAGCCTGAATCAACCGGACGACAGTAGGTCATCGGCGGTGAACACCCATGTCATGCTCGCTAAAAATCCGCTGTGGGAGCTGGCTTGCCAGCGATGGAGGTTCACAGCGCGTTCATTCAGCACGCGTTATCGTTAACGTCGCAGCGCGCCGGGCCCATCCTGGTCGGCATCAAGATCGGGCTGGCGCGATACGCGAGAGGCGTGTTGCGGCTTCACCTCAATGAAGGACATTCATTTATTTTGAGCAAGAAAAAGCCCGGCTGATCAGGCCGGGCTTTTTGTCGAGTACTGCGTTAAGGCTATTCATTCATACAGCGCGGCTTTCGATCAGACGGTCAGAACCACCTTCGGCAACGCGGTTTTCGATCAGGCGGTCGGAACCACCTTCGGCGACGCGGTTTTCGATCAGGCGGTCGGAACCACCTTCGGCGACGCGGTTTTCGATCAGGCGGTCGGAACCACCTTCGGCAACGCGGTTTTCGATCAGACGGTCGGAACCACCTTCGGCGACGCGGTTTTCGATCAGGCGGTCAGAGCCACCTTCTGCAACGCGGTTTTCGATCAGGCGGTCGGAGCCACCTTCGGCGACGCGGTTTTCGATCAGACGATCCGAACCACCCTCAGCCACACGGCTTTCAATCAGACGATCCGAGCCGCCTTCAGCGACAACCGAATGAGCAGAAGAAGCGGCGAAAGCGTTAACTGCAAAAACCGAGAAAGCGATGCTGAGAAGGATTTGGCGTTTCATGAGTGTGTGCTCCGGGGTGTAGTTGTTTGGTATGGAGGCGATGTTACGCCGCAGAATTTTTAAGAGAACTTCATTGAATTAATGGTGACCATTGACGAAACCAATAGATGGACGAGGCCCATGTCGTCCGAGTGATGGCACCTGGCTACGCGTTGCTTGATTGGATCCACAGTGGCACCCTCAGCGCCCGTTGCACCAAGGAGCCAGGTGATCAAGGAATGAGTGGATACGTACCCAACCCCCCGAAAAACTTCCGCTACGACGAAGCCAAACCCGTCGACATCCACGCCAAGCGCTGGGCCGAGTATGAGAAATACGGCAAGGCACCGGCGGCGGCGAAGGAAAAAGTCAGAGTTGCGTTGCGCATTGGCGTGTTCTTTGACGGAACGCTGAACAATGCGGGTAACTCTGCGTCAGGATTATTGTGCGGCGCCCATCACCCGATTCGCCCGGAAGACGTCGATGCGAGCTGCAAGCCGTATATGGCGGATCCGGAGGGGAGTTATGGGAATGATGTGAGTAATGTTTTCAGACTGTATGAACTGTACCCAGCCAACAAAGATGTGAAGGGGGAAGGCACCCCTACACTGGCGTTGCGAAGTCTGTACATCGACGGCATCGGTACGGAAAGCGGGAGCAAAGACAGCTTTGGTAATGCCGCCACCGGACGGGGTGAAACGGGTGTCGCGAGTAAGGTCCAAAACGCATTTTCTCGGCTGAAAGTCCTGATCAAACAAGTCGTCGATCAAAACCCCTGCGGTGAAATCACTTCGCTAACCTTCGATACGTTTGGTTTCAGTCGAGGAGCTGCGGCGGCCAGGCATTTTGCAAATGAGGTCGTGCGCTGCCAGCAGGGGCCACTGGGAGAGGTGTTGCGCAGCAGTCCCAATGGTTTTAGCGCCAGCTTTACAGGTCAGTACAACAGCGAAATTCTGATGGGCTTCATCGGTCTGTTTGATACTGTTCCTTCTGTCGCGGGATTCACCAATCTTGGGAATATCCAGAGTCCAGTCGCTCCTGGAATCAAGCTTTACCTGGACCGCAAATACTTTACCGATGTCGTTCAAATTACCGCCCGTGACGAACGCCGTGCCAATTTTGCGTTGAGCACAGTGATTCCTGCGCATACTGAAATCCCGGTACCAGGGGTGCACTCCGATATTGGCGGTGGTTACCGTGAGGAAGTGGAGGAGTGCGTGCTGGTCAGCCCTATGCAGGCACTCACGGTCCCCAATGGTACCGATGTCAAAACTACATCCATCTACCGGGATGCAATACAGAAAAAAGCAAAAATGGTCGCCGACGGTTGGCCTGAGACGATGCTGGATGTGATCACTCCAAAGCCAACATTGGCACATGACAATGAGCAGCGGAGGTTAGGACCAAAGGAACTACGGGTGTATGCAGGAGTGCAACTCAAGCGCGCAGTCAGCGGCAAACTATCGTTGGTGTATTTACGCTTGATGTACAAATTGGCTAAAGAGAACGGCGTTCAGTTTGAAGCGCTTGATGAGAACGATCCCGCGTACAGTTTACCTTCTGAGCTTCAACCAATTTGCGCCAAGATCCTCGCCGGGAATTACCAACTTGATCCCGGTGAAGAAAAGCTATTGAAACTCAAATACATTCATACTTCTGCCAATTGGAATAATCCTATTGGCGCTAGCCGCGAACGCGGCGTGACTGTTCGTTACACCAATGCACCCACTGACGATGGCATTCGGGTGCGACATCCTCATGTATCTGACTCTAACTGGAGAACGTTTTAATGCGCTCGATCCTAATATTACTGGGCGCGTTTTTTGTAGCCGGATGTCAGGCAGCCGACCCACTTTCCGGCGAAAACGACCCTAAAGATCAATGGTGGAGCCTCAGTTTCGTTGAGCCCGCCTACATGAAGGTATGGGTGGAAGACTCTGCCGTAGAAGACATCAACGGCAAGCGGTTTAATCGAACGGGTGGAGGCACAGCAGGTAGCCATGACTCCGAGGACGGTACCGAAGCAGCTCGTGGCTGGAGTAAATATATAAGCAGCGGCATCCGTGGCGTAGTTGGAGCAGATCTACCGAAACGCATCTTTGTCCGATGGCAGTCGGTTGTCGAGTCGAAGACCTATCGTGGGTGGGTCGATATACCCGAAGAAGCACGGCAGATCATGCACGCCTCAGTCAATGAGCGATGCCCGGCGACGCCCGACGAGCCAGCCAACTACATAACCATGGTTTACCTCGGACTTGCCCCCGGCGGCATCGTACAGGTGTGGGTGACTGATAAATGCTTGAAGTCAGTCAAGGTTGCTCGTGCCCAAGCAGAAATAGAACCCTTGGGACCCCACCTCGGAAAATCCGGTGGCAACTATTACCCGTTGTCCGACGAGTCCAAACGCTACGTCGAACAATTCGGCATCCCCTACGGCAGCTGGTAATCATCACCGCACAAAAAAAACGGGCGCCTATCAAGGCGCATTCAGAGTTGCGTTGCGCATTGGCGTGTTCTTTGACGGAACGCTGAACAATGCGGGTAACTCTGCGTCAGGATTATTGTGCGGCGCCCATCACCCGATTCGCCCGGAAGACGTCGATGCGAGCTGCAAGCCGTATATGGCGGATCCGGAGGGGAGTTATGGGAATGATGTGAGTAATGTTTTCAAGTTGTATGAGCTCTATCCGACAGCGGAAGTAGCCGGAAACGATGCGTCATCCAAACTCGTACAGCGCAGTCTCTACGTAGACGGGATCGGCACCGATGCGGGCGCTGAAGACAGCATGGGCGCCGCGGCGACCGGGCGAGGAGACGCAGGCGTAGCGGGGAAGGTACAAAAAGCGTTTGTCGCCATGAAAGCACTGATCAAGGAAGCAGTTGATCGCAATCCTGACGGCGAGATTACATCGCTCACATTCGACACCTTCGGGTTCAGTCGAGGTGCCGCCGCTGCCCGACATTTCGCCAATGAAATCGTACGTTGCAAACTAGGGCCTCTGGGCGAAGTGCTCCGCAGCAACCCCAAGGGGTTTAGCTCCAGTTTCGATGCCCGGTACAACAGCGAAATCATCATGGGGTTCATCGGCCTGTTCGATACCGTGCCCTCGGTCGCGGGGGTCACAAACATAGGTAACATCCAAAGTCCGGTAGCACCGGGGATCAAACTGTACCTTGACCGCAAGTACTTTACCGATGTCATTCAATTGACTGCACGGGACGAGCATCGGGCCAACTTTGCGTTAAGCACAGTCATTCCCGCGCATACGGAAATACCCGTTCCCGGTGTGCATTCGGATATCGGTGGAGGTTATCGGGAAGAAGTGGAAGAGTGCGTACTGGTCAGCCCAATGCAGGCCATGACGGTGCGACAGGGAACCGACATTCAAACCACTTCGATTTATCGTGATGCCCAGCAGCAGAAAGCGAGTTGGGTCGCCAATGGCTGGCCAGAAGCAATGCTGGAAATCGTGACTCCGAAACCGAGTTCATTGTCGAGGGAAGAGCAGACATCCGGGTTCAGGCAGGTGCGGGTGTACGCAGGTTTGCAACTCAAGCGTCCGGTTAGTGGGAAGCTGTCAGTGGTGTATCTGCACTTGATGCATAAACTGGCCAAGGAGAAGGGGGTGCAGTTCAAGGATGTTCCGAAAACCTCTCAGTATTCCGTTCCATCAGAGCTTCAACCACTCTGCGACAGGTTCCTCGGGGGCAATTACCAGGTTATGCCTGCGGAGGAGAAACTGCTCAGATTGCGCTACATCCATATGTCTGCCAATTGGAGCAATCCAGTGGGATCGACTCGTGAGCGCGGGGTGAATCTCCGCTACACGAATGCACCGACCGAAAGTGGTGTGCGCGTACGTCACCCTCATGTACCGGATTCAAGCTGGAGAACATTTTAATGCGTTTGTTGGGATTGCTTGTAGGACTGTTACTGGTTTCTGGCTGCCAGGCCACAAATCTCGCAACGCCCGAAACGGAGCTCACCAGAAAATGGTGGAGCCTCAGTTTCAACGAACCGTATTACATGAAAGCCTGGGTTGAAGACAGTGCGGTCGAAGACGTTAACGGCAAATTGTTCCGTCGCACGGGTGGCGGTACGGCAGCGGGGGGCGAGCCAGAAAATGGTACGGAGTCCGCAAGAGGGTGGGGTGAGATTACGGGGGGGATTCGCGAAGTTGTCGGTGCAGACTTACCGAAACGAATCTTCGTCCGTTGGCAGTCCATCGTGGAGCCACAAACGTACCGCGCCTGGGTCGACATTCCAGAGCAAGCCCGACAAATCATGCGCGATACGCTGAATGAGCCTTGTCCTTCAGCGCCGGATGAACCAGCAGGCAATGTCGCGCTGGTGTATGTCGGTGTAGCGCCGGGGGGCGTCGTTCAGGTGTGGGTCGCGGACAAATGTATGAAGGCAATCAAGGTCGCTCATGCTCAAGCAGAAATAGAACCGTTGGGCCCAGACCAAGGAAAAAGTCAGGGGCAGTACGCCTATCCAGTCAGTGAAAAGGCGAAGCGCTACATCGAACAATTCGGCATCCCCTACGGCAGCTGGTAATCATCACCGCACAAAAAACGGGCGCCTATCAAGGCGCCCGTTTTCATTCCCGCATAATGCCATCAAGCTTCACTGATCTGACTGACACTCGTCACCTGCCCATTCCAGATCATCTCGTAATGCGCCGCCTGAACAACCGATAAAACCGGCTTCGGCGTCATCAATGCCCAGCAATGACTGCCGTGCATTCGCACTGAGTTGTAACGAAGCCCGGGACAACCCGCCTCTTTGACCAACTTCCCCAAATGCCGGGAATGCGTGTAATCGTCCGGATCATAAACAGGGTCGGTCATCGCAATGGACGTCGCATCCTTCATCCCTGCATCCACAAAAGAGCAGGACAACCCCCGGAAAACGAACCGCTCATAGTTCAGGCCCGGCACGTTCGACCAGTACAGACTCTGGTGATGCTTCACTTCGGCCAATGCCGTTTCCAGTGTGTCCGCCAGGTACAGCACCCCGAAACGGCCATCGCTGAACCGCGAACCCGCGGGGTTGACGTGGGTGAATGGTGCTGTGGCGTAAGAGCAGCCTGGAATACCGAACGGGATTTCACTGCGGCGAATCAGCTCAAGGCGACCCACTTCATTTTTCAACCTGGGGTTGGTGAGTTCCTGTATCTGATACAGCACCTCGAACTCGTCGGCGTCGGCGACATCATCAAACAACGCCACCGGCGGGAACTTGGAATTGACCAGTCGATAGGCCTGCAATGGCTCACCGGCAAGTTCTGCCAGTTCGCTCAGCCTCACCATTGCGCACCACGCAGCACGTCGATGCGCCGAAAGGTTTCATACAGCGAAATCATATCGCCCTGAGCCATGATCTCGAGCGGCGAGCGACCGTTGAAGAATTCGTTATCGTTGGCCATCGACGGGAAGCCGTAGACGTTCTCCGGGTTATCGAACACCAGGCGCAAGGCGGCGTGGATGTTGAGCACAAAACTGATGCGTTGCATCTGGTCCGCGTCCAGCGCCACGGCCCAGTCGGGATCGAGCTGCCGTGCGCGGGTGTAGGTGCTGCGGGAAATGCGCAGGATACGGCAGGCCTGATCGCTGGACGCTCCCCACTTTTCGAGGATGCCGACAGCGGCCCGCAGGCCCGTTACACACTGGCGCTTGCTGAAGGCTTGTTGCTGGAGGGCAACGGCCATATCCAATACCTCTTTTTGAATCCATGGATTCAAAGTTAGGTAAAAAGCGTCTATAGAGCAAGTTCATCGCGACCAGTGGAGGCTGCTATCGTTATAAACCTAGCGACCGTACGAATGAGAGGAGGCGCAACATGGACCGTTTTACCGGCGGTTGCCTGTGCGGCAACGTTCGAATTGAAGCGTCGGGACGCCCTTACCGGGTTGGCCTGTGCCACTGTCTCGACTGCCGCAAGCACCATGGCGCGCTGTTTCACGCTTGCGCGATATTCCCGCAGGACGCGGTGACGATCACCGGTGAAACTCGCGACTACGCCGGGCGGTGTTTCTGTCCGCGCTGCGGCTCTTCGGTTTTCGCCCGCAGCGACGACGAAATCGAAGTGAGCCTGGGATCCCTGGATGCTCCCGACCAACTGACGCCCACTTACGAAAGCTGGATCACCCGTCGCGAGTCCTGGTTGCCGTCGTTTCCGCTCACGAGAAAATACGCGCGCGACCGTGAGGGCACGGGGCGTTTTGAGGAGTAGGGCGCGACGAAAGGCGCGAGGGCGTCATGCCTTTCGTCCGGAACGCTCAGCCAGCAAGCCCGCGTTCCACCAGTGTCACGACGTCAACGATTGCAGCTTCTTCAGAATCTCGACGCTTGGATCTGCATGCTTGGCTGCACTGGATTTTTCGCTGTCAGATCCGTCCGTCACGATGCCCGCAAGAATTTCAGCCAGGTTGTGAAAGTGCCCGGTCTTTTTCTCGGCAGGGTCCGTGCCACCGCTCTGATTCAATGCCGCTTCCAGCGACAAATGCTGGGAGAGCCACTCAGGGGTGGCTTTTTCTTCAGGACTCATGTTGTCCATAAATGCCAGCGCCGCTGTGGCTCGACCGAAAGGATCATTGATGAACGGATCTTTCCAGTTTTTTTGCTGATCCGCCGGGCCGCTGTAATAACCGGTGGCGAGCCGGGCTTGCTGGCGCATCAAGGCTTGCGCCGAGGCTTGTTCCTGTGCGGTGAATTTCCCGCCCTGATTGGTGGCGACGGCGTTCAGCGAACGTCGGTCCAGATCGCCCATCAACGCATTACGGTCTTCATCGCTGCCGGTGTAGGGTTTGCCGCTGGCGGTCATCAGTGCGTATTTTTCGTCCATGCGCTTGCGGGCATCAGCGGCCACTTCGGCAAAGGTCTTGTCCTTGGAACTGGAGATCGCACCAGGCTTGGAGGCGCCCAGGACAAGTGCATCGGCGTTCATCCCCGAACGCACCGGGAAGAACGGCGCGTTGCCCGCGATCGAGTTGCTGTACTCGGTAGAGGTGCTGGACAGACTCACTGAATCATCGTTCTGCGGCTTGGCCTGATCATCTTGCGTGACGCGTTTTTGCGCATCGGCCGCAGCCTTTGCATCGACGGCAGAGGTGTAGGCAGACATCGCCGCATTCGTTGAAGTTGAAGCAATGATCATTGTTCTTCCTTGACGAGGAGGCCCAGGCGGCCGCGTTGAGATGCTCAATGGGGGACAAGGTACGCTGAAAGTGTGAATCTGGCATTTCCATGTATCAGCAATGCAACAAATGGCCAATCAACGGGCCTGCTGCGGCTCGCTGCTCGCGAGGGTCCGATCCACCAGGCGGATGCGGTCGCGTCCGCCACGCTTGGATTCATACAGCGCGGTATCGCCTTGCTCGATCAATGCCGCCAGACTCGTTGGCGACTGGTCAAACAGGTTGGCACCGATGCTCAAGGTGACCCGTTCAGGCGTGGCGAATGTCTGTGAGGCCGTGTGGTGAAACTGCTCACGCAGTGCGTTGCCCAGCCCCACGATCTGTTCGCTCGATGTGTTATTCAACAGAATGACGAACTCGTCACCCCCCAACCGCGCGGCCAGCGCGCCTTCTGGCAGCACCGAACGAATCATCTCGCTCAGCGCGATGAGCAACTGGTCGCCGGCGGTATGGCCGTAGAGGTCGTTGACCAGTTTGAAGTTATCGATATCGATCAGCAGCAGGGCGCCCGGTCGAGTGCTCGAGACGTCGTCCAGCAGACGCGACGCCCGTACCTCGAGGGCACGGCGGTTGTACAGGGCGGTCAACGGATCACGCGCGGCCAGTCGGGCGATCCGTTTCTCCCGGCGATAGCGCTCGGTGCCGGTCATCGAGAGCGCGATCAACATGATCGCCATCACACCCTCGACCAAAGAAATCTGGATGATCTCGCCACGAAAGGCCGCCAGGTCGATCAGCGTGCCCGGAACGACAACCGATATCGCCTTGATGAAGTAGAACAGCCCGTGAGTCAGCAGCACATAACGCAGCTGCACCGCCCCCACGCTCAACGACTTGCCGTGGGGGCGCAGGAGGAAGCTGGCCCTGAGCGTGGGCAGGGCGACCAGCAGCGAGTTGGCCACCAGCATGATCTTCGACCACGACGGTTCGTCGGGCAGAAACAGCATGGCAAGCCAGGCGACAAAGATCAGGTACCAGGCGCGAGAAAGACGCACCTGCGTGAAGCGCGCCACGCCGAGCAGGAAAAGCCAGTGGGCCGTCACCAACAGGCCGTTGGCGAACCAGATGCCGATCAGCAAAAGCCCGCTGCCGCGCAGCAACGCAAGTGTCGAGCCCACGGTGATCGTCGCAAACCCCGCACTCCAGAACATCAGCGAGGGCTCACGAATGCTGCGCCACTCCACCGCCAGATACAGCGCGGCCGCCGCTGCCAGGGCGATCGAGAGGGTCAACATCGTTGGAGGGTCGAGCGCCATAGCCTGACGGGTTTGCCTGATTTGCGGTTAAGGGCTGTGATTGTAGCGTTCGAGACTCTTTTTCGCAGTGGCTCGTTATCTGGATATCGCACTGTCGATCCCGCAGTTCCCCGTTCGACTATGGGGCAGGGAATGCATTGCACGGTCACTGCGCCTGTCGGCGTTCCCTGTACACAAACGTTCACGAAGACGAACCGGGAGAAGACCCATGCGCACACTCACCGTTGCCGCGTTCATCAGTCTCGCAGCCGTTCGAGTTGCTGCTGGGGCGTCGCACCTATGACATCTTCGCGGCGTACTGGCAGCCGGGTTGGTGGACGAACTTCGGCTGATGATTTTTCCCGTCGTGCCGGGGCGTGGCAAGCGCCTGTTTGACGACACTGCAGTGGCATCGGCCTTCACATTGGTGCATTCGAGCACCACGCCGACGGGGGTACTGATCACCCGATACCTGCGCAGCGGCGAGGTGCGCACCGGAACGTTCGAAGACGTTGAGTAGCAACAGGCGCCAGTATTGGCCGCCTTCATTTGCCTGGCTGACTGCTTGGCTAGAATGAAATGTCAGCCCATTGTTGGAGAAGCAAAATGACCAGTAAAAACACCATTTGTCTCTGGTACGACGGCGACGCACTGGACGCCGCGACCTTCTACGCCAAGACGTTCCCCGACAGCGCGGTGGGCACTGTCCTTCGCGCACCCGGCGACTACCCGGCGGGCAAGCAGGGCGATGTCCTGACCGTCGAATTCACGGTGATGGGCATCCCGTGCCTGGGGCTGAACGGCGGGTCGGGGGTCAAGCACAACGAGGCGTTCTCGTTCCAGGTGGCGACCGACGACCAGGCCGAAACGGACCGCTTGTGGAACGCGATTGTCGGAAACGGCGGCCAGGAAAACGTCTGCGGCTGGTGCCAGGACAAGTGGGGACTGTCATGGCAGATCACCCCGCGTGTGCTGACAGCGGCGATCAAACATCCCGATCGAGCGACAGCCAAGCGCGCGTTCGACGCGATGATGACGATGGGGAAGATTGATGTTGCGGCGATTGAAGCGGCGGTTGGGCGTGCTGCAGGTCTTTAAGGGACGGATATGGAAGGGTGAGTGCCGACTCGTGGCTCACCCCTTGCCCCGGTGACGCAAGCGCGAGTAAGTAGTCAGCATGCTGGTCACGGCCGGCTCATCCGGTTCATCCCGGTCAACCGGCCGTCGGCTGCTACAGGCCTGGAACGCCCGCGCGGAACCCGTCGATGGTTGACGCACTTCCGATACCATCGCATACGATGTAGAGTTTCAGCCTTGCAAGATTGGCCAAAGAGAACGCCCCATGAAAACCACCGACAAGCCAGCCGCCCTCGACCTGAAGCTCTCCGAATTCCTGTGTTTTGCGGTCTATTCATCCAATCTCGCCTTCGGCAAGGCTTATAAGCCAATGCTCGAACGGCTCGGGCTGACCTATACGCAATACATCACCCTCGTTGCACTGTGGGAGGAAGACAACCAGACCGTTGGCAGCCTCGGCGAAAAGCTGTTCCTGGAGTCCAACACCCTCACGCCGATCCTGAAGAAGCTGGAAGCGATGGGTTATGTGCTGCGCCAGCGCGACCCGGAAGACGAACGCCAGGTGCGGATCAGCCTCACGAAAGAGGGGCGAAAGCTGCGTGAAGGGCTCTCGGAAGAGGGCTTCCCGCAAACCGGTCTTGACCCCGACGACTTCGTGAAAATGCAGAAGGCGATTGTGAAATTGCGGGGCAATCTCATCCGTTCGACGAAAGACAGGGAGTAAGAGGGCGGAGCTTCGATAGTGTTTCAGAGGGGCGACCCAGCGATAACGGCATCGGTATTTCCGCCAACGCGCTGCCCTTTATCTTCGAACCTTTTGTGCAAGATGTCGGCGAAGTGAGAAGGGCAGCAGCCCAATTCGAGGTCAATCTCCCTCGCACCGATACGCTGCCCAAAAACGCCTGCTGGTCCTTCGTTATGACAGGCGCGATTCCCGTGACGCGCTGTTCAAGTGCTCCACCGTGACACCGATGCGCGAAAACACCAGCCACACAAACAGCAGCACACTGCAGCCAATCAGGACGGATGCGCCAGCAATCAATGGCTCGACCGACGCAAAGCCCTTGAGGCGCAGCGTCAGCGCGCCGAGCATCACCGGGACGGCCACGTTGTACGTCCAGAACTGGGCAGCCGCCACGCGCCCTTCGGTGATTGACGGGTGCGCGGTGCCGATGATGCCGAACAGGGCCATCGACACCCATCCCAACAGATTGACATGGGCATGTACCGCGAACAGCGAGTGGTCGCCGGAAGCGCCCATCGCCACGCCCAGCATCACGCCAAGCGCAAAGTAGATCGCAGCGAGCCGAAACCAGGTCCGCGAACGGAGGTTGTGATTCATGGCATACACCTCATGCGCCCTGAGGCGCGTTCAGTTGCTGAAACATAATGGGCAACCTTGCAGGTTGGTTGCTGTACGTCTATTGTGAGACTGTATCTCACGAAAAGACAGAGTCTCATATATTCCATGTCCATACCGAAGTCAAGCCCGTCGAACCCCAACGGCGGTACGCAAGGTCGCACCAACCAGAAGCTGCGAACTCGCCAGGCGCTGATCGATGCCGCCGTCGCCTTGCGCGACGAGAGCCTTCACCCGACGGTTGCGCAAGTGGCCGAGCGCGCAATGGTTTCGCGCGCCACGGCCTATCGCTACTTTCCCTCGACCGAGGCGTTGATCAGCGAGCTGGCCGCCGATCGCGAAATGAAGCCGCTGGAAAGCTTCTGGCGGCCGGGAGACGATCCGGTAAAGGGCATTGGCCTGGCCGCGAACGCGTTGAACACACTCTTGATCGACGACGAGATCGGCTTGCACGTGATGGAACGTTCGTTCATGTCGGTGTGGCTGGAAAGCGAGACCCACGAACCCCTGCGGCCGGGCCGACGGATGAGCTACATCGAGCCGATCGTCGACTCGCTGAAGGACGTGCTCACACCCCGTGCGCGCAAACGCCTGAAGCAGGCGCTGTCGATCGTCATCGGCACTGAAGCGTTGATCGCCGTGCGCGATATCAGTGGCGCGAGCGTTGAAGAATCACTCGATGCCGCTGCCTGGGCGGCGAGAGCGCTGGTTCGTCAGGCGCTGGCGGAGGAGGAACAGGCGCGGCAAAAGCGAAAGTGATGCCGGGCGCCATCGCTCATCCTCGGCGTATAGGCTCGGCGATCAATAGCAACGACTGCGGCACGGGACTTTGTGGGTGCTGCGGCTCTTGCAGGCCGGCCAACCGAAAACCGGCCATGTCCAAGGCATTGAGCCAGCTGGACAAGGTGCGGAAATACCAGGGCATGGGTTGCCACTGCCCCTTGAACCCGGCAAAGGTCTCTGTGCGCCAGCCATCCTGATAATCCCCCGCCGCTGCGGCCCACGGATGCAGTGTCTGGATCACCAGCGCACCGTCTGGGGCGAGCAGGGGAGGCATGGCGGCGAGCAGAGGGATGATGTCCTGGTGCAGCAAGGCGAAGTTGGCGCAGATCAGGTTGTAGTCACGACCGATATCGACTTTTGCCTCCGCCAACGCTTCATAACTCGCCAAATGCACCACAGAAGTTCCCGCCGCACGGGCCGCTTCGACCAGCGTCGCATCGCCATCCACACCGACCGCCTCGATGGAACGTTCCGTCAGCGCACGCAACAGCCAGCCCTCACCGCAGCCCAGGTCGAGCACGCGCTCGGGTTGACGGCCCAGCACCGCCAGCAGGATGGCCTGGTCTGTGACCGTGTGGCGGCTTTCTATGGTGCCGGCGCGGATGGCTTCGATCCAGGACCGGGCATTAAGGTGCCAACTTTGGAGGAGGGTGGATTCGGGGGCGGACATGGCGGAGACCGGCGTTCTGGGTTGGATAAAGGATAGGTCAAATGTTGATGGGCGAATGGGGTTGGGCATGCAGTCGCGATGGGGGCCTTGATGCCGAAACGTCAGCGACAGATCTCATCTGCCAGTTTCCTGGCCTGCCGAGTCGCAGCCTCGCGCGCGCCACGATCAACGTCTTCCCCCAAAATGGTTTTTTCCACAATCACCGAATGCACATCGGTCACGCCGATGAATTGCAGCCAGGCTTCCACATAAGGCTTCTGAAAGTCGAAACGCTCCGCCGGCGTGATCGACTGCGCCGAAAAATCCAGGCCGCGGGCGTACGCCACCACGGCGGTTTTGTTGTGCAGCATGCCTTCCAGGCCGCGTTCCGGGTCGAAGCTGAACAGGATGTCTTTCTGCGAAACCAGGTCGATGAAGTGCTTGAGTTTGTACGGGATACTGAAATTCCAAAGCGGTACGGACATCACCAGCACATCCGCGCGGTGCAAGTGCGCAGCCAGGTCTTTCAAAGTGTTCCAGGCCTCCTGTTGCGCCGGGGTCAAGGCGGTGCCATTGAGTCCTGCGTATTTGGCCTCCATGGCCAGGTCATCGAATTCCGGCAACGCCATGTTCCAGAGGTCGAGCGTGAGGATTTCGGTGTTCGGGATGTGTTCTTGATAACGTGAGATGAAGCGGCGGGCGACTTCAAGGGACGCCGAACGCTGCTTGCGTGGAGAACATTCAATATGCAGAAGAGTAGTCATGGCGCGCCTCGAGTGGTGGGGTAGGGCGGCATTGCAACATAGTTGTATTTGAAATATAAATCGTAAATTAGTACTCGATTGATCACGTATAAAACTATGTTCGATACCCTGCTGCTCAAAACATTTGTCGCTGTCGTCGATGAAGAAGGCTTCAGTCGTGCAGCTGAAAAGCTGCACCTTACTCAATCTGCGGTCAGTGGCCATGTGCGGCGACTGGAAGAACAGGTTGGTAAACCGCTGTTGACGCGGACCACCCGCTCCCAGCAACTGACGCCCGATGGCGAGCGCCTGGTGTCTTATGCGCGCACGATCCTTGTGTTGAATCGTGATGCCTGGGCAGAACTGACGCGTACGCCATTTCACGGGCGACTGCGGATCGGGGTGTCCGAGGATTTTGTCGAATCACGCCTGCTGCGCACTTTTCAGGATTTCGCCGCGCAGTACCCAGGGATGGAGATCGACGTGCAAGTGAGCATTCCTGGCACGTTACTGGCGCTGATGAAGCAAGGGCATCTGGAGTTGGTCATCGGTTCGCTGTGCGAAACCAGCGAAGCGGGTCTTTTGCTATGGCAAGAACCGCTGGTGTGGGCCTGGTCGGCGCAACCCGTCACGCAGCTACCGACGCCGTTGCCGCTGGCCCTGTTCCCCGAGCCGTGCCCTTATCGCGAAGCAGCGCTGAAGCGACTGGCTCAGGCGGGCATCGCCCAACGCACGGCCATGTTATGCAGCAGCACGGCCGGGTTGCAGGCAGCGGCGCTTGCAGGCTTCGCGGTAGCGCCCATGCCACTCAGCCAGTTGAGGCAAGGACTGGTGGTTCTTGGGGCGGAACAAGGGTTGCCGGAGTTGCCTGATGCGGAGTTTCGGTTGTTTACCTCTCCTGAAGCGGACCAGGCGATAGTGGCAGCGTTCACTCAGCTTATTGTGGCGTATTGCTCTGCGCGCAGGGCCTGACAGTCATTTCAAAGGCTTGGTATCGAATGCTGCGATATCGATGCGACCCCTCTCGTCAGTCGGTTTTAGCGCTCGCTAAAAAGTACGCAACCAATGCGTTGGCATGGCCATGGCCCATGCCGTGTTCAGTCTTGAGCAAGGCCACCATTTCCATATGCTTCTTGCCGCTGACTGTTTTGAGCAGGCTTAGCCAGTGGGTGATCGGCTGCCCATACTTTTTTTCAATAGAGGGGAAGTACGACGCTGGTCCTTTTAGTTTTGAATCGTCGGTCATGACGCAAACTCCTTTTTGGTTTTGTGTGCTGCTTCTGTCATTGGTCGATCGTTAAAAGCCACGTATTCACCACCCGCCGATCCAGCTCCTCCCAGTCCGCCATACCCAGCACCCGCGTGGTATTCAGCCCGCGCAAATACCCGCGCAACTGATTGGCGGTGGCCTGCACCAGCTTCGGGTCGGGCGCGGTTTCGCCCAGTAGTACGGTTTCGTACTGCACCAGGTACTCGGCCACCCGATCACGGAAATCGGGCAAAACAGCGTCACGAATCAAGTCAAACGTTCTCAAGGAGAGTTCCTCATCCATCGTTTCCAGTGGCGATTGAGTATTCATCCGCCGGCACGGCGCGCAACTATTGTTAGAGGTAATAGTGACCATCAAGAAACGCAAGTTCTACTTTGTTCGCAATACCCGGAAAATCACCTCCAACGACACACCACTCACGAAAATTTGCGTGATTTGATGAACGAACCTTTCAGGATGAGACCGATGCGTCTTTTAAGTGTGCCTGCCATGGCCTTCGGCGCCTTGTTGCTCGCCGGTTGTGCCTCCGCGCCGAACGACCCGACCCTGACCTTGCAGACCAGCAAGACCCCGGCCCAATACGCTGAATGCGTCGTACCGAAATTGCAGGGCAACCCGACCGTCTCGCAGACCCAGCGCAGCTACCGGATCGTGGTGCCGAGCAAAGTCTCGGCGGACAACGTGCTGGAAGCCTACAAGGCCGGCAACGGCGGCAAGGTGTTCATCTACGAGCGGCACCTGTTGGCCTCGAACTTGTTGCCTTCCAGTTTTGAACGCGCCGCACAGGACTGCATCTAACCCCGGTACGTAAACGTTTTCTACAGAGCTCCTTTGGTTGGCCGCAACCAACCAATTTTTTGCCCCGCACCGCATTCGGTGGCGGGGCTTTTTTTGTCTGCGAATAAACGGTAGCTGTTTTTCCACTCGTCTAAATCGACAGGCCAAATCGATATTCCTGGGCTGTCCCTTCTTGCCCGGATGGATGCTCGATCAAGAAGCCACAGCGCGCAAGTACCTTTGCCGAGCCGATATTTGCGGCGTAGACATTGGCAACCAGTTGTTTAAGGTTCCAACGCAACCGCGCCTCCTGGATCAGATGCTTCACCGCCTGTGTGGCCAGTCCTTGTCCGCACGCATTTTGAGCAATTCGATAGCCGACTTCTGCCGACCGTTCTGCCGTATCGATGCCTTTCAGGTTCGCCCGACCCACTATTTTCCTGCCAGCGTCTTCGATGACAAAAGGGTGCCAGGTTCCGGCGGCATAATCGGACAAATAAGCCGTGATGTGCTCGGTGACACCCCGCGTCGAGTAGAAAGCAGCGTCACGCGCGTCAATGTGGCGCTCGAACCACTCGCGATTGTCCAATTCAAATGTCAGCAACGCTTCAGCATCCGTGCTTTCCAGAGTCCTGATTCTGACGGGCTTCATAAGTACGCTCCCTCCTTGGTAAACAACCTGGATCATTGTGCAGTGGGACACCGGTCCGCTCCTGGCCGCCAGCATCCTCTCACACATGCCAGGCACCGCTAACGCAGAGACTTGAACGCTGTGCGAAGTTCTTCAGTAAAGAGTCGGGGCTGTTCCCAGGCTGCAAAGTGACCGCCTTTGTCGGCTTGATGGAAGTAGATCAGACGGCTGTAGGCGCGTCGGGCCCAGGTTTCCGGAGGGAAATAAACGTCATCTGGAAACACTGTGACCGCCACTGGCAGGGAAATCTCGGTGGTCTTCTGTGCCGCAGAGGAAAGCGGGCTGCGCCCTTTGTTTTCCCAATACAGCCGTCCTGCCGAAGCGGCGCTGTTCGTGAGCCAGTACAACGTGAAGTTATCCAGCACTTGATCCTTTGTCGGCAGCTGTTGAGGGTCGGCGCCGTACATCCATTTTGAAAATCCCGGGTGAACGAGCAGGAGCGCGGCGAGAAAGCTCGGTGAATCCGCTACGCCGTAGCCCATCATCTGCGGTCTTGCGGCCATCATTGTGCTGTACGCCAGGTTGCCCTGCTTGATCAGTGTGGCAACGGCGTCGAAGGTGGCGCGCTCCTGCGCGGAGAAGTTCTCCGGTGCCGGCCCGCCCGCAGCGAGTGCCGCAGTCGCTTCCGGCGGAATTGTGGCCGGCAGGTTGAGGTGAATGCCGAGCAATCCGGCCGGTGCCTGGCGCGCCATCGCGCTGGTGATCGGGCCACCCCAGTCGCCACCCTGGGCGACGTACCGCGTGTACTCGAGGCGTTTCATCAACTGCGCCCATGCCCGTGCAATATGATCCGGGTCCCAGCCAATCCCCGTCGGTTTTCCGGAGAAGCCATAGCCAGGGATCGACGGAATCACCACATCAAATGCATCCGCCGCGTTGCCCCCGTGAGCGACGGGGTCGGAGAGCGGGCCGACGACATCAATAAACTCGAGAATGGAGCCTGGCCAACCGTGGGTCATGATCAACGGCAAAGCGTTCGGACGGGGAGAGCGCACCCAGATGAAATGGATGTCCACGCCATCGATCGTCGTGACGTACTGCGGCAAGGCGTTGAGCCGGGCCTCCACTTTGCGCCAGTCGTAACTCGTGCCCCAGTAGTGAACCAGCGCCTTCAATTGTTCCAGTTGAGCGCCCTGGGACCGATCGGAAACCGTCTCTTTATCCGGCCAGCGGGTCGCCGCAATGCGCTCACGCAGATCCGCCAGATCGCGGTCAGGAACGTGGATCTGAAAAGGGCGGATGGCTTCGGTCTCTTCAGTGGCGACCGCATTGGCGGGAAGCGATGAGGTGAGCATGACGGCGACTGCGGCAGCGACGAATGCGAATTTCATATTCACTTCCTCGAATGAGGGCATGCTGGACATCATTGGAAATTGAAGGTTAGTTCAACCGTGCGCACTTCTCCCATTACGAGGATCCCGGCATGCGCCACTACACTGTGCAATACCTGTTCAACGGCGAGCCCCGCACTCACGTGTTCGAGTTCAATCAGCCTCGGCTGCCTGTCCATGAGGCGGCGATGCACCTGTTGCAACTGCATTTTGGGGATGGAGAGAACAGCCTGATCATGCCCAATGCGGATGCGACGCCAGCGGAGATTTCAGAGCAGGCCGAGCGGGTAGGGCTGACGCAGATACAGGTCCTGGACTAACGTGTGTAGCAAACCGAAAAAATCTATTGAATAAAAGCTCTATAAGCTTTAAACGGGATGCTCACTGGCGCATTGCTAGCAATCACTCAGTAAGTATCGCCAGTTACTGGCTCAGGGAGCGCTGATGAGTGTTCGTCCATGCAACGACTCTGCGCGGCAATCGAACGATTGCCACGTGGTTGCATCTCAACGAAAAGGAAATTCGGAGACTGTCGGCATGGCGTACGCTGGCAACGAAAATACGATCGAACAATTGCTGGATTCAGCGCGCAACTGGGGGCACACCACCGCGTGGGTGGTTTACCGCGCCGGTGAACAAATGCATTTGGTCGGGCAGGGCGATCCACGTGCGCGGTGGCCTTCAAGTGTTGCGAATGACGAGTTCGAAGCCTTTTGCCTGACCTGGCGATTGCACCGCTGGCCGACCGGCAAGGGCGAAAGTGAACTGGGTTGGCTGCTTGCGCCAGTCGACGATGCCGCTGAACCGGCGCTCGCCGAATTTGCCCAGCGCCTGGGCATTGAGGTACAGACCAATACGCTTGCCCGTGCGCAGATTACTCAGCGTGTGCTGTATGAAATTACCTACCTGGCCAGTTCGACCCGCGACCGGTCAGTGTTTCTGGTGGGGGTTCACCAACTATTGGCGAGCCTGATCGATGCCGAGAACTTTTATCTCGCGTTGTATGACCCGCACAGCGGCAAGATCGACTATCCGTATTACGTCGACATCATCGACGTTGATGCCGTCGAGTCCCAGCACTACGAATACCTTGACCCGTCACACCTGTCCTTGACCGGGCAAGTGTTGACCACGGGCCAGCCATTGCTGATCGACGCCGCCGGCATTCTCGCGGCTCAGGCCGAGGAGCGTTTTTACTGCGTGGGTGATCGTCCCGAGTTCTGGATGGGGGCGCCGTTGAAAAATGCCTCGGATGACGTGTTCGGCATGCTCGCGATGCAGGTCTACGAGGTTTCCCGAACCTACAGCGCCGAGGACCGCGCGCTGTTTCTGGTAGTGGCACGCCACGTGGCCATGGCGCTGGACCGGATCCTGCACCGAGAGGACCTGGAAGCGACGGTGATACGTCGTACCCTGGAGCTGTCGGCACTCAACGACGCATTGCGGCAGGAAGTGGCAGAACGAGAGCGCGCCGAGCATCTGCAGAGCGCGCTGTTCCAGATCGCTGAACTGTCCAGCCAGCCTGGCGACATGGCTGAGTTGTTTCAAACCCTGCATGGCATCGTCGGTGATCTGTTGTTCGCGCGGAACTTCTACATTGCGCTGTTCGACGACGCGACCAGTGAAGTGACCTTTCCCTATTACGTTGATGAGCGGCAGACGACCTGCCCGGTGGCACGGCGTGGGAGCCGGGGCTTGACCGAGTACGTGATCCGTCAGCGCCGACCTTGCCTGATTGACGCCGACGAAGCCGAGCGATTGACTGCGCACGGTGAAATCGAAGTGGCCGATGCGTATTTCCAATCCTATTCCTGGCTGGGCATTCCCTTGTTCGATGGCGATGTGGTGCGTGGCGTGCTGGCAGTGCAAAGCTATACCTCGCAGGTGCGCTATACCCTGCGTGACCAGGAATTGCTGACGTTCGTGTCGCGGCACATCGACACCGCGTTATCGCGCCGCACGGCCGCCGAAGCGATCCATGCCGCCAACCTCAAGCTGGAAGCCCGGGTGCAGAACCGTACCCGCGAGCTCGATCACGCCAATGCCAAGTTGCAGCACGAGAACTCCCACGATGCGCTGACCGGGCTGCCGAATCGTACCTACCTGCAACAGCGCCTCAATCTGGCCTGGTCGCAGTTCGGCAGCGAAGGCGGGCACCTGGCGGTGATGTTCATCGACCTCGACCGTTTCAAACTGGTCAACGACAGCCTCGGCCACCATTTTGGCGACCTGCTGTTGAGGCAGGCCGCCCACCGTTTACGCGGTTGCCTGCGCGACACCGACATGCTCGCACGCCTGGGCGGCGATGAGTTTTCCGTGCTGGCACCCGACGCGCCGCTGGACGTGGTGATCGAAATCGCCGAACGGATTCTGGTGGCGTTTGACCTGCCGTTTTTGATCAATGGCTATGAGGTGTTTTCGTCCTGCAGCATCGGTATCGTCAGCGCCGACAGCCAGTTTCATATGGAGCCCGCCGACTTGCTGCGCGATGCCGATGCGGCGATGTACCGGGTCAAGAGTGCCGGACGCGACAGCTACGCGGTGTTCAATCAGGAAGTGCGCCGTGAAGTCTCGGACCAGGTCGAGCGGGAAGGTGCCTTGCGAAACGCGCTCAAGCGTACCGACGAATTGCTGCCGTATTTCCAGCCGATCGTCAGCGTCGAAAGCGGCGAACTGGTTGCCCTCGAAGCGCTGATTCGCTGGCACCAGCCGGGCGGCCGGGTGATCGCGCCGGGCGAGTTTTTGCCGGACGTCGAGGGTTTGCGCCTGATCGGTCGCCTGGACCTGTACATGCTGACCAGCATCGCAATGATCCTCGCGCAACCCGAGCACGCGAACTGGCCGCCGGTGCACGTCAATTGCTCCAGCTACAGCATGACGCGTCCGGACTTCGCCAGTGATGTGCTTGCCTTGCTGGCGCGGCACCGGGTCGAGCCGTCGCGGATCTGCCTGGAGTTGACCGAAGGGGCGCTGGTCGCCGAACCGGCGATTGCCCGACTGACCATGCAGCAATTGGCCGACAACGGCATGTCGGTGGTGCTTGATGACTTCGGTGCCGGGTTTTCATCCCTGAGCTATGTGCATCAATACCGTTTCAGCGGCCTGAAGATCGACAAGTCGTTCATCCTCGAATTGACCGCCAGCCCTCGCAGTCGCGCGATTGTCCGGGCGATTGTGCGGATGGCCGAATCGCTGGACCTGAGTGTGGTGGCCGAAGGTGTCGAGGATCAAGCGACGCTGGACCTGCTGCGCGAAATGGGCGCAGGGCAGGCCCAGGGTTATTACTTTGCCAAGCCGATGGGGTTGGAGGCGTTGTTGGCGAGTTCGTTGATTGAGGGTTAGGGGTTGTTGAGGTATTGCGCCCTTATCGCGGTTTCCTGACCTTCACGAGCGAGTACGGCCTGTACCTCATCGGCCCCATTGATGAAATCGGCCAAAACCTGCCCTCGACTAGCGGGGTCAATATCTCCAGAAAACTGGAGTTACGAGCACCAACACAGTCAGGATTTCCAACCTTCCCAGAAGCATTCCAACGGTGAGTAGCCATTTGGCGGCATCCGGTAATGACGAGAAATTACCTGCCGGCCCAATGATCGTGCCCAGGCCTGGCCCGACGTTACACACCGCCGTAGCGGCACCGCTCAACGCGGTTATCCAATCAAGCCCAATGAAAGCCAGGCCCAAAGCGATGGCGGCAATCGTGATGGTGAAGAAAAACGAGAAGGTCAAAAGCGAGCGCACGATCTCCTCGTCGATGGGGTGACCGTTGTATTTTTTCTGAATCACGGCTCGAGGATGGATCAACTGCTTCAAGCTGCTGACCAGCAGAGCGGCAGCCACCTGGAAACGGAAGATTTTAAGACCGCCTGCCGTTGAGCCGGAACAGCCACCGACGAAGGTCAAATAGAAAAACAGCAAAACAGCGAAACTGCCCCACAAGGTGTAGTCGCCAACCGCAATTCCGGTGGTCGTGACGACCGAGGTCACATTGACAGCCACGATACGAAACGCATCCCACCATCCGTAATCGCTGTGAAAATACAGCCAGGTACCAACAGCCAGCGATGTGACGAGCAAGAATCCAATAAATCCGCGTACCTGGTGATCCTTGATCAGCGCACGCCGATTACCCCGCAATGTCGCGACATACAAGGTGAATGGCAGGCTGCCCAGAATCATGATGACTACCGCCACCCAGTGAATCGCTGGTTGAGTCCAATGCCCGAGAGAGGAATCCGAAGTTGAGAACCCTCCGGTAGAGATTAGCGACATCGCGTGGTTGACCGCTTCAAATGGCGTCATTCCCGCGAGCCAGAGCGCTAGAGCTCCGATGCCCGTCAGCCACAGATAGAGCAAAAGAATGTACTTGGCTGCCACATGGGAGCGCGGTGTCACTTTCTCCGACCAATCTGAGGACTCTGTCTGGAACAGACGCATGCCGCCGACTCGCAACAGTGGAAGAATCGCCACAGCCATGCCGATAAAGCCGATGCCACCCAACCAGTGGAGCATGGAGCGCCAGATCAGCAAGCCGGGAGATGAGCTATCCAGACCGGTGAGTACAGTCGAGCCAGTGGTCGTGATGCCAGACATCGTTTCAAAGAATGCGTCGGTGTAGCTGATATCGCTGATGAACACCATGGGTAAAGCTGCGAAGGTGCACACAACTACCCAGCTTGCGGTAGTCAGCAAGTACATGTCCCTCGGCCGAAGATCGCCAGTATTCGGGCGCCCCCGCACGATCAACAGGAGACCACAGATGAAGGTAATCAAACTCGACCAGAGGAAGGCCGAGAGATCGTCGCTACGCTCATAGATCACCAGTGTGATCATGGGAATAGCCATGCTCACGGCCAGCGTGATCAAAAAAATACCTAAGATGAAGCCGATAAGCCGAATTGCTGCGAGGGACATCACAGTAGCGTTCCAAATTAGCACCGCGCAGTATCGGATGCCCACCCTAAAGGCTCCGTAAATTCTCCGTAAAATTTCTATGAGCAATCAGTCAGGCTGCATGGGTCAAAGAGCAGCTTTGGGTCCTGTTGAAAAGGTCGGCCGTAGTACGAGCTTGAGATTGACACCTTCACTTTGAGCAGAGCATTCCGGGCTCGGATTTCGCGTAGCTGCGCGCAAAAAAGGTGTTTTCAGCAGTCGGTTTATTGAGTGGTGTTGCTGTTTGTTTTTACAGGCGCTAGCCTCTCCGGACTTCAGCACAAATCAAAGTTATGCCGATATAGCGCAGCACTGGAGGGCATGCGTTATCAGGGATTGATAAGCGATATGACGGTACGCCCCGCAACTGACAGTGATCGAACAGCCCTGTTTGACTTGCATCGAGCAGTTTTCCACGGGCACATCGAGAAAATATGGGGCTGGGATGAAAGTTGGCAGCGCTCTAATTTTGCAGCCTAATTCGCATATGCAATCACGTCGGTTATTGAAGTCGACGGCCAGACTGTTGGCTACTTTCAAGGTCTGGACAAAGACGATCTGAATCCATATTCAGAACATCGCTGTTTCACACGAATTTCAAGCCAAGGGTATCGGCACCCAGATTTTGAAGGAACGTCAGCTGAAAGCCGCAGCCCGCCATGTAAGCCTTTTGAAATGGAAGTCATCTCATGTTCAAACGTAACAAACTGGTGCCGGAGCTGATGGTCACCGATCTGGGTAGCAGTATGGCTTTTTGGGTTTCTTGCCTGGGGTTCAAAATAGCTTATCAACGTCCGGAAGATGGATTCGCATACCTGGATTTAAATGGCGCTCAAGTAATGCTTGAGCAGATTGATTCGAATGCCGGGCAATGGCTGACTGCGCCGTTGACTAAACCGTTTGGAAGAGGCATCAACCTGCAGATTGATGTCGAGGCCGTTGCACCCATCATCCAAAAACTTGATCAGGCTGGATTTCCACTCTATCGAGAATGCAAAGACACCTGGTATCGGGCTGAAAATGTAGAAGTAGGGCAGCGCGAGTTCATCGTCCAGGATGTCGACGGTTATCTCGTAAGGTTGGTAGAGCGGTTAGGCGAGCGACCAGCCTGCTCAAGTTGAATCCGAACCAAGTCAACCGTCAGCTTTGGTCACAAGCGAGCATTCATGGTCGTCCGCTTTCGGCCCCAGAGTGTGTAAAAACAGCTTCCAAGACCGACGGAGTATGTTTCGGGCTAGGAGTTGAAAACAGCCTGAAAAATTCTTGGTATGGTGCGAGAAGGCTTCCTCTTTTTAGGACAAAAAATGATTTCACATGTATTCATCGGAGTGAATGACTTCAATCGAGCATTTGTGTTTTATCAAGGGGTCATGCAGATACTCGGACTTGATCTCAAGTTCACAGAACTTGAACGCCCATGGGCGGGCTGGAAACACCCCGACACTGCACGCCCTCTTTTCGTGGTGGGCAAACCGTTCGACGGCGAATCTGCGACGCTAGGAAATGGGCAAATGATTGCTCTGCTGGCACCTAATCGACAGATCGTACACAACGCCCATACCTTGGCGTTGGCATTGGATGGAACATGTGAAGGCGCTCCGGGCTTGCGACCCGAATACCACCCGAATTTTTATGGGGCGTATTTTCGAGACCCTGAAGGAAACAAGCTTTGCGTCTGTTGTCACGATTCGGAGTAGGTCAAGTGTAGGATCTTTTTTTGGCTGAAATCGTGAACAAAACATTGTCGAGAGCCCTTGCTATGATTTCTGATAGCAAGGGTTCACGAAGGCGTTTTTACACACTCTGGGCCAAAAGCGGACGGTCGGATCAGGTCCAATTTGGCAGTAAAAAAGGCGGTCGATCGACAAACCTCACTTGGAGCCTTAGGCTCAACTACAACACAAATCTCAAAACAAGCAGCGACTGTCGCCGGTAAAAGAAAAGTCGCTTGCCCCAAGGTATTCCAAGGAGTGGTATGGGCATTTTGGATCGGTTGTTTGGTGGGCGCTTTACCATGCCTCCACCCGAGGAAACTAACCTCAGCGCTTCAGCGATCATGAAAGAATTACGGCCCGGCCCACCCGATCCCGCACAAAAAAAGGCACTCGAGACTTTTGCCCAGGCGCTGTTGGCGGTGGTTCCGGAAAAAGAAGGCGCCAGACTTGTCAGGCGCGTCATGCGTAGATACGCGATGGGAGATGACGCATGTAGTGCTTTCACAGATGGATTGTTGGATGGTTCAAAGGCGCAAAAACTTGAACACCTCGTTTTAATGAGCCTGGATTGGAAAGGTTTTGATGTGTTTGAATATCAGGCTCCTTATCTGGTTAGCGCCAACCAATTGAAAGAGCCCTACGTCTACGTGCGAAACGGTGCCTCATCAATGCCAGAGGTGCTTGATGAATTCGACCGATGGTTGGTTCGGTTTGGTAAACGTTATCTTCACTTGGACTCCGGTGGTGAAAATTACGATGGTTTTATTGTTGACGCTGACCGGGTGGAAGAGACCATTGAGTTGGCCGGCCGTGCGGGCATTAAAGTCAGTCTCGAGAACTTCTGACGTTGAGCAGTGCATAAGGGAAAATGGGCGGTGTGACGACCGTGGTGTCAGTGTTTAAGAAAGGCCGCTGTGGGTCGATTGCTGCTCTTCGCGACAGGCAACAATCGGCCCAGAGTGTGTAAAAACGCTTCGCCAAAATTGAAGTGTGCGCGTCTACGTTAAATCTGAAATTTATCGGCACGTCAGCAGATGTAGATTTCGCGTAGAAGCGCGATTTTCAATCCGGTTTTGAGTACCTGTCGCACTGAAAAACGTTTTTACACAGCCTCGGCCAAAAGCGGTCGTTACTCAAACGTCATAAACAGGGGAATTGATCTGTTAGCTTTCATTACGTAATTCCTCTGCAAGCCACTCAATCAGCGCGCGCACCTCAATCCGGTCTTCCCCACCCTGCAGTCTGAAAACCGATATCGCATTAGGTAGAGGGACACTTTCTGCGCAAGGTCTCACCAGCGTACCGTTTTCAATAAGCCTCCCGGCGGTTCGACGCCACCCCATTGCAATTCCATGCCCTTCAACGGCGGCCTGAAGCATCAAGGGGTAACTGTCAAACAAAGTGCCCTGAGAACAACCCTCCAATGTCTGCCCAAATGCCTGCAGCCAGCTATCCCATTCCATCAAGTGCGGTGGCGTGGCGCGATGGTGTAAAAGCGTGTGGAGGCGAAGTTCACTGATCCCGAGTGACTGTCGGGCAGTCAGGTAATGAGGACTGCACACTGGAAACACTTCATCAGCGGCGGTAAACGCCAGAACATGCAAGCCGCTGGGGCGTCCGGTGCTTTGTAAGGCCACGTCAAAATGGTCATTGAATTCAGTCAACGGTCTGGTGGATGTCGCGACCTGGATCTCGATTTCCGGGTGTTGCTGGTGGAACGTCGAAAGGCGCGGCATCAACCAATAGAACGCTTCGCACAACTGACACAGTAAAACGACGCGGTTTTTACGGGGTGATTCACGAAGGGTGACGGCACTGTCGCTGATACTTTGCAATGCGGTGCTCACCACGCGCCCTAGCTCACGCCCCTCCTGCGTCAGGAAGACTGCACGGTTGCGGCGGCAAAAAAGCTTCAACCCAAGATTTTCTTCAAGCCCACGGATCTGGCGGCTGATCGCCGCTTGGGTGATGTGCAATTCATCGGCAGCCTTCGAAAAGCTTTCCAGTCGAGCAGCCGCTTCAAAGGGCAGCAAACTGGCAAGCGGCGGCAATGACTTCCCAAGCGTATTCATAATCAGACGTTATGCATCCAAGACCGAGAACTCGTTTGTAGCATACCCCTGGCGCTGTGCAACATGAGCTGAATACCTCGCGGATATGCCTGATGACCATTGCTCACTCAAACATCATCGCCGGAGTGATCCTTGCCGTGGTCGCGACCCTGAGCTGGGCTCTGAATTTCATAGCCCCTTACGTCACTGGCGCCTACAGCATCTATGACTTGATGGTTATCCGGTTTCTGATCTCGGGTGCGCTGGGCGTGGTTGTCATGGTGCTCTGTCGCGCCCAGCTACGGTGCCTGCGTCGCAATCAGCAATTTCTCGCCGCCGGTCTGGGCGTGATCGGATATCTCGGGTACAGCACCTGCATTGCCGCCGGTGTTATTTTTGGCGGCCCCGTGCTGACTCCAGCGTTCATTGGCATGGTGCCAGTCTTGTTGGCACTGCTCAGCAACGCCACGAAAAAAACGCTTCCATGGCGCAGACTGATGAGACCGCTGACATTCTTGACTGGCGGGCTTGTGCTGACGAACATCAGCAGTATCAATCAACCCGTTGCGGGCCATGGGGCGTGGTTGATGGGGTTGATTTTTTCTGTCTGCGCCGTGGTCTTGTGGCTCGCATTCAGCTTGCTGAACCAGAGTGCACTGGAGAAACTCCCGGCCAATTCGTCAGGTGTCTGGACAGGCCTCATGATGGCCGGTGCCGGAATGGGCACCGTGTGCTTGTTACCGGTTGTGCAGGCGCTCGACCTTCTCAAGCTGCCAATCCTTGGTTTCAGTGTTTCCCCGGCAGGACATTTGTACGTCTGGGGCCTCGTTATTGCGATGATGTCCTCACTCGTCGGGGCCTGGGCCTGGAACGCAGCGTCCCGTCGCCTTCCCATGGTGCTTTCTGGACAACTGATCTCCCTTGAATCGCTGTTCGCTACATTACTCGGCCTGTTGTTTCATAGCCGGCTGCCAACACCTTTAGAAGCGTCAGGTCTTGCTGCCATTCTAGTAGGTGTGATTATGGCTGTTCGTATCATCCTGACTTCAATCGGTAACCCATCCTGCACGATAAGAAAAATCAACTCCGTTAACTCCTAACAGCCGATTGCTGTCTCACAAGAGGATCACCCTACGCTTGGAAGAATCGGTCGGGCCGGCATGGCCAAAGGGCACTGGACGTCTTGCCATCGATGATCTCCTCGCTGGCTAGACGCCCCACTACCGCTGCCAAAGTAACTCCAGGGTGCATTGCACAAACATAGACGCCGCCCACGTTTGGCAAATAACCGATGATGGGGATGCCATCGGTAGGCATCGGCCTAAGTCCGATACAAGCCCTTTCCGGATCTATGGAAACAACACCATGGAGTTCGTTCTGTATTGTCTTGGCAGTTCGAAGCGCTATCGCTGCCGGCTGATTGTCCATGGCGTCGTCCAGGTAATCTTCTGCCGCCAGCAATGCACCATCCGAACTTTGCCTCACTTCTATTTCAGGGCTGGAGATGAGAGTGTGCACGAGGTTGGGTTGTGACTTGTAACGGATGAAAATGGCAGGCGAGGCTTCTATAGGCAGGGACACTCCAAGCATGTCTGTCAGCTTCGTGATGCCTGTCCCGGCTGCCAATACGACAATATCGGCATCGATAATGCCTATTGTTGTTTCGACTCCGGTCACCGTTGCACTCTGGGTTACAAAACCGAGCACTCGCGTCTGAGTGAGAATATTCGCCCCATACGCCTGGGCACCTGCGATCAACGCATGCGTAGCTGGTACTGCGTCCAGCGCTCCTTCTTCAGCCGCATATAGAGCAGACTGGGGAGGGTTCTTGAGATTTGGTTCAAGGTCGAGAATCTGCGATCGAGACACCAGGTTTGCCGAAGCCTGGTGACCTGGGGTCGGCAGCGCTCCACTCGCCATCACGCTGTAAGACAAGGCACCTGTCCATCGTATCTTCAGACCAGGCAGCTGCGTTTCGAGCCGGCGGTACTCCTTGATGGCAGAACCGCGCAGTTGCGCAATTGGGTCAGGTTCGGGGTGTGCGGTATTGATCCAGGCGAATGAGCTGCCAGTCACTCCGCAAGCTATACCTTCAGCCTCGACCAAGGTGACATTCGCGCCTTTACCTGCCAAGTGATACGCCAATGACGCGCCCACGATGCCTGCACCAATGACAACGACTCGTTTGCCCTGACCATTTCCCATATCAACCTCCGTTCTGTCGATGTGCCGATGTTACGACAGCAGGATGATTTCATGACATGAGAACCTGATCGTTCAGAACGCTTTTTAAGTGTCAGCTCCTGGCCGATTACTGCCTGTCGTGACGGGTAGTAATCGACGCTAAGCGGCCGTCACTTCAGGCAAAGATTGATCGAACTTAGCCCATCAGGTAATACAGCATTTTAGTCACGATGGGGCGCAATCCGGCGGTGTTATGATCTGGGCGTCTATTTCTGCCAAGAGATTGCCCATGGATCGCTTGTCTACCTTGTTGTCACAGTTCGGCGTGCGCGCAAACCTGTTTTACAGTGGCAAACTGTGCGGCTTGTCGTCTTACGACGGCGCTGAAGGTCGTGGGTATATCCACCTGCTACAGGCTGGCAGTGTTACGTTACTGGGAGCCGATCGTAAGGAATTGCTGCTGATCCGGCCCAGCCTGATTTTTATGCCGCGCCCCAGCCGGCATCAATTGTTTGCCGGTGAGTCCGAGGGAGCTCAGTTGTTGTGTGCGTCAATGGAGTTTGAGGGTGGGGTCGATAACCCGCTGTCGGCTTCGTTACCCGATTGTCTGGTGTTGTCCCTGGATGAACTGCCAATGCTGGCCGATACGTTGAAGTGGATGTTCGGCGAGGCGGCGGGTGCACATTGTGGCCGGGAGGCAGCGCTGGGACGGTTATTCGAACTGCTGGTCATCCTGTTGTTTCGACATCTGCTTGATCACAACCAGTTGCGTACTGGAATGATGGCTGGACTGGCTGACCCGCGGTTGTCGCGCTCTTTGGTGCAGATTCACAACGCACCTCATCGTGCTTGGTCAATTGCGGAACTGGCGAGCGAATCGAACATGTCTCGCGCGGCCTACGCGGTGCATTTCCGGGCCGTTATCGGGCAGACGCCCGCCGATTATCTGCTGAGTTGGCGTATCAGCCTGGCGCAAAAGCGACTTCGTGAAGGACGGTCGATTACACTGATCGCCTCCGAAGTCGGTTATGAAAGTCCTTCGGCACTTGCACGCGCGTTTCGACGCAAGACTGGCTACAGTCCTCGGGACTGGATTAAAGACCTGGCAGGTTCAGATGATGGAGCGATGGCCTGAAACATCTAACTGCTCCGGGCCATCCCGGGTGGTCGATCATCGGCTCAACGGCGTTCCAGCTCCGTCAGAGAATGGCCGGCCACGAAAATCGAAGCGGCAAGTAACCCGATGTCTTTAAGTAGAAACTGACCTGGAGCGACCGTGATAGCGGGAAAACCGAGGCCGGGTTCGATCACGCCGGGGGTCGAGAACATGAAGCTCAAGGTGGTGAAAAAGAGTCCGGCAGAGAGCACGCCACCTACCAAAGAAAGCTTCGGTGACAGCAAGCGACCTGCAATCAGTATTCCGATCGAGACCTCCAGAACGCCAAGCAGATTGGAGAAGGTGTCGACACTGAAAATCTCATAAACCCAACCCAGGAAAGGGCTGTTGCTCACCAGCGGAACCAGCCCGACCGCTTCGTAGTGTGTGAACTTCATTCCGCCGAACCAGAAGTAAATGACGGCGAGCGCAAAATAGGCCCCGTAGATGCCAAGCGCCATGGTTTTGAACCCGAGCGTTGAAGGGTTTTGTGCGCTGTTGGTTTCGTAGTTCTCGATTCTGAAGGTTTTCATGATCAATGCTTCCAAGAGTGTGGTGAGGAACGCTAATCAGCAACCCTGCGCGGTGTGCGTTGGGAGTCGATACAGTGTTGCCTTTGTCCGCACGCTCGTGGCGTCTGAACGTATTGCGTTCGGTGCAGATCGTCTCGACTCATTCAGGTCTAAAGCGATCGCCATGCTCCCTGGCGGCACCATTTAAACCGTTTCTGAATGGCATAAAACAAGAGTCCTCGACGTCGGCTTTGGGTCGAATAGCGACCACCAGCAATTGTGACTGATCCACCCCTGTTCTCCCCTCAACGTGGAGGACGAGCCATGAACACTATTGCTAGTATGCGACCGTCGCTATCCGACCCAAAACGGACGAATTTAAGTGCCGTTGTCGATTGATCGGCGACAAGGATTGAGCCTGCTAGCATTGAGTGTCAGAGAGCCTATAAGAGCACTGATGATGCAGATGATTAAAGTTGGAGCGAGCGGTTTGAATCAGCTCCGTGCGTCTTTGAGTCAAGCTGGATTGCCCTGCGATGATGTGAGCGAACCCGGGCGGCAGTTCTACCGATTCGACGTGGATGGGAAACTGGTTGCTTATGGAGGGTTGGAGGGTACTGGCCCCGATCTCCTGCTGCGCTCTATGGTCGTTTGCGAGGAGCATCGTGGAGCGGGACTGGGTACAGCGGTGTTGTCGGAACTGGAACAACACGCGGTCTCCCGAGGCGCAGCCCGACTGCATTTGTTGACCCAAAGCGCTGTTGATTTTTTCACGGCCAACGGGTACGAACTGCTTGATAGGGGTAAAGCGCCTGTCGCAATTGCCCAGACAGCTCAGTTCCAGCATTTGTGTCCTTCGTCAGCAAGCTACCTGCGCAAAACTTTAAGCAGATCCCCTCTGCGCTGAGTGAGCCATCGAAACGCTTCTGGGTCATTGCCAGTGTTGGTAACCAACACCCGCTTTTGGCCGTTTTCTGCATGTCGCGACGGAGTGAAATCCATCACCCAAAGCGGAAAGTCCGGACACCAGAATCAGGTCTCGGATTGATGAGTCACCCAGTGTTTCATCTCTTCGGCAATGAAGTGGTTTACCAGGTCGCTGTACATCTTTTCGATTGCATCCGGGTTCAGGCCCTCGACCTCGGCCCACTCGCGACGTGTCGCCAGCATGGCCTTGAAACGCTCCGGAGCACGCACCGAAGTCGCCGAGGTCTTGAACTTCGAGGCCGCCAGCACGTAGTGAAAACGCTTGCCTAACAGCTTGATAACGACCTGATCAAGGGCGTCGATTTCGCGTCGGATGTCCTCCATGCCCGCACAGTCTGCGGGTTGCAACTGATTGATGACTTCCATGCAGGTGACTCCGTTTGTTGAAAAAAATGGCGAGCCTTCGGAAGAGGATCGCCGCGGCATCTACGTGCGTGATACAGCCAAAACACCATAACATCCATTGTCTGCAGCACGAGGAGCGGTCTCATCCCCGAGCATTCACGCTCATACCTGATCCATCGCCTCGGGCACCCCCCGATCCTCCCCCAGGAACCCGCCACTCTGATGGTGCCACAGCCGCGCATAGAGGCCGTTCCTGGCGAGCAATTCGGTGTGGGTGCCCTGTTCGATGATGCGTCCATCGTCCATGACAATGAGTCGATCCATCGCCGCAATCGTGGACAGCCGATGGGCGATGGCGATGACGGTTTTGCCCTTCATCATTTCATCGAGGCTTTCCTGAATGGCCACTTCGACTTCCGAATCCAGCGCGCTGGTCGCCTCGTCAAGTAGCAGGATCGGGGCGTTCTTGAGCATCACTCGGGCAATGGCGACGCGCTGACGCTGACCGCCCGACAGTTTGATGCCGCGCTCGCCTACCAAGGTGTCGTAGCCGGTGTGTCCCTGGCGGTCGCTCAGTTGGCTGATGAACTCATCGGCCTGGGCATTGGCCGCGGCACTGTGGATTTGCGCGTCGGTCGCATCGGGGCGACCGTAGGCAATGTTGTCGCGAATGGAGCGGTGCAGCAGGGACGTATCCTGGGTGACCATGCCGATCGCGCCGCGCAGGCTGTCTTGTGTCACGTGCGCAATGTCTTGCCCGTCAATGCGAATCTGCCCGCTGTCGACGTCATAGAAGCGCAGCAGCAAGTTGATGAGCGTGGATTTGCCTGCGCCGGAGCGGCCCACCAGGCCGATTTTTTCGCCCGGACGAATGTTCAGGCTCAGGCCATCGAGCACCTGGCGTTCGCCATTGTAGTTGAAGCTCACGTTGTCGAAGGTCACCGCTCCGCCCGAGGTCACCAGCACGCCTGCGTCCGGCGCGTCCTGTACCTTGGGGCCGCGGGTCAGGGTGGCCATGCCATCCTGCACCGTGCCGATACCCTCGAACAGCGAGGTCATCTGCCACATGATCCAGTGCGACATGCCGTTGATACGCAACGCCATGGCAGTGATTGCCGCCACGGCACCTGCGCCGACATCGCCTTGGTGCCATAGCCACAGGGCATAACCGCCAGCGGCCATGATCAACGCCACCACCAACGCCTGGTTGACGATCTCGAATTGGCTGACCAGACGCATCTGGCGAAAGCCGGTTTGCTTGAAGTCCTCCATGGCCGCGCGCGCGAAGTGCGCTTCACGATTGGAATGGGAGAACAGCTTCACGGTCGTGATGTTGGTGTAGGCATCGGAGATACGTCCGGTCATCGAGGAGCGAGCGTTGGCCTGTTCCTGTCCGACCTTCCCCAAGCGGGGGACGAAGTAGAGCATGGCCAGCCCGAACAACACGATCCAGGCAACGAAGGGCAGCATCAGTTTCAGTGCGAAGCCGCCGGCCAGTGCGATGATCGCGATGAAGTACACCCCGATTCCGGGTGCGATCTCGATCAGGGTGAACAGCACGTCGCGCACGGCCAGGGCGGTCTGCATCACCTTGGTGGTGACCCGGCCGGAGAACTCATCGGAAAAGAACGAAAGGCTTTGCCGCAGCATCAGGCGGTGGAAGTCCCACCGCAGCCGCAATGGCAGATTGATCGCCAATATCTGGTGTTGCACCATGGTACGCAACGCCACCAGCCCGATGCTGGTCAGCATCACGATGCCCATGCCCCACAACACGCGACTTTCCTGCGCAGCCGCCTCACCGCCGGCCTGCCAGGTCGAGAGCAGGTCCACGACCTGACCGAGGAAAGAAAACAGCCAGGCTTCGTAGATCGATACCGCGGCACTGAGCAGCGCAAACGCAAGAATGTAGCCGCGCGCACCCCGGGTGCATGCCCACAAGAACCGAGCCAGGCCGTCGGGTGGTGGCGGTACCTCGTCGGGCGGGAAGGGGTCGAGTCTTTGTTCAAATACGCGAAGCATGGTGGTCACCGAAACGATCAAGTTCAGGGATTCTGACACCAGGGACCGCTCAATGGCCAATCAGCACAAGACAGGTCTTGATTCGACACCGCTTGTGATTCTGTGACATTACCTCCTTGGCAGGGTAATAATTTGTGATCCCGGCCTGGCAGCAAAGACCACTCTTTCGGGCTTTATGTCCCGCTACAACGTATCCATGCACTGGAGTCAAGCTACCCATGGAAGCCAACCGATTCGGTGACATCGCCGCGTTTGTCTGCGCTGTGAAGGCTGGAAGTTTTACCTCCGCGGCCGCTTCACTGGGTCTGACCCGATCTGCTGTCGGTAAAAGTATCGTTCGTCTTGAAGGCCGGATGGGAGCACGGCTTCTGAATCGCACGACGCGCAAACTGAGCCTGACCGACGAGGGGCAGGTCGCCTACGAACGCTGGAAGCAGATTCTCGAGGATCTTGATGAGGTGGATGCAACCATGGCCTTGCGCCGTGGACGGCCGACCGGCACTTTTAAACTCACAGCGCCCCTTTCCTTCGGTCAGCGCCATATCCTGCCGATTCTGGATGCTTATCTGAAACAGTGGCCTGAACTGCGTGCGGACGTCTGGTTTACCGATCGCTTTGTCGACCTCGTCGAAGAGGGTGTCGACATCGCCATCCGCATTGGCACCCCCAAAGACGATTCACAACTGTTGACCAGAACCGTGGGTTGGCAGCAGTTCGCAACATGTGCCTCGCCCTCGTATCTGGCCCGTTGCGGTGTACCGCAAACGCCTGCAGATCTTGTAGGGCATGACACCATCGCGTTCATCAGTGGCCAGGCCAGTGTCTGGCGTTACCAGACGCCCACCGGCCTTTATTTATATGAACAACCCGGGCGGCTGAACATCGACAGTTCTGAAGCCATGCGCGAAGCGGCGCTGACGGGCATTGGCCTGATTCACTTGCCGACCTATATCACCGGTAACGACTTGCGCGACGGAACGTTGGTGGAAGTACTCAAGCCTTATCGAGCAGCGCCCGACCCCATCCGGGTTGTCTACCCGAGCAAGCGTCAGTTGTCGCCGCGTGTCCGCGCATTTATTGATCTGTTGATCGAGCGTTGGGAATCAGGAGTGCCTTGGGAAACCTGAGCATATTGGGGACTCAATGGACCGTGTGATGGTCTGCCGGTGTTGTTTATCCGGTTTGAGGATTCAATAAATATGTCAGTCATCGTCACTCACCGAGACTGCCATCATGACTATCGCCACCCAACTCTCGCCACAAGTGCAACCTGCCGCCTTACCGACCGCCGATCCTTCGCTTGAGCGTCACCCTGGTTTTCAACGCCTGTTTCAACCACAGACGCTGACGGTTGGCCTGATTTTGCCCCTCGAAACCCATGCTGGCCGAGCGGCACCCACCATGCGTGGTCACGTGGAAATGGCGCAACGCGCGGAGGCGCTTGGTTTTGGCGCGCTGTGGATGCGTGACATTCCTTTCTACGATCCGGATTACAACGATGTGGCGCACATCTTTGAGCCCCTGGTTTACATCGGCTTCCTGGCCGCAGCTACACGCAGCATAGTCCTGGGAACCACCGGCATCGTGCTGCCTACCCATGAGCCTATGTATCTGGCCAAGCAAGCGACGTCCCTGGATCAGTTGAGCGAAGGGCGCCTGGTGTTGGGGTTGTCCTCGGGTGATCGATACAGCGACTACCCGATGCTGGGTATCGATTATGAAACCCGTGGTGATCGCTACCGTGATGCCTTCTCGGTGTTTCGCACTTTGATTGAGCAGGACTTTCCGCGCTTTCGCTCTGAGCGATTCGGCGGCTCGCCTGGAAACCTCGACCTGGTGCCGAAAGCGCCGTTTGGACGCGTCCCTTCAATCGCTGTCGGCCAGGCGCAGCAGAGCATTGAGTGGCTGGCTGAACACCTTGATGGCTATCTGGCCGGCGTGCAAAGCCCCGAGCGGTTGGCATCGTTGGGCGAGAGCTGGCACGCCAGAGTGCGTGAAATCGAAGGCCGAAATGCTTTCAAGCCGTTAGGGCTAGGCGGCTATTTCGACCTCAGCGACAACCCGGACCAGCCATTCCAGCGCATCCAGGGAGGCTTCCGGGCGGGGCGTAACGGTCTGCGCAATTACCTGGAGCAAGCGCAGGCTGCCGGGATTTCGCATATCGCGCTCAACCCCAAGGTCAGCCGGCAACCCTACGGCGAGATTCTTGACGAGCTCGCTGAGCACATCTTGCCGTTCTTCCCGTCGCATGTTTGAGGTTTGGCCCACCCTCGGAGGATCGATACATGTCATCTCTTTTTGAGTCTTACGATCTGGCGGGTCAGCGACTGTCCAATCGCATCGTCATGGCGCCGATGACCCGCGCCCGCGTCAAGGACACCGTGCCGTCTGCGGATATGGCGATCTACTATGCCCAGCGCGCGGGAGCAGGCCTGATCATCACCGAAAGCGCCCAGGTGTCGGCGCAGGGGCGTGGCTACCTGTACACCCCGGGGATCCACACACCCGCGCAGATTGAAGGCTGGAAACGCGTCACTGATGCGGTTCACCTTGCCGGGGGGCGCATTGTCATTCAGCTCTGGCATGTGGGGCGGGTCTCGCACTCGTCCTTGCTGGAGGGGAGGGCACCGGTTGCACCTGTGGCGGTGTCTGCCGCGCAAACGTTGGTACACGCTTATGACAATGAAGGTCAGCCTGCGCAGGTGCCGGTGAGCGCGCCCGTTGCTTTGGATGCCGAGGGTATTCGGCAGGTCATCGCAGACTTTCGACTGGCCGCAAAAAATGCCATGACCGCGGGTTTTGACGGCGTCGAAATTCATGCGGGTAACGGCTACCTGTTTGAACAGTTCATCAACGGCGGCTTCAACACCCGTGAAGACCGTTACGGTGGCGCCACAATTGCCAATCGCTTGCGTTTGTTACTTGAAACGGTCGACGCGGTGAGTGCGCAGATCGGCCGATCGAAGGTGGGCGTGCGCATATCGCCTTTTGCGCGGCTGGCCGATCTGCACGCGTTCGATGAAGAAGAGGCGACGTGGCTTGCACTGGCTGGAGCCCTGTCCCAACGCGAGATCGCTTATCTGCACGCCAGCCACTTGGGCACGCCAGACTTTCAGAAAGCCATCCGCGCGGCTTACTGCGGCACCTTGATCCTGTCGGGCGGGTTCACCCACGTAACCGCGCAACAAGCCATCGATGACGGGTTGGCAGACCTGGCGGTTTTCGGTCGTCCGTTCATTGCCAACCCTGATCTGGTCGATCGCTTGCGGCATGGCTGGCCATTGGCCGAAGCAGGTCGTGAAGCCTTTTATGGCGGCGGCGCTCAAGGCTACATCGATTATCCTGCTTACGCGTCGCAAGATGCGCAGAAGGCATTCTAGGAATACCGCGATAGCGGTGTGTCATCCCCTGTCTTTCTTGTAGGACAACGAAACAACCGCCGTCGGCAGTGCACGTCAGAAGAAATTGATTTCGTAGCCGAATCGTGAGGCTGCATTGACGATGTGCTGCCCCATGATCTGACGTGCCGCCGTCGCGTTCCGGTCGGTCAAAGCCTGCACGAGGTCTTCATGCTCACCGCGTGCCGCATGCGGAATGTTGCTGAACACCGGGCCTCGCCGCGCAAAGTTCATGGTGATCAGTGCCCGCATCGGCTCGAGCACCGTGCGAATCATCGTCTCGAGATAGTCGTTGCCAGACGCTGCGGCCACAGCCCGATGGAAGTCGAGGTCGGCGTTGACAGTGTCCAGCGTCGGTTCGCCTACGTACTGCATTCGCAGGACCGCTGCCTGGATCATTTTCAGCTTTTGGGGCGTCATGTGCGACGCCGCCAGCGCGGCAGCCTGGCTTTCCAGTACGGCCCGCACTTCGAACATGTTGCGCATCGTATTGTCACCGTCAAGCAACGGCACGTTCTCGCGCTGGGGGGAAGGCTCCGGCGATTGGGTCGCGGCCGAGACGAATACGCCAACGCCCTGGCGAGACTGGATCAGCCCCTGCGCTCGAAGCGTCGCGATCCCTTCCCGTACGACGTTCCTGCTGACGCCGAAGTTTTGCGACAGAAACTGCTCGGTGGGCAAACGGTCGCCCGGCCGCAGACGTCCCGATGCAATCTCGTCGCTCAACGAGCGGGCGATGTGCTCGGCAAGATGAGGTCGCCGCGCTACGGGTTGTACATTCATTTCACTCATGCGTGTTCATCCGTTTCACTTGTCTTCTTAATCTACATCAGCCGACTTGTTCCCGTCAGTTAAAACTGAATTTCATTAACCGCATGAAATAAAAAACACTTTAATAACAATAAGTTAGGTTTGATCTAGACCAAAGTCTGACGCAAGGCAGCAGTTGTTCAGTTGAAGGACAACAGAACGTCATGTACGTTGTCCTCAGTCTGATGTGGGCGAACCCCCCAAAACGCCGCATCACCTTCGCAACCTGCTTGAGGCGCAGCCTTATGAAAATTGCCAGCATTGAAACCATTCCGCTTCGGATTCCCTTCACCACGGGCGGGCGGTCGGCCGGCGGAGTCTGGGGGCCGAAAGACCTTCAGATGGTCGATTCCCTCGTGGTTAAAGTCACCACGGATGACGGTATCGTCGGTTGGGGCGAGACCTTCGGTTTCACCGCGATCCCTGCAGTGAAAGTCGTGATCGACACGATCCTTGCGCCCGAGCTGATCGGCAGTGATGTCACGCGTCGCGAGAAATTGCAGGGCGATCTGCAGAAGAAGTTCCACGTCTTCGGTCGCAGCGGTGCGTTCATTTATGGTCTGTCGGCGATTGATATCGCGCTCTGGGATATCGCTGGCAAAGCGGCCGGTAAACCGGTCTACCAACTGCTGGGCGGCAGCGAGGCTACTTCACTCGCGGCGTATGCAAGCTTGATCCGCTATGCCGACCCCGAGCTCATTCGCATCAATGTGCAGCGCGCGGTCAACAGCGGTTTTCGACACTTGAAGCTGCATGAGGTTGATGTCGATGTCATCCGTGCCGCGTGCGAAGCCGCGGGTCCTGGCGTGGAAATCACGCTCGACGTCAACGCCCCGTGGACGGTGCGCGAAGCGCTCGATATGACCGAGAAGCTTCGCCCGTTGAACCTGCGCTGGATCGAAGAACCGGTGTGGCCGCCGGAAGACTATTCGGGTCTGGCGAGGGTACGTCAGCAAGGCGGCATTCCGGTTGCGGCCGGTGAGAATGCGTCGACGCTGATGGACTTCCAGCATCTGCTTGAAGCCGGTGCAGTCGACTTCATTCAACCGAGCCCGGCAAAAATGGGCGGCATCACCGAACTGCAAAAAGTCTACGCGCTTGCCAATGCCCACGGCGTCACCGTGATGGTCCACGCCTTTTATGACGGCCCAGGCCTGCTGGCCGCCGTGCATGGAAGTGCCGCCCTCGGCGGTGCGAAGTCACTGGTCGAATGGCGTTACTTCGATCTCGAAGCGCAGCTCTATGGCGACGCCATCATTCCGCGCAATGGCCGTATCGACGTACCGCAAGGGCCGGGGCTTGGCATCGAGCCGGACCAGGACGTCATTCAGGACTACCGCTTCAAACCCTGATCGCAAAGACCGCCAGGTCATTGCCTCGTTTGATCGACGCCAATGCGGCCGCCGCCGTGTCGGCCTCGATCAGCCACGACGACATTCTTGATAAAAATAAATACGAGGATTGAGCACATGTTAGACAGGATCGTAGGGCCAATCTTGCCCGTCGCCTTTGTGATTGCGCTTGGCTATATCGCCGGCAAGCGCGGACGGCTTACCCATTCGGACAGCCTGCTGATCAGCCGGCTGGTACTCGGCTGGATATTCCCGGCGCTGTTGTTTGTCGGGATGGCGAGTACGCCCCGTGAGCAGTTGTTCGACTTCAAGTTCGTCGTGGCCACGTTCATCGGCATCATGGGCATGTACACGATAGCGCTGGCGATCGGCTGGTTCACCACGCGCAATCTCAAGGTTGCAACGCTCAAGGGCTTCGTCAACGGTTACCCGGACGCGGCCTTCATGGGCATCCCTATTCTCGCGACGATGTACGGGGCCGGCAGCATCTATTCAGTGCTTGTGCTGAATCTGGTTGCGAGCCTGGTCATGATCCCGCTGACGACCATGTTGCTGACCATCGCCGATGGAAAGGGCAGTGGCACCCAGGCGTTCGTGTCGAGCCTGTCGGGAGCGGTACGCCGTCCGCTGATGTGGGCGCCGGCCCTTGGCATACTGATCTCACTGCTGCAGGTCAAAATGCCGCCCATTGCTGTGGAGTCACTCAACCTTCTCGGCAAGGCGACGCCTGGCGTCTCCCTGCTGTGCCTCGGACTGATCATGTCGTCCGAGAAACTGAAAATGTCGGGTGAAGTGTGGGGCAACCTCGGGCTCAAGCTGTTTATTCACCCGGTGTTGATGTTCGCCGCCACTGTATTGCTGGGCACACATGGACTTTACGCCCAACAGATGATCCTGCTTTGCGCGCTGCCGTCGGCGACGATCCCGGCGATGTTTGCGAACCAGACGGGCGCCTATCAGAGTGAAGCCGCGACCTCCATTCTGGTCAGTACGGTGCTGTCGATCGTGACTTTTTCTTTCGCGATCTACCTGATTGATGGAGGACTGGCCGCAGCCTGATTGTCGATCCCGGATGGCGGGGTATGAGGCACTCGTGTCGAAATACCACGCCTGGTTTTGTTCCGCCTGTCACAGGCCGGGACTAACTTCTGAAAGCTCGGGTCTCCCTGAGGATTCTGCCTGCATCTTGTGCGGGAGGAAGCCCGAACACCCGCACGTAATCTCGGCTGAATTGCGTCGCGCTTTCATAACCGACCTCGAAGGCCGCAGCCATGACGCTCTTCGCGCTGGCCACCATCAGGGTTCTGGCCTGGAGCAGGCGAACCCTTTTCTGGTACTGCAAAGGGCTCAAGTTGGTGACCGCCTTGAAGTGGCGATGAAACGCCGAGACACTCATCGACGCGCGTTCCGCCAGGCGCTCGATCCCGATGGGGTCAGCAAAGTCACGGCGGATCCATTGGATAGCCATATTCACTCGGGCCATGGCGGTATCCGGCGCTGCTATATCCCGCAGCATCCAGCCATGGGGCCCCTTGAGGACACGGAACAGAATTTCACGTTCGTATACCGGGGCGAGGGCGGCTATGGCATCCGGGTCGCCCATCAGCCGCAGCATGCGCACCCACGCATCCATCAGCTCGGTCGTGACCGACGCCACTGAAAACCCGGCATTGTTTTCGTAGCGTGCGGCAGGTTTGGGCAGGTCGGCGAACAGCGTGGACAACACTGCAGGATCAAGCGTCAGGCTGACCGCCAGATACGGCTCTCCTGACACCGCTGGGTGCACCGACCCCACCGCTGGCAAGCCAATGGACATGACGAAATAGGTCGCCGGGTCATACCGCAGCGTCCGGTCGCCCACCGTCATGCTTTTGCTGCCTTGCAGGATCAGGTTGATCATCGGGTCATAGACCGCCGCCAGCATGTGCTCGGGGATTTTGCCCTGGACCATGGCCACTCGCGGGATGCCCGTTTCAGTGCGGCGATTTTCAGCCTTGGCCGCTAGCGACCTGAGTTCATTCAATTGATTGTCCATGCGCAGCATGTTGCGGGCGGAGCACGAAGCCGTGCAAGCAAAAAGCAGAAACAGGCAGGTTTCGAGCAGGAACGGGTACGTCCCTGGCGAGAACGATGAGTACTGTGGAGGCACGTTTGAACCACAGGGGAAATTTGATATGGGCGTAATCGTCATTACTGGCGGCAGCCGTGGCATCGGTGCGAGTACAGCCGAACACGCGGCTCAACGAGGTATGGGGGTCATCCTGACCTACAACTCTGACCCGCAGGCGGCCGCTACGGTCGTGGGGCGCATCGAGCGACATGGTGGCAAGGCTGTTGCGCTCAAGCTCGATGTGTCTGATGTCGGCAGCTTCGAGGCGTTTCGGGAGTCAGTGCGCCTGGCCCTGGGGGAAACCTGGGGCTCCACCACGCTGAGCGGCCTGGTCAATAACGCGGGCTACGGCCTGTTCAACCCCTTGGCAACCGTCAGCGAAGCGCAGTTCGATGGCCTGTTCAATGTCCACCTCAAAGGCCCGTTTTTTCTCACCCAGGCTTTGCTGCCCTTGCTGGCGGAGCACGCCAGTATCGTCAATCTGAGCAGTGCCACCACCCGCGTAGCCACTGCCGGAGTGGCACCCTATGCGGCGTTCAAGGGCGGGCTCGAAGTACTGACCCGTTACATGGCCAAAGAGTTTGGCGAACGACGCATCCGTGCCAATGCCGTGTCCCCCGGCGCTATCCGCACCGAATTGGGTGGCGGCCTGAATGATGAATTCGAGGCAATGTTGGCGGCGCAAACGGCGCTCGGCAGGGTCGGCGAGCCGGAAGACGTCGCGCGAGTGATCGCCATGTTGCTGTCCGAGGAGGGCGCCTGGATCAATGCCCAGACCATCGAAGTCGCAGGCGGCTACAACATCTGAACAAGCGAGGGTTTGCCATGCTGGATCATATTTTCCTGTCGGTGAGCGCCATCGCACGTTCCATGAATTTCTACGAGGCTGCCCTGGTGCCATTGGGTATCACCGCACGCTTGCAGTATGACCCCGATTACTACGCCGCCAATGTGCTGGACCCGGATGGGAATAGCCTGGAATTGGTCTACAAAAAAGGGCAGCACGTCCAATGAGCACACTTCTGATCTACGGAGCGACAGGTTATACCGGTCGCATGGCAGCAGAACACGCGAAAGCGCTGGGTCTGAACTTCGAAATCGGCGGGCGCAGTCACTCGCCACTCGCGACACTCGCCGCGCATCTGGACGTGCCTTTTCGCGTATTTGATGCGGGCCCGGATGCCGAGAATGCCTTGTCTGGCATCACGGTATTGCTGAACTTCGCGGGGCCATTTGCGCAAACGGCAGAGGCGTTGATGCGCGCCTGCATCAAGGCCGGGATCGACTATCTGGACATTACCGCCGAGATCAACGTTTACCGGCTGGCCGAAACGCTGCACATTGAAGCGGCCAGGGCACAGACCCTGTTGTTGCCAGGCGTCGGCTGGGACGTTGTCCCTACGGACTCGCTGGCGGTGCACGTCGCTCAGCGGGTCCAACAGCCTCGCGCTCTGAACATCGCGCTTCAGGTCCCAGGGTCGATGTCCCGTGGCTCGGCCAGGAGCGTCAGCGAAATCATCGGTGCCGGCGTGCTCGCAAGGGTCGATGGCGAACTCGTTGCAACGCCTGAGGCCCAGCCACGTCACTTTGATTTTGGTGAGGGACCGGTCCTCTGCGCGCCGCTGTCTTTCGGTGACCTGGTGACGGGCTGGCATTCGACTGGTATCCCTGATATTGCGATGTTCGTGCATCTCTCTGGCGATGCGTTCCCCGAAGGCGACCTGTCGCTACTTCCTGATGGCCCCACCGCAGAGGAAAGGGATGGCCATCGGGCACGTGCGGCGGTGGAGGTTACAGGAGCAGACGGCGTCATCGCACGTTCGGTCATTGAAACGATGAATGGCTATTCCTTCACGCCACTGGCCGCCGTCGAAGCAGCGCGCCGGGTTTTGAATGGCGAACGGCGGCCGGGTTTTGCAACCCCGGCGCAGGTCTTCGGTGGTGGATTTGCCCAGAGTATTGCCGGGACGGTGATTACCGATCTCCAGGACCGATAACTGTTGCTCAAGAGGTTGTTTTCAGCTCACTGACAGGGCTCTTTACGGGCTGGGGAGACCTGAATCTCGCCGCGTCCCGCACAGGCGGCAGCCCGAACAGTCGCGCGTATTCGCGATTGAATTGCGAGGCGCTTTCATAACCCACCTGGTAGGCGATGGACGTGGCATCCAGCGTATCGAACAGCAGCAACCAGCGCGCCCTCAGCAAGCGCAAGCGCTTCTGGTATTGAATCGGGGTCATGGCCGTCACGGATTTGAAATGCCTGTAGAAGGCTGCAACGCTCATGTCGGTCATGACCGCGAGGGGTTCGACGCGAAAAGGCTCGGTGTAGTGCTCACGTATCCACTGGGTGGCACGGCGGATCTGCGTCATCCGGCCATCTGGTCGTGCAACGTCACGGAGAATACCCCCCAGGGGGCCCTGCAGGGCGCGGAACAAGATCTCACGTTCAATCATCGGGGCGAGTAGTGCAGCCTCGTGCGGTCGATCCATCAGCCGCATCATGCGTAGCCACGCGTCAATCATTTCAGCAGGCGCGAGCACGGCTTCAAAACACGAATTTTGCGCTGCCCTTGGCGCTTTGCCTTCGTCCATCAGCAGTGTAGCGAGCACGTCGGGGTTCAGGGTCAGGCTGATCGCGAGATAGGGTTGATCCACGGCGCTGGAGTGAATCTGGCCCGTAGCGGGTATATCGACAGGCACCAGAAAATAGCTGCCGGCCGTGTACCGGGAAACCTCTTCCCCTATGGACAGGGTCTTGGTGCCCTGGAGCACCAGATGCAACATCGGCTGATAAACCTGAGATGCACAAGCCTCGGCCCGGACCATCGCCACCCGGGGCAATCCGGTTTCCGTCCACTTGTCTTGCGCGCGCATCACGATACTGCGCAGTTCTGCCATCGACTTTTCCATGTGGCCCACCGTGGGCTAAATGCCGGGGCATAGCAAGCCAGCTGAGAAGAATAGGCAAGGATGCGCGAGTAACCGGCAAACGTCGGCCCCTTCGTTGCCGGAATACTGATGACACGAGGTTCGTTGCATTCCCGTTGTTGGCGCGATAGCAGCGAACGCTCGATGCGATATCACTTAACTCAAAGAAGGTCACTTTATGAAGCTCGTAGGAAAAATAGCGGTTGTCACTGGTGCGTCCAAAGGCATAGGTGCCGGAATTGCCAAGGCACTGGGTGCGCAGGGCGCAACAGTCATCGTCAACTATGCCTCGAGTAAGGGCGACGCCGATGCGGTGGTTGCTCACATTGCGGAGCGTGGCGGCTCAGCCTTCGCCCTACAGGCTGATATGAGCCAGGCGGCCGATGTTGTGCGCCTGTTTGACACGGTCCGGACGAAGTTCGGGACCTTGGATATCCTGGTCAACAACGCAGGTGTCGCGGTGTTCCAGATGATCGATGACCTGACAGAGGAAGCCTTCCATAAGCAATTCAATCTGAATGTGCTGGGTTACCTTCTCTCGGTGCGAGAGGCTGTCAAACTGCTGGGTCCCAAGGGGAGCATTATCAATATCAGCTCAATTCTCAGCACCGACCCCTACCTGGCTTCGAGTGTGTACTCGGCGACCAAGGGCGCCGTCGATACCTTGACCCTCGCATTGGCCAGGGAGCTGGGAACGCGTGGCATCCGGGTCAACGCCATCCGGCCCGGGCACACGAACACACCCGCGACAGACGGAAATTTTGCCGGTGAGTTGGGCGTAAAACTTCTCGCGGGAACTCCGTTGGGCCGCTTCGGCGAGCCCGAAGATATCGCACCGTTGGCCGTGTTTTTGGCGTCCGACGACTCGCACTGGGTGACAGGCGAATCCATCAGGGCTGCCGGTGGTGTTCGCGGTGTTGGTTATTGACACGGCTGATTGAACCTACACAGAGACATCAACGCTCCCGCAGCATCGAGCTTCGCCTGGCATTCCGGTGTCGCATTGGCGACCTCGATCCTGCCGGCGGCACACGCTTGCAGAGAGCGGTAAAGCATTGCCATAGCGTTGGTGGTGTTCAAGCCAGGCAGATCAGTTCTCAGGGGAAGTGTCCGAGTCTTGACTGGGTTCAGCATCCAGTTTCAACCGGTCAGCCTTGCTGATGTATTTCGACTTGCTTTTCGGTGCCAGTTTGGCGCTGGCCTTTTTGGCGTGAGCCTTTAATAACTGCTTTATTTTTTTTTGACGATTCATGTTTGTACCCGGCTTGTCAGTTCTTCAATGATGACAGAGGTTTGCGTGCGAGGCCCAGGGAGTGAGAGGGCTTCGTCGCGTCTTCGAGCATGTTAAAGCTAGCGCCAGCGTTGCCGATATCCCCAGCCATAGACTTGCGTACCACCGGTACGACTGTAATGACTGACCTTGCGACCCATGCGCTCTGCTGCCCGGCCGCGTCATTTAAGGAAAAGTGACTGTGATCATTGGTATCGACCTGGGCACCACCAACAGCCTCGTGGCGGCCTGGGATGGCGAACGTGCCCGAATACTCCCCAATGCCGTGGGCAACCTTCTCACGCCGAGCGTCGTTGGCCTCGACGACCATGGCCAACTGGTGGTCGGGGATATCGCCCGCGAGCGGTTGCACACCCACCCGCACCTCACCGCGTCTCTGTTCAAGCGCTACATGGGCAGCGCCCGTGAAACCCTACTCGGCGGGCGCGCCTACCGCGCGGAAGAACTCTCGGCGATGCTGCTGCGCAGTCTCAAGGCCGACGCCGAGCGTGCCTTGGGCGAGCCTGTTCACGAAGCGGTGATCAGCGTGCCTGCGTATTTCAGCGATGCTCAGCGCAAGGCTACGCGTATCGCCGGCGAACTGGCGGGGCTGAAAGTCGAAAAACTGGTCAACGAACCCACCGCCGCAGCCCTGGCTTATGGGCTTCAACAGCGAAACGAGGCGACCTTCCTGGTGTTCGACCTCGGCGGTGGCACCTTTGACGTGTCCGTCATGGAGCTGTTCGAAGGCGTCATGGAAGTTCGCGCCAGCGCGGGGGACAACTTCCTTGGCGGTGAAGACTTCGATGACCTGCTCGTGGAGTTTTTCATCGCTAAAATCGGCGCCGCTGACCTGCCAGACACGGCCCTCCCTGCCACCGCACAGCGGTTGCGGCGAGAAGCGCAGCGGGTTCGCCACGCTCTGGGGCAGGCGCAGACCGCACGCTTTACCCTTCGCGAGCAAGCGCGTGAGTGGAGCATTGAACTGACCCAGGCCGACCTTGCGGACATCGTCCGTCCCTTGCTGGACCGCTTGCGCGCCCCGATCGAACGCGCGCTCCGCGACGCCCGGATCAAGGTCGCGGACCTGAACGAAATATTGCTGGTCGGTGGCACAACGCGCATGCCGCTGGTGCGCAAGCTGGTCGCGGCGCTGTTCGGGCGAATCCCGGCGATGCAGCTCAACCCGGACGAAGTGGTCGCGCAGGGTGCGGCCATTCAGGCGGCGCTACTGGCGCGCCATGCCTCCCTTGAAGAAGTGGTGCTCACCGATGTGTGCCCTTATACCTTGGGAATCGAGACGTCGGTGCAGGCAGGTGCCGGTTTCCAAAGCGGCCACTACTTGCCGATCATCGAGCGCAACACCGTGGTGCCGGTGAGCCGCTCCCGTACGGTATCGACCCTCAGTGACAACCAGAAGGTGGTCAACCTCGGTATCTATCAGGGCGAAAACCGCTTGGTGAGTCACAATATTTTCCTCGGTGAGCTGGAAATCTCCGTGCCGCCGCGCAAGGCCGGTGAAGTCACCCTGGATGTCCGCTTCACCTACGACAACAACGGTTTGCTCGAAGCCCAGGTGCACCTGCCGATCAACGGCGAAATCCGCCGGCTGGTCATCGAGAACAACCCGGGTGTACTGGCTCCAGAAGAAGTCGCCCAGCGTCTGGCTGCCCTCGAAGCGCTGAAAGTGCACCCCCGCGATCAGCAGATCAACACCCTGCTGCTGGCCCGACTGGACCGCTTGTATCAGGAAAGCCTCGGCGATGGCCGGCAGTTTATTGCCGGGTTGGCGAACCATTTCCAGCAAATGCTCGACACTCAGGACGAACGCCAGATACGCGAAGCCCGCAGCGACATTACTCAACGCCTTGCTCATTTCGAGCGAGAGGGTTAAGCGACCATGAACCACTGGCAATTGCTCAGCCTTACCCCGGATGCGGACGAACGCAGCATCAAGCGTGCCTATGCGCGGCTGCTCAAAACCCACCGCCCGGACGAAAACCCCGATGAGTTCCAGCGCCTGCGTGAAGCCTATGAAGCCTCGCTGGCCGAGGCTCGCTGGCGCGCGCAGGCGGATGAGGAAGTCGTTGAGGCCCCGATCGCCGTCAGCGCGCCAACCCCTGAATGCCCCCAGCCAGCGGAAGTCTCCCCGCTAGCCATCCCCCTGGAACGCCTCGATATCACACCGGCCATCAGCCCACCGGAACCGTCCATGGGGCAAATGCAGCAGTGGTTGGCCGAGGGTAAAGACCGTCAGCTCGTGGACGCGCTGCGCGTTTGGATGGCCAGCGACTGGCTAATACCTTTCGAGCGCCGCCAGCAATTCGAGCAGAGCGTACTGGATTGGCTCGAATCCGCCCCGCAATGGTCGCCAGCCTTCTTCGATGGCGTGTGCAAGGTCATGGGGTGGGACGAGGCCCAGGGCACCCTTCCTTGCGAGTATTGGCGTTGGGACAGACTGATCCGACGGTGCGAGGTGCAAGCCATGGAGGAGACCGTACGCGGCGATCTGGCCAGATTCGACGCCGATAAAATCCATGGGCAGGCGGCCGCCTTGCTGCTCAAACCCATGAGTGACCACCGCCGTCGTGGAATGGCCGACTACTTTACCGGCCTCGACTGGCAACGCTTTACGCAGCTCGCTCAAACCATCGAATACCAATACCCCGAGGTGCCCCAACGTCTTGGGCTGCAACCACTCGACAACTGGCGGGACTGGTTGCCGGCCTCAAGCTATCGAGGGGTCTATCTTTTCCTGTGGCTGACGCTGTCCGCTTTGGTTGTTTCTTCCTTGCTTGCTGTGCCGGCGAAAAGGAATGGGCTGGCCTCCGTGGTTATACTGCCGCTGATGATGCCGGTATTGATGTGGTTCGGCATGAAGGCCTACCAGTTTTGGGCCATGGTGGCCGTGGCAGCGGGGCGGCTGGATGTGCTGCTTAGCCGATGGTTACTCCCGCGCCGTTGGTACCGGCAAGGCGCCGGGCTCCTGGTGCTTCGACACATACTGCCCAGTGCAGTGCCCGCAGCCTTGGCGTGCGCCTGGTCCGGTAATGTGCCGTGGCTGCGGTGGGTCAGCCCGGTGGTGGTGTTCCTCGGCACGATTTATTTCACGAATTCAGCGCTGAGTGGCGGAAAGGTCTCGCTGGGCGCTCGGGCATTGCGAGCAATCAAGCTGAAGGTCGGGCGGTTGCCCTGGCACATGCTCAAGCGTGAAGGCATCCTGGTTCTGATGGCCGTGGCGGCGATGGCGGTCTGGATACATTTGCATCTGCAGGCTGTTGTTTAGGAGGGGGCGCCAATGGGTGCGTGGCGTCGATCACTTGTGATCCACTGATCGCGCTGCTTCCGTCCCTGGAGGTCCGAATGCCGTCTATCACCACGCGCCTGGCGGCGCTGTTGGTTCTTTGCCTGGCGCTTGAAGTACCAGCCCAGAACAACGCCTGTCCGGCTGGCGAGAAACAAGTGTGCCTGGACGGCTGCATCTGCCTGCCAGACCTCGGGCAGGTGCTCGGCCCCGTGCCTGATGGCATCTATCAGATCGCGGCACCTGCCCTGGCGCTGTGGCTGACCCAGGCCCGCGCTGAGGCAGCCAACGCCGGCCTTCAACCCATGCCACCGCACATCCGCGAGCAACTGCTGCGCTGGTACGCCCCCGGCATTCTCGATACCGCGCACTACAAAGTCAGCGACAACGGCCAGTTCAGCGCCGCCACTGCCATGCTGCAAAACCCCGATGTGGGTGCCGTGACGCTGATCGACATCATCCTTTTTCGGGACGCCCAGACCGCAGAACAGAACGTCGTGCTCTGGGCTCATGAACTCAAGCATGTGCAGCAGTTTCAGGAATGGGGAGTAGAAGGTTTTGCCCAGCGCTATACACAGGATTTCAATGCGGTGGAGGCGCCGGCTTATGCCATACAGGCTGAAGTCAGACGTTTTGTGCGCGAAGGGAATGATCACGAAAACCCGGCACATCCTCGATGACTTCCCCGGCAGACATACGTACTCTTGCTGATCCGCTTCTCAAGACAAGAATAAAACCAGGAGTCATTGATGCAACCAATCCGTCTCGGTCTGGTGGGCTACGGCAAGATTGCCCAGGATCAACACGTTCCCGCTATCAACGCCAACCCGGCCTTCCAGTTGGTCGCTGTCGCAACGCAAGGGCAGCCCTGCGCCGGGGTAGAGAACTTTCAGTCTCTGGGTGAGCTGCTCGAAAACGGCCCGCCGGTGGATGCAATTGCGTTTTGCACACCGCCGCAAGGACGATTCGCGCTGGTGCGACAAGCGCTGGCCGCCGGCAAACACGTGCTGGTCGAAAAACCGCCGTGCGCCACCTTGGGCGAAGCGATGGCGTTGGTGAATCTGGTCGGTGAGCAAGGCGTCAGCGGTCTGTTTGCCTGGCATTCACGCTACGCGCCCGGCATCGAAGCCGCCCGTGACTGGCTGGCCACCCGCACCCTGCAAAGCGTACAGATCGACTGGAAGGAAGACGTGCGCAAGTGGCACCCCGGCCAGGCATGGATCTGGCAACCCGGCGGCCTGGGCGTCTTCGATCCCGGCATCAACGCCTTGTCGATTGCCACCCATTTGCTGGCGCTGCCGCTGTTTGTCGAGTCTGCCGAACTGCGCGTCCCGAGCAACTGCCAGTCGCCAATCGCCGCGTCCATCAAAATGTCCGACGCGCGCCACCTCGATGTCCGCGCGGAGTTCGATTTCGACCACGGTCATGACGAACTCTGGAGCATCGAGATTCGCTGCACCGAAGGCCTCCTGCGACTGGACAACGGCGGCGCACTGTTGAGTATCGACGGCGTGCGCCAGGCTGTATCGGAGGAGGGTGAGTACGCGGCGGTGTATCGACATTTTCAGCAGTTGATTGGCGACAAGGCCAGCGACCTGGATCTCCAGCCGCTGCGCTTGGTTGCAGACAGCTTTTTTGTCGGGAGCCGGATGTCGGTTGAGCCGTTTTATGATTAGTGGCGGCATGGGTGAGTGAGTGTTTTTGGGCGATTGTTGTCTGACACCAAGGACGGCCATCGACCCATAGTTGACGTTCAGCAACTGCAAAATTCAGCCAAGAGATGCCTCGGGAGAAAGAAGTCTGGCTTGGCTGTGCCGGACCTTGCAGCAAGCTCCGGGCTGTCGGTCCTCGGCTCTCTCCCACAAGGGATGCCGGGATTTACCATCCCTTGGATTACCAACGCCAATATCGTTCCCATGCTGATTGTCGGTTGCGCCGTGGCGCTGGTTTCGTTCGCCGACACCAACCTACTGTCTCGCGTCTACGCGGCGCGGACCAGAACCTACGTGGATGTGAGCTTGGCCGACATTCTGGCCGAAGTGGACGAAACCCAGCGCGCAGCGGGCATCACATTGTGCGTGACCGAGATGAAAGACCCCAGTCAAGGTGAGTTCAAGCGATTCGGGGTTTACACGTCACTGGGGAGGCACGGATTTTCCCACGCTAGACGATGCCGTTGGCAGGTATGTGCAGAGTCATCCGGTTGATCTGGCGGATTGGGAGAACGAGGGGGCAGTGAGTGGTGCCGCCGTTGCAACCGGATGACGCGGCTATCAAAAAAATGCGCAATCTCGGGCCCCTTGCCCCCCGGCTCAATAAGCATCGTGTAAATTTGAAACTGTAGCCATTGAGCATAGGACGCGAGGCACAGGCTCGATAGTCGGTAAAGCCGCCATTCGAATAATAAAAAGAACACTGATGCGCCCAGGAGATATGCCATGAGATCGCAACCGGTCCAGCAAAAATCTCAGCAAGCAGGATTACAGAGCGTTTCTGTCACCGACGCCAATGTGCTGGCGAACTCTTTGTCGGAGTGGCAGCAAGAGTACCTGCAGATAAGCCCGGGGCAATTCGCAGGTTCGGTCACTGAAATTTCCGTGGGTGTGGTGCAGATTTTCCGTGAGGTGATGAATCAAGCGGTGGATCAACATGGGCAAACCCTGCCTGGCAAGTTTGCCTTGGGCATTCCCATCGCGTTGCGCGGCCACGGTTACTGGTGCGGTAAAGAGCTCGATTGCATTGATTCCGTGTTCTTTCTCCGGCCGGATTCCGAACTCAAATTCAAGACCCCCGGCTATTCGGATATTTATGGTGCATCCGTCGATGTTGAAGCCTTCAGGAAATACTCGCTGGATGATGAGTTTGATGACAAGAGTGTCATCGCGCTGACCAAGGAAGTCAGTGCACTGGCGCCCGAAAAATGTGCAGCCTTCCGGCAAGGCTTTGATAACTTTTTCCGTGCCGTCGAGGACAATCCTTCAATTCTCGAATCGGCGTCAGCCAAAAAACAACTCACCTTCGACATCATGCAATTGCTCCTTGGCATGACAGCAGACTTGCCCGTATCGAAGAAATCTCACGCAGAGCAGTTCATTCATCGCCATGTTGTAGACAGTGCACGCAATTATATTCTTTCAAGAAAAAGTGAAGCGTTAACGGTGACCGATTTGTGTGAGGGGCTGCGCACCAGTCATCGTTCGCTGCATTATGCCTTCAACAAAGTCTTGGGGATCAGCCCCGTGACTTATCTGCGCTACATACGTTTGAACGGCGTCAGGGCAGAACTTGTCTCCAGCGATAAGCCAACCTTGATTAGTGAAGTGGCCGCCAATTGGGGCTTCTGGCATATGGGCATGTTCAGCGTCTACTACAAACATCTGTTTGGCGAACGGCCGTCCGAAACACTTAAAAACCATCGTTCGACGGTAATTACTTAATACCTGATTGTGAAACAGCATGCCCGGGGACACGACCCGGGCATGACGGGATTTTTTTGTTCAAAAAAACCGGAGGACATCATGAGTAAGTTGAACGGGAAAGTGGCCTTGATTACCGGGGCTTCAAAAGGAATGGGGAAATCTCATGCCAGCATCTACGCAAAATATGGGGCCAGCTTGATCCTGGTTGATCTTGATGAGTCTATCCATGAAGTGGCAGCAGAGATTCAAAATACCTACGGCGTGGAAGTACTTGCGCACGTCGGTGATGTGACCGATCCGCAGGCCATGCGCCTGATTGCCGAAAAAGGCATGCAGCGTTTTGGCCGCTTGAATGCGCTGGTCTGCAATGCCGGCGTTTGCCGACTGGCGAAGTTTCTGGATTCCAGCGATGCCGATCTCGACTTGCACATCAACGTTAACGTCAAAGGTGCATGGCATACCGCCCGGGCGGTTCTGCCGCACATGATCAACTCCGGCGGCGGTGCGGTGGTCGTCATGTCGTCCGTCACCGGTGACCTGACGGCCGATCCGGGTGAGGTGGCCTATGCCTTGTCCAAGTCCGCGCTGATTGGCTTCACCAAGGCGCTGGCGGTGGAAATGGCTCCCCATCACATTCGGGTCAATGCCATTTGCCCGGGCTTCATATGGACACCGATGGCGGAGCAGGTCGCCAGGCAAGTCAATCCGGACGATCCGAAGTCGGTTCTTGATGAACTGGCCACAGCCATTCCCATGAAACGCCTGGGCAGGCCCGATGAAGTCGGTGAGTTGTCGGCATTCCTCGCGTCCGACGAGTCCAGTTACATCAACGGTGCGCAAATCGTGATCGATGGTGCCAGCACGCTGCCTGAGACAGTCAGCATCGGGATGTAACCCACGTTGAGTTTTCAGCAAGGACGCTACTGCATCGACCCATTGGCGTGATCCATAACAATAAAAGAGTGGAGCTTTTGTGATGACAGAGCTAACCGAATCCCTGCATGAAGAGGCGCCTATAGTCAGTGAAAAGCTGAAGGGCAACCTGGGTACTTATCAGATCGCATTGTTGGTGATTGCCGCCGCCGCACCTTTGGGCGCTGTTCTCACAGCCGCGCCCATCGGCTTTCAACTCGGCAACGGTCCGGGGCTGGCCGGAACATTTTTGGTGGCCGGATTCTTGATGGTTTGTTTCTCGGTCGGCTATGGCGAGTTAATTCGCGCGATCCCGGGTGCAGGCGCGTTTTACAAGTATCTATCAGTGGTGTTTGGCCCGCGAGTTGGCGCGGGCGCGGCATGGGTAGCATTGGCGTCCTACCTGGCAATTACCATTGCCCTGGCCATTGTTTCGGGCTACTACACCAATTTGACCTTGCAAACATTTGGCGTGGATATTGGCTGGACGTCATGGACATTGTTGCTCATGGCGCTGACGTCTTATCTCGGCCGGGCGAACATTGATTTTGCCGCGAAGATCCTGGTGCCATTGGTGCTTGCTGAGTTCTTCATGCTGTTTCTGCTCGGTATCTCCATTTTCATGGATAAAGGCCTCGCTGCGTTTCCAGTTGAAGCGGTATCGATTGATGCAATAACGTCGCCCGGCCTCGGGGTCGGAATGATGGTCGCGCTGGCAGCGTTCCTCGGTGTCGAGTCCGCAGCGCTGTATGCGATGGAAGCCAAGCGGCCGGAAAAATCCATTCCGGGTGCCACGCGTCTCGCAGTAGCCTTGGTGGCTGTCGCTTACTTTGTGATTATCTGGCTGATTGTAGGTGGCATCGGGGTAGAAGCGATCAAGGGCGAAGCGGCATCGGCGCAAGGCGAACTGATCATCAACCTGTTCTCGACACGCCTGGGAGGCACAACGGCCACCCTTGTTTCGATCATGCTGTGCACCAGCAATTTTGCCTGTTTGTTGTCGCTGCACAACGCGGCCACTCGCTACGTGCATGTGCTGGCCAAAGATAAACATTTGCCGCGTGTGCTATCGAACATTCATGCGCAAAAAAACTCCCCGGCCAATGCGAGTCTTCTAGTAACGGTGGTGGTTGCAGTCTGCATCGCCGTCCCATCGTCGCTGGGTTACGACGCGTTTGTCTTCCTTTTCCCGGTGACGCTGGCTTTGGGAACGATTGGGCTCATCGGGCTTCAGGCATTCATTTCGCTGGCAGTGGTTGCCCATTTCAAGAAAGTCAGCTCTCGCAAGTATCTCAAAGTCTTGGTCAGCCCACTGGTTGCACTGGCGGGGCTTAGCGTGGCGGTTTACTTGATCTATGAGAACTACGGGCTGCTGACCGGCAGTGAATCCGCTTGGGTGAACGGAACGCCATTACTTCTGGTGGTGCTGTTCTTTTACGGCGTGATTAAAGGCCGTTCAAAGAACAATTAATTCAACAGTCCGTCGGACGCTGTAAGCACCGCATTAGTGCAGGTTGCTCTTTGATAGTGCGAAGTGATGACTAAAGTCTGGATAACTGGAACGCGCAGGAGGGTTGCCGACCTGACCGCAGCGTTGCCGGATCATTTATCCGCTGTGCCTTGAGCGATTAAAAAGCCAGAAACATGCCAGCTCTTTTAGTTTGGCGAGTGCCCGCTATGTTTCTGCCAATTTGTGTTAATGCGCCTGCGGTAGTTGGTCGTAGTCTTTATAGGCCGACTTACCGCAGTGCTGCAGTTTCTTCATCGTCTGAATGCCTTTAAACCCAAAAGTACATTTGACTGGAAGAGTACGAAGCATGAACTTTAATCTTAAAATAACCACCGCGACCCACCCGCTTGACCCGCTTTCGCTAGAGGAGCTTGCTTTGGCGAGCAGCATCCTGAAACGGGAAAAAAACCTTCACGACAAATGCCGCTTCCCGTACCTGCATCTCGCCGAGCCGGATAAGCGTGAGGTATTGGCCCATGTGCCAGGCCAGGCATTTTCCAGGCGTACATTTGCCTTGGTGCTGGACAAATTGACGGGCAACACCTTCGAAGCGCTGGTTGATTTGAACAGCCAAACCCTTGTCGATTGGCAAGCGGTCGACATTGAAACCCAGGGTCATGCACCGATCATGATTGAGGAGTTCGACCTGTGCGTGGAAGCTGTGCAAAACGACCCCGCGTGGCGTGCGGCTGTCAAGCGCCGGGGCCTCACCGATGCCGATATTGAAAACGTACAGATCGATCCCTGGTCATTCGGGCATTTCGGCGATGATGAACGTTATCAGGGCAAGCGGTTGATGCGCGGTGTCGCGTTCTACCGTGACAAGCTGACCGACAACGGCTACGCCCACCCGATCGAAGGACTGGTTGCTATCATCGACCTGAACAAAGGCGAGGTCATCGAGCTGTTGGACGACGGTCGTCTGACGCCGATTCCCAAAGCCACGATCAACTACGATTCCGCGTCCCTGGGCCAGCCGCGTGACGGACTCAAACCGTTGCACATCACGCAGCCCGAGGGCGTGAGCTTCACCGTCGATGACTGGAAAGTGAGTTGGCAGAACTGGGAGTTCCGCGTCGGCTTCACGCCGCGCGAAGGTCTGGTTCTGCACCAACTGGGCTACAAGGACGGTGACGTCGTGCGCCCGATCCTCTATCGCGCCAGTGTCACCGACATGGGCGTTCCCTATTCGGACAACGAGCTCAATCATTACTGGAAATGCGCGTTCGATGGCGGCGAATACGGGCTCGGTCGTCTGGCCAACCAACTGGAGCTGGGCTGTGATTGCCTGGGGGCGATTCGTTATTTCGATGTGCCTTCGGTCAATGATCAGGGCGAACCTTTTGTCATGAAGAACGCTATCTGCATGCACGAGGAAGATTACGGCACGCTGTGGAAACACTATGAGTTTCGTACCGGTGTGTTCGAAATGCGTCGCTCCCGGCGCTTGGTGATCAGCTTCTTCTGCACCGTGGCCAACTACGACTACGGGTTTTTCTGGTACCTCTATCAGGACGGTACGATTCAACTCGAAGCCAAGCTGACCGGGATCATCCAGACCGCCGCGTTGGCTCCCGGTCAACGCCCCGCCAGCGGGGGCGGCATGGTCACGCCCGAGTTCTATGGCCCGACCCACCAGCATTTTTTCAGTGCGCGTTTGCACATGATGGTGGATGGCGAGCACAACTCTGTGACCGAAACCAATTTCCAGTCGCGCCCGCAAGGCGAGGGAAATACCTGGGGCAACGTCTTCGACAGTGTGACCACCACGTTTACCCATGAGCTGGACGCCGCCCGTGAGGCCAACGGCCAGACCGGGCGCTTCTGGAAAATCATCAATCCGAACGTCAAGAACGCCGTCGGCAATCACCCCGGCTACAAGCTGATGGCCGAGCACAATCCGGTCATGCTCGCCCAACCCGACAGCTCGTTTGGTCGACGTGCAGGGTTTGCCAGCAAGCACCTGTGGGTGACGCCTTACGCGCCCGGCGAGCGTTACGGCTCCGGCGATTACCCCAACCAGCATCGGGGTGACGGCCTCCCGCTGTACACGCAGAACAACCGCGAGATCCAGAACCAGGATCTGGTGGTATGGCACACCTTTGGCCATACCCACATCTGCAAACCGGAGGATTTCCCGGTGATGCCGGTGGAATACGTCGGGTTTAAACTCAAGCCCAATAACTTCTTCAACGGCAACCCGGCCATGGACTTGCCGGCGAGCAGGGACCACGCCAGTGTCCAGGACGGTCAGCCGGCCAGTTGCTGCAAACACAACGCCTGATCAGGTCTCTATCGATGAATGCCCAAGCGCTCTGCGCTTGGGTCGAGGGTGGTTGTCATGTCTGGATTTTCGAGTTGGGCCTGGCTGGAGTTATTGCCGATAGCCGTGTTTGTTTGCTGGGTGAGCGGAGGGCCTAAGGGTTGGAAGCGTCAACCGTTGTTGCTGGGCGGTGCTGCGCTGGTGTTTTTGCTGGGCATGCAGCCGGCGCTGGACGCCGCTGCGCGCCACAGCGTCTGGCTGCACTGCCTGCAAAGCGCCTTGATTCATCACCTGGCGCCGATCCTTTTACTGTTTGCCGTCGCCCGGGAGCCGGCCAGTGAAGCGGGTTTCACAAAGGAAGGGAGGGCGGTGCGAATTTGGGTGGTGATCGCGTTTGGTGCAATGAGCGGCGTATGGATGCTGCCGCAATTGCATCAACGATTGATGGACGATGCCACGCTGTATGCGCTGATGAAATGGGCCATGGCCGTGAGTGGGTTGTGGTTGTGCCGGGTAATGGGGCGTTATTGCCAGCGCGCGGATGTTCCCTTGCGCAAGCAGTGGAGCTTCAGCCTGGGAGTGGCGCTACCGCAAGTGCTGGTCGGTGTGATGCTGCTGCTCAGTCCACCTCTGTATCCCATGCACGGTCACTCGATGATGCACATGCACGATGTCGGGAACATGAGTGCTCAACTGGATCAGTTTTTGGGGGGCGCGCTGATGTGCCTGTCGGCGTTGCTTCTGCTGTGGGTCGATCGTGTTATGCACCGCAAACCTGGGCCGACTATCAACGCCGTTGGGCCGAGGGTGAATGGCCAAACAGGCGTTTGTACTCCTGGCTGAAATAGCTTTGATGGGTGAACCCCCAGCGGTACGCCACATCGGCGACGCTGGGGGCCGGGTGCTCGGTAAGGCTGCGCTGGGCGGCGTTCAAACGGACGGCGCGCAGATACGTCAGAGGCGAGCTGCCGGCGATTTTTTCGAAGCTGTAATGCAGCGTGCGGCGGGGGATCTTCAACTCCCTGCACAAGTCCAGGATCGACAGCGATTCCCCTGCAGGGCTTTGCAGCACGCGCTCATGGCAGTATTTGACAATGTGCTGGTGGCTGCCGCCCAGTCCCTGTAAGCGCACCGGGTTTTGCGGCTCCAGCAAGTCGAGCAGCGTATCGAGTACGCAGTTCTGAAGGGCTTGATCATTGAGGTCGTCAAGGGTTTGGAGCTGATCAAGCAGGCCGGTCATGGCAACCTGGGCACCTTGTAGACCCCCGGCGCACAGCTTCATCCCGTAACCCCTGGGTCGACGGTAGAACAGTTCAACGTCCTCAGCGACCAACAGTTGTTCAAGCACTTGGCAATTTAACGAAACCACAATGTAGTCAGTGTCCGGCGGTGTGACGAAGAAAAAATCGTCGTCGTAGGGCAGGAAGTTCAGCCCGTCGGCAAGAAGGGTTCGATTCGGCGCCACGTCGGGCTGACTCGGCAGGTTCACCGGCAGCAGCAGGTTTATGCACTGGGCAGGCGTGTGCGTGTGCTGGGCAACAGCGCTGCTCAGGGTTTCACGGAACAATCGGACGCCGTTCAGTTGCACGTCCTGCAGGGCACCGTGAAAAGCACCGGGCGTCAGCTTGTCGTAGTGTTGCGACCAGTGCGCCAGTGATGCGGCGTGTTCGATGATTTCGTCGAAGTGTTGAGTCTGCCTGTGCATCATGCGGCACCGTTACGCCTGTCACTTGTCCTTACAGCAGCAATCCGGACGCCAATGCCCGGAAACTTTCGACGGCTTTTTCAGAGGCGGTCTGGGGATCCTCAGCATGTGCAATCCACAAGGAAGCGCCGAGCAGGGCACCCATGATCAGGCGCGCCGTCGCTTCGGTGTCGACCACGCGGATCGTTCCTTCGTCAATCAGCTTTTGAATGCTGCGTTGGGTACTTCGGATGCACGCGTTCTGGCTCGGCCATTGCGACGGGTCGCCCAGTACCGCTGGCCCGTCGAGGAAGAGAATGCGCTGGATTTCAGGTTCCAGGGACATCTTGATGTAGGCGATGGACTCATCGATGAAGCCGTCCCAGGTTGTGCTGGCCTCTTCGATAATGACCGACAACCGTTCCATCATTTCTCCATCTATCTGGGCGATGACGGCCTGTAGCAAGCCCTTTTTGTCGCCAAAGTGATGGTACAGCGCACCCCGGGTCAGACCCGCTTGAGCGGTGAAATCGTCCATCGAACTTTCCGCATATCCCTTCGCAGCAAATGCGTCTCGCGCCGCCTTGATCAGTTTGCCGCGAGTCTCCGCAATCATGTCCGCACGCTTCTGCGCCATCGGTCTTGTTCCCTATAAAGAATTTAACATTCGTTGCGTATGTAAGTTGACATACTTCGCGTATGTCGTATTGTGTATCACATACGAGGCGTATGCAATGAGTCTGAGCTGTGTGCTCTCAGCCTCGGGAGCCCCGCCATTTCGCACAGGATACCGAGCAATGCGTGAACAGCGCGATTCCGATATTTCACTGCACCCCGCAGGTCAGGGGAAAACCCTGGGATTTATCCTCAACCCGGTCGCCGGAATGGGCGGACGCGTGGGGCTAAAGGGCACCGACGGGGTCGAGGTTTTGCAGGAAGCAAGGCGCCGCGGTGCGCAACCCGTTTCAAGCGATCGGGCCTTGATCGCGCTCAAGCGTCTGGCGGCTTCGACGACGCCATTCCGGCTGATCACCGGCTCGGGTGAGCTGGGCGAAGATGTCGCGCGCGCCGCCGGTCTCGACCCGATTGTCGTCTATACGTCGTCGCCGGGAGCGAGCCGGCCCGATGACACCCGAAATGCCGCGCTCGTCATGGCGCATGCCTCGGTCGATCTGCTTTTGTTCGCCGGCGGAGATGGCACCGCGCGCGATGTGCTGGAAAAGGTTAGTGATCGCGTACCGATCCTCGGTATCCCTACGGGTGTGAAGATGTATTCCGCCGTGTTCGGCACTAATCCGCAGAACGCTGGACATCTTGCGGCACGCTTCGTAGCCGGCGACTCGTCGGTGCGCTTTCGCGAAGCCGAGGTCATGGACATCGACGAGGCTGCCATGCGCAACGATCAGGTGTCGGCGCGGCTGTATGGCTACGCCCGCAGCCCGCACCAACGTCACCTGACGCAAAACGCCAAGGCCGGTTCCTTGGCCAACGAAAACATGGCGCTCGACGCCGTGTCCCGACAGGTTGTCAGGGACATGAAACCCGGCTGCCTATACCTGCTGGGGCCAGGCACCACCACGCGACGCATTATGACTGAGCTCGGCCTGCCGTCGACGCTGTTGGGCGTAGACGCGGTCATGGACGGTGCGCTGGTGGGTGCCGACCTCAATGAACACGCGTTGATCCGTCTGATGGAAGGGTACGAGACACGCATCATCGTTGGCGTTCTGGGCGGTCACGGCAGCTTGTTCGGCCGTGGCAACCAGCAGATCAGCGCCGAGGTCATCCGCCGGGCAGGGCGCGAACACATCATCGTGATCACCTCGATGGACAAGCTCCTTTCCCTCGATACCGGCTGCTTGCGCGTCGACACGGGTGACGCCGAAGTCGATGCCATGCTCAGCGGCCACATACGCGTGCACACAGGGCCTGACCGGTCCGTCTTCTTCAGGGTTCGATCCTGATCAATTGTTTCATCCGATAAAAACGAGGATAACCCCATGAGTAATCATGTCGCCCACCCCTACATGGCGAACTCTGTTCCTGCACTCAAACAGGAGATGCTCGACTCGATCGGTGTAGACAGCATTGAGGAGTTGTTCCAGCAAATTCCCAATGAACACCGCCTGCAACGTCCGATTGATTTGCCGCCGGCGCTCAACGAGAGCGAGCTGCGTCGGCATCTGCTCAGCACGTTGTCGAAAAACAAGACCTGCGAGCAAAACCTTAACTTCCTGGGTGCCGGCTGTTGGCAGCATCACGTTCCGGCAGCGTGCGACGAAGTCGTGCGCCGTAATGAATGGCTGACCTCGGTGTTTGGTGAGCCGAGCTCCGACCACGGTCGCAATCAAGCCTGGTTCGAGTTCTGCAGCCAGCTCGGCGAGCTGCTGAACATGGATCTGGTCGGCCTGCCGGTGCGCAGCTGGGGTTGCGCTGCGGGTCACGCCATTCGCATGGCAACCCGAATTACCGGGCGCAGCGAAGTGGCGGTGGTCCGTGCCATCGATCCTGAGCGGCTTTCCATCATCCGCAACTACTGCGAACCCGTGGAAATGCCGGGCCACATCGTCGTGCGACTCGTCGACTTTGACCCGAAAACCGGCTTGCTCGATATTGATCACCTCCGTGCCTCGATCGGTGCGCAAACGGCTGCGGTCTATTTCGAAACACCGTCTTATTTCGGTGTGATCGAACAGCAAGGGGCCGAAATCGCCGCCATTGCCCATGCAGCGGGTGCCGAAGTCATCGTTGGGGTCGATCCGATCTCCCTCGGCGTGCTGGCCGCACCGATTGATTTCGGCGCCGACATCGTGGTGGGTACCACTCAGCCGCTCGGCGTGCATATGAACTGTGGTGGCGGGGTCAGCGGCTTCATTGCAACCCGCGACGAAGAACTGTACGCCCACCAATACCCGACGCTGTTCATCAGCATCGCCGAAACCACCAAGCCCGGCGAATATGGTTTTGGCCTGAGCTTGTTCGAACAATCGTCCTACGGCTTGCGTGACAAGGGCAATGACTGGACCGGTCATTCGGTCTACATGTGGGCCATCGCCAATGCCGTCTACATGGCGATGATGGGACCAAAGGGCTTCGAGGATGTAGGCAATCTCATCCTGCAACGTGCTCACTACGCGGCGAAGTTGCTGAGTGAAGTTCCGGGCCTGGCAGTGACATTCCCTTCCGGTTTCTTCAAGGAGTTCGTGGTGAATTTCGACGCCACCGGGCTGAGCGTGAAGGACATCAACAAGCAGTTGCTCGCGCTCGGAATCTTCGGCGGCAAAGATCTGACTCACGACTTTCCGGCGCTTGGGGCCAGCGCCCTGTACTGCGTCACCGAGATTCACACACAAGCCGATATTCAGCGCCTGACTGCTGCACTTAAAGAGGTAATCGCACAATGAGCACTCCACTCAAGGAATACCATGCTCCCGTCTGGAGCGAACCCGTCATTCTGGAGATGGGCTATCCCGGCCGTCGCGGTGTGATCTTTTCCGACGTTGAGGCTGACGTGCAAGCGGCTGTCGGCAGCGCCGTCGATTTGATTCCCGCGAACATGAGGCGCTCCAGCAAACCGGCGTTGCCGGAACTGTCCGAGCCCGAGGTGTTGTATCACTACTTGCGCCTGTCGCAGCAGACCCTGGGCATGATGAACATCAGCCTGTTCGGCACCTGCACCATGAAGTACAACGCGCAGATCAACGAGGCGATGGCATGGCGCCCTGAAATTACTCACGTGCATCCACATCAGGACGAGGACACCCTGCAAGGCGCGCTCGAAGTCGTGCATGGCATGGACACGATCCTGCGCGAGTTGTCCGGGATGGACCAGTTCATCTTCCAGGCAGGCGGCGGTGCTGACGCGGCGTACACCAGTTGCGCGGTGACCCGTGCCTACCATGCTTCCCGTGGCGAACTGGAGCAGCGTGACGAGATCATCACCACCATCCAGACGCACCCCAGCAGCGCCGCGACGGCAGCTGCCGCCGGGTTCAAGGTCATCACCCTGATGATCGAAGAGAACGGTTACCCGTCGCTCGAATCCCTGAAGGCCGCCGTGTCCAACCGCACGGCAGCGCTGATGGTGAACAACCCCGACGACATGGGCGTGTACAACCCGGAAATTCGTGAGTGGGTGCGCGTGGTGCATGAAGCGGGCGGTCTGTGCTTCTACGACCATGCAAACTTCAACGGCGCGATGACTAAGATTCGTGCGCGAGAGCTCGGTTTCGACGCGTGCATGTTCATGCTCCACAAGACGTTCGGCGCACCGAAAAGTGGAGTGGGAGGCCCGGCAGTGGGCGCCTATGGTTGTTCGGCAGAACTTGCACCGTTCCTGCCGGCACCGGTGGTGGCCTTTGACGGTGAACGATACAGCCTGGATTACGACCGTCCGCAGAGTGCCGGCAAGATCCGCGAGTTCTGGGGCAACGTTCCGGTCATCCTCAAGGCCTACGCTTGGTCCCGCGCCATGGGCGCAAAAGGGATGGCTGAGGCGTCGGACATTTCGGTACTGGCCAACAACTACATGGAAAAAGGCTTGCTGGCGATTCGTGGCGTGACTCGTTCACACCCTGAGGCTAAAAGCCACCGGATGGAGATGACGCGCTACAGCCTTGAGCAACTCAAGGAGGAAACCGGAGTCGACGTCCATGACGTGCAAAACCGCATGAGCGATTTCGGTATTGATCCGATGTGGAGCAGTCACCACCCGTGGCTGGTACCGGAGCCGTTCACCCCCGAGGCAGGCGAGATGTACGGTAAAGAGGCGCTGGACACCTGGATTGCGGTGCTTGCGCACATATCCGACGAGGCTTACTCGAATCCGGTGATCGTCAAGACCTCGCCGCACAACCAGGCTATTCACCGGTTGAAGAGCGCACCGCTGGAAGACCCGGCTCATTGGGCCATGACCTGGCGTGCGCACCTGCGCAAAACCAAGCAACAGACTGCTTGAACCTGGCGTTTGCACGCAGCGGCCCCGTTGATCAGGCGGGGCCGTTTTGAAACCTGATCAGAGCTAACAATCAGCCATCGGAGGTTTCCAGCACAGTAAAACAGGCTGGTGATTTCCCCCACAGGATAACCTCATGTCGATTTTCGAAACGGGCCTGGCGCCCTCGGCAGTCAACCATATCGCCCTTTCTCCGCTGAGCTTCATCGAGCGCACAGCCTCTGTCTACGGTGAGTATCCCGCCGTGATCCACGGCGCCATTCGCCGCAACTGGCAAGAGACCTATGAACGTTGCCGGCGCCTGGCTGGCGCACTAAGCCAGAGGGGTATCGGCAAGGGCGATACCGTGGCAGTGATGCTCCCCAACATCCCGGCCATGCTCGAAGCCCACTTTGGCGTGCCGATGATCGGCGCTGTACTCAATACCCTGAACGTGCGGCTGGATGCGCAAGCTATTGCCTTCATGCTTGAGCACGGCGAAGCCAAGGTGTTGATCACCGATCGGGAGTTCCACGCTGTTATTCGTGAAGCCTTGAGCCTGCTCTCTCATCCGCCACTGGTTGTCGATGTGGACGACCCGGAGTACGGCGAAGGCAGCGCGGTTAGCACGCTGGACTATGAAGCCTTCCTCGCTGAAGGTGATCCACAGTTCGCCTGGCAATGGCCTGAGGATGAATGGCAAGCCATCTCGCTCAACTACACATCCGGCACCACGGGGAATCCCAAGGGGGTCATTTACCACCACCGCGGGGCGTATCTCAACTCACTGGGAAATCAGATGACTTGGGCCATGGGGCACCACCCGGTGTATTTGTGGACCTTGCCGATGTTTCATTGCAACGGCTGGTGCTATCCATGGACGGTGACTGCGTTGGCTGGGACTCATGTATTCCTGCGTCGGGTCGATCCGCAGAAAATCCTCACTTTGATTCATCAACATCGGGTCAGCCATTTGTGTGGTGCGCCGATTGTCCTCAATGCGTTGGTCAATCTGCCAGACTCGTCCAAGGCTGCCTTCGATCATCCGGTCGACGCCATGCTGGCGGGCGCCGCACCGCCGGCCAAAGTCATCGGTGCGGTCGAGGAGATGGGCATCAAGGTCACACACGTTTATGGGCTGACTGAGGTTTACGGCCCGGTGACCGTTTGCGCCTGGCATGACCAGTGGGACGAGCAACCGCTGAATGAGCGCGCAAGGATCAAGTCGCGCCAGGGCGTGCGCTATCCGACCCTGGAAGGGCTGATGGTTGCCGATCCGAAAACCCTTGAACCGGTCCCCTTGGACGGCACAAGTGTCGGCGAAATCTTCATGCGCGGGAACACGATCATGAAGGGCTATTTGAAGAACACCGAAGCGACAAGTGAAGCGTTCGAAGGCGGCTGGTTCCATACCGGCGACCTGGCGGTACGTCACCCTGACGGTTATGTCGAAATCAAGGATCGCCTAAAGGACATCATTATCTCGGGCGGCGAGAACATTTCCACCATCGAGGTCGAAGACGTTCTCTATCGTCACCCGGCAGTACTGGAGGCCGCAGTGGTCGCCCGTCCGGACGAAAAGTGGGGCGAAACTCCTTGCGCCTTCATCAAGCTCAAAGTCGATTATCAGAACACCCGGGAAGCCGATATCATCCTGTTCTGTCGTGAACATCTGGCGGGCTTCAAATTGCCGAAAACCGTGGTGTTCATCGAGTTGCCGAAAACATCGACAGGCAAGATCCAGAAGTACTTGTTGCGCGATTGGGCCAAGGCACTCTGAAAAGAGTGCCCAAGTTTAGAGCGCGTTAGCTGGAGTAGCCGGCAAAGGCTATCAGCCTCTCTCCAGTTTAAATGGAGAAGGCTGATGGTTGGCTGAAGGCTTCAGCGTTTGCAGATCCTGTTCGCAGGTTTTATTGGCGTGGGGGACGCCAAGCTCGCCGACCTCTTCCTGCATCAACGTATCGCAGGCAAAAAAATCAGCGGGTCGGCAATACTTCTCAAGCGAAGCATTGTCGAGATGAAAGGCATAGGTTCTGAAAAAAGGCATCTGGGCCTCCGGTGCAATACCGATGGTGGGCAGGGGACGGGAAATCGAGGTTGGGTAAACAGGCTGGGTTGGGGGGATTACGAACCTTGGCCGTAGGCGGTAATCCACTCGTTTGTTGACCACCGTTGTCGTCCATCTGTAAAGGAATGCTAGGAGTTAACGGCCTCGGATCTGGTCGAACTTGCGGCAGTATCTGATTACAGCCGAGCTACTTTTTGCGGTTCGCTGCCACCCCAGTACAACCAGGTCCAGCCGTCGCCCTTGCGCTGGAATACCCCGGTCGTAACGTACTGGACGACCGTTGGCTCAGCGTTTTCAAACGTGTGGCCGTCGATTCGGATCTGCGCCCAGGCAATGTCACCGCGTATCCAGGACACCACCAGTCGTGGTTCCCATCGGATGTTCAGGGTGGTCACCCACGTCACGCCATTTTGTACCGCTTCGGTCCCCATGAAGAACTCGTCCAGGCCTGAGCCGGCGATCGCGACGTCCGGATCGGTGAAGTACTTGGCGACGTCCGAGCTAGGCGTGGAAAAACCCTGCAGGACTTTCGTGATAAAGGCATTGAGTGACTCCCGGGTCGCGGTGTCGGAAATCATGGAGGGCGACTGGTACCCAACGAGACTGTCGATCATGAATACTCCCTGTTGGCTTACGTGGTGTTGGAACTTTTCTGCGGGTGATGAAGGTATGGCGTCCGTGCGGCGGAATTTTTCATACGTGGCGTATGTTAGTAATGCTATTTAACATACGCTACGCATGTCAAGCGGCATGCATACCGAATGCTTTTTCGTAAAACCTGGAGCGATGGAAGGCTGGGTTGTCGTAGAAATCGATTGAGCAGCAGGGGATTTTTTGTGGTGAAGGGGCAAATCTGTCGATTGACATACGGGTTGTATGTTGTATTTTGCTCTGCATACATTGCGTATGTAGCAAGCTTCTGCCCAACCAGGCTTGGCCAGGATGATGCATGCGGCACTTCTTCACTTGGATCAATCGTCAAACATGCATGACTTCAAAGATCACCGCGGATACTCGGCCATGTACCGCGAGGGGCACCTGACTCTTGGGCTTTACTTCGCGATTGAATCCTACGCAGGGGCTATCCCGGAGATGGATTTAGCGCGACAGATCAGTACCGCACAAATGGCGGAACGCTACGGATTTTCGGCCGTGTATTTCAGGGATGTTCCTCTGAATGTTCCTTCGTTCGGTGATGTGGGCCACATTTATGACCCATGGGTATTCATGGGCTATGTGGCGGCGCAGACGACCCGTATCGCGCTCGCGACGGGCAGCATCGTTTCGACCTTGCGTCATCCCTTGCATCTCGCCAAGGCAGCAGCTTCGGTAGACAGACTGTCGGGACAGCGCCTCGTGCTTGGTCTTGCGACAGGGGACCGGCCAACCGAGTTCTCGGCCTTCAACGCCTCTCTCGAAAAACGCCAGGAATTGTTTCAGGAAGCATTGACGGTGATGCGCCGTGTATGGAGCGAAGAGTCGCCAAGGATCTCCACGTCTAGGGTAGAACTTTCCGTCGCAGACCTGCTACCCAAGCCTCTACTGGGCGCCATCCCTGTTATGGTTACGGGACACTCGCGTCAATCGCTGGAGTGGATCGCCAATCATGCCGACGGTTGGCTCTACTATCCGCAGGACGTGGTGCAACAGGCAGTGACGATAAAAAAATGGCGGTCGTTGACTCAAGGTTTCAAGCCATTCTCGCAGTCACTTTATGTTGATCTCTCGCCAGATCCGGAAGAAGCAGCCACGCCTATTCATCTCGGATTCAGGTCAGGCCATCGTTTCCTGATCCATTACCTGCAAACGTTGAGAGAGATAGGGGTCAACCATGTCGGCTTGAATCTCAAATACGGTCGCCGCCCTGCGCACGAAGTCGTTCAGGAGCTGGGTGAGTACGTGATTCCTTATTTTGCTGGCAACTATCCAGAAGCGTGACAATGGAGCTAAGCGAAACGGAACGGTCGATTTTGATGAACAAGGCTACAAGGCTTGGTCGACTACCGCGTCCAGGGTATCGCGACTGAAGCCCGACTTGGCTTGAATCGCTTTACCATGGAGCATAGCCAGCACGAAGACGGCTAACGCGGAACAGTTGGAAAAACTAGCAATGGTGGGGGAAACTGTTGAACCCATAGAGTTTTCCAACGACTGTTTTTGGCCGTTTTCTGCCAGTCGCGCGAGGCAGAAAGCGACCCAAAGCGGACAATACGGAGAACCTATGTACACAGTGACCGTCGTTAGCGAACGGCCCGACTTCAGATGTTTTCTGGATTTGCTCTATGGCCCTGGGCGAAACGTAGACACGGATGGTGATTCATACCCTGTGAACAGCCGCTCTTGGACATACCTGTATGTGAAGGACAGAGAGAGCGATGACCCTTACATCGAAATCCATGCGAGCGAGGTAGATGTCTCAAGGTTTACCGTGCAGTCCGACTCGTCGAGGCTGGAGGCCCTGGCTGCGTTGTACTTGTACCTGACCTGTGGTGGGTCAATCTCCTCTTCAGATCAGGCACTTGATAAAGCCGCCATCGAAATGTTGTGCGACAGATATTCCGTTGAGCTCTGCCGAGCCCATGGATCTATTTGGCATCAGTCGGCAGATAACGCGCCTTACTCACAGGAGTGAACGACGGCTTGTTTCGGAGCGCGCAAACGTCCGCTCTTGGCCGATTTCTGCCTATCGCGAGAGCGCAAAAAACGACCCAATATAGATAGTCCGTCCCACCTTCACCGATACTGGTAACGGTTGGTAGGTAGCTGTCAGCGAGGGTGAGCATGAGCGGGATTTCAAACCAGGCTGAAAATGCTCGCTTCTCCAGTCTGTACATCGTACGCAACTAATGCCTCTTGAAAGGCGTTGGCGCTGCAAACGAGTTCACCGTGACTGTTCCAGATGGCAGAACAACCTGCTGCTACAAAGTCGTCGGCGGTGCCTATACAGTTCGCCATCATCACCGTCATGGAATGCTTTTTAGCAATCATCGGATAATGACTGTTTGCCGATGCAATACTTCTCTCAGACTTGGCCACGCTTGCCAAATACACCTGAGCGCCTGACTCTGCGGCTTGTGCGGCGTGGCTTGGTTGCAGTGACTCGTAGCAAATGGCGGGTGCAAGGACAAAATTTGCCTGACTCAGCACAAGCTTCTCGGTGCCCGGAGTGAAAAAAGGTAATTCGTCGAAATGTAGATGCTGTTTTGAATAGCTCGTGCGCTCCAGGCCGGGTTGGAAGGTGATCATGCTGATCTCGGTGCCTTTAGTTCCCTTCGTTGGCGCGCCAACAGCGATGGTCATCCCATATAGGTCGCTTAACCTCTGGAACTCGTCAAAACGGCCGTCACTCGGATGCACCGCCAAGACCTCAGCCAGCCTCGGTTCGTAACCGGTGAGGGAAAGCTCGGGAAAAAGCACGAGATTGGCGCCTTGGCTTGCAGCCAGGTGGATGACATCAATGTGTCTGGTGATGTTTTTCTCATATTCCCCGGGTACAGGGAGGATCTGCGCAGCGATTAACTTCATTTCCCGTCTCGCTTCCATGTGTAGGGTTAGCTTCGAGAGTGACTGAACTGGTGCTCAGCCTCTGCTTAAAAGTCAATGCATGCTGCACGAACGTTGGCAGTTTGAAAAGTGCGTACGGAGGAGTTTGCACGAACGCCAATGGCCGCTCCTGGCCGATTGTTGCCTGTCGCGAAGAGCAGCAGCCGACCCGATATAGCCGGTCACGTGTCTACGAAATCAAGGGTGATTCAAAAAGCCTTGCTCTAGAATGGCCCCAGATGAGCGTGGAACGCTTGTCTAGTATTCACTCAAAGGATGAACACGATGGGCCGCACCGACCATATCTGCCTGATGGCTATCTATAACGATTGGATGAACGCAAAGGTTTATGAGGCGGCCAGAAGTCTGACAGATGAAGAGCTGTCAGTGGATAGGAAAGCATTCTTTGGTTCTATTCTCGGGACGTTGAATCACCTGGTGGCCGGGGACACTATCTGGCTAAAGCGATTTGCCAGGCACCCGGCGAATCACTTGGCTCTGGAGCCGATTCGACAGCTCCCGGCCCCCACAAGTCTCGACCAGTTACAGCTCTCAAATATCCGAGCACTTTCGGCACATCGCGTTTGGCTCGATCAGGTGATTGTCGAGTGGTCTCGCTCGATTACAGAGGCGGATTTAGATCACACCCTCAATTACACAAGCATGAAAGGAACCCCCGCTGACAGGAGCTTTTATGGCTTGGTCATGCATTTCTTCAACCACCAGACTCATCACCGAGGCCAAGTTACTACTTTGCTGTCACAAGCTGGTGTCGACGTAGGCGATACTGATCTGGTCCTCCTCATTTCTTCCGAGTCGCGCACATAATCTAATAACCAGTGCTAGACCGGGATTTTCATGTCATACCGGGCTGGTAAACCAGCGTGGCCATCTGCAACACTCCTTCTGCTTACACAGAATTTAGATGTGTTGCATCGATCGGTTGAATCCACAGCCGATTGCAGTCTGTCGGCAAGAGCATCTTCTGCCCCGCAACATCCATCAGCTTTACCGCCAGGCCTGCCGAGCCTCCGACCGAACCACCATCCAGATGCCGACCCCGGACACTGCCATGCCTGACACCATTTGCCATGACAACGGTTCGTTGAACATGGCCCAGGCCCAAAGCATCGTGACGGGCGGGCTCAGGTACAAGACGCTGGCCACTCGTGTGGCTGTCGCCCGGCGCAGGCAGACCCAATAAAGCCCGTAGCCGCCTAACGTAGACAATCCCACCGTCCACAGTACGCTCAGCGCAAACCCCATGCCGGGTATCGGCGCCAGGCTACCTTGCGTGCCCTCGATCAGGGCGAATGCAAAACTCGACACGCAACATTGCAGCCACAGGTTGGGCAGGAGGTCCAGCGATTCAGAGGCGTGCAGATGCTTCTGCCAGAGTGTCGCGATGGCGAGCGAAAGCGTACCGAGCACCGGCAGGCCATACGCCCAGAGGGGCGCGCTACCCCAGGCCAGCGCACCAAGCGTCACCACCACAACCCCAACCAGGCCGATGCCCAGCCCTGCCCAGACTTGCCAGGCCAGTCTTTGCCCCAGCACGCCAGCGGCCAGCAATGCGACCGCCATCGGCAGCAGGTTGGCGAACACCGCGGCAAGGCCCGCCGGTACACCCAGGGCTATGCCTTGTATGACGCCGGCCAGATAGCCGGCCATGGCCAGAAGACCGATGCCAGCGTTTTTCAGCAACACGGCAGGGGAGGTTTGCCGCAATTGCCTGGCGACGAAAGGAAACAGGATCAGCGTGACCACGACGCAGCGCCAAAACACCACCAACAAGGGGGGCGCATAGTCCATCGAGAATCGCGCGCCGACGAATCCGGAACTCCAGGTCAGAATCAAAGCCGCCTCGAGCAGCGGCAGCGGCAGCTTCTGGCGCCAGTGGGGGATGACTTGCTGCTGACAGGAGATCGGTGTGGGCTGGTTCATTGCCACAGGCTACGAAATCGGCCTAATCTAATAAATCAAAATAAAGTGCAGCAGTCATTCACGAAGATTAAATCATGACGGCGATCCTCGATATCGAGCTGGTACTTACATTTCATGCGGTGGCGCGGATCGGCAAATTCAGTGCGGCGGCCGAGCAGTTGCATAAAAGCCCGGCGGCGGTGAGCGTGCATATCCAGCGGCTTGAGGCAGTCGCCGGGGGGCGCTTGCTGAATCGCGATAATCAGTCCGTCTCCCTGACCGCACTGGGCAAGCGTTTGCTTTTGTCGACGACAGAACTGCTGAGCACCCATGACCGGGTGCTGGCCGACCTGCATGGAAGCCACCTGGCAGGACGCATTACCCTGGGTGTCCCCGACGAATACGCCGCCCATGTCATCCGCGACATCCTGCCGACATTCGCCGCTGCCTGGCCCAACGTGGTGCTGGAGTTGAAGACAGCCCCCAGTGATTCGCTGCGTGAGCAGGTCCAGCGTGGAAAGCTTCAGGCCGCGGTGATTGCCCAAGCCAGGGGGCAGTTGACCATGCAGGCGCAATTTCTCGTCGCCACCACGCCGATCTGGGTGGGGCCGGCAAACAAGTCGCTGGCCTCGATGGATCCGCTGCCACTGGCCGTACATGCGGCGCAATGCCCTTATCGGCAAGCCATGGTGGCATCACTCAAACAAAGCGGCCGCCGGTGGCGCGCGGTGCTGGACAGTCCGTCCAACCAGGCCGTCAGCGCCTGCGTGGAGGCCGGGTTGGCGATCAGTCTGATAGACCGCGCCAGGGTGACGGGAAGTATGCAGATCCTCGACGGTTTGCCCGTCATACCGGAGCATGAGGTCGTGTTTATCCGATCGCCGTCTTCAGATGGGGATGAAGCGGTGGATTTGCTCTCCCAAGCCATGCAACAGCATTTTCGGCTCTAGTCTGTGAGCAAGGGAAACTGTCTTGCCCGATCGTCTCTTGCTGAATGGCATTGCGAGCAAAGCTGCACTACCGTGAAGGTGCAAGCCCTCGTGCCGCAGTCCTATTCTGGTTGAGAGGTGGATTTCATGAACAACATCATCTACATCGTCGGGTTAGTGGTGGTCGTCGTGGTTATCCTGTCGTTCCTCGGCTTTGCATAGGTTTCAATGCCTGCACTCCGCCAACACCACTTGGCAAGTAGTCGGCGTGCCACCGGATCGGCCGGCATAGCGGATGCAATTATCCAAGGTTTTTTTGCGCGCCATGCTCAAGGTGGAGCCCCAAGCCAGACCACGCGTTGAACGCCTGCACCAGGTGCACGCCGGGCAGATACGGCTGATCCGCCAGGGCCACGCCCATGTCCAGCGCCTTGCGCCCGACACCTGCGTCACGGCCGCCGAATGGATTACTGGTGCTGAATATCACTTTGCCGTCCAGTTTGCCGGCGCCGATCACGCCGATCTTGAGGGTGTCTGCCATTGCCTGGCTGGTGTACAGAAACAGGCCGGCGAGCATCAGAGAGAAGATTCTGGACATGCACTGGGCTCCTCGGTTGGACAGCAGTCTTGGAATCACCGTAGTTGAGCTTACGTCTAAACGAAAGCTGCGGAGGGAGGCGGCGGACGAGCAGGGGTATTTGATGAGCGGCGTGAGGCGTGTTCAGCAAGGGAAGCTATTGTCTATGTGTTCGCCTCGCCAGTTGCCGCCCAACCAGCTCGTCCCTGAGGTGGCTGGCGAGGTGGAACCTCTTGGCCGATTTCTGCCTCTGCCCAGGCGCAGCAATCGACCCTTAGCTGACGGTGGCGAAAGGAAGAAAACAACCCAAAGCTGACACTGGTAAGTTACAGAAGTCGGCCAAAAGCTGAAGTAGCCAGCGTGGGGAGCAGACATTCAAGGTCTGGCCTAACCCCTCGCGATGGGGCTTCTTCGTCCGGCGCCCATATCGATCGATACCTTAAGCCGCAGGCTTTAGATGCGCCTAAGTGTCAGCGAAATATCTTCCCTCATTTCCGCACCCCCAAATACTCCAATCGGCAGCGTGGCGTCTTAAGCTGAAGCGCCCGCGATCCGTCGCGATGGAGTTTGTGCGACTTCGCACATGACTCGGTTTTCTGATCTGGCTCAAAGTATCTACCGTCCTTGGGCGTAGTGTTTGCAATAACGTTTCGTAGACATGCCGGACATTAGTGCTCACGTCCTTTACGTTTCTCAGTGTGTTTTTGAGATGTTTTTGCCTTTTTCATACTTTAAAGGGTGTCCGATGAAAACTTCATATTTCGTAGCAACGACAATCCTCGCCGCAGGCTTGTCTGCCATGGCACCCGTCAACTCGCAGACACTCGAAAAAGTTGCCGATAAAAACAAAATCACCGTGTCTTACCGGGAGGCATCGGTACCTTTCAGCTACTTGATCAGTCCTACCGAAGCCGTGGGTTTCTCAGTCGATTTAACCGATGCCATCGTTGATGATGTGCGCAGGAAGCTCAACAAGCCGAACTTAGAAGTGGCTTACATTCCTGTATCTTCGCAAACCCGCATTCCGTTGCTGGTCAACGGCACATACGATCTGGAGTGCGGATCCACAACCAACAACGCTGCGCGTGGCAAGGACGTGGCTTTTGCAATTAGCCATTTCTACACCGGCACGCGCCTATTGACCAAGAAGACCTCCGGCATAAAGAACTACGCCGATCTCGCAAAGAAGACTGTCGCCAGCACCGTCGGCAGCACGAACGAGAAAGTCCTCCGCCAATACAGTACCGACAACAATCTAGACGTACAGGTTGTCTTGGGCAAAGACTATGACGACTCCTTGGCGCTGGTTGAAAATGATCGTGCCGTGGCGTTTGCCATGGACGATATTCTGCTTTTTGGCCTCATGGCGAACTCCAAAAATCCCGATTCGCTCGAAGTCGTGGGTGATGCGCTGCAAGTCGAACCCTACGGCTGCATGCTTCGCAAAGATGATCCTGAGTTCAAGCAATTGGTCGATGGCACCATTACCCGTCTCATGGAGTCGGGCGAATTCGTAAGGCTATACACCAAGTGGTTTCAATCACCGATTCCTCCAAAAGGAATGAATCTGAATATGCCGATGAGCGAACAGCTCAAAGCCAATCTCAAGGCGCGCAGTGACAAACCAGTGCTTTAAAGCTTGACGAGTACCTGAGCGAATGACACAGAAGTCTGACTTGACTCGATCATTGTGAGCAGCTGCCGGTTCCGAATCGCATCGGGTCGGCACTAACGCTCGTTGAGAGGCGGTTCCAGGCGCAAAGCTAAGATTAGAGTTGGCTCCATTCACTTAATTGAGTACACAGACGGTGGGTTGCGGAATCTCATACTTTTCAAGAATTCGAAACCAAGCAATGTGATTTTCGGACACCTCAATAAGTGGAGCAGTGACGTTCGTTGACTGAGCGATCGCACGTTCATGTCACGGGCCATATCAGTCGTAGCCTGGAACACGCCGACGCTGTTTTTACAGCCTCTGGAATGGGCCAAAATCAGCTTTTTTCAGGCCGTCAGCGCTTTCATCAAACCGTTGGCACCAATGATTTTCATGACCCGTTTCAAGTTGCAGGCGAGAACATTCAAGCTCATCTCCGCACTTACTCCGGCGGGTGGCTGACCATCGGTGGCCGCATGACAACCGTCGCGAAAAATCGCCTCTCCCTAGACGCAGACTGCCGCGGATCACTTCATACACAGCAGATCAACGTCGCCCAGTCCGAGTGCTCACATCCACCCACACGGCCAACACCAGAATGCTGCCCTTGACGATCATCTGCCAGTAACTGTCGACGTCGAGCATGGACATGCCGTTGTCCAGGCTGGTAATGACCAGTGCGCCGAGGAGGGCGCCGTAAACGGTGCCGGACCCGCCGCGCATGGAGGTGCCGCCGATGAAGCAGGCGGCGATGGCGTCGAGTTCGCCCATGCTTCCGGCCGAGGGTGAACCGGCGGCCAGGCGAGCGGTGTTGACCACGCCGGCGAGGGCGCACATGACGCCCATGATTCCGAAAATCCACAGCTTCACGGCCTGCACATTGATACCGGAGAGACGTGTCGCTTCCATGTTGCTGCCCACGGAATACACGCGCCGGCCGAACACGGTCTGGCTGGTCACGTAGCTGAAACCGCCCAGCAGAACCAGCAGAAGCAGGACCGGCACGGGAATGCCGTCATAGCTGTTGAGGGTCTGGACGAATCCGGCTAGCACCGCGCCGATCAACAGCACACGCACGACGTCACGCACCAGTGAATGTGCCGCAAGGCCATGAAGGGCGCGATTGCGTCGTTGTTTCCAAGTCAGGAACAACGTCAGTGCGAACAGCAGAACGCCCAGGCCCGTGCCGATTATGTGGGGCAAATAACCCTGACCGATGTAGACGAGTTCCGGCGATACCGGGGCGATGGTCGTGCCGCCGGTAATCCCCAGCAAAATGCCGCGGAAAGCCAGCATGCCTCCCAGCCCGACGATGAATGACGGAATACGCAGGTAGGCGGCCATGTAGCCGTTGGCGAGGCCGATCAGCAGCCCGCACAGGGCCACAAGGCCCAGGTTCGCCAGCAACGGTACGTGGTAGACCACGTCGAGAATAGCTGCGACGCCTCCGAGCAGGCCCAGCAATGAGCCGACCGACAAATCGATCTCTCCGCTGATGATGACCAGCACCATGCCGCAGGCGAGAATCCCGGTAATGGACATCTGGCGCAGCAGGTTGGAAAGGTTGCGCGGTGTCAGGAATCCGCCCTCGGTCTGCCAACTGAAGTACAGCCAGATAAACGCCACGGCAAACACCAGCGCGAGCATCTTGTAGCGAGTGAAGAGTTGTTTGACCTGGTTCATTTACGCGGATTTCCGATCATTATTATTATGGCCATCAGGCTGGCTGAGTGCGGCGGCGAGCAGCTGTTCCTGGGTGAGTCCGTGGTTGATGAAGTCACCCCGCAACTGGCCTTCGCCAATCACCAGAACGCGGTCGGAAACGCCGAGCACTTCGGCCAGCTCTGACGACACCATGATGATCGACACGCCTTCGGCCGCCAGCGCCCCCATCAGCTTGTAGATCTCGTACTTGGCGCCGACATCCACACCTCGGGTGGGCTCATCGAGAATCAGCACCCGGGGCTTGGTCAGTAGCATCTTCGCCAATACGGCTTTTTGTTGATTGCCGCCGGACAGACTGATGATTGGCAGGAACGGGCTCGCGGTCTTGAGGTGCAGGCGTGAAATTTCTCGATCGATGCTGCCCAGTTCGGCTTCGGCATCGATGCGGGTCAGTTTCGAGTAGCTGTCCAGCACGGCCAGGGTGATGTTCTGGCCGACGCCCAGGTCTGGAATGATGCCCTGGCGCTTGCGGTCCTCGGGCACCAGGCACAGGCCAGCACGGATTGACTTGAGCGGCGTGCGGGTGTCGATGAGTTGGCCGTCCAGCCAGACTTCGCCTTCCTGGCGACCGGGGTAGGCGCCGAACAGCGCTGTCACCAGTTCGGTGCGGCCTGCGCCGACCAGTCCGGCGATGCCGAGGATTTCCCCGCGTTTGAGGCTGAAGGAAATATCGTCGACTCGTTTGCGCTGGGGGTTGTCGACGTCGTAGCAGGTGATGTGGCGGGCCTCGAAAATCACCTCGCCAATATCGTGTGGTTCGGTGGGGTAGAGGTTGCTCATTTCCCGTCCGACCATCTGGGTGATGATCTGTGGAATATCCATGTCCACCATGGCAGTCGTGGCGATGTGTTTGCCATCGCGGATCACCGAAATGGTGTCGCACACGGCGGCCACTTCATCGAGCTTGTGGGAGATGTAGACACAGGCAACACCCTTGGCCTTGAGGTCGCGGATGATGTCCAGCAGCACCTCGATTTCCGAACGGGTCAGGGCCGATGAAGGCTCGTCAAGGATCAGTAGGCGCGCGTGCTTGTTCAGTGCCTTGGCGATTTCCACCAGTTGCTGATAGCCGCCGCCGTACTGCGAAACCGGCAGCGATACGTTCATGTCCGGCACTTTCAATTCACGCATCAGGGCTTCGGCGCGGTGGATCATCGCCGGGTAATTCATCCGTCCACCGGGCAGCGTTAGTTCATGGCCCATGAAAATGTTCTCGGCCACCGACAGGTCGGGAACCAGGGTCAGTTCCTGGTGAATGATGACGATACCGGCGGCTTCCGTTTCGCTGATCGATTGCGCGTTCAGGGGTTGACCGTCCCAGAGGATTTCACCGTCCCAGGTGCCATGGGGGTAGACCGCGGAAAGGATCTTCATCAGCGTGGATTTGCCTGCGCCGTTCTCGCCGCACAACCCGACGCATTCCCCCGGCTTGACCTTGATGTCGATGCCATTGAGCGCTGTGACACCGCCGAAGGTTTTGACGATACCGTTCATTTGCAGCAGATAGTCGGACATGGCAGAGACTCATAAGCGGCAGGTACGAGGCCGGTCCCGCAGGAGCAAGTTCGCTCCTGCAGGTGGCATTACGGGGCGATGATCACTGCCCGGCAATCTGCGCCTTGGTGTAAAACCCGTCCTGTTCCAGCAAGTCGATGTTGTCCTTGGTCAACGGAGTCGGGGTGAGCAGGATGGTGTCGACTTTTTTGCTGCCGTTGTCGTATTGCGAGCTGTAGGCGGGTTTCTCGTTACGCGCCAGTTGCACCGAGAGCTTTGCGGCTTCGGAGGCGATGAGTTTGAGCGGTTTGTACACGGTCATGGTTTGCGTGCCGGAGATCACTCGCTTGACCGCTGCGAGGTCTGCGTCCTGCCCCGAAATCGGCACCTTGCCGGCCAGTTGCTGAGAGGCCAATGCCTGGATGGCGCCACCTGCCGTGGCGTCGTTGGAAGCGACGATGCCGTCGATTTTGTTGTTGTTGCGGGTCAAGGCGTTTTCAACAATGCTCAGCGCTTCGGTCGGGTTCCATTCCTTCACCCATTGTTGGCCTACGATCTTGATATCGCCCTTGTCGATGGCCGGTTGCAGCACTTTCATCTGACCTTCGCGCAGGACTTTTGCGTTGTTGTCGGTAGGCGCACCACCGAGCAGGAAGTAATTGCCCTTGGGCGCTGCGTGCAGCACGCCGCTGGCCTGCATCTCGCCGACCTTTTCGTTATCGAAGGAAATGTAGGCGTCGACATCCGCGTTGAGTATCAGGCGGTCATAGGACACGACTTTGATCCCGGCTTTCTTCGCTTCGGCCACTACATTGGTCAGGACCGTGGCGTTGAAGGGCACGATGACGATCACATCGACGCCACGGGAAATGAGATTTTCGATCTGCGAAATTTGCTTTTGCTCGTTGGCATCGGCCGACTGTACAAAGACCTTGGCGTCCATTTTCTCCGCCGCCGCGACGAAGTAATCGCGGTCACGCGACCAGCGTTCCAGCCGCAGATCATCAATGGAGAAACCGATTTTCGGGTGGGCAGCATCGGCCATCACCGGTAGCGACAGCAGCGCCAGGGCGCTGGCCAGTAGCGCGCGTTTCACATTCTTCATAGTGGTGCGTCCTTTTGTTTTTGTTTGAAAGACACTGCCTGACGATGAGTCTCGGGCTGGTAGAACTGTAGAGAATCGGCAGACGCCGCGGACACAGATTTGTCGTGCGAATGTCACAGCGTTAATGCGCCCGCAGACGCCGGGGCGATCAGCGATAGATGAACCGGTTGACGACGTTTTCGAGCATCTCCTGCCTGCCGCTGACGGCCTGCGGATTCAGTTCGTTGGCGAAGGCATGTTCGGCCAATGACTGGAGGTTGAACTCACCCGTCAGCACCGCCTGCCCGAACGGCTGCTGCCAGCCGGCGTAGCGTTGATCCTTGAGCAGTTGAAGCTGATCGTTCTGCACCATGGCGGCTGCCCGCTCCAGGGACAGGGCGAGGACATCCATTGCGCCGACGTGACCATGGAACAGATCGATCTCACCGAGGCTTTGGCGGCGAACCTTGGAGTCGAAGTTGTACCCGCCATTCTTAAACCCGCCGGCCTTGAGGATTTCATAGGTGGCCAGGGTCATTTCTTCGACGCTGTTGGGGAACTGATCGGTGTCCCAGCCGTTCTGCGGATCACCGCGGTTGGCGTCGATGCTGCCGAAAATCCCCAGCGAGATGGCGGTCGCAATCTCGTGATGAAAGCTATGACCGGCCAGGGTCGCGTGGTTGGCTTCGATGTTGACCTTGATTTCCTTTTCCAGGCCGAACTGCTGGAGAAAGCCAAACACGGTGGCGCTGTCGTAATCGTATTGGTGCTTGGTCGGCTCCTGCGGCTTGGGTTCGATCAGCAGGTCACCTTTGAAACCGATCTTGTACTTGTGCTCGACCACCATGCGCATGAAGCGGCCCAGTTGTTCGCGTTCACGTTTCAAGTCGGTATTGAGCAGGGTTTCGTAGCCTTCGCGACCGCCCCACAACACGTAGTTGGACCCTTTCAGGCGTTGGGTCGCGTTCATGGCGCTGAAGACCTGGGCAGCGGCGAAGGCAAACACTTCGGGGTCCGGGTTGCTGGCGGCGCCGGCGGCAAAACGCGGGTTGCTGAAGCAGTTGGCGGTGCCCCAAAGCAGCTTGATCCCGCTTTCCTCCTGATGTCGCTCCAGATGATCAATCATTTGCGCGAAGTGGTTGCGGTAGTCCTTCAGCGAATTGCCTTCCGGGGCGACATCCGTGTCGTGGAAGCAGTAATAGTCTAAACCCAGTTTGGAGAAGAACTCGAACGCGGCTTCCGCCTTGCCAATCGCCAGCTCCATCGGGTCGCCGGCGTGTTGCCACGGGCGCTTGAAAGTACCTGCACCGAACACATCGGAACCGGGCCAGACAAAGGTGTGCCAATAACAGGCGGCCATGCGCAGGTGTTCGCGCATGGGTTTGCCGAGGATGATTTTGTCGGCGTCGTAGTGACGGAAGGCGAGGGCAGAATCGCTGGCAGGGCCTTCGTAGCGAATCTTGTCGACATCGGGGAAGTACAGCATTGGCAATGTCCTTGTTGTTCTTGGCGGTGTCTCGATACTAGCAACGGCGCCATGCCTGCTGATTATGAAAATCACCAACACTGGGTGCGATTTTGCGTATTGAGATTCGTGGTCTGCGCGCCTAGTCTGTGCAAACCGCCTCCGTGAGAAGGGGCCCCGGAACAAGCCTGAAAAAAATGAAAACAGTACCGCCTGTTCACCGCATCGCACTGTTGTTCAACGGTAGCAAGATCTATGACCGGGGCATCATCAGTGGCATCGGCAACTACCTGAGCAGCACCCGCGCGTCCTGGGACCTGTTCCTGGAAGAGGACTTTCTCTGCCGGTTGAAAGGGATCGAGCGCTGGCAGGGTGACGGGATCATTGCCGACTTCGACGATCCGCTGATTGGCGAGGCGCTGGCCGACATCAAGTTGCCGGTGGTCGCGGTGGGTGGTTCTTATCAGGATGAGCGCGCCTACCCGAAAGGAATCCCTTATGTCGCCACCGACAATAACGCATTGATTACCCTGGCTTATGCGCACTTGATCGAGGCGGGGCTGCAGCGTTTTGCCTGCTTCAGCCTGCCTGAAGCGCAGGCCAATCGTTGGGCGCAGGAGCGGGAAAAAGCCTTTCGACGGCTGATGCAACGTGACGGCTTGCATGCCGAGGTCTACCGCGGCATGGGCACCAGTGCACCTCTCTGGGACAGCGCCGTCGAACAACTGATCGCCTGGCTGCAAAGCCTGCCTAAACCCATAGGTATCATCGCCGTCAGTGACGCCCGTGCAAGGCAGTTGCTGCAGGCCTGCCTGACCGCCGGAATCGCCGTACCGGAACAGGTGGCGTTGATCGGCATCGACAACGATCCGCTGACACGCAGCCTGACCCGGGTCCCCTTGAGCTCAGTCATTCAGGGCACCGAAACCATGGGCCGCACTGCCGCGCAACTGCTCCACCAGATGCTACACGGCATGCCGTCCACCGGCACGCACATCCTGATCCCGCCGGATGCGATCAACGTGCAGGTGTCGAGTTTGCACCAACCGTTGGGCAACCCCTACGTCATGCAAGCGCTGCTGTTTATCCGCCAATATGCCTGCCAGGGCATCAAGACCGCGCAAGTGGCGGCCTATGTTGGCGTCTCGCGTTCATCGCTGGAGTCGCACTTTCGCACTGTGAGGGGCTGCAGCGTGCATGATGAGATTCTGCATTTCAAACTGGCGGCGGCGACGAGCGAGTTGGAAAATACCGAGACAGCGATTGCGGACGTTGCCCGCACGTGCGGATTCAAATCCGCACAGTACCTGCACACGGTGTTTCGTCGCGAGTTTGGCTGTACGCCCCGTGAATACCAGCAGGGCGCTACAGCGGTGTCGGGTGCAATTGGTTGATTGTTGTGGGGTGAGAAGGGTTGGTTTGGCCAGAAGTAGTCATTCGACACTGGAGACGGTCGATTTAATCACCGTAGTACGGGATCTAACTGGCGCATCAACGCAAACGCTCATTTGTGCTGGCGCCGTCTACCAGGCGTTGAATGCCGAGCGGATTGGCGTTTTTCAATGCGTCGGGAAGCAAACTGTCCGGGTAGTTCTGGAAGCAGATCGGCCGCAGGAAGCGGTTGATCGACAGCGTTCCCACGGACGAGCCTCGGGCATCCGAGGTGGCGGGGTAGGGGCCGCCATGAACCATCGCATCGCAGACCTCGACACCGGTCGGGTAACCATTGAGCAAAAGGCGACCCGCCTTCAGTTCCAACACTGGAATCAATTCGGCAAACATCTCCAGATCCGCGGGTTCGGCAATCAAGGTCGCGGTCAGTTGTCCCTGCAAACCGTGCAGCGCGTGCTGCAGCTGTTGCCGGTCATCGACCGCAACGACGACTACAACCGGGCCAAACACCTCGTGCTGCAGCAGTTCGTCATGGTTGATCAGCAGTTCGGCGTCCGCTTCGAACAGCTGTGGGTGAGCCTGGATACCTGCTTGAGGATTCCCCGCTCGATGGTGGATCTGCGGGTGATCATGCAGGCGGGTCAGGCCATCGGAGTAATTGCACAGCCCGCCGGCGTTGAGCAGGGTATGTGCAGGCTGAGCGTTGATCTGCCAGGTCAGGTCATCGAGAAACGCATCGAACTCGGGAGAGCGTATTCCGATCACCATTCCAGGTTTTGTGCAGAACTGTCCTGCCCCTTGAACCACAGAGGCGCTGACCTCGGCCGCAATGTTTGCACCACGGGTCTTGAGGGCCTCCGGCAGCACCAGTACCGGATTGACACTCGACATCTCGGCGAACACCGGGATGGGTTCTGGTCTTGCCGCTGCCATGTCACACAGCGCCCGGCCGCCCTTGAGCGATCCGGTGAAGCCTACGGCCTTGATTGCCGGGTGTTGCACCAGCCAGGCACCGACCGTCCCGCCGTAAATCATGTTGAAGACTCCGGGCGGCATTCCGGTCTGTTCGGCGGCGCGAATGATTGCCAGAGCGACCCATTCCGCCGTAGCCATATGCCCGGGGTGGGCCTTGAATACCACCGGGCAACCCGCCGCGAGCGCAGCGGCGGTATCACCGCCCGCCGTAGAGAAGGCCAGGGGGAAATTGCTGGCGCCGAATACGGCGACCGGGCCGATACCGATGTGGTATTGGCGCAGATCGGGACGGGGCAGCGGTTGACGGTCAGGCAAGGCACGATCGATACGTGCACCAAAGAAATCCCCACGTCGCAGCACCTTGGCAAACAATCTCATCTGACCACTGGTACGGGCACGTTCACCCTGAATACGTGCGGCCGGCAGCGCCGTTTCGCGGCAGACCGTCGCGATGAATTCGTCACCCAGGGCGTCGAGTTCATCCGCGATGGCGTCGAGAAACGCCGCGCGTCGAAGGGGCGGCAGGGTGCGGTACAGCGGGTAGGCCGCTGCCGCCGCATGGGCGGCAGCATCCACTTCCTCTCGCGTGGCTTCAGTAAAGTAGCCCGGCAGTTCCTGCCCAGTGGTGGCGTCGAAACTCTGCAGGCGAGAGTGCCCCTTGGCACTGCGTCCGCCGTTGATAAAGTTGTGTCCGGTGTAAGCGTTCATAGGGATTCTCGTGTTGGCTAGCGTGGCTTGATGGCGGCAGAAACCAAGCCACGGCTGTGTAGGTTGTCGAGCAGGGCGCGATAACCCATCTGCCAGGCCGGCGCGCGATCGCTTGTCGTCACGCGGTTGACCAGCGTGCCGAACCTGGCGCTGCTGATGGCGACCAGATCACCCTCTTTATGGGTGAAGCCTCCGCCGGGTATATCGCGGTCTTGCTTGGGGGCAAACAGCGTGCCGAGGAACAGCACAAAGCCGTCCGGGTACTGATGGTTCTCATTGAGTGTCTGGGCGACCAGATCCAGCGGGTCACGACTGATCTGGTTCATGGAGCTGCTGCCATCCATGATGAAACCGTCGTCGCCTACGACACGCAGTGCGACTTCTGCCGAGCGCACCTCCTCGATGCTGAAGGTTTCATCGAACAGTCGGATAAACGGCCCAAGCGCGGTTGACGCATTGTTGTCTTTGGCTTTGGAAAGCAACAACGCACTGCGCCCTTCGAAGTCGCGCAGGTTGACGTCATTGCCCAACGTAGCGCCCTGTACCTTGCCACGACTGGAAACGGCCAATACCACTTCGGGCTCTGGGTTGTTCCAGCTGGACTTCGGATGGATACCAATGTCCGATCCGTAACCCACCGCTGACAACGGCTGAGCTTTGGTGAATATCTCGGCGTCCGGGCCGATGCCCACTTCGAGGTACTGCGACCACATGCCCTGGCTGATCAGCACTTCCTTGAGCGCGGCGGCCTGGGAAGAGCCCGGCACGATGTCCCCGAGGTCAGTACCGATGCTCGCTACCAGAGTTGCGCGAATGCTATCGGCCTTGGCCGGGTCGCCCTTGGCCTGCTCTTCGACCACCCGCTCAAGCATGCTGGTTGCGAAGGTCACCCCGGCGGCTTTTATCGCTTGCAGGTCAATCGGCGCCAGCAGCCACGGCAGTGTTTCGTCGCGCATCGAGACATCGCTGTTGCGCAGTAACGCGTCGACGCTGATTAGCGCTTGCTCCAATGGCAGGCTGCGCAGGTAAGCAACGGGGTCATCGAGTTCAAGCAGGGCCGAAACGGTCGCCACCCGAACGCTGATGTCATAGACCTCGCGGTCTTTAAGCAGGACGATGGCAGGCCCTGCCGTGGCGCCAGGAATCCACACGCGTCCGATCCAGGTGCCTTGCGTGAGGTCCTGGGCTGGAGTGTTCAAATCCGACAATGTGATGGCAACGTTTGTTTGGGGCATGAAAAGAACCTCGGCAGAAGTGGCGAATCAGTGGGAATGACGTGGGTCGCCGCTGCGTGCGATGACCCGCAGGTGCAAGGTCGCGGGCTCCAGGCAACCACCGGTCGAGAGTTGGCCAACCTGCTGTCGGTAGAGTTCCTGCCATGGCGTTTGCGAGGCTGGAAAGGACGGTTTGAACGCCGCCTGGCGGCGTGCCATTTCGCTCTCATCCACCAGTAGATCGACGCGGCGAGCGTTGAGGTCGACGCGAAGGCGATCATTGGTTTCCAGCAAACCGATGCCGCCCCCCACCGCGGCTTCAGGGGACATGTTGAGTATCGACGGGCTGGCCGAGGTCCCGCTCTGGCGTCCATCACCCAGGCAGGGCAGGGAGTCAATGCCTCGTTTGATCAGTGCTGCGGGTGGGGCCATGTTGACCACTTCGGCGCTGCCTGGATAACCCACGGTGCCGCAGCCCCGAATCACCAGAATGCAACGCTCGTCGATGTCCAGAGCCGGGTCATTGATGCGCGCCTGATAGTCCTCGGGGCCATCGAAAACAATGGCTCTGGCTTCGAAACTGTTTTCCGCGCCCGGCTCGGACAGGTAGGTTTTGCGGAATGCTTCGCCCACCACCGACATCTTCATGATGGCGCTGTCGAAGAAATTACCGCTCAGCACGATGAACCCGGCCCGTTGAATCAAGGGATTTTCGTACGCGTGGATCACATCGGTATCGCTGGCGGCCGTATGGCTGACGATCTCGCCAACGGTCTTGCCCGAGACCGTGTCGCAGCCTTCATGCAGTCGCCCGGCTTTCTGCAGTTCGTGCATGACTGCCGGAACGCCGCCCGCGCGGTGGAAACCCTCGCCAAGGTATTTCCCGGCGGGCATGCAATTGACCAGCAGGGGCACGTCTTCGCCAATCCGTTGCCACTCTTCCAGGCTGAGATCGATTCCGGTGTGCCGCGCGATAGCGATGAGGTGCGGCGGGCAATTGGTCGACGCCCCCAAAGCCGACGCCACGGCAATGGCATTTTCAAAGGCTTCGCGGGTCATGATTTGGCTAGGACGAATATCCTGACGGACCATGTCGACGATGCGCTTGCCAGTCGCATACGCCATCTGGCCGCGTTCACGATAGGCGGCCGGAATGCTCGCACAGCCGGGCAGGGACATACCCAGCGCTTCGGCCAGCGCGTTCATCGACAACGCGGTGCCCATCGTGTTGCAGTGACCGATCGAAGGAGAGGCCGCCGTGGTCATCTCCATGAAGCCTTCATAATCGATCTCTCCACTGGAGAGCAGGTTGCGCGCATGCCACAGCACCGTGCCGGAGCCGATCAATTTGCCTTTGTGGTGCCCATCAAGCATTGGACCGCCCGACAAGACGATCGCCGGGATATCGACCGTCGCGGCCGCCATGAGACAGGCAGGGGTGGTCTTGTCGCAGCCAGTGGTCAGCACCACGCCATCCAGCGGGTACCCATGAAGAATCTCGACCAGGCCCAGGTACGCCAGGTTGCGATCCAGTGCGGCAGTTGGACGCCGGGTTTGTTCGGCCATCGGGTGCACCGGGAACTCCATCGGAATGCCGCCGGCATCGCGAATACCTGCTTTGGTGCGTTGCGCGAGTTCGAGGTGATGACGGTTGCACGGCGCGAGATCGCTACCGGTTTGAGCGATGCCGATGATGGGACGGCCCGATTGCAACTCCTCGCGCGTCATACCGTAATTCATGAAGCGTTCGACGTAGAGCGCGGTCATGTCAGCATGACTGGGATCGTCAAACCATTGTTGACTTCGCAGAGGCAGAGGAGTGTTTTCGAGCATGGTTTTTATCTCTTGTTAGAGGCATATCAGCGGAAAGTGAACCACCGCAGGAGACGACAAACAGGCGAATCATCACCGCCGTCGGCGTTCGAATGGCTTGATGTTACCGGTAACATTTTATTTGTAAAGACCCAATCTCGATGTTCGAATGGGCGCTGGACGCCATTGCAAGGAGCAGAGGTCGGCCTGCCAACGGCCATGTATAATCAGCGACCATCTGTGTTGGCGGCGTTGATTTCCAGGGCCCGCCCGGTCATTTTCAGGAAAACAGGACGTTCATGAGTTACGAGGATTCAGGCAAACCCACCACGCCGCCGCGAATGGCCGACGTCGCCAAACTGGCCGGTGTTTCGAAAATGACGGTTTCCCGGGTCCTGGCCGGTCGCGACGTCTCAGAGCGCACGCAGAAGCTGGTCCACGAGGCGATTGAAACGCTCGGCTATCTGCCTGATGCCTCTGCAGGAACCCTGGCCACCGGACGTTCGGAGTTTATCGTTGCGCTGGTGCCGTCTTTGGCGAGTTCGAACTTTGCCGACACCGTCCGCGGCCTGAATGATGCCGTTAGCGAACATGGGCTCTGTCTGCTGTTGGGTGACACGGATTACCACTTGGAGCAGGAGGCATTGCTGGTACGCACATTGCTACGCCACCGGCCGGTAGGGGTGATGTTGACGGGCAGCGCGCATTTGGACGAAACCCGTAAACTTCTACGCCAAGCACAGGTTCCCGTTGTAGAGACTTGGGATATTCCAACCGATCCTATCGAGCAATCAGTTGGATTTTGTAACGTGTCCGCCGCCGCGGCGTTGTACGAATATCTGTATCAGCAAGGCTATCGGCGAATTGGTTACATCGGTGGCGCGTCGGTTCTCGACCATCGAGGACAGCAACGTCAGCAAGGCTACCTTCAGGCTGTCGCGGCGTTGGGGGCAGGTGAGCCCCGGGTGATGGAATATGGCGAGTCGCCTATCACCATGAGCCATGGCGGAGAGTCCGTGAAGAGACTGCTGGAGAAGTGGCCGGACACAGACGCGGTCATGTGCGTCAGTGACCTGTCAGCGTTCGGCGCGATCATGGAATGCCATCGGCAAGGTCGACGGGTGCCCGGGGACATTGCGATCGCCGGTTTTGGCGATTTCGAAGTCTCACGGTACTGCACGCCGACGATCACCACGGTTTCGGTCGACCCCTACGGAATTGGCCGCCGCGCAGGTGAGTTGCTGGTTGCCAGTGCCGCTGCCCAGCGTCTTGGACTGCCTCGTCCGAAGGCGTCCGATGTCGTCGAATTCAAAATCCTGGCGCGCGAAAGCACCTGAATTTTTTTAACCGGGCGCGCTTGCTTTGCGTCGAATTTAATTGCTAGATTAAAAATGTTACCGGTAACAGACTAACTTGCAGCGTCTTTTTTCCCTGTGGATTGGCCTAGGTCAGCCCAAGGAACTCAAGGTCGCAAGCCAAAAACAAAAACAATCGGCATGACGACATGCCTTGAGGTCAACACATGGAATCAGTATCTCAGCGTCCTCTCGAAGGAGAGGGCTCGGCGGAGCTTACCTCCGAGGATCGTACCTACCGCAAAGTCATCCTGCGCATCCTGCCGATCCTGCTGTTCTGCTACATGGCGGCGTACCTGGATCGGGTGAATATCGGCTTTGCCAAGCTGGACATGCTCAACGATCTGCAATTCAGCAACACGGTCTACGCCCTGGGCGCGAGCATTTTCTTCTGGGGTTATTTCCTCTTCGAAGTCCCTAGCAATCTGTTCCTCCATCGCTTCGGTGCACGCCTCTGGATCGCCCGCATCATGATCAGCTGGAGCATTGTCTCCATGGCGGTAGCCTTTACCGTGCCGCTGGCCAAGTTCTTTCACATTGAATCGGAAACCATGTTCTACGTGCTGCGCTTCCTGCTGGGAATCTGCGAAGCCGGTTTCTTCCCAGGGGTGATTCTTTACCTCAACTACTGGTTTCCGACGCATCGCCAAAGCCGTGTAATGGCGGGCTTTCTGATGGCCATGCCGATCAGCCTGACATTGGGCGGGATTCTTTCCGGGTGGTTGATGGGCGCGATGCAGGGTGTCCATGGCATGGCCGGCTGGCAGTGGATGCTGATCATCGAAGGCATCCCGTCGTTGATCATGGCCGTTGTCGTGGTGACGTTGCTGGTCGATAAAATCGACAATGCCAAGTGGTTGAGCACGGCAGAAAAGAACATGCTCAAAAACAACCTCGACCGAGACAACACGGCGAAGGCTTCCAGCCTTCGGGATGTGATCTTCAACGGTCGCGTGTGGTTACTGGTGTTGATTCTGCTGACGTTCAACACCGGTTTTTACGGACTGGCGTTCTGGATGCCGACGATCATCAAGTCCACCGGTATTTCCAACACCCTGCACATCGGTTTGCTGACCGCGATTCCCTACGCCACCGCCATCGTCGCCATGACCCTCAACGCCTGGCACTCCAATAAAACCGGTGAGCGCCGATTGCACGCGGCCATCCCGGCATTCATTGGCGGGATGGGCCTGATTGGCAGCGCCTTCTTCGCCCATAACCTGCCGGTGTCGATTTTCTTCCTCAGCATCTCCGCATCAGGGTTGCTGAGCCTGATGCCAATTTTCTGGACATTGCCCGGCACGGTTTTATCGGGTGTGGCTGCAGCAGCGGGTATCGGCATGATCAACGCAATCGGCAACCTCTCCGGGTTCACCGGTTCCATGATTACAGCCATGGCCGAGACACTGACCGGCGACATGAACAACGGCACCTATGTCCTGGGTGGTTGCCTGCTCGTCAGCTGTGTGTTGATCCTGCTGATTCCAAAATCGATGCTATCCAGAGACATCAATGCCTGACTGGCCGTCGATTCGCCCGACCCTGTTCCGTGAGCAGGGTCGACGGCGGAGCTGTGCAGCGAGAGGCGTTTTGATTCAGTCCGCTCGTGAGAAGCAGTTCTGGCTCTGAATCCGTTCAGGAACGCCCAGCAAGGCAGTTGTCCACCCGAAAACGGTGTCCTCCAATGACACCGTTTTCATGTCTATCGACGAATCGACCAAACTTTAAATCAAGTCTTCAGGCTGCATCGTCAAGATAATTTTCCCAACGTTCTCGGATGACTCCATCCGGCGATGGGCATCGGCAGCCTTTGACAGCGGGAAAGTGCTATCAACGACCGGCTCCAGGCTTCCAGCGCCATCGAAGCGATCAAGCCAATGCTCGCGAAAGCGCTTGATCATGGCGTGTTTCTCTGGCTGCGTGCGGGACTTCATGACCGTACCGATGATTTGCAAGTGACGGTAGAGGATGTGCTCCAGCTCCACAGTCACTTTGCCGCCACCGCCAAGGATACCGACCTGGATCATGCGGCCACCGTGAGCAAGAGACGCGACGTTGCGTGCGAAGTAGGGCTCGCCAACAAAGTCGATAACGACATCGACGCCTCGACCATAGGTTTTATCGGCAATGACTTCGGCGAAATCCTGTTTCTTGTAGTCAATAGCGATATCGGCCCCCAAGTGCTCCACACGCGATAACTTGCTGCCTTCGGTTGTCGCATACACCGTGGCGCCTGTGGCGTATGCCAATTGCACTGCGGCAGACCCTACGCCTCCAGCGGCAGCGTGAATCAATACTGAGTCGCCGGATTTCAGCCGGGCCAGGTGCATCATCGCTTCATGGGCGGTGACGAAGACCTCGGGAATTGCCGCCGCGTGCACATAGTCGAGCTGCGCAGGGATGTGCATGGCCATGCGGTAGTCGATGCGTGCCAGTTCGGCATAGGCGCCGCCTCCGACGACGCCCATCACTCGATCTCCCACCTCGAACCCCGTAACCGCGCTACCTTTGTCAATCACCTCACCAGCGATTTCCAACCCGATAATCAGCGAGTCGCCGAAATTCGGATGGCCATATCCACCGGTTCGATGAGTCAGATCCGCACGGTTCACACCCGCTGCATAGACACGCACTAGCAGGTCGGTAGGGCGTACTTCAGGATTGGGAGCATCTGCGAGTTCCAGGACGTCCGCCGCGCCGAATTCTCTGATGTTGATGGCTTTCATCTTAGCTTTGCTCCGATTCGGTAAACGTTGCATTGGCAATAGCAGACGCTGTGATGGCGCCAGGGAAGCCCACGTAAAACGCCAGGTGGGTAATCGCCGCCGCAATTTCGTCATGAGTAACCCCATTGCTGACCGCCCGCCGTAGGTGTGCAGGTAACTCTTCTGAGTGACCACCGGCAATCAATGCGGCCACGGTGATCAGACTGCGGTCACGGGGGGACAACGCGGGATCGCTCCAGATCTGCGGGTAGAGCGTTGAGTCGACGAATTGCGACAGTTTCGGTGTAAACGCTCGGGCCGCTTCGCGAGGACTGCTGAAATTGATATTGGACATGGGACAGTTTCCTTAAACTTGGCTGATAAATTTGTTGGTGAGATAGTGCTCAATTCCCTCAATGCCGCCTTCCGAGCCGTGACCGCTTTCTTTCATTCCACCGAAAGGCAGCTCGGTGGCGACGATGCGGTATTGGTTGATCCCGATCATCCCGGCCTCCAAGCCGTCAGCGACGTCAATTGCAGTTCGAGCGCTGGAAGTGAACGCGTAGGCTGAAAGTCCGTAGGGCAAGCGGTTGGCTTCTTTCAGGCCATCAGTCAGGTCATCGAAAGGCATCAACACGGCGATGGGCCCGAACGGTTCTTCGTGCATGACGCGGGCGTTCATGGGGACATTTGCCAGAACCGTGGGTTGGAAGAAAAAGCCTTCACCTGGTAAGGCCTCGCCACCGACCAATACTCGTGCACCTTTCTCCACGGCATCGGCTATCAGCTCTTCCATCTTTGCCAGCTGCCTTGGGTTGGCGAGCGGACCGACCTGCGTCTGCGGATGCAGGCCATTACCGATTCTCAGGGCTTTGGTTGCAGCGACAAAATGATCGACAAACCTTTCATATGCGCCACGCTGGATCAGAAAACGGGTGGAGGAGATACAGACCTGGCCAGTCCCTCGAAACCGGTTCGCGACACCCTCAACAGCGGCCTTTTCAATGTCTGCGTCTTCAAAGACCAGCACGGGTCCGTGGCCACCCAGTTCAAGGGTGATTGGCTTGACGCCCTCGGCTGCTCGGGCTGACAGGAGTCTGCCGATGGGCACTGAGCCGGTAAATGTCACCTTACGAATGATCGGTGAGGCGATCAGGTGACTGGACACTTGATCCGGGACGCCAAAGACCACTTGCAGTACACCTTTAGGCAATCCTGCATCGTCGAGGGCGCGAGCCAGGGCCAGCGCCGTGGAGGGGCTTTCTTCGCCTGGCTTGAGAATGACACTGCAACCGGCAGCCAAAGCTGCCGAGAGTTTGCGAGCGGGAGTAATGGCCGGGAAATTCCAGGGTGTGAATGCCGCCACAGGTCCGATGGCCTGGCGTTTTACCAGTTGCAGTACGCCTGGACGGTTGGCCGGTACAACACGGCCATCGATACGACGGGCGCTTTCGGCGAACCACTCAAAGTACTCAGATGCACGGGTAACTTCATCCATGCTTTCACCCAGCGGCTTGCCTTCTTCCAGTGTCATCTGCGCTGCAATGTGAGGTGCTCGTTCCAGGATCAGATCGGCGGCCCGTTTCAGGATTTTTGCGCGTTTGTCAGGTACGGTCTGGCGCCATTCTTCGAAGCTCAGTCGAGCCACTTCAAGGGCGTGATCAAGGTCGACTGCGGTGGCGAGGGGGACGCGTCCGATTTCACGTCCGGTTGCCGGGTTAACGACAGAGGCTGAATCGCGCCCTTCGGCACTGATCCATTCACCACCGATAAAAAGATAAAGCGGATCGTATGAACTGTTCATGATTTGGCCTTCAGTTGGTTGTCAGGGATTCGTATGAAGATCGGCGCCTGAGTGGCTGTGCCGCAGGGCCTGTTCAGGCGGCCTGTGCAACCAAGTCTATGGAAGGTGAGCCATTTGATTTAGTCGGCCAAAAGGGAATCATTGTTGTACCCAGAAGTAATATCGAGCACAGGGAGGAGCGTGTAGCATCTGGGGCAATCGCTCGTTCTCACGGGTAATTGTCAGATCTACAGGAAGGTCGGGATGGATAAACTTTCGAACATGTCGGTGTACGTAAAGGTTGTCGAGATGGGCAGTTTCACTGCCGTGGCAAACCATCTGGACTCCACAGTAGGTAACGTATCGCGTGCTGTGTCCGCACTTGAAAACGTACTCGACGCCCGTCTGTTGCAACGCTCGACTCGGCGTCTCTCGGTGACCGATGCGGGCCGACGGTTTTATGAGCGGTGCACGAAAATTTTGGCAGACCTTGAGAGTGCGGAAGCCGAAGCGAGCAATGCAGCCTTGAATCCCAGGGGAACTCTACGTGTGCATTGCGTACCCGGACTGGCGAGGCAACTGGTCACCGGCGCCGTGCTGGAGTACCGCAAGGAATTTCCGGATGTGACCGTGGATTTAATGCTGTCCCAACGAATGCCCAACCTGCTGGAAGACCAACTGGATGTCTCGATCCTGATTGCCCGAACGCTGCCGGATTCCGCGTATGTCAGTCAGAAGATTGGAATCAGCCATTGTGTCTTGGTAGCGTCTCCAGACTATCTGAAGAGGCATGCGGCCCCGCTGACCCCAGAGGATCTCAGCGATCACCAATGCCTGCTGCTGGGCACTGTGGACTATGTGAGGGATGAGTGGCAGTTGAAGAGCAAGGCGGGTGACGCGAAATTTGCGCCCACGGGGCCAAGTTTCAGCGTGAATGATATGGACGCGATGGCGGTTGCCATACGGGAGGGCGCTGGGATCGGCTTGCTGGCAGGATTCACGGCCATCGACGACTTGCGCTCAGGGAAGCTGGTGCGGGTCTTGCCTGACTATCACACGTACGAGCGCAACGTTTATGCCGTCTATACCTCTCGACAGTTTGTCGACGCAAAGATAACTCGCTTTATTGATGTGTTAAAAAATCAGGTTGGCAGTGAGCTGGCAACCACTGCTAAAGAACTCATCGATTGAAAAGTGACTAGTAATAAAGGTACTTGCGCCTCGGTCAGGAAACGCTCTGAGGCGCAATTATTGTAAGAACCGGTTGATCAACCGTTGCTGCAACCGCTGCGGCGACGTCAAGGTGGGTGGCGTATGTATATTGCTCGATAGGAGCCTGTTGCCCTTGAGTTTCAGCCCAGGATTGTCCGCCTCTGGCCGTTTTCTGCCTTTGGCGGCCGGCTGAAAACAGCCCAATTGCGGTCATTCAGAACTCTTTCGCATTTCGCCATGGATACTTTTTAGAACCGATCTGCGATTCAATTGACTGTTAGCGCCTATGAAACTGGCACAACGAGGGTACTGACTTGACCGATCTGCTCCTGATCATAAACGGAAATATTACTGCCTTCTCCTTCTAAGCTGTGATGACGAATGTAGGGGGGGCTGACGTACCCGTATCGATGTCGTACCACTCAGCGATCACAGAAGCGAATACCGCCCTTGGCCTTCAAGTGGCTTGGAGCCTCGACGATCTGCACAGTTACGATTTCCGCCGGTATTTCGTAGCTTTCCACCACGGCCTCGGTGATCCTTTTCAAAAGCAGATGTTGCTGTTCTACAGTCTTACCTGCGGCGGCATAGACGATGACTTGCGGCATATTGGTTTCCTTCGATTCAGCAGAGTGGCTGGGACTGGGTGTCCGACGATCCACAAGCAGTCAGCGAGTCAATTCTGACTGACGTAGTGCATGCGAATTAACGAGATCCCGAGGCCACTGACCTTCGAGCCCCATCAGCAAGTTGTCCAAGGCACGCTTGGCCATCGCATCGCGAGTGTCATTTGTTGCCGAGCCAATGTGAGGTACCGTCACGACATTTTTCAGCTTGAAAAGCCTTGAGTCAGTCAACGGCTCTTCCACGTAGACATCCAGGCCGGCCCCCCGAATCGTCTTTTCCTCAAGCGCTTGGATGAGCGCGTCCTGATCAACCACCGGGCCCCGAGAAACGTTAATCAAAATGCCCTCTGCGCCAATTAGTGCCAGCTCTTTTTGGCCAATGAGGTTTCTGGTTTCTGCTGTCAATGGCACGACCGGACAGACAAAATCAGACTCAATTAACAGCTGTTCCTGCGGGACAAATCTTGCACCGAGTTCTTGCTCCAGCTGAGGTTTACGACTTTTGCCGCTGTACAAAATATTCATGCCGAAGCCGAAACATCCCCTGCGTGCGATGGCCTCTCCGATTTTGCCCAGACCGATAATACCCAAGGTTTTTCCGTGCACATCACATCCAAAATAGGAGGTGTCGATTGTCGTTGACCAATTCCCATTTTTTGTCCAGGCATCAAGCTCCGGGATACGTCTCGCTGAGGCTAGAATCAAGGCAAAAGCGAGATCAGCAGTGGTTTCGTTCAGCACATCCGGTGTATTGGTCAACATGATCCCCCTGCTATTGATATAGCTGAGGTCATAGTTGTCATAACCAACCGAAATGCTGGAAATGATCTCAAGGTTTTTAGCCGATGCCAGCTCAACCTCGCCCAGGCGACGATTCCCGCCGATCAGTCCATGAGCGTTGGGAAGGGCTGCCTCGAACTGAACATCCATGTCACCAAGTTTGGGGCTCATGATGACGATGTCGTACTTATCTATGTAAGGCTCTAGCATGCTGGGCGAAACTCGGCTGAAGGCCAGGATTGTCTTTTTCATGACGCTTTATTCCACCTGTCTCAAGTTCAATTGGAGCCGTTATCCGACTTCAAATAGGTATTTGCCCATTCGCGGTAATTGTCCGAAAGTGTGTATTTTGAAAGCAGCTCAGGGAGCGAAAGCTCGCGCCCCCCTGCGCCACTTTGTTCGCGCAGCGCCTCGTAGGTCGCATTAAGTGCGGACAAATACGGGGCATGTCCATTGACCACTATCCGTACATTCGCCGCGCTCAGTTTCTCAACATCGCCCAGTGCAGGATTGCCGTAATTGATGAGCATGATCGGAACGGTGAGATGCGCTGTGAGTGCTTCCAGATGCTGCAAGTCCTTTACTCCAACGAAGCAAATAGCGTCTGCGCCAGCCTTTTCATAAGCCGTAGTCCGAGCAATCGAATCTTCCAAAGTGGTAACGGCCACGTTCGTCCTGGCGATGATGCTAAGGGCATCATCTGATCGGGCAAATCGTGCGGCGTAGATCTTGCTCGCGGCCTCTTCCATGTTGATGAGGACGTGCGATTGTTCGTCGTACTTGGCGGGCAGATGCGTATCTTCCAGCGTCAGGGCGGCAACGCCGGCCTTCTGTAACTCCGTAACTGTCCGCATCACATTGAGCGCGTTTCCGAATCCATGGTCGGCGTCCCCAATGATTGGGATTTGGCTGGCACGCCCGACTCTGGAAACCTGCTCAACATACTCATCGAGCGTGAGTAACGAGATATCCGGGGCACCCAGCACTTGAAGCGAGGCGACCGATCCACCCTGGATAGCGACCTCAAAGCCAAGGTCATCAGCCATTCGAACAGAGATCGGATCAAATACTGATGCGGCAAATTTACAGGCTGTTCCATGAAGCAAATCACCGAACGCCTGTCGTAGTTCATGATGAGATCGCTCAATCATTTTTCGGCTCCATCACATTTCAACTGAGTACATCGCTGAATCGTCCTGTGAGAACGAGACATAGCATTGGCTACCGGTCATTACGCCTTGTTTGAAGAGGAATGACCGGTAAGCGATGGCGATTACTTTTGCGCCAGCAACGCTTTACGCTCTGCTTTCTCGCTTTTCATTGCAGCAATTTCACGCTCGCAGGCTTCGACATCGAACGAGTTGTCCCACTTGGCAATCGCGATAGTGCCGATGCCGTTGCCGATCAGGTTGGTCACGGCTCGCGCTTCGTTCAGGAAACGGTCGATGCCCAAGAGCAGTACAAGGCCTACCAGCGGAATGGAGTGGATGGTTGTAAGCGTTGCCGCAAGGGTTATGAACCCGGCACCCGCCACACCAGCGGAGCCTTTTGAGGTCAGAAGGAACACGCCCAACAGAATCATTTGATCCACAAACGTCAGTGGCGTATTGGTTGCCTGTGCGATAAAAATCGCGGCCATGGTGAGGTAGATGCAGGTGCCATCCGCATTGAAGGCATACCCAGTTGGTAGCACCATGCCCACCACTGACTTCTTGCAGCCCAGCTTTTCAAGTTTCACCATCATTCGCGGAAGCACGGCTTCGGTTGAGCAGGTGCCAAGCGTGATGAGAATTTCATCTTTGAAATAACGAAGAAATTGCAATAGCGGCATGCCCGACCATCTAGCAACCGTGCCCAGCACTACCACGATGAAAATCAAGGTCGTGATGTAGAGCGCGATCAGCAACTGGCCGAGTGACAACAACGAACCAATCCCGTACTTGCCGATGGTAAAAGCCATCCCTGCACCGGCACCAATCGGAGCCAGGCGCATTACCATTGCCACGATCTTGAACAACCCTTGCAGAAACAGATCGATGGTATTGATCAGCGGTTTGCTGGTTTCGCCCATTTGAACGAGGGCAACGCCCATCAAAACCGAAATCAGAATGACCTGAAGCATGACTCCATTCGAGAATGCGCCAATGAAGGTGCTCGGGATTATGTTGAGAAAGAAATCGATTGTTCCGCCCTGTTCACTGGCGGCTTGGCTGTACTTGGTGATAGCGCTGGCATCAAGCGTGGTAGCGTTGATATTCATCCCAACGCCTGGCTTTGCGATATTGACCACAATAAGGCCGATGACCAGCGCAATGGTTGAAAGGATTTCAAAGTAGAGCAGCGCTTTGACGCCGATCCGCCCGACTTCCTTAATGCTGCCCATCTTAGCGATACCAACGACGACGGTACCGAAAATGATAGGCGCCAACAGCATTTTGATGAGTTTGATAAAGCCATCCGCAAAAGGTTGAAGCCTGGCTCCGAATTGCGGTTCAAAGTGGCCGATTGCTGCACCGATTACGATGCCGATCAGCACCTGCACATACAGCTGGCTGTACCAGCGGGACTTGGAGATTTCCACGGAAGCACCTCATTTTATTTTTGTGATGGGCGTGTGGCGTGGCGTCAGTGGATGACGCCGGATAACTGTGGCCTCAAGCGCAGAGGCCACAGTTCGGGGCTATCAGCCCTCGCCCAGCTCGCGCATAACTGCGTACAGAGCTGACTTGGCTTCAAAACCAACACCAGGGATGTCAGGAAGGCCTACGTAGCCGTTTTCAACCTGTATGCCGTCAGCAAATCCACCGAATGGCTGGAATACGTCCGGATAGGATTCGTTACCGCCCAAGTGCAGGCCCGCAGCGATGTTCAGGGACATCTGGTGACCACCGTGCGGCACTACGCGGCGAGAAGACCAACCCATTTCCTCCATCACCTTCAAGGTGCGCATGTACTCCACGAGCCCGTAGGACAGTGCACAGTCGAATTGGAGATAGTCGCGATCAGGGCGCATGCCACCGTGGCGCAGCAGGTTACGTGCATCCTGGTGGGAGAACAGGTTTTCACCAGTAGCCATTGGCAGTTCGTAGTGATTGGCCAACTCGGCCTGGAGTGCATAGTCCAGCGGATCGCCAATCTCTTCGTACCAGAACAGGTTGTACTTTTTGATGGCTTCAGCGTACGCAATACCTGTCTGCAGATCGAAGCGACCGTTGGCATCTACCGCGAGGCGACGACCGTCGCCAACCACTTCGAGTACCGCTTCGATGCGACGGATATCTTCGTCCAGTGGCACAGCGCCGATCTTCATCTTGACGACGTCGTACCCACGATCCAGATAGCTCTGCATCTCTGCCTTGAGCTTGGTCTGGTCTTTGCCTGGATAGTAATAGCCACCCGCCGCGTAAACCCAAACCTTGTCATCTGCCACGCCATCGCGATAACGGTCGGCCAGCAGGCGGTATAGCGGCTTGCCTTCGATCTTGGCAACGGCATCCCACACGGCCATATCAATGGTGCCGACTGCAACTGAACGTTCGCCGTGGCCACCTGGCTTTTCGTTGGTCATCAGGGTCTTCCAGATGGCGAACGGATCCAGGTTGTTGTTCTCATGGTCGATTAGAGTGTCCGGATCAGCTTCCATGATTCGCGCCAGGAAGCGATCACGCATCAATGCGCCTTGACCATAGCGACCGTTGGAGTTGAAGCCGTAGCCGATGACAGGTTTACCATCGCGAATCACATCCGTGACAACAGCGACGACCGAACAGGTCATTTTGGAAAAATCGATGTAGGCATTGGCGATTGGGGACGCAATCGAAACTGTTTTTTCACGGATGTCTACGATACGCATGACGGGTTCCTCTTGTTGTTGGTGGCCCCACGTTATGCTTTGCGATGACACTCGCCCAATGCTATTAATGCCGCGCCCTATGCACAGGAGGCATTGCCCTTGGAACTCGTCTGGCTCGAAGATTTTTCAGCTCTTGCGGAATACGGCAGCTTTGTTCGTGCCGCAGAAGCGCGGCACGTTACTCAGCCGGCATTCAGTCGCAGAGTCCGTTCACTGGAGAATTGGATGGGGGTGGATTTGTTTGTGCGCACCCCTCAAGGAGCAACGCTTACCGAGGCAGGAAGGCAGATTTTGCCCGCTGCACAGGAGGCTGCCAGACGCTTGTACAGAATGCGCACAGAGGCACAGGAAGTGGCTGGGATGGCAGCCAAAACACTGCAATTCGCGGCAACTCACTCCCTGTCATTTACATTTTTCCCAAGATGGCTGAGAAGTACTGAAAACGGCGCGCCGATAGAGGCTGTACGCCTGCACTCAGATAGCATGGCTGTTTGTGAACAGATGCTGATCCAGGGCCAGGTTCAGTTCCTGCTCTGCCATCGCCACCCCGACGTTCCGCCGTTACTGGCTCCCGATCAGTTCATTGGGAAAAAGGTTGGAGAGGATGTGCTAGTGCCTTTGGCAAGCGTCTCTGCCAATTTTGGTACCTCACCTGAAACGCTGCCCTACTTGGCATACACCCACGAATCGGGTCTAGGCCGCATCGTCGCTCACCGACTTCACGGAAAGGAAGACTACCTTCACCTAAAGCCACTTTTCAGCAGCCACCTTGCAGCGGTACTGATGTCCATGGCCTTGGAAAGCAAGGGTGTCGCATGGTTACCGAAAAGCCTGACAGAACAGGAAATGGCTGACGGTCGTCTGGTCAGGGCACTCGACGAAAGCTGGGATATTCCCCTAGAGATTCATCTCACTCGTCCCAGGGCCCCAATCAGCCCCTCTGCGGAAGAGTTCTGGGCCAAGCTGGGTGACTAGTCATCTCATTTCGCTCGAGGCCGCGAATTTCCTACAACAGCCAGTGCGGCCTCGCAGCGAGGACTTTATGTTTGATGTGGTTTTTTAGAGCCAATGGCCTGCGCGCTATATTTCGAACATTCAAGTCATGAGCCAAAGGCGGGACAGCCTCAAATGATCGATTGGGCTATGTACCTTCTATTGGGCGCTGCCCTGGGTACGTTATGCCGGGGGCTGAGGCCGATCACTGTCCTGACGAAAGACAGAAATCGACCTCAAACCCCTCTCATTCGGTTTCCGCCGCGGATCGACGCGTGGTAAGCGTCGGCGATCGAGGAACTAAACGGTTCTGACTGCCAAAGCTTTTTGCCGACGATACAGAATCGTCGTCGCCGTGAACCCGCACACCGCCGCGAACATCAGCCAGTAGGCAGGTGATGCCTTATCGCCCGTGGCCTGGACAAGCAGCGTCGAGATTGCCGGGGTAAAACCGCCAAACACCGCGGTGGCCAAACTGAAGGCCAGTGAAAACCCGACGACCCGCACGTTCTGTGGCATGACTTCGGTCAGTGCCGCGACCATGGCGCCGTTGTAAATGCCAAAGAAGAATGAGAAGTACAGCAGGACAGCGAGCAGTCGTTCGAAACTCGCCGCCTCTGCCAGCCAGTGCATGGCGGGATAAGCAGTGAAGATGCACAGCAACGATATCGCCAGCAACAGTGGCCGACGGCCAATGCGGTCGGAGAGGGCGCCGCCGATAGGCAGCCAGATAAAGTTGCTGATGCCGACCAGCAATGTGACCACCAGGCTGTCGGTGGTGCTCAAGTTCAGTACTGTCCTGCCAAACGTCGGTGTGTAGACCGTAATCAGGTAGAACGTGGTGGTGGTCATGGACGCCAGCAAACCGCCCGCCAGTACGGTGCGCCAGTTGTCACGCATCGAGCGAAAAACTTCGCGAGTTGTTGGACGATGGCTGCGAGCCGTGAAGGCAGCGGTTTCTTCCAGTGAACGACGAATAATGAAAATGAACGGGATGATCACGCAGCCAATGAAGAACGGAATACGCCAGCCCCAATCGGCGATTTCAGCGGCTTGCATCGTGGCATTGATCGTGTAGCCCAACGCGGCCGCGACGACGATCGCCACCTGTTGGCTAGCCGATTGCCAACTGGTGTAGAAACCCGTGTGACCGGGGGTGGAAATTTCCGCCAGATACACGGAAACGCCGCCCATTTCCGCGCCGGCGGAGAAGCCCTGTAGCAGCCTGCCCAACAACACCAGAATCGGTGCCGCCACGCCGATGGCGGCATAGCCCGGCACCAGGGCGATCAATACGGTGCCGGCGGCCATGATCGACAGCGTCACGATCAGCCCCTTGCGACGGCCCACCTTGTCGATGTACGCCCCCAGCACAATGGCGCCTAACGGACGCATCAGGAATCCGGAGCCGAATACCGCGAAGGTCATCATCAACGAGGCAAACTCGCTGGTGGCTGGAAAGAACGTCCGGGAGATGTAGGTCGCGTAGAACCCGAACAGAAAGAAGTCGAACTGCTCGAGAAAATTACCGCTGGTGACCCGCAAAATGGCGCCCAATTTGGACCCCTTGGCTCGGGTTGTTGCCGTTGTCGTTTTCATCATGGCTACCGTTATGCTCACTATTGTTTTTGGAATGAGTGCTTCAGCCGTCAGTCGCTGCCGGCGTTGATCGGGTTGGGTTGACGCTTCTCGATGGCGTGTTTGAGCAGCGCTGCGCTGCGGAATATTCCATGGGCGAATTTGCTGTAGGGCATGGTCAGGAAAAACGCCATGACCAGGCCGAGATGGATAGCCAACATCAAGCCCAGGGCGCTGGTTTCGCGCAACGCCAGGAGCGCCAGGCCGCTTGCGCTGACCAGAAACAGCAGCGCGATGAAGCCGCGATCCATGGGTTTTTGGTTCTCGTCGCCGTGCGCAGGGTTGCGACGCAGGTTCAGCCAAAGAAGACCCGCCGGGCCGATCAGCAGGCCGATGCCACCGGCAATACCCAACATCACCGGCAAGCTGAAGATCGGATAAGGCGCCGACCACTTCAGCAGATAGTGAAAGAGCGTGGCGACACCGGTGGCGGCGAAGCACAGCATGAAGCCGTAGAAGGTGAGGTGGTGGAATCGGCGTCGCCACAAGGTGAATTTATCATCGGCATTGTTGCAGCCCTCGCCATGGCCACCGTCCAGGTATTTGAGTTTCGCGACGTTGGCCGTAGCCTCCAATGCAGCGGACGCTTTCAACGGCAGTGGCGCTGCGACCGGTGAAACGTTGCGCCAGAAGCGCCGTACACCCAGGGTCAGGGCAAGTACCGCAAAGCCGAACACCGAGCCGAACATCAGCGCCAGGGTGTTATGCGGGAAAATCTTGTAGAAGTCGCCCCCGGGAATGGCCGTGAACAGGTTGCCCATGAGCATCAGGGTCAGGCATAAAAACAAGGCCAGTCCCCCACCGGAAGCCAGCGCCAGGGTCAGGCCGTTGCGCTGATACAACCTGCCCATCACTGGCGGCCAGGCGTATTCGGCGTAAGTATCCAGGCGCACTTTGGCCATGGCTTTGGGTATGTTGACGTCGAATTCGTGTGGGGCGGCGTACTGACAGGCGTGCAGGCACGCGCCGCAGTTGTGGCACAAGTTCGCCAGGTAATGAATGTCGGCCTGGGTGAATTCCAGGCGCCGGGTCATCGCCGGAAATACCGCGCAAAAGCCTTCGCAATAACGGCAGGCATTGCAGATGGTCATCTGCCGCTGGACTTCACTTTCGTCAAGATTCAACACCGGGATCAGCCCGCCCGACGCTTGGGGATCAAACAGTTGCATGTCGAGACTCCGAGTTTGCAGATGAAACGCCAAAGCCCACCGAAGCAGCCGCCTGCACACCGGCGATACGGCCAAACGCGGTACCGATGGCCATGCCGATGCCGGCGGTGTAGCCCTTGCCCAGAACATTGCCGGCCATCATTTCTCCCGCGACGAACAGGTTGGGGCTCGCTTTGCCGTTGAAATGCACGGCAGCGGTTTCGTCGGTGGCGAGGCCGAGGTAGGTGAACGTGACACCCGGTTTAAGCGGGTAGGCGTAGAAAGGTGGTTTCACCAATGGCCGCGCCCAATGGGTTTTGGCGGGCGTCAGTCCTTGGGTGTGGCAGTCGTCCAACGCCGTGTGGTCGAACGTGCCAACGCGGCAGGCGTTGTTGTAGTCCTCGACAGTCTTGACGAATTTTTCTTGAGGCAGCTGCAACTGACGGGCAAGGTCTTGCAGGGTATTGGCGGTGGTTCCGGGAAAGACCGGCGGCATGAAGCGGCCGATGGCTTGTTGATCGATGATCGAATACGCCTGCTGACCGGGTTGTCCGGCCACCAGACGCCCCCAGATCGCATAACGCTTTGGCCAGAAATCCTCACCTTCGTCGTAGAAGCGTTCGCCATCACGATTGACCACCACACCCAGCGATACGCAGTCGATACGGGTGCAGATGCCGCCGTCGTAGAGTGGCGCGCGGGCATCAATCGCGACCATGTGTGCTTGCGTCGGATCGCCGATCACATCTGCGCCAAGGTCGAGCATGCGCCGTAGCAAAATGCCGGTGTTGAATCGGGTGCCCCGGATCAGGAAATTGTCCGATGGCCATTCACCGCGCTCGTTCTGACCCCAGGCTTCGCGCAGCCATTCACGATTGGATTCGAAGCCGCCGGCCGCCAATACGCAGGCTCGGGCTTCAATGCGTTCCGCGGCGAAATGCTGACCGTCGACCTCATGTTCGCCCACGTGGGCGGCGACGAATTTCCCCCCATCCAGCTCGATGTCGGTCACTTGCGTGTTGTAGCGAACTTTTACACCCAGGCGCTCGGCGCTGCGGAAATACGCATTGACCAGCGCTTTGCCGCCGCCCATAAAAAATGCATTGGTCCGCGCCACGTGCAGCGCGCCGGACAGCGGTGGCTGAAAATGCACGCCGTGCGAACGCATCCAGTCGCGGCAAGAAGACGATGCCCGAATGGCAATGCGTGCAAGCTTTTCATCCGTGAGGCCACCGGTAACCTTCAACAGGTCTTGCCAGTATTCTTCTTCCGGATAGGCATCGATCAGCACGTCCTGCGGTTCGTCGTGCATGCACCGCAGGTTACGGGTGTGTTGGGAGTTGCCACCGCGCCAGATTTTCGCAGAGGCTTCCAGCAGCATCACGCTGGCGCCCGCTTCTCGCGCCATCAGAGCGGCGCACAAGGCAGCGTTGCCACCCCCTATGATTAAGACATCGATCATTATCGCTCCTCGATTTGCAAGGAAGCGGGAACGAAGTGCTCCTTGCGAGTGGGGAGAACGATAGGGTGGGGACGGAGTGGCCGAAAGGCTGCATTTGACGCGGGGTGTTTAGTTTTTCTAAAGGCTTTTTCGTCAAGACGGACTCATGTGTCCGGGGTGAAGGAGGATTACGCGTCTACACCTTCTATCCATGTCGCTCCTGGCCACTGTTTGTCGACGACCAGCTGTCGCGCCACATCGACAATGACCAACCGCGTTGCCAGCGCCGCCGGAGAGAGTTCGTCGTCAGCCAGCGTCGCCAGAAGATTACGCCGGCCCACATGGGGATCGGCAATCCTGATCAGTGAAAGTCCGGACCCGTCTTTCAATGCAGCGGCGGCCCCCGGTTGTATCGTTGCCGCATGACCGGCCCGAACGGCGTTCATCAAAACAGCGAGGCCGTCGACCTCCATAATGACATTGGGCGTTAGCCCGACCCGCTCGAACGCGCTGGTCAATGTTGAACGCAACCCATGCTGCACGCTGGGCATCACCAGCGGCAGGCCGCCGAGGTCGGCTAACTGCACGCTGTCGCCAGAAGGCGCTTGAGGCAGGCTGGGCGAGGCAATGACAAACAGCTTTTCATCCAGCAGCGGAGTCACGCTCCAGCGTTTCCCCCCTTCGAGCTGGAAGAGGATGGCCAGATCAATTTGCCGTGCGTTGAGTTGCGCCGCCAAGTGGCCGGAAAGCATTTCCACCAAATGCAGTTGTATGTCCGGATAACGCGCACGCATTGCGTTGATCAACGGCAACGCGAGCACCGTTGCGGTAGTCGGCGGTAAGCCGACGCTGACATAACCGCTCATTCGCCCGCGATGGGCGGCCATGATTGCGTTTTCCGCCTGGCGTAGCGTCAATTGGGCATGGTGTAAAAACGCAAATCCGGCGCTAGTGGGCGTCACGCCGGTGGAGGTTCGATTCAGGAGGCGGGTGCACAGTTCGCTTTCCAGCTTGGAGATTTGCTGACTGAGGGCTGACACACCAACGTCCAGTTCAAGTGCCGCACGCCCCAGGCTGCCCAGCTCGATGATTTTTACGAAATAGCGCAGTTGTCTCAATTCCAATGTGGCTGCTCCCCGCGAATTTGTTATTCAAATACCTGAACGTCTGTCACGCAAGTTACGAAGCCCGACGAGGCCGCATTGTCGCAGGTTTGGGTTGGCCGTTGAGCGCGTGCGCCTTGTCGAGGACTGTAGCCGTTGCCCCGAAGCTGTCATCGAGACTGAGGCCATTGATAACGGTTGGCACAGGGAGTGTCGAATGACCGCTCCTCGCCGGTTGCTGTTTGTCAGGATGAACTCATTGCGGGGTCATCGGCACCGCTGCGTCATATTGATGAATTCCAAGTTCCTGATGATCGTAGCCAGCGTATTTCGCACACGGTCTCCAACCTCACCGGAACCTGCATTGTGGAATAATTTTGTACATTGATAGGATAAGCTGATCAATCTGTCTGATCCCGAGTGCGCACCATGGCCATAAACTTCGACCTCAACGACCTGCAAGCTTTTCGCGCCGTGGTCGAGCAGGGCAGTTTTCGCAAAGCCGCCGACACCGTGCGTATCTCTCAGCCTGCGCTGAGCCGGCGTATCGAAAAACTTGAAGACGCCCTCGGCGTACGATTGTTCGAACGCACTACACGTAAGGTCAGCTTGACTCAGGCCGGGCGCGGTTTCATGCCCAGCGTCGAGCGCTTGCTGGACGATCTGGACGTGGCGCTGCTGGGAATCAGCGAAGTCGCCTCGACCCGGCTCGGCCATGTCACGGTGGCCTGCGTGCCCTCGGCGGCGTATTACTTCATGCCGCGCGTGATCGCCCATTACCACCGGCAGTTCCCGAGGATCAAAGTAAAAGTGCTCGACTCGAGCGCCCACGACGTACTCAGCGCCGTCGTCAATGGCGAAGCCGATTTCGGTCTGAGCTTTATGGGTACGCTGGAGACTGAAGTCGAGTTCGAGCCATTGGTGCAGGAAGGTTATGTACTGGCCTGTCGGCGCGATCATCCATTGGCGGGTCGAACCAGCGTGACCTGGGATGAGTTCTATCAGCAGGATTACATCTCGCTGGACAAGACCTCGGGCAATCGCTTTTTGCTGGATCAGGCGCTGACCGGAATCGTGCCGCACCGGCAGAGCATCTGTGAAACCCGGCATGTGACGACGATGATCGGCTTGGTGGAAGCGGGGTTGGGGGTCGCGGCGGTGCCGCTGATGGCGATGCCGGCAGCTGATCACCCGATTCTGACGCGGGTGCCGCTGACCGACCCGCAGGTGATGCGCAGTGTCGGCCTGATCAAGCGCCGGGGTCGCACGTTGACCCCGGCTGCGTTGGAACTGGAACGGCTGGTGGTGGAAATGAAAGTTCAGGTCAGCGACTGACCGAATCCAGCCCGGTGGCCTTTACATCCGGTTGAGCGGTCGAGGAAGCCAAATACTCCAGCAACGCCTTGGCTTCAGCCGGGTGTTGCGCACCCACTGGAATGCCGGCAGCGAAACGCGTTACCGATTGCACCGACTCTGGAATCTTTGCCACAAAACTTACGCCCGGCACGGGCAGCAATTCGCTGACCTGCTGGAAGCCCAGTTGGTAGTCGCCAGCGGCAACCACCGAGCCCACGGGGATTTTCGAGATCATCTTCGATTTGGGTTTGAGTTGGTCTTCAATGCCCAGGCGCTTGAACAACTGATTCTCGATGTACACGCCGCTGGCGCTATCGGAATAGGCGATGGACTTCGCGTCGAGCAAGGTCTTCTTCAGTCCGTCAACGGAGCTGATGTCCGGCTTCGTCGCGCCCTCGCGCACTACGAGCCCGATTCGGGAATCGGCCAGTTCAACCCGTGAAGCGGGATCAACTTTGCCTTGCTTGATCAGGTCATCGAGGGCGTAGCCGACCATGATCACTACATCAGCTTTTTCTCCGCGAGAAAGGCGGTTGGGAATAGCTTCCGGCGCTTTGCCCATCGACGGGCCAAGGGCGGTGTCGAGCGTGTGGCCGGTAGACGCGGCAAATTTAGGGCCGAGGATTTTGTAGGCAGCGGTGAAACCACCGGAGGTCATCACGCGGATTTCTTCGGCTTGGACCAGGGTGCTCAGACTGAGGCTGGTCAACAGGGCGAAGGCGGCAACATTGAATAGTTTTTTCATGGTCATTTTCTCGAAAGTGCAGGTTCAAGACATCGCTGATTGGAGGCGGTAAGTCGAGCGGCGATAGAGATATAACGTGGCGCACAGGGCGCAGAGCGCGGCGAAACTCATCCAGTAACCGGGTGCGGCCTTGTCGCCGGTGTACTGAATCAGGAAAGTCGACATCGCCGGGGTGAAACCGCCAAACACCGCCGTAGCCAGGCTGTAAGCCAGGGAGAAACCGGCGACCCGAACTTCGACCGGCATGATTTCCGTGAGCGCCGCAATCATCGCGCCGTTGTACAAACCGTAAATGAACGACAACCACAGTAAGACCAACAGCATGTTGACGAAGCTGGGCGCGTTGACCAGGTAAGTCAGCGCTGGATACGCAGTGGCGAGGGTTAACAGTGCCATGGCGATCAGCACTGGACGCCGACCGATCCGGTCAGACAACGCGCCGCCAATGGGTAACCAGAAGAAGTTCGAAACACCAACCAGCAAGGTCACCAATAACGCATCGGACGTACTCAGGTGCAGCACGGTTTTGCCGAAGGTTGGCGCGTACACGGTGATCAGGTAAAAAGCCGTGGTGGTGAGGGCGACCATCATCATCCCGGCGAACACGATGACCCAGTTCTGCGCCAGAGTGCGGAACACATCGCCCATACTCGGCCGATGCTTGCGCGCTTCGAATTCCTTGGTTTCTTCGAGGTTACGGCGCAGGAAAAAAATGAACGGCACGATCATGCAACCGAGGAAAAACGGAATCCGCCAGCCCCAATCGGCAATCATTGCGGGCGCCATCCACTGATTCAACCCGTAGCCCAAAGCCGCCGCGACGATAATCGCCACTTGCTGGCTGGCCGACTGCCAACTGGTGAAGAAGCCTTTGTTGCCCGGAGTGGCGATCTCCGAGAGGTACACCGAGACACCCCCCATTTCCGCACCGGCCGAGAAGCCTTGCAGCAAGCGACCGATCAGCACGAGGGCGGGTGCAAATAACTCGATGGTTTCGTAACCGGGCACCAACACAATGAGAATCGTGCCGCTGGCCATAATCGACAGCGTCACGATCAAGCCTTTGCGCCGACCCACATCGTCGATGTAAGCACCGAGTACCACCGCACCCAACGGACGCATCAGGAAACCCGCGCCAAACACCGCGAAGGTCATCATCAGGGAGGCAAACTCACTGCTGGCCGGGAAGAACACAGCCGCAATCTGCGTAGCGTAAAAGCCGAAAAGGAAGAAATCGAACTGTTCGAGGAAGTTACCCGAGGTAACTCGAAAAATCGCACTGGCGCGTGAACGCCCGGAAGGGTTTGATGTTGTCATTGACCTGTACTCCACCGCTTTTATGACGTGCGCTGCCTGGACGCGGCGCACGGATCTTATTAGGGCGAATGGTGGAGTAGGGGGATCGATATGATAAGTGCATTGTTGGCATTCATTAATGCATCAAACAGATCAATGGAAGCAAAGGGCAGGGCCGGTAAGCGGCTCACGGACGGTCCTTCGTCGATTTCCGGGTACCAGGTTGTTTTCAATCGGTCTGACAACTGAAAGCTTCAGGGAACGATTACCTCGGCAAGCTGGGTACCTCTAGCCCGACTTTCACACGGTCCAGCGCCACGATGGTCTTGAACCAGGTCACGTTGGCATTCTCGGCAAACAATCGCCGCGCCAACGCCTGGTATTCCTGCATGCTGGCAACGGTTAACACCAGGACGAAATCCACTTCGCCGGTGACGTAGTAGCACTGCTGAACTTCGGGCACCGCGAAGTGTGCCTTCATCGCCTCCAGTGCCTCGATGCTCGTGCGCTCGGCCATCACCTCCACAATGATCGTGATCGGCCGTCCTACGGCGGTGGGATCGACGATGGCGACATTGCCCGTGATGACACCCCTTTCTTCCATCCGCTTGATGCGGCGCTGCACGGCGGCCGTGGAGAGATTGACCTGCTCGGCCATCAGGCGCAGCGGTGTGGTGTTGTCGCGCTGGACGAGGTCCAGGATGGCACGGTCGAATTTGTCCAGTGGTTCAGAGGCTGCGTCGATTTTTGCCATGTCAGGCCCGCGAGAAAATTTCTCGAAAACTACCAGAAAACTGCGGCCCTTTATCTAGCTGCGAGAAATATTATCTTGCCTGCAGACGGCTCTCGCCGCCTTGATCGGGAATTCACACAGGATAATTGGCATGCTCGCACTGTTTCATCTTTCCCCTGTCCTGTTGGTGACAGCCATGCTCGTCGTGCTGCGCCGGCCGCCCGTTCATGCCGCCATCGCCGGCACTCTACTCGTCGTGGTGCTCTGGCTCGCCGGCGTTGCCGAATCGTGGCAGCCGAGCAGTATGGTGGCTGCCGTTCAAGATACCGCTGTGCTGTTTGCCAGCACGGCCTTCGTGATCGTGCCGGGTCTGGCCTTCGTGATTTTTATCGAGCGCCTGGGCGTCAACCTGGCGCTGAGCCAATGGGTGCGGTCACTGGGTTTGCGACGCGGCGATCAAGTGGCGTTCATCGTCCTCGGGCTGGCACCGTTACTGGAAGCGATGACTGGCTTCGGCGTGTCATTGATCGCAACGGTGCCCCTGTTGCTCAGCCTCTTCGAGCGCCGGGTCGCGCTGCGCATAGCGCTCGCCGGCATGGCAATCATGCCGTGGGGAACGCTGGGCCTGGCTTCGGTCATTGGTGCCTCGCTGGCTCACCTGGACGCCGCCGCGCTGGCGTCGACCTCGGCACTCACCAGCGCACCGGTTTTTTTCGCCCTCAGTGCGATAGCGCTCTATCTGGCAGGCGTTCGTGAGTGGCGGGAGTGGAGGGCGCTGGGCGTTTTCTGGCTGCTGTTTGTAGGTGTGCTTTACAGTGCCAGTCGGTGGTTGGGGCCGGAAGTGGCCGGTGTTGCCGCGGGCCTGGTGACGGCCGTTGCCGTTCTATCGGCCGGGCTTTGGCGCTTGCGTCGCAGCGATAGTGAGCGCGGTTCAGTGCAATGGCCGCGTCAGGCCTGGCCGTATCTGTTGCTGATTGTCTACATCGTCGCGTTGAAGATGGTGTGGACGATCACCTCTTGGCAGGACAGCTGGATCGTACAAGGTGCCCAAGTCACCTGGAAGCCACTGGCATCACCCGGCCTGGCGCTGGTTCTGGTGCTGATCGGGTTAGGTTTTTACACGCGCAACACACCACGCCAGACAGCGTCCGACATCAGTGTGCCTGCTGCCTTGGCGGCGCGTGCGAGGCGGCCATTGCTGACCATTTTTTTCTTTCTCGCGATGTCGCAGATGATGGTGAAGGCCGGCTTCCTCGCGGGCTTGATGCAACTGCTGGCGGGCTTGTCGCCCACCGCCGCGACGTCGCTGGTGGCCCTCTTTGGTGCGTTGTCAGGCTACATGACGGGGTCGAACGTGGGCGGCAACGCGATCTTCATGCCGGCCATCGCGATGTTGCCCGAACACTCTCGGCTGTTGCTGGCAGCGGTACAGAACAGCGCGGCAGGGCATGCCGCACTGGGCTCGCTGTCGATCGTCATGCTGATCCTGGGTCTTGCCAAAACCCAGGCAACGGAAGAGGGCGAACTGGTAAGGTTTGGCTTCGCGCTGGTCTGCCTCAATACGGCATTGGTCGCGTTGGGCGCAGGGTTGCTGAGCGGGTGGTTTGGATAGCATTGCCGGGTGAGCTGGCCGGTCTGGGCACGACAACGAGTTTGAACGTGCTCAGGCAAATGCAGCCTCGACAAATGCTTCCAGCGCCTTGGCTTCCAGGATCTCGATAGAGAAGTGACCGAAGCGCTTGGGCAACCAGATGATGCGTGTCCCGGACGGGGATTGCAGGTTCGCACGGGCCAATGGCTTTCCGTTTTCGTCTTCCGGTTGAACACCCGCCGCCATCAATTCGTCATAGGTCTTTTCGATGTCCGGTGTCGAGTAGCAATGGCGATAAATCATTCCCTCGCCCGAGGCGTCCAACAGCTCCCGTAGATTCCCCGCCAGTGGCTGTACCAACATGAAACGCTCCTGACCGATCAGCGCAATCGCGTAGCGTACATGCAAGCCACCTCTTTCCCAGACGAGCGTTTTGGAGATCCTGGCTTTCAGTATCTGTGCGTAGTAATCACAGGCTTCTTCGAGATTCTCGACCAGTACATCGATGTGGCTGAGCTTCAGATCCATGGCATGCCTCCTTCCGAATTGATGTCCATGGTAACTACCGCACCTTCGGAACTCGATGGCGTCATAAAAAGTCATCCAAGTGATGCCATTCACCCATGGATGAGACATGGGCGACCCGTGAGGAAGAGTGTCTGCTTTTTTGCGGTTGTTGCCTGTCGAAATGACTCTTTTGTCCTAATTCCTATTACTTTTTCTGCAAGGACGCTCCCGTCCAATCTTCATGCGGGAAGCTCCAATTGTTCATAGGCATACAGCCCATGGCTCGCAGGATCGGAACCCGCGCTGTCAATCGCGTCTAAGATTCAGAGAGATGTCCCGCCACACTGAAGGAACGACTCATGCTCAAATCACGCTCATTGGTTGTCGCGATTACATGTCTTGCGCTGGTCAGCGGCTCAGCGACTGCACTGGCCGATCCCGGTAATGGAAAGGGCCAGGGAAACGGCAAGGGAAACCCGCAAAACAGCCAGGTACATGGCAATCAGGGCAGCAAAGGCAAAAACGCCGGAGGCGGTGATTGGGATCATGGCCCGAGCATCAATCGAGGCAGCATCCTCGGAATCATTGGCGGTTACAGGGATTACTGGAGTCCCGGCCCTGCTTTGCCACCCGGCATTCAAAAAAACCTCGCTCGGGGCAAGCCTCTTCCACCCGGCATTGCGAAAAAACTGGACGGTCGGTTGGTTGGCAGGCTGCCGCACTACGACGGATACGAATGGCAGCAAGCGGGCACCGATTTGATACTGGTCGCGCTGGCAACCGGGCTCATCTACGAAGTGCTCAACGGAGCGTTTGATTAATGGATGAGTGAAGACTCGGCGATCGTTCTGGCGGCATGCTGATTGGGTCAGTGCGCACCGCATCCCGTCTGTCGCATGACTTGAACTGCGGAGGGAAAAACGCGTCTTAACGTACGCGATATCAACCCTATGGAAGCGATCATGCTTTTAAAAAACAAGAGTTTCGTTGCTGTCATGTCATGCGCCATGATGCTTGCAGCCGCACCCTTACTCCCTGCTCACCTCTCTACCATGAGCGCCGCCTACGCGAAGGATGGTGGTGGTAACGGAGGCGGTAACGGAGGAGGCGGTAATGGGGGCGGTAATGGCGGCGGTAATGGCGGCGGTAATGGCGGTGGCCACGGCGGCGGTACCGGTGGTGGTCACAGCGGTTCAGATCACGGCAACGCTAACAGCAACGGCCGCGGTAATGGATTGAGCAGCGATCATGCCGGCAAGTCTGTTCGTGACCACGGCGAAAGTGGAAACCACTACGGCAATGATCGCAATGGTGAGCGCGGTCATGGCACAACGACTTCAGGCATCGCCCATTCCAAAGATACGCGTGGCGTGACCAAAGCCACGGCAATCTCGGACTCGACACCAGGGGACCACAACGGGAAAGGGTTGAGTAAAGCCGGGACGTCCGTATCAAAGAAATCGCACTGATCAGCGATATTCGCAGCACGCAACCCTGAACAAAACGGGCGCCCGACAAGGCGCCCGTTTTCATTGGCTCCGGTTTAAGTGCTATTCGTCCACGTTGATGCCCGATCCTCCCAGTTCCTTGGGGACATCCTTCAGCTTCGGCAATCCATCCTTGATACGCAACACAGTCTCCTGATAGTGAACGTGAACGCCTGGCGAGTACGCGAGATCCGGGATGACCGCGGCATATACATCGATCAGTCCTATCTCCGGGTGTTCAGTGAATAGATGCCCGCCGCACGTCTTGCACCACTTGCGGTAACTGCGCGAGGTCTTGTTGTAGGTGCCGATGTTGTCAGCCCCTCGAGTTACTTGCACCGCGTCGGGTTTCCACAGCGTGAAGGCATTGACCGGCCCTGCTGACCAATGCCGACACGACTCGCAATGGCAATAACCCATCCCGACCGGCTCGCCGCTGACGGTGAACTCGACTGCGCCGCAAAAACAACTGCCCTTGTAAGAGCGTTCAATGTTCATGGCGTGACTCCTTGATCAATGGTTTGCCTTCATTCGTCGATGTAGCGCACCGGCGTCGCCGGCGTGCGCCGCACCTGCAATTCGAAAATGTCAGGGCGCGCGTAATGCCCGGTAACGTCGAGCGCTCGCCGCGCTGGCGCCACGAGTGCGACGTCGATGTCCGCATACAAAATGCCGGCCTCGCGGTGCAGTGGACCGGCGACGATCCGGCCCTGCGGATTGACCACCACCGAGTCACCGTCGTTGATCCATTCATCCGGCTCGGCAAACAGTTGCGCACGCGCCGGGAAGTCGTCGGGGATGTCGCTGCCGCGCAGCGCGGTGCCGCTGCCGAGCACCCAACAGCGGCCTTCGAGCGCAATGTGACGCATCGTGCTGATCCAGCCATCGCCCGTGTCGTACGTGGGCGCGACGTAGATTTCCACCCCTTGGGCATACAGTGAATAGCGCGCCAGTGGCATGTAGTTTTCCCAGCAGATCAGCGCACCCACGCGGCCAACCGGTGTGTCCACCGTGCGCAACCCGGAGGCATCACCGAAGCCATGCACCATGCGCTCGGGATTCGTTGGCATCAGCTTGCGGTGGCGGTTGAGCACTGCGCCGTCCGCGCCGATAACGACTACGCTGTTATAGAGTGTGCCGCCACCCGTTTGCCGTTCGCATTCATTGATGCCGCACACGATCGTCACGGCGTGAACCCTGGCGGCTTCGCACAATTCGTTCAGGTCACCTTTCGCGATATCGACGGCGTTGGCCAGCAGCCGCGTGTGCAACTGTCCTACTACGGCCCCGTCCTTTCCCGCCGCCAGCCGCCAGATCCACGACGGGTAACCGGGAATGAACGATTCGGGCAAAACGATCAGCGAGGCTCCAGCCGCTGCTGCCTCGGCGACCGACTGCACGGCCCGGGCGATCGTCGCGCCGCGGTCGAGCAACACGGGCGGGCGCTGAATAATGGCTACCTTGGTCATGGCGTTCTCCGTTTGCACTTGGCTTCGAAGGCTTGAGCGTGCGCGTGGCGGAGTGACGGGGCTAGTTCACAATCTGAAGCGTTTCAGTCGCGGGGGCCAGGCAATGGACGAAAGCTACGGTCAGTTCTGCACGGTCGCACGCGGTGCCGAAGCACTGTGCGAACGCTGGACACCTTTGGTCGTGCGCGAGCTGTTGTGCGGGAGCAAGCGCTTCAACGAACTGCACCGCGGCGTACCCCGAATGTCCACCAGCCTGCTGGCACAGCGGCTGCGCCACCTGGAAGAAATCGGCGTCGTACACCGCTCGGCCACCGGCAAAGTCTGGGAGTACAGCCTGACCGAAGCGGGCGAGGAACTGCGCCCCATCATCATGGCACTGGGTCATTGGGGCGCACGCTGGATCGGCAGTCGCCTGCACGATGACCAACTCGACGCGGGCCTGCTGATGTGGGACGTGCGCCGGTTCGTGCGAATCGAAACATTCCCACCTCGACCGGTGGTCATCCACTTCAAATTCCGCGACGCCCGGCCCGGCGAGCAAGCGTGGTGGCTGGTGGTCGAGGAGGGCGTGGCCGACCTGTGCCGCGACGACCCCGGCCGTGAACTGACGCTGGTCGTGGATTCCAGCGTGCGCGCATTGACCGAAGTGTGGTCGGGCGATCGCACACCGCGGGAAGTGCTTCAGTCGCGAGAGTTGCGAGTGGATGGCGCGGTGAAGGATGCGGAATGTCTGTGGCGTTGGCTGGGCACGAGTGCGTTTGCGGGGACGCGAAGCGCGGCAGTCAATCGGTGATCTTGGCTGAGCCCGGGTCACGTTAACTGTTTGGAGTTAATCCGATGTTGAACGTGCTTTTCATCTGCAGCCAGAACCGCCTGCGAAGCCCCACGGCCGAACGACATTTCGCTGACTGGCCGGGCGTGAAAACTGCATCGGCAGGTATCAGTAACGATGCGTATATTCCAGTCAGCCTGGAGCTGCTGCAGTGGGCTGATCTGGTATGTGTCATGGAGCCGATTCATCGCAACAAACTGGTGGCTCGATTTGGTGCGGAGCTGGTGGACAAGCGTGTCGTTTGTTTGGACATTCCGGATGTTTATCAGTACATGGAGCCTGGGCTGGTCAAGGTGTTGGAGGTGAGAGTCAGGCGGTATTTGCCTTCCTGAGGTGATGCCTCCTGCTGGGCCGGTTCACGTTTGAACAGACTCTTTTTTTGCGTCTCGCGAGAAGCAGCACTAGTGGTCCCAAGACCGTTAGTCCCTTGTGCAGAAGACGGCAATCGGCTGTGGATTCAACCGGTCGATGCAGCAGGTTGGTTAAATCGATCAGCGGGCGGTTCGAATGTGGGCTTTAATGTCGTGCCCATAGGCAGCCTCGTTAGCTTCGACTCCGTACGAAGATGGAATGCGCCGACCGGCGGGTTCAGGTGGCCATGCACGTGTCTCATCAAGGAAGAATCGACATTGAAAATACCTTTCTACGCCCTGTTTTTGGCCTGTCTGACGACTATCGCACTCGCTGACGAAAACCCAATCGGCTTCCAGTCTTCCACACTACCGGACGCGCAAAATGACCGCTCACTGGAGATGGTCGTCTGGTACCCCAGTGCAACGACCGCCGCCACGCAATTGATCGGCGATGATGTGGTGTTTGTCGGAGCTTCTGCCGTTCGTGACGCGCCGCCCGCTGCCGGCAAGCATCCATTGGTCGTGCTCTCCCACGGGTACAGGGGAAACTGGAGCAACCAGATCTGGCTTGCCAGTGCTCTGGCTCACAGGGGTTACATCGTCGCTGCGATCAATCACCCTGGCACCACCACTCATGACCGTAGCCCTCAAGCAGCGGCGCAGTTGTGGCAGCGGCCCATTGATGTGCGCCGCGCCATTGATAGCGTCACGACTCAACCTGAAAAATTCGGCGTGGTCGCCAATGGCCAAATTGCAGTAGCGGGCCATTCACTCGGCGGCATGACCGCCCTGGAGATTGCCGGTGCTCGTTTCGACCCGGACCGCTTCGCTCAGCAGTGCAAAGCACACCCGCAGTTAGCCAGTTGCTCCGTCTATGGAAAGATAAACCCGGCAAGCACCGCAGAATCGAAGGCCGCGTTGGCCGCCGATTTGCGTGATAAACGCGTCACGGCCGTGGTGACATTGGACCTGGGCCTTTCACGGGGCCTGACCGATGAAAGCCTGGCCGCGCTGCCGGTACCCGCGCTGGTGATCGCTGCCGGCGTGCCGTCGCACGATCTACCCGCTGAGCTGGAGTCTGCCAACCTGGCCAAACGCCTGCCTCCAGCGTCAAGCCGTTACGTCGAAATCAGCGACGCCAGCCATTTCAGTTTCTTGTCGATGTGCAAGCCTGGCGCGCAGGCAATGCTCGAAGAAGAAGTACCGGGCGATGGCATCATTTGCCTGGATGGCGACAACGGTCGTGCGCGTGAAGTGATTCAACAGCAGGTTATATCGCTGATAGCGGAGTTTCTTCAGTCGTCTGTCTGGGCGCTGAGCGAGCGAAGTGAACAACTCGAACCGTCAGTCAGCCTTACAAGCCATACCCGGCCGCAATGATCAGCGGAGAAATCAGTAGCGTTGCCCAGAACCCCGATTTTGGAACCGCAACGACGCATATGATCGAGATCAAAAGTACATAGATGCCAACCATTTTCAGCAGCGCGAGATCGCCCACGGCCACGGCGTGAACCGCTGCCTGCCCTGCGAGCATGAAAAGCGGTCCCAGCATGGTAAACCAGAGCGCAGCACGCCGATCTTCGTGTGCTCTGAACTGGTCAACGAAGCCGCCACCTACAGCGGCGGCGAATGCTGTCTTGAACTTGATGATACCGAATGGGATGTGTAAGACGCCCAGGGCGAACAGGGTCCATGCGACGATGTTTGACATATCTTCCATGCTCCGTGGCGGTCAGTATTTCATCGGGTGTGTTGTACCTCAAAGACAGGTGTGGCCGCTCGCTATTTACTTCACGTGACTGACCGGCATTAGCCACATGAGTCCGGGTTTGACCCTTTGTCGCCTCCCAACCGATCACGCCTTCAAGGGTGTTTACTTCTAGTCAGACCCTTGTCTTTACAGAGAAGAGCGCGATGAGCATTGAACAGGTGGCCCCTGAAACGAAAGGGGTGGCGGTGAAGTTACTGGCAACGGTCGACCTCGGCCCCGAGATCGAGGGCATGGCAGGGCGCCAACTTCGAATGCGTTTGGTGACCATCGATCCTGGAGGCGTCTTCGGGCCGATTCACAACCATAAGGACAGACCAGGCACCGTCTACATACTGCAAGGAACGATCACTGATCACCGCGACGGAGTCGCCACCGACTATGGGCCGGGAGTGGGCTGGCCCGAAGACAGGAACACCACGCACTGGCTGGAGAACAGAGGCACCATTGCGGCGGTGGAAATCTCGGTTGATATCGTCAGGCAAGGGTGAGTTCGCTGACTGCATCGAGACAATGAACACGAAAAAGCCCGGCTGATCAGGCCGGGCTTTTTGGGCATTGCGGTGACGCGATTTGTTTATGCTGCGCGGCTTTCGATCAGGCGATCCGAGCCACCTTCAGCAACGCGGTTCTCGATCAAACGATCCGAGCCACCTTCGGCAACGCGGTTCTCGATCAGACGATCCGAGCCACCTTCGGCAACGCGGTTTTCGATCAGACGATCCGAGCCACCTTCGGCAACGCGGTTTTCGATCAGACGATCCGAGCCACCTTCGGCAACGCGGTTTTCGATCAGACGATCCGAGCCACCTTCGGCCACACGATTCTCGATCAAACGGTCCGAACCACCTTCAGCGACGCGGTTCTCGATCAAACGATCCGAGCCACCTTCGGCCACACGATTCTCGATCAAACGATCCGAACCACCTTCAGCCACACGACTTTCAATCAGACGATCCGAGCCGCCTTCAGCGACAACCGGGTGAGTCGAGGTCGCGGCAAAAGCGTTAACTGCAAAAACCGAGAAAGCGATGCTGAGGATGGTTTGGCGTTTCATGATCGTGTGCTCCGGGGTGTTGTTGGTTGGTATGGAGCCAATGTTACGCCGCGGATTTTTTATGAGAACTTCATTGACGTGATGGTGACCATCGACGGCATTGATAGAGCGAACGGCCTGCCTCTGGTGAACGTGATGATGGGGTGCAGCGCTGGCAACCGGAACGTGCCAGCACATTGATTACATTGCGTATCAACTGTAATGCGCGGCAACGTCTTTCTCAGCGCTGCCAGTGACAAATACAGTGACTCGCCACGATTTGCTCACCGGATGTACTAGCGGAGCAGGTGACGATCTCAATGTGTTTACTGCGTAATTAAGGTGTCTTTCATGATTCAGAACATGATGAAAACTGCTGGTCTGGCTGCACTTCTTGTCGCCAGCGCAGCAATGCCATTCGCCCAGGCACAATCATTGCCACTCGATAAAGTCGGTGCTTTGCATAATGAAGACGTGGAGTGGCGCAGCTTTCCAGCGTTCCCGAAAGAAGTGAAACTGGCTGTGTTGGCCGGCGACCCGAGCAAGCCAGCACCCTATGTGGTGAGAGTCAAAGTGCCCAGTGGCACCAAATTAATGCCCCATACCCATCCTGAAGATCGTATCTACACGGTGATGTCCGGTGTGTTCTACATTGGCTTCGGTACAGTTTTCGATCCGGCAAAACTGGTGGCTTACGGTCCGGGTAGCGTAGTGATACTGCCGGCCAATACGCCACATTTTCACTGGGCTAAATCAGGAGAGTACATCTCACAGGTTTACGGAACGGGTCCGCTGGGCCTCGAATATATTGATAGCCATGATGATCCCCGGAATGCGGCGAAGTAACTTCGCTTGAACTGAGCAACCCATGCCATTCGATGGCAGATAGGCTAGGATTCGATGCATCAAGCTATAAATCGCTCGACGCCAGACTCTTGCAAATCGCTGACTTCGAAGGCAACACATGGATTCTATCTGGGTAGCGGTAGCCATTTTCACCTGTTTGCTGGCAGCATCGTTGCTGATGATGCAACTGTATCCAAAGCTGGCAGCGCGCCACAAAGACGAAGACACGAATGCCGTGGTTCGTCTGGTGGCGAACATATTCGTGGTAATGACTTCGTTGGTATTCGGCCTGATGATTAATTCGGCCAAAAACACATTCGAAGCCATCGACTCCAATGTGCATGCTTATGCAACAAGTCTGATTATTCTCGATCGATCATTCCGAGCCTATGGCACCGCCGCAGAAAAGGCCCGGGGGCATCTGATGGTTTATGTCGAAGAGGCCATTGCCAATCCTTATCGGGGTGACCAGGCGCTACAGCACCAAAAAAGTCTCGCGGTCCAATATCTGGACGCTATCGGTGGGGCATTGACCGCCATCAAGCCAGTGGACCGCTTTCACGAGACCATGATGGTGGATATACGTCAGCAGTATCACTCTCTGATCGAACAGCGCTGGAAGATCGTTGAACAATCAGAGGGTGCCATCCCAGGCCCGCTGATCGGCATGCTGGTGGCATGGATGACACTTATCTACGCCAGTTTGGGGTACCGGGCGCCGCGAAACCCGATGGTCGTGGGCATGTTCACCGTATCGGCGCTACTCATAGCCGCCTCTGTTTATCTTGTACTGGACATGAATGTTCCGTTCCACGGCCCGATACAAATCTCAGATGCCCCGTTGCGCAGAGCGCTTGCAGAGATGCAGTTGTAGAGGCTTGGGTTTAGCAAAACACGGTTTTGAACAGGCTCGAATGCCTGTGCCTTCTGTATGAAAAATCAATCCACAGCCATAAACAGTCACTCGGTCTAGCCTGAGAAACCGTTGGCAATGCGAAACTCGAGATTGTTTTAAGCTCTCGTATTGACATATCGATAAATCTCGATATCCTCAGCTCATGGAATTGATCGAAATATTCAAAGCCCTCTCAAACCCGACGCGTCTTGAAATCCTGAAAGGTTTGAAGGATCCCGCAAAGAACTTCCCTCCGCAGGACGAAGGTGACGTTCTCACGGTCGGCGTTTGCGTCAGCAGTATTCAAGAAGGGATCGGACTGTCGCAGTCAACGGTGTCCGGTTATCTGGCCACGTTGCAACGAGTGGGCCTGGTCGAAGTCAGGCGCATCGGTCAGTGGACCTACTACAAACGCAATGAAGCAACCATCAGCGCGCTTGCCGAGATCATCGGGAAAGATCTGTAATTTTTTACCGCAGCATATCGAGATATCTCGATATTCCACTTTATCGATGCGAGGATTTACTATGAAAGCGATGATGCTTAAATCATTCGGCGGTCCTGAATCGTTCGAACTTTGCGACGTGCCCAAGCCCGTGCCGCAAACAGGGCAGGTCCTGGTCCGGGTGCACGCAACCTCCATCAATCCATTGGATTACCAGGTTCGACGTGGCGATTATCCCGACCTGGTGCCACTGCCGGCCATTACCGGGCACGACGTCTCTGGCGTTGTCGAAGCAGTTGGGCCAGGTGTGACGACCTTCGCTCCAGGAGACGAAGTCTGGTACACCCCGCAAATATTTGAAGGGCCAGGCAGTTATGCCGAGTACCACATCGCGGCCGAAAATATTGTCGGGAAAAAGCCTCCCTCGTTGAGCCATCTTGAGGCGGCAAGCCTGACCCTGGTTGGCGGAACGGCGTGGGAAGCACTGGTCGTGCGTGCGGCGCTCAGGGTAGGGGAAAGCATTCTTGTCCACGGCGGCGCGGGAGGCGTCGGTCATGTCGCGATCCAGCTGGCGAAAGCCATTGGCGCAAGGGTGTTCACGACCGTGCGTGAAGCAAACGTTGAGTTCGCACGCAGCATGGGGGCCGATGTGATCATCGACTATGAAAAAGAAGATTATGTTGATGCCGTCATTCGGGAAACGGGTGGCCGCGGCGTTGATGTTGTGTTCGACACCATCGGCGGCAACACATTGTCACGCAGCCCCGACGTGCTCGCACAACTGGGTCGCGTCGTCACGATCGTAGACATTGCGCAGCCACAAAACGTCGTTCAAGCCTGGGGCAAAAACGCGAGTTATCACTTCGTTTTCACCCGGCAAAACCGCGGCAAGCTCGATGAGTTGAGCGCATTGATAGCGCGCGGTCAGCTACGGCCACACGTTGGCGCCGTCTATTCGCTTGCCGACATTCCCCTCGCACATGCCCGGCTGGAAAGTCTTAACAACGGTATTCAAGGAAAAATCGCGATTGCTGTCGAGCCATCGCTCATCTCGTAAGTGCGCACTTTCAATCGTTCACGTCCATTCAGAGGTACGCCATGATTTATGAAATCGCTCTGCTCCCCGTTCACAAAGAACGGATTGAACCGTTCCGACGTGCATTCGCCGAGGTCGCTCCTTTGCTCAGCCGCGCCGAAGGTTACGGCGGCCACTTGCTTGCGCAAGGGATCGAAAGCCCCGAGATGTTCAACCTGATAGTGAGGTGGCGATCACTCGAAGATCACACGCCGGGCTTCGAAGCGAGTGAAGACCATCGGCTGTTCATGATGGGCATAGAGGAATATTTTTCGGGAGAACCGAAGGTCTTCCATATTGAGGGCGAAAACTTTAGGACTGACGGGCCTCGCACATTGAAATAACTTGCAACCCTTGCGTGATTGAGAAATTCCACGCGTCTCTCTAGATTTTTTCCCACAACGCCGGGCCCCTCTGACAGCGAATAGCTGCCATGTCGGAGTTGCAGTTTGTACAACTTCGACACTTGGAGGAGGGGCTCATGACTGCCCTGGAACCGTTCTTTCTTGCCGAGTTTCTCGGCACCGCCACTTGGTTGTGGCTCGCTTTTATCAGCATCGTTAGCGGCCTGTTGATCTTCGACCTCGGGGTGCTACACCGCGGGCATCGAGAAATCGGCGTTCGTGAAAGCCTGCTGCTGTCTGCTGGCTATATCACCGCTGGCTTGCTGTTCGGCCTCTGGGTCTGGCAGGTCAAGGGCGGTGACGCCGGGATGGATTTCTACACCGGCTTTCTGATCGAGAAATCGCTGTCGATGGACAACGTATTCCTGATGGCGATGATCTTCAGCTTTCTCTCCATTCCGCGTAAGTATCAGCACGAGGTGCTGTTCTGGGGCATTCTCGGTGTGATAGTGCTGCGCGCTGTCATGATTGGCCTGGGGGCGGCGCTGATCGCCGAGTTCAGTTGGATTCTCTATGTGTTCGGCATCTTCCTGCTGTTGACCGGGGTAAAGATGCTGTTCAGCAAGATCGATGCCCAGCCCAACCTTAGCGATAACCTGCTGGTGAAGTTCCTGCGCAAACACATGCGGGTGACCGATCGCTTGCATGAAGGGCGCTTCTTCGTCCGCCAGGCGGATGCCAGTGGCAAGTCCGTGGTCTGGGCGACGCCGTTGTTCCTGGCCCTGGTGCTGATCGAGTGTGCCGATTTGGTCTTCGCTGTGGACAGCGTGCCGGCGATCTTTGCCATCACCCAGGACCCCTTCATCGTCTACACCTCCAACATCTTCGCCATCCTTGGCCTGCGTGCGTTGTATTTCGCCCTGGCGGCGATGATTCACCGCTTCGCCTATCTCAAGTACGCCCTGGCGCTGGTGCTGGTGTTTATCGGCGGCAAGATCTTCATGGTCGGCATCATCGGCAAGATTCCGGCGGTCATTTCCCTGAGCGTGACCCTGGCTTTGCTGCTGGGCGGCGTGCTGCTATCGCTTTGGAAAACCCGCGACCAGGCCTCTGCCGGCCCGCAGGTTTAGATCCGGACAGATGGCGGCTGCCACACGAAAACGGCAAACCCGGCGCGAGGGCCGGGTTTGGATAATCCGTGCCAGTCATGCGTGCGGCGAATATCGGCATTTCGACGACTATCAGCGTGGCGCTTCAACTTAAGAGGGGGCATGGGGGTAACTATTGATAAGTCCATCGACAGGTAGACATTAGCTACGCTCTATCAAGAATAGATACTTGCCGAGGTACTAATGCACGCCAGAACAACCACCTTGCCCGCCCTTACGCTCCTTGCGTTTTGCTGTCAGCAAGTGTGGGCTGGCGGCATCATGCTCTACGAAGTCGGCACCGATAACGCCGGCCTCGCCAACGCCGGTGCCGCCGCCCGCGCCCAAGGCCCTTCGACAATATCCAGTAATCCGGCGGGCATGAGCTACCTGCCAGGCACGCAGATCACCGGCGGTTTGCAAGTGCTTTACGGCGACCTGACCTTCGATCGAGATTCCGACACCAATGTCCCTGGCAGCAGAAGTGGCAATGCCCTTGATCCGATTCCCGGCGGCAGCTTCTTCATCTCGCATGAGCTTGACGATCACTGGAGTGTCGGTTTCGGCCAGTACGGCGATTTCGGTCTGGCGGTCAATTACGACAACGACTGGTCCGGGCGTTACTTCGCGCAAAACTCCAGCCTGCTCGGCTTGTCCCTGGTGCCCAGCGTGGCGTATCGCTTCAACGAGCAATGGTCGGTGGGCGTGGGCATCAAGGCCATGTACGGCATGTTGCAGGCGCAAACGGCTATCGACCGGTCCCCCTTCGGTTTCACCGACCGCACGGACGGTCAGTACAAATACAAGGATGGCACCTGGGGCTATGGCGCCAACGTCGGGGTGATCTACGCCCCGCAAGCCGGCACGCGCATAGGCCTGACCTATACCAGCAAAGTCGACTTGAACTTCGAAGACCGGCTGGATGTGCAAGGCGACGGCCGTCTGCTGGAGCGCGTCAACAACACCAATATCAAACTCGACACGACAGTGCCGCAGACCCTGACCCTGAGCCTTTTCCAACAACTGGACCAGCAATGGGCGTTGCTGGCCTCAGCCAACTGGCAGGACTGGTCGGAATTCGGCGATATCGGAGTGCAGGTCGACACCACCGCGCTCGGCACGCAATCGAAAACGGTCGATGCCGGTTTCAAGGACACCTGGCACTTGTCACTGGGCGCGCAGTACCAAGCCGCCGAGCAGTGGCTGTGGAATGTTGGTGTGGCCTACGACAGTAGCGCAGTCTCGGACAGCAAACGCAGCGTAATCGTGCCCATGGGCGAATCCTGGCGGATTGCCGCGGGAGCCACCTATGCCCTGAACAGGGACACCGATGTCAATCTCAGCTGGGCCATGGTCTGGCTGGGCGACATGCCGGTGGACCAGACCAAATCCGTGTCAGGCACTCGAACTTCCGGTCAGTTCGACAATGCCTGGATTCAAGCGCTGACCGGCAACATGACCTGGCGATTCTGATGCTCAGTAAACGAAAGAACGTCCATTTCATCCAAAGAGTAAAACCACTAAGGATCTGTCCGGTAATCTGGAAATCAGGTTCCAATCGTCGTTCAAACTGAATGGGAGTACCGGCTGGAGATTAGTGACGCTGCGTATTCCGTCACCTGCAAGCCCCATCTTTTGATCCCAGTCCGCGACCTACTGGCCTTCTAAACACCACCAACAATTTCAGGTAGGTATAGCTGGATTATTTGGCGTTGGCCGCAGTTGAAAAATGGAAAGAAAATTTCTCGCCCCCCGCAACCTTTTCCACCTATCGATGAGCGACTGACTGGCCGAACAGTCATCCGGTCGGGTAGAAACCCAGGCGTTCCCCCATCCTCACTAAACAAATTCACAATCACTGACTGGTTGATTTATCTCAACTCTGTCCGCCCGGGCTTCGTAATACTTCAGCAGTGCTGAGCACGAAAATAATAGAGGCAGGCTTGATTACGGTGTGAGGGTAAGCACAGTCAGAATGACGCCACTGCACCGTGCTGTCGCCATTTCAGGGTCTGCGCTGTTCGTTGATTTGTACGAAATGATGCCCGACGTCAGAAGCAGTTTCGGGAATGTGTTTGCAAACACGAGGAGAAAAACATGCTAGCTCCGCTTCCCAAACAAATAGCGCTCGCACTTTTATCGACCTGCGTTGCCATCGGCGCAGCGCATGCCGCTCCCAATGAGGCCTCCGAGGTCACTCGAAAAGCCAACGACGCCTTGCTCAGCTACTTACCCTTTGCCAATAAACAAGACTTCGAAGACGCGAACCACGGCTTCATTGCCGATTTACCCAGCCCTGTGATCACAGGCGATGCGGGCAACACCGTGATTGATCTGTCTCAGTACGATTTCCTCAAGACAGAAGGCCCGACACCCACCACCGTCAACCCGAGTTTATGGCGGCAATCGCAGTTGCTGGCGATTCGAGGTTTGTTCAAAGTGGTGGATGGCATCTATCAGGTGCGCAATATCGACCTGGCCAACATCACCTTCGTGCGAGGCAAAACCGGTTGGATCGTAATCGACCCACTGACCTCGGCGGAAACAGCCAGAGCGGCACTGGCGCTGGTCAATGACAAGGTTGAAAAACTTCCGGTGTCTGCGGTGATCTTCACCCATTCACATGTCGACCACTTCGCTGGCGTGCGTGCCATTGTCACTGAAGCCGATGCGAAATCCGGCAAAGTCCCAGTGATCGCCCCTGAAGGTTTCATGGAGGAAGCGGTCAGTGAAAACGTGTTTGCCGGCACTGCGATGAGCCGTCGTGCTTCTTACATGTATGGCAACCTGTTGCCAAAAGGCTCCAAAGGGACAGTCAGTGGTGGCTTGGGCATAACCACGGCAGCCGGCACCATCACGCTGCTCGAACCGAACAAACTGATCGAGAAAACCGGAGAAACACTTAGCGTCGATGGCATCGAGGTGGTGTTCCAAATGGCACCCGGCACCGAAGCTCCGGCGGAAATGCTGTTCTACTTCCCGCAATTCAAAGCCATTGACCTGGCAGAGGATGCCAACCACACCTTGCACAACATACTTACCCTGCGTGGTGCGAAAGTTCGCAGCGCGCAGAAGTGGGCCAGCGCTCTGGGGCAAACCCTTGATCTGTGGGGGGCGGATGCCGTGGTGTCGTTCGGTAGCCACCATTGGCCGCAGTGGGGTAATGATCGCGTTGTGCAGCATCTCGAGAAACAGCGCGACCTCTACAAGTACATTAACGATCAGACGCTGCGCATGGCCAATCAGGGCATGACCATGAACGAGATCGCCGAGGCGTTCGTCCTGCCTGATAGCCTGGCCAAAGAGTTTTATAACCGGGGTTACTACGGCAATCTCAAACACAACGTGCGCGCGACCTATCAGCTGTATTTAGGCTTCTGGGACGGTAACCCCGCGAACTTCGACCCGCTGCCGCCAGCAGAGGAAGCGAAAAAGTATGTCGAGATGATCGGCGCCGACAAAATGATTGATACAGCCACAGCGGCCTATGCCAAAGGCGAGTATCGCTGGGCAGCAACCGTGGCCAACAAGGTGGTTTTTGCGGACCCGAAAAACCAGGCGGCACGTGCCATCGAGGCCGATGCTCTGGAACAGATGGGTTACCAGGCCGAGTCCGGCCCGGCGCGAAACTTTTACCTGTCCGGTGCGCAGGAACTGCGTGGTGGCGTGAAAAAAATGGTCACGCCCAATACCAGTTCACCTGACATCATTCGCGGCATGACCACTGAAATGTTTCTCGACTTCCTGGCCATTCACTTGAACGGCCCTAGAGTCGGAGACAAGTCATACCTCTTCAACCTCAACTTCCCCGACATTAACGCCAAGTACGTGTTGACCGTAAAAAACGGCGTCATGAACTACAGCAAAGACAAGCAATTGGATAAGGCCGATGGCACTGTCACTCTTAACCGAACCACCCTCGACGACATTGCCCTGGGCAAACTGAAATTGGGCAATCTGTCGGAAAGCGGCGAAGTGACCATCGACGGCGACAAGGCCAAATTCAAGGAAATGCTGACCCACTTCGACCAGTTTGACTTCTGGTTCACCATTTCCGAGCCTTAGCCCAGACGAGCCTGCACCTGTAAAGAACGCCCCACAGTTGGGGCGTTCACGTATCGGAGGTTGGTAGAGAAGGGGCATCTATCGGCCAAGTCGGGAAACCCGCCAGGAAATTTAGCTATATATTGGTTTCGCTGTCCTCGATGCGGTCAGCCATGCGTCGTCTAAACAAGGAGACTCCGATGACCACTGCACATGTTTTCATCGCCACCAGCCTGGATGGCTTCATCGCCCGACCCGACGGTGACATTGACTGGCTTTTGCAGCGCGATGATCAGAGCGAGGATCACGGCTACCTGGCCTTCATCGCCGACAAGGATGCGATCGTGATGGGGCGGGGGAGCTATGAGAAAGTGCTGACCTTCGACACCTGGTTCTACGACCGGCCAGTGGTGGTGTTGTCTCAACAGTTGGCCGGCTCGCAGGTGCCTGAGGCGCTAGAGGGCAAGGTGCGTTTTTCCAACCTCACGCCTTCAGACCTGTTGGCGGAAATGGCCAGCCAAGGTGTGCGTCGAGTCTATGTCGATGGCGGGCAGTTAGTGCAATCATTCCTGCGTGACGGGTTAGTCGCCGATATGGTGATCACCACCGTTCCCGTGCTGATCGGGTCGGGAAGACCATTGTTCGGGGCTCTTACGCAGGACATTGCTTTGAAGCTGGTCACCAGTCGGTGCTTTCCTTCGGGGCTCGTGCAGTCTACCTATCAGTTGGTGCGTTGATCTTCTGAAGGGGAGGCCGGATCAAAGGCGAGGGTGAGATGGCAAATGCCGCTCCATCCACTGTGCAACGGTGGTGGTTTCGAGTTGCCGTTCGCCGTTGAAACTCTGCGCCTTGGCCCACGCGACACCTTTACCCTCGGCAAACACCGCCCGGTACTTGCGCATCGGATCATCGGGTGCGCCAGCCAGATCGGCCATGAGCGCGGGCACTGTCCATTCGACACGCTCGACTGTGCGGTTCAGCACGCGGTCGACAGTGTCGGCCAATTGCCCGTAGGTGAGGGTGTCACCGGTGACGTAGACAACCTGATTCACCCGCTCTGGATCGAACAGGATAACGGCGGTCAGCCGGCCAATGTCCTCCGGCGTGGTGACCGTCACGGCAGTGTTCCAACTGCCCAGGGCGCGGACGGTGTTCTGCGCCAGATCGACCACGCCGAACGCGGGCTCGAACAGGAAACTGGTAAACATGCCGGTCGAAATGATCAGCCATTGCAGCCGCGATTGAGCGCGCAGCAATTGGCGCACATCCAGCTGCTCGTCAAACAGATCTTGCGGGCTGCCCCGGCCGATCACGTCGTAATCCACACCGAACTGCCACGGCACATACCGCTTCACCTCCGACTGCAACGCAGCACGGGCGAGTTTGACTTGCGTCCCGCTACCGGCGACGAAGCCGAGGCAACTGATCAGCGTATCGAAACCGCTGAACTGCGCGGCCAGTTGCTCTAAGGAATCGTTCGCCGCATCGCCCGGCAGCACCTCGATACCCAGCGTGTCCAGTTCTTCGAGCGTTTGGCGTTTGTGCGCGGGCGTGTTATCGATGGCCGACGGCCGCAGCATCACCGTGACGCGAGCCTCCGGCCGAGCAGCCAGTTCTCGCAGGACGGCCATGCCAAGCTCGCCGGCACCGAGTACCAGAATGTTTTCGGTTATTGCAGGATTGAGCGGGTGCATCGACAACTCCCAATGAATGATCGGCAACGATTGTTTTTCTATCCTGTCACCCTTGGCGAACGTTCAGAAGAAGGCACACGCGTGATACCGCATGACGAAATGAGTGAAGAAGAGGTGATCCGCCAGTCCCAAGCCGCGTGCGATGCGCTCAGCGCCGAGGACGACGGACTCAAGCGCGAAGTGTTGACCCATGCGGGCAATCGCTGGTCGCTGGGCATCGTTCATACCCTGGGGAGCGCGGGGAAATTGCGTCACGCTGAAATTGGAAGGCGCTTGGAGGGGGTTACGCAACGCATGCTGACTCGGAGTTTGCGGCAACTGGAGCGTGATGGATTGATTGTGCGTTTTGATTACGGCGAGGTGCCGCCGAGGGTTGATTATGAGTTGACGCCGTTGGGGCGGAGTTTTTTGGCGCGGATGGTGCCGTTGTGGAGTTGGTTGTTGGAGAATGCGGATGGTTTTCGGGCTGCGCGGGGGAGGTTTGATGGTGAGAACCGATCTGGTGAGGCGTAAAAAGAAAAAGTTATTGGCGAAAACGCACAATGGGTAAGAAGCACGTCGTTGAAATTATCGCCGCGAGAATCATTTGGCGATGAGTCGCCTGAGCATTCCGAATACGCTAAAAAGCTGTTTGGTCAGCAATACGTATTGGCCCCAATCGCACATAAAAAGAGATCTAGCGTGGTCACATTCAACTTTTTCTTGAACAGCGTAGGTTTGGATTTATCAAGGGTACGTCTTGTACGGCATCAGGATCAGCGCGCATCGCGCGGTAAGACACCTTACGACCTCTGGGTCGCGGGTGATGGGCGATTTGACGAATACCAATCGATTCAATCAAGAGATGTTTTTAGCAATGCTGACTGGGTGGCAGCGTTTGTCGCTACTCCGCTTAACGAAACGCTTTTTGTGGGGCTATATCGGGTTGTCGGTCAATCCACTGTCCCGATGGAGACGAAAGATCCAGTGAGTGGCGAAGATGTCAGCGGATTGCACCTGTATGACATGCAGTCCGATGAAAGTCTTTGCGATTACATAGGACGACTGGTGATTGAATGGGGACCTGGTTTGCGGAGTTGGGTGCAGCGAGCTGATAACCAGGATAAAAAAGTGTTGGAAATGCGTCGAGTTGCGATCGAACCTCCATTCCCGGGATTTGGCTCGTTTCGTTGGCCGGTTCGAGAGCTGAGTTCTATCCCTATCTCTTGGCGCACTGCACTATCAGTGGTTCGGGGTGTGTATGCGTTGACGTGCCTTAAAACCGGTCGACTTTATGTGGGCTCTGCGTACGGCTCGGACGGTTTTTGGGGCCGCTGGCAGGATTATTTTGCGACCGGCCATGGCGGAAATATTGGGCTGAAGGTGCTGGAAGATCACGATTTTCAAGTCGCAATACTTGAGGTGTCTTCATCCGCTGCGGGAGAAACAGAAATCATAGCCAGAGAAGGGGAGTGGAAGGAGAAACTGCTTACACGGCGGTTCGGACTCAATATCAATTAGCAGTAAGTTTTGAGTCGACCGAATCGCATCGAGGGTGGGGCCGACTCGCGTTATACCTCGCAGAGGAACGGGCACCTACAAGGCGCCCGTTTTTGTTTATTCCTTTGCTTGGGCGCGCAATCGTCGGCCGATCACATCCATCAAGTCACAACCGTCGCGCAACGGAATGGCCAGCAGCTTGGAGAAGTCCGACAACACCACCGTGTCGCATCCGATCTCGGCGCGAAAGGCTATGTTCTCCAGCACCTGAGTAACTGCGCGAATTCGGTAGTCAGCAGCGGCTTGCAATACGTCGAGTGGCGCTTCGGTGTCGATGAGCAGGGAGGCCGGGATCAGGTCGATTCCGGTGAGGGGCATGTATCTTTCCATAGGTGAACTCCGAATCAGATTTATGAAAACTGACCCGATCTGCAGGTCGCCAAACCTGGTCCTTGGGGGACGGGAAGGACTATACGCTTTGCTGCTGAAGAGAAAATAGGCAGGCGATTCTGATATCTGTGTAGGACGGATACTAAAGGCTTGAATGGTGTCATGCAGTCAGCATTTTTGAAAATTAGCCGTACCTTAGTCGCCGTCGTTTACGCTTGTAGGTCGTACGCGTGTTACGAGTACTTTACCAATCGTCGAATGCATTAGCCTCAAATGCTGTATGGATGTACAGTTTTGAATTCATTTTTTTGTCCGTTCACCTTGCTTTCACGTAAATGCATACGTCTCAGCGGCAGAACGGGCTCCTTCAGCTATGATTGAAGCTAGATGCAAAGGAGACGGAATGTTAGGAAGACCAACTAGGGTGGTGCTAGCACTCACAGCGATAGCACCGTTGTCAGTTTCGTTGGCATATGTTTTCGCAACTCGAGACCATAATTGGTTGATGGCAATATGGGCGCTATGTGGCTGTGTCCTGCTCGGGATAATTTCAAGTTGGATTATAAGTTCAGCCTCTGCAAAATTTGAGCAGTTGCCGATAGTTATAAAGAAAGCAAAAAGCGCGGACAAAGAAGTTGTGGGTTTTTTTGTTGCGTACGCGCTACCTTTGATATTTAAAGGTCAAGCTGACGCCGACGTAGGCGCATGGCTTTTGGCATCTCTGATGTTGGTGTTTGTGCTATGGACAACTCATGCGCTGCAGGTTAACCCGGTTTTAGGTATGTTGGGCTTTCATTTTTATGAGGTGGAAACTCAGGAGGGGGTGACGTATTTGCTGATTAGTAAGCGAACAATAAATAACGTTACTAGTATAAAGAAAGTTGTTCAGCTAACCGAATATGGAATATTAGAATCTGACATAAGGGATAGGTTATGAATCTTTTTGCTCTTACTGATGTTGCTGGATCTCGAATCATTAGGTTTCCCCTCTCTGCAGATTTAAGAGATGAAATATCAGCAATTTTTGAAAGTCAGGGAAATGCTTTTTTCGAAGGTATAGACACAATTGTTCCCTTCGATGGACGCTACGTTCCTGAAGAGGGGGAATTACTTTTAATTAATGATTTTGTTGATGTAGATGGTTTGTCAAATGCCGTCGCTAACCCTTTAGCTATTGATCAATATGATCCCGAGTTTCATAGTTTGGATTCTGTGAAGGCGCTATTTATGGGGAGAGTGTTCCAGAACAATCCCCAGATTCTTATACAGTTGTTCGAAAGGCGAAGATTAATTGCTCGTAGTGGATTGGCGATGTTCTTTGCAGGTAATCAATTCCAGAAAATGACAGATTCGGGTCTGTCTTTGGATACAAAGATTTTGGCTGTTATAGAGGGCGATACTTTAAAGTTTCAAAGCTTTCATTTCGCGCGCAGAGTTTTTGAGTTGAGTGAGTACTTTAAAGAGGCTACGAATGAAGAAGTTGCGAGCTTTGCTGAGCATGAAAAGCTCGAAGTGAGCGATGTGGCAAGCTTTTTAGAGCTGGCAGGGCCGCAAGTCCGTAAGAAGATATCGTTAATCAGTCAGTCTGCGGTTTTGGAAAACTTCACAGTTCAAGAAATTGTCTCGGTTGCTACGACATTTCAATTCGCTATAAATCTCAGCGAAGATGGAAGGATTCAGGTTCCAACAAATCGTACAGAGCTTCGACGGCTTTTACGGTTCTTAGATGAGGACTATTATGAGTCCCCGCTATCAAGAACTCATTTTATCTCTAACTCAAAAAGAATTGCAGATTAGTTTTGATATGTGCTGGAGAGCGCTTGCGCGCTCTCCAGTATGGTAGTTATGATTTAAGTTCTAGAAGGGATCAATTTATTTGTATCAATATTTACTATCGGTGGTCACAGCCCGAAGTATAAATAGATCGAAAAAAATGTCTCGTTTTTCACTAGTTTAAGAATCCAAGGTTTGTTTAAGAGTTTTTTCGCATCGCTCACAGCTATATCTGAGTAAAATCAAAAGCCAGAGTCTTTAGCCCCATTTTTGACAATAGCCGTTCGTACTCTTTCAAATGTTGAGTTTTCCTGTTGTACATAGTCGGAGAAATTAAAGTATGTCGGTGGCGACGAAAAATCCCTCCAAACACGAAGAAGATAACTTTTGAATAGGGTCGATCTGTCGTAACGGTCTTCAATTCGCAAAGATTCAACTTTTCGCAACATGGAGTTAAAAATCTCGTTGTCGAATATGGGTGTGTCAAATACCATTGCGTCGAGATATGTAAAAGTCCCACACCATCTTTTAAGATGGTAGGCTCCTACACTTGTTATGCGGAAGCTTGAAGGCATTTCGCCTATTAGGCCACTCTCGTCTTCTTCGAATGTGAGTCTCTGAGACGTTTCGATCAATTTCTTATTTGTGGTCTTTCTTAACGCCACTTCAACTTGATTGTTAGTAAATCCAAAGTTTTGCAATTCGCTAACTAGTTTTCCGGTTGCGCAGAATCCATCTCTGTCTTTGTGCGGTCCGTCATTATTTAAGAAAGATAGCATGATGAGAATGAGGAAGTGCTCCCTCCTGTCTGGTGATGACACGTCAAACACGTTCATTGCTAGCGAAGTGTCGGCATTGTAGTGAGAGAAATCACCCAGCAAGGCGCTTTTTGTGAACTCATGTATTGGCACAACATATGAGCCTTGATCCTCCATGTGTTTTATTATTTTCTCTGCATCTACATTGGGGCTTCCAATGAAGCCAGTAACAAACTCGATAACGGCTCGAATGTTTCCCCCGGTTATATTTACTAGAAATTCCTGAAGTGCCTCGCTTTGATCTAACGAAACTATTAAGGCTTTTAGAAAGTATGCTAGGCTTCTGGCATTAACTCGCACAAAATCTAAAGTCTCTAGTGGTATCTGTCCTTCTGCCATATCAAGAGCGAACTTAAGTCGCTTATCGATTACTACATCTACTCTGGGAGGTGATATTGTGAATATCTTATGAGGGTAGGCGGTTAAAGCTCCTGAGCGCTTGGATTTGTAAAAGGTTTGAGGTCGTACTGCAATAAATACCGTTGCTGCCCAACTATTGGCAAGTTCTTGGGATATGATAAAAGCATCTTGCTGAATCAAAAAGTCTCGCTGATCTGCATTGTCTAGAAAAATTATTATTTGCTTTTTTCTTGCTTTGGAAATATGCAAAATTGAAGCTTTCAAGTGCTGGTCGTTACTTCCGATTTTTTTGGACAGATCAGTTAGAAGTGCTTCCTCGTACTTTGTAGGATCATCTTTGTATGCTTTTCCCCATACACTATTAGCAAAGCGTGAAATCTCTTGGTGATAAACACCTCTAACGAAGCCGTCTTCGTGAAGATCAACGTCGTAGTTAGAGAATAGTTGGCGCTCTATTTCTTCCAATACAAATGTTTTAAGATCTGATGTAAGTGCACCTTTTGAACCAAGGTCTATATAGATATATAATGAGTTCTTAAATTCTTCATGGGCACTGTTGTAAACCAGGTTTTTAACGAAGGAAGTTTTGCCTACACCTACGTCTCCGATTAGAACAATTGGTCGCCTGGAAAGCGCTTCTGCAATGACGTCGGATGCAAATGTATCTTTCTTTTTGTTTTTGACTGAAGCAGTATGCGGGTGTGGTTCTGATGTACTGAACATCGATGCATAGCGTGCGTCCAAAATATTTCTGCTGAGAAGTGCATATTTTGATAAGGCACCGCTTTCGCAATAACACTCCTTGAAGAATAGGGCTTCAACCTCTTGTGTCTCCAGAACGTCTTGTATTAATAGTTCTGATAGTTGCTTTAGCGTGGCTTGTATGTCGCTCGCATACCTAATCTTTGGGAAGTCAACAAGTCTGGCGGAAAGTTTGTGAGGGATTACGTTTTCCCCTGTGGAAAGATACCTAACAATGTTTTTTTCTTTAAGACCTTCTTTTGATAAAAGCTGCCAGGCGACTGAGAAATTTTCTAACAGATGATCTAGGCTTTTAAAAAGAACCGCATCAGCATCTAAGACGGATATACCATCTTGCCTTGACGCTAAGAATGCTATGAATTGGTGTCCATTGGATACGATGCCGATCGGTACTCCTCGTTTTCCGCAGTACTCTTGAGCTTGAACGATAGCTTCCTTCGCCTCTGGGCTCATAGCACAAAGCGATGGCATGTCAACTTTAAGTTTATTTGTTCCAGCAGGAATCTCAAATACGATGCCTTCGCGCTTAGCTTCGAGAATTGCAATTCGGGGTGATCCCAACTCATAGTCTGTGAATTTCCCTCGTTCATGACGCTCCACCTCGATTTCTGATCGACTCCAATCTAGGCAATGCTCGATAATGTAGTCGATGATATGAAATCTGGTCTCCGCCTCATTCCTATCTGGAGATACCTGCTTAACGCGCTCTTCGGTGATTAGATTTTCTAGATTGGTACGCGCCGTGTGCATGGTGATCACAACTAATTCCTTTTAAGAAAAGGGTTGGGCTGGATGTGCCATATTCCTTGTGTTCCTCTAGGATGTCCATTCATCACTAAATCTATATCAACTTAAATCGCTTCTAACCTTGTAGGCGCAGCTGCGTGTTGCCATCGATCGGTTGGATCTACAGCCGAAAGCGGACATTACTCATGCTAACCAAATCTGCGAAATTGGATCGTGGTACCTAGCTCCCTAGCGTAGAATTTTCAGAGCTCGAGCCCCCACCCCGAGACGGACCTCCACCCAATGCAAACCCCCACCACCCAACACCCCCTCTGGAAAACCTACCTCCTTTTCCTCGCCCCCATGGTCCTCTCCAATTTCCTCCAATCCATGTCGGGCACCGTCAACAGCATCTACATCGGCCAAATGCTCGGCACCCAAGCCCTGGCCGCCGTTTCCGGCATGTTCCCCATCGTGTTCTTCTTCATCGCCCTGGTCATCGGCCTCGGCGCGGGGGCGGGGGTGCTCATTGGCCAAGCCTGGGGCGCACGGGAGCCGCATCTGGTGAAAACCATCGCTGCCACTACCTTGCTGTTGGGCGCAATCATCGGTCTGACGGCGGCGGTGCTGGGCAGCGTGTTCGCGAGGTCAGCCTTGCAGGGTTTGGGCACCCCGGCCGACGTACTCGACGACGCCGTGTCCTACGCCCACGTGATGATGTGGATCATGCCGTCGCTGCTGGTCTACGTGCTGTTCACCCAACTGCTGCGCGGGGTGAGCGATACGGTGTCGCCGCTGATTGCGTTGGTGGTGTCGACCTGTATCGGGTTGGCGCTGACGCCGGCGTTGATTCGCGGTTGGTTCGGCTTGCCGATGTTGGGGATTCAGAGTGCGGCGTATGCGGGGTTGGTGGGTAACCTGTCGGCGATGGGGTGGCTGGCGTGGCGGTTGATCAGCAAGGGGCATCCGTTGGCGCCGGATCGGGAGATGTTTGCGGCAATGCGGCTGGATCGGGTGATTCTCGGCAAGGTGTTGCGCATCGGCTTGCCGACCGGGTTGCAGATGGTGGTGTTGTCGGTGTCGGAGCTGGTGATTCTGGCGCTGGTGAATCAGCACGGTTCGCAGGCGACGGCGGCGTATGGGGCGGTAACGCAGATCGTCAATTATGTGCAGTTTCCGGCGTTGTCGATTGCGATCACCGCGTCGATTCTTGGGGCGCAGGCGATTGGGGCGGCGCGGGTGGAGCGGATCGGGCCGATTTTGCGTACCGGGTTGTTGATTAACGTGTGCCTGACCGGTGGCTTGGTGCTGTTGGGTTACCTGTTGTCGCACTGGTTGCTGGGGCTGTTTCTGACGGACGATTCGACGCGGGCGAAGGCTGAGCATCTGTTGCACATCATGCTCTGGAGCCTGCTGTTGTTTGGCTTCCAGGCGATCATCGGCGGGATCATGCGCGCCAGCAGCACGGTGTTGGTGCCGATGGCGATTTCGATTGTGTGTGTGGTGGGCGTGCAGTTGCCGGTGGCGTATGCGCTGGACGGGCAGTTCGGGTTGCAGGGGGTGTGGATGGCGTTTCCGGTGGCGTATCTGGGGATGCTGGTGTTGCAGACGCTGTATTACAAGCTGGTGTGGAAGCATCAGAAGATTGAGCGGTTGGTGTAGGCGCTGTTCCGGGGACGGCTGCGCACGAAGACGTATCGCTAAGTAAGATTGGCCGCGAGAGATACAGGCCATTACAAAACCGATACGTGGGGGATACATCGAGGTGGCAAGGTTTGCCCATACCTCCTTTCCACCCTTCAGTCGGAGCCCCCGATGAATAAATTGCTGTCTGCGTTGGCCCTTGGTTGCACGTTGGGTCTGTCACTGGTCAATACTTCCCAAGCCGCCGAACCGGCAGGTTATTCCTCGGATCAGTTGGCGGTGGCCTACCGCAGTGTCAAGGTCGATGGCCTTAGCATTTTCTATCGTGAAGCCGGTCGTGTGGATGCGCCCACCTTGCTGCTGCTGCACGGTTTTCCCAGTTCTTCACGCATGTATGACCCGCTGTTGGCGCGGTTGGCGCAGCACTATCATCTGGTGGCGCCGGACTATCCGGGGTTCGGCCATAGCGATGCGCCGGAGGCCAAGGCGTTTGCCTACACGTTCGATCATCTGGCCAGTGTGATGGAGCATTTCACCGAAGCCCTCGGCCTGAATCATTACTCGCTGTATGTGCAGGACTACGGCGGCCCCGTTGGCATGCGGATGATGCTCGCCCACCCCGAACGCGTGCAGGCGCTGATTGTGCAGAATGCGGTGTCCCATGAGGCGGGCCTGGGGCCGCTGTGGCAAAAGCGTCGTGAATTCTGGGCCAACCGGGCTGCCAACGAGGCGGGGTTGAGAGCGAGCTTTTTCTCGTTGGCGACGACCCGACAACGGCATGTCGGCGCCAACCCGCAGATCGAGGTGTTCAACCCGGACCTGTGGACCGACGAATTCAATTTCCTCAACCAGCCGGGGCAGGCAGATATCCAGAGCGACCTGTTCTATGACTACCGCAACAACGTCGCCAGCTATCCGAAGTGGCAAGCGTGGCTGCGCGAGCATCAACCGCCGACGCTGGTGGTGTGGGGCAAGTTCGATCCGTCGTTCGAGGTGGCGGAAGCGGAGGCTTATCGCCGGGATTTGCCCAACGCCGAGATTCATGTGCTGGAGGCGGGGCATTTTGCGCTGGATGAGAAGCCTGATGACATTGCGCGATTGGTGGGGGATTTCCTCGGCAGGCACGTGAAGACAACAGGAAAATAAAGCAGGGTTTCGGGTAAGAGGGTGGGCTGGTCGTGGGCCTCCTTCAGCCTGGCAATCGAGGGTGATGCAAACCGACAGGCGTGACGCTGCACTCTCACGGAATGAACCCGTAGCGAAGGGGTCAACCAGTAAGGCCACCTTCGGACAGTCGTCATGCCTAGCCATTGCCGCATTTCCATCAACGTGCGCGAGCATCAGGACCCGTATGGACGCGGGTGAGTCGGCGCTGATGGCCGCACGCATGCAGTTTGCGCTCACCATCAGTTTCCATATTGTGCTGGCCGCGCTCACCATCGGCCTGGCCAATTTTCTGATGGTGCTTGAAGCGCTTTGGCTGTGGCGTGGCCAACAACGCTATCTGGACGTTTACCGTTACTGGCTGAAAATATTCGCCCTCAACGTGGCGGTGGGCACGGCGTCGGGGCTGATTCTGGAGTACCAGTTCGGGCTCAACTGGTCGCGGCTCTCGGTTCAGGCCGGCGATATCCTCGGCCCGTTGATGTTCTACGAAGTGCTGGCGGCGTTTTTTCTGGAGGCGGGCTTCCTCGGCATCATGCTGTTCGGCCTGAAAAAGGTCGGCCCTCGTCTGCATTTTTTCGCCACCTGCGCGGTGGCCATTGGCTCGTTGATCAGCGCGTTCTGGATCCTGTCGGCCAATTCCTGGATGCAGACACCCGCCGGTTACGCCATTGGCGCCGATGGCCGTTTCATGGCCGAGAACTGGTGGGCGATCATTTTCAATCCGTCGTTTCCTTATCGGCTGGCGCACATGACGCTGGCCGCGTTGCTCGGCACGGCGACCCTGGTGGCGGGTGCCGGCGCCTGGCAACTGTTGAAGGCGCCGCACAACCCGCGCGCGCGTCTGCAATTGTCCATGGCGCTGTGGACGATTGTCGTGCTGACGCCCCTGCAAATCGTGGTGGGTGACCTGCATGGTCAGCACAGCCTCAAGGTGCAGCCACAGAAGGTGGCGGCCATCGAAGGTTCGTGGACGCGACCGCCGGAGGGCGCGGGCGAACCGCTGCGCTTGTTTGCGATTCCGGACATGGCGCAGCGGCGCAATCATTGGGAGGTGGCGATTCCGCGCATCGGTTCGCTGTACCTGACCCACGACCTGAGCGGCACCATCGCCGCGCTGGACGAGTTCCCGGCTGAGGACATCCCGCCGGTGCCGGCGGTGTTTTTCGCGTTTCGCTTGATGGTCGGCCTGGGTCTGTTGATGCTGGGGCAGGGGCTGACCAGTCTGGTGTTGCGCTGGCGCGGCCGGTTGTACGCAGCGCGCTGGATGCTGCGGGTGTGCGTGCTGATGGCCCCGGCGGGTTCGCTCGCGATGCTCAGTGGCTGGGTCGTGACCGAGGTGGGACGGCAACCCTTTACCGTGTATGGATTGCTGCGCACGGCGGACAGTGTGTCGTCGGTGTCTCGCCAGCAGGTGGTCGGCTCGACCTGGTTGATTCTGATGTTTTACCTGCTGATCTTCGGCATCGGGCTGTGGGTGCTGCTTCGCCTACTGCGCGAGCCACCGCATAAGGACGAGCCCGGGCCGCAGCCGACGTTGGCGGACGAGACGGGTGAACCCTGATGGACACTGACTGGATCACACTGCTGTCGGCGGCGGCCCTGGCGTTCTCGGTCATGAACTATGTGCTGCTCGATGGCACGGACCTCGGCGTCGGTGTGCTGATGGGCGTTACGCGATGCAGCCGGCAACGCCGCACCATGGCGGTGACGATCCTGCCGATCTGGGACGCCAACGAAACGTGGCTGGTGCTCGGGGGTGGCGGTCTGCTGGCGCTGTTTCCGCTGGCTTACGCCATCCTGCTGCCGGCGCTTTATCTGCCGTTTATCCTGATGTTTTTGGCGTTGATCCTGCGAGTGGTGGCGTTGGAGTTTCGCGACTACGCGCCCAATGCCGCCATCAAGCGTGCGGTCGATGGCTTGCTGATGTGCGGTTCGGTGCTGGCTGGTGCAACCCAGGGGGTGGTGCTGGGCACGCTGGTTCAAGGCATACCTGAACAGGGCGGGCAGTACAGCGGTGACGGCTCGGAATGGCGGGATATGTTTCCGCTGTTTTGTGGCGCCGTGCTTGTGGTGGGCTACACGTGGTTGGGGGCTTGTTGGCTTTACTGGCGCACTGAAGACGAACTCCAGCGGCGCTCGGCTTTTCAAGCGAAGGCGCTGGCCTGGGCCACCGTGCTGTTGTTGATCGTGTTGGTGGCCTGGACCGCGACGCTGGACACTCGTTATGCGCAACGGCTGGCCGATTGGCGGGTGTGGATGCCGGCGGTGACGTTGCTCGTCGCGCTGCTGACCGGCTTTGTGCTGGGCTTTCGAAGTCGCCTTCATGCGTTGCCACTGTTCGCGGCATTGGGCGTTTTCGTGTTGGCGTTTGCCTTGATGATCGTGGCGCTTTATCCGCTGATCGTTCCGCCGCACCTGACCCTGCAAGCGGCGGCGTCCAGCCCGACCAGTCAGACATTCATGCTGATTGGTTTTGCCGTGCTGATACCGGTGACGCTGATCTACAACACCTACGGCTTCCGCGTCTTCAGCGGCAAGGTGCGTGCGGTGCGTGATTGACCTCAGGCCTGGACCCAGCGTTGCCGACTCCAACTGCTCAAGGTATCGACGGCGAAGACCAGGATCAGCATCGCCAGAATCACTGTGCTGGCTTGCGCTTCCTGAAACAGGCTGAGGCTGACATAGAGCATTTGCCCCAGGCCACCGGCGCCGACGAAGCCGAGCACACTGGCCATGCGGATGTTGTTTTCCCAGCGGTACAGGATGTAGGCCAGCAGCTGCGGAAACAGGTTGGGCAGGGTGCCGTAACAGAAGGCACACACAGCGTTGCCGCCCTGCAACCGGATGGCATCGGCCGGTTCCGACGGGGTGTTTTCCAGCGCTTCGGCGAACAACCGGCCGAGCACGCCGGTGGTGTGCAGCGCCAGCGCCAGCGTGCCGGCGTTGGGGCCGAGGCCGGCGGCGAGCACCATCAGCGCGGCCCACACCAGTTCCGGCACGGCGCGTAACGCGTTGAGCAGCAGTCGTGAGGCGCTCTGCAACGGCCAGCCGAAACGCCCGGCCGCGGGCAATGCCAACAGCAAGCCGAACACCGCCGCGAGCAAGGTGCCGAGGGCGGACATGGCGATGGTTTCGAGGGCGCCATGGGCGATGGCTTGCAGGTGATTGGGGCTCAGGTCCGGGCTGAAAAAGCGCTGCGCATAAGCGCCCATCTGGTTCAGGTTGCCGGTGCTGCCGAGTTCGCTGAGGTCGATGCCGAGGTAGATGAACGAGGCGATGACGGCGGCGCCGATGCCGAGCAGCAGGGCCAGGTTGAACAGACGGTTCATGCCAGCCTCCAGCGCAGCAGGCGGCTGAGTTGGTCGGCGAGCAGCACCAGAACCAGGAAGGTCAGCAGCAGACTGGCCACTTCTCCGCCGGCGAACATGCGCAACGACAGGTCCATCTGCTGACCCAACCCGCCGGCGCCGACAAAACCCATCACCACCGAGGCCCGTATCGCGCATTCCCAGCGATACACCGTGTACGACAGTAGTTCTGCCGAGACATTGGGCAGGATTCCGTAGAAAAACGCCGCCAGCCGACCGCTGCCGGATTGCAGCAATGCATGGGCCGGACGTTGATCAACCGATTCGAAAATTTCCGCGTAGACCTTGCCCAGCATGCCGCTGTAGGTAATGGCGATGGCCAGCACGCCGGCAGTCGGGCCGAGGCCGACAGCCCGCACGAACAGCAGGGCCCAGACGATTTCCGGCACGCTGCGCAGGAAAATCAGCAGCCCGCGCACCGGCCAGCGCAGCAGTTGGCCCCCATAACTCGGGCGCCCCGCACGCGACGCCGCCGACAACGACAGCGCACGACTGGCCAGCAGGCTGGCGGGAATCGCCAACAGCAACGCCAGGGCCATGCCCGCCGTGGCGATCGCCAGGGTTTGCAGGGTGGCTTGCAGCAACAGCTCGATGAACGCCGCGTCATGGGCCGGGGGCCAGAAGGCGGACACGAACCGGCCGATTTCACTCTGGCTGTCACTTGCGACCAGCACACCGAGGTCCAGCTCGCTGTAGTGGATGCCCGGCCACAGCAGGGCGATGGCCAGCAGGCTGAGCAGCAGGCGCGGCAGGGTGGCCGGATCGCGGGTGTCGGACGTCAGCATCGGGGAATCTGCACACTCAAGTGAGCGGGAGGCACCGGCGAGCGTTCCAGTTGCTCGTTGGCGTAGAGCGCGTCGAGCTGCTCACGGTCGACGGCGCTGGCGGGCAGGTCGAACAGAATCTGCCCGTCACGCAGGCCAATGATCCGCGAAAAATGCGCCAGGGCCAGCTCCACCGCGTGCAGGCTGGCGACCAGTGTGACGTTTTGCTCCCGGGCATGACGGCAGAGCACCGACAGCGTGTGCTCGGCCAGCACCGGGTCCATGGCCGAGACCGGTTCATCGGCCAGCAACACCTCGGGCGCTTGGTACAACACCCGGGCAATGCCCACGCGCTGCAACTGTCCGCCGGACAACTGCTGGCATCGGGTGAACAGTTTGTCGCTCAGGTCCAGCCTGGCCAAGGCCGCTCGCGCGCCCGGAATGTCCAGCGGATAGAGCAAATTCAGCAGGCTCTTGCCCAATCCCCATTGACCCAGCTTGCCGGCCAGAACCGCCGTGACCACACGCTGGCGCGGTGGCAACGGCGGCGCTTGATGGATCAAACCGATGCGTGCGCGCAAGCGCTGACGCTGACCGGCCGACAACTGCCAGGCTCGCTCGCCGAGCACTTGCAGCTCGCCGGCGCCCGGTCGCAGGGCGGTGGCCAGCAGGTTGAGCAGGCTCGATTTGCCGGCACCGGACGGGCCGATAATGGCGACCTGTTCGTGGGCTTCGATGTGCAGGTCCACGCCACGCAGCGCGTGAACGCCGTTGGCGTGGGTAAGGCTGACCTGGGTCAGATGCAACGTCATTTGAGCAGTTCGGCGGCGCGTGCGGCTTCCTCGATGCCCTTGTAGTTTTCCGGGCTGGTTTCGATGAATCGGCTGGCGGCCTGCAAATCGAGAATTTCCTTGTCCTTCGGATTCGCCGGGTCGAGTGCGAGGAACGCGGCTTTGATCTTGGCCGCCAGTGCCGGGTCGAGGGTCCCGCGTACCGTCCAGTTGTAGTCGAAGTAGGCCGGGGTGGTGGCAAACACCTTGACCTTGTTGGTGTCGACCTTGCCGGCCGCGACCAGTTTTTCCCACACGCTGGCGTTCAACACCCCGGCGTCGACCTTGCCGGCCTGGACCCAGGCGACCGTGGCGTCATGGGCGCCGGAGTAGCCGACGCGGCTGAAGTAGGTTTCCGGTTTGATGCCGTCCTTGAGCATGAAGTAGCGCGGCATGAGGCTGCCCGACGTGGAAGACACCGAGCCGAAGGCAAAGGTCTTACCCTTGAGGTCGGCGAGGGATTTGACGGCGGGGTCGGCGGTGATGAATTTGCTGGTGAACTGCGCATCCTGTTCGCGCTGTACCAGCGGAATCGCGTTGCCGGTTTTCAGGCGTGCCTGCACGAACGTGAAGCCGCCCAGCCAGGCCATATCGATCCGGTCGGTGGCCAGCGCCTCGACCACGGCCGGGTAATCGCTGACGGGCACGAACTCGACCTTCATGCCCAATTGCTGTTCCAGGTAGCCGCCCAGCGGCTTGAATTTTCGCAACAGTTCGGTGGGCGCTTCATCGGGAATCGCACTGACCTTCAAGGTGTCGGCGGCCTGCGAGAGCAGGGTGCAAAAAGACAGGGCCAGGCCGGCAGTCAATGCCAGGGTACGCTTGAACATGGAAATTCTCCGGTGCATTTACGGAACACTATAGAGGTGCGCCGGGCACACGCAGGTGACGGCAAGGCGCTTTGTGAGGTTAGACGAAGCGTAGCGGGGCCGATTGCTTCAGGCCTTGGTGCAAGTGTGACGTGGATGTAAGCCAGGGGGAAGCCGGGGCGATAAATACCGTTCGTCAGCGATGTGCGCTACGACCTATTGACACAGGTGCGTGCCTGAGTGAATATTAATCCATCGCACACGACACAATCGAACGCGACAAGAAATCAAACCCCATTGCACCGTAGAGGATTCACCCCATGAGCAAGATCGACAAAGTCCTGGCCACCGGCAAAACCCACACCACCGCCAGCGCTGCCGGCAACACCTCACGCGGTCACAACGGCAGCCTCGACATCACCTTGTCGACGCCGGGCACTGCCAAGCCAGCCCACGTATTCGCCGCGACCCAGCCGCACCCGACGGCCGAGCAACTGTTCGCCGGTGCATGGTCGGCTTGCTACACCGCCGCGGTCGGTCTGGTGGCCAACGACTTGAACGTGGTGCTGCCGGCGGATCTGTCGGTCGACATCGAAGTCGATCTGGGGCAGGGCGGTGCGGAGTACTTCCTTCAGGCTCGGCTGACTTTGCGTGTACCTGGCCTGTCGCAGGACATTGCAACGACCCTGGCGCATACCGCTGACCAGATTTGCCCGTACTCGAAAGCGACTCGCGGCAACATCGACGTGGCGCTGAATGTCCTCACCGTTTAAATCTTTTTTTATTTCATATATATCGCGTGCGATAAAAGCGCATACGAATACAAATCTTAAGGGAATCATCATGAGCAAGATCGATAAAGTACTGGCCACCGGCAAAACCCACACCACCGTCAGCGCCGCTGGCAAGACCTCGCGCGGACATAGCGGCAGCCTCGACATCGTGCTGTCGTCGCCCGGCAGCGCCACACCGGCACATGTGTTTTCGAACACTCAACCGCACCCGACGGCCGAGCAACTGTTCGCCGGCGCCTGGTCCGCCTGCTACACCGCAGCGGTCGGGCTGGTGGCCAAGGACCTGAACGTGGCACTGCCGGCGGAGACGTCCGTGGACATCGAGGTCGATCTGGGCCAGACCGGTCAGGCGTACTTCCTGCAGGCTCGATTGACCTTGCGTGTGCCAGGCCTGTCGAACGAGATTGCAACGAAGCTGGCGCACACGGCCGACCAGATCTGCCCGTACTCGAAAGCCACCCGCGGCAACATCGACGTGGCACTGAACGTCATCACCGAGTGATGCGACAGGACTCGACGGCGCCACGGGCGGGCGCCGGACGAGTTCACGCCGTTGCAAAAAAAAACGGTGGTGAAACGGTGCAACAACCTGATCAAATCAGTGGGAGCCTCGCCCGGAGAGTCCCATGAATCCTCGATTGCCACCTTTCGCCGCATGGGTTGTTGCGCTCACCTTTGGCGCCTTGTCTGGCGCCGATGCCGCCGAATACACGCAAGTCAATACAACCGCCAGCACGCTTTCCTTCACTTATAACCAGTTCAGCTCTCGGGTTTACGGCACGTTCAGCCAATTCGAAGGCAGGCTGGATTTCGACACCGCAAACCCTTCAGCGGCCCATGCCGCGCTCACCATCCAGCTCGACAGCATCGATGCCGGCAGCATTGACGCCAACGAAGAACTGAAAAAGCCCGCCTGGTTCGACACCGCGAACTCGCCGGTGGCGACGTTTGAGTCGACCGCTGTGAAATCAGTGGGCAACGACCGCTATTCGATCACCGGCCAACTCACGCTCAGGGGCATCACCCGCGAGGTGGAAGTGCCCGTGCAACTGAAAGCCGAGAACGCCATCGGCATCTTCGATGGCGAACTGACGCTCAAGCGCAGCGACTTCAACATAGGTGAGGGCGAGTGGGCGGACACGGTGGTTTCCGACGACATCAACATCAGATTTCGCATGGTTGCGCCGCAGCAGTAGGGTGCACGTCGCGGCTTGCCGGCGCCAAGGCCCGAACAACCAGCACCGCTCCCCCCTTCGGTCCCGCCAGCACGTTATGATACGCACGCCCGTCCGTTCCCAGAGTCCAGAGCCTCAATGCCCCAGATCACCCACTTCAAGACCCCGTGCCCTGAGCACCTCTCCAGCCAGATCCTGCAGATGGTCGTCGACAACCTGACCGACATCAGCATGGTCGCCATCCCGCCGAGCAACCTGTTGTACAACGTGTACCAATACGCGATCGGCTACGAAGTGCACCTCTATCTGGAGGCGTTGAACGGGTCGAAAGGGGTTGCAGTGGAGTTGATCGTCGCCACGGACGTGGACGATCCGGAAACGGTTATCGGTTTCTTGCTGTACTTGCCGTTCCAGGATGATCCCGAGGCGTGCGGCGTGGCGTACATGGCGGTCCAGGCCGGTCATCGGCGCCAGGGCGTGGCGCGCAAGATGCTGCGGGAAATGGTCGGTCGCTACCCGCATGCCGAGCTGACCTGCGCGGTTGCCAAGGTACCGTGGTTTGAGTCGATGGGCTTTCAGGTGGTGGGCGTGCGCGGTAATCAGGTGCTGATGAACACCCGCGATCATCGTTCCGGCGGCTTGATGGGATTGCTGGATGTGGCGTCGATCTACAGCTCGCTGGAGGTGCGGCAGATTCATACCTACTTGCTGCAAAAACACGGCAAGCGCGCGATGCTCGATGCGGAGAAACAGCGTGACCGGCATCTGGACCAGCTGACGTACAAGGCCAATGAGTTTGTCCGCGAGCGGTTGGGCGAGTAACCGCGCTCTAAATGTACAAGCGAGCTTTTGTGGCGAGGGGATTTATCCCCGTTGGGCTGCGCAGCGGCCCCAGCATTTCCTTGTTAAACCGCATGTACAGGGTTTACGACTGCTGCGCAGCCGGACGGGGATAAATCCCCTCGCCACAAAAAGCCCATTCCCACATTAGACCCAATCAGGGTTTAAGAAAGCTTCACATTCATGGTGATCCGCGCCGTGAACACCTTCCTGCCTTCAACGTCGAGTATGTCCACCGGCACGATTTTGTCGCCTCCCGTGGTCCAGTCGACGTCGCCCCCATCGGCCACCGCCGTGACGTCGGTCTTTGCCTTCGCCAGGTACTCGACCGTCATGCCTTTTGGAATCCAGCGTGCCCCTTCGGGAATCGACACGTCGGTCATCATCCCCGCCGCCAGTTCAGCCGCATTGCACATCGCGATGGCGTGCACGGTGCCCAGGTGGTTGGTGATTTCCTTGGCGAACGGCACCTGCACCGTCGCAGAGCCTTTGCGCAACTCCGTGACCAGCGGGTTGATGGTGCTGAAGTAGGGCGCCACCTGGCAGACCATTGTGCTGAAGGCTTGCGGGCCCACGCTGTTAAACAGGCTGAGGAACTGACTCATTTTGAAACCTCATTGATGATCGGATTAACAGAATGTTGTTCCGTAACAGAATAATGTTCTGTGACGGAACAGTATTCTGTCAGCGGGAAATCTGTCAACCTTGTTCGATGGCGATCACCTGCCTTCACTCTTGGTTTTTTGGGTCTGTGTTAAACATGGAAACGTCAGATTTACTCGAGCGCTGCTACCCCGGAAGACGCGCTGAACTCAAGCGCGATATTTTTCGAAAGGCCCTCACACTGTTCAATGAGCAGGGGATCGAGGCCACGACCATTGAAATGATCCGCGCCGAATGCGACACCAGCGTGGGCGCGATTTATCACCACTTCGGGAACAAGGAAGGTCTGGTGGCCGCGCTGTTTTTCACCGCCCTGGACGATCAGGCCAGGTTGCGCGACAGCTATTTGAGCGACGCGAAAACCACGCAAGAAGGCGTATACGCGCTGGTGCACAGTTACGTGGATTGGGTCGACAGCCAACCCGAGTGGGCGCGCTTCCAGTACCACGCGCGATTTGCCGTCACCAAAGGGCCTTTCAAGGACGAACTGACGACCCGCAACAAGGCGCGCAACAAGCAACTGCTGGAATGGCTGTCGGCTTCGGCCAGAGGCGATGAGTTGAAAGGCACTCCGGCCGAGTTGCTGCTGTCGCTGATCATTGGCCAGGCAGACAGCTATTGCAGGGCATGGCTGTCGGGCCGGGTAAAGGGCAGTCCGAAGGTGTACCGGGACACGCTTGCACACGCGGCGTGGCGATCGGTTTCCGGCGATTGAACAGCAAAAAGCCCGGTCAGAAGCCCAATGCTGTTCACTTAAGCGCGCTCTTGGATCGTGCATACCTTTGTGGCGAGCGAGCTTGCTCGCGCTGGGCTGCGTAGCGGCCCCAAAAATCTGACAACTATTGCCGAGTTTTGTGAGTGCTACGCACTCAAGCGGGAGCAAGCTCCCTCGCCACAAGTTTCCTTTGATTCAAGACACTCTTAAGTGAACAACATTGCGGTCAGAAGCCGGGCTTTTTCCTGTCTGGAATGCGTGCACTTGAAAAAGAGCCTCAAGGCTCTTTGATGGGGAGGAAGTAGAGCTCTCGAGGCTCAAGATGCACGTGAAACAAGCGGCGAGCTTGGTAGGGGTTCAGATCACTCACCACCTACGCAACCGCTGAGTTGAGCAAACAAACGGCTGCGTAGAATCATCGTAGGAAGATGAGGTTTGGCACTCAAGTACCGCTAGTCGCCTCTGTGCCAGTCCTGCCACGCGCGCCTCTTTCAACCATTGCGACGATGGTTTCGAATAGCTCGTCCTGCGCCTGTACGGCGCTGATTTCACCCGTCGCGGCAGCCTGGGACAAGGCTTCCGCCGCACCGAGCATCGCCCGCAAACCCGCTGCCGTGATCTCGCCCGTGCCCGCGAAGGGGGCGAGGGCGGATCGGCATTTGTTCAGGAAGATCGCCTCGTACTCGCGCTTGATCTTCTCCAATTCCGGCGAACTGGCCAACGCGGCAATCACGCCCGGGATTTCGTTGCCCTGCAGCAACACACAGTCCACGTACGACGAGGCAATCACCCTGGCGGTGCCGACCAGCGTCGGTTCGCTGTTCTGCAGTGCCGTATCCATGACGGCAGTCTGGCGCGCATCAAAGTCTTGGTAGAGCGCCGCCAGCAAGCCGGGGCGCGTCGTGAAGTGGTCGTACACCACCGGTTTGGTGATCCCGGCCTGTTCGGCGAGCCGCCCCAGCGTCAGCGCGTCGGTGCCTTCTTCCCGAACGAGTTGCCAGGCGACGTCCAGCAACTGGCGCAGGCGGTCCTCCCGGGAGAGGCGTCGTCGTGGTTGCGGGGTGGAATCTTGCGCGATTGTTTTGGAGGTTGACATGGCTATGTACCAAAAGTAACTTACTGATCGTAACTTACCAAGAGTATATAAGGTCCGCCTTGTGCTCTCAACCAGGAGTTTCCATCATGCATACCCTCATCGTTGTCGCTCATCACAATCCCGATTCGCTTACCCACAGCCTCGCGGTCCGGATCGCTGAAGGCCTGACCGCCAGCGATCCCGCCAACACCGTGGAATTTGCCGATCTGTTCGCCCAAGGATTCGAACCGAGGTTCGGCGCCGCGGATTTTGCGGTGCATCACCGGGAAGCGTCACCGCCCGCCGATGTGATCGCCGAACAGGCACGAATCGACCGCGCCGACCATTTGGTGCTGGTCTATCCGGTCTACTGGTGGTCAATGCCGGCGATTCTCAAGGGCTGGATCGATCGAGTGTTCACCAACGGCTGGGCGTTCGATTACACGGCGGACAGCCTGGAGAAAAAACTGGGTCACCTGCGGGTTCACCTCATCGGTGTCGGTGGTGCCGATGCGGGCACGTTTGATCGACACGGTTTCACTGAGGCGATGAGAACGCAGATCGACCACGGCATTTTCGATTACTGCGGTGCTCGGGTGCTGACGTCCGAGCTGTTCCTCGAGTCGGAAAGCCAGAACCCGACGGTGCATCTGGAGGCCGCTAGCGCCTTGGGTCGCCGCCTCCTTGCGGCTTCGGCACAGGTCGATCCCGTTACGCCTGTTCGCCCGGCCAGCCTGCCCGACGCAAGGCTTTGAGCAGCGTTTCGGCGTCCAGCCCCGGCACCGCATGGCCATTGCCTTCGGCGGTGTCGGAGGCCAGCAGGGCGTTGATGATCGCTTCTTCCACGGCTTCGGTGGCGGCCAGGAACAACTCGCTGATGTGGTCGTTGTTGACCATGCGCAGGTGGTCTGTAGTCGGCGCCTTCTTGCTTTCATAAGCCGCGGGTGGGACGTCGTTGCCGGTGGCGAACGCGATGAAGATGTCGCCGCTATGGTCTTCGTTACCGCCGCCGGTGCGTGCCAGGCCGAGGCTGGCGCGTTGGGCGAGGCGGGTGCATTGATGCGGCAACAGCGGCGCATCGGTGGCCAGGCAAACGACAATCGAGCCCATGCCCGGATGGGGCAACGAGGCCTTGAGAAATGGCGAGTCAGCTTTTTCCATGGAGCGCCCGACCGGGTAACCGTCGACGCGCAATTCATTGCGGATGCCGTGGTTGGCCTGGACGATGGCGCCAACGGTCCAGCCGCCCTGGGCACTGTTCAGACGTCGCGAAGCGGTGCCGATGCCGCCCTTGAATTCGTGACAGATCATGCCGCTGCCACCGCCGACCGAGCCTTCGGTCACGGGCCCGCCCGTTGCGGTGCGCAGGGCCTCAGCCACATGTTCGGGCTTCACGTGAAAGCCATTGATGTCATTGAGCAAACCGTCGAAGGTTTCCAGCACCACCGGCATATTCCAGTAAAGGCGTCCGTCGTCGGGTTGCTGTTCACGGTCCAGGACAATCAACGCATCACGAACCACACCCAGGCTGTGGGTGTTGGTGAAGGCGACCGGGCTGGTCAACAGACCCGCTTCGCGAATCCACTCAAGACCGGTCGCATCGCCGTTGCCGTTGAGCACATGGACACCGGCGAAGCACGGGTGCTGGCTGGTGGAACCGGCTCGCGGCTCGATCACGGTGACCCCGGTCAGGATATCGCGGCCATGCGCGCTGCGGCCCCGCACATTGCTGTGGCCGACCCGGACGCCGGGTACATCGGTGATGGCATTGAGCGGGCCAGGCTGCAGTTGGCCGAACTGGAGGTTCAGGTCGCGGGCACGTGGTTTCATCGATTCTCTCATCTTCAATTCGTGGCAGAAAAAAGTGGCTGGGCTAGACGCAGACCCTGCGGGAGCGGCGCAATTACTGACCGTTTTTGACTTTGCTCCAGATCCGCGTCCGCACCCGCTCGGTGGCCGGCGGCAGCGGCTGAAGGGTGAACAACGTGGCCAAGGCTTCGGCGGACGGGTACACCGCCGGATTGTTGCGGGTCGCTTCGGCCACCAGTGGCGTGGCGCTGCGGTTGCCGTTGGGGTAGTTGAGGTGGTCACTGACCGGGGCAATCACATCAGGGCGCATCAAGTAATCGATGAACGCCAGCCCTTGCTCCGGGTGCGGTGCATCCTTGAGCAACACGAGGGTGTCGAACCACACCGGCGCGCCTTCCTTGGGCAGGCTGTAGGCGATCTTCACGCCGTTGTTGGCCTGCTCGGCGTTGGTCTTGGCTTCGAGCATCGCGCCCGACCAGCCCACCGCCACGCAAATGTTGCCGTTGGCCAGGTCGCTGATGAACTTCGACGAGTTGAAGTAGGCGATGTGCGGACGCAGTTTCAGCAGCAGCGCTTCCGCCTTCTTGTAGTCCTCGGGGTTGGTGCTGTTGGGCGGCAGACCGAGGTAGTGCAGGGCGACCGGCAGCATCTCGGACGGCGAGTCGAGCATGGCCACGCCGCACTGGCCGAGCTTGGCCAGGTTGGCTTCGTTGAACACCAGCTCCCAGGAATCCACCGGCGCCTTGTCGCCCAGCGCGGCGCGAACCTTGTCGACGTTGTAGCCGATGCCGTTGGTGCCCCACAGGTACGGCACGGCGTACTGATTGCCTGGGTCGTTGTTGGCCAGTTTCGCCAACAGATCAGCGTCCATGTTTTTGAAGTCAGGCATCTTTGCATGGGGCAGGGGCGCGAGTGCGCCAGCCTTGATCAAGGTCGGCAGGCTGAAGTTACTGGCCACCACCACGTCATAACCGCTGCGGCTGGTCAGCAGTTTTCCTTCCAGCACTTCGGCGCTGTCGAACGTGTCGTAAACCGGTGAGATGCCGGTGTCGCGTTTGAAGTCGTGCAGGGTCGTGGGGCCGATGTAGTCATACCAGTTGTAGACGTGAACCGTCGGGCCCTCGGCAGCCACCGCCGCCAGCGAAACGCACAGACAGGCGCTCAACCCAAGATTGATCTGTTGACGGGGACGACTCATGATGCGGCACTCCTAGCCTGCTGCAGGCCGGTGATGAACAGGTGCTTGCAGCGTATCGGCAGGCCGGGAACTCACCCATTCCCATCATGGGTTACTCGAAAGGGGTAGAGCGTGGATGCGTTGCTGAAAGAGTTGCCGGTGCACCAGGGCCTGGCGCGGGTGTTTGGCGCGTTGGGGCAGGACGGTTTCTGGCGTGCGCTGCTCGATACGCTGCGACTGCTGGTGCCGCTGGACAATGCCTTGGTCGCGGTGATGACGCCTGGCCGAGTGCCGCGCCTGCTGATTGATTTCGACACCAGGGGCAGCGGCGACGACCCTGACGAACTGGCCGGCTACAGCGCCGGCATGTACCTGCTCGATCCGTTTTATCAGGCGGCCTGTGCCGGTATCGCTGACGGTTTGCACAGCCTCGATTCGGTAGCCCCCGACCAGTTTCAGCAGAGCGAGTATTACCTGAGCTACTTCCGCTCGGTGGTGGGCAGTGATGAGTTGCAGTTCATGATCAACGCCGAGGGTGCCCTGCTCGGTCTGTCACTGGGTCGCTCGACGTGCTTTACCCTGGAAGAGCAGGGCCGTCTGCTCTGTGTGCGTGACTGGGTGTTGGCCGCGATGCGTCGTCACCTGCAATTGATGCCGCCGGAAGGCCCGGCCACCGAGGCTGTGGCCGGGGATTTGGCGACCCTGCTGGATCGCTTTGATGCGCGCTTGACGGTGAGGGAAATCGAAACGGCGCGCCTGATTCTTCAGGGCTTCTCCAGCAAGGCGATTGCCCAGCAACTGGGGATTTCGCCGGAAACGGTGAAGGTGCATCGGCGCAACGTCTATCACAAGCTCAATGTGAACGGGCATGGCGAGTTGTTCGCGTTGGTATTGCGGCCGCGTTGATATCAACTTCAAAAGATCTTTAGTTAGCCGAGCGTAAACACCAACGCCTTCAACCCACACTCGACATCCGCATCCGGAAACTCCGGCGGGTTCTCCAGCCGTCGCTCGAACCGCAGGCTCGGCGCTTCACGCATCACGCCCTCGATAAGGAAGTCCGCGCCAAACGCCGGGTCATTCATGCAGGCCAGCACCGTGCCTTGCGGGCTGAGCAATTCCGGCAACCGCCGCAGCACGCGCTGGTAATCCTTGGTCAGCAAAAAGCTGCCTTTCTGAAAGGAGGGCGGGTCGATGATCACCAGGTCATACGGACCTTTGCCGATCACCTTGCCCCAGGACTTGAACAGGTCGTGGCCGAGAAAACTCACCTTGCTCAAGTCGTGCCCGTTGAGCCGGTGATTGTCGCGGCCACGGCTCAGGGCCGGGCTGGACATGTCCAGATTGACCACGTGTTCAGCGCCACCCTCGATGGCCGCCACCGAAAAACCGCAGGTGTAGGCGAACAGGTTCAACACCCGCTTGCCCTGTGCATTGGCGCGCACCCAATCGCGGCCGTAGCGCATGTCGAGGAACAAACCGGTGTTCTGCTTGCGGCCCAGGTCCACGCGATAGCGCAGGCCACCCTCGGTGATGGTCATGTCCTCGATCACATCCCCGACCAGCCATTCGGTGGTGCTTTGCAGCAGGTAACGATGCTGCAGCGCCAGGGTATGTGCGCCGGATTGCGTCCACTCGGGTGACCGGGTGATCGCCATCAGCCGCTGTTTCAACGCATCCAGTTGCGCTGCTTCAGGTTCCTTGAACAGTGACACCAGCACCACGCCCTGCAGCCAGTCGACGGTCAGTTGCTCCAGACCCGGCCAGCAGCGACCGCGACCGTGGAACAGCCGGCGGGTTTCTGCGGGGGCCGTTGCCAGGGCTGTCAGCAGATGGTCGTGGAGGGTGGTCAGCGCTTCTGAGTTCATCGGGTCGGATCGGCGATTTGAGGGGGCGGCATTTTAACCACAATTGCAGCGAATGAGCGGATGACGCAATCAATGTGGGAGTTTCTATGCTTGGAGGTCCTACTCCCAGATACAGGGCTGGCTTGTATCCGCCTGGCTTTTCATCAAAGTCAACACAGGTGGCAGCCATCAAATATTTAGTTACGATGCCGGCGTTGCTGTAATTGCCTGGACGTTCAAACTGCGCGACAAACCATTTCGCAGCGTTAGACCCCTGCATACATTGACGGTAGAAACAAATAGCATGTTCTCTTCTTGCGGTTCTTCAAGCTTGTTAAGCACTCAAAGTGTTCGACAGAAAGTTAGCGAAACAGCCTCTGCAACAGCAGCATCCAAACAGTATTTCTGCTCTTCTTTTTCTGAAGCTAGAGGAGATCGCGTACTAGGTCTGTCTTCGATCACCAGCAAGGAAAATTCTACATGGACGCCTGTCCGTCTCCTGGAAAGTCTGAGGGTTGCATTTAATATAATGGCTGAGCAGCCTGAAGCCTATAATTTTGAAAGTCTGCCAGGCACAGAGGTAAACGACAAACCTACTACGATAATCGACGTGGAAGACGCGCTGGCAGTTGTCGTGACGGCAGAGAAACAACGAAAAAAGCCAAGTAGGGATAATAATTCGTTTGGCAATAACAATGCCAAGGATGGCAAGGTTGCTTTGTCGGATGTTACACCCAGTGTACCCGTGGATTGTGTTATAGATTTTGTGACCGGTTTTTTTGATTGTGTTGTCGAGTTGGAAGAGAGAGCACAAGAGAGTGGAGGTGTTAACAATGCTTTTTCAGACATTCCGGATAGTACAAGCAATAAACTGGATAAGTTGTTTTCAGATCTGTGCAAGCATCCTGGTTATGCTCATGCATACGGCCTCCTCGATGCAGAAGAAGGACGGGAAAAATTTACCAGGGGAGAAGCATGGCAACGGATTCATAAATCGGCCACCTACCTCTTTTCTAATATAAGTAAACGTATGATCGATGAGTTTATTCAGCAAAAAAGTGAAGGTGTGTCAACGGCCTGCCTCCATGTTCTGCTGGATGATATTCAGATGGTTGATGTGGTTGATAATAAAGAGCTGGAAGCAAACGGAATAACGGCGGAAGAACTGCGCCATTTGTATCGATGCAGAGCGCAACTGGGCGATACCGTCAGGTTCTATAAAAACAACATGCCGGAACCCTCGCCGTGGGAGCAGGATCCAGAATTGTGGGCTCGCTATGTACCCGCGAAAGAAACAGTTCCACCCGGTGTGGCATCGTCGGGTACGACATTGAATGCTTCTGCAATGTCAACATTTGAAGTCCCAAGTGTTCTGGAGAAAAGCCGAGTAGTGCTCAGGGAGGATCCCAATGGTCAAATGCAGAAACCAGCTTATCCTGATCAAGTTTTTCACCTCAGAAAAAACGACAAAAATGAATATGAGTTTGTTCGGCAAGACAATGGGGAAAGGTATGATCTGGAAGGTGTGCTCGCGTTTGTGATACTTGCCGAGGAGCCTGACCATATTATTTGCGGTTCGAGAAATTACGAAAGAAGTTCAAACGGAAAGCTCAACAATCATCGATATAAAGACCCGTTCTTTGTCGACGGTCACAGTTCGTTAAGCGGCGGCAAGCCAACACTCTTTGCGGGCGAGATTCTATTTGAAGAAGGAAAAATAAAATTCTGGACAAATGGTAGTGGCCATTATAAGCCTCACGCCGAGCACCGCTTTAGCAATCTCACAGATTTGACTAAACGCCTACTCCCGGAAGACTGTTTTCGGGACCACGATAAATTGACTGGAACGGAAATACAGGCGCTGGAGAGGCATAAAATAATTCCGAAGGAATTAGAGGATGTTTCAGATGATGGCGATGACAGTCTGAGCGAAGACGATGAAAACGCCGCCTTCATTGCCCAGCGTAAAAAAACGGGTTTGAGAGGAGGGGGCGCAGCCGATCGAAAAACATCGGAAGGCGTCTGCGCTCCTGTATTCAATGCTATGGAAAAGAAGCCTCGTGACGATGATTCTGATAACGGCGGAGCCGGTGCGGGGGCATTCTCGGCACCTCACCGAACAGATATTTTATCTGACAGCGATAGTGAGGATGACGCAAAGCCAGATAGGCCATCCGGTTCTGCCAATGCAATGACCCCGCCCACTGCTCCAGTGAGCAAATCGCTGGATACTGTTGGTCCTGCTAGCGTTGAACTACAACATAAATTGACAATGGCTTTGAACTCAGGAGAAGAAATCAAGGCGGTGCAAATTGAACGGATGTTGGAATTTGCCATTTTGCTGGCGAAGTCTTCACCTGTCGTACAAGCCTCGGTCATTGATTTGAATCTTTTTAAGCGAGCAGATGAACTGTTCAGAATTCCGGTCTCGTATTTCAATGGTCGCCTCTTGGGGTCGAAAGCAAGTTGGGTGCCTGGGCAAATAGCGAAGAGTTTGATGCAGTCTCTGAATAACTGTGTAAGCAATGGGACATTGAGTGAGGAACGTGCACGAGGTTTTCTGGCTCGAAAGTTTCCAGGCTTTGAGCGTCCTCAAGCCGGGTCCGTCAACATATTTGCCGACCCCAGGAGGCAGGATCAGGCAGTTCACGAGATAAGTTTATTGATAGGGACCAGGGAGCAGCGCCAGGAAAGAATTGCAGCGGATAACCGTCGAATAGCCGATGAGGCAAATGAGGTGGCGCGAAAGAAACAAGAGCGCAAACAGCACGATGCTGAACTGGCGAAATTTTCAGTCCGTGCGGGTGCCCAGGCTTATCAAACCAGTTTGAATAAGCGTGATCGAGAGGAGAATGAGCGCCAAGATATGCTGAGTCGGGGGCAAGCAGAAAAACAGACAAACTATCTGAATGCCCGCGCAGTCAGGGGGCGTGAGTGGACTAATGTACTTGCTGGAATTGGACGGTCGCAAACTTATCAGGCACACCTAAGTAGTGAGAGGCGAAAACAAGAGCAAGAAAATAGCCAGCGGAGCGTGCAAAGAAGTTTGCCGGAAACCCATGTCGACAAGCCTTTGGAACGCACCAGCAGCACTGACAGTTCTGATTCTGGTTACAGCTCATCGAGTAGCTTGAGTCGTTCCTTTAGTAGCGGGCCAATTACTTCGGCTGATATAAACCAGGAGATATTGGACTTGAGGAGTGAGTATACTCCAGAGCTATCAGATATTGATTTGGTCCAGGTCGAAAAAACTCATATGGACATTCCGGAAGCGAGAAGCACTGTAGGGGCAGAGGAGGCGTTTAGACTCTATGAGGACAGCGTGAATAGATTTTTATCTCTAGGCCCTAAGATAGAAGATTTTGAGGCGGAGCTAGCTAAACATCGTGTCGATGATTAACTCACGGGACAAAACAAGCGGCTCTGGCCCTTGGAGTTATCACAAATAATTTAACTTTACGTGAGGATTTGGCGATCTGTCGGCTCCCATACTCGGCTCCAACGAATAACAACACCGCCGGGAGCCCATCATGTCGCCGATACCTGCTTCATCCCATCCGCGCTGGCTCCGGCTCACCCACTGGCTGAACGCGCTGGCGGTGCTGGTCATGGTCACCAGCGGTTGGCGCATCTACAACGCTTCCCCGCTTTACGACTTCAGTTTTCCCAAAGGCATCACCTTGGGCGGATGGCTCGGCGGTGCATTGCAATGGCATTTCGCCGCGATGTGGTTCCTCGCCATCAACGGGCTCGTTTACCTGGTCATCAACCTCGCCAGCGGTCGTCTGTCACGGCGCTTTTTCCCGGTGTCACCCAAAGGTGTTGTGCACGACCTGTGGGCTGCATTGCGCGGGCGTCTGGGGCATGCCGACCTGAGTCATTACAACCAGGTGCAACGGCTGGCCTACCTGTTCGTGATGGTCGATATCACGCTGCTGGTGATCTCCGGGTTGGTGTTGTGGAAGTCCGTCCAGTTTCCGCTGTTGCGTGAATTGCTGGGCGGCTACGAAGCGGCGCGGCATGTGCATTTCATCGCGATGGCGCTGTTGATGGCCTTTGTGGCGGTGCATCTGGCGATGGTCGCGCTCGTTCCCAAAACGTTGCTGGCCATGATTGTCGGTCGCAAGGAGTCCGTATGAAAAAGCGCATCGAGGGTCTGGACGAGTCGTCCATCCTGAAAGACGCCCGGAAAATCATTGCACCGCAGATCGAGGACCGCTCACGCCGCTCGTTCCTGATGCGTGGGCTGACCCTCGGTGGCGTGGCCATGTTGTCCGGCTGCAACATCACCGACAACGAAAGCGTCGAGACGGCGTTGTCCTCCATGTCGCGGTTCAACGATCGGGTGCAGGGCTGGTTGTTCAATCCCAACGCACTGGCGCCGACCTATCCGGCGTCGATGATCACCCGGCCGTTTCCGTTCAATGCCTTTTACGGCATCGACGAGGCACCCACCGTCGAGGAAGAAAGCTATCGACTGGAAGTCACCGGGCTGGTGGCCGACAAACGCAGCTGGCGCCTCGAAGAGCTGCGCGCGATGGCGCAGAACGAGCAGATCACCCGGCATATCTGCGTCGAAGGCTGGAGCGCGATCGGGCGTTGGGGCGGCGTACGGTTCAGCGATTTCCTGAAACGAGTCGGTGCTGACACCGATGCCAGATATGTCGGCTTCAAATGCGCCGACGACTACTACACCAGCATCGACATGGCCACCGCGCTGCACTCGCAGACCCTGCTGGCGCTGACCTATGACGGCGCGGTGCTGCCTCGTGAATACGGCTTCCCGATGAAGCTGCGCATGCCCACCAAGCTCGGCTACAAAAACCCCAAACACATCCAGGCGATTTTCGTCAGCAACACCTACAGCGGCGGCTACTGGGAAGACCAGGGCTACAACTGGTTCGGTGGCAGCTGATGGCGCCCGACAACTTCACTCACCCGCAACCTGTGCTTCAAGGAGTTTCATCATGAAAAAGTTGACCACCGTCGTTCTGTCCATGTGCCTCGCCATGGGTGCTGCCAGTGTATTTGCCGCTGAAGCAACCAACGGCATGAGCAATGACAGCATGAGCAAGGATTCGATGTCCAAGGACGCCATGAAGAAAGACACGATGAAAAAGGATGACATGAGCAAGGACACGATGAAGAAAGATGCCATGTCCAAGGATTCGATGAGCAAGGACGGGATGAAGAAAGATGCGATGTCCAAGGACGCCATGAAGAAAGACAACATGTCGCAATAAGCCAACACAGCGCGACCCCTGCAGGAGCGAGCTCTTGTGGCGAGGGAGCTTGTTCCCGCTGGACTGCGCAGCAGGCCCATTTTCTGGGTCCGCTCCGCGAACCAGCGGGAGCAAGCTCCCTCGCCACAAGAGCTCGCTCCTGCAGATTTATCAGGGTATGACTTGAAGTCATGCCCCCATGACTTTTAATGGTTACAGCCCCGCCAACCCCCAGTGTTAAAAAATCGCAAACACAGCTCATCAACAACAAAAAAGAGCGTTTGCACTCATGACTGATTCTCTCCGCCACGACCCGCGCTCTTCGACTCCCGACATTTGCCACGCGACCGCCACGGTCTGCGTGCATTTCTGATCACCCCAAATCCCTGAAGAGTAACGACTCATGAAAGAACTCGACCTGTATATCGGTGAAGGCTTCGAAGGCCCGGGCGTGAACGCCGCGCACATCAACATGTTGATCGGCCCGCGCAACGGCCCGGCAGGGCAGGCGTTCGCCAATAGTCTGGCATCGCCGAGCCAGGGCCATTGCCCGTTCATGGTGATCGCCCAGCCGAACATTCCGGTCAAGCCGATGACCCTTTACGTGAACAAAGCCGCGATCGGCAGTGACCTGCACGGCAACGCAACCTGGGGCGCGTCCCAGGCCGGGATCGCCAAGGCGGTGCTGGAAGCCTTGCTCGACGGCACCTTGCCGCCGGAGGCCGAAGACGAGTGGGCCATCGTCACCGCGAACTGGGTCAACCCGGCGTGCGATGACCTCGATGCGGTCTACCTGAACAACTACAACGCCTGCCGCACGGCGATCCGTGCCGCGCTGACCGGCAAACCGGAAACCGCGCAACTGGCGGATGTGGTCAATCACATCAGCAACCCTTTCTACACGCCAAAAGCCTGAGGTCCGAACCATGCAATACATTCGTTTGGGCAACTCCGGCCTGCAAGTCTCCCGTCTGTGCCTGGGCACCATGAACATGGGCACCCCGGACTGGAAACCCTGGATTTTCGATGAGAAGAAAAGCGAGCCGATCGTCGCGCACGCGCTGGACAACGGCGTGAATTTCATCGACCTCGCGGACTTCTATTCCGCCGGTGTCGGCGAGGAAGTCGTGGGGCGCATCGTCAAGCGCCTGGCCCGCCGCGAAGACCTGGTGATCACCACCAAAGTCGGCTATGGCACCCGCGCCGGCATCAACGCCAGCGGCCATTCGCGCAAGCACATCATGGACAGCATCGACGCGTCGCTGAAGCGACTGAACATGGATTACGTCGATGTGTTCATGCTGCATTACTTCGACGTGAACACTCCGGTCGAAGAAACCATGAGCGCGATGAACGACATCGTGCGGTCCGGCAAGGCGCGTTACATCGGCGTGTCGACCATGCTCACCGGGCAGCTGGCGAAGATACTCATGGCCTGCGAGCGCAACGGTTGGGTCAAACCGATCAACATGCAACTGCAACTGAACTGCGCCTACCGCGAAGAAGAGCGCGAGATGATTCCGTTCTGCCGCGACCAGGGGTTGGGCGTCTCGGTTTTCAGCCCGCTGGCCCGAGGTCTGTTGACCGGCGACGTGCAATCGACCCGCAACCAGACTGACTTTTTCACCCAGCAGATGTACAGCGACGAAGCCTCGTTCGAGATCGCGCATTCGGTACAGCGTGTGGCCCGTGCTCGCGGCGTATCCAACGCGCAGATCGCCCAGGCCTGGGTCGCCAATCATCCCGGCGTGGATTGCATGCTGGTCGGCGCCGACACCACCCAGCAGTTCGACAGCGCCCTGGCCGCGCTGGAAACCCGACTCGATGCCGAAGAGCTGCATGAGCTGGAACGCAACTACACCCCGTGCGACGTGATCAACGATTACACCGCCGGTAAACGTATCCTGCGTTCGGCCCGCCCGGGTCTGGAACGTTTCAACCTGACCGAGGCTGTGGCATGAGCGCGTTGATCCGTCACGGCAATTTCATCGATGGCCAATGGTCCAGCGGTGGTGTCACTTACCCGGTGCTGAACCCGGCCAATGGCGAACTGATCGCCGACGTGCAAAAGGCCGGCGCCGAACAAACCAGCCTTGCAATCGACGCCGCCAACCGTGCCTTGCCGGCCTGGCGCAAGTTGACCGCCAAGGAACGCAGCCAGAAGCTCAAGCGCTGGGGCGAGCTGATGCTGAGCAACCAGAAGGAGCTGGCGACGCTGCTCAGCCGCGAGCAGGGCAAGCCGCTGGCCGAAGCCATGGGCGAAGTGGTCTACGCCGCGAGTTTTCTGGAGTGGTTTGCCGAAGAAGCCAAGCGCGCCTATGGCGACGTGATCCCGAGCCACAAGGCGGATGCGCGGATCATCGTGGTCAAGGAAGCCATCGGCGTGGTCGCTGCGATCACACCATGGAACTTCCCGCTGGCGATGGTCACGCGCAAGGTCGGCCCGGCATTGGCGGCGGGTTGCACGATGATTCTCAAGCCTTCGGAAGAAACCCCGCTGTCGGCGTTTGCCCTGGCGGTACTGGCCGAGCAGGCCGGGATTCCGGCGGGCGTGTTCAACATCGTTTCAGGTGATGCGGTGGCGATTGGTGGGGCGCTGCAAGCTTCCGGCATCGTGCGCAAGCTGTCGTTTACCGGCTCCACGCGCACCGGCAAATTGCTGATGCGTCAGGCGGCCGACACCCTGAAAAAAGTCTCGCTGGAACTGGGCGGCAACGCGCCGTTCATTGTCTTCGACGATGCCGATCTGGACGCCGCCGTCAAAGGCGCAATGGCCTCGAAATTCCGCAACACCGGGCAAACCTGCGTTTGCGTGAACCGCTTCTTCATTCAGGACGGCGTCTACGAGGCCTTCACCGGCAAGCTCGCCGAAGCCGTGGCGGCGATGCGGGTCGGCAGTGCGCTGGACGGTGAAACCGAGCAAGGTCCGCTGATCAACGCGGCGGCGCTGGCCAAGGTCGAGCTGCATGTCAGCGACGCATTGGGGAAGGGCGCCAAGCTATTGTGCGGCGGCCGTCGCCACGCACTCGGCGGCACGTTTTATGAACCTACCATCCTCGCCGAAGCCAACAGCGACATGTTGATTGCTCAGGACGAGACCTTCGGTCCGGTTGCCGCTTGCTTCCGCTTCAAGGACGAAGCCGAAGTGCTGCAAAAGGCCAACGACACGCCGTATGGCTTGTCGGCCTACTTCTACAGCCGCGACATCGGCCGAGTGTGGCGCATGGCCGAAGGCTTGGAAGCGGGCATGGTCGGGATCAACGAAGGGATCATTTCCACGGAGGTGGCGCCGTTCGGCGGCGTCAAGGAATCGGGCCTCGGTCGAGAGGGTTCGAAGTACGGCCTGGATGATTACCTGGAAATCAAATACCTGTTGATGGGTGGTCTCTAACCCCATCACCTGTAGGAACGCGCTTTTGTGGCGAGGGGACAAATCCCCTCGCCACACCAGTCCGCACACAGCAAAAACGATCGGTTTCATTTCTCCGTCAATAACAACAATTGGAGACTTACATGTCCGTACAACCGGTAAAAATCGACGACTTGCCCATCGGGCGCTTCCATCTCAAGATCGCCGGCCTGACCTTCGGTGCACATTTCACCGACGGCTACATTCTCGGCCTGATCGGTATCGCCTTCACCCTGCTGAGCCCACAGATGCAGCTGGATGCATTTTGGCAGGGGCTGATCGGCGCATCGGCGCTGATCGGGCTGTTTCTCGGCAGCCTGTTTTTCGGCTGGATTTCCGACAAGGTCGGCCGGCAGAAAATTTTCCTGGTCAGCTTCGTGTTGATCACCATCGCCTCGGTCATGCAGTTCTACGCTGAAACGGCCATGGGCCTGTTTCTCTGTCGGGTGCTGATCGGTATCGGCCTGGGTGGTGACTTCAGTGTCGGCCACGCCATGCTCGCCGAGTTCGCGCCGAAGAAACACCGGGGTGTATTGCTGGGTTCGTTCAGCGTGATCTGGACCTTCGGTTATGTCGCCGCAACTTTCGTCGGCACCGCCATGCTCAGCCTTGGCGACGATGCCTGGCGCTGGATGCTGGCCTCGTCGGCGATCCCGGCGGCGTTGATTCTGATCGCCCGCATCGGCACGCCAGAGTCTCCGCGCTGGTTGGTCAATCAGGGCCGGATTGCCGAGGCCCGAGCCATCGTCAAAAAACACCTGGGTGCCAACGTCGAGCTCGACGAAACCCAGTCCACCGAAACCCGTTCTGGCTATGCGGTGTTGTTCAGTCGCGAATACCGCAAGCGTACCGCGTTCAACTGCCTGTTCTTCGTGTGCATCGTGATGCCGTATTTCGCCATCTACACCTTCTTGCCGTCGATCCTGCAGAAGATGGGCCTGGCCGAAGGCTTCGGCACCGAGCTGATGCTGAACCTGTTGCTGATCCTCGGCGCGTTGATCGGGATCTGGTGCACCATCAAGTTCTCGCGACGCGGGTTCCTGATCAACTCGTTCATCATCCTGGCGGTGGCGTTGTTCATGTTGGCCGTGTTGCCGAGTAGCGCAGCGTTCCTGATGGTGCTGGTGTTCGGACTGTTCACCCTGGTGTTGTCGGCGGTGAGCAATCTGGTGGGCGTGTTCCCGGCCGAGAGCTTCCCGACCGAAGTGCGGGCCAGCGGGATCGGCCTGGCGACGGCAGTGAGTCGTTTGGGCTCGGCGGTCAGCACGTTCCTGTTGCCGGTGAGTGTGGCGGGAATTGGCTTGAGTCCGACCATGGGGATACTGGCGGCGATTCTGGCTCTGGGCGCGTTGTTGTCCTGGGCCTGGGCGCCGGAGACCAAATCGTTGACGTTGAGCCAGGCGTGCAAGGCGCAGAGTCCGGTCGAAGCGGGCGTTCCGCTGGCAGCAAAAGTCGCGACACCGGTCTAAAGGTTTACGACGGATCAAATGTGGGAGCGAGCCTGCTCGCGATGGCGGTGGATCAGTCAACATCAATGTTGAATGTAATGCCCTCATCGCGAGCAGGCTCGCTCCCACAGGGGGAATATCACTGTTTCAGGGATTACTGACCAACCCCAGCCAGTCCGTAAACAACCGCACTTTCGACAACCCCTGTTTGTCGTTCGCCACATCCAGCCAATAGCCATACGGCCCGATCACTTCCACGGGGGTGATCGGCAACAAACTGCCATTGGCCAGTTCCTTCTCGATCATCTGCCGGTCGATCACCGCCAGGCCACCGCCCGCCAGCGCGGTGTGGATCACCTGATCCAGCGTGCTGAATTCCAGCCCTTGGTCCGCATCGACATCATCCCGGCCCATCGCCGCCAGCCAGTTTTCCCAGACCTTCAGGCGCTTGCCGTCATGCAGGATGTGCAGCAACGGAAACTGCCGCAGATCCGGTGGCTGGCCATCGTTGAACAGCTCCGGGCTGGCCACGGCGATATGCCGTTCCATCACGAGCAATTGGCTGCTGCAGTGGGTGGCTGCTTCGAGGCCGAAGCGGATGTGGCAGTCGATTTCGGCGAGGCTGTCGTGGCTCGCCTGGTTGGTCACGCTCAGGCTGATGTCCGGGTAGCGCTGGCAAAACACGCGCAAATGCGCCGACAACCAGCGCGTGGCCCAGGTCGGTGGCGCGAGGATGCGCAGGCGTTGACGCAGGTTGGGCACGCGCACGGCTTGCAGGGCGCGTTCGATGTGGTCGAAGGCTTCCGCGAGGTGTGGGGAGAGGGCGCTGCCGGTTTCGGTCAGGGACAGGCCCTGGGGTGTGCGGATGAAGAGTGCGACGCCGAGGTAGTCTTCGAGCTGTTTGATCTGACGACTCACCGCACCCTGGGTGACGTTCAGACCGAGTGCCGCCTGGCTGAAACTGCGATGCCGCGCGACCTCTTCGAAAACGCGCAGCATGTTGAGCGAGGGCAGTTGACGCATGGCAGAGGCCTGATTTGTTGTTTTTGGATGGTTTTGTAATGCCTATCTGACTATTAGCAAGGGGCTGGTGCAAGTGGTGTTCGGGCGGACGTCTTCGCGGGCAAGCCCGCTCCCACAAGGATCACCGAACCTGTGGAAGCGGGCTTGCCCGCGATGGCGTACTTAGAGGCGACAAAAATCCTGGATCAGAAGTAATACCCAATGTTCATGTACAACTGATTCTCCCAATGATCAGTCCCGCCAGCGCCCAGGCTCTGGGTGTAGCTGCTGCCACCAATGTACGGATCATTCTTGCCATACAGCCACTCAGTCGCGATCCACAGTTTGCTGAAGGAAAACGAGGTACCGAGAATCATCCGTTGCGAGGTCTTGAACTCGTCGGCGGATTTGTCGAAGGCGCTGTAGTTGGCGTACAGCTTCACGCCGCTGATCTGGTCGAACAGGTACTTGCCGGCCACGTCATAACTCAGGTCCGCCACGTACAGGTTGCCGCGACTGGCGACGTTGTAGGTGCCGTCATAACCACCCAGCGTTACCACTTCATCAGTGCCGGCGTTGCGCGGCGACATCTGTTGCCGCGCCGCTTGCAATTGCACGCCCCACGGACCGTTCTTGCCCAGGTAGTGCACGGCCACGGCGTTGCGTCGGCCGTCGTTGTCGGTGTCCTTGTTTTCCAGGGTCGAGGTCAGGCCGGAGATCCCGACTTCCGATTTCCAGGGCCCCAGGTCCAGCGACTTGGCCACCCGCAGCACCACGGTGTTGCGTTCCTGGTTGTCGCTGCCATCGCCGACGTAGCTGTCGGCCCCGGACACCACGCTGGAGTAGGTCACGCCCTTGCTGGTGCCTTTGCCTTGCCACGCCGGGCGCAGGTAATAGCCGGCCTGGACGTTCCAGTCGCCACTTTGCTGGATGTACTTGGCGCCGATCTGCTGCACATCCTCAAGGCCGATGACGTTGCCCAGGGTTTCGTAGAAGGTGCTGCCGAAATAGGGCTGCAAACCGAATGGCACTGTGTTCAGGCCTACCTGTACTTGCTGGTCGGGGTTGAACTTGTAACCGGCCCACGCAAACTTGGCGAACTGAATATCACCGTAGTCCTTGGTGTACTGGTACGGGTAGGAGCGTCCGTAGAAACGGTACTGAGCCTCACCGATCCAGCTGTCGGAGTTGTACTTGGCGCTAAGGAACACGGTGTCCAGGCCGAACTTCTGGATGTCGCGGTCGGGGTCGTAATCCCAGCGTGCGCGAACGGCGCCGCCGAGGTCGAGGTTGTCGGTGACTTGTACCGCCATGGCGGGCGCGGCAAAGGTGCAGAGCAGAGCGAGGTACGACGGACTAAGGCGCAGGGAAGCAGGGAGGGGCATGGGTCAGCTCTCGTTTATTTTTATTAGAGATGCTGGCCAGTCTTGCCATCAGCGCTGCGTTGAACAAACGATAAAAAATGCGTCGAAACCTTCATCAAACGCATGTTACTGGGAAAATCCTGTAGGACAATTCATCGTCGGCGTGGGATGCTTTACGCCTTGTCATCCACCTTGAGAGCCTTCCATGAAACGCAAAATGCCCGGCCTCAACGCGCTGAAAGCCTTTGAAGTGGCCGGCAGCACGGGCAGCTTCACCCGCGCCGCCGAACTGTTGAACGTGACTCAGAGTGCGGTCAGTCGCCAGGTGCGGCAACTGGAGGAACAGCTCGACGAAAGCTTGCTGGAGCGCCGTCACCATCACCTTGAACTGACCAGCGCCGGGCGCATTCTGCTGCGGGCGCTGCATCAGTCCTTCGACAAGATCGAGCTGACGGTACGCAGCATCCAGCAGAAAACCCATTCCAATCGCCTGCACATCAACGCGCCGCCGACCTTTACCAATCGCTGGCTGATGCCGCGTCTGGGCCGGTTGCGCGAGAAGCATCCGGAGCTGGAACTGAGCATCACCACGCGCTTGCAGGACAGCCTTGCGGAAACCAGCACGCTGGATTGCGCGATCCGGTTCGGCGACGGGGAATGGGATGGCATGGACAGCTCCCTGCTGATTCAGGAGCGGCATATCGCGGTGTGCGCACCGACCTTGTATGCGCGGGAATGGAGCGAGCAGGGCATCGACCTCAATCGCCTGACGCTGCTGCACGTGCTCGCCCGGGAAGACCAGCGCTACCTGACCTGGAAACACTGGCTGGACGCGGCGCGAATCACCGGCGTCGATACCCAGGGCGGCTACGAGTTCGACTTGCTGGACCTGGCGATCCGCGCGGCCACCGACGGGTTGGGCATCACTATTGCCGACTGGCACATGGTCGCCCCGGAACTGGCCAGCGGGCAGTTGACCCAGGTGCTCAACGTGCATGTCGAAGGCCACCAGTCCTACTGGCTGGTGACCCGGCCGGAGCAGACGCAGATGCCGCAATTGCAGGTGTTCAGTCAGTGGTTGCAGGAGGAGATCTGGTTGGCGCAACGGCAGCTTGAACCCTCGACCGCTGCTCTCTGATCACCCTTGCCCGCGGTAACGATCTGTCAGTCAAAAAGAGGCTGATGTGCCGCCGCCATCGCGGGCAAGCCCTCTCCCGCAGGGTTCTGCGTCGACCTGGATATAACATTCTTTTTTTGAATGTTACATCGCTCAATAAATCGTTTGTTCAATGCCGGTCAGATGCCAAGACTGCATCTCACTGGATAAAAACAACGATGGGCGATGCACATGCGACTCGAGCGAAATTTTGTTAATGGCCACTTCATCGAACCCGCCAGCGAAGCGCTGATCGCGGTGTACAACCCCGCGACCGAAGCGCTGGTGGGCCATGTTTCAGCGGCCAATGCCGATGAAGCCACCGCCGCAGTCGAAGCGGCCGCTGCGGCACAAAAAGCCTGGGCCACACTCACCAGCATCGAGCGTGCCGAACACCTGCGTTCGCTTGCCGATGCACTCGATGCCGGTGCCGAGAACATCGGTAAAGCCTTGGCCGCCGAATCCGGCAAGAGCGTCGCTGACGCCAGCAACGAAGCCCGTTACGCCGCGCAGATCACCCGCTACCACGCCGAATGGGCGCGTCGTATCGAAGGCGAGATCATTCCCAGCGACGCCCCGAACGAAAGCCTGTTCCTGCACCGCGAGCCGATTGGCGTAGTCGCGTGCCTGATTCCGTTCAACTACCCGGTCTATACGTTGCTGCGCAAAATTGCCCCGGCGCTGATTGCCGGCAACACCGTGGTCGTGCGTCCAAGCAACAACACACCGACGTCCGCGTTCGAAATCGCCAAGGCTGTGCAGCAATCCACAATGCCTGCGGGCGTGATCAACATCCTGACCATGGACCACGCCACCGCCGCTGCCGTTTGCACGCACAAGGCCGTCGGCTTGATCACCCTGACCGGCAGCGTCAACGCCGGGCGTATCGTGCTCGATTACTGCAAGGCCAACATCGCCAAGCCGTCGCTGGAACTGGGCGGCAAGACCCCGGCGATCATCGAAGCCGATGCTGACCTTGAAGCCGCCGCCACAGCGATTGTTGCCTCCAAGACCACCCACTGCGGTCAGTTGTGCACGGCGGTGGAGCGGGTCTACGTGCAGGAAAGCATCTACGAGCCATTCCTCGCCTTGCTCAAAAGTAAAATCAGTGCCGTGAAATTCGGCGACCGCGCCACCGACGCCAGTCGGATGGGGCCATTGGTCAACGCCAGTGCGCAGCAGAACATCCACGCCATGGTCGAGCGCGCCGTCGCCGCCGGTGCTGTACTGGAAACGGGTGGATTTATTCCGCAGGGCAAAGGTCACTTCTACCCGCCGACCCTGCTCAGTGGCTGCCGTCAGGACATGGAAATCGTCCAGGAAGAAGTCTTCGGTCCGGTGCTGCCGGTGCTCAAGTACCGCGACATCGACGAAGCGCTGGCCTTGGCCAACGACCATCAGTTTGGCCTGTCGTCGGTGCTGTACACCGAGAACTACCGCACCACGATGAAAGTCGCCAACGCCATTGAAGCCGGCGAGTTGTACGTCAATCGCACCCCGGCGGACCCGTACCAGGGCTTTCACGCCGGGTGGAAACGCTCGGGCCTGGGCGGCGATGACGGCAAGCACGGCATGCTCGAATTCACTCAGACCCGGCTTGTGGTCATGAAGTATTGATCCACCGGTAAAACGCCTCACGCTGCACCCATAAAAACAATTATCAGGGGCGCCCGGTCACCGGGCTGCCCGAGGTCACATCAATGTCCAAGCATGCATCCACTGCTGCCGCTGTTCAGGGTTCGAACGCGGGTTCAAAAAGCCACAGTGACAAGGGAAGTCGCTATGTCCAACTGATGCTCCTGGTGCTGGCCGCCGGTGCGATCTACCCGATCCTGTACCTGCGTCAGGTCTACCAGACCACCATGCTCGAGGTGTTCCAGATCAACCACAGCGAGCTGGGTTATCTGTACTCGATGCTCGGTACGATTTTCCTCCTGAGCTACTTGCCGAGCGGTTGGCTGGCCGACCGTATCGCCCCGCGTTTTCTGATTTTCTTCTCGCTGGTTGCTACCGGTGCATTGGGCCTTTGGTATTCCACTGCGCCGTCGCTGACCGGGCTGATGATCATCTTCGGTTGCTGGGGGCTGACCACCGGCCTGACGTTCTGGGCCTCGGTGCTCAAGCGCGTGAAGATGATCGCCCATCACACCGAGCAAGGCCGGTTCTTCGGCATCCTTGATGGCGGTCGCGGCCTGGTCGAAGCGTTGCTGGCGACCGTTGCGCTGGGGTTGTTTGCCTTCGCCACCGAAACCCGTGGCGAGTCGGCGGCGCAAGGCTTCAAGCACGTGGTTTACCTCTATGCCTTCACCTGTATCGCCATCGGCTGTGTGCTGGTGCTGATCAAGGACCCGAAGTCGATGGACAACACCGCGGCGGTGGAGAAGGGCAAATACAACCTGCTCAGCGACCTGGCCACGCTGGTGAAAATCCCCGAGTTGTGGCTGGTGACGGCCATCGTGTTCTGCGGTTATCACATCTTCTGGGCCACCTACAGTTTCTCCGATTATCTGCAGGGCGGCGGCATGACCGCCGTCATGGCCGGCACCATCACGACTATCAAGTTGTGGATGCGCCCGATTGGCGGGATCGGCGGTGGCTGGCTCGGTGACAGGTTTTCCAACATTTCGGTGCTGATCGTGGCGCTGTTCCTCGCGACATTGGCGATGGTCGGCCTGATCGTGTTCCCGGCACTCAACAGCATGGGCCTGTTGATCGGCACGGTGATTTTCATCGGCCTGATGACCTACGCCATTCGCGGTTTGTACTGGGCGATCCTCGACACCTGCAACATCCCGCTGCGCATCACCGGCCTGGCAATCGGCATTGTCTCGGTGGTCGGTTATATGCCCGACGCGTTCATTCCCTTGATCAACGGCTACCTCACCGAGCATTTCCCCGGCGCCTTTGGTTACAAGCTGTATTTCGGCTACATCGCCTTCGTCGGCCTGCTCGGTACCCTGGCGGCCCTGACTCTGCGCGCTCGTATCAATCGTAAAACTTTCAATAAGACAGGTGCCTGAGATGAAAATCGTCGCCCTTGAAACCCATATCGTTGCTGTACCGCCACCGCACGTCGGCGGCATGTACTGGCTGTTCGTCAAACTCAAGACCGATTGCGGCATCGAAGGCGTGGGCGAAATCTACGCTGCGACCTTCGGCCCGAAAGCCATGCTGCCGATCATCGAAGACGTGTTCGAACGCTACCTGCTCAACCACGATCCGCACCACATCGAACGCTTCTTCCGTCAGGCCTATTCAAGCGGTTTCACCCAACGTCCGGACCTGACCATGATGGGCGTGGTCAGCGGTCTGGAGATGGCGTGCTGGGACATCATCGGCAAAGCGGCGAACAAGCCGGTGTATGAACTGCTGGGTGGCAAGGTCCACGAAAGGCTGCGTTCCTATACCTACCTGTACCCGGTCAACAGCAAGGGTGAGTACGACTACGACGACCCGGACCTGGCGGCCGAATGCGCCATCGAGAACATGAACAAAGGCTTCACCGCCGTGAAGTTCGACCCGGCCGGGCCATATACGGCGTACTCCGGGCACCAGATCTCGCTGGAGGTGCTGGATCGCTGCGAAACCTTCTGTCGCAAGATCCGCGAAGCGGTGGGCGACAAGTGCGATTTGCTGTTCGGCACCCACGGGCAAATGGTGCCGTCCTCGGCGATTCGCCTCGCCAAGCGCCTGGAAAAATACGATCCGCTGTGGTTCGAAGAGCCGGTGCCACCGGGCCAGGAAGAGGCCATGGCGCAAGTCGCGGCCAAGACCAGCATCCCGATTGCCACCGGCGAGCGGCTGACCACCAAATACGAATTCTTCAAGCTGTTGCAGGCGGGCGGTGCGTCGATCCTGCAGATGAACGTCGCCCGTTGCGGCGGTCTGCTGGAAGCGAAAAAGATCGCCAGCATGGCCGAGGCCTATTACGCGCAGATCGCACCGCACCTCTACAACGGGCCGATTGGCGCGGCGGCAAGTTTCCAGCTGGCCACCTGCACGCCGAACTTCCTGATCCAGGAAAGCATCATGACCTGGGGCGGTTTCCACGCCGAAGTCCTGACCAAGCCGTTGCAGTGGGAGGACGGCTACATCATTCCGTCCACCGAACCGGGGCTTGGCGTAGAGCTGAACATGGACGTGGTGCGCAAGCATTCGCCGTACACCGGTGAGCGTTTGCACCTGCAAATGGCGCCGACCCCGGCTGACGTCAAAGACTCGTCGCCAGCCCGAGGCTGAAGATTTGCCGCCCATGGCAGGCACTGCGGGTGAACCCAGTCCCTGTGGGAGCAAGCTCGCCCCCACAGGTTTTACGCCATACCTGCCGGGCGGTTTTTTTGTACAACGACTTACGCGGTAACCCTGCATGACATACGACTACATCATCGCTGGCGCTGGCGCCGCAGGTTGCATCCTCGCCAATCGGCTCTCGGCTTCGGGCAAACATTCGGTGCTCCTGCTGGAAGCGGGCGGCAAGGACAGTTCCCTGTGGTTCAAGGTCCCGGTCGGTTTTGCCAAAATGTATTACAACCCGACGTTCAACTGGATGTACTACAGCCAGCCGCAAAAGCAGCTGAACAACCGCGAAATCTATGCCCCGCGCGGCAAGGTCCAGGGCGGTTCGGGTTCGATCAACGCGATGATCTACGTCCGCGGCCAGGCCCATGACTTCGATGACTGGGCGGCCAACGGCAACGAGGGCTGGGGCTTCAAGGACGTGCTGCCCTACTTCCGCAAACTGGAAAACCATCCCCTGGGCGACAGCGAATACCACGGCGGCAGCGGCCCGATCAGCATCACGCCGATGAAAGGCCAGACCCATCCGATCTGCGACGTGTTTATCAAGGGCTGCGACGAACTCGGCTACCCGCACAGCGACGACTTCAACGGACCGGCATTCGAAGGTTCGGGGATCTACGACGTCAACACCAAAAATGGCCAGCGCTGTTCCAGCAGCTTTGCGCATCTGCACCCGGCCTTGAGCCGGCCGAACCTGACCGTCGAGCATTTCGCCCTGGTGGATCGGGTGCTGTTCGACAACGGCCGGGCGACCGGTATATCGGTGACCCAGCACGGCGTGGTGCGCACCTTCACCGCCAGCAAGGAAGTCATTCTGTGTGCCGGTGCCGTGGACACACCCAAGATTCTGCAACTGTCCGGTGTCGCCGATCAGGCGCTGCTGGCCAGGCACAATATCGCGCTGGTCAAACACCTGCCGGCGGTGGGGCAGAATCTGCAGGATCACCTGTGCGCCAGTTATTACTACAAGGCCAACATCCCGACACTCAACGATCAACTGAGCTCGCTGTTCGGGCAATTCAAACTCGGCCTCAAATACCTGTTCACCCGCAAGGGCGCACTGGCGATGAGCGTCAATCAGGCCGGCGGCTTCTTTCGGGGTAGCGAGCAGCAGAGCCATCCGAACCTGCAGCTGTACTTCAACCCACTGTCGTACCAGATCCCGAAAAACAACAAGGCCAGCCTCAAGCCCGAACCATATTCAGGCTTCCTGCTGTGCTTCAACCCGTGCCGGCCGACCAGTCGCGGGCACATCGAGATCGCGTCGAAAAATCCCCGTGACGCGGCCTTGATCGACCCGAATTACCTGAGTACGCAAAAGGACATCGACGAGGTGATCCAGGGCAGCCGGCTGATGCGCAAGATCATGCAGGCACCGGCGCTCAAAGGCATCACGGTCGAAGAAGTGCTGCCGGGCCCGGTGGTCGAAACCGACGAGCAGATGCTGCAGTATTTCCGTGAAAACAGCGGTTCGATCTATCACCTGTGCGGTTCCTGCGCGATGGGTGCGGATGAACGGACTTCGGTGGTGGACAAGCGTTTGAAAGTCCACGGTATTGACGGGTTGCGCATTGTCGATGCGTCGATTTTCCCTAACGTGACGTCCGGCAATACCCATGCAGCGGTGCTGATGGTGGCGGAGAAGGGCGCCGATCTGATTCTGCAGGACGCCTGATTTTTTCACTTGCCTGTATCAAAAATGAATTTCCGCCGAGCCCGCTGCTCATACCTGTAAGCAGCGGGTTTGAGCCCGCGAAATCATTAGGCGATCAGGGAGTGGCAAAGTCATGTGTCCAGAATCGATGGCGGGCGAGCACCTTCCTGGCGGGTTGATTCTTGTGGTTGAGGATGACCCGTTGATCCTGGAGTTTCTCTGCGAAATTCTTCAGGAGGAGGGTTTCGTCGTTGAACCACAGGTCAGCGCGGATGCAGCCGCCAATTACCTGGAGCAGCACGCCGATGAGGTACGGTTGTTGCTCACGGACATCACCATGCCCGGCAAACTCAATGGCGCGGATCTGGCTAATCTGTTTGGCGACCGCTGGCCGGACAAGCCGATCATGATCATGTCCGGCTTCGAAACGCCGGAATCGTCCGGGGTGAGGCATCAGGTGTCCTTTATCAAGAAGCCTTGGGCGCTGGGGCAATTGCTCGATGGCGTGGCAGCTGCATTTAAGCCGAAGACGGTGGGCTGAACATCAGCGCGCGGTTGAGCCCAACCCTCTCGCAAATGCTACATTGCTCGGCAAAACTCGCCTGGCTCTTGTAAAAGGACGCTCATCCTTGTCAGCTCAACATTCGGTTTTCAACAAGCCTTATCGTGCCTTTCTGTTTGATATGGACGGCACCGTCCTCAACTCCATCGCCGCCGCCGAGCGCATCTGGACCACCTGGGCCTTGCGCCACGGGGTAGATGTCGACGCTTTTCTGCCGACCATTCATGGCGCCCGGGCCATCGACACGGTCAACCGCCAGGCCTTGCCGGGTGTCGATGCTGAAGCTGAGGCGGCGTGGATTACCCAGGCGGAAATCGAGGACGTCGAGGGGATTGTCGAGGTAGGCAGGGCGGCGGAGTTCCTGACGTCGCTGCCGGCCGGTCAGTGGGCGATCGTGACGTCTGCGCCCAGGGCACTGGCGCTGCGACGGATGGCGGCGGCGGGGATTCCGGAGCCTGCGGTGATGGTCACGGCGGAAGATGTCAGCGCGGGTAAACCCGATCCTGCGGGGTATCGATTGGCGGCCAGGCGGTTGGGCGTCGAAGTGACCGATTGCCTGATTTTCGAAGATGCCACGGTGGGCATTCTCGCGGCGGAGGCGGCGGGGGCAGACCTTGTGATCATCACCTCGACCCATGAACATCCGCTCGAGACGCCGCATGCGACGATGGTCAGTTATGAAGCGATCGCCTGCGGTGTCGACGGCGATGGCCGGATCCGTCTGCGATATTCGTAATCCCCCCCCATGTTGGAATGGGTTTGTTCAGTACACACCGGGTATCAACCGCCAGCTGCGGCTGCAATACGCCTCATATTCACTGCCAAACTGCGCCCGCAGCAGCGCTTCTTCGGCGTGAATGCGGGCGATCAGCGGGATCACCGTCAGCGCTGCCAGCAACAGGCCAACGCCTGAACGAAACGCCAGCGCCCAACCCACGGCATTGACTAACATCCCCAGATAACTGGGGTTGCGCAACGTTCGATAAATCCCGTCGGTGACCAGCCGGTGCCCCGGTTGAATCGCCACCAGCCCGCTGAAACGCTTGCCCAGGACAAACACCGGCCACAGGCGCAATACACCGCCGACGATGAACAGCAACGCCCCGAGCCAGCGCACGCCTTCACCGCCGAAGGTCCAAACGTCGATCCGGTCGGTGTAGGCCGGTAGAAAAGCGCTCACTGTCCCGATCACCCCGAAGGCCGGCAGCACCCAGCGATTGGCCCGGTCTTCCCGTTCGCCGGAGCTGAGATTGACCTCGGAGAACAGCGCCGCGATCGCCATCACCAGGGTCGCCAAGGCAACGACCACCAACGCCGAATGAGAGAAAAACGCCGCGAACGAGCCCATCCCCCACACGGCGAACCCAAGGTAGGCGAGGGTGCTCACGATGGCGAAAAACGCCAGTCTGGCCGAGATGTTCATCCGTACCTCCACACGCGAACCTGCCCCCTCATTGTAGGAGCTGCCGCAGGCTGCGCGGATAAACGCTTCAGGCCGAACGGGCGTTGCGCCGAATCACCTGGGGTGGCTGCCCGAACGCCCGAAGAAACGCTTCGCGCATGCGCCGGCGATCACTGAAGCCGGATTCGGCAGCGATCTGATCGAGGTTCAGTCGCCCGCGCTCCAGCATCTGTCGCGCCGCTTCCAGGCGCAGGTTTTCGATGGCCTTGGCCGGCGATTGTCCCGTTTCTGCCCGGAACGCCCGGCTGAACTGGCGCGGGCTGAGGCGCGCCACGTCCGCCAGTTGTTCCACCGACAACGCCTCGGCGAGGTGTTCCCGGGCGTAACCGAGCACGGTCTGGATGCGGTCGGATTTCGGCTCCAGTTCCAACAGCGCCGAATGCTGGGACTGGCCGCCCGCCCGCCGGTGGTACATCACCAGTTTCTGTGCCACGGAGCGCGCGAGCAGCGGGCCGTGATCCTTCTCGACCATCGCCAGCGCCAGGTCGATACCGGCCGTCATCCCGGCTGAAGTCCAGATCGAACCGTCAATCACGTAAATGCGGTCCTCTTCCACCTTGATCGACGGAAACCGTGCTTGCAGTTCCCTTGCATAAGCCCAGTGCGTGGTCGCCCGACGCCCCTCGAGCAAACCGGCCTGGGCCAGGACAAACGCCCCGGAGCAAATCGACGCCGTGCGCCGCGCGGTTTTAACGCTGGCGCGCAGGTAATCCAGCACACCCTCGGGCGCCTGTTCGAGGATGGCATCGCCGCCGACCACGATCACCGTATCGAACACCCGCTCATCGAACGCCTGGGTGCCGACACTCAAACCGCCGGAAGCACGCAAGGTACGGCCGTCCTCGGACAGTACGCTGACGTCGTAAAGCGCTTCGCCGGCGCTGAAGTTGGCGTACTCGAACACCGGCATGGCCGCCAGCGCCATGGTCTGAAAACCCTCAAACACTACAAACGCCACGGAAGTCATCGATAGGCCCTCAATGGACATGTCCTAAAAGCGTACTTTAAACGTCATTTGAGACGGAGGTCAGTCAATTTATAACGGTCACATCCGGCGAACCTCTCGCCTCACTGTGAAGGACACTGAACATGGCTCTCTCATCCAAAGGCACCGCCCTCATCACGGGCGCCTCTTCCGGCATCGGCGCGGTCTATGCCGATCGTCTCGCGCGTCAGGGTTACGATCTGATTCTGGTCGCCCGCAGCCAGGCCAGGCTGAACGCCTTGGCCAATCACTTGAGCAACGAAACCGGTCGCGCCGTGGAAGTCGTCGCTGCCGATCTGAAAGACAAGGCCGATCTGCGCCGGGTCGAAGGGATTCTGCGCACCGACGCGAGCATCACCTTGCTGGTCAACAACGCCGGGGTCGGTGCTGTCATGCCGCTGCTGGGGAGCCCGGTGGATGACATGGAAGACATGATCACCCTGAATGTCACCGCACTGATGCGTTTGGCCTACGCGGTAGCGCCCGGGTTCGTCGCCCGTGGCAACGGCACCGTGATCAACATCTCCTCGATCGTGGCGATTGCCCCCGAGATTCTTAATGGCGTGTATGGCGGGACCAAGGCGTTCGTTCTGGGGTTGAGCCAATCCATGCACCATGAACTGGCTGACAAAGGCATTCGTATTCAGGCCGTATTGCCTGGCGCCACCGCCACCGATTTCTGGAGCGAGGCCGGCAACCCGGTGGAAAACCTGCCGCAGGAAATCGTCATGACCGCCGAGGACATGGTCGATGCGGCGCTGGCAGGGCTCGCGAATGGAGAGGTGGTGACTATTCCGGGTCTGCACGACGGCTCGCAATGGGACCGTCACGAAGCCCAGCGCCAAACCCTGTCGGGCTTGTTCGGCAACTCCATGGCGGCACCGCGTTATCGTTGAAACGGCAAGCTCGGGCCGCGGTGAACTAAGCTTGGATAAGGACCGTACAACACCGCAATATTGTTCACTTAAGAGTGTCTTGAATCAAAGGAAACTTGTGGCGAGGGAGCTTGCTCCCGCTTGAGTGCGTAGCAATCACAAAACTCGGCAATAGTTGTCAGATTTTTGGGGCCGCTACGCAGCCCAGCGCGAGCAAGCTCGCTCGCCACAAAGGTATGCACGATCCAAGAGCGCGCTTAAGTGAACAGCATTGCGCTCCACACCGATTCGTTGAACCACTCGACAAGTCGGTGTGCGACCGAGGAGCCCAACATGCTTCACATCAGAACTCCCCTTATCCTGCACCCGGGCTTGTCGACCCCCACTCGGCGGATCTGGCTCAAGCTGGAAAACCTGCAACCCAGCGGTTCGTTCAAGCTGCGTGGCATGGGGTTGTTGTGCAGCCAGGCAAAGGCCCAGGGCAAGCGCAAGGTGGTCTGTCCTTCGGGGGGCAACGCCGGTTTCGCCACCGGCGTCGCGGCGGCCAGCCTGGGGTTGCAAGCCTGCATCGTGGTGCCGCACACCACCCCGGAAAGCACCCGCGCGAGGATTCGCAAAACCGGTGCCGAAGTAATCGTTCACGGCAAGGTCTGGGACGACGCCAATCAACGGGCGAAGGAGCTTTCACAAGCGGCGGACACCGAATACGTGCCGGCCTTCGATCATCCGGTGTTGTGGGAAGGGCACAGCACGATGATCGATGAGATTCTCGAGGACTGCCCTCAAGTCGATACGCTGGTGACGTCGGTGGGGGGTGGTGGTTTGCTGGCGGGCCTGCTCACGGGATTGACTCGGCATGACCGCCTGGATTGCCGTATCGTCGCCTGCGAAACCGCGGGAGCGGCGTCTTTTTCGGCGGCGATCAAGGCCGGACATCCCGTCAGGCTTTCGCGCATCGACACCGTGGCGACCTCCCTCGGCGCCGCTCAAGTGGCCGCCTGGCCGGTGCAGCACATCCTCGATTTCCCTCACCAATGCGTGGTGCTCGGCGATGACGAAGCGATCATGGGCGTGGTGCGTTACGCCAATGACCTGCGTCAGCTGGTGGAGCCGGCGTGCGGTGTTTCATTGGCCATCGGCTATCTGGACCACCCGGCAATCGCCGATGCCCATGATGTGGTGATCGTGGTGTGTGGTGGCATCAGCGTCAGCGTACAACTCGTTGCCGGATGGGCACGTTCATCCGCTACAAGCGCAAAGTAGCCGCAAAGCAGGGCCGTTAACACCTGTCCAGGTGTTACAGGCCCCACCGCGCCCGTTTCAGCCCTCATTGCCCGGCAGCGGCACTGTCCTGGATCAGAATGGCTCTGGCGAGGTCTTCGTCACTGGCGTTCAGCCCGGGATTGTCCTGGCGAATCTGCTTCATGACCGATTCCAGATACACGCCTCGAATCGCACCGCCGCTGGCCACGAAGCTGGAGGCGTCATCCCGGGCGGGAATCATGAGTTTGTCGTCCTTGAAGGTCGAGTACAGCGAAGCGGAAACCCCGGCGGAGGTGGCGACATCGCCCGCATCCACTTTCGCGAAAGCCGAGCCGAAGGGTAAGCACAACACAAGGGAAGAGATGATGATCAGACGGCGCATGACGGTGTCCTCCGAAAGCGTGAAGCGTAAAGGAAGTACCACACAGTTTAGGATATGCAGCGACGGTCAGGAGTTCCTTGCAGCACAAACTATCACTTCAACCAGCAGCCTTGGATCCGCGAGCCGGACCTCGCCGCACGCGCGGGACATCCATATGCGACGGCTCGGGAAACAGAGTCCCGGCCAAGGCTATGCTGGCCAACTCGGGCTCAAGTTGTTCGACATCCGCGGCGTTCAACACCTGCTGCGCAATGCCCAGCGAACGGCGCAACGCGAAGCCCGGCATTCATTGAGAAAGCGCAACAGCAGGGCATCAACCGAAGCAGGCGCGCCCAGTTGAAAGACCTGTCATTTGTGTCAGTAGCCGCCATCAACGCCGCATGTTATTCAATAGGCATGAACAGCCTCCGCATCGACAATGGCACGCCCGATCTCGCGGTCTTTGACCCGCGAGGCTTGGCAGTGTGCGCGGTGGCTTACTGCCGTTCGGTCGCGGGACAACCGGTGCAGCCGCAGATCACCCGGCGGGTGTTCGACCCGTTGGGCCGTGAAGTCGAGCGCTTCGATCCGCGATTGTGGGCCGAGCAGCGTGGGCCGAATCGAACCTCCGTCCGCGCATTGTCTAGCACCGAGTTGCTCAACGTCAGCGTTGATTCGGGCTGGACTCTGTTGCAGTTCGGACCGGCGGGGCAGTGGCTGCAACGCTGGAACAGTCGCAGCAGCCAGCAACGCGACTACGATGTGCAATTACGTCCGGTCGCCGTCACCGAACAACTCGAAGACGAAACCCCGCGGGTGGTCGAACGCTTCCAGTACGGCGGCCCCGGCGGCAGCACTCGCAACCAGTGCGGCAAGTTGATCCGCCACGACGACCCGAGCACTACCCGGCACATGCTCGACTATGATCTGCGCGGCCAACCGTTGCTGGAGAGCAGCCACTTTCTGACGTCGCTGGATCCGTTGCACTGGCCGCTGGAGATCGACGCGCGCAATGCCTTGCTCGAACCGGCGCCCGGCCTCGACAGTCGCTGGACCTACGACGCCTTGGGCGAGGTTGCGACGCAAACCGATGCCATGCTCAATCGCCGGCGGTTCAGCCGCACCTGCGCCGGGCAATTGCGCGCCGTTTCCTTGCAGCGCCAAGGTGCAGGCGAGGTGACGCTGGTCAGCGATCTCGGCTACAGCGCCGGGGGGCTGGTCGAGCAGGAAACGGCAGGCAACGGCGTGATTACCCGTGCCGAGTTCAGTCCGGACGACGCGCGTCTGCTGCGCTTGAGCGCCGGCCTGCCCAACCAACCCTTGCTGCAAAACCTGCTTTACACCTACGACCCGGTTGGCAACCCGCTGAAAATCGACGACCAGGCCAAAGCCACCACCCATTTCAAAAACCAGCGCATCGACCCCGTCAGCACCTACATCTATGACAGCCTGTACCGCCTGACCCGCGCCACCGGCCGCGAAGTCTACCGCGCCGCCAACGACCCGAACGCGCTGGTCAACTACCGCGAAGAATACGATTACGACGCCAGCGGCAACCTGCTGGAACTGCGGCACCTCGGTGCGCAACCCTTCACCCGGCGTTGGGCGGTGGACGCGGCCAGCAACCGTCGGGTGATCGCGTACGACGGCGATTCAGCGCCGGATTTCCCCCGCGAATTCGACGGTAACGGCAACCAGCTTCATTTGCTGCGGGGGCAAGCGATGGGTTGGGATGCGCGCAACCAGCTGAGCCAGGTGTCCCCGGTCACCCGTGAAGACGGCCCGGACGACTGTGAACTGTATCGCTACGGCGGCGGTGGCAAGCGCCTGCGCAAGGTACGTTGCGCACTGGCCTCACACCGCAGCTTGATCGCCGACGTACGTTACTTGCCGGGGCTGGAAATCCACCGCGCCGCCAATGGCGCCGAACGGCATGTGCTGGAGATCGAGGCCGGGCGCAACACGGTGCGGCTGCGGCATTGGGTCGGCACTCCCCCGACTGGCGTCGACAACAACCATTTGAGTTACAGCGTCAGCGATCACCTGCGTTCCAGCCAACTGGAACTTGACGAAGAGGGTGCAGTGATCAGTGAGGAAGGCTATTTGCCGTTTGGTGGTCGGGCGTGGTGGGTGGCCCATCACGCCGCCAAGGCGTCGTACAAGACCACGGGTTACTCGGGCAAGGAATGCGACGTGACCGGGTTGAGTTACTACGGTTATCGCTATTACGCGCCGTGGCAACACGGCTGGCTCAACCCGGACCCGGCGGGAGAGGTGGACGGGTTGAACCGGTACTGTTTTGTCGGGAACTCGCCGATGCGATATGCCGATGCTGATGGGCGGATGATGGATGACACCTTGGATCAATTCATCAGTAATTTGAAATACAACCCCGGGGGAGATGACCAAACGGTGATGGAACTTGTGGTGGGGTTATCTGGGCACGTGAGCGAGAACGTGATCGATCCAAGCGCATTTCTCCAAACGTTAACGAGCAACCCTGCGGACGATGGGCCTCGGGTGAGAAGCCTTGCCGAGGAGCTGAGCCGCTCCGGGCAAGCGGCCTCCCAAACGCAGGCATTGCCTGTTCAGTTCCCGGGATACGTATCTGCATCTGCCCTTCCCGGTACGGCATATGGGACCGGCGCGGAGCAGGCGCACGACGGGAATATACGGTTCAGCTGTCAGCATTGCCCGAAAGGGTTTGAGGGAAAACATGGTTTTGATAGGCACATGCAAACCCACACGGGAGAAAAGCCTTTCAATTGCTTGGTTTGCAAAAAAAGTTTTGCGTTCAGCATGAATTTGACGAGACATATGCTAAGCCACACCGGAGAAAAGCCGTACCACTGTGAGACTTGCGGCAAAGATTTTGCGCGAAACGATGCTTTGACGAGCCACAGACGAACTCACACCGGAGAAAAGCCGTACGTCTGCGAGTTTTGCCATCAAGGTTTTGCAGCAAATGGTGCTTTGACGCGCCACAGACGAACTCACACCGGAGAAAAGCCGTACGTCTGCGAGTTTTGCCATCAAAGTTTTTCGGAAAGTACTTCTTTGACGCGCCACAGACGAAAACACACCCTGGAAAAGCCTTATGACTGTTCGAGTTGCTATATGTGTTTTGCGGTTTCCAGCGACAGGAATCGACATCAGCGGCGCAAACATGGTGCTCTGAAATAGCCATATTCGAATGAAGTCAGTTTGCCCCAGACTTTTCGCTCATCGCGAAAACCGCTTCCAATATTCCCGCGGTGAACCCTCGGTCTGTGCTGAAACATGAGGCGTACCCCATCACTAAGCTCCAAGGTGCTGCCTTCATTAGCGTTACCTGTCATTTGTGTCAGTAATGGCATGTTATTCAACCCGCATGAACAGTCTCCGCGTCGACAAGGGCACGCCCGATCTCGCAGTCTTTGACCCGCGAGGCTTGGCAGTGTGCGCGGTGGCTTACTGCCGTTCTGTCGCGGGACAACCGGTGTTTTTTTGCCTGCGCGTTGCCCCCGTTTCCACTCGTGATAATCCGGAACAATTGAATTGCCGGGGCAGGGCTGTTTCCCCTCGGCTCCGTCCCGCGCACGGTGGTAACGTAGGGCGCTCGAACCGTCGGGAGCATCGTCATGGAATTGGGAATATCGGGTCGCTGGGCGATCGTCTGCGCCGCCAGCAAGGGCTTGGGGCTGGCCTGTGCGCGTGCCTTGGCGAAAGAGGGCGTGAACCTGGTGATCAACGCTCGCGGCAACGACACTTTGCAGGCTGCCGCCGTTGAATTGCGCAGCCTGGCGCCGACCATCGAAGTGCGCACGGTCGCCGGCGACATCAGCGAGCCGGCCGTGCGTGAGCAAGTATTGGCGGCGTGTCCGCAAGTGGACATCCTGATCAACAACGCGGGTGGCCCACCGCCGGGTGACTTCCGTGACTGGCAACGTGAGGACTGGTTGAAGGCGCTGGATGCCAACATGCTCACGCCCATCGAGCTGATCAAGGCTTGCGTCGATGGCATGGCCGAGCGCGGTTTCGGACGCGTCGTCAACATCACCTCCGGCGCGGTGAAGGCGCCGATCGATGTGCTCGGTCTGTCCAACGGCGCCCGCAGCGGCCTGACCGGTTTCATCGCCGGACTCGCGCGTCAGTCGCGGCTGGCGGGGAACAACGTCACGATCAACAATCTGCTGCCCGGCCCGTTCGAGACCGAGCGCCTGCACAAGACCCTGAGTGCTGCCGCCGAGGCCAATGGCGCCAGCGTCGAGCACATCAGTGCGCAGCGGCGCAAAAACGTGCCAGCCCAACGCTTTGGCCAGCCCGATGAGTTCGGCGCCTATTGCGCGTTCATTTGCAGCGCCCAGGCGGGTTTTCTCACCGGGCAAAACCTGTTGCTGGACGGCGGCAGTTATCCCGGCACGTTTTGATCGTTGCAAAGGAGCGCAGGGCAGGTGAGCGTCGATATCGAATGCGTCGTGGTCGGGGCCGGCGTGGTCGGGCTGGCGGTGGCCAGAGCGTTGGCCCGGAGCGGGCGCGAAGTGATGCTGGTCGAAGCCGGCGAAGGCATCGGCGTGGGCATCAGTTCGCGCAACTCGGAAGTGATCCACGCCGGCATCTATTACCCGAGCGACAGCCTCAAGGCGCAATTGTGCGTGGAAGGCAAACAACGTCTATATGCCTTTTGTGATGATCGCGGCGTCGGCTATCAGCGACTGGGCAAGCTCATCGTCGCCACTGATGATCACCAGCGCGGGGCGTTGCAGAAGTTGCTGGAGCAGGGCGTCCGCAACGGTGTCGATGACTTGCAATGGCTGGACGCCAATCAGGCTCGCGAACTTGAACCGGCGCTGTCCTGCGTCGCCGCGCTCTGGTCGCCTTCCACCGGAATCGTCGATTCCCATGCCCTGATGCTGGCGCTTCAGGCGGACGCCGAGGCCGCCGGAGCCTCGATGGCATTTCATACGCCGCTGGCATCGGCGCGGTGCAGTGAACACGGTTTCCAATTGCACATGGGGGGCGTCCAGCCGATGACCTTGAGCTGTCGTGAGTTGATCAACTGCGCCGGGTTGTCCGCACCGGAAGTGGCGAGCCGCATTGAAGGCTTGTCGTCGCTGCACGTTCCATTGGCTCGTTTGTGCAAGGGCAGTTATTTCAGTTTCAGCGGTCGCGCGCCGTTCCGGCGTCTGGTTTATCCGGCACCGGAAAGTGCCGGGCTGGGGGTGCACATGACCCTCGATCTTGGCGGTCAGGCGCGTTTCGGACCGGATGTGGAGTGGATCGACCACATCGATTACCGCGTCGATCCGCGCCGTGCCGAGGGTTTCTACGAGGCCATCCGGCGTTACTGGCCAGCCCTGCCCGATGACAGGCTGCAACCGGCCTACAGCGGCATCCGCCCGAAAATCACCGGCCCGACAGAACCCGCCGCCGACTTCATCATCAGCGGCTCCGACGACCATGGCGTGCCCGGACTGGTCAATCTGTTCGGCATCGAATCACCGGGGCTGACCAGTTGCCTGGCGCTGGCCAGGCGGGTAACGCAAGCTCTGAGCGACCGATGATCAGCGTTTGAGCTGCCCCCGCGAGATGAGGGCTATGCTTTGCAGTGCGCCCATTGCAATGGGAGACCTGCGATGATCAACGTACGCACGGCCCGCATGCTGGCCGATTACAAACGCTGGGCCAATCAGCGCCTCTTTGACAGCCTGGCCGATTTGCCGCCGGGCGAGGTCAACAAAGCGCGGGTCTCGGTGTTCAAGAACATGATCGGTACCCTCAACCACATCTACGTGGTGGACTGCATCTGGCAGGCTCACCTCGAAGGCCGGGGGCACGGCTTCAAGACTTCCCACGATCTGCTGCATCCCGACCTTGCCGACCTGCGCATGGCGCAAAAGGACATCGATCATTGGTACTGCAACTGGAGCGACCGGCAAACCGAGGCGTCGCTGGATAAACCTGTCGAGTTCACGTTTGTCTCGGGCGAAAGCGGGACCATGAGCGCTGGCGCGATGTTGCTGCACGTGGTCAATCACGCCAGCTATCACCGTGGCTGGGTGATCCAGATGTACTTCGACATTCCGGCCATGCCGCCGATGACAGACCTGCCGATTTTTCTGCGCGAGACCGACCCGGGCTTCAACGCGGTCAATGCCCCGGCAGTGGCGCCGACATGTGTTGGGCAATTCTCGAGCGCAACCAACGTTCTGCCGGATCGTTATCGTTGACCCCGTTCCACACCATCGACAACTCGGACAGGTTGATGTCAAACGGCGGGTCATCTGCCCGCAACTGGCTGCTGCCTTCGATCAACGCACAGGCGGCGTAGTCCGGCACCGTGGCGAGCATGTCAGTGCCGGCCAGCAGGGCGCGCAGGCCGGCGAACTGCGGCACCGCCAGCACCACGCGGCGTGAGCGGCCAATACGCGCCAGATCGTTGTCGATCGCGCCGGTCAGGTCCCCGGAAAACGACACCAGCGCATGCGGCCGGTCACAGTAGTCATCCAGCGTCAGGGCGCCGGGACGGTTGTCGCCGCGCAGGATCTTCACGCTCAGATCGCGCAGTTTCTTGCGTTTGGCGTTGGCCGGCAGTTCCGTGGTGTAGCTGATCCCGACGGAAATCTCGCCGCTGGCGAGCATCGACGACATCAGCAGGAAATTCACTCGCCGCACGACGACCACAACGTTCTGCGCCTCTTCGCGGATTTGCTTGAGCAGCGGCGGAAACAGGCCGAACTCGGCGTCGTCGGACAGGCCGATGCGGAACACGTCGCGGCTGGTGGCCGGGTCGAAATCCTTGGCCCGGCTGACCGCACCGGAGATGGTGTCCATCGCCGGCTGCAATTCCTTGAGAATCTGCAGCGCGCGCTGGGTCGGTTCCAGCACACGACCGTTGCGCACCAGCAGCGGGTCATCGAACAGATCGCGCAACTTGGCCAGTGAAGCACTGACGGCAGGTTGGCCGAGGAACAGCTTTTCCCCGGCCCGGGTCAGGTTCTTTTCGAACATCAGGGTTTCGAAAATCACCAGCAGGTTCATGTCCACGCGGCGCAGGTCGTTGCGATTCATGGCGGGGCTACTCGCAGGGCTTCGGGGTTTATTCAGTAAAGCACCGAACTCCCGGGGCAGGAGCCGCACACCTTTGTCATGACAGGATTCCTGTGGCGAGGGAGCTTGCTCCCGCTCGGCTGCGCAGCAGTCGTAAAACCTGCATGCGCGGTTTGTCAGAACTGACCATCGTCGCCTGATTGGGGCCGCTTCGCGACCCAGCGGGAGCAAGCTCCCTCGCCACACGGATGGTGGTTTAGCTGACGGGCTCGGTCAGCACCTTCCGGAACGTCTCCACCAACGGCCGCAAATTGATCCGGTGCCACGCTGCCCACAGCGGCGTGGTGAACGCAATCCACGGCACTTCCCGCAGCACCACGCCCGGTGGCGCATTGCGGCTCAAGCCTTTCTGAATCATCGCGATGCCCAGCCCCGACGCCACCAGCCCCAGTGCGGTGAAGGGTTCAGTGGCCTCCATGCGGATGTCCGGGGTGAAACCGGCGCGGATGCAGGCACTGACGAAGTCTTCGCGGCTGGCGCAGTTCTGTCGGTGTTGCACACCGATCCATTCCTGGTCGGACAGGTCTTCCGGGCCCAGCGTCGCTTGATGGGCGAGGGGATGATGCTCGGGCAGCGCCAACAGCATCGGGTCGTCGAGCACCTGAAAACCCAGCAAGTCCGGATCGTCGGCGACGGGCGGTTCGCTGACCAACGCGATATCGAGGCTACGCTGACGCAGGCCTTCGAGTTGTTCGGCGGAGCTGAGGTTGTACAGCGCGACGTGCACGTTGGGCCGGTCCACCCGCAACACCCGCAAGGCATTCGGCAGGACGCCGGCGTGCATGGCGTTTTCGATGTAGCCGATGCACAGGCCGCCTTCTTCGCCACGACCGAGGCGTTTGCCGAGGGATTCCAGGCGATTGGCGTGGGTCAGCAGGGCGCGGGTTTCGGCGAGAAAGGTCTGGCCGTCGCGGGTCAGCCGAATGCGTTGCTGGCTGCGCTCGAACAGGGTCAGGCCCAGCCGTTCTTCGAGCTGGGCGATCTGCCGGCTCAGGGGCGACTGGGAAATGTGCAGGCGCTCGGCGGCGCGACCGACGTGTTCTTCCTCGGCGACGGCCACGAAGTAGCGCAATTGGCGGATGTCGATCATGTCAGACCTATAGGGACTCAAGTGCTGCGCATTATGTCTTGGACGGTCCGATCCTCGCAATCTAGGATTGGCTCATCGGTCACCTGACTGACCACTGACATCGAGAGGAATCATCCATGAGCTTGAAAGACAAACTGCCCGGCGCGCTGGGTTTCGGCACTGCCCCCCTGGGCAATATGTTCCGCGCCATCCCGGAAGAAGAGGCGATGGCCACCGTACACGCCGCCTGGGATGCTGGCGTGCGTTATTTCGATACCGCGCCGTTTTACGGCTCGGGCCTGTCGGAGATTCGCCTCGGCGCCGCGCTGGCTCGCTACAACCGTGACGACTACGTACTGAGCAGCAAGGTCGGCCGGGTGATTCTCGACGAAATCGAAGACGCCGCTGCCCGGGATCTGGGCGAGAAGAGCGGGGTGTTCGAGCACGGTCGCCCGAACAGGATCGTCAACGACTACAGCGCCGACGCGACGATGCGTTCCATCGAAGACAGCCTCGAGCGTCTGCAAACCGATCGCCTGGACATCGTCTGGGTGCATGATATCGCGCAGGATTTCTACGGCGATCAATGGCTGGAATACTTCAACCAGGCCCGCACCGGCGCTTTCAAGGTACTGACCCGTTTGCGTGAAGAAGGCGTAATCAAAGGCTGGGGCCTGGGCGTGAACAAGGTCGAGCCGTGCGAACTGACCCTTGATCTGACGGAAGCCCAACCGGACGGTTTTCTGCTGGCGGGGCGCTATACGCTGCTGGATCACGATCGTGCCCTGCAACGTTTGATGGACGCTGCCTTGGCACAGAATGTCGAGATCGTGGTCGGTGGCCCTTACAGCTCGGGCATTCTGGCCGGCGGCGCGCACTTCGAATACCAGAAGGCCAGCCCGGCGATCATCCAGAAAGTCGAGCAGATCAAACGCATCGCGGCGGCCCACGGCGTCGACATCAAGGCCGCTGCATTGCAATTCTCCCTGGCCAATCCTGCCGTCGCGGCGGTGATTCCGGGGTCCAGCCGTCCGGACCGGATTGCTGAAGATGTGGCTGCGTTGTCGGCAGTCATTCCCGCTGCGTTCTGGCAAGCGATGCGCGAAGCGAAGCTGGTGTCTGAACGCGCTCCATTGCCTGCCACAGGAGTTTGAACATGAAGATCGATCTGACTGGAAAACTCGCCATTGTCAGCGGTAGCACCGCCGGCATTGGCCTGGGCATCAGCAAGGCACTGGCCGAGTCCGGCGCCACGGTGGTGGTGATCGGACGCGAAACCGCCAAGGTCGAGCAAGCGCTGGCGAGCATTCGCCAGAGCGTGCTGGGTGCGCAACTGCGAGGCCTGACCGCCGACCTCGGTACCGCCGAAGGCGCCGAGCAATTGTTCGCCGCCGAGCCGCGTGCCGACATCCTGGTCAACAACCTCGGCATCTTTAACGAAGTGGATTTCTTCGACACCCCGGACAGCGAGTGGACGCGCTTCTACGAGGTCAACGTGATCTCCGGTGTACGCCTGTCACGGCATTACGTGCCGGACATGGTCAAGCAGGGCTGGGGGCGGGTGATCTTCCTGTCCTCGGAATCCGGGATCGCGATCCCGGCCGACATGCTCAACTATGGTGTGACCAAAAGCGCTAACCTCGCCGTGTCCCACGGGCTGGCCAAGCGGCTGGCGGGCACTGGCGTGACCGTCAACGCGATCCTGCCCGGCCCGACGTTGACCGATGGCCTGGAGCAGATGCTCAAGGACGCCACGACCGAATCGGGGCGCAGTGTCCGGGAAGAAGCCGACGCCTTCGTGCGCAAGGCCCGGCCGACATCGATTATCCAGCGCGTGGCGAATGTCGAGGAAGTCGCCAACCTGGTGGCCTACATCGCGTCGCCGCTGTCGTCGGCAACAACCGGTGCAGCCCTTAGAGTTGACGGCGGCGTCGTCGACAGCATGGCGATCTGAAATTTTTGAATGAGAGAGAACATTACATGGCAACGGCATCAGCGTTTATCGACATCCCGGCTTCGGCCGACCAGGTCTGGCATTTGATCGGTGGCTTCAATTCGCTGCCGGACTGGCTGCCGTTTATTCCCAAAAGCGAGCTGAGCGAAGGCGGGCGCGTGCGCAGTCTGCAAACCGCGGATGGCGCCGTAGTGATTGAGCGGCTGGAGGCGTTTGATAACGCCGGGAAGACATACAGCTACTCGATTTTGCAGGCGCCGTTCCCGGCGACTGATTATCTGGCGACCATTCGCGTTGAAGCGCAGGGTGAGAGTACGCGGGTGACCTGGTCGGGTCGGTTTGCGCCGGTCGGGGTGAGTGAGGAGGAGGTGACGGCGTTGTTTGGCGGGATCTACCAGGGTGGACTCGAAGCCCTTCGAGCCAACTACCCGGCCTGACTGATCGACACATGACCTGTGGTAGCGGACAAGCCGCTCCCACAGGTCATGTGTCAGTTCAGCAGATTTGCGTCAGGTCTGGGGAATGAGGCTCTGCCGACAATCCAGCACCAACCGCGCGCCACCGCATTCGCTGTCACCCACTTCCAGCGTAAACCCATGCAGGCTGACAATCGCCGCCACGATCGACAGCCCCAGCCCGAACCCGCTTTGCTGATTGCCACCTTCGGCGCGGTAGAAACGCTGGAACACGGCTTCGCGTTCGGCTGCAGGGATGCCCGGTCCGGAGTCGAGCACTTCGATCCGCGTATGCCCACCCTCATTGACCCCGCGCAAAATCACCTCGCCACCCGGCGGTGTGAATTTGATCGAATTGCTCAACAGATTTGCCACGGCTTCGAACAGCAGCGCCCGATCGCCCTTCAGCGCCGGCAATGATTCGGGCAATTGCAGCTTGAAAACCAGCTCGTCTTCCTCCGCCAGCGGCAGGTAAAAGTCGTGCAGTTCCTGCAACAACGGCACCGGGTCGAGTTGCACAAAACCGGAGCGCCGCTGCCGGTCTTCCAGCTCGGAAATGCGCAGCAAACCGCGAAAGCGCGCCATCAGCGTGTCCGCTTCACTCAACACGGAATCCAGTTGCGCGGCTTCCTGGGAACCTTCGCCCGCCTGTTGCTGCATGCGGTACAACTGCGCCCGCAAGCGGGTCAGCGGCGTGCGCAAGTCGTGGGCAATGTTGTCGCACACACCCTTGACCTCGTTCATCAAGCGTTCGATGCGTTCGAGCATGGCATTGACGATGGCGGCGAGCATGTCCAGTTCGTCGCGGCGATTGGACAGCGGCAGGCGTCGGGTCAGATCCCCGGCCACAATCGCCTCGGCACTGGCCTGAATCCCGCGAATGCGCCGCAGCGGTCGACGGCGCAGCAGGTGCCATCCGACGATGCCCGGCAAAATGGTCAGGGTCACGCCCCAGAACAGCGCGTGGAGGATGATCCGGGTCACGGCGAACAGCGAGCCGTTGTCGCGCACCAGTATCAGCCAGCGACCATCACGCGTCTGGGTCGCCACCGCATCGCAACTGTCGCTGGGCAAGGTCGGATCATCGGAGTCGGCGCAGTCGCTGAGCATGTGAATCCTGCCGTCCAGTGGCAGGCCTGCGGGTATGTGGCGCAGGGCGCCGCTGAGGTAGCGATGCTCGGCATCGAACAGGCCGTAGGCGTCGATGCCACGAATGTCGAAGGTCATGCTGACGGCGAGGGCGTCCACCAGTTGTTCGCCGGAAAAGCGCGAGAACAAATGCTGACGTTGCATCAGCGAGTGCTTGGCCAGGTTATCCAGGTAGGCGGACACCTCGTAGTACATGACCCCCATGAGAATCCCGCTCCAGAGCACGAACAGCGAACTGTAGAGCGCCAGCAAGCGACTGATGGAAGAACGCCAGCCTTTAGAGGGGTTCGGCAATGACATAACCCGAGCCTCGCACGGTCCGAATCAGGGGGACGTTGCCGGGCGGGTCGATCTTTTTGCGCAGGCGGCCGATGTGCACGTCGATCAGGTTGGTGCCAGGGTCGAAGTGATAGCCCCAGACCTCTTCGAAAATCATCATTCGCGACAGAATCTGCCCGGTGTTGCGCATCAGGAATTCCAGCAATTTGTATTCGGTGGGCAACAGCGTCAGCAACTGACCGTCTCGGCTGGCTTCGTGGCTGATCAGGTTCAGTTCCAGATCGGCCACCCGCAGCGTGGTGGCCTGGGCGGTCACGGTGTTCTGCCGGCGCAGCAACACTTCGACCCGCGCGGCCATTTCATCCGTGGCAAAGGGTTTGGTCAGGTAATCGTCCCCGCCGGCACGCAAGCCACGCACGCGCTCATCGACATCGGAGAGGGCACTGATCATCAGGATCGGCGTCGACACGCCCATGGTCCGCAGCGTCGTGACAATCGCCAGGCCATCGAGCTCGGGCAGCATGCGGTCCAGCGTGATCAGGTCATAGTTGCCGCTGACCGCGCGCTCAAGACCTTCGCGGCCGTTGTCGACCCAATCCACGTCGAGGCCGTGGCTGCTCAGTTCGGCGACGATTTCCCGGGCGGTCACGGCGTCGTCTTCGATGGTCAAGATGCGGGTCATAGGTTGGCCTGATTAAAGGTTCACAGCGATGTGCGGCATTTTGCCAATAAATGGCTGCAACCTTTTTAAATAAAACTTCATTTGGCGGTGCTTCCCGTGGCATGCAGAAAACCCGCTGATATTGCCGGTTTCTTGCAATTTGCATGAGAAATTTAAGTTCAGATTTTCTATGTGATTGAAATTCAACAACTTATCTAGGATTGGCGACTGGCACGTTGACTGCAATTCCTCTTTTGACGAGTTGTAACAACATCTTTCCTGCCTGGAGCGACATAATAATGAATAGATCCTCTGATGGTTTCTATCCTGCCGCAGAAGAGTCAAGCACGCTGTCGGGCGTTTCCTGGGGTGCGATTTTCGCCGGGGCCGCTGCTGCGGCGGCGTTGTCGTTGATCCTGGTACTGCTCGGTTTCGGCCTGGGTTTCTCGGCGGTTTCCCCATGGGCCAACGAAGGCGTCAGCGCCAAGGGCCTGGGCATTTCAACGATTATCTGGCTGGCCGCCACACAAATCGTCGCTTCGGGGCTCGGTGGTTACATCGCCGGCCGCCTGCGGGTGAAATGGGCGAACATGCATGGCGATGAAGTCTACTTCCGCGACACGGCCCATGGCTTCCTGGCCTGGTGCGTGGCGACGCTGGTGACTGCGACGCTGGTGGTCGGCTCAGTCAGCAGCATCGTCAGCGGCGGTGTGCAGGCCGGTGCCAATGTGATGGGTGGTGCCGCAAGTGCCGCGACGCAAGCGGCCGGAACCGCAGCCGGTAATACCAACAGCGACCCGTACGGCTATTTCGTCGACAGCCTGTTCCGCGACGATCGCCCGGCTGCCGTCAGTGATGACGCCGCCCGCGGCACTGTCACCCGCATCTTCGTGCGCTCGCTGGGCAACGACGGTCAACTGGCCGCCGAAGACCGCACGTATCTGGCACAACTGGTGGCGCAACGGACCAACCTCACGCAAGCGGACGCTGAACGTCGTGTCGATGAAGTCTATGCCCGTACCCAAAAAGCCGTAGCCGACGCGAAACTGGCCGCCCAACAAGCTGCGGACACCGCCGCCAAAGTCGCGGCATGGACGTCGCTGTGGATGTTCATCGCGCTGCTGATCGGCGCTTTCTTCGCCAGCTTCGCCGCCACATTCGGCGGTCGTCGTCGGGATGCCGTGGTGTATCTGGAATCCGACGCTTATGTGACCACTGCACCTGTTCGCTAACCCTGGAGAATCATCATGCGCTCATTACTGCTGTTCTTTCTCGGTGTACCGATCCCGATCATCATCCTGATCGCCCTGTTCATGCACTGATCCGCTGAGGCTCATGCCTGCGCCGCTTCTGCCTCTGGTGGACGCGGCGTTTTTGTTTTGACGGGGGATCTGTCACAACACATCTGTCTACTCAATCGGCGTGCTCAAAAACTCATCAAGCCCTTCGGCATACGCTGTGAAGGCACTGATCTGGGGAAAGTGCTGATCATCCACCTGATCCGGCACCACCAGATGGGTGAAGCTCCAGGCCACCGCCAGCGTAATCCCGTCCTGATCGATCGAACCGTCAGTCTTCAGTGGCTGCATTTCCAATTCCCGCTCCAGCGCCGAATACGCCGCCGCCAATTGCCCTTCGACCCGTTCCACCCAGGGCTCAAACTGGATTTCCGCAGGGCGCAGGTTGCGTTCGTAATAAAGCTGCACGGACTTCTCGCACGCTGCCAGCGCCAGGCCGATCAGGCGTAACGAACGCAGGCGTTGATCCAGCTCGCCAGGCATCAGACTTTTACCCGTTGGCGCCAGCGCTTCCAGGTAATCGATGATCAACGTCGAGTCGATCAGCACCTCGCCGTCATCCAGTACCAGCGTCGGCGCCTTGACCACCGGGTTGATCTGCTGGAACTGCTCGAAGTGCCGAAACACCGAAACCGATTGGTGATCAAGGTCGATGCCCAGGCGTTTGGCAGTAATGGCGACCCGCCGTACGTAAGGCGAATTCAGCATGCCGATCAGTTTCATTGCACCGCTCCTCAGATGGTCGTTTCGGGATGGATAACCTTAGCCGAGGTTGCCCGCGCTGCAAACGTGTTGCACCGGCGGCTCATCAACCGGCAAATGCGGTCGATAACCCCTACTGTCGCAGCCGTTTGTCTTCTATATACAGCCGCTCGATTGAATTTCTTGCTATAAACGCACTCCGATAACCACCGCAAAGGCTGCCATAGAGCACTTTCAGGGCTTTGTCGGACAAATTCGCTGACTTTTCAGTTGCTGGGGCCTCAAGTCGGCCTTAGACTGCCGCCCCTCGTAAATTGAGTGCCGGGTGGCGCTTGGAATAAACGGCGCCGTTCCGATGGCCAGACCAGGTCCGCCGGAACGCTCCCTAATTCGCCTTAATGCACGTTTTTTTATAGAGATATCAATGACAAAGGACAAGTTGCTGGCCATGCCGGCGGATGACTACATGAATGCCGAGCAACATGCTTTTTTCTCTGAGCTGTTGCAGAACATGAAAGTCGAAACCCATGAGCGCATCGAGCAGAACCGCATCGCCATCGAGAGCCTGGACACCCCGGCCGATCCGGCTGACGCGGCGTCTGTCGAAGAAGAGCGCACTTGGCTGGTGAACGCGATCGATCGCGACCAGCGCATGCTGCCTCAGTTGGAACAGGCGCTGGAACGCATCAAGGAAGACAGCTTCGGCTGGTGCGACGACAGCGGCGAGGCCATTGGCCTGAAACGCCTGCTGATCAGCCCGACCACCAAGTACTGCATCGAAGCTCAAGAGCGTCACGAACAGATCGACAAGCACCAGCGTCAGGCCTGATTTCGTAGCGCCCCGCATCGCGGGCCAGCCTCACTCCTGAAGGAGCAAGGCTCTGGCCCGCGATGCTTTTTTTCGTCTGCGCAAAACAGCGGGCACTTCTATTGATCTGCTGCAACGCCCACTACTAATGGACCATGGATAATGGCCTTGTAGTGGCGTTAAATGCGGGTACAACAATTAGAAGTGCGTGGGGTGAAGATATGACGCGGGACGGATCTCTGGTCGGGGCAGTGCCTGCACCCGTGCTTTCGCCGAAAAACCTTTGGTTGACGCCCACACTGCAAAGCATCGCCGTGATGCTCTTGCTGTGCGGCATGACGCTCGGGGGCTGGTCGCTTTATCTCGGCCTGCCGCTGGCCGTCCTGATTATCTGGCTGCCTCGGCTACGTTCCCGAGCCATCCCCGAAGCATCCTCCGCAGACAGTTCCAATGCCATCGCCGAGCTGACTCGCGATCTTTCCTACACCACCAGTCACAACGCTCTGTCAGCCGCTGGCGTGGCCTATTCGGTCAAGCAGCTGGCGGACAAACTGCAATCACAACTCGGTGCCGCGGCACAGATTGTCAGCAACGCCGAAGTGATGATCGCCACCGAACACGCCACCTCGACACTCAGTCGAACCGCCCTCAGTGCTGCCAGTGAAGCTCACCAGAGCAGCGCAGCAGGGCGCACGGAGCTGATCGAATCCATCAATCGCATGCATCAACTCAGTCAGCGCGCCAGCAACAGCCGTGAGCTGATCGAAGCCCTGAGCCTGCGCAGCGACGACATCCAGCGGGTCACGCTGGTGATCCAGTCCATCGCCAGCCAGACCAACCTGCTGGCGTTGAACGCGGCCATTGAAGCGGCGCGGGCCGGTGAACACGGACGCGGGTTTGCGGTGGTCGCCGATGAAGTTCGCGGTCTGGCGGCGCGTACGGCAACGGCAACGGGCGAAGTCGGCGAGATGGTTGCCGATATCCAGCAGCGCACCGCGCAGGTAGTTGAGCAGATTCGCCAGTTGTCCAGCGACCTCGACATCGGTGTCGAACAGGTCGAGCACACCGGTCAGCACCTGGAAAACATTGCGCGCCTGGCGGCCGGTGTCGAAAGTCAGGTCGGCGAAATTGCCAAGGGCGCGGAGACCAATCGCGAGCAACTCGACAGCTTGTTTCACGCGATCGAGCAGATGCGCAGCGACCTGGCGATCAGTGATCAACAGACCCAGCGCCTGGCCCAGGCGGCGGTGCAGATGGAAGGGCAGGCCGAAACCATCAGTGAGCGACTCGCCGAGGTCGGGCTGGATGACTATCACCAGCGGATTTATGACCTGGCCCGTGAAGGCGCGCGTCAGATTGCGGCGCGTTTCGAAGCTGATATCGACCAGGGCGTTGTCAGTCTTGATGATTTGTTTGATCGCAGTTATCAGGCCATCCCCAATACGAGCCCGGCGAAGTTTCAGACGCGTTTCGACCGTTACACCGATAAGGTTTTGCCGGCGATTCAGGAACCGTTGTTGCCGCGTCATGAAGGCCTGGTGTTTGCCATCGCCTGTACGCAGCAGGGGTATGTGCCGACCCATAACACGGTGTTCAGCCAGCCGCTGACGGGGGATGTGCAGGTTGATACGTTGCAGAACCGCACCAAACGCAAGTTTGCCGACCGGACGGGGATTCGTTGTGGCAGCCATCAACAGGCTGTGCTGTTGCAGACCTATACGCGGGATACCGGAGAGCTGATGCACGACCTTTCGGTGCCGATCATGGTCAAGGGGCGGCATTGGGGTGGGTTGCGTTTGGGGTATAAGCCGGAGAGTGCTCGTTGAGCGGCTGGGTATTTGGGGGTGGGGACATATCCGTTTCTGCGGTAACGGCGGCTATTGGTTTCGCCCTTACGGCGAGTCACTTGGAGAAGCGCCGATGGAGGCGCTCACAAGTTGACGGACAGGCTCAGGGCGTGAGGGGGCGTACACCGCAAGATCAAAAGCTGCAGGCGAGCTAATGCTCGGCCTGAAGAGTGGTGAAAGCAACAGCCGTACCCCGATCTCCTGTGGGAACTGAACCGCAGCCATTTTTTCAAGCAATGTGCATCACGGCATTGTTGCGATTCTGGCAATTAATCTATGCAGCGCAGTCGCTTTTTCCTCGCCAATGAACTCATTACGCTGTCTACGGTTAGGTAGTTAATGAAGCTCAAGAGGTCAGCATGCAAACCAAAGTTGATGTCGCGGTCATGATTGGCAGCGGCGTGCCCGCCAGTTTGCGTGCGGCGGGGCAAAGTGTCTGCTGGGTCGTGTTGCTGAACGGCGAACGCCGGGGGACGGCATTCTCCAGTCGTGAAGAAGCGCAAGAGTGCAAGGCTGCCTGGTTGGCGCAATTAAACGCCGAAGCACCCGACAGCCTGCATTGACTAGTGAACCTGATGCATACGCAGGTTCAGGTCGTCGACCACCCGCGCCCAATCGGCATCTTCACGCAATCGCTCTTTCAGGAAGCCAGCTTGTTGCGGAGTCCAGAATTCGGCATCGATGAGCTTTTTATCATCGGGCAGCGGGGAATGGCTGGCGATGAAATCGTCGATGGCCTTTTCGCTGGAATCCAGGCCGAGCTGGTCGAACAAGCCTTTCAAATCGTGTGTAGGTGAATCCATCTTCATCTCCTTGCTGGTCGCACGGGTGCGAGATCTGAGGTGCGGCTGCATAGCATCTGAGGCGGCCGCACTTCAGGAGTTCGATAGCGATGTTCGAAAGCAGGAATGAGCATAGACTGCGAACCGGCTGATCAGGCTTTCAACGCACCTTCATCGACGGCAAGCTTCAGGGCCTTGGCGGCTTCCTGAGCGGCGATGGCGGCGACGTCCGGGGTTTTGAACCAGCGATCTTTCTCGACCTGGTGATACGTCACTGTAGTCAGTGGCGGTTTGGCGCGCATGATAATGACCGCCTGGAATTCGCCCTCGACTTCTCTGGCTTCGCCCCGGATAAAAAATTCACCGATATCAAATTCCGTCACGTAGCAGCCTTCCCTTGGAAATATTCTGTTGTGTTGAACGCCGTCCGGCTTGGGAACGGGTTTCATTGGTTCGGCAGTATGGCAGTAGTTGCCTGCCGACGGCTGAGTTAACTCGTCGGCGTGACGAAACGTCTATAGGCGTGAGGCAGAACGTTCAGCACCGCAACTCGAGCGCGCGGGCAAGCGCGCAGGCCGCGTTATGGTTACTGCGGAAACCTCTTACGTGGCCCGTGGAAATTTCCTTGATATGGAAGAAAGCAGTGCCGGCCAATACCACCTGGAAGCGCAGCGTGGCAGGCTCTGCTCGGACAAACGCAGTATGCGGGAACAGCGCCGGAGACAGCGTGGACAGAGGGTGTGTGTGAGAAATAAAGTGTGTCGGGGTGCACATATGAAGTCCTTTTCATGGTTTTGCCGACGTGTGTACGTCGTTTTGGGTAGTCTCGATGAGCATCGCTGCTCTAGAATCACCGTCACGGGTTGGCGATTGCTGCTCATCTAAAGCAATTTTTTACGGGCGATATGTCGGAAAAATGCTTTTTTTGCAGCGTTTTTTCCCTAAGGTGGGTAATCCTGTTTTTCTGGCGGACAGAAGTGCGTTTTCCTTCAACTTCTGACGAACGCCAGACAAGACGACGCGAGTGACATTCCAGTAGTCTTCTCACGCCTCGCGATGGATGAGCACTCTGCTCGTTTCCGGACTCGACCCGGGCCCCTTGGCTACAACTTTCGGCATTGCCGCTTTTTTCTGCTGTGCGCTGTCTGTCAGCGTGCAGCATCATTTCAGATGTGGGGATGTTTCCTTGGCAGTAAGTAATCTCGATATGCATGCTTTGTTCGTGCTGGGTGATTTGCGCGCAAAGCTGGTTAAACAGTTCCAGTCACGTTTTGTTTACATCACCGAACAGAACGCTGAAGGCATTTACATTGCCGAACTCGACACCGAATCAGCACTGGTGGTGGACGACAAGCCCGGCCTGAAACTCAAGGTTGGCGATCATTTCAGTGCATCGGTATTGCCCAGCCGTGAAGGCGGCAAACTGGAGATCAAGTTCCGCGAAATCAAACTGACGGTCTACGGCCTCGGCGATTACGCGTTCGTGACCACGGCTGACGGTCACGGGATCGTGTTCAAGGAAGGTCACAGCGTGGTGATGGTGTTTGCCGCTCACCAACAGTTGCAGGAAGGCCTGACCAAAACCCTGAAAGCCGTGACGGCCAAGGCCGCCAAGTGGCGCAAGGGTGAACTGGTGACGTTCAAAGCGAGCGAGTAATGGCTTCGGGCTTGCAGGAACTTTCCGAAATTTAATCCTCACCCCTCGAAAGCAGGAACCTCTACTACAGTCAGTTGACTGAGTATTTTGAGGCTTGCGGTCTTTATCAGGCCATCCTGCTATTGCTGTGAACAGCACGAGGTGCAAAAGCATGAACGGATTTCGACGGTTGCTGACCGCTGTCCTGGTCGCTTTCGGTATGTGGGGTTCGCCCGTTCCGGTATTCGCCGCCCAGGCGCCCACCCACTTCGCCGACCTGAACTGGGAAAGCGGCAGCCTGATCACCGATATCCTGCGGATCATCGTCGAGAAGGGTTACGGGCTGCCGACCGATACCTTGCCGGGGACGACCATCACGCTGGAGACCGCCTTGGCCAAAGATGACATCCAGGTCATTGGCGAAGAATGGGCTGGTCGCAGTCCGGTCTGGGTCAAGGCCGAGGCCGAAGGCAAGGTCGTCAGCCTCGGCGATACGGTGAAGGGCGCCACCGAAGGGTGGTGGGTGCCTGAATATGTGATCAAGGGCGATCCGGCGAAAGGCATCAAGCCGCTGGCGCCGGACCTGCGCAGCGTCAGCGACCTGCCCAAATACAAGGGCGTGTTCAACGACCCGGAAACCCCGGGCAAGGGGCGGTTCCTCAACAGCCCGATCGGCTGGACGTCGGAGGTGGTCAACAAGCAGAAGCTCAAGGCGTATGGCCTGGATGACAGCTATGTGAATTTCCGCAGCGGCTCCGGGGCGGCGCTGGATGCGGAAATCAGTTCGTCGATTCGTCGTGGCAAGCCGGTTCTTTTCTATTACTGGTCGCCGACCCCCTTGCTCGGGCGTTTCAAACTGGTTCAGCTGGAAGAGCCGCCGTTTGACGCCGAAGCCTGGAAGACCCTGACCGACGCTGATAACCCGAATCCTAAACCGACCCGTTCATTGCCCTCGAAACTGTCGATTGGCGTGTCCACTCCGTTCCAGAAACAGTACCCGCAGATTGCCGAGTTCTTTGCCAAGGTCGATTTTCCCATCGACCCGTTGAACAAGGCGCTGGCTGAAATGAGCGAGAAACACACCCCGCCACGGCAGGCGGCGGAGGCGTTCATGAAGGCGCACCCGGAGGTATGGCAGGCGTGGGTGCCGAAGGATGTGGCGGATAAAGTGTCTGCTGGACTGTAAGCGCTGGCGAAGCCTGCGATCTTTTGATTTTGCTTGTTACGGCAGGATCAAAAGATCGCAGCCTGCGGCAGCGCCTACAGGGAGCCGGTGCTACGACTAAAACCGGGTCTGCACAGCCAGTTCGAAGGTGCGCGGCGTCCCCAGGTAATACGCCGGCGACACATGTGCAAACTCGGCATACACCTCATTGGTCAGGTTGCGCACCCGGCCGGTAACGGTGGTGTGCCGATCGACCTTGTAGCTGAGAAACGTGCCGTACAGCGTGTAAGACGGCACGGTCATCGTGTTGGCGCTATCGGCAAACACCGACGCCACATATCGCGCATCGACACCACCTTGCCATTGCGGCGCGAAGTCATAGGTCAGCCACAGATTGCCGACCCGCTCCGGCACGTTGGTCGGCGTGTTGCCCTCGCGTGACACCACCACACCCGCTGCATTCTTCTCGGTGAACGCGTCGTACTGAGCGTCAACCCAGGCAAAGTTACCTTCGGCCAACAGCTTGTCGGTGATCCGCAGCGAACTCGCCAGTTCGATTCCCTTGGATGTCTGCTGACCCACGGGAATGCTCAGGGTCGGGTCCAGCGGATCAGTGACTGCGAAGTCTTTGCGCTCGATCGTGTAAGCCGCCACTGTCGCCGAACCGCGACCACCCAGATAATCGAATTTGCTGCCGACCTCCCATTGCTTGCCGGTGGAGACATCAAAATCCTGCGTGCCATTGGGCTGTTCAGCGGCGGTGCTGTATTGCACATAGACGTTGGCGTCAGGGATGAACTGCCAGGTCAGGCCGGCGCGGCCGGTCAGCGGTTCCCAACTGCGTTTGAGATGACGTGGATTGCTGGCGGTCACCTGCCGGTGGTTGGTCACGTCCAGGTCTATGTCGTCGTAACGCAGGCCGGTCAGCAACGACAGCTTGTCGGTCAGTGCCAGGCGGTTCTCGACGAACAGTGCCCGGGTGGTGACTTCGTTGGTCTTGTCGCTGACAAAGCCCGGTCGAGTGCCCGGAATGTCGTAGAAGTGCCCGGGCTGAAAGTTGTTCGGATCGACCGTGCTGGCGCCTTTGACGTTCAGCGGTGAGTTGGTGGTCTGGTTGACCTTGTACTCGAAGCCGCCGGACCAGGTCGTATCGAGGCCAAACAGCGTGTTGTCGTGACGCAGTTCGAACTGGTTGCCGTTCTGCTCGCCCTGATGCCGGACCTGATACGCCGTGGAGCGATTCACTGCCCGGTTGTCAGCGCTGTACTGGTAGGTTTCCAGGTTGCGGTAGTCACGCTGACTGTCGAGATGGTAAAGGGTGTTGCGCAGGGTGGTACTGTCGTTGATCCGGTAGTCGATGATCGAGCGCACCCAGATCGTGCGTTGTTCGTAGCGACCATCCTCGACGTTGTAGTTGTTGAAGCGGTTGTGTTTGTCGATCTTCAGTTCACCGGCCTTGGGGTTGAGCACCGGCGTACCCCAGTAAGGGCTGTCTTCGTGTTCATCCTGATACTCCAGGGCCAGGGTGTGGGACAGGTTCGGCGTCAGGTCACTGAGCAGCGAAAACGCCACGCTCCACGCATCGCGTTCCTGCCGATCGATGTAGCCATTGCCGGTGTTGTGGCTGACGTCGAGCCGGGCGTAATGCTGCACGTCCGCACCGGCTTCACTGAGGGCATGGTTGAGGCCGAATGCGGTTTCGGTGGTGTCGTAAGTGCCGTAGCTGACCCGACCTTCGACTGCTTGCTCTTCACGGGTCGCCAGTCTGGTCACGTAGTTCAGCGAACCTCCTACCGAGCCGGCGCCATTGATCAGCGATGACGGGCCGCCCACCAGCTCCACCCGGTCATAGATCCACGCATCCACGGGCCGGGCAAGGCCACCGGAGACGTTGACGCCATTGAACATCTGGGTGATCTGGCTGCTGGTGAAACCTCGATAGGAAACGAACCCGCCGAACCCCGGCGGCGCGCTGGCATTGACGCCGGGCAGGGTGTTGGCAGCGTCCTGGAAATTCTGTGCACCGTGACGTTCGATGTCGTTGCGGTTGGCGATCGCCACCGAGGCCGGAGTGTCACGCACGCTCAGCCCAAGGCGTGAGGCCATGCCGCTGGATTGATCCAGGCTCAGGCCCGGCTCGGCTGTAGCTTGGCCGTCAATGGTGATCGGTGCGAGGTCCACCGTGGCATGTGCCCAGGTGTTAACGGACAGGCAGCCGCACAGGCTGGCCAGCAAAGAGATGGTTTTCATCGATGAATCCTGAAGACTTGACTAGGAAGCAGCGCACAGGCGAACGCCTCGCGTTGGCGAAGTGAGCTGATTGAAAGGCGAAGGAATTCAGGCGAGCGGCGGGGCGCGGGGGTTGGCCGAAGGCCAGGTGTAGCGAGCGGGGAGGTCAGCGTTGACCACGACCGTCAGGGGCGGGCTGTGTTGTTCCGGGAGGATCGCCAGGGTCAGGCTGGAATTGAGCGCCGGGCCCATGCCACCGGTGGAGCATAATGGGCAACCGAAGGCCTTCGAGAGGGTCGGCAGTTTGTCTTCGGAGGTGTTCGAGGCGACCGGGGCCTGGGTGGCCGGATCGACCGTACAGAACTGGCCGCCGAGGCCGTTGAGCTGCATCCCGACCATTTGCCCGTGACCGATGCTGCAGGCGAACACATTGAACAGGACGCAGCAATACAGCATCCAGGCAATGAGTGAGCGATCGGTCCGGGCGAGTTTCATGGGGCGGCACTTTATCACCGTTGATCATCCGCGCACTTCTAAAAATGCCGACTAGGATGATTCTGTTAAATGCCTTTCAAGGATCCTCGACATGACGTTTGTGTTGGCTCAATGGCTGGTGACCATCTTCGCGGTGATCAGCCTGATACATGTCTACTGGGCGCTGGGTGGCCAGTGGGCTGCCGTGGCGGCGGTGCCGCAGGTGCCGGGGGAGAACGGCGCGAGATCGCGGCCCGCGTTCAAGCCTTCGGGGTGGCTGACGTTGCTGGTGGCTTTAGGATTGCTGCTGATCGCTGTGCTGGTGTGTTTGCGGGTCGGCTGGTGGATGCCGGCGGTGACCCATCAGTCGCTGCAATGGGTGATCAGCGCCATCGCGATGCTGATGTTCGCCCGGGCGATCGGCGATTCGAACCTGGTGGGCTTTTTCAAAGACGTCAAAGACTCGAAATTTGCCCGGCTGGACACGTGGGTCTATTCGCCGTTGTGTGTGATGTTGGGGGCGGGATTGTTGGCCGTTGCCTGGGTGTGAGTTGCCTCGACTGACGCCTTCGCGGGCAAGCCCGCTCCCACTGGAATCGTGTAAACGCTGAAGATCCCAATGTGGGGCTGGCCTGCTAGCGATGAGGCCCTGCCAATCAACACAAATCTCTAAACCTAACTTCCGCTCTCGGTCCGCCGGCTACTCACCTCAGCCGGCACATCATCCCCCGCCATACGCTTGCGGAACAACGCTGCCCGCGCCAGTAGCAACGTCGTGACCGGTACGGTAATCGCCAACAGAATCGGGATCAGCCAGGCATGCAACACCGGCCCGGACTTGAGCGCGGAAAAGTAGATGATCGATCCCAGCGCCACGCACCACGCACCCAATGTCGAGGCCAGTGCCGGCGGGTGCATGCGTTGGAAGTAATCCTTCATACGCACCAGCCCGATCGCGCCGATCAATGCGAAAACACTGCTGAGCACCAGCAGGATCGCCACCGGGATTTCCACCCACAGAGACAGTTCTGCGTTCATTCGATCACCTCGCCACGCAGCAGGAATTTTGCCAGGGCAAACGAGCCGACAAAGCCAAACAGCGCGATCAGCAGCGCCGCTTCGAAGTACGTGTCACTGGCATAACGAATGCCCAGGGTCAGCATCATCAGCATCGCGACGATGTACAGGTAATCCAGCGCCAGAACCCGGTCCTGGGCCGATGGCCCCTTGAACAGGCGGATCAGCGTCAGAACCATCGCCAGCGAAAAAAAGAAAAGGCTCAGCAGAACCGCATTCGACAGTATCGGGCTCATTCGAAGATCTCCATCAAGGGGCGCTCGTAGGTCGCCTTGAAGTGCTGGATGAACAGCGCTTCGTCATCCAGATCGAAGACGTGCAGCAACAGAATGCTGCGATCCAGCGCCAGTTCCGACCAGACCGTGCCGGGCACCACGGTGCAGATCATCGCCAGTGCAGCCAGGCCGTTGGCGTCGCGCAAATCCATCGGCACTTTGATGAACCTTGAGCGCGGCGGGCGCCGAGTGGCGTTCAAAACACTCCAGGCCACGGCAAGGTTGGACACCAGCACGTCACGCCCGACGATGAAGAACAACCGCAGGATCACGCCGGGACGCCGAATGCGGATTGGCAGTGGCCGCAACTTGCGCATCATCAACGGCGCACAAAACCCGAGTACGGCGCCCAGCAGCAGATTGCCGGGGCTCATCGACAGGTTCAGCAGCAGCCACAACAACCACAGCGCAAGCGACAGCCACGGCGCAGGAAACAGGCGTTTCATGGTTGCACCTCCGCGACTGCACCTTTGGCTTCCGGACTCGGGACCGCCCGGGTGCCGAGCACCGCCATCACGTACTGCTGCGGATTGTTCAAGGTTTGAGCGGCGGCCTGGGTGTAGCGCAATAGGGGCTCGGCCTTGAAGGTCAGCAGGATGCTCAGGCCCAACAGCGCGATAATTGGCACGCATTCGAACCGTCGCAGCAACGGCGAGGGGCGTTCCTCAGGCGTCCAGAAGCGCTGGATACCCAAACGCGAAAAGGCAATCAGCGACGCCAGCCCGGAGAGAATCAGCAATGCCAGCAAGCCCCACGCGGCGTTCGACACCGGTTCATCTGTCCCGTTGCCCAAGCCCAGCGGGTTGAGCAACGCACTGAGCAAGCCCAGTTTGCCGATGAACCCGGACAACGGCGGCATGCCGATGATCAACAACGCGCAAGCGATGAAGCTCAAACCGAGAAACGCCATGGTCCAGGGAATCACCTGACCGACCACGGCTTTCTGTTCGTCGTCGAGGTTGATGCCTTTGGGCGGTTGCAGGGACTCCAGCGGCCGGGCGATCAGGTCGCCGTCATCGAACAGCGGCATTTCATTGGCCGAACGCGAACGCTCGATCAACTCGGCCAGCAGGAACAACGCGCTTAACGCCAGGGTCGAGCTGACCAGATAGAACAGCGCCGCGCCGATCAGGTTCGGCTGGGCGAAACCGATGGCCGACAGCAGAATACCCGCCGACACCAGAATGCTCAGGCTGGCCATGCGCTCCAGCCGTTGCGCGGCGAGGATCGCCACCGCCGCGCAGACGATGGTCGCCATGCCGCCGTAGATCAGCCAGTCGCCGCCAAAGTACGCCGAAGCGCCGGCCTGACCGGAGAACAGCAAGGTCCACAGGCGCAGCAAGGTGTAGACGCCGACCTTGGTCATGATCGCGAACATCGCCGCCACCGGTGCGCTGGCCGAGGAATAGGCCGGCACCAGCCAGAAATTCAGCGGCCACATGCCGGCCTTGGCCAGGAACGCCACCGCAAGAATCGCCGCGCCGGCATGCAACAGGCCGCGATCGGCTTCCGGCACCAACGGAATTTTCAGGGCCAGGTCGGCCATGTTCAGGGTGCCGGTGACGCCGTAGATCAACGCCGCGCCAATCAGGAACAGCGACGAGGCCAACAGGTTGATCGAGATGTAATGCAGCCCCGATGACACCCGTGCCCGACCCGAACCGTGGAGCATCAGGCCGTAGGAGGCCGCCAGCAGCACCTCGAAAAACACGAACAGGTTGAACAGGTCCGCCGTCAGGAATGCGCCATACAGGCCCATCATCTGAATCTGGAACAGCGCGTGGAAACTCGAACCGGCGCCGTCCCAGCGGGCCATGGCGAACAGCAGGGCACTGACGCCGATGATTCCGGTCAGCACCAGCATCAGCGCGGACAAACGATCGACCACCAGTACGATACCGAACGGCGCTTGCCAGTTGCCCGGCAGGTATACCCCGATGGAACCGGGCACGCCGGTGGTTTGCGTCCATTGCAGCAACAGCACGGAGATCCCTAGGCCGAGCAGGCTGGAGAACACGTTGATTTTGGCCTTCAGCGGGCGATGTTTCTCGCCCAGCATCAGCATGACGGCGGCGGTCAGCAGCGGCAGCAGAATCGGTGCGGCGATCAGGTGTGTCATCGCATTCATTCTTTAGGCTCCCGGCCATCCACGTGGTCGGTGCCGGTGAGACCGCGCGAAGCCAGCAGCACCACAAGAAACAGGGCAGTCATGGCGAAACTGATCACGATGGCGGTCAGCACCAGCGCTTGCGGCAGCGGGTCGGTGTAATGCAACAGATCCTGGGGCACACCGTCCTTGATGATCGGCTCCTTGCCGATGAACAGACTGCCCATGCTGAAGATGAACAGGTTGACGCCATACGACAGCAGGCACAGGCCCATGACCACCTGGAATGTCCGTGGCCGCAGCACCAGCCAGACGCCGGACGCGGCCAGCACGCCGATGGCGATTGCGATGACTTCTTCCATCAGACGGCTCCTTTCGTGGCGACGGATCTGGGCAGGGCCGCAGTTTTGTGGCCGCGTACCGATTGGTGGGCGAGGGCGGTGAGGATCAACAGCGTCGAGCCGACCACCACCGAATACACGCCAATGTCGAAGAACAGCGCGCTGGCGATGTGAATGTCACCAAGCAGCGGCAGTTCGAAATGCCAGGTGTGGGTGGTCAGGAACGGGTAACCGACCGCCATCGCCCCGAGCCCGGTGACCGTGGCGAACAACAGGCCCGTGCCCATCCAGCGCAGCGGTCGCAGGTTCATTTGTGCTTCGACCCACTGCGTGCCGGCGACCATGTATTGAAGAATGAACGCCACCGACATCACCAGCCCCGCGACAAAACCGCCGCCCGGCTGGTTGTGCCCGCGCATGAACAGGTAGATCGACACCACGAACGCGATCGGCAGCAGCAGGCGCACCAGCACCGCCGGCACCATCATGAAACCCAGCGCGGTGTCGCTGGCGTGACGCGGGTTGACCAGATCGGTGACCACGTCCGGCGCGAGCAAACGCTGTTGAGCGGGCAGTTGCAGGCTTTCTTTTGGTGGGCGGAAGCGTCGCAGCAGGGCGAACACGGTCAACGCCACGGCCACCAGCACGGTGATTTCGCCGAGGGTGTCGAAGCCGCGGAAGTCCACCAGCATCACGTTGACCACGTTGCTGCCGCCGCCTTCCGGCAGGGCGCGGCTCAGGTAGAACGAGGAAATATCATTGGGCGTCTGGCGCGTCAGCATGGCGTACGACAGCAGCGCCATGCCGCCACCGACGGCAATCGACAGCAGCAAGTCGCGCAGACGCCGGATGCGCGCCTTGCGCAGGGTGCTTGGCAGCGGCGAGACCTCTTCGATCCGTCGCGGCAACCAGCGCAGGCCCAGCAGGATCAGCACCGTGGTCACCACCTCTACCACCAGTTGCGTCAGCGCCAGGTCCGGTGCGGAGAACCAGACAAACGTGATGCACGTCATCAAGCCGCAGACACTGACCATGGTCAGGGCCGCGAGCCGGTGATACTTGGCTTGCCACGCCGCACCCAGCGCACAGGCAATCGCCAGCAGCCAGAGGGTCACGAACACGATCGAGCCCGGAATCTTCGGCCGGTCACCCCAGCTCAGGCTGCTGTGGAGCATCGGAATCAGCCCGGCCAGCACGGCGGCGAGCACCATCAGGAACAGCTGGGTTTGCAAGCGCTTGGTGCTGATCCGCCGCTCCAGGCGACGGGCCAGGCGCATCATGATCACCAGGCTGCGCTCGAACAGGCGCTTGCCGTTGAACAGGCCAATGATCGGCGGGTATTTGAAGCGTCCGCGCTTGAGCTGATTGCGCAGCAGCAGGTACAGCACGATGCCGCCGGACATGGCGATCAGGCTCATGATCATCGGCGCGTTCCAGCCGTGCCAGATCGCCAGGCTGTACTCCGGCAGCGTGCCACCGACGACGGGCAGGGCCGCGGCGGCCAGTAACGAGCCGACCACTTGGGCCGGGAAAATCCCCACGATCAGGCAGGTGAACACCAGCAACTCCACCGGCGCGCGCATCCAGCGTGGCGGCTCGTGCGGGGTGTGCGGCAGGTCGGTGGCGGTCGGACCGAAAAACACGTCGACCGTGAAGCGCAGTGAGTAAGCGACGCTGAACGTGCCGGCGATAGTCGCGACGATCGGCAGGGTCATCTCGACCCAGGCGGTCGCATTGATGAACACGGTTTCGGCGAAGAACATCTCTTTCGACAGGAAGCCGTTGAGCAGCGGCACACCGGCCATGGAGGCGCTGGCGACCATCGCGAGGGTGGCGGTGAACGGAATCAGCTTGATCAGACCGCTGAGTTTGCGAATGTCGCGGGTGCCGCTTTCGTGGTCGATGATCCCGGCGGCCATGAACAGCGAGGCCTTGAAGGTGGCGTGGTTGAGAATATGGAACACGGCGGCGACGGCAGCCAGCGGACTGTTCAGGCCCAGCAGCAGGGTGATCAGGCCGAGGTGGCTGATGGTCGAGTAGGCGAGCAGACCCTTGAGGTCGTTCTGGAACATCGCGCAATACGCGCCGAGCAACAAGGTGCACGCGCCGGCGCCGCTGACGATGTAGAACCATTCTTCACTGCCGGACAGTGATGGCCAAAGGCGCGCCAACAGAAATACCCCGGCTTTGACCATGGTCGCCGAGTGCAGATACGCCGAGACCGGAGTCGGCGCCGCCATCGCGTGGGGCAGCCAGAAATGGAAGGGAAACTGCGCGCTTTTGCTCAGGGCGCCGATCAGAATCAGGGGTAACAAAATAGGGTAGAGGGCATGTGCGCGAATCAGATCGCCGGCGGCCAGGACCTTGTCCAGGTCATAGCTGCCGACCACATGGCCAAGCAGCATGACCCCCGCCAGTAAGCACAAGCCGCCCGCACCCGTGACCATCAGCGCCATGTAGGCGCCGCGTCGCGCATCGGCGCGGTGGTGCCAGTAGCCGATCAACAGGAAAGAAAAGAGGCTGGTGAGCTCCCAGAAAAACACGATCTGGATCAGGTTGCCGGAAATCACCAGCCCGAGCATGGCGCCCATGAACGCCAGGAAAAACGCGAAGAACCGTGGCACCGGATCGTCCGGCGACATGTAGTAACGGGCGTACAGCGACACCAGCGTGCCGATGCCCAGCACCAGCATCGAGAACAGCCAGGCAAACCCGTCCATGCGCAGAACGAAGTTCAGGCCAAGGCTGGGCAACCAGAAAAATTCTTCGCGAATGACGCCGCCATGGGCGATCTGCGGATACAGGAGAGCGACCTGAATGGTGCCGATCAAGGCAACCAGACCCGCCAACAGCGATTCGGTGTTACGCGCGTTGTGCGGCAGCAAAGCCGCAACACAGCTGCCGATAAAAGGCAGAAGCAGTAGAACTATCAGGGACATAGGCTTCTAATCTGCGGAAGTTTGTGAAGCATCATACGTGCCACTCCCCGGATCGCCAAACGGCAAGCTGTCGCAGAATCCTACACGGTAGATGGAAAAGGCCTGGTTCACATTGTTTCAGAGGGATGTGTTCAGCGAGTCTGGCCCCTTTGACTTGCTCGCGAAGACGATCTTTAAATCGATGGGATCTCAAGCCTTGATCGGGTCGTCAAATGATCGAAAATCCCGCTGGCGCTGAATTTTCTCGCGCTCCGGGACGATAGTGGGTTCTCCAGACACGTTAGTCGGTAATACCGGCTCCAGCGGTGCCAGCAGTGTTTTCCGCAAACTTCTGCAAGAAAAGACGTTTGTCGGGTTTCAATAAGTTCCCATAACTTGAAGATATGGAACATCTTTAATGGCTGAGTCTACTAAGGCGTCGGGCACGACGCAGGCTGCAAAACAACTGGGGCGCCAGGCAAAACAACCAAGACCAATCAATTGGTGGTTTCTGGTGCTTATATGGAGTTACTGGTTGGTGGTCCTTACACCCGTGACAAAGAGGAGCACCTTTTTGGTCATGCGGCGCTGCGTGTGGTCGTTGGCAGTAAAGACATTACATACGATTTTGGACGATATGGTAAAACCTGGGGAACCTTTGATAGCGAAGGTGAGGGCGTTTTAAACGTCTGGACCTCTTTCAAAACTTACATTTCCGGAAAGAATAGCCTCGGGCGAACAACGACTGGTTTTGTTTATAATCTGGAGCGCTCCAAGGCTGAGCCCTGCACAGTATCGAGAGATGAGAGGTCTTTCCTGGGCCGAGAGGCAGGCGGCTCGCACGCAGAAATGGACACAGGACGGTATTTTTATGCCGGCAGACTTGCAGGCTATGCTCGAAGGAAATACCGAGGCGCGTTATGACAAAAAGAATGTTTATTAATAAATGGATTGCTTTTTGGTTGGTCGGGCTGGTTTTGATTTATGCAGCCGTTTTGACATTTGTTGTGATTAATAACGGTTCGAGGTCACATGATGTGAAAATGATTAAGACTAAAGAGCCATTGCTGATTGAAGGGCCGAATGGCGATGAAAACTACTATGTACTGCCACTCGGTACCACGCTCTATCACGACAAGAGCTTCCCCGAAGGACATGACCGCTATGTCGTTTATTTGAATCATAAAGGTGCGATAGCACATGATGAAGTGTCGACGAAGCCGGAGTACGGGGGATCGTTTATCGATCCTCTTTGGATTTCAAACATTGATGTAGATACCCTAAAGGAAATCTTCAAACGCTTCCCGCTTTCCAAGGAAGATGTCGTGGCCGCCATAAAATCGAACGAAATTACTCGGGACGATCTCGCGGACATTATCCGGTCATTACCAGAGTAAATTCAGAATAGGTGTGTGTCGGGAGTTGGAGGCTTGAACGTCGATCGAGATTTTCATTTATTTGAATCGACAGGCTCGCTTTCCAGCTCCCCCTCAATTGCCTCACGATCCTTACCCTTGGTCTTCAACTCACTCACAATCACCGCCGCGACAATCAACCCAGCCCCCAGCAACGCAATCGCCGGTAACCGCTCCCCGGCGATCCGTCCGACAATCCCGGCCCACACAGGCTCACCGGCATAAATCAACGTCGCCCGGGTTGGCGAAACGCTTTTCTGCGCCCAGTTCATCGCCACCTGAATCGCCGCACTCGCTGCACCCAGGCCGAGGGCGCTGCACAGCAGGAACCATGAGAAGTCGGGAATGACTTCCTGGGTCGGCACCACCATCAAAAATGCCAACACCGACGTGGTCGCCAGTTGCACCACCGTGACCCGCCGCACATCGACCTGGCCGGCGTAAGTGCTGATCAGGATAATTTCAGCGGCAATCGCAATGGCGCTGATCAACGTGGCGATTTCACCAGGGCTGAAGTTGAACGACGCGCCGGCCGGTCCCGACAACAGCATCAGCCCGGTAAACGCCAGCATGATGCCGATGCTCGGCATCAACCCCGGACGCCGTCCCAGCACCAGCCATTGCAGCAACGGCACGAAGGGCACATACAACGCGGTAATGAAGGCCGACTGGCTGCTGGGGATGCTCTGCAACCCGACCGTCTGCAAGCCATAACCCAGCATGATCGCCACACCGATAAAGGCGCCGGCCTTGAGTTCGAACAGGGTCAGTTCCCGCAGATGACGCCAGGAAAACAACGAGACGATAATCGCCGCCGCCGCAAAGCGCAGGCCGACGAAGAACATCGGGCCGCTGACGGTCATGGCGTGCTGCACCAGCAAAAAGGTGCCGCCCCAGACCATGGTAATCAGCACCAGCACGCACTCGGCCTTGCTGAACCGGGAGAATCGGGAAGAAGCCGGGGAGGAGTTCAACGACGTCATGACCTTGCGCGCTACCTGAGGGCGACGCACAATGCGCCGAATGTTGCGCAGTATACTGCCCAACCCCATCGAGTGAGCAATATAGTGCACAAAGATTCAACGCAGCGGGCTTCGGTCCTTCAGCACGTCAGCCTGAACGTTCGGCGCCTGCGCCACGCGGCCGACATGAGCCAGACTGCGCTGGCGGAAAAGTCCGGGGTCAGTCGCCGCATGCTGGTGGCCATCGAGGCCGGCGAGAAGAACGTCAGCCTGACCACCCTCGACCGCGTAGCCGAAGCGCTCGACGTCGCGTTCAGCGACCTGATCCAGGCCCCGGATGCCCGCGACCCGAGCCGCATCAACGAAGTGGCCTGGGCGGGGACGATTCCCGGCAGCAAGGCCGTGTTGCTGTCCAAAGCCACCGCCACCCGCGAAGTGGAACAATGGGAATGGTGCCTGCAACCGGGCGAGATTTACCCGTCGCAACCGGATGCCGATGGCTGGAGCGAGCAGATTTATGTCTTTGAAGGCTGCCTGACCCTGATGCTCGGCGATACGCCCCACAACATTTCCGCTGGTGAGTTCTATATGTTTGCCAGCAACCAGCCGCACGCCTATCGCAACGATGGGCCGGTGGCTGCACGATTCGTGAGAAACGTGGTGATCTAACTGTTCGCCGATCAAGGATGGACATATTGCTGGTTTGAAGCTGCGCGGATTTCTCGAATAACTCATCAACCTGCTGAAATTAAACGTCATTACTTTCAGACATGACTCCTGCGGAAAGCCCTGGCGCCACTCAACAGAATTCCGGAGTCGGCCCATGACAACCTCTTGGTTTGTCTGGCGCAGCAACTCTGGCTCGCTCAGGGCCATCCCTGCTCAGTTTCAACGACTTGCACAGACCGGTGGAAACCCCGCAACGGCTCAACCGCTGGAGCAAGAGCTCGCCACTGTGGAACGAAGGCGATTTCCGGGCTGGTGCGGGCCGAGCGGGTGGAGGTCTATCGCGGGGTGATTGAGTTTCGCGGTCGCGCTTGATGAACCTTCCATGGGATTGGCGCCTATTATCGTCCAGGAGATTTTCGAGATCGTCGCCCAGCTCAATCGCGACGAGCAGGTGAGCTTCCTGATTGCCGAGCAAAACATTAATGTGGCGCTCAAGTGCGCGTCACAGGACTATGTCCTCGATACCGGCCGGGTGGTGTTGTCCGGCAGCCGCGAAGCGTTGCTGGCGCGGGGCGATCTGCATGACTTCTATCCAGGTAAACACTGAACATTGAGAACGCCATGACTGAAACCCGAAGCGGACAGACGACCGACGTCATCCGCCACGCAGACATCCTGATCATCGGCGGCGGCCTCAGTGGCGCGATGCTCGCGGCGCAGTTGTTGCGTTTGCCCGGCAAGCGCTCGTTGTTGGTGATCGAGCCCCGCGCCGAACTCGGCCGGGGCGAGGCGTACAGCGCGGTCGAGTTGGGCCATACGCTCAACGGCAACGCGGCGCGCATGAGTGTCGACCCGGACAATGCCGATGACCTGACTCAGTGGCTGACCGAGTACATCGTGGCCGGAGGCTGGCCGGAGTCCGATGAGCAGCATGTGCCGGTCAGCGAACTGTTTCCGCCACGGGGGATTTTCGGTTTGTACGTGCAGCAGCGCCTGGCCGAGGCGCAAGCGGGGGGCGCCTTGAATGGCTCGACCGTCGAACATGTACGGGCCGAGGTGGTTGACCTGCAAGCGCTGGACGATTCGGTGCGGCTGAGCTTGAGCGACGGCCAGCGGTTGCAGGGTGGGTATGCGGTGCTGGCCACGGGAATGTTCCCTGCTGCTCGTACGCCGCAGACAGAATCCAGCGGTTTGAACGCTGCGGCACTCGATCCCTGGGATGTCGCGGCCATGCGTCAGCTCGACCCGCAATCGACGGTGCTGATCATTGGATCGGGCCTGACCATGGTCGATGCCGTGGTGTCGCTGGAACAGGCCGGGCATCGCGGGCCGATCGAAGTGTTTTCCCGGCATGGGCTGCTGCCGCATGTGCGTCGGCAACCGCCGGCCTGGGCGGATTTTCTGGCCGAGGATCACAGCATTCGCACGCCGCGACAGTTGGTGCGCGAACTGCGCCGGCATTGCCGGGATGCCATTGCGCAGGGTATCGACTGGCAGGCGCCGCTGGATACGGTGCGGGCGCACATCGGCCGTTTGTGGCATCAGGCAACGGACGTGCAGCGTCGGCAGTTTGTACGGCATGTGCGGCCGTGGTGGGAGAGTCATCACCACCGTTCGCCGCCGTTGAGTGCGGAGTTGGTGGCGCGGTTGCACGGGGAAGGGCGGTTGCGGATCCAGGCGGCTTCGTACAGGGGGCTTGAGCCTTCTTCGTGTGATCAGGTGAGCATTCGGATTCGCCGTCGTGGTGAAGCTGAAACGGTGGTTGTCAGCGGGGCAGCGTTGATCAATTCCAGTGGCATCGAGTACGACTGGCGGCGAGTGGCGCGACCGTTGCCGCAACAGTTGCTGGCGCGCGGTCTGGTGCGACCGGGGCCGCTGGCGCTGGGTATTGCGGCGACGGTCGATGGCGCGGTGCTGGGGGGAGATGGGCGGGTTGTCGGTCGGTTGTTTGCCATGGGGCCGCCGTTGCGGGGGATGTGGTGGGAGAGTACGGCGGTGACTGATGTGGCTAGTCAGGCGAAGGCTCTGGCTCTGCGTCTGGCGGGGTCGAGGTAGCGGGCATTTCGCCCCTGGCGTACGGGGGTGTCTAGCCATACCCTCGCTCCGCGGGTTGCCCACTGCCAGCCTGAGTTATTTGCCACCAATTAGCCGAATAGCATCCGTGAACAACGTGGTGGGTTTACACAGCTAGCTCCCACAGGGGGAACGCGTACGCTTCAAATGACAGGCCGCCCCCGGCCAAGGATGGCCGATGGCTGCGGGCGGCAGGACCATAAGGCGCCGTTACCGCAGAAACGGATATGTACCCGAACAAACAAAAGAACCCCCGGAAAGACCAAATCTTCCCGGGGGTTCCTGTTTCCAGCAGTACAAACCGGCAAATCAATAACGCTGATACTTCGACCCAAACTCAGGACGGTTTTCAGCCACGTAAAGTGTGCTCGCCTGGCTGTCTTTTTGATCAACACCCACCGTATTCACATTCAAAGTAGCCGGCTGACTCACCTTCGCTGCCGCCGCAACCACTGGCAAAGTAGCGTGAGGTGCAGCAATGGCCGACGTAGCACCAAGAACCGACAGGGCGAAACCAAGACCGATAATGCTTTTCATGATGTAACTCCAGAAGCGTGGGAAGAAGATGGGCCCACTGTAGTGCTGGAGCTTCAGAATGAAAAAACACCCTGACGCATAGTCGTTATCGAGAACGTTGATCCATCGTCAGCGCGGCGTGCGATCCACCAGCCAGCGCTGCTTGAGTTTTTCCAGGCGCCCGTCCCGGCTCATCTCATCCAGCGTCTGCTGCCAGCGCGCGATCTGGCGCGCATCGGTCCGCGGTGAAAAGGCGATGTAGGTGGCTTGCTTCATCAACGGGATCTGATAGTGCAACTGCTCGGGTGGTACACCTTCCTCACGGGCCATGCGGGTGACGGACAGCGTGTCGGCCACCACGAATTCGGTACGGCCCAGCCGTGCCAGACGCATCATTTGTTCGGGTGTTTGCACGCCGTACAGATTGCTCAGGTCCTGTTTCTGCAAGTAGCCGTAGACCAGCCATTTCCGTGGAACGGCAATTCGACCCTGACGGCTGGCCTCCAGCAAACTGCGCACCCGTTGCCGGTTGCTGTCCGTGGAGAACAGTGCGGTTTCCACCTCCATCAAGGGGCCGACCCACTGATACTGGCTGTCACGCTCGGCGGTGCGCAACACGGTGAATACCCCGGTGGCAGGCTCAGTGCTCGCCACGCGCAAGGCACGCAGCAACGGCACCTGTTGAAAGTGCACCTGATCGCCGGCAGTGTCGGCCAGCGCCTGCACCACATCCACGCCGAACCCCACCATCGCGTTGCCCTGCTGAAAATGCAGGGGCGGATGGTTGTCGGTGAGCATGTTCAGGTCTGCCGCGACCGCAGTAAATGTCAGGAAAGACAGCAGACAGCCGGCCAAGCGCTTCATGAATCGTCCTTGATGAAATGAAGCGCAAATCTTAGTACGCGCCTGCTGCGACTGTCCCGCGCAATCGTCGGGCTTTTGCGTCAGAACTGAGGATTTATGCGTATCGCTCGTCCCGGTGGGAACGATGAGGCAAAAAAAAGCCCGGGGTCTCCGGGCTTGGGGTGTTGCGGATTAACCTGTAATCAATACCGCTGATATTTCGAACCGAACTCGGCGCGGTTTTCCGCAACCACCACACCCCCTTGTACGGCGTTCTTCGGGCTGACCAGCGCAACACGTTCACGCAGTTCTTGCAGACGATCGGCACCGCCTTCAGCGACGCGATTCTCGATCAGGCGATCAGAGCCGCCTTCAGCCACACGTTCACGCAGCTCTTGCAGACGATCAGCACCACCTTCAGCCACACGATTCTGTAGCAGGCGGTCCGAACCACCTTCCACCAGCAGTTGCTGAACCTGGCTGTGGGACGCGGTGCTCGCGGTGTTGGCCGAGGCCAGGTTTGACAGGCCAAGACCGCCTACCAGTGCCAGACCGAGTGCCAGGGACGAGACTTTCGAGAAGTTGAACATGATTGATTCTCCGTGCGCTTGTGTTTGAGTGAGGCGGTAGCGGCTGCTATCCGGTGAACACAGTTAAACGCTCGGGTGTATCGCAGATGTGTGCCTGAACGGGGCGAAATCGGCTTTTGCGTATCTGTCGTGGCCTCCTATACACAAGGATACAAATCCCCATGAAAAAGCCGCGATGCCTGCCTGAACCAGCCGTTTGCGTTCAGGGCCGAATGTGCAAACCATCCTCGGCGAACTGCACCGGGCCCTGGTAAGCACGGTGGATCGACTGCGTGACCGCATCGCGGGATTCGTCGATGTCTCGGGACAGATGGCTAAGCAGCAGGCTCGACACTTGTGCTGCGGCGCTGATCTTCCCGATGTCGCCGGGCGCAGTGTGCAGGTTGTAGAGCGCGGGTGGGGCGTCGGGCGGATCGAGGACCGGGGCGTTGAACACCAGCAGGTCGGAGCCCCTGGCGATGTGTGTCAGCGCGGCATGGCCCTGTGCATCGATATCGCCACTGAAGGTGATGCTTTTACCCCGGTAATCGACGCGGTAAATCACCGCCGGCGCGTCGCGGTGGTGTCCGGTCACCGCGCTGATCACCAGGCCGTCCTGGCTGAGGAGGGTTTTGGGTGCAGTGAGGTGATCGAGGTCAGTGGTGTTGAAACTCACGGTGCCGGCGAAGTCCTGCACATAGCTGAAGGCCCCGTCCTTGCCGAACATCAGGTCGATGTAGTGACGAGTGGAAGGATAGGGTTGCGCGGCACCCGGTCCGAACACTGTAAAGGTGATGTCCGAACGAGAAGCCACGGCCCGTGCCTTGACGATGCCCGGCAGTTCCGCCACGTGGTCCACGTGCAAATGAGTCAGCAGCACGATGTCCAGGCGGCGGATGTCGAGCTTCGCTTCACCGAGCCGCACGAATGTTCCCGGTCCGGCATCCAGCAGGATTCGCGGCGTGCCATCCACCAGCAACACGTAACCGGCACCGGCACGGCCGCCGGCGCCTGGTCCGCCCGAGCCGAGCACCACCAGTTCCAGTGGCGCCACGCCCGGTTCCGCGGCCATGGCGCCGCTGGTGTCAAGGCTGACACAGAGCGTTGCGGCCAGCAGCAGCGCTGCGCAAAATCGCAGCAGATCGGATAGTGAGATCATCAAGGACAGCGCTCTATGTCGGTGTTTGCAGGTCATGGGAAATCGCTGCCAGCGGTTGCATGCGCTCATTAAGATAGGCCGCAATGCGTGTCTGCATGGCATTGAACACCTTGGCCGCATGAGCGACCTCGGTCGGGCCTTTTTTCGTCCAGGTGCACCGCATAAGTGTTGGGGGCCAGGACAGGGCGAGTTTCATGACTCGGCGCCGAGCAATTCCACCGGGTAGGAAAACACGTAGCCTTCGCTGCGTACGGTTTTGATGTAGGTCGATTCCCGCGAGTCATCCATCAGGCGCTGTCGCAGGCGGCTCACCAGCAAATCAATGGAACGGTCGAACAGGTCGGCATCGCGTCCCTGAGTCAGGTTCAGCAGCTGGTCGCGGCTGAGCACCCGTTGCGGATGATCGAGAAACACGCGCAGCAGTCGATATTCGGCGCCGCTGAGGGCGACCATGGTGCCGTCCTCGTCCAGCAGGTGCCGGGCGGTGGTGTCCAGGCGCCAGCGACCGAAACCCAGCAATCGACCGCTTTCGGTGATCAGCAGGTTGGGCGGCAGCATCCGGGTGCGGCGCAGCACCGCGTTGATCCGCGCCAGCAGTTCGCGGGCGGCGAAGGGTTTGGTCAGGTAGTCGTCGGCACCCATTTCGAGGCCGAGGATGCGGTCGGTTTCGTCGTTGCGTGCGGTGAGCATCAAAATCGGCGTGGCCTTGTGCTTGCCCGAGCGCAACTCGCGGCACAGCAGCAGGCCGTCATCGCCGGGCATCATGATGTCCAGCACGATCAGGTCCACCTGATTGGTTTCCAGAAAACTGCGCATCTGCCGGCCATCGGCAACCACCGTGGTGCGCAGACCGTTTTTCTTCAGGTAGTTGCCGACCAGCTCGCGGATCTCGCGATCGTCGTCGACGATCAGGATGTGGTTCACATGTTCCATCACTCAACCCTCTTTTTATTCGCACGTTGCGCATTCTAAGGAGCCACGTCGCCGCTGCCTGCCGGCCTTTGTATCTCACTGTATCTGAGGATGTAATAGATACACTGGTATACACGGCAGCTTTTTTCGGGGGCGGGTGTATCGAAGTGTATCGAGCGCCCCGTATGACACCTTACGCGTTAAAAGGCCCGGTGCTACGACACATGGCAGATACCTCGGGACGATTGAATGGGTTCCATCGAGACAAGACAACTTGCCTCACACCACTACCCATTGAAACCTTGAGGACATCACCATGAACCGGAACAAACTCGTCGCTGCCAGCTTCCTTGCCGTTCTGAACGTCGCTGCGTTTTCCGCCCACGCCGATGTCCAGAGCCCATCGCAGACCCACGCTGCTGGCTCCCATCTGGACATCAAGAAGGTTATTTCAACGGTAGAAAATGGCGGCAGCCAATGCGGGATCGTCAATGCGCGGATGACGTACCTGGACTCCAGCGGTACGCAGAAAGTGCTGGATTACAGCAAGTTTGCCGAATGCGGCAACCAGGGTGGTTGATCGCCTGGAAGTCGGATACTGATACCTGTGTGAACCGACCTTTGTGGCGAGGGAGCTTGCTCCCGCTCGGCTGCGAAGCAGTCGCAAAAGCTTTTGGGGCCGCTTCGCGACCCAAGCTCCCTCGCCACATCGGCTTGCTCACACTCTATCCGGGTTACGCAACCACGCGATAACACGGCACATACGCCGCGCCACCCGGTAATTTCATCCGGTGCTGGGCAACGAAGGCTTTGAGCAGTTGATCCAGCGGCTGCATCACCGCCGCATCACCGCGAATCTGATACGGCCCGTGCTCTTCGATCAGGCGGATGCCCTTGTCCTTGACGTTGCCGGCGACGATGCCGGAGAACGCGCGACGCAGGTTGGCGGCCAGTTCGTGGGCGGGCAGGCTGCGGCTCAGTTTCAGGTTGGCCATGTTTTCGTGGGTCGGATCGAACGGGCGCTGGAAGCCTTCGTCGATCTTCAGCAGCCAGTTGAAATGGAACGCGTCGTTGCGCTCGCGGCGGAACTGTTTCACCGCTTTGAGACCGGCGGTCATCTGCCGTGCCACTTCAGCCGGGTCGTCGATGATGATCTCGTAATGTTGTTTCGCCGCCTCACCCAGGGTGGCACCGACGAACGCGTCCAGTTGCTCCAGATACGGCGCCGCGTGTTTCGGCCCGGTGAGGATGACAGGGAAGGGCAGGCCCTTGTTGTCCGGGTGCATCAGGATGCCGAGCAGGTACAGGAACTCTTCGGCCGTGCCCGCGCCACCCGGGAAAATGATAATGCCGTGGCCTACGCGCACGAACGCTTCCAGACGCTTTTCGATGTCCGGCAGGATCACCAGCTCATTGACGATCGGGTTCGGCGCTTCGGCGGCGATGATGCCGGGTTCGGTCAAGCCGAGGTAACGACCGCCATGAATGCGCTGCTTGGCGTGGGCGATGGTCGCGCCTTTCATCGGACCTTTCATCACGCCAGGGCCGCAACCGGTGCAGATGTCGAGGCTGCGCAGGCCCAGTTCGTGGCCGACTTTCTTGGTGTATTTGTATTCTTCGGTGTTGATCGAGTGGCCACCCCAGCACACCACAATCTTCGGCTCGACGCCGGGGCGAAGCGTGCGGGCGTTGCGCAGCAGGTGGAACACGTAGTCGCTGATACCCTGGGAAGTGCTCAGGTCGATGCGCTGGGCGTCGAGTTCATTCTCGGTATAGACGATGTCGCGCAGGGCGCTGAACAGCATTTCCCGGGTGCTGGCGATCATTTCGCCATCAACGAAGGCGTCGGCGGGGGCGTTCAGCAGTTCCAGGCGCACGCCGCGGTCCTGCTGGTGGATACGGATTTCGAAGTCCTTGTAGGCTTCGAGGATGGTCTTGGCGTTATCGACATGGGCGCCGGTGTTGAGGATGGCCAGGGCGCACTGGCGGAAGAGGGTGTAGGTGCTGCCGGATCCGGCTTCGCTCAGTTGCTGTACTTCACGTTGAGAGAGGGTTTCCAGGCTGCCTTTCGGGCTGACCGAAGCGTTGATTACTTGACGTTGGGACATTCAATGATCCTTAAAACGATGTCACCCGCCGAGGACGCATGACATCCGAATAGTATGTATCCATAAAAGAAGATGGCACGAACTGCGCGCTATCGCCACGTTCCCCTTTGACGATGAAAAGATGAAAAGGAGCCCCAGCATAGCTAAATCCCCCGCAGAGGCGATAATGCCCCGCAGTCTTTTTGCCCATGTTCCCGAGGAAACCCGTCGCGATGTTCGAAATCCAGCCGCAAAACCCCGAGATTTATCGAAGCCAGACGCGCCGCAGCACGATCATTATCGCCGTGGTTTTCCTGGCCCTGGCGATGGTCCTGTCGACCGCGGCGGTGGCGATGTTCGGCGAGCCGGGGGGGGACAATCTACGCTTCAACGTGGGTGGTGTGTTTGTCGCGGTGCTGTTGATGGTGGCACTCATGCGCGGCACCTTCTGGCATCAGGCGTGGATGGCGCCCGCCGTGTACGGCTGGCAGCTCAAGCGCAGCCTGATGAGCATCACCAACGTCATGCATCAGGTCACGGCGGCGGTGGAAAAGGATGATCCCGGCGCCATGAAGCTGCTGCGCTTCTATCACCTGGGGTTGAGCCAGATGCACGAGCTGGACGGCAACTCCAGTGATCACAGCCAATTGATTCGCGAAATGGACCTGCACAAGGCCCGGATGGAAGCGCTGGGCATCGAGACCGATCAGACGCAATTGAACCCGGCGTGGCTTGAGGCATTGAAACAGACGCCGCGCTAACCGGTGTATTGTTGAGGCGTCACGATAATAAAAAGGCGAACGGGATCAGTCGCCACTCATCAAGATTCAGGGAGCGTCATGGGCAATCCGTCCGTCAAAGACCGAATCGAACAATCCCGCCACAGCGTGTCCCTGGTCACCGAACAGGCCGGGGCAAAACTCAAGGTCCGCTCCGCGGTGGTTTTGCTTCTGGCGGTGTGCCTGTCCATGATCGCCATCGTGATCTGGGAAGCCTGGAATTCGCGCCAGTACCATCTGCATGACAAGGGCGTGGCGATGTCCAACCTTGCGCAGACCCTGGCCTCACAAGCACAGGCGACGATCAAGCAGGCCGATACGCTGCTGTTTACGCTGGTGGAGCGCCTGGAAAACGACGGCTTCGAACCGGCCTTGTTGCCTCACCTGGAACGCTTGCTCAGTGCCCAGCGCAGTGAGCTGAGCCAGTTGCACGGCCTGTTCGTCTATGACGAGAAGGGTCGCTGGGTTGCCAATTCCAACGGCGCGGTCCTGCCGGATGCCAGCAACGCCGACCGTGAGTATTTCATCTACCATCGCGATCATCCCGACCGTGGGCCGCACATCGGTCCTTCGATCAAAAGTCGTTCCAGCGGCGAATGGATCATGACGGTGTCGCGCAGGATCAATCACGCCGACGGCCGTTTTGCCGGTGTGGCGCTGGCGACGATTTATCTCAGCCATTTTCTGTCTCTGTACGACAGCATCGACATGGGCCGCAACGGCGTGATCAACCTGATCGCCGACGACGCCAGCATCGTCGTTCGTCGGCCGTTCAAGGACGCGGAGGTCGGCACCAGTCTCGCCAGCAGCCCGCTGTTCAAACAGTTGTTGCCCATGGCCAATTCCGGCACGTCAACGGTCAAGTCCATGTTGGACGGCGTTGTGCGGGTGGTGGGGTTTCGCCGGGTCGAAGGGTACCCGCTGATCGTTTTCGCTGCGCTCGACAGGGATGAAGTGCTGGCCGGCTGGCGTGAGGAGTCATTGCTCAGTGCCGGCATTGTCGCGCTGCTGCTGGTTTTTCTTGGCGTGCTGGGTTATCGCCTCATCAATCTGATGAAGCAGCAGAACCGCATCCAGAGCCAGTTGCTGGATGCCCAGGAAACGCTGATCGAGGTCAATCGCAGCCTGGAACTGCTGGCCCTGGAAGACGCGTTGACCGGGCTGTCCAACCGGCGTCAGTTCGATTTGTTCATCCACTCGGAAATCGGCCGTGCCAAGCGCAGCCTGACCGGCCTCGCATTGCTGATGCTTGATGTCGACCACTTCAAGCTGTTCAACGACCACTACGGCCACTTGGCCGGTGATGAGTGTTTGCGCAATATCAGTGCGATCATCACCGAAAATATCCAGCGCCCCGGAGATCTGGCGGCGCGCTACGGCGGCGAAGAGTTTGCGGTGGTGCTGCCTGGGACCGACTATGTCGGGGCGTTTCTGGTGGCGGAAAAAATCCGTCGCGCGGTGCTGCATGCCGGTATTCGCCACAGCGAAGGCGCAGAAGGCATGGTGACGGTCAGCCTGGGCGTCGCCGCTTACGATCCGACCTCACAAGCCCAGGCTGACGACCTGATTGGCGCAGCGGACAAGGCGCTCTATGTTGCCAAGGCCAGCGGCCGGAACATGAGCGTCATTGCCAACTGAGTCTGCCGGTTCAGACGAACCGGTCGCTGCCCTGGACCAGCCTGGTCGCCAGGTACGACTGCTTGAGTTTTTCCAGCCACCAGCCCAGGGCGCGTCCGTCATGATCGCCGCGCCAGCCGGCGTACAGAATGTTCGGTTCCCGGGGATCGGCCATCTGTTTCTCGACCAGCGTGCCGTTCTTCAGCAACGAGCCAACCCGATGTCTGGGCAGCCAGCCCACGCCCAGGCCATCGCACTGGGCGAGGATTTTCGCGCGCATGGTCGGCACGGCGAGCACCGGTTGCCCACCGGAGACGCCATAGGTGCTGCCTTCGGTGGCTCTGGACGAATCTGCCACGACGATCGCCCGGTGTTGCGTCACCGTTGTCCGGGAAATCGGTTCTTTAACCTTGGCCAGTGGATGCCTGGGCGAGACGGCAAACACCCATTCCATTTCCCCCAGTTGCATCCAGCGCAAGGAAGGGATCGCCGGCGGTTCGTTGGTGGCGCCGATGATCAGGTCCGCGCGGCCCTCGCGCAGGGCTTCCCACACACCTTTCAATACTTCCTGGGTGATGCGCAGCGGTACACCGGATTGCAGCGCGTCGAATTCGTGTATCACCGGGATCAGGGCCTCGAACTCCAGCAGCTCGTCGGTGACGATCCACAGTCGGCTCTCCCAACCGTTGGCGACTTGCTGCACCCGTTGGGTCAGGCGCGAGACATCCTGCATCAACCGCGCCGCTTCATTCACCAGCAGCTCCCCGGCGGGGGTGAGCTGCAGGCGGTAGCGGCGCCGATCGAACAGCAGCGCGTCGAAACGCTCTTCCAGTTGCCGCGCCGCATAGGACACCGTCGACGGCGCCTTGCCCAGATGTGCCGCCGCGCGTGACAGGCTGCCGGTTTCCCGAATGGCTTGCAGCAATGCCAGGTCTTCGATGGACAACATGTGCAGATCCTTTGAGGGAAGTGTTCAGGCGGCCCGGCGTAACTTGCGCAGCCTGAACAACCTAAGATAGACCAGCACGTTGAGCGCCAGCACCACGCTGCCGAGGCCCAGTTGAATAGCGGGTGTCAGGCCCGCCGGGTAAATGACCGGCCACACGTAATGCTCGATGAAACCGCCGCCATAGCCGGTTTGCCCGGCGGCCTGGCGCATGCGGTTTTCCCAGTCTGTCAGCGGGCAGAACAAATGGAAAAACTCCACGCAAACGCCCCACGCCGCAGCCGGCAGGTGCAACCAGAGCAGGTGATGCCATCTGAGCACCAGCAGCCCGCCGAACAGCACGAACAGAATGAACAACAGGTGAAACAGCACCAGCCCGTCGGCGGCGATTCGGTAAAGCATGTCGACTCCCTGACACGTGATGCGATCGCTCCATGGTACTCGGGCGGAGTGCCAATCACGAAAATCAGCTAACCCGGCGCGCATCCTGCCGTTTGCAGCAGTGCGCAAGATTGTTCAAGCCATCGGCGGCGACTGCTGGCACAGTTTGACGTCTTTCTCTGGTTGTAGAGCGTTATGTCCAATTCACTCGTGCCGCGCAGCGCGTTTCTCCGCGGCGCCGCGGCGATCATGCCGTTATCCCTGGCAACCGCACCGTGGGGATTGCTGGCCGGTTCCATGGCCATCGAAGCCAACCTCACGCCGCTGCAAGGCCAGGGGTTGTCGAGCATCGTGTTTGCCGGTGCGGCGCAACTGGTGGCCATCGGGATGCTCAAGGGCGGTGCCGGGATATTTTCGATTCTGCTGACCACGTTGCTGCTGACCTCCCAGCATTTACTCTATGGCATGAGCATGCGCTCGGTGATTTCGCCGCTGCCGGGGCGCTGGCGTGCAGGGTTGGGCTTTTTGCTCACCGACGAGTTGTTTGCCCTGACCAGCCAGCATGACAAACAGCAGTTCAACCGCTGGTACGCGCTGGGCGTCGGCCTGACGTTTTACATCGCCTGGAACCTCTTCACCCTTGCTGGCATTGTGCTCGGCTCCAGCATTCCGGGGCTGGAGCATCTGGGTCTGGATTTCTCCATCGCCGCAACCTTCATCGCCCTGATCACCCCGGTGGTGCGCAACGTACCGACCGTGGTTTGCGTGGCGGTGTCGCTGTTCTGTTCGGTGTTGTTCAGCTATTGGCAATGGGGCTCGGCGCTGGTGCTGTCGGGGTTGGCGGGCATGACGGCGGGCTTCGTCTGCAATAAATTCTACGGTGGACGCACATGATGGTCTGGGCCGTGATTATCGGTATGGGAATTCTGGTATTCCTCAACCGCTACGTGTTTCTCGAACCGCGCCTGCCGCTGCGCCTGAGCAGCAACGCCCGGCAGTTTCTTGGTTTTGCGGTGCCGGGCATGCTGACCGCGATTTGCGGGCCGATTGTGTTCATGCCGGACAAGCAGCTGAATTTGCAGTGGGACAATCCGTATCTGATCAGTTCGCTGGTGGCGGTGGGGCTGGTGCTGTACACCCGCAATACCTTGCTCAGCATGCTGTTGAGCATGGGGTTTTTCTTTTTGCTGCGCTGGTGGCTTTGAACCGGGTTTTCGAAACTGATCTACGCTTAAAGTTGATGACGGATCCCTTAGGAAGAGAGGTGAGCATGGCTACTGAACCAAAGCGTCCGGATCCGGATGATGAAGACATGGATGAACCGACGGAAGAAGAGCTCGAGCGCCAGAGGCGTTCGTCGCCGACCTGGAAGCACCCTGATGACGGGAAAGAATTGCCGGACCGTGATATGGAGTTTCCGTTGAAGCCCTGAGCTCTGGGGTAAGGGCGGAACCAATAGCCGCCGTTACCGCAGAAACGGATATGCCCCCAACCCCAACCAATCTACACCTACAACAAAGCCCCGAATCAACCGGGGCTTTGTTGTATAGGCCAATCAGATCGACACATTCCAGCGAATCTGGGTAATACCCAATTGCTGCGCCTTGATACGTGCCGTTTCAAGGGTGGCATGTACGGCGATCTTTCGATCGGATTCCGGATAAGCATGCGCAGACGCCGAATGTATGGCATCGACATCAGAAAAATGCACCGCCAGTTTGAAAAAATGCTTTCGCACACCGTCGAACATGTAATGCACGGCATAAGGAACGAGTTCGCTCATGTATTTCTCGTGAAGCCAGCCAAGTCGTTGGCTTAGTCGTCGAACAGGACATTCATAGAGATCTGCGGGGCGAGCTTCGTGCAGAAATAAGACGGCTGAAAACAGATGAGGCTCAGCGAGCCTCAGTTGTTGAGAGTCTTTCGACGGCGGGTTCGTTCAGTTCTTTTGCCAAACGGGTCCCCGAGTGTGGTTTCAAGCGTCGTCCAGCTGCAACACATCGGGATGGGAAGCCCGATAGCCCAAGGTCTTGTCGATCCATGCACTCAGCTCGTTGACCATCACCGGAGGCTTGCCCGGATAGTGCCCGAGGGTTGAACGCAGGATGCCGTCGATCCCCGGAACTGATCGCAGGTCACGGGTCTTGATGTAATGTTCGATAAAACAGTTAAGTCGAAAGTGTTCTGTCATCGAAAGATAAACGCACTCCAGACTAACGACTTGATCAATTGCAAAATCGTCGCGCATTTAGTTCTCTGCAAGGCTTGTAGTTGTGGGATTTCCTTAATTGTTGACTTTTTGGTCAACTGGGCGGTGCCGATGGAAATGCGGCGCGCATGCTATCCGTAGTCATTCTAAATGTATGTACGTCGATGCAGATGTCAGACAAGCGGTTGAAGGATCAAATCGCCAGACTTCTACAAGTGTTTCTTGGGTGAAACACTCTTTGTAACGTTCAAGTTATTAGCCTGTATCGACAGGTGTTAAATACGATTGCGTTTGTCTCGGTATTGATAGTTTCATCTCTGCTCATCAATAAGCTCAGCGCCCTGGTTCCTGACGTTGCCAATGGCTTTGCCGACCTTGTACCACTCGAATACCTCACTGCCTTCGCCTTGCCACAAGGCCATCTGTTCGGCGCGTTCCCGGGGAGTGGCGGGGTCGAGCCATTCCCTTGCCAGTTCTGGCGACAGAACCACCGGTCGGCGGTCATGAATATCGAGCATGCCGCCGGCGCTGTCTGCGGTAATGATCACGAAACCGTCGTCGTCTCGCGCTTCCACGCTATTCGTAGGAAACCGTCCAATCGCGGCACAGAAAATCGGCGCGCGGTCCCGTCGACGGATGAGCCACGGCTGTCGGGTCGAGTCTCCCGCATCGACCCATTCGAACCAGTTATCAATCGGTACGATTGCGCGGTGCGGCCAGATCGTGCGGAAGAACGGGCCATGGGCGACTTTTTCGACGCGGGCATTGATCGGCGCCGCGCGATCCTTCGCCCAATGCGGCCGCCAGCCCCAACGCACCTTGTCAGCCACAAGCCCAACGTCCTCCTGGTGAAACAACGCCAGTTGATGAGTCGGCGCCGCGTTATAGCGGGCCAACGGCTCGTCGCCGACATGGTTGATCAGCGCATCGGGAATGCTCAGTACCGCGACAAAATCGTGGATGCCCCGGTACTGCGACAGTCGTCCGCACATGACCGAATCCTCCCGTCGGAGGTTTCAGCATAGTCGTGCCTCAGATCACGTGCGCCAAGGATTCACCGGTGAAAACCATCGCCGACCTCAAGGGCAGGAAAGTCGCCTACTGGAGGCGCACATGACCGTCGGCCCGGTAGACGCGCAGGCGGCCAAGGATCTGCAGAGCACGGCGGACGTCCTGTTCAAGGTCAAGGCACTGCCTTCGGCACTGGCAACCGTGCCGATCATCGACAGCTCGTTTCAGCAGGCCCTCAACCAGTAACCGACGCTGCACGGCAGCGCTGGAACCAAACACTGTGTAACCTGATCCAACCGGCGCCTGCACATGTGTGCGGGCTCAACGGTCTGGTCCAGGGCACTCCATGAAACAGCTGTTCAAGGTTTTCTGCGCACTCGCCATTGCCGTCGGGCTGGCGGGTTGCATTGCGGCTCCCATCGAAATGACGGCGCAGACGGAACAGCGGCTGCGCGCGCAACCGCCGATCCGTTTTCTGCTGACCTTCGATGACGGTCCCAGCGCGTCGAGTTTCTGGAATCCGACGATCACCATTCTCGACAGCCTGGCCACGAACCCGGTGCAACCGAACCTCAAAGCGGTGTTCTTCGTACAGACCGGCGCGCCACGGGCGGGTGATAGCGACATCGGCCGCGAGGTCATGCGCCGCGAACACGCCGACGGGCAGATACTGGGTTTTCACACGGGCACTCACTGGCACACCAATCACCGTTCCCTGAGCCCGGAAGAACTGGAACAGTCGCTGACCAAGGGCAGTGCCGATATTGCCGCGATCACCGGCACGCCACCGACCCTGGTGCGTCCGCCATTCTGGAACTTTGACAAACGGGTCTTCGCGGCTTATCAAAAGCACGGCTTGCACGTGTTGCTGACCGACTTGAGTGCCAACGACGGCAAGATCTGGGGCTTCAATGCCAGTCCCCGGCGGCGGGCCAACATGCTGCGACAGCTGTCGGAAGTGCGAGAGCGCATTGCGTTGGGCGAACTGCCCACCGTGGACGGCGTGATCCCGGTGGTGGTGACCTTCCACGACCTCAATCGCTACACCGCCCGGCATGCCCGCGAGTACTTGCAAATCCTGCTGGATAGCGCACAGGCGACCGGCTTGAAAACGGCGCAGAAGCCGTTCTATGACGATCAAGCCGAGCTGCAACGGGCGGCGATGGCGCGTACTGTTCGCGACAGTTCACAACCGGTGAAATTGCCGGGGATCTGGAACTGGATCTGGGGAGCGGACGCGAACTGATCCGCTCGTCGGCCAGGCTTCAGTTCAGAAACATCGGCAAATAACCCAGCTCCACCAGTTTTGTATCGATATCCCCAACCCGTTCAACGTGGTCGAGGTTTTGCTCGTTCATCACCTCAGGGCAGCTGATGACAAGGGTTCCCCGGTCTGGCACAGGAATTAGTTTGTGTGCCTGGGGGAAGTCTGCGAGGTTCAACGACTTGGGGCAAAAGCCGATCCATCCAATCGTCTGTCGGTCCTTGAAGACACGTCCTTTTCTGAAGTAATGGGCCGGTACGAGGGTGACCCAGTCAATTTCAGGCCAGATGTTCACGGCCAGGCTGATGATTTCCGTGAACATCTCCTGCGGGTGTTCAAACTTCATCAACAGGGCACCGGCGTCCTCGAACGACAGGGCGGACACGGAGTCGAGATTGTGTGCGCTGTAATGAAAAGCGACGCCTCCCTCAAGCGGGTCCTCGATGGCGTTCCACACCGAAAATTCGGTCAGGTCAGGCAGCTCGGGATCATGAGCTCGTTTAACCTTGTCGATCAGCGCTTGAGTGTCGGTACTGACATTGGTTGCAAGCGAGTCCTTAAGGCTTTTCCCTTGCAGATACCAGTTGGCCAGAAGCGGGCTGATGGCCCCGAGCTCTCGCAAAAACCTGGCCGCTTTTTCTATCTGCAGCTCAAGGGGAAGTGACGTAATGGCCTGCTTGTTGAACCTGAGTGTGAAGATGAAGCTTTTGAAGTTGGTCATGCTGACACCTTGAATGCGTTGCGGGTCGGACTAGGCGATCAATCCCGGGTTATCTCTGTAGTACTCCTCCATTTGCTTCTCTTCTTCCTTGCGCAGCTCGTCGTATTCCTCCTGGTCCTTGGTACCGGGCAGGGGGTTCCAGAACGCCCTCAGGTTGGTCAGGCCAAGGTCGCTGTATTGTTCTGAACAGTATTCGTAGACCACGCGTTGCATGAAATGCCACTCCACCGAAACAGGAGGCGTAGGCCTGGCTTTCTGTGAATGTGCTCTGGCGGGGGCAATCAATTCTTCCCTGACATTGGCCCAAGGCCGAGGGGTATTCAGGACAGGGAAGAACATGAAGGCGTAGCGTGCCTTGGCCTCCAGTAATGTGCATCGGCTTTTGTCAAAGCCGTCCCACCAGGTGTTGCTCCACCGCCATTCGTTCGGGTAGGGAAAGTTCGTCACCCATTGCTGATAGCGAGAGGACAGGTCAGACATGCTGTGACCTTTACCGTTGTTGGCGATCGCCATCACGCCTTTGTCCGGAGGGCAGTCCACGCAATCTTTTTTCTCGCTCTTGCACTGCTCTTCTTTCTGACGCGTTTGTTCGCGAGTCACCGGTGGTGCGTCGGTTTTCTGGTCGGTTTGAAGTTTCGGTTGAACCTGCGGCTGCGGCATTGGCATCGGCTTGGGCGCCGGTTGCGGTGCCGGCATGGGAGCAGGGCGGGGCGGTGGCGCAGGCATACGGGTGGGTGGTGGAACCCTGATTCCTTCGAAAGGACCGCGCATGCCTCCGCGAGGGACGGGAAACGGCCCTCGGGCGAGTTGTTCGCCGGAGCCTGCGGTTCCGGGTGTTTTCAGAAGGTTGCTCATTGTCGTCCCTGGTTTACTTGGCGCGTGGCCATTCCTTTAGTGAGTCAATGTATTGCATGACGCTGTCGTAATCTCGAAAACGTTGTTCCGGCGTATCGGCAACAGGGCGTTGCATCCATTCCACAAACCCTGGCGATGTCTGAAAGCCCGGCTTGTACAACCCATAGCGCATGAACAGTTCGGTTTCTTCGGGGGCCACGATACCAAACGCTTCGGCCTCATCACGTAGCTGTCTGAGATACGCGCTGGCCTTGGGTTCACCTACTTTTGCGAACCACGCGGGGTCTTGCTGGCGAACTTCGAGCAGGAGCTTGTCGATGACTTCGTCCTGACGGATGTGATCCAGTTGTTCGAGTTGTTCTGCACTGAGTTCAAGCACTGGTAACCTCCGTTTTTTTCGGTGCATTGAAGGTCAGGTAATCCCGCTGCAAGGGTCGCCAGGTTTGCCAGAAAAGGATGCCGGACATGAGCTCCGCCTGTTGCGTCTCGGTCAAAACCGGTTCGAGGGCCTGGCGCACGGTCGGGTTGTAATAGCGGAACAACGCACGACGACCGTCCGGGAGGCGGGTAAACAACTGGCTTTTCAGGTGGGCGGCGAGGGTTTCGAACCCCTGTTCACTCCACAGCCAGGACACCAGGGGCGATTGCTGGTCCCTGCCGATCAGCCATAGCAGTAGCTGATCGCTGAGCGGGTCTTCATCGGTAAAGGTCACCAGTGCCGGGCCTGCGTGCTTGATTTCATCCAGCTCGGTGCCTTCCAGCAACCATTGCCATTGAACCCGGTCACCGGGCTCATCGAAGCGTTTGGTCAGCGTCAGATAGCGCGCGCCGTCAACCAATGCATAGTGACGCAGACCGGGATTCGCTCGGCGAGCACGCTGAATCGTCTGCAACGAATTCCGGGTTTGCGGATCGACAAGAATTGTCTGGTCGTCCGGGATCATTGGGAGGCCCCGAGATTTTCCAGCGGAACAAAACTCGCGTTCCTTTTGGCTGCCGCCAGCAAGCAGGGAAGGCACAGCGTCGGAAGTTTGAGCAACGAAGCGACCGCTGATACCGCGGCCCCGCCACCACTCATTCCGATGATGACAGTGCCGGATCCACCCACCACAACGTTTCCGTGATTACCCAACGTCCCGATGGTCACCGCCGGCAGGCCATTGATCAGCACATTGGGAACGACGTTGCTCGTCAGTGCGCTTCCGCAGGCCGTTGTGTCGGTTTGCCGGGCGGCGGCCAGTCCGTCGAAAAAGACATCCGCCGAACCGCTGACAATAGGGTTCGTACCGTGACCCGGAAGTGTACACGCCGTAGGGTCGGTGACCCGTGCTGCAGGTTTTCCACTCATGACAATCCTCCTTGAAGCACGCGTGTATCGTGCAAGCTGTTTCCTTGAGCATTCGATTTTGCGAAACACCATCGACATTCGATGGCGTCAAACAGTGCAACCTGTGTGGGGGGAGCGGTGGTGCAGGCACCGCCCGGTAAAGCGTTGAGGGCTTCTGTGGTATGCCACTGGAGATCGTACGCCGGTGCGTCATCCAGTTCGTTGAGCAGGGAGTTGTAGTGATGCAGGCCGGCAGCGTCGTAAGTCGCCTGGAGCTGGCGGGAAAGTTGCTCGCCCCAACACACGTAGTGGTCAGGCGTCCACTTCCCGATATCGGCGTGAATGAACCAACCCATGGGGCGTAATCGTTTATCGGTTTCGATCAGCCTGTCGGTGTGAGCGGCGAAACCGCAACCGATATGCAGGGTCAGCCAACCACGATTGGCGGCGAGGAAAGAGTCAGGGTCAAAGAATTGCGAGAGAGGCCGCACCTGCAGATCGTCATCACCGCACGTGCGGGCCATGATTTCAGCGTCCAGTCTGGAAACGAAGGCCTGGACGGCAGGGTGCCCCTGGCTGTTTCGGGTCGTCAGCGCGAGTCCGGCCTGAGCACCGCTCACATTTTTGAGCAGACCATACAGGCGAATGGATGACTTGAATGTCGATGGGCGAAGCATCCTTACTCCTTGAACGTTACCGTCGCAAAACCGTAACTGCCGAATTCCATTCGGACTGCAAAAAGATGAGACAGGGTGTTGCCGCATTCTCTGCGCAGGGCATGATGACCTGTTCCCTGCAGCCGACAAAGTCGGGTCGGGCAGGAAGTTGTGACCAAATGTATCTGAATTCTGGTCGTGCGTTCGCCGGTCAGTCCCTCGGCAATAACTCATCAATCATCCGCAAACAATGATTCAACCCCGGCGAGACATCGCCTACGCGCCGGCTAAGGATGATAGGCGAAGTCGCGTTGTCTTCCAGCAGCGGCGTGAAACCGATGTCGTCGCGGTGCAGCAATTGCACTGAGGCCGGCACCAGGGTGACACCGATTCCCGCGCCCACGAGACCGATGGCGGTTTGCAGCTCGTTGGTCCATTGCGCCACATGGATGCTCACACCATACGACTCGAACAACGCGATCACATGGTCGGCGTAGCTGGGACGCGGATTGCCGGGGTACAGCACGAAGGGTTCCTTCGCCAGATCGCGCAGGCTGATCGGTCCGGCCAGCAATGGATGGCCGGCGGGCAGGGCGGCGACCAGGCGGTCTTCCGTCAAGACAGTCTGGATAATGGCCGGGTCGTCGATGCGGATCCGCCCGAAACCGATGTCGATCCGACCGGCCTTGAGCGCCTGCACCTGTTGCAGCGTGGTCATTTCCGAGAGCCCGAGCTCAAGCTCCAGAGGCTCGCCGCTGCGCAAACGGCGGATCAGTTCCGGCAGCACGCCATAGAGTGTCGATGGCGCAAAACCGATGCCCAGCCAGGTTTTTTCGCCCACGCCTATCCGTCGTGTGTTGTCGCAGACCTTGCCCAGTTGCTCGAGCAGGGCGGTGGAGTGCTCATGGAAAAACCGACCGGCGTCGGTCAGCTTCAGCGGCCTGCCGCGTTCCAGCAACAACACCCCGAGTTCGTCTTCCAGTTGCTGAATCTGCCGGCTCAGCGGTGGCTGGGCGATGTGCAGCAATTCAGCGGCGCGGGTGAAGTTGAGGGTTTGAGCCAACACCTGAAAATACCGCAGGTGACGCAGTTCCATGAGGCCTCCGCAAACAATCCAGTTGCATACCTTTAAGGTATCAAGTCAGACCAATTCTATATTGGCTTCCCGAAAAAAGCCGTACCAGAATCGGTTCCAGAACTTTAAGAACCTGACGGGTATCGCCATGCTGGAAACTGCCATTGAATCGATCGAGACGATCATCGTCGATCTGCCGACCATCCGCCCGCACAAGCTGGCGATGCACACCATGCAGAACCAGACCCTGGTAATCATTCGCGTGCGTTGCGCCGATGGCATTGAAGGTATTGGCGAATCCACCACCATCGGTGGCCTGGCGTATGGCAACGAAAGCCCGGACAGCATCAAGACCAACATCGACCGCCACTTCGCGCCGCTGTTGCTGGGCCAGGACAGCGCCAACGTGAACGCCGCGATGTTACGCCTGGAGCGCAGCATCCGGGGCAACACCTTCGCCAAGTCAGGTATCGAAACCGCGTTGCTCGACGCCCAGGGCAAACGACTCGGCCTGCCGGTCAGTGAACTGTTGGGCGGGCGGGTTCGCGATGCACTGCCGGTGGCCTGGACCCTGGCCAGTGGCGACACCGACAAGGACATCGCCGAAGCGGAAAAAATGCTCGACCTGCGCCGCCATCGCATCTTCAAACTGAAAATCGGTGCCGGCGAAGTCAATCGCGACCTGGCCCACGTCATCGCGATCAAGAAAGCCCTGGGTGATCGCGCCAGCGTGCGGGTCGATGTCAATCAGGCGTGGGACGAAGCCGTCGCGCTGCGTGCCTGCCGGATCCTCGGCACCAACGGCATCGACCTGATCGAACAGCCGATTTCGCGCAACAATCGCGCCGGCATGGCGCGCCTGAACACCATGAGCCCGGCACCGATCATGGCCGACGAATCCATCGAGTGCGTTGAAGATGCGTTCAACCTGGCGCGTGAAGGCGCTGCGTCGGTGTTCGCCCTTAAGATCGCCAAGAACGGCGGCCCGCGTGCCGTGCTGCGAACGGCCGCGATTGCCGAAGCGGCCGGCATTGGCCTGTACGGCGGCACCATGCTTGAAGGTGGCATCGGCACACTGGCTTCGGCCCATGCATTTGTCACGCTGAACAAACTGGCGTGGGACACCGAGCTGTTCGGCCCGCTGCTGCTCACCGAAGACATCCTCAGCGAGCCGCTGGTCTATCGCGATTTCGAGCTGCACGTACCGAAAACCCCGGGCCTGGGCCTGAGCCTCGATGAAGAGCGCCTGGCGTTCTTCCGCCGCGACAAAACCTCTACTGCCATTCATCTTGCTTGAGGAGAGCCTTATGCTGTTCCACGTAAAAATGACCGTGAACCTGCCGGTCGACATGAATCCTGAAGCAGCCGCCCGATTGAAGGCTGACGAAAAAGCGCTCGCCCAGCGCCTGCAAGAACAAGGCAAGTGGCGTCACCTGTGGCGCATCGCCGGGCTTTACGCCAATTACAGCGTGTTCGATGTCGACAGCGTTCAAGAGCTCCACGACCTGCTGATGCAATTGCCGCTGTATCCGTACATGGCGATCGAAGTCACCGCGATGTGCCGGCATCCTTCTTCCATCCGTGAGGATGACCGCTGAACCCAGCCTGTTCAGTTCGCTACGCTAATAATTACAAGATGAGGAACCACCATGAACGTCAAGATTTCCCACACTGCCAGCGCCCAGAAATTTCTCGAAGAGGCCAGCGGCCTGCTCAATGACGCCGGCAACCCGCGGGTCAAGGCACTGATCTACCGCATCCTGCGTGACTCGGTGAACATCATCGAAGATCTCGCCGTGACCCCGGAAGAATTCTGGAAAGCCGTCAACTACCTCAACGTACTGGGTGCGCGTCAGGAAGCGGGTCTGGTGGTGGCCGGGCTCGGTCTGGAACATTACCTGGACCTGCTGATGGACGCCGAAGACGAGCAGGCCGGCAAGGCGGGTGGCACGCCGCGGACCATCGAAGGGCCGCTGTACGTGGCCGGTGCACCGTTGTCCCAGGGCGAAGCGCGTCTGGATGATGGCGTCGATCCGGGTGTGACGCTGTTCATGCAGGGCCGAGTGTTCAATACCGCTGGCGAACCGTTGGCCGGCGCCGTGGTGGATGTCTGGCACGCCAACACGGGCGGCACTTACTCGTACTTCGATACCACGCAATCGGAATTCAACCTGCGTCGCCGTATCGTCACCGATGCCGAAGGCCGTTACCGTTTCCGCAGCATCGTGCCGTCGGGCTACGGTTGCCCACCGGACGGTCCGACCCAGCAACTGCTCGATCAACTGGGCCGTCACGGCCAGCGTCCGGCGCACGTGCACTTCTTCATCTCGGCACCGGATCATCGTCACCTGACCACCCAGATCAACCTCGATGGCGATCAATACCTGCACGACGATTTCGCCTACGCCACCCGTGATGAGCTGATCGCGAAGATCACCTTCAGCGATGATCAGGCACGTGCGGCGGCCTACGGCGTGAGCGGCCGCTTTGCCGAAATCGAATTCGATTTCACCTTGCAGTCGTCTGCCCAGCCTGAAGAGCAGCAACGTCACGAGCGGGTTCGCGCACTCGAGGACTGATCACCTAGACTGCCGAACCGGGCCACGAGATAACCGACCGTTTATCTCGTGGCTTTGTGTGTTTCGGGCAGTGCCCTAGAATGGCCCGACGCAACCTATAACAACAATGAGAGTGACCCGATGATGCAAGCGCAACTGTTGAGTCAGCGCAGCTCCGTATTCGACCATGCCGACCCGTACGCGGTGTCGGGCTACGTCAATCAGCATGTCGGTAATCATTGCATCCTGATGCCCCGCGCCGGGCACCCGCTGGCCAGTCTCAATCACCGCAAGTTCGCCAGTCTCGACCTGTGCCGCATCAGCTACGGCGGCAGCGTTCGCGTCACTTCCGGCGCGCTGGAAACCATCTATCACCTGCAAGTTTTGCTGCGCGGCAATTGCCTGTGGCGTGGTCACGGTCAGGAACATTACTTCGCCCCTGGCGAATTGCTGCTGATCAACCCCGATGATCCGGTAGACCTGACGTACTCCGACGATTGCGAAAAATTCATCCTCAAAGTCCCGACGTCGTTGCTGGAATCGGTCTGCGACGAGCAACGCTGGCGCTATCCGGCGCAGGGCGTGCGGTTCCTGGAGAACCGTTATCAGCTCAATGAGCTGGAAGGTTTTGTCGGCCTGCTGGCGATGATTTGCCAGGAAGCCGAAGCCACCGAGCAGATTCCAAAAGTGCAGGAGCACTACGCGCAGATCATTGTCAGCAAGATGCTCAGCCTGATGCAGACCAATGTCAGCCGTATCAGCCTTGGCTCACAGACGGCGACGTTCGAGGTGATCGCCGACTACATCGCCCGCAACCTCAAGCAGGACATCGATAGCGAAGAACTGGCGCGACAAGCGCGGATGAGCCTGCGTTCGCTGTACGGTTTGTTCGAACGCAACGCCGGCACCACGCCGAAAAACTACATCCGGCAGAAACGCCTGGAACGTATCAATGCATGCCTGATCGACCCGACCTGCAATGTGCGAAACGTCACTGAGGTGGCGATGGATTATGGGTTTCTGCATTTGGGGCGGTTTTCGGATAACTATCGCAAGCAGTTTGGGGAGTTGCCTTCGGATACGTTGAAGCGGCGGGAGTGAATCATGCGGCCAATTAGCATGTTTTATGCGAGGTCAAACCTGGCTATGGCTGCGAGACAGCACATCACAAATAAGAGCCCCAATAAGGTCCACTGCAAAACGGCCAATTTTCGCTTTAAATTCGCGGGAAATTTTTCCAAATCTTCCGGACACAATTCGCCTCTTTTCAGATAAAAGTTCGGGAAAGTCACGATCCCGGAAATGCCTCCTATGAGCATTAGCCGTCCCCATGGACCACCATGCCTGAGAGGGGCTCGCACCATGATCGCCGTACAATTTTTAAGCTGCTCAAGCATCCAGTCCATCTTGGTGTAAGCCATGTGCAATGCGACAGTGATCCAAACTAATGCTGCTGCAAAGTAAATCAGGCCGATGCCGGCGATCAACACGTCAACAGTTCCCTGGCTCATTTAGCGATCTCATGAATTTTTTCTCCGGCGTAAATTTTTAGGATGCCGCTAATAAAACAATCCGGATTTGCTGATAAAGCAAAGTGCAAACATCGCTAACACAAGTGTTACGAGAAGCCAGTGCATAATTGCCAATTTAAGTCTCAGTGAGTTTGGAATGGCTTGTAGGTCTTCACTGCTTAACTGACCATTTTTCAGATAAAGTCGTGGAAAAGCAACGTAACCGGTTATCCCTCCAATCAACATCAATTTTCCCCAGATTCCTGCATGCCTTAAAGGAGTCAAAGTTTTTACTCCAACGCTTTTTGGGAATAGATGTAAAAGCATTTCGATTTTTTTATAAGCCATATAAAGCGCGACCCCGCACCAAACAGACATACATAAAAATACAGATGCGGATAGCAAACCTACAACAAACCGAGCAGTGCTCATTTTGTATTCTCGTAGACTATTTCCCCTGCACTCTCTCCGAGAATTCCCCCGGCCGAACCACCTACGTAAGATCCAGCACCGACTATTAACACGCCGCATACGAGACCGGCCGTCCCACCCGTCGGTATAGAAAGTGCAACGCATAGACTGCTTACCGCGGGTGCCGATAATGTTGCTCCGATTGCCACTCCGCCCAAGATCCCTCCTAAAAAGCCTCCAGCTTCGGTAAATTTCACCTTCTCGCACGCCTCCACACTCCCTTCTGCACAAACATCCTGAACCTTGATGACTGACGCTCCACCACCCACCGCAGTGCCAACCCAACCACCATATTTGACGTACTTCGCCGCTTTGGAAACAGCGTCAATATGTGTGGCATAACCAGGAATCTGCCCAATAGCCCCTGCTTTTCTCCAGCGATGAACAAGGCTTTTAGTCGATATCCCCAACACGTTTTTCAGATTGGGATGGTCCGGAAACCCAATGCTTTTTTTTGTAAGCCTGGTCAGTTGAGCATTCAACTGAGTCAGCAGACGTTTGCGTTCGGCATAAAACTCGGCGGACTTCAGGTGACCGTTGGCTTGAAAAGTCCGGGTATGCAAATTTTCGATGTCACGGAGAATAATATCCACGTCGTGCAGGTTCTTCGAGAACATGGCCAATCCCGCACTTGCCCCGAGTGAACCCTTGGAAATAAGGAAGGCAATCTCGTCATAGTGCCGCGCCATGAAATCGGCCTCTTCCGAACTCAGCGGTTCCAAGGCTCTATTTACATTAGCCGCCGCCTGCATCAACAACGCTTCTTCGAAAGTACACAGATGATTGTTCGGATCGCTGAGAACAATCATCGTCCCGGCTTTCACCTGATCCAGATTCGGGTTCAGCGCCTTGAATTTGGCGATGACGGCGGGGGAGGCTGAAGTAAAAAGCTGAGCCGGCAGTTTGTCAGCGGTCGTGCTTCTCGGTACGACATAGAACCCGGGTTCTTCTTGTGGGACCGGCGTTGGCCATTGCTCCTGAGGGAAAAACTTCAAGTCCGGGGCAGGATGCGGCGAGGTAGCCGCCTTCAAGGCGCCGGGCGAGTTCATGGCAGTCGACTTGAGATTTTGCGCATGGACGTAGCGCAGTAAACGAACGGGGTCAGGTTTTGAAACGGGCTGTGTGAGCCTTGATACCGGCAATCTTTTAATAGGTTCAGTGATCGCGGCCGGAGCTTTTCCCGTCAGGGCTTGCGATTGGATGAGCAGGTCGCGTTGTTCTTGCACAAGCGCCTGTAAGCCCTGTTCCGGAGTTTTGTGGCCTCGCCCAACATCGTCAGCAATACGCTTTGCATAAAAAGCGACTTCTCTGTTGAACTGTTCCCGCGCCCTACCGTATGCAAGATGACGAGTGCCAAGCGTGCGAGCTTGCCCCACCAGTTTTCCCGCCGCGCTGTTGATGTCCCACGGATTCATCCCTCTTCACCCCACGAACTGTAACCGGCGGTTTTAGCCAGATGGTGGGTCCACGCGATGTCGCGATAACGAATCGCCACCTGCTCTTGTGGCTCGGCGTCGTTTTGAAGAATGGCGTGAGGCATTTCGAGCGTCAGGTCGGTAATAACTCCGCCATTGATCGAAACGGTATAGAACTTTTCCTGCAAGCCAGAGGGCGATACGCGGTAAAAACTGATCGTGCAGTTGATTTCCTCTCTGTTTGAAAGCGCTTGGGCGAGTAGTGGCGATGATTTGTCGACGGCTTTGGTGATGATGATCGGGTTGTGTGTGGATCTGTTGAGGTTCCCGATAGTGGTCATGTTGTGGCTGTAGGACAGCACCATGATCTCGTCCGTGTGCGCAGCCTGGTACTTGTTGCCAATAGAGTCCTGGGTTGAACAGCCCGCTGAAATCAATCCCTGAGCTTTTCCGTTTATGGTCATGTAACCGTGATTAGCCATGGAAACCACTCCTTGTCGTCAGGCGCGAAGTCTATGGCAGAAGTTGTAAGCAGTTATGTAGTCCGATTCCGAAAATACGTTTTGCACTAAACGGATAAAGGTCTGCACCCCGCGGATAGTCCACCCCATTGCCCCGTCCTAGCATGAGCCTTGCCTGAACAATAACAATGGAGGCGGCGGCCATGACCCTGCGACCCGAATATCTTCACTCCCTGCTCGAGGACGATCCAGAACAAGGAATCTATCGCTGCAAGCGCGAGATGTTCACCGATCCGCGCCTGTTCGATCTCGAGATGGAACACATCTTCGAAGGTAATTGGCTGTATCTGGCGCACGAAAGCCAGATCCCCAATAAAAACGATTTCTACACCACCACCATGGGGCGCCAGTCGATCTTCATCGCGCGCAACAAGGACGGTGAACTCAATGCCTTTCTCAACGCCTGCAGTCACCGTGGCGCGATGCTCTGCCGGCACAAATCCGGCAACAAGAGCTCGTACACCTGCCCATTCCACGGCTGGACCTTCAATAACTCCGGCAAACTGCTGAAGGTCAAAGACCCGTCCGAGGCCGGTTACCCGGCGAGCTTCAATTGCGAAGGCTCCCATGACCTGACCAAAGTCGCCCGTTTCGAATCCTATCGCGGCTTCCTGTTTGGCAGTCTCAAGGCTGATGTCGTGCCGCTGGTCGAGCACTTGGGCGAGTCGGCGAAGATCATCGACATGATCGTCGACCAGTCCGCCGATGGCCTGGAAGTGCTGCGCGGTTCCTCCAGCTACATCTACGAAGGCAACTGGAAACTCACCGCCGAAAACGGCGCCGACGGTTACCACGTCAGCTCGGTGCACTGGAACTACGCCGCCACCCAGAACCAGCGCAAACAGCGCGAGGCCGGCGACAGCAATCCGACCATGAGCGCTGGCAGCTGGGCCAAGCAGGGCGGCGGTTTCTATTCCTTCGACAAGGGCCACATGCTGCTCTGGACCCGTTGGGCCAACCCGGAAGATCGCCCGCTGTATGAGCGCCGCGATGAACTGGCCCAGGATTTCGGCAAGGCCCGCGCCGACTGGATGATCGAGAACTCGCGCAACCTGTGCCTGTACCCGAACGTGTACCTGATGGATCAGTTCAGCTCGCAGATCCGCATCGCCCGGCCGATCTCGGTCAATCGCACGGAAATCACCATTTACTGCATCGCCCCCAAAGGCGAAAGCGACCACGCCCGTTCAAGCCGCATTCGTCAGTACGAAGACTTTTTCAACGTCAGCGGCATGGCCACGCCGGACGATCTGGAGGAGTTCCGCTCCTGCCAGACCAGCTACCAGGGCAGCGTGACCGCCTGGAACGACATGTCCCGTGGTGCCGAGCACTGGATCGAAGGGGCCGACGAAGCGGCGAAAGAAATCGACCTGCATCCACTGCTCAGCGGTGTGCGCACCGAAGACGAAGGCCTGTTCGTGTTGCAGCACAAGTATTGGCAGCAGACCATGCTCAAGGCTCTGGCCGCCGAGCAATCGAAGCTGATTGCCGTGGAGGCCGTGCAATGACTATTACCTACGACAGCGTGCGCGACTTTCTCTACCGCGAAGCGCGTTACCTCGATGAACGGCAATGGGACGAATGGCTGGAGTTGTACGCCCCGGATGCGACCTTCTGGATGCCGTCCTGGGACGACAACGACGAATTGACCGAAGACCCGCAGCGGGAAATCTCGTTGATCTGGTACGGCAATCGCACCGGCCTGGAAGACCGCATCTTCCGCATCAAGACCGAGCGCTCCAGCGCCACCGTGCCGGACACCCGCACCTCGCACAACATCAGCAACATCGAGCTGCTGGAACAGGCGGACGGCCTCTGCAAGGTGCGCTTCAACTGGCACACGCTGAGCTTTCGCTACAAGACCGTCGACAGCTATTTCGGCAGCAGTTTCTACACCCTTGATGTGCGCGGCGAGAACCCGCTGATCAAGGCCAAGAAAGTGATCCTGAAGAACGACTACGTTCGCCAGGTCATCGATGTTTACCACCTGTGAGGCGGCCGTCATGACTCATTCCATTGCATTCAATTTCGAAGACGGCGTCACCCGGTTCATCGACGCCAACGTTGGCGAAACCGTGGCCGATGCCGCGTACCGCCAAGGCATCAACATTCCGCTGGATTGCCGCGACGGCGCCTGCGGCACTTGCAAGTGTTTCGCCGAGGCCGGCCGCTACGACCTGGGTGAGGAATACATCGAAGACGCCCTCACGGCGGACGAAGCCGAGCAAGGTTTTGTCCTGACTTGCCAGATGCGCGCCCAGAGCGATTGCGTGGTGCGCGTACCGGCTTCCTCGGAGGTCTGTCGCACGCAACAGGCCAGTTACGACGCGACCATCAGTGCCGTGCGCCAGCTGTCCGACAGCACCATCGCGCTGTCGATCAAAGGTGAGGCACTGAGCAAACTGGCGTTCCTGCCCGGGCAATACGTGAATCTCGCAATTCCCGGCAGCGAGCAGACCCGTGCCTATTCGTTCAGTTCGTTACAACGTGACGGCGAGGTCAGTTTCCTGATTCGCAACGTGCCCGGCGGCTTGATGAGCAGTTTTCTGACCGGCATGGCCAAGGCCGGCGACAGCATGAGTCTGGCCGGGCCGCTGGGCAGTTTTTATCTGCGTGACATTCGTCGCCCGCTTTTGCTGCTGGCGGGCGGTACCGGCCTGGCGCCGTTCACCGCAATGCTGGAAAAAATCGCCGAGCAGGGCAGTGAGCATCCGCTGCATCTGATCTACGGCGTGACCAACGATTTCGATCTGGTGGAAATGGATCGCCTCGAAGCTTTCGCCGCGCGCATCCCGAACTTCAGCTTCAGCGCCTGCGTGGCCAGTCCCGACAGCCAGCATCCGCTCAAGGGCTACGTGACACAGCACATCGAGCCGAGGCATTTGAACGATGGTGACGTCGACGTCTACCTGTGCGGCCCGCCGCCGATGGTCGAGGCCGTCAGCCAATACATTCGCGATCAAGGCATCGCGCCGGTGAATTTCTACTACGAAAAGTTTGCCGCCAGCGCGGCATGAGCATTCTCTGAGTCAACACCGGGTTGGCGTGAACACGAGGTGGGTATGAACAGATTTCACGAAAAAGTCGCGCTGATCACCGGCGCTGCGCAAGGCATCGGCCGGCGCGTCGCAGAACGGATGGCGGCGGAGGGCGCGCGGTTGGTTCTGGTTGATCGCTCCGAGTTGGTGTTCGAGGTGCAACAACAATTGGGCCAGCATGCCCAGGTGCTCGCGCTGACCGCCGATCTCGAGCAGTACGCCGAATGCAGCCGCGTGATGCAAACCGCCGTCGAGCGTTTCGGGCGCCTCGACATCCTCATCAATAATGTCGGCGGGACGATCTGGGCCAAGCCTTTCGAACATTACGAAGCACCGCAGATAGAGGCCGAGGTTCGTCGCTCGCTGTTCCCGACGCTGTGGTGCTGCCATGCCGCATTGCCGTTCATGCTGGGGCAGGGCAGTGGCGCCATCGTCAACGTGTCGTCCATCGCCACCCGCAGCATCAACCGTGTGCCGTATGGTGCGGCGAAGGGCGGGGTGAATGCGCTGACCGCTTGCCTGGCGTTCGAAACCGCCGGCCGTGGCGTTCGGGTCAATGCCACGGCGCCCGGTGGCACCGAAGCACCGCCGCGGGTGATTCCGCGCAACAGCGCCGAACAAAGTACTGAGGAAAAGGTGTGGTATCAGCAGATCGTCGACCAGACGCTCGACAGCAGTTTGATGAAACGTTACGGCACACTGGATGAACAGGCAGGCGCTATTCTGTTTCTGGCCAGCGACGAAGCGTCCTACATCACCGGCATGATCATGCCGGTGGGTGGTGGCGATCAGGGCTGAAAAAACGCTGAGAATTACAGGCGCCGCTGAAACGCTTTGACGATTCTCAGCGTGGCGTCGCTTGTGTTCAGATTGTGCACCGCGTCCATCGGAAACCACATGCAATCGAAGATTTCATTTTGCGGGCGCGCCTCATTCGAGTTCAGCACCGATGCCTCGTAGACATGGTGCCGGGTGCCGCCCGAATCCAGTTCCATCAGGTAGAGCAAATCGTCGACCCCCAACCCGGTTTCTTCCCACAGTTCGCGCATGGCCGCGGCTGCAGCGGTTTCACCGGGCTCGACTTTTCCGCCGGGCAGCGTCCAGCGACTCCTTGGCTTGCGCACCAGGAGAATGTAGCGGTCCTGCTCACAAATGACGGTGGCGCGTACTTTCATGTGTTACCTGATTGCCTGTTGTCATATTTTGGTAATAAAAATGCAATATTCAGGCCGGCGCCGATTTAGCGGACGCCTGGAAGGTTGGAGGTGTCTCAGGGGCTGAAAGTGCAACCGGATGCCGGCATCCTGTCGCGACGTCCGGTCGGCATCTGTGCGAAGGGTGGGTGTAAGGTAGGCAGGTCTGTTCTGAAATCAGTACCGAAATGGAGGTAGCTTATGAGCGTTCCGATGCTGAATAAGATGCACATGAACGGTTATGACGTACTCAGCGTAAACAACGGCCCCTGGCGGGTATGCACCCAAGGCGACCGGTTGGCCGCTTTTGCCAGCAGGGAGGAAGCCCTGGCCTTTGCAGCGTCTCTTCCCGGTTACAAGGTACGGGCGAAGAGGCCGGCCGCTAAATAGTCAGCTTCAAGCCCCGGTTTTCCGGGGCTTTTATGACTTGGGAGAACCTCCGCCTCCACTCATCCCGCCATTGGTGCAGGTGGCAGGCTTGTTTCGAGTAATCACCTTGGCCTTCACCTCTTCGGCATACCCCGTCAATCGCTGTTCGTCCCCCTGAAACAGGTCGTGCAGTCTGCGCACCGCTTGTGCGTCCACTTCATTGCCTGCCTGTCGAAACTGAACTTCCAGTCGCAGAAGGTCTACCGCCGACCACCTCAAGTCCGATGCAACGCTTTGCAGGTCGCGCCGAAGTTGGTTTTCAGATTTGTTAAGCCACATGACAACCTCCTGAACATCTCTGCTACGAATTTTAGTCCCGATTCGTGGATCAGGGCGTTTTGTTCGTCTGAACAGTCGATGCAGCCTTTGGTCGGGAAGTTGAACGGGAACGGACAGATCTGGTGTCGTACTCAAGTGGTCAACTTTCGCTAGGGCGAGGCAACTTCAAATGACGGCAACTGATGATTTTAGATTTCACGCGCATGAGCTGATCGTCGATCTGGACGCGGCGACCACGGAAATGATGACGCTGATCTCTGCGCATCAACTGAGCGGCCCGGAATGGGAGCGGGTGAACCAATGGCAGCACGAGGCGTATGAACGGTGGATGACCTATTTGAACGCCAGGTCCCCCAAAAAAGATGAAAACGCCCCACAGTGAGAGCTGTTCAATCAATGGATGTCTGCTGAATGACGCGCTACATTTCCTTTTTCAGAAAAAGGAAGCGTCATGCGGACATTGATGGCGGGAGTCGTGGTGGCGTTACTGGCGGGGTGTTCATTGCCGGCTTCCGTGGTGCCGGGTGAGCCGAATGTCAGCAAATACAGCGAAAAGGTACCGAAAGACTATGCCGCCTGCGTGCTGCCGGCGTGGCAGAAGGAAATTCCCGCGTCGACTCAAACGGGGATTTCCAATGGCTACCGGATAACAGCCCCCAGCATTATCACGGCTGACGAGATTGTCGATATCGTGAAATCCAGGGATGGCAGCCGGGTATCGCTTTATCAGGGCCCGCCCTGGGCCAAGTCCGGCGCATTGCGCCAGGCCGTTCGCGACTGTCTGTGAGGCTTAGCCGGAAATCTCGGTGACCGGGATAGTCTGGTCGTCAGATGCCTGGGCACTGCTTTTCTTTTCCCGGCGATCGTTGATCCAGTTGTCCACCTGCGCACCGAATTCGGCCGGCGCCTTTCGTCCCACTCTCCTGGCGAGATCAAGAATGGTCTGCTGGGCGAGGGCATCCTCCATGCGTTTTTGCGCAGTCATCATGACCGCATGCACCGAGCAGGGGCCTGTCAGCGCCCAAGCGGGTGCGGAACCTTCGAACACGGCGCAACGCCCGCGAATCTCGCGGCAATCGAAGATGAGTTTCTGACCGTCGATGGCATTGACGATATCGAGCACGCTGATTTCGTCGGAGGGACGCGCCAGCTTGAAACCGCCGCGCACGCCTTCAGTGGCCACCACCAGTTTTGCCTTGGCCAGTTTGGTGAAAATTTTCGCCAGATAGTCTTGCGGCACGCCTTGAAGCTCCGCCAGTTCGCGCACGCTCGCCTCACGGGTGTCGCCGCAATTGCCTACCAGAAAAAGCAGGCAGTGAATGCCGTACTCAACGCCCGCGCTATAAAGAGACATTTTGATCTCCGACTAATGTTGTCGTAAATGTTACCAGCAGAGCGTTAGCCGAGCAACGAGCCCCCGCCGCCGCTCATCTCTTCCAGTACTGCCTTTCTGCCTTGCCTGGTAGCGCCATGCCGTGGATCAAAGTTTTCGATAGCAAGCATCATAAAAAATCGATTGCGCCGTATAACTAGGATCAATATATTCGCAGTTGTTCGGTCGGCCTTGGCAGCGCATGACCTTTGATGAATTCAATGATCGCCTTCTCTCGGAGTTAAAAATGAAAAAGCACATCCTGGTAATCGGCGCAGGTTTCGGTGGCATGTGGACAGCTTTGAGCGCTACGCGTCTGTTCGACATTCATGGTCACAACGACGTTGAAGTGACCGTTCTGGCCCCGCAGGCCGAGCTGCGCGTGCGTCCGCGCTTCTATGAGCCGAATGCGCACCAGCTGGCTGCACCGATTGGTGAGCTGTTTGATGCGGTCGGCGTGAAGTTCATCAAGGGCGCTGCAGAAACCATCGACGTTGTGCAAAAACGCGTGGGCTACATCGATGCATCGGGTGCCAAACAAGTGTGCAGCTACGACAAACTCGTTCTGGCCACCGGCAGCCGTCTCGCCATCCCGGCTACCGCAGGCGTGGTCGAACATGCGTTCGACGTTGACCAGATTGAAGAGGCCGTGCGCCTGGAAAACCACCTGAAATCCCTGGCCAGCCTGCCGGAAAGTAAAGCCCGCAACACCGTCGTCGTGGCGGGTGGCGGCTTCACCGGGATTGAAACGGCGACCGAGATGACCGCGCGACTGCGTGCCATCCTGGGTGATCAAACGGATGTCGAGGTGATCATCGTCGACCGCGGCGAGAAAATTGGCGGGTCGATGGGCGCCGAAATCGCCAAGTCGATCGAAGAGGCCAGCGTTGAAACCGGCGTGAAATGGCACTTGAAGGCGTCGGTTCTCTCCGTCGATGCCAACGGTGTCAACTTGAGCGACGGCCAGCGTATCGATGCGAAAACCGTGGTCTGGACCACCGGCGTGCGCGCCAGCTCGCTGACCGAACAGATCCCGGCCGAACGCGATCACCTCGGCCGCCTGCACGTGGACAGCCACCTGAAAGTCATTGGTCAGGAGGATATCTATGCCACGGGCGACGTTGCCTACGCCGCTTCCGACGACATTGGCAACTACGCATTGATGACCTGCCAACACGCCATTTCCCTGGGGCGTCACGCCGGCAATAACGTGGCCGCGCACATTCTCGGCGTCGATCCGACACCGTACAGCCAGCCTAAGTACGTAACCTGCCTGGATCTGGGGAGCTGGGGCGCGGTGTACACCGAGGGCTGGGACCGCCAGGTCAAACTGGTCAAACAGGAAGGCAAGAACCTCAAGACGCAGATCAACACAGTGTGGATCTACCCACCGGCTGCTGACCGTGCCGCTGCGCTGGCGGCGGCTGATCCCATGATTCCTGTCGCCTGAGGCCTGTTGTTCGATAACACTGCCTGATGGGGAAAATCCCGTCCAAGTTTCTTGGGCGGGATTTTTTTTGCGACCGGAATGGTTGCGATGGTGAAATTTAACGTGTAGTTTTTCATGAAATTATAAATAGAAAATTTCACGAGGCTTGCATGTTCCAGCAATCCAACCGCCACGTCGCCAGTTACTACGCCCACACTTGCGCCGATCGTCTGTTGGAGCGTGCGGCTCTGGAGGGCGAGCAGGACACCGACGTATTGATCGTCGGCGCCGGCTTCAGTGGCTTGCACACGGCGTTGCGACTGGCCTTGGCTGGCAAGCGCGTGACCTTGCTGGAAGCCAGTCGGGTGGCATGGGCGGCGTCGGGGCGCAATGGCGGTCAGGCCATTCTCGGTTGGTCGTGCGACATGCCTCCGTTGGAGGCCGCGCTGGGTTACGAACGTGCGCGGCGTTTGTGGGACGGCATGCGTTGGGCTGCACAGGAACTGCGGGCATTGCCCGAACGCCATGATTTCGATTGCGACTACCAGGCCGGTCACCTCTGGACATCGGTGTTGCCGCGTCGGGTGAGTCTGCTGACCGAATGGCAACACGAGGCCAGCCACAAGTGGGGCCACGACGGTTTGCAATTCATCCCGCGTGAGCAGTTGCCGCAATGGGTCGCCAGTGAACGCTATCAGGCCGGGCTGTTCGATCCGGAAGGCGCGCACCTGAATCCGCTGAAACTGGCGCTCGGCCTGGCCGCCGCCATCGAGCGCGCCGGCGGGAAAATTCATGAGCAAAGCAAGGCGCTGAACTATCGCCAAGAGGGTGGCCGCTACGTGGTCACCACTGAGCACAGTCGTATTCGGGCCGATGTGCTGGTACTGGCGTGCAATGCGTATCTGGATCGGCTTGATCCCAAGCTGTCGAGTTGTGTGTTGCCGGTTGGCACCTATCAGGTGGCCACCACGCCACTCCCGCAAGTGCAGGCGACTGCGCTGCTGCCGAGCAATGCCTGCGTCACCGACAATCAATTCGTACTCGATTATTTCCGTCGTACGCCGGATAACCGGCTGTTGTTTGGCGGTGGTTGCACCTACCTGGGGGGCATGCCGAGGGACATCGCCGCGGCGACCCGACCCTTTCTGCAACGGGTGTTTCCACAGCTCAAGGATGTAGAGCTGGAATTCGCCTGGGGTGGGCACATCGATCTCACCCTCAAGCGCACACCTGATATCGGTCGCCGGGGCGATCTCTACTGGCTTCAGGGTTACTCTGGCCACGGTGTGCTGCCGACCCTGGCCGGGGCCCGCGCCGTGTCCGACGCGATATTGGGGGCGCCGGATGAGCTGGCCTTGTATCAAGGCCTGGTCAATGGCAGTTTCCCCGGCGGCAAGTACATGGCAGCCCCGCTGGAAGCCATCGGCAAGGCCTGGTATCGCTTGCGCGACAGCCTTTGATTCGCACATTTTCCGGAAGCTTTCAGATGGACAGGCAAGAAGAAATCTCGGCGTTGGCGATCCTGATTCAGGACCTGCGCAAACACAAAAAATACACGCTCAAGGAACTGGCGGACAAAATCGGTCGCTCCGTCGGTTTTCTCTCGCAAGTCGAGCGCGGGCTGTCACGGCCGACGGTAGCTGACCTGACCGCCATCAGCGAAACCCTCGGCGTGCCGACCACTTATTTCTACAGCCTGCCCAAACCCATGGCCTTGCCCTGGGTAACCCGGCCGGACGAGCGCCGCACCCTGTATTACGCCGACGGCATCACCGACATTCTGGTATCGCCGAAAATGCGCGCGTCGTTTTCGATGCTCGAAAGCCGGCTCGAGCCCGGCGCCAGCAGCGGCGACCGCCACATGAGCGACAGCTCGGAGCAGGGCGGTTACGTGCTCGAAGGGCAACTGACACTTTGGCTGGATGACGATCAACCGGTCACCCTGGGAGCCGGGGACAGCTTTCAGCTCGCCAGCCATACCCATTGTCGCTACGGCAATCTCTCCGATCAGCTCACCCGGGTGCTCTGGGTTTACACCTGATAAAAACAAAGGAACAACATGATGGATGCTGTCTGCTCTGATCTGGTCGCTGAAGTTCGCGCGTTTCGCCAGCGCTTCCCGGATGTGCGCTACGTGGACCTGATTTCCCTGGACATCCCCGGGCATTTCTATGGCAAGCGCTACCCGATCGAGATGCTCGAAAAAGTCGCCGCGGGCAGCGCGCTCAAGCTGCCGCAGAATTGTGTGTTGCTGGGCGCCCAGGGCGGGCTGTTCAAGATTGGCGACTACTGTTTCAACGACGGCGATCCGGATGCGCCGCGCCGTCTGGTGCCGGGTACGTTGAAAATCGTCAACTGGGAAAAGCAACCCTTGGGGCAGATGCTGATCACCTCCAGCGGCACTGAAAAACCGATTGTCTTCGAGCCGCGGGAAGTCTTGGCGCAGGTGCTGGAACGTCTCGCGCGCAAAGGTATTTTTCCGGTGGTGGCCTTCGAGCTGGAGTTCTACCTGTTCGATCGCCAGTTGCGTGACGGCTTGCCGCAGTTCGCGCGCGATCCGCTGACCGACGATGCGGACGATCAACCGAACATGCACATTGAACGATTGTCGCGGTTTGCACCGGTGCTCGATGAAATGGTCGAGACCGCGCAGGCGCAAGGCATCGACACCACGGTGATCACCGCCGAATTGGGCCCGGGCCAGTTCGAGATCAACTTCGGCCACCTCGATGACGGCCTGCGTGCCGCCGACTGGGCCGCCCTGTTTTGCCGCAGTACCCGGGGCGTGGCCATGAAGCACAACTACCGCGCCAGTTTCATGGCCAAACCTTACTTGCAACACCCCGGCAGCGGCATGCATGTCCATGTGAGCCTGTATGACGAGGCGGGCAACAACCTGCTGGCGGCCAACGGGCAACAACCGCTGCGCCATGCGGTGGCCGGTTGCCTGGAACTGCTGCCGCATTGCATGCCGATCTTCGCGCCGAACCACAATGCAATGCGTCGCTTGAGCGGCACCGTGAACGTCGCGACACGCGCCAGTTGGGGTTTTGAAGATCGGGACGCGTGCCTGCGAGTGCCGGAGTCGGATGCGAAAAACCTGCGGATCGAACATCGCCTCGCCGGTGCTGACGCCAACCCTTACTTGGTACTGGCGGCGATTCTGGTGGGGCTCGAACAAGGACTGGAAGCCGGTCGTGAGCCGATCGCACCGCTCAACGAAGATCGGGGCAGTGGCATCGATTTTCCGCTGGAGATGTTGGAGGCCGTGCGTTCAATGCAAAGCCATGCGCAATTGCGCGAGGGATTGGGCGCTGAGTTCGTGAATGTATATTGCGAAAACAAGCGTCAGGACCATTTGGCATTTCTGCACGACATCAGTGCCCGTGAATATCGCTGGTACTTGTAGATGACCGCTTATCGTCGCGCGACCTTAAAAAAAGTGTGGATATTTAAGGGGTTAGGAGATTTAGTAACCAGATTGTGAGCCAAAATATCTTGTTACACGGTGAAATATTCCGTAATATCCGCCCCGCGTTCACCACCACGGTTTATGCATTTTTAAATCCCGGGCGTCCATCAGCTGCCCGGGATTTTTTTTGCCTGAAATAAGCTGCGATTGAAAAATCGCTCAGTCATTTAGAACGATTATTGAAAGTAGGAGCGCTCATCGTTGACGCTGATTTCCAGCACGCCCTGAGACACCACCAGACTCTCCTGCACGCCAGGAATTCACAGTGGTTACTTTTGATGCCTTCCTCAGAGCATCACGACCGGCGTTCCGACAATGGTCGGTGTTAAATGTTGAGATAGCCGTTTGCCACGCGTCTGGTTATGCTCGCAGCGTTTTGCATTTGCCAATCATTAACAACCACAGTGATGACATGAGCCAAATAGAGACGCGTGCGACTGCCCTTGCGCTGTATCCGGAAGATTCCCGCGAAGCTGCGGCGCTGCTCAAACAAGCCATCCCGCTGATGGTGCGTCACAACATCCCGCCCAATCCGGTGCATTACGCGCTCTGGTACACCTACAGCAAAGGCCTGGACCCCGAGCTCAATCGTCAGCTGGACCGGGTGGTCAAGGACTTTGATTATTTTCCGCCGGAGTCCGCGACGCGGCTGTTTCGCGACTACATCATTCGCGACGAACTGGCGGAGGCCCGCGCCGGGCAGCAACAGGCAATCAATCTGGTGGATGACATGCAGCGCGACGTTTCGCGCAGCGTCGAGGGCAATCTCAACTTTCAAAGCAGTCTGGGACGTTGCCTGGAGATGCTCGAGTTGCCTGCCAACGAGCGTTTGCCGGATATTCTGAGCGAGCTGCAACAGAGCACCCAGCTCATGCAGAACCAGCAGGAACGCTTCCTCTCTCAGTTGCACTCGGCCCAGAGCGAGATCAAAAGCCTGCGCAGCAAACTTGAACGTGCGCAACTGGCGGCGACACTCGATGGCCTGACCGAACTGCTCAACCGGACAGCCTTCACCCGTTTGCTGGAGCAGGCGCTGAGTAATCCTGACCGGGGCGTGGCGCTGGTCATGCTGGATATCGACCACTTCAAGCAATTCAATGACCAGTACGGCCACCCGTTGGGCGACCGTGTCCTGCAACATGTCGGGCAAGTACTGCGCAGTTCGCTGCCACCCCATGCCACGGCGGCGCGTTACGGTGGCGAGGAGTTCTGCGTCATTCTGGAACACTGCGCCGACCTGGCGAGTGCCGGGGTGTTTGCCGAGCAACTGCGGGTGAAAATCCAGGCGTTGCGGATCAAGGCGCGTATCGATGGCAAGGTACTCGACACGATCACGGCGTCCTTCGGTGTGGCCTTCGCGCAATCCGGTGAGAGCCTGGACAGTCTGGTGACCCGCGCCGATGACGCGCTCTACCAGGCCAAGCGCAATGGGCGTAACCGGGTAGACAGCTAGCCGTTGAACCGCATTTTCAAGCCGCAGGCCCGATGGCGGTGCTGAGTGACTCCACCACGCTGCTACGGTTGTTGTGAATTGTCGTCATCCTGGGCGGCGTTATCGACCTCAAGCGGGGCTCGGGAAACTGAGGCGGTTTGAATCAAGGCATTTTGCTGGCCCCGAAGCCCGAAAGTTACAGACAGAATCACTTTAATTTCAGGTGGTTAGGGCTGGCTTTAAATGCGCAATGTATGGATCTCACTGATTTCGTTGGGCTTGGCAGGTATCGCCGTCGCCGTCCAGGCCAAAGAGCTTCAAAGTAATGACCGGTACATGTGCAGCTGGGGCGCGGGCACTGCAGCAAGAGCCCAGGAACTCAAACTGGCGGGCGTTTCGCTCTACGCCGCCCGGCAGAAACTCCAGACCTACAAGTTCAGCAAGCCGTGGATGCGCATGACGGCAATGGGGATTACCGAACAAACCTACGACAGCCCGTCGCGGATCAAGCCTGCGGCGCTGCGCCAGAGTTTCTACGAAGATTGCGTGCGCTTTAAGCTGGCGCGCAAATGATCGAGTGAGCTACAACCCGTCCTCCATCAGCTTCAGGTATTCGGGGCTGTCGGAGATCGAATTGTGTCCCACGCCTGGAATCACTTTCAGGGTCGCCACGCCTTTGGCGAAATGTTCGTAGAGCTTTTCTGTGCTCGAGTGCGGGATCACTTCGTCCTGCTCTGCCGCCAGCAGCAGCGTCGGTATCGAGATATGCGCGGCGTATTTCCACGATTCGAACTTGTCCTGCAGCAGCCATTTCACCGGGAAAATCGGGTATTGGCGGACAGCGAGATCCTCGAGGCTGTTGTAGGGTGTGATCAGGATCAGTCGCGCGGCCGGGCGCTGGCTCGCGAGGCGCACGGCGACGCCCGAACCGAGGCTGCGACCCACCACGGCAATGTGCGGATGTGTGTCGTAGACCTTGTCGAACAAGGTCATGGCATCGCGTGAAATCGCCTCCTCGGAAGGTGACCCGGTGCTCCCGCCAAAACCCCGGTAGTGCAGCAAGTAGAGGGCGTGGTCGGGGAACGCCCGGGAGAATTGCGGCAGGTTTCGCGAAACGTCCTCGGCATTGCCACCAAAATAAATCAATGCATTGGGCCCGTCGTGCGGTCTGACGGTGACCTGCACCTGGGCGTCCGCCACCGATAGCGTGAGCAGCGTTTCGGGCGCGCCGGGCGCAGCGGGTTGCGGGAAGTAGATCAGCGCGCGCTGGAACACGAACAGCGCGGCACACAGCGCCAGGTACAGCACGGCGACGATGACGACGATATACATCAGGATGCGCGACATTCGGCTAACGTTGGTGAGTGGCATTGATTGCTCTGGGCCTGACGACCGCGACGGCTGATCGCTGTCGGAGTGTAGTTGAACGACAGCGGCGTGCGGCTACCCCGCCGTCCTTGGAACCCTATCAGCCATCACCCAAAAACGGATATTCAGCCAACCGATTGCTGCTGCACACCAGCCTTTACAGCCTTGTTGTATTCCACGCCGGGACGAATTGTCCCCGACAGCTATTCTGTTGTAGCCAGCAGGAGTCTGGTGGCGCTGTTGATTTTGCCGTTTGCCGAACTGTGGGGGGCGGGTTATGCGTGTGGCTGACCGCACAACAGGCAGACAGTAAAGAAGTGTAAGGACGAAACCATGAGCCACACTGATGGATACACGCGTCGACAAATACTCACGCTGGCTGCCGGTGCTTCGGCGATGCTCACTTTCGATCCGGCCTTTGCAGCCATCGCGCCGTCGAAGGAAACAGGAGGCAAGAACATGCTGACCCGCGCCATTCCTTCCAGCAACGAGCCACTGCCCATTGTCGGCGTGGGCACCTATCGCGGTTTTGATGTCGCGCCTGCCGATCCGGCCTACAAAAACCTGCCCGCCGTCCTCAGTGCGTTGTTCGAAAAGGGCGGGACGGTGATCGACAGCTCGCCCATGTATGGCCGCGCGGAGCAGACCACCGGTGAACTGCTGTCGATTCACAAGCCGCGCTCGCCGGCCTTTCTGGCGACCAAGGTGTGGACCCGTGGCCGCGAAGAGGGCATCGCGCAGATGGAGCAGTCGTTCAAACTGCTGCAGACCGACCGGATCGATCTGATGCAGATTCACAACCTGCTGGACTGGAAAACCCATTTGCCAACGTTGCGCCAATGGAAGGAAGAAGGGCGCATTCGCTACATCGGCATCACCCATTACACCGCGTCGGCGTATGACGAAGTGGAAGCGGCGCTGAAAGCCGAGCCACTGGATTTCTTGCAGATCAACTATGCGCTGGACGATCGCGGCGTCGAGAAACGCATCCTGCCGCTGTGCCGTGAACGCGGCGTGGCGGTGATCTGCAACCGGCCGTTCGGCGGTGGTGATTTGCTCGCTCGCTTGAAGGGCAGGCCACTGCCGGGTTGGGCCTCGCAAGTCGGCGTCACCAGTTGGGCGCAACTGGCGCTCAAGTATTTGCTGGCGCATTCGGCGGTGACCTGTGTCATCCCCGGCACCGGCAACCCGCGTTACATGGCGGAAAATGCCGGCGCGGGGTTCGGTCCGATGCTGACGGGAGCGCAGCGCGAGCAGTTGATTGATGTGGTGGGGTAGACGCCACTCGTCAGGACTTTTTCTTGATGAGTTTGTTGAGGTAGTACTTGAGGCTCAAACGATCCTTGGGCCGTGGTTTGTAATGAGTTTTGTTTCTTTGCGCAGGGTCGGCAACCACGGTGGCTGCGGTGTAGTAGTACAGCGCGATGGACCGGCGCGTAATGTGTTCCGGCGTCGTCAGAGGCTCCGGGTGCCCGTGGTTGCTGTCCTTGTCGGTGTTGAAAATGACGCAGCGATTGTAGACCGGCAGGACTTTCTTCAGGCAGGTTTTCATCCCGACATCCCATAGCTCCAGGTTGCCACCGTATGCCTCTTGCCAATCCTGGTTCAGATAAATAATGGCATTCAGTCTGCGCTCGATATTCAGTTTTTTGTTGAGCCTGAAGTCCGAGTGCACGCCCAGGAAACCACCCCTTTTCGTTTCATGCAGCCCGCCGCCGGTAAAGTAAGGATCGGGTATCAAGCCTTCGATACCTGTAAGTTTTTCCAGAAACTGCAACATGGGGGCAGAGTTGAAGGCGTTGAAAACCGTCTTCAAATAGGGGTCGCATTCGTTGGGGCTGATTTGCCGTTTGTGCTGACCTTTGTAGCCGCGCTCATAAAGCATTTCGTTGCTGGTTGGCTCGACCGGAAAGTGCGAGCAGATGCTCGCAATCAGGTCTTGCGGTAAAAAGTCGTCAATGACGATGTGTGGAAAAGGGGTGGCCTGAGCGTAAGTCATTGCGAGCGACTGACCCAGCGAGCTGGCGGCGTTCTGGTCGAAATCAAGCTCTGGCGTAACGGTGATGGGCAGTGTCTGCGTGATGGGTCTCATTACCGCTCCAATAAACTATTCATAACAACCTGGGTACTTCCAGGTAGCGTTACACGCCCTATTTTTTAGGTGAAGACGAAACCTGGCTGTGTTCACTGTTCAAGCGTTTAAGGATGTCGTTGTACATCTTCGTTCGTCTGTGCGTTGTTTCGTAACCACCAGCGGCTGCGACGGTGCCAGCCTGAATATGGTCGAGGTAGCTGAATATCTTGCGCGTCGACAACAGCTCAACAACATAGCCCAATTGGGTCATGCGATCCTGGAGTGTATAACCGGGTACGCGATCATCCATCAGAAAATGCATGGAGTGTTGTTTCATCAGCTTGCAATTCCATAAGGTGCAGAAGCTTTTCAAATAAACTTCCCTGTAGGGCTTTGGCTCTCTGGAGCGTAACCCCAAGGACAGTTTCAGGCGTCTGACGTGATGTTTTACCAGTCGAGAGCTAAAGCGCCAAAGGGCTCTCGTGGTACTGCGGTTGATTTGCTCTACGCATCCGATGGCCACGACGTTCGGTTTATTAATGCATCTGTTCATCATCATCGAAAACACATTCTTGTCGAAAATGAACGTGTCGGTGTGCAGCAGAAACAGATAGTCGGTTTCAACCCGCTCCAGCACCATGTCGAGTGCTCTTCCGTGTGCAATATGGCCCGGTTCCTTTTCGGGACAGGAGCGTTCGATCAGGTGGATCCAGTCCAGTGTGCGCAGATAGTCAGTGCTTTCATCGGCGGAATCGTTATCGACTACCCAGACCGGGATGTTGCTTTCACCCAGGTGCTGATGCAGCAGGTCGAGGCAAATCCGGGTTATTTCGATGGTCTTGTAATTGACCAGAACAATGCTGAAGGGTGGGGTTCTTTGCGATAGGAAATCAATGTTGCTCATGGGATTTGGCACTCTAAGAAGACTGAGAACATAGAAATGAATCCCTGCTTGACATTTCTTGCGCTAAACCAGGCAGCGCCGGAACCAGTTCAGTGTTCTTTCCCAGGCAAGCTTGGCGGCGGCCTCGTCGTATCTCGGTGTCGAGTCATTATGGAAACCGTGGTTGGCACCGGGGTAGATGTAGGCTTCATAAGTCTTGCCTGCCGCTTTTAAGGCCTGCTCGTAAGCGGGCCATCCTTCGTTGATGCGCGTGTCCAGTTCACCGTAATGAAGCATCAACGGTGCCTTGATTCGGGGAACATCCTTGGCTTCTGCCTGGCGACCATAAAAGGACACGGCAGCGCCCAGCTCCGGATAGGCCACCGCCGCGGCATTGACCACACCACCACCGTAGCAGAAACCCGTGATGCCGACTTTTCCACTGCTCGCATTGTGTTTCATCAGCCACTCGATGGCGGCGAAAAAATCATTCATGAGCTTTTCAGGGTCAACGGTCGCCTGCAGTTCCCGACCTTTGTCATCGTTACCGGGATAGCCGCCCACCGAGGTCAGTCCATCGGGCGCAAGCGCAATGAAGCCGGCCTTGGCCAACCGCCGTGCGACATCCTCGATGTACGGGTTGAGTCCGCGATTTTCATGCACGACCACCACAGCCGCTACCTTGCCGGTGGCTTTGGCCGGACGCACCAGATAACCGCGAACTGTCCCGTGGCCTTTGGGGGAGGGGTAGGTGATGTATTCGGCGATGATGTCCGGGTCGGTGAACTCAACCTGCTCGGCGAGTGCGTAATTCGGACTCAGGGCAGCGAGTAACGCGCTGGCCGTCAAACCGCCCAAAGTGAACAACGCCGCACGGTCGAGGAATTCGCGCCGGTTGATCCTGCCGTGGGCGTAGTAGTCGTAGAGCTCGAGCAGTTCCGGGGCGAAGTCTTTTGCAGTGAGACGGGGCATCGGTGCGCTTCCTCTTTGACGTAATGAACTCCTGTCAGTTAAGCGCATGAACAGGTTTTTTGTAGACTCGCGACTCAGCTGTTCAGAAAGCGTCAATTTCCGACATAAATGCCCGCGATACATATGTACCGCACCTCGCCATTCCCCCATCGACAAGCTGTGCCCTACAGACAAGGAGAGACTGTATGGCACAACGATTCAACGATGGTACGTCAGGAGACGTCGTCATCAGGTCCGGGCCGCCTGCTTCGGGCGGCGGTGGTGGCTGGGGCGGTGGTGGAGGTTCTGGAGGCAACCGCGTAGGAGCCTCAGGCGTAACCAGTGGTCCCAGCAAAAGCACGAAAGAAGCCCGACGGCTTGCCAAGGAAGAGTACCACCGGAACAAGGCAGCGCAGGAAGCACAGGCAGTGGCGGCCGCTGCTCAAGCCCGAGAGCAGGCTCGCATCTATGCGCGCAATCAACTACTCGCACAATTCACCCAGCTTCAAAACATAACCAGAGCTGAAATAGACCAACGTTTTACCGCCCGAGCCGAGCAACTCACTTCGTCACTTGATAACGAAATCTCGGCGGCAAAACGGCACCATGCCGGCGACTCGAGTGAGCGCTGGCAGCTTTATCTCATCACCAAAGACAAGAACGAAATCGATGGGTTGATCGCCCGAAAAACCGCGGAGCTCAACGAAAAAAATGCGCTTGCCCGGTCATTCGACGGGCACGATCCGCTCACGCGAACCGCCGACGACTACCTGGCCCGACTCGGGCAGTTCGGTGATGCGCTGAGGGGTGGTCATCAGCTCTGGGAGAGCGCCTACAACGCGGCTCATGAAGCCCGGTTGCTGCCAGCGCAGATCGATGCGCTCTACGATAAATCCAATGCGTTGGCCACTCGTCATGCCGAGCAGACCATCATCTGGCGTGAGCGGGAGGCACTCTGGGAGCGTCATCGGCAGCACGCCGAGCAGCGTGACGCGCGCATTCGGTTCAAGCAACAGGTTGATGAGGATGCTCGCCTCGAACAGGCCAGGCAGGCCAACACCTTCCAATTACCTGCCACATCGTCAGCGCTGTCTGCCGGGGTATTGCCCAGCCACGGCGGGGAATGGGTTGATGCCGACAAACTGGTCATAGCCGTTTCGCGAGCAATCACCGAACTGGGCTCCGTCGCCGCGACGCTCACGGTAGGGCAAGCCGCAATTTTCGTGGTGGGGATGGCCTATCCCAGCGCACTGGGCAACGGCGAGCTGACCTCCGAGCAACGACAACGATTGTCCGAGGCCGTCGCCGTTCCGGCTCAAGCCCTGGAACTTCATGACCCTCAAGAGATGCGGACTGCTGCTGACGCAGGCGGTTCGGTGGAGGTGGAATACCGGCTCAAACCTGTAGCCACACCGGAAGGAACCGCGATCGTTGTCGGCGCGACGGGGGGCGAAATCGATTCTCGCGTCCCGGTCGTGAATGCTGTGCTCGACCCGCGAACAGGCATCTACACCGCCGAGGTTCCTGGATCACCGGCCAGGTCTGTGCAGTTCACTCCTGACACCGCGCCTTACGCGACCTTGGCCAGCGAGACTCGTCTGACTGTCACGGAACCGCAGATTCAGGACATCCCGGCGGGTGTTGATTGGCGCATTCAGGATTGCATTGTCTGCATGCCTGGTCTGCCACCGACCTACCTGTCCTTCAACGTTCCGGCCATGGGCTCCGGCGTTGTCACCGGAACCGGTCAACCGCCGACGGCTGATTGGTGGAAGGGCGTCAGCCAGACGGCCGGCGCAGCGATTCCGAGTCAGATTGGTGATCAGTTCCGGGGCAAGGAATTCAAGTCATTCGAGGCGTTCGACGAAGCCCTGTGGCGAACGCTCGGTGAACACCCGGCGTTGACCCGTCCACTCGATGAGGTGAACAAAAAACGAGTCGAACAAGGCTTCGCCCCGTACGCGCCGAAAAGCACATGGGTGGGTACGAACCGAGAATTCGAACTGCGGTATCAGGAGCGGCCGGAGTTCTGGGCCGACCCGTTCAACCTCGACAAAATCAGCATCAAGACACCGCAAACTACTGAAGGATGGTTGGGCATCGTACCGACGGTTGTGCCCTGGCCGATTCCGCCGGTTGGCACCTGGACACCGTTGGTGCCGCCGGGCAGTGAACAACTGGGTTCGACGACATCACCAACCCCGTCCATTCCGCCCGCGGTTTATCCCGGCAACCCGGTCATCCCGGTCCTACCGCAAAACGAGACGTTTCCGGCGGTTGATGAAGGGGAGATTGGTGCGAGTATTCCCGGGTTTCCGGGGGATATGGAACTGCCTTCGCCGGGACTGGTTTTTGTTGGTCCGCCGGTTGAGCCGCTGGAAGTAGGGCCATATAACGAACTCAGTGGTCGGAGCAGGGGAGATGGGTTGGATATTGACCATATTCCATCCCGGAGGGCGTTGGAGGCGTACATCGTTGATTCCTGGCCGGACATCGGTCCTGAGGAATTGGCCGACTTTTTAAGAAAAGCACCGAGTATCGCAATCCCCACAGCAGTGCATCGAAAATATAGTGAAACTTACGGAGGACGTAACAACGCACGGAAACAGGCTGCCGATGCGTTCGACTTGCGAATGGCTGTGGATACGAATTTTGATGCGTTAAAGCCAGGTTTGATTGAGTCTGGCTTTTCGGAATCGGAGATTGAGCTGGGACGAGATTTGCTACATAAACTTAGCAACGATCAAGGATGGTACTGATGACCAATACAAATATCGAAGCGTGGATCGATAACCTAGGCCAAAGTTATAACGACTTGATCGCACTTGGCATCGTTCCCGATCAACCGCTAAAGGAGCTGTATCCAGGCCGTGATAAGTTGCATCTGAATCCCGAGGTCGGCATCGCACTGTCCTTCTGGGCTGAGAGTAAACAGCTTGAAACTGTCTTTGTAACACTCATCAAAACGACCCCCTCGACCGTCGAGTACAAGGGTGAGCTCCCAACGCCATATAAGCTGGCATTGACCCAGTCCGATGTCCACGCACTCTTCGGCGAACCAATGGAGTCAAGAGGCCCCATCAAAATGCCTCAACCGATGGGTCAGACCGGCGGATGGGAAGCCTATCCCCTTGATCCGGCGGTTCATCCCGGCAAAAAAGTTGTATTTCAATACACCGCTGCGATGGAAGTGAAAACATTGGTCTTCACTTTGATTGACAAAGGACACGAGTAAATTCCAACAGGCACTTGCTCATAAGGAGAGCAGGTGCCTTCGCATTCCGCGACTCGATAGAAACAAGGAAGAATTCAAGATGGAACTTAAAACCACACTCAAGGATTACACTGCTCTGGAATTCCAGGCATTGGTCAACCAAATCTGGGCCGTTGACCTACCGAAATCGGACCATGATCGACTGATCAACCATTTCGACCGGATTGTCGGTCATCCCCAAGGTGCAGATCTGCTGTTCTACCCGATGGACAAGTCGAATACCAACACCCCGGAAGCCGTTGTCCACCACGTCAGGACATGGCATCACCAGCAAGGAATACCGGCATTCAAAGACGAGGATGTTCCTGTTGCCAAACCACTTGTTGCGCCGCTAACCCCTTTGGCCAGAAGCCTGGCCGAAGTCGAAAAAATCGCGGCGGATGTGGCCGTTTCAGGTCAGGTCGTTGAAGAGGCTTTCGGCCATTTCGAGCTACAGATCAGGAACTTTCAACGTCAAAAAAACACCCGTCTGGACATCCCCCCTCAGGAAACCGGCATACGCGCGCTGGAACATGCCCAGCATGAAGCACTGATAGCCGTCAGAAAGTTTCAGTCCTGGAAAATGAGAGTGGAATTCGTCCAAAGCGGCGCTCAGCGCAACCTCACCTATGCACGATCCGAGCAAGCGCAATGGCAGAGTATCGTGCAGCAGATCAACGCCACCCATGATCGCTACCTCTTACGGCTGGAAAGCCTTTCTCAACGACATCGCGCTCTGCATGATGAAGCGGAAGCGTTGCTGATAGTGGCGCATCAGCGCTTGATTGATTCGCGCAGCACAATACAAACGGTGCACACCATCAGCGCTTCCCTCGATTCTGCCCATAAACGTCCTGATCTTTTACTGACTGGCGGTTCGCCGGTGCTGCTGGCGTCTCAGCAGGCGGATCTGCTTAAAGCGATACGTTCGACGGTTGCCGGGTTTTCCTGGCAAAACGCATCAGGCGGACCGGACACTGAAAACCAGCGTGCTGCCGTATTGAGCTTCGCCTTTTCCAGTCGGGCAGACGCTCAAATATTCGGTGTCAGCGTCCCTTTGTCCGAGCTTTTGCCCATCGAAGGCCAGGATTGGCAACACCTGGCTGCGCACCAGGCTGAGGTCGAAGTGCCTTTTCGCATGAGTACTGCGGCAGTCCCCGCCAGACCTGGAAAAATGTTCCAGGGGTTGCGTGAGATCAAAACGTTGTCGCAGGTTTACCTCAACGCATGCAGAGGCTGTCATTCGATCTCTGGCGTGAGGGTCAGAGCGGCGACGCAGGATCAGCATCGGAACCGGTTCAGTTTTACTCCTGAGGGTGCTGGAGTCGCTATCCACTGGGCTAGACCGATTTTCGTTGAAACCGCTCCGGCGGCTACACCGACCCATCAGCGTCGTGTGGGATTTGTGGAGTCCGCGCGAGTGCCGACGATTGAAGCCAAAGCCGAACGGGCGCATGACCGGTTTGACGACTACATCCTGGTATTCCCGGTCTCGTCCGGGCTTGACCCGCTCTACATCGTTTTCAACCGACCTGCGAAGTAGACGTTTACCGTGCACGCATGACGCCGAGTGTGGGATCGACCTTCAATGCAAACACTGCGCCCCAACCCTCGCCACTTGCGCATCGTGCTCGGCCTTGACGCCAGACACCCCGACTGCGCCGACTACCTGATCACCCACGATTATCGGCACGCCACCTTCAAGGGACGTCAGCAGCGGCGCCGACAAAAATGCAAAGCGACCACCGTTGACCATCTCTTCATAACCTTTGGACTCCCGCCGCCCCAGCGCCGAGGTGCGAGCCTTTTCAGTGGCGATGTAAGCGCTGATGGGCGCGCAACCGTCGAGGCGTTCGAGGGCGAGGGGATGGCCGCCGTCGTCGACAACCACGATGGTCACGGCCCATTGGTTGTTTTGCGCCTCGGTGCGTGCGGCCGCGAGGATCTGGCTGACTTCGGCCTGGCTCAGGATGGCTTTGCTCTTCATGGGGTTTCTCCGGGGATCGTTGAGGGCAGCGCGGCTTCGACCAGTTCTATCCAGTGCCGGACCGGGGTTCGGCCCGCACCGTCGAGGTGCGACTGACAGCCGATATTGGCCGTGACAATGACGTCGGGGTGGCCGCTTTCCAGTGCGTTCAGTTTGTTGTCGCGCAGTTGTCGGGACAGTTCGGGTTGGGTGATCGAATAGGTGCCCGCCGAACCGCAACACAAATGGCTGTCGGGTACGGCCGTGAGGTTGAAACCGAGGCGACTCAGCATCGCTTCCACCGCGCCGCCGAGTTTTTGCGCGTGCTGCAAGGTGCAGGGGCAATGAAAGGCCAGGCGCTGGTCGCTGTGGACACCGAGTGTTTCCAGGGGTTCGTCGCCCAGCACTTCCACCAGGTCCCTGGCGAGCGCGCTGACCCTTTTCGCCTTCTCGGCGTATGCCGGATCGCGCTCCAGCAGATGGCCATAGTCCTTGATGAAAGCGCCACAGCCACTGGCGGTTTGCACGATGGCTTCGGCACCGTTCTCGATACTCGGCCACCAGGCATCGATGTTGCGCCGTGCGCGGTCGAGTCCGGCAGCTTGCGCGTCGAGGTGATAATCCACGGCACCGCAGCAGCCCGCCTCACCGGACGAGGTGACACTGATGCCCAGTCGATCCAGGACCCGCGCAGCTGCCGCGTTGGTGTTCGGCGACAGGCTCGGTTGTACGCAGCCTTCTAGCATCAGCACCTGGCGCGCGTGGCGCGTGGCAGGGCGAGGCCTGGAGGGGTAAACACGGCGAGGCAACTTGGCCTGCAACGTGTTCGGCAGTAGCACCCGGAAAAACTGACCGCTGCTGACCAGCGCCTTGAACAGTCCCGGGTTCGGCACAACACTGCGCAATCCTTCACGCAACAGGCGTTGGTCGATGGCGCGAGGCACCGCCGCATCGACCACTGCGCGGCCAATGTCGAGCAAGTTGTGATAATCGACACCGGAGGGGCAGGTGGTTTCGCAATTGCGGCAAGACAGGCAGCGGTCCAGGTGCTGCTGGGTTTTCTGCGTGACCTCGTTGCCTTCCAGCACTTGTTTTATCAGGTAGATGCGGCCCCGTGGCCCATCGAGTTCATCACCCAGTAATTGATAAGTCGGGCACGTGGCGTTGCAGAACCCGCAGTGCACACAGGTGCGCAGGATGCTTTCGGCTTCTTCGGCACGGGGCAGGTGCCGGGCGGTGTCGCTCAGGGTCGTCTGCATGGTTCAAAGCTCCGCGTACAGGCGTGCGGGGTTGAAGATGCCCCGTGGATCGAGTTGTTGTTTCAGGCTGCGGTGATAGCGCAACAACGCGGCAGGCAACGGCTGGAACGGGCTGTCGATCAGGCCATGGCTGTAGCAGGTGACGTGGCCGCCGACCTCTTCGACGACCTTGCGAATGAACGCCGCTTCAGCGTCGGACTTGAGCCAGCGCTGGGCGCCGCCCCAGTCGATCAATTGCCGGCCGGGCAGGGACAACCGAGCCGTGTTGTGCGGCACGGACAAGCGCCAGAGCGGCTGATCCTCGTCGAAGAAACTCAGGCGGTGTTCGTTGAGATCCGTCCAGTAAGCACTGTCCAGCAGCTCGCCGCCCAACCGGTCATGGGCCGCCGCCACCGAGCCTTCGCCACCCTCCAGTCGCAGGTGCAGGCGCGTTCCGTCGTGGCACGCGGCGCTGATCGGCAGCGGTTGCTGACCCCATTCCGCGAGTCGCAGCAAGGCGCGATCGCTGTCCATTTCCAGGCTGATGCTCAGGCACTGGCGTGGTTTGGGCAGCACCTTGAGCGAGACTTCCGTGATCACGCCAAGGCAACCGAAGCTGCCAGCCATCAGGCGCGACAGGTCGTAGCCGGCGACGTTCTTCATCACTTCGCCGCCGAAGCGCAAGTGTTTGCCATGCCCGGTGATGACCCGCGTGCCGAGGACGAAGTCGCGCACCGAACCTGACCATGGCCGTCGCGGTCCCGACAGCCCGCAGGCGATCATCCCGCCGACCGTGGCGTCGTCACCAAAAGAGGGCGGTTCGCAGGGCAGCATTTGCTGCGCATCGTGCAGCACTTCGGTCAATTCCGACAATGGCGTACCGCACCGGGCGGTGATCACCAGTTCGGTCGGGTCGTAGCTGACGATGCCGCGGTGCGCGCGGGTGTCGAGGACTTCACCCGCAACGATACGGCCCAGAAACGCCTTGCTGTTGGAACCCTGAATCCGCAGCGGCGTGGCGTTTTCCAGGGCCTGGTTGACCTGCTCCAGCAGCACGGCGCTGTCATCGATATCCCGTTCACTGCGCATCAGAAACGCTCCAGCTCAGGGAAGGGCAGCTGCCCCATGTGCACGTGCATGGCGCCAAACTCGGCGCAGCGGTGCAGGGTCGGAATGTTCTTGCCCGGATTGAGCAAGCCACTCGGATCGAACGCGGCCTTGACGGCATGGAATACGGTCAGTTCATCGCTGTTGAACTGCGCGCACATCTGATTGATTTTCTCGCGGCCCACGCCGTGTTCACCGGTAATGCTGCCGCCGACTTTCACGCACAATTCGAGGATCTTGCCGCCCAGGGCTTCGGCGCGGTCGAGCTCGCCCGGTTGATTGGCGTCGAACAGAATCAGCGGGTGCATGTTGCCGTCACCGGCATGGAAAACGTTGGCGACGCGCAAGTCATACTCGGCGGATAGCGCCGCAATCGCACGCAGCACACCGGGCAACTCGCGGCGCGGGATCGTGCCGTCCATGCAGTAGTAATCCGGCGAAAGGCGACCCACGGCCGGGAAGGCATTCTTGCGCCCGGCCCAGAAACGCACGCGCTCGGCTTCATCCCTGGCCTGACGCACTTCGGTGGCGCCCGCGTTTTCCAACACCTGGCGCACGCGGTCGCAGTCGTCGTGGACATCGGCTTCGACCCCGTCGAGTTCGCACAGCAGAATCGCTTCGGCGTCCACTGGGTAACCGGCGTGGATAAAGTCTTCGGCGGCGCGAATCGCCAGGTTGTCCATCATTTCCAGGCCACCGGGAATGATGCCGGCGGCGATGATGTCACCGACCGCGCGACCGGCTTTTTCGACGGAATCGAACGCCGCCAGCAGCACCTTCGCAGTCTGCGGTTTGGGCAGCAGTTTGACCGTGACTTCGGTGATCACCCCGAGCATGCCTTCGGAACCGGTGAACAGCGCCAGCAGGTCGAAGCCGGGCGAGTCGAGGGCATCGGAGCCCAACGTCAGGTGTTCGCCGTCGACGGTAAGGATGTCGACCTTGAGCAGGTTGTGCACGGTCAGACCGTATTTCAGGCAATGCACGCCGCCGGCGTTTTCAGCGACATTGCCGCCGATCGAACAGGCGATTTGCGAAGACGGGTCGGGCGCGTAGTACAGGCCGAACGGTGCCGCTGCCTGGGAAATCGCCAGGTTGCGTACACCCGGCTGGACCCGTGCGGTGCGGGCGGCGGGGTCGATGTGCAAAATGTTGTTGAAACGCGCCATCACCAGCAGCACGCCTTTTTCCAGCGGCAATGCGCCGCCGGACAAACCGGTGCCGGCGCCGCGGGCGACCACCGGGACCTGCAGCTCATGACAGAGCCGAAGCACGCCTTGCACCTCGTCGAGGTGGCGTGGCAACACCACCAGCAGGGGCGTGGTGCGATAAGCCGAGAGGCCGTCGCATTCGTACGGTTTCAACTCTTCCTGTTGATGCAGCACTTCCAGCTTCGGCAAGCGGGTTTGCAGAGCTCGCAGCAAGGCGGCCTTGTCGACGTCCGGTAGCACACCATCAACGCGTTCATCGTAGAGAATGTTCATAGTCGTTTTACGATACTCCGTTCGTGCATTGCCGGGGCAGCGGTCTGTTTGTTTGAGCGTTTGGGTGAATATCCGTTTCTGCGGTAACGGCTGCTTATGGTTCTGCTCTTACGGTGGGTTAATTGGAAAAGCGCCAAGTAACCAAGCGCTTTTGCCCCTTTCGTTCGGTGCCTCGCTAATGCTCGGCATGCCCGCGCTCCGGTCCTGCTCTGTGGGCCCGCCGCCATCGGCCATCCATGGCCGGGGGCGGCTACCGCAAAAGCACCGCGAGGCGGCCTTCGGACCGACCTGGCTCTTGCAGCGTACACATTTCCCCTGTGGGAGCTAGCCTGCTAGCGATAGTCGTTAACGATAACGCGTGCTGTCTGAATGTACGCGGTGTCTGGACTTCCATCGCTAGCAGGCTAGCTCCCACAGGGGATTTTTGGCGGGCATGACATTGGTGCTACCCCGATGCCGGCGGGCCCACGGAGCAGGACCGGAGCGAGGGAATGGCGAGCCACCGTACGTCAGGGGCGCAGGCGCTTGGTTACTTGGCGCTTCTCCAAGTAACCCGCCGTAAGGGCGGAACCAATAGCCGCCGTTACCAAAAAAACGGATATGCCCCCAAGCGCCTGCACCCAAAACCCAGGCAAACCGCATCCGCTTAATGCCCACCCACAACCATCTGCGTAAACGGCGACACATAAGCCTGCAACGTCACCAACCCACCCACCAGAATCGCCAGAATGATGGAATGGAAGAACACATAACGCAGAATCTCCCCTTCATGGCCGTACCAACGCGTGGCGGTCGAGGCCACCACGATCGACTGCGCATCAACCATCTTGCCCATGACCCCACCGGAACTGTTGGCCGCCGCCATCAACACCGGACTAAGACCCAGTTGCTCGGCAGTCACTTTCTGCAAGCCGCCAAACAGCACGTTAGACGCCGTGTCCGAACCCGTCAGCGCCACGCCAAGCCAGCCGAGCAGGGTGCCGAACATGGGGTAGAAAATCCCCGTCGCCGCGAACGCCAGGCCCATGGTGGCGTCCAGCCCCGAATAACGGGTGAGGAAGCCGAGGGCGAGCATCGCCACGATGGTAATCAGCGAGTAACGCACGACCCAGATGGTTCGCAGGTACTGCTTGATCAGTTGCGGGATGGAATAGCCCATCAGCAGCCCGCCCAGGATCGCCGCCAGCAAGATGCCGCTGCCGGTGCTGGTCAACCAGGTGAATTTGTAGACCGCGTCTTCGGTTTTAGGCGCAGGCACCACCGGCGGGACTTTTTCGATTTGCTGGTGGATCGTGCCGAAGGTGATGACCGGAGCAAAGATCGGGTTCGCTTCGCGCAGCGGTTTGCCTTGAGGGTCGAGCTTGGCGGAGTGTGTGACCGGATCGATCGCCGGACGGGTATCGAACATGTTTTTGAAGCCCTGGGTGCCCCAGGCGAAAACGAACACCGTGAGGATGATCCACGGCATCCACGCGCGCATGACAGCAGGCTTGGCGTCGCTGGCAAAGGTCGTACTGGCAACGGGTTTTTCGTCATGCTCGTCGGCGATTTTGGAATTATCGACACGCCCGGACAGCGCAGCGGAGGTGTGCACCGTCGCGGGTTTCCACACCCGGAGAAAACCGGTCAGGCAGGCCATGGAAATCAGCGCGGCAACCACGTCCACCAGCATTGGCCCGTGGTAGTTGGACACCAGGAATTGCGGCACGGCGAAACTGACGCCGGCCACCAGGATGGCCGGCCAGATTTCCAGCATCTTGCGCCAGCCGGCGAAGGCCCAGATCAACCAGAACGGCACGATCACCGAGAAAAACGGCAATTGCCGCCCGACCATCATCGACAGCTCCATTTCATCCAGCCCGGTGACCTTGGCCAGCGTAATGATCGGCGTACCCAGCGCGCCAAAGGCCACGGGCGCGGTGTTGGCGATCAATGCCAGGCCGGACGCGGCCAGCGGCGAGAAGCCCAGACCGATCAGAATCGCCCCGGTCACCGCCACCGGTGTACCGAAACCGGCAGCGCCTTCGAAAAAGGCGCCGAAGCAGAAGGCAATCAGCAACAACTGCAGGCGTCGATCATCGGTGATGCGCGCCAGCGAGTCTTGCAGCACTTTGAACGAGCCGTTCTCGGTGGTCAGGCGGTGCAGGAAGATGATGTTGAGCACAATCCAGCCAATTGGCAGCAAACCGTTGGCGGCGCCATACAGGGCGGCCGAGCCTGCCATGTTCGCCGGCATGCCGAAGGCGAAGATCGCGATGACCAGGGCGGAGGCGAGGGCGAGCAATGCCGCCAAATGTGCTTTGATGTGGAAGAACGCCAGGGCTGCCAGCATCACCACGACCGGCACTGCTGCCATGATGGTTGAAATGACCGGGTTGCCGAACGGATCGTAGATTTGCTGCCAGACCATGTTCCACCTCTGCTTTTTATTGTTGGGAGTGCAGACCCCGAGGGGGCGGTGGCTTGTAGTATAGGTGGCATTGCGCCGCTGTCTTGCACCCTTGTACACCAGGCCTTTTAGCGGTTTTTTGAACTAAAAATAGGGACTGCGGTACGCGTTGACCGACTTAACTACCCGGAGGAACGCAACAATGACTGAACGCCATTTGCGCCACACGGAAACGCTGTCGAACGGATGCAGCATCGAGGTCAAGGCCGAGATCCTGCGGGACGGTTCGTTGGGAATGTTCATAGGTGTCTACCGACCTGATGGCTCGGCCATTGAGGAGAACGACCATCCCGCGCTGCATTTTCTCGACATGGAGGCCGCGATGGAATGGGGGATCGAGAAAGCCAAGGACATCGGCAACGGGCAGAGGACGTTGTAGGGCCTGGCGTTGGATCAGCGGTAAGGCCATCGCGGGCAAGCCCGCTCCCACAGGGGCATGCGGTCAAATGTGGAAGCCGGCTTGCTCGCGAAGCTTTTAGTGCTTGAACATCACATGCCGCACAACGGTGTAGTCCTCCAGCCCGTACATCGACATGTCCTTCCCGTAGCCGGACAATTTCTGACCGCCGTGGGGCATTTCGCTGACCAGCATGAAGTGCGTGTTCACCCAGGTGCAGCCGTACTGCAAACGGGCCGACAGGCGATGCGCACGACCGACGTCGGCGGTCCACACCGATGACGCCAGGCCGTAGTCCGAATCGTTGGCCCAGCCCAGCACCTGCGCTTCGTCGCTGAATTTGGTCACCGACACCACCGGCCCGAACACTTCGCGACGGACGATTTCGTCGTCCTGCAGCGCGTCGGCCAGCACCGTCGGTTCAAAGAAGAAACCATTGCCTTCAACCGCCTTGCCGCCGGTGATCAAACGGATGTGCGATTGCGCCATGGCGCGTTCGACAAAACCGGCCACCCGGTCGCGGTGCTGCGCGGTGATCAGCGGCCCCAGTTCGGTCGACGGGTCATCCTGCAGGCCGTACTTGATGCTGCTGACCGCCGCGCCGAGCTTCTCGACGAATCTGTCGTAGATGCCTTCCTGCGCATAGATACGGCAGGCCGCGGTGCAGTCCTGGCCAGCGTTGTAGAAACCGAAGGTGCGAATGCCTTCCACGGCGGCGTCGATGTCGGCGTCGTCGAAGATGATCACCGGGGCCTTGCCGCCCAGTTCCATGTGCATGCGCTTGACGCTGTCGGCAGTGCTGGAAATGATGTTCGAACCGGTAGCGATGGAGCCCGTCAGCGACACCATGCGCACTTTCGGGTGAGTGACCAATGGGCTGCCGACGGAAGGACCACGGCCGAACACCAGGTTGAGTACGCCGGCCGGGAAGATTTCCGACGCCAGTTGCGCCAGGCGCAGCGCGGTCAGCGGGGTTTGCTCCGACGGCTTGAGCACCACGGTATTACCGGCGGCGAGGGCCGGGGCGATTTTCCAGGCGACCATCATCAGCGGGTAGTTCCACGGCGCGATGGAGGCGATCACGCCCACCGGATCGCGGCGGATCATCGAGGTGTGGCCGGCCAGGTATTCACCGCCTGCCGAGCCGCTCATGCAACGGCTGGCGCCGGCGAAGAAACGGAACACGTCGGCAATCGCCGGAATCTCGTCGTTCAACGCGGCGCTGTAGGGTTTGCCGCAGTTGTCGGATTCGAGTTTGGCCAGCTCTTCGCCGTGGGCTTCGATGGCGTCGGCGAGTTTGAGCAGCAGCAGCGAGCGCTCCTTGGGCGGAGTCTGCGACCAGCTGTCGAACGCGGCGTCGGCGGCGCGCACGGCGGCATCGACCTGGGCTTCGCTGGCTTCGTTGATTTCCACCAGCACGCGACCGAGGGCCGGGTTGAACACCGGTTGGGCGGGGCCTTCGCCGTCGAGCAGTTGGCCGTTGATCAAGAGTTGGGTTTGCATGGCGTTGTCCTCTTCGAATCTATTGTTTTTCTGTCGGAACCGAATCCGTTCGGGAGCGGGCAAGCCCGTTCCCACAGGATCCGGTTCCTTTCGGGGCAGTCGTTGTCAGATCGTCGATCGATTGATCGAAGCACCGGACAGGTCAGCATCCTTAACCTGCGGTTTCGAAAACTTCCACGCATCCCCCGCCGGCGCCGTGCCTTTGTCGTACGGCTTGCCCAGCAGCATGTAAACCAGCCCAGCGCCCATTACCACCAACGTGGTCAGGATCATCGAAAAGTTGATGTACCACGGCGCATCCGGCGAGCGCGGCCAGACCATGTTGACGATGGCGCAGACGCCATATATCAACGCAGCGAGGTTCACCCACAAGCCCCACGCACCCAGCGTGAACTGCCCGTTCGGGCGCCAGCCCTTGGCGCGGGCGATCAACGCGGCGACAACGATCAGCTGGAACGCCACGTAGATACCAATCGCCGCGAATCCGACGATGGTCGCCACGGCATCAGCCATGAACATGCCCAGGCAGACAATCGCCGCGGGCACCAGGCCGCTGATCAGCAACGCGAACGACGGCACATGGTTGCCCGAGAGGCGTTTGAGCAGCGAGCTACCGATGATCATTTCGTCACGGGCATAGGCGAACAGCAGACGACTGGCCGCCGCTTGCAGGCTCAGCACGCAAGAGATGAACGACACCATCACCACCGCCATCACCAGTCGCGAACCTACCGGACCGAAAGCATTGGCGAGGATGGTGGCCACCGGGTCGGTGTCTTCACCGGCCAGGACCTTGGCCATGTCCGGCACCGAGAGAATCAGCGCCAGGCAGGCGAACATCGCCGCCGCGCCACCGATGTAAATGGTCATGCGCATGGCCTTCGGAATGCGCTTGCCCGGGTTCGGGGTTTCTTCGGCGACATCGCCGCAGGCCTCGAAGCCGTAGTACTGGAACAGACCCGCCAACGAGGCCGCGAGGAACGCCGGCAAGTACGAGCCGTTGACCTCAAGGTTGAAGGTGTCGAACAGCACGCTGAATGGCTGATGACGCTCGAAGATCAGCAGGTAGCCGCCGACCAGGATCGCCCCGACCAGCTCGCAGAGAAAGCCGAACATCGCCACCCGCGCCAGCAGTTTGGTGCCCACCAGGTTGAGGGCGGTCGAGAGCAGGATGATCGTCAGGGCAATGTAGATGTTGGCTTCGGGACCGGGATTGAAGCCCAGCATGATCGCCAGGTACGGCCCGGCACCCACGGCGACGCCAGCGATGGTGGCGCACAACGCCCAGGCATACACCCAGCCGACCATCCACGCCCAGCGCTTGCCCACCAGGCGACGGGCCCACGGATAGACACCCCCGGAAATCGGGAACTGCGAGACGATTTCACCGAAGATCAGGCACACCAGCAATTGCCCGGCGCCGATCAGCAGGTAGGACCAGAACATCGGCGGGCCGCCGGCGGCCAGGCACAAACCGAACAGGGTGTAGACGCCGACGACCGGCGACAGGTAGGTAAAGCCCAGGGAGAAGTTCTCCCACAGGCTCATGCTGCGGTTGAAGTCCGAACTGTAGCCGAGGGCGCGGAGTTGTTCCGCGTCCTGATCGGCGCTGACGCTTGCACGCGTGTTGGATGAGCCACTCATTTTATTTCCTCATTATCAATGGCAGGTGTTTGCTGGGTTGGCCGGTTGGCCGGCCGATGTTCTTGTCGATCTTTTTGTTGTATGGGGGTCTCACGGACACCTCGAACCTGTGGGAGCCATAGCGACCTCAAGACCGCCATCGCCAGCAGGCTGGCTCCCACAGGGGATCGCGTCAGGCTTTGGTTTCGTCGTCGTACTGCGACAGCCATTCAACGGCAGCATCGCGATAACGGCTGAAACCCTTGTAATCAACCAATTGCTGATTCAAGTCCCGCAGCACTCGGTGCATGCGTCGGGCCCACGCCGGGTTGGTCGCGATGTCTTCGAGGCTGAGCAGGTACGTGCGGATCGGAAAGACGATGGCGTTACTGCGCGGCAGGCGATGCAGCGGTTGCAACTCGATGCGCAGGTAAACCAGTTTGCCGGCGTTTTCTGCGGTGACGATGGTCCGGTCCGGTGCCCATTCCGGCAGGCTTTCGGCCGAGACTTCGAGGCGCGGGTTAACGGTCAGCGACCAGTTCAGGCGACGCACCGGATGGCCAGTGCGCAGGCGCAGCAGGAACTTCAAGGCGCGGTCGAGCATGCCGATTTCCTTGACCAGCGGCACCGGCCCGTGGAACTCCTCCCAGCTCATGCCGAGGTTGAAACGCAGCGAGTAATCCGCGCGCTGGGTGGCGATCCCCGCGCCCCAGTACAGCGTGCCGTCGCGTTCTTCCTGCAACACCCAATCGCCCTGGGCCTGGCGGGTCACGTACTCCATCGGCTCGTAGGGCAGGGTGGCCGGGTCGCCGAAGGTGAAATGGTCGTCGATGTCCAGCAGGCGGTTGGTCCAGTGCCACTGCCGACCTTCACGCGCCAGGCTGAAGTACTGCGGATAGTCCCGGGCGTAGGACTCCATGATCAGCTCCAGCAAATCCCATTGCGCTTCCATCATGTGCGGCGCCGAGACGTAGTGCATGCCAGGATCTTTCTCAAGGGTGATCGCGCGGTCCCGGCATTCGCTGATGTAGTGTTCGTCGATATCGAATGCGGCGCGAAACGCACCGTCGCCCACCGACACATGCGGTTCGAGGTTCATCGAATACATATAGTCGTCATCGGGGAACGGGAAGGGCGCGCGGGCGATGGTTTCCGGGCTGTTGGCGAAGGTGTAGTCGTCGCGATAGGTTTCGTCGGGATTGAATTGGATATTCATTTTGTTCTCCGTCGATCAGAGGTCGATGACCAGGCGATTGCACTTGGCGCGGGATACGCAGGGCATGATTTTCTTGCAGCCGACCTTGTCTTCGTCGGACAGCCAGTCATCGCTGTGCAGCAGCTCACCGTCGAGTTCCAGCACTGAGGTTTCGCAATGCCCGCAGGCACCGCCGCGACACAGGTACGGCATGCTGTAGCCGGCGGCTTCGACCGCTTCGAGCATGGTCTGGTCGGGCGAGACTTCAATCGTTGCGCCGCTGCGGCCGAGGGTGAAACTGAAGGCTTCGCCGCCGCTGCTCTGTTCGAGGAAACGTTCGAAGTGCACGTGACTGTCAGTCCAGCCAAGGTCGCGGGCGCAGGCCAGCGTGGCATCGATCATGCTGTCCGGGCCGCACACATAGACGTGACTGCCCAACGGGCGGTCGGCGAGCACCCGGCCGATCTCCATGCGCGATTCAATGCCTTTGCGGTACAGGTGAACCTGCTCGCCGTAAGTGGCCTGCAACTCCTGGCCGAGCTGCGCATGCTCTGCACCGCGCACCGCGTAATGCAGCTCGAACGGCACTTTGCTCAGGCGCAGTTCTTCCAGCTGGGAAATCACCGGCGTGATGCCGACGCCACCGGCGATGAACAGGTGCAGGCGTGCCTGTTTGATCAGCGGGAACAGGTTGACCGGCGGGGTGACCTCGATCAGATCACCTTCACTGACGTTGTCATGCAGCGACGCCGAGCCACCGCGCCCGGCGTCCACCCGGCGCACGGCAATCTGATAACTGCTGGTGTCGTAAGGCGAACTCAGCAGCGAATACGGGTTGCGCAAGGTGTTCTGCTGATGGGCGATCAGCACCACGACGTGGCTGCCGCCGGAGAAGGCCGGCAAGTGCGCGCCGGTCGGCGACACCAGGGTGAAGCGCTTGATTTCCGGGGTCACCGCTTCGATCCGGGCGACGCGCAGGTTCAACGTGCCATTGTTCTGGCTCATGTGTCGAGCTCCTCGGCTTCGGGCAATTCACCCGGGACTTCAGCATCGGCCTTGACCGCCTGAAAGGCCGCCAACCGCCGGGAATAGTGATCGCGCACCACCAGCGTCAGGCCACAGCCGGGGCAGTCATAGACGCGTTGGGTCACGTTTTCGGTGTAGGTGTCGCAATGCACGCACCAGACGCGGCGAACCAGCGTGCCGGAGTGCTCGCGCAGCACTTCGTCGCGGTTCATGTCGAAATGCGTGGCCACTTGCATGGCGCTGCCGAGGAAACTTTCCGAACCGGCGAGATAGAGGCGGGTGCCCATGCGCGCTTCGCCGAGCAGGGTTTTCAGCGCGTCGATCAACGACTGGTTGGTTGCATGCACATGCAGCGGGTGCTCGGGGTGCTGCTGCAACTGCGTGAGGAAGTCCTGGCCGGAAAAGGATTCCAGGGAGTAGAGCAAGGTAATCGGCCGGTCCAGGCCAGCCATTTCTTCCAGTAAGCGCAACATGGCGCGACCGCCGCTGCCTTGCCCGGCAATGATGTGCCGGATACCTCCCGGCAGCGGTTGCAACCGGTCATAGACCGGTCGGCTTTTGATCCCGGTGATCAACATTTTTATTATTCCTCCTGGCTACCGGCGCGGCTAGATGAAAGCCGGCCCTGATGCAAAGCCCAACGATGGTGGGTTGCAGGTAGCAGGAGCACAGGTCGTGCCAGTTATTCAAGCTATTGAAAATAAAGGATTTGTTTGATTTCAGGGCGTGAGGGACAGGCAAAAGTAACCAGGTATGTATGCGTTTTTGCAGCGGTTAGGTGTCATCCGGAACAACACGCAACCCTGTAGGAGCGGCGTGTTCACTGACATTGCGGGTTTCAGTCGCGCTGGAGCTTGCGAATCAACGTCCCGATGTCGATCCCCAGGTGCACCGCCGCTTTACGTTTGCTGCCGCACACATGCACGGCCCTGAGAATGACCTGGCGTTCGAAATGCTGAACCTGCAGCTTGAGGTTTTGCTCCGTCTCCTCTTCGTCGGCCATCACTGGTTTTGCCCGCTCCTGAGGGCGCACCGGGTCGAGCAGTTCAGCCGGCAGATGATGCTCCTGGGCTTCATCGTCAGCGAGCACCGCCAGCCGTTCGAAGATGTTCACCAGTTCGCGGATGTTGCCGGGGTAGTCGTAACCCAACAGCCGCTTGCGGCAACCGGCGGACAGGCTCAGTGACGGCTCGCGGTCGCCATTGATGCGACTCAGCAGAATGTCGATGAGGAACGGCAAGTCATCCCGGTGCTGGCGCAGCGGCGGAATTTCTACCGGCAGGACCGCCAGGCGATAGTAGAGGTCGGCGCGAAACTCACCGATGCTCACCAGGTGACGCAAGTCTTTGTTGGTGGCGGCAATGACCTGCACCTGCACCGTTTTGCTCAACGGTGAACCGACCGACTGGATGGTGCTGTCTTCAAGAAACTTCAGCAGTTTGGCCTGCACGTGCAACGGGATTTCACCGATCTCGTCAAGGAACAGCGTCCCGCCCGAAGCGGCCTCGATATAACCTTGCTTGCCACCCTGCAACGCGCCAGTGAAGGCGCCGCGTTCGTAGCCGAACATCTCCGATTCGAACAGGCTCTCCGGGATGCTCCCGCAGTTGACGTGAATGAACGGCCGATCACCCCAACCGGCGGCGCGGTGGATGTGCCGTGCGATGGCGGTCTTGCCGACGCCCGGTTCACCCAGCAGCAGCAACCGCGCACGCCGCCTGAACGCGCGCACGCCGGTATCGGCGATGCTCGAGAGCTGCGGCGACAAGTGCAATGCGTTGTCCTGCGGATCGCGCAGGCCCTGGGTTTCCACCGGCCGGTTGCCCAACGAGGCGCGACGCTGCGGCTGGCTGCCGTCGAAGTCTTTCTGGGTCAGCATCCTGAACGGTTTTTCGTAGGCCCCGGTGGGAATGGCGTGGGTGCTGCTGAGCAGCACCCGACCTTCCCGCGAACGGGTAAGCGCGCTATTGCCGCCGCGATTCAGCGCCGCCTGAAAATCGTCGTAATTCAGCGCCGAGCGCTGGTAAAACTCACTGTCGGACAAACCGCTGGCTTGCTGGCGGGACACCCGGTTGACCCGCTCGGCGGCGAGGTTGAGAAAGCGCACCCGGCCTTCACCGTCCGTCACGATCAGCGCGTCACTGAAGCTGTCGAGCAAGGCGTGCAGTGCGGGAGTCTCCAGCAAGGCGCCCAGCACTTCACTGCTGACGTTGACCGAAGAGCGCATGCCCATTTGCAGCGTGGGTGGCAGGTTCTTGTCTTTCATGGGTGCAACTCTTCGGCACGGCGCAGGCCCTGACTTTCGCGAAGCACCGCCACCCGCCAGGCCACGCCTTCACGAATCAGGATGCGCGAGCAATGCACATTGAAATTCAGCTGGCGTCCGCTCAAGTCGGGCAAGGGCAGGCTGTGCCAGGTGCGTTCGGGCAGGGCGTTGTCCAGCAGCAGCCGAGCGATGCCGTCGCCATGGGTGATGCCAAAGGTTTCTTCGAACGCTGCGTTGCGCCATTGCGGTTGCAAGTGCTCATCGATCACCAGCACCGCGTCAGGCACCGCATCGAACACCCGGCGCAAGGCGTCGATGCGCTGCTCGGCGTCGTGCTGCATGCGCAGTTCCTGACTGACATCGCGAATGCTGCCCCACATGCGCAACAGATGGCCGTTGACGATGGTCGCGCGCACATCATTCTCGACATAGGCCGGCGAGCCGTCGTGCCGGCGATCCACCGACAGCGCGCAGTCCACGTGGAAACCGGCTTCGATCAGGCGCCGCACAAACTCTTCGTTGGCCGGGCTGCGCGGCCAGTACAGGCGCACCGGTTGCTGGTTGAAATCGACATCCGAAGGCATTTCATACACGTCGGCCATGGCGCGATTGCACAGTCGCCAGTGGGAGTCGTTTTCGAACACCTGGCGCACGATTTCGTCGGGGGAGGTGTTGATGTCCACCGCCTCGGCGAACTCGATGCACCAGTACGCGACCTTGGCACTTTGCAGCATCTGGCTCATGACTTCATTGGCGTTGTGCATTTCCCGCAAGCGATGACCCAGTGCGCCGAGAGGGATTTTCAGTAGATGCAGGCGCGCCGGGTGCAACGAGCGCCATTCGAGCAATCCGCAAGCGACCACGGGCAGCAAGCCGCCGTTGTGGCGAATCAGGGTCAGTTCCAGGCTATGCACTTGCTCATCGGCGGGCGGATTGGCAAACAACGACTGCACGGCACGCAACGATTCGACACTGAAGATGCGCTCGATCGGCTGGTTCAGCAGCGCTTCGGGGTCGTAGCCCAGTTGATCGCTCAGGCTGGGGGACAGGCTGATCAGTTGCCCGTCAGCGCTGAGGGTGCTGGTCAGCGGCGGTGCCTTGTTGGTCAGTAAATTCAGGATATCCATCGATGGATCGGCTCGATTTGGCTAATGGGACCTGGCTGAAATCACTCAGGCAGTCAAAGCGGGGCATATCGCATGCCAACTGGAAGGCGCGACGAACAGGGGAGCACAAGGGCAGGCGAGTCGTTGAGTGCTGCGATAATGCAACGAAACAGGCATTTATGCAGCACTCACGTTGAGCGTAGCCGGGAGGCGGGAGGTGGTTGGGTCAATCCGATCGGTGACCCCGATCGTTGTCAGGCCTTGCTGGCCGCCAGATAAGCACCGAGGCGGCGGCCCATTTCTTCGCCCAGGGCCTGCAAACCGCTCATCGGACGAACCATGACTTCGAATTCGACGATTTTGCCATGCTCGTCGAAGCGGATCATGTCGATGCCCTTGAGCGCTTTTCCGCCGACCTTGGCGCTGAATTCGAGGACGACATTCAAGCCGTCCGCAGTCGCCAATTCGCGGTGGTAGGTGAAATCTTCAAAGACGTTAAACACCGTGGTCAGAATCATCGTGACCACCTGGGCGCCCGGGTACGGTGTGTGCGCCATCGGTGAGCGGAACACCGCGTTCGGGTCCAGCAAGGCGGGCAGGGCTTGCAGGTCACCCTCGCGGATCATGGCGTGCCATTGATTCAAGGAGGCAGCTGCGTTGGGGTGCAGTTTCAGTCCGGACATCTTCAACTCCTGTTTTGTTGTTGTTCTGAAAGCATTGCCAGCGACTGTATCTCAATGGGTCTGAAGCGCTGCTTATGGCGCAGTATTCAAGCGGTCGATGGCTGGCCCTCGTGGGTGGCCAGATAGAGTTGGCGGTAAGCGGCCACCAGCTGTTCCTGGCTGAAGGCGAGGTTGCGCCCGCTCGGATTGGGCAGCACCCACACCGTAGCAGTGCCAAACGTCGTTGGTTGCAGGCCCCAGGCAATTTCTCGCTGGCGGGATAACGCGCAATACGCCGCTTTACCGAGAAACGCTACGAAGCGTGGCATATGGCGTGCGATTTTCTGTTCGAAATTCGCAGCGGCGGCGGTGAATTCATCTACCGAGAGCTGGTCCGCTCGCGCCGTCGGCCGATCCACCACGGCGGTCAAGCCACACTGATACTGCAAAAGCTGCCGGTCGTTTTCCGGACGTACTTCCTCAGGCGTGAAGCCGGCAAGGTGCAGCGTGCGCCAGAAGCGGTTGCCCCTGCCGGCAAAGTGATGCCCTTGGGTCGCGGCCATCATGCCCGGGTTGATCCCGCAAAAAATCACCGCCAGATGATCGGCCAGAATGTCTTCGAGTCCTTCACTCACTTAAAAAACCTCAACCGCACATCACGTTGACCGCGTTGCGTGCCAGTTCCGTCAACTCATCGCGGGATTTGCCTGCCCGCGCCCGAATCGAAATGCTGTGCAGCAACGATGACGCGAGGACGGCGAGGGCGGCCGGGTCGACATCCTTGTTCAACTCACCCTTGTCGATGGCCGCCCGCAGCCGCGTTTCCAGATCGGCATCCAGACGGCTGAGCCGTTCCGACAACACCTCGCGAATTTCCGGGTCTTCGACCGCCTCAGTGGTCGCCGTACCAATCGCAAAGCAGCCACGGGGCTGGCCGTCACCCGAGAAGTAGATCGCCAACTGCCCTTCATAGAACTGCGTCAACGCCTGACGCAGTGTCAGCTCATCGTCCGTCAGCGCCGCTTGCATGGCCGCCGCAGCAAATTCCCAGTACTGCTCAAGCGCTTTTATATAGAGCGCGTGCTTGTCGCCGAATGCGGCGTAGAGGCTCGGGCGATTCATGCCCGCTGCCGTGGCAATGCTGTCCAGCGAGGCGCCGGAATAGCCGGTGCTCCAGAAAACTCCCAGCGCCTGCTGCAACGCTGTCTGCGGGTCATAGGCGCGAGGGCGGCCGCGGCCTTTTCCTTCGGTGGTTTTATTTTGTGCCATGTCGTACAAAATCCTTGAATGGAGATTTCGGTGGGGATATTCTTACACCATCGCACAAAATTAAGGAACCAGAAATTCCTTGGTTGCAGGTTTGTTGTAGCGGAGCTCGAACGGGGTGAAGCGGCTACGAAACAGGTGCGGCGGAGCGATCCTCCTTTTTGCGCACGGTAAGGCTGTTTTTAGTGGGTATTAGCCCGATTTCCCGGTTAGAGGTGCATCCGATCATGACCAGACAATTCGATATTCCAGCCACACAGACCTTCGAGCACCCAGGGCCGGCCCATCCAGACGCGCCCAGGAAACCGCTCAAGGAAAAACTGCGGCCACTGCTGATGGTGGGCGTTCCGGTGCTTTTCGCGGCATACGGGTACGCACACTACCTGGCGGGGGTTCCGTTTGTTTCTACCGATAACGCTTACGCCCGGGTGGCAAAAGCGTCGATCAATGCACGCATCTCAGGGCAAGTGGTCGACATCGCAGTCGAGGATAACCAGCTCGTTCACAAGGGCCAGGTCCTGTTCCGCATCGACCCGAAACCGTTGCAGATCGCGGTTGACCGCGCAGAAGCACAGCTGAGCGTGGCACGGTTGCGCATCGACGGGCTCAAGGCCAGCTATCGCCAGCAACAGGCTGAGCTGCAATCGGCCAGAGAGTCGGCAAATTTCGATCAGAAAGAGTTCGCCCGCAAGAAGGCGCTGGTGGCTTCCGACTTTGTCTCGCGTGCGGTTTACGAGCGTGCGGACACCGACCTTAAAGTCGCACGGCAACGCATTGCGTCCATCGAACAGCAGATCGCCAACACGGTCGTTGCGTTGAACGGCAATCCCGACATCGTCGCCGACAGCCACCCGACGGTACGCGAGGCCAGGGCCCAGCTCGACGAGGCGCAGCTTTACCTCTCGTATGCCACGGTGTACGCACCGGACGATGGCATCGTCGCCAAGGTCGACGATTTGCAGGTCGGCAACTACGTCAACAACGGCGCGCCTGCCTTTGCGCTGCTGTCCGAGCGCGAGATCTGGATCGAGGCCAACTTCCGTGAAACGGAGGTGACGCACATGCGCCCCGGCCAGGCAGCGACCATTCGCATCGACACCTATCCCGATCACGTTTTCAAAGCCCACGTGACCAGCATGAGCCCTGGTGCCGGATCGGACTTCGCCTTGCTGCCGCCGGAAAACGCGACCGGCAACTGGGTCAAGGTGGTGCAGCGGGTGCCGGTTCGTCTTGAACTCGACGAAATGAGTCCGGCGCTGCCGCTGTACTCGGGCACCAGCGCCACGGTCAAGGTCGACACCGGATACCGCACACCGTGGTGGCATCCACTCAAGGCGCTGTTGTCCGCAGGTGCCGATTCATGAACGCCCCAGCGGGAGAGGGCGCCCGTGCGTTGAGGTTCGTCGCGCTGCTGGCGACTTACATGCAGTCGGCGAACCTGCCTGTTCCGAACGCGGTACTCCGGTTGATTCAGGGCAGCCTGTCGATGACCGACGATCAGGCCGGCTGGATCTTCACCTCGTACCTCGCGGCGAGCGCTATCACTATGCCGATCGCGCAGTGGCTCGCTGCGCGTCATGGCTTGAAGCGGGTGTATCAGGCAGCGCTGGCGTTTTTCGTGCTCGGTCTGGTGCTGGGCACGATGGCAACGACTTCGCTGGAATTCATCGGTGCGCGGATCATGCAGGGCCTGGCGAGTGGCGTGCTCGCGCCGTTGTCGATGGCGATTGCCCTGGAGACGCTGCCTGCCGAAAAGCGTGCGAAGTTTGGCGCAACCTGGACGGCCGTCGTGCTGTTCGGCATCGTCAGCGGCCCGAGCATCGGCGGCTGGGTTGGCGAGCATTACGGCTGGCGGCCGATCTTCTACATCAGCCTGCCGCTGGCGGCGTACATCTTCCTGGTGATGGCGCTGTTGCTCAAGGAGAAGAAAGCCGAGAAAGCGCCGGCGTTCGACTTCTTCGGCTTTGGCACTTTCACGCTGGGGTTGATCAGCCTGCAAATGCTGCTCGATCGCGGTGAGCGCCTGGACTGGTTTGCCTCCACCGAGATCTGGCTGGAAGCATTGGGCTGTGCGTTGGGGCTTTACCTGTTCGCGGTGCATGTACTGACGGCGAAGGTGCATTTCCTCAATAAGCGTTTGTTCGATGATCGCAACTTCGTGCTGTCGACGATCATCTTCTTCGCCGTCGGTTTTGTGCTGTTGTCGACCATGGCCCTGACCTCGCCGATGCTCGACGAAATTCTCGGCTACCCGCCGGACACGACGGGGTCGTTGACGATCCCGCGTGGCATCGGGCTGGTCGGTGCGTTTGTGCTGATGAACCGTGTTCCCGAGCGTTTCGACCGTCGCTGGTTCGTCGCGGCCGGGGTGGCCGTGGTGATTTACGCCAACTGGCTGATGCTCGGCTATTCGCCGTTGATGGATTGGTCGCCCGTGGCAGTGGCAGGCGCGATCCAGGGGATCGGCATTGGCGTCCTGATGCCGTCGCTGACCAAGGTCGCGTTCAGCACGCTCGATCCCGCGCTGCGCCCGGAAGGCACCGGCCTGTTCAATCTGTCGCGGGTCTACGGCAGCACCCTCGGCGTGGCGATCGTGCAGCTGTTTTTCTTCAACAACACGCAAGCGATGCACATGGCGCTGGTCAGCAATCTGACGCCGTATCACGCCGCTGTGCCAACGTCCCTGCAAGCGCTGGAGGGGCTCAACGAAATGATCACCGGCCAGGCGGCTTTTATCGCTGTGGTCGACCAGTTCAAGATTTTGCTGGTGGCGATGCTGGTGGTCAGTCCACTGGTTGTCTTTCTTCGCAAGCCCGTTCCGACCAACTAGTTTACGTGGAGTTTGCCCAATGAAATCCCATGCACGCTTCATCAATGGACCTCAGTTCAAAAACACCTTCGGTGCGATGGCGGCGTTGGTATTCCTGACTGCCTGCACCGTGGGCCCTGATTATCAGATGCAACCACCGAGCACGTCGCAGCACTACGATCAACAGGCCGAGCAGCGCCTTGGCCAGAACGGTGATAAGCGCATCCAGCCGGGTCGTAAAGTGAGCGGTGACTGGTGGAGCGCTTTTCAATCGCCGAAGCTCGACAAGGTGGTTCGTCGTGCCATTGACGGCAACCTTGAGCTCGTCGCGGCGGACGCCACGATCCGGCAAGCGGCGTCCTCGGTGGCGGCGGCGGAAGGCGCGCTGTATCCGCAGGTCGATTTTGGCGCCCAGGCCGGCCGGCAACGGGTACACACCGCCAAAGAACCGTCCGTGTCCAACTTCTATGCGATCGGACCACGGGTCGGTTTCGACCTTGATGCGTTCGGTGGCAACAAGCGTCTGGTCGAACAGCAGCAAGCGTTTACCGATCTGCAGAAGCATCGCTACGAAGCGGCGTACCTGACGTTGACCGGCAGTGTCGCCAGTCAGGCGCTGCTGGTGGCTTCGGCCAATGCGCAGATGCAGGCCGTCGAGAAACTGCTGGCCAACGACACAAAGAACCTCGAGCTGGTGCGCCTGGCCCACGCCAACGGCACCACCACGCAGATCGATGTCTCGCTGGCTGAAACGCGGCTCGCGCAGGACCGTACGCTGTTGCCACCCCTCGCGCAGCAGCGCGATTCGGCACGTCATGCGTTGTCGATTCTGACCGGCAAAGGCCCGGGCGACTGGAGCGCGCCGGACTTCGACCTGGCCGAGTTTGTCTTGCCGGCCAACGTGCCCGTCAGCGTGCCTTCGGAAATGGCCCACGACCGGCCGGATGTCATGCAGGCCGAGGCGGAACTGCACATGGCCAGCGCGGCGGTTGGCGTCGCGACCGCGAATCTCTATCCCCACGTCACCCTGTCCGCGTCGCTGGCGCAGGCCGCTTCCGGCAACGGCGGTGCCGCACTCTGGGGGTTCGCGGCAGGGCTGGCGGGGCCGATTTTCGATGGCGGTACGCTCAAGGCTGAACGTCAGGCAGCGGTCGAGGGCTACAACGCGACGCTCGCCGGTTACCAGCAGACCGTGATCAGTTCGTTCGGCCAGGTCGCCGACACGCTGCAAGCCATCAACCATGACGCCGAGGAAAACCTCGCGCAGGAGGACGCGTTGCGCGCCGCTGAAACCAGCTTGCAGTTGAACCGGCAAGCCTACACCCAGGGCGAGAACAGCATTCTCCAGGTGCTGGAAGCGGAACGCGCCTATCAGCAGGCGTTGCTGGGTCGAATCCGCGTGAAGACTGCGCAGTACCTCGACACGGTTCGGCTGTACGTGGCGCTCGGCGGCAATTCCGTCGGTGCGTTCGAGCAACGGGTTGCTTATCGCGAAGGTCAGAAACCTTCGTATCAATAGAGGCTGCGGCCGCTGAACATTGGAGTGAAAATATGTCTTACGAAGCTTTTTACGATGACCTTCGCGATACAAGATTTGCGCTGAATCACGGCGCTGTGGAAATGCCGGCGGTTGGATTTGGCACATTGTTCCGCGATCTCAGCGTCACCACCCAAGCGGTCAAGGAAGCCCTGGACGCCGGGTTTCGCCACTTCGATTGTGCCGAGCGTTATCGCAACGAAGACAGCGTCGGCGTGGCGATCAAGGAAACGCTGGAAGGTGGAAAGATCCGCCGGGAAGACCTGTTCATCACCACCAAACTGTGGAACACCAACCATCGTCCCGATCGGGTTCAACCGGCCTTCGAGGCCAGTTGCCGTCGCCTTCAGGTCGACTACATCGACTGCTACCTGATCCATACGCCGTTTGCTTTTCAACCGGGCGACAATCAGGACCCGCGGGATTAGCAAGGCAACGTGATCTACGATTCAGGCGTTACGCTGATCGAGACGTGGAGGGCGCTTGAGCGCCTGGTGGATGAGGGGCGATGCAGGTCCATCGGCTTGTCGGATGTCACGTTGCCGGCGTTGCAGGCGATTGTCGCCGAAGCGCGGATCAAGCCCGCCGTCGTGCAAGTCGAGTCCCATCCTTATTTGCCGGAGTGGGAACTGCTTGAGTTTTGCAAGCAACATGGAATTATCGTCCTGGCGTTTGCGCCACTCGGGCATGGCATGGAACCGAATGTACTGGAAGACGCGGTGCTTACCGGGATCGCCCGGCGCGTGCAGAAGACTCCGGCGCAAGTGGCACTGGCCTGGTCGATTCAACGCGGTGTTGCGTTCCTGACCACATCGGCCACGCCGAGCCATATCCGGGAAAACATCGATCTTTCCACTCTGCCGCACCGGGCGATGCTGGAGATCAAGGAGGAGATTACAACCCGGATACGCTTCAACTCGGTGGTGGAAACCGGTGTGCCCGGGTTTATTCCGCGCAAGCAGTAACCCGAGACGAGAAGGGCGGCCTTCTGTAAGGTCGCTTTTTTTTATCCCTTTTCCGAGGTCCTGCAATGGACATTTTCCAGACCATGCGTTGTTTCGTCGCCGTCGCTCAAACCGGCAGCTTCACGGCGGCGGCGCAGATACTGGACACCACCACGACCAACGTGTCCAAAGCGGTGACCAGTCTGGAGGCCAGGCTGAAAACCCGCCTGATCAATCGCACTACCCGGCGCCTGGCGTTGACCGAAGCCGGGGTTCGCTACTTGCAGCGCTGCGAGAAAATTCTGGATGAGATGCGTGAAGCCGACGAGGAAGCGGGCACCGCTCATACCACCCCGGTGGGCAGGCTGAAGATTCACGCGATGTCCGCCATCGGCAATCATTACGTGATCGATGCCATTGCCAAATACAGGGAGACGCATCCGTCGGTGATGTTCGACCTGACCGTGACCAATCGACTGCCTGACTTGCTGGAGGAGGGGTATGACATGTCGATTGTGCTGGCGCGGGATCTGCCCGATTCAGGGTTTGTCGCGCAAAGGCTTGGCATCACTTACAGCATTCTCTGCGCCTCGCCGGTGTACTTGAAGAAACGTGGCTGTCCGGAGTCTCCAACGGCGCTTGGCGAACATGATTGTTTGCGGATCGTGAATACGGTCATGCCGGTTGAAAACTGGGCATTCGAAGGGCCTGATGGCGTGGAGACGGTGAACATTCCGGTCTCTCCGTTTCACGTCAACACGGCCGATGCAATGACTGTCGCGATCACAAACGGGATGGGGATCGGTATTCAACCGATTGCATCTGCCGTTGACGGTCTAAGAGCAGGCACGCTAGTGCGTGTATTGCCGGAGTATCACTTTGAAGAGTTCAACTTGTTTGCGATCTACCCGTCACGAAAGTTCGTGGACGCAAAGATAAAGACATGGGTGGAATTTCTGAAGGATTACATACCGGTGTTATTGGCATCCGATGAAGCGATCGCCGGTTCAGCCGCCGGGCGCTGATGTAGGGGGGGGGCGGCAGGCATGGAGTGTCGACCCCCCATCGTCCGCACGGTCCTCAACCATTCGAACAGCCGGTGCCCATCACCTGGTACTGAAGGATATGGCGTTGACCCTTCGAGTCTTCATAGGTCATTTGCTTCGGCACCGGCGCGCACTCGTCTCCTGTATCGGACACGGTAATGATTTTCTGGATGTCGAGTTTCATGCCGTAAGAGTAACTTTCAACCGGAATCTGGCTGGCCGCATCAGTGGGAGTTTCATCCGAGTAGGCCTGTGCGGCTACACCGGCAAGTGCCAGAAACATCGCGATCTTTAACGTTTTCATGGTGTTCACCTTCGCATCGAGTTTCGGTGGGTCCCGGTGACTAAGTGGCTGTTTGATTCATTTGTTCACCGGGTGAAGTCGATGCTAAGAGTTTAGGCTTTCCTCAAATAGCGGCCCGCTGGAGAAACACTGTTGCCAAATTGCGCAGGTATGCTGGGATGGCCGCTTCGGGAGGGTTATTTTCTTTGCTTCCTGCCGGGCTTCGTGGCGGATCAAATCGATCTAAAAATACCGTTCCGCACGGCTGACGGTGGGCTACTATTGAACATGTAGGTGAAGACGCAGACTGATGCGCAAACGGATGGCAAGGACACGTGGGGCGCGTTCCGAAGGGTACACGGTTAGAAAGATCTCCGCGCTGAGATCCAGCCCTTATGCCGTGTGAAGCAGAAGAGCACAAAACTGTTCTGTGAGAATCCTGATAAACCTTGTAAGCCGGAGACCAGCACCGGCCACCTACTCGAATCCCAAAGCCCGCCTTGTGCGGGCTTTGTCGTTTTCGTCATTGTCTCCGCAAAACACCGCAGCTTCCTGTGGGAGATTCTATGTTTCAGGGGAACAAAGCCCCCCACTAACGACCAGATCAAGCGGGACACCGATATTGGCCATTTCGATCCCCTTTTGGCCGACCTCGCACTATGAACTGCCCAGTTCGTCAGCAAGAATCGAAGCAGCGTTGCTGTTCCAGCACGCTGACAACATCACAACAAGAATCCCGTTTTCCTTGCCCTTGGCAATTTTCAAGTCCTGCCGTGCACAGAACATAAAAACCAACGAGCGACACACTTGGGGAATTCATTCATGGTCACGATGAAACGCATACTGGGCGCCACCGTGTGTGGGCTGACGCTGCTGGCCAGCGCCGTGCACGCCGAACAGCGGGAACTGCGGGTGTACAACTGGGCGGATTACATCCTGCCGTCCGTGCCCAAGGACTTCGCCGAGAAAAGCGGCATCAAAGTGACCTGGGACACCTTCGACACCAACGAGTCGCTGGAAGCCAAGTTGCTCACCGGTAACTCGGGCTATGACCTGGTGGTGCCGTCCAACCAGTTCATCGAAACCCAGATCAAGGCCGGAGTGTTCCAGAAGCTCGACAAGTCCAAACTGCCGAACTGGAAGCACCAGGACCCGGCACTGCTCGCGTTGCTGGACAAGAACGACCCCGGCAATCAGTACGGCGTGCCTTACATGTACGGCACCGTGCTGATCGGCTTCAACCCGGCCAAGGTCAAGGCCGCGCTGGGCGAGAATGCGCCGGTGGACAGTTGGGACCTGGTGTTCAAGCCGGAGAACATGGAGAAGCTCAAATCCTGCGGCGTCGCGATGCTCGACTCACCTTCGGAAATCCTGCCGCTGGCGTTGCACTACCTGGGCCTGGACCCTAACAGCCAGAACCCGGACGACTACGAAAAAGCCAAGGCACTGATGCTGAAAATCCGGCCTTACGTCACCTACTTCAACTCCGCCAAGTACATGACCGACATCGCCAACGGCGATATCTGCGTCGCCATCGGCTACTCCGGCAGCTTCTACCAGTTCGGCAATCGCGCCAAGGAGGCGGGCAACGGCGTGGTGGTCGATTGGCGCTTGCCGAAGGAAGGTGCGCCGATCTGGTTTGATACCTTCGCCATCCCGAAAAGCGCGAAGAACGTTGAAGAAGCCCACGAATTTCTCAACACCTTGCTGGACCCGACAGTCATCGCCCCGATCAGTGACTTCCTCGGCTACCCCAACGCCAACAAGGACTCGATTGCGCTGATCAACAAAGAGATCACCGGCAACCCGAACCTGACACCGACCAGCGAAGCGTTGAAAACGCTGTACGTGGTGCAGCCGTTGCCGCAAAAACTCGAGCGGGTTCGCACGCGGGTCTGGACCAGCATCAAATCCGACAAATAACGCACAGGCACTGATGCTGTTCACTTGAGTAAATCTTCAGGCGGGAAAGAAACCTGTGGCGAGGGGATAAATCCCCTTGCCACACACGTGTGCACGCGCGCCTAAGTGTGAACAGGAAACCTTTGCGAGATTGCGCAAAGGTTTGAATGCCCCTCCGTTGTTCAGATCCGCGCCAGCGCCTGAGCCAGGTCGGCACGCAAATCCTCGACATCCTCAACCCCCACCGACAATCGTACCAACCCGTCGCCGATCCCAAGTTGTGCGCGGGTGTCGGCGGGGATGGTGGCGTGGGTCATGATCGCCGGGTGCTCGATCAGGCTTTCCACGCCGCCCAGACTCTCGGCCAGGGCGAAGATGCGCACGCTCTCGAGGAAACGCGTGGCGCCGGCCAGATCACTTTTCAGATCGACAGAAATCATTCCGCCGAAACCGCGCATCTGCCGCTTGGCCAATTCATGTTGGGGGTGTGACGGCAGGCCCGGATAGTAGACGCGCGCCACCTGCGGTTGACGTTCCAGCCATTGCGCCAGTTCCAGCGCGTTGCTGCAGTGTCGCTCCATGCGCAGCGCCAGGGTCTTCACGCCGCGCAGGGTCAGGAAGGCGTCGAACGGTCCCGCGATCGCACCCACCGAGTTCTGCAAAAAGCCCAGGCGTTCCGCCAGTTCGGGGTTCTGCCCGACCACGGCGATGCCGCCGATCACGTCGGAGTGGCCGTTGAGGTATTTGGTCGTCGAGTGCAGCACGATGTCGAAACCCAGCTCCAGCGGCCGCTGGATCCACGGGCTGGCAAAGGTGTTGTCGGCCACGCAAATGATGCCGCGCGCGCGGCAGATGCGTGCGACGGCGGTAAGGTCCGTGAGGCTCAGCAACGGGTTGCTCGGCGTTTCGACCCAGACCATCCGGGTGTCGTCCTGCAAGGACGCTTCGAAGGCCGCGAGGTCAGTCAGGTCGACGAAACTGAAACGATGGCCGGCGCTGCGTTTGCGCACCTTGTCGAACAGCCGGAAGGTGCCACCGTACAGGTCATTGCCAGAGACAATGTGCGAGCCGGCGTCGAGCAGCTCCAGCACGGTGGAGATCGCCGCCAGCCCCGAGGCGAACGCGAAGGCCTGGGTGCCGCTTTCCAGGTCGGCGACGCAGCGCTCCAGGGCAAAGCGCGTCGGGTTGTGCGAGCGGCCGTAGTCGAAACCCTTGTGCACGCCGGGGCTCTGTTGCAGGTAGGTGGAGTTGGCATAAATCGGCGGCATCAATGCGCCGGTGGTCGGGTCCGGTGCCTGCCCGGCGTGGATCACCCGAGTGGCGAAGGCACGCGGCGCGGCGTTTTCATCGTGTTGACTCATGCAAGGGATCTCCGCAAATGATTGAGCAGGTCGACGCGGGTAATCAGGCCATGGAAGCCCGACGCGTCGGCGATGATCGCCACCAGCCCGCGATCGAGTTCGGTCTGCAGCTGGGCCATGCTGGCGCTGGCTGGCAGGGTTTCCACTTTGTCGGTCATTGCGCTGGCCACGGTCAAGCGGAAGTGTGAAGGATCTTCCGCCATGCCCAGCAGAATGTCGGATTCGTCGATCACACCGACCAGTTGCTTGCCGTCCACCAGCACCGGCAGTTGCGACACATCCGCCAGGCGCATGCGCTGGAATGCCGTGAGCAAGGTGTCGTCCGGTCCGACGCTGATCACCCGGCCATCCTCGAACCGCCGCGCGATCACGTCGCGCAGATCGCCATAAGGTTTGCGTGCCAGCAGCCCTTGATCGTTCATCCACTGGTCGTTGTAGACCTTCGACAGGTAGCGGGTGCCGGTGTCGCAGACGAAGCTGACCACGCGCTTCGGCTCGGTTTGCTCGCGGCAATAACGCAGCGCCGCGGCCAGCAAGGTGCCGGTCGAAGAACCACCGAGAATGCCTTCGGCGCGCAATAACTGGCGGGCGTGGTCGAAGCTTTCCTCGTCGCTGATCGAATAGGCGTGGCGCACGCTGGACAGGTCGGCAATCGACGGAATGAAGTCTTCACCGATACCTTCCACGGCCCACGAACCGGGTGTGGTCATGGTGCCACTGCGGCTGTATTCGGCCATTACCGAACCGACCGGATCGGCCAGCACCATTTCCAGATCCGGCTGCACGCGCTTGAAGAATCGGGTCAACCCGGTCAGCGTGCCGGCCGAACCGACACCGACGACGATGGCATCCACGTCATGCTGGGTCTGCGCCCAGATCTCCGGCGCGGTGCTGCACTCATGGGCGAGCGGGTTGGCGGGGTTGTTGAACTGGTCGGCGAAGAATGCGTCGGGAATGTCCAGCGCCAGCCGCGCCGCGACGTCCTGGTAATAATCGGGATGGCCCTTGCCGACGTCGGAGCGGGTGATGTGCACCTCGGCGCCCATGGCCTTGAGGTGGAGGACTTTCTCGGTGGACATCTTGTCCGGCACCACCAACACCACTCGATAACCCTTGGCGCGGCCGACCAGCGCCAGGCCGAGCCCGGTGTTGCCGGCGGTGGCTTCGACGATCGTGCCACCGGGCTTGAGCCGACCATCGCGCTCGGCGGTGTCAATCATCGCCAGGCCGATGCGGTCCTTGATCGAGCCGCCGGGGTTCTGCGATTCGAGCTTGAGAAACAGCGTGCACGGGCCGGTATCAAAACGGCTGACGCGCACCAGCGGCGTGTTGCCAATCAGTTCAAGCACGGCAGGGCGGGAATCGTTCAGCATGTTGTCACCTCTTCGCGGGTATTCGCACTGAAGGACGGCAACCGGCAGCACGTCCTCGCGCCTCCGTTGCCAACAATGCATCGCTTGGACCATAGGCCGCGATTGCCTCACTCGCAACCTTGTGCGGCCAGCCGGTCACGTTGCGCCTGGAGAGATTGCGCAAGTCGGCAATACTGATTCGACCCTTGTTGCACAGGAGCGAGCACCATGAAGAAGGAAAGCAGCGGCGGCGAATCGGCCTCTGCGCTGATCGACACCCGAATCAAGGAATTGGATGACTGGCGGGGCGAGACGCTCGCGCGCATCCGGGCGATCATCAAGCAGGCAGACCCCGACGTGGTCGAGGAATGGAAGTGGCGAGGCGTGCCGGTGTGGTCGCATGCCGGGATCATCTGCACGGGAGAGACGTACAAGACCGCCGTGAAGATGACCTTCGCCAAGGGTGCCTCGCTGGACGATCCCTCGGGCCTCTTCAACGCCAGCCTTGAGGGCAACACCCGACGGGCGATTGATCTGCATGAGGGCGATGCGATTGATGAGCAGGCGCTCAAGGCGCTGATTCGTGCGGCAGTGGTGCTCAACACCTCCAGATGAGTTGGCCGTTTGTATCCCTACGTATCCGCCGCGCCCACAGCTATCTTCGCTTACAAATCCATGGCGTCCACGACACGTACGGGATACACGGCGGCGGCCTAATGAGGGCACCACAACGGTATAACCGGAGAAACGCCATGTTCCGCATCAATGCTCGTCACGCTGTCAAAATGCTCGGTGTCGCTGTTGTCACCACCGCCGCACTCGCTGCGTTCTCCGGCGTGTCTCAGGCCGAAGAAGTGAAAGCCCCTGCAAAAAGCTGGCAGACAGGGATTCATCGCACCGATCTTCTGAAAAAGGATCTCGACGTCGACGGTCGCGAAGTGATCCAGGTTCGGGTTGATATTGATCCGGGCGTCTCGTCACCCAACCACTCCCATCCAGGCGTGGAAGTGGCTTATGTCATCGACGGCACGTTCGAATATCAACTGGAAGGGCAGCCTCCGGTCACGCTGAAGGCCGGTGACTCGCTGTACATCCCGGCTGGCGTCGCGCATATCGCGAAGAACGTCGGGACAAAAACCGGCTCCGAACTGGCGACGTACATCGTGAAGAAAGGCGAACCGCTGGTTGTGATCAAACAGTAAGACCCGCTGAATCCGCAAGAGCCAACACATCCCCCTGTAGGAGCAGCCTGCGGCAGCTCCTACAGAGGTTTTGTGGTGGGTTGAGGAGGGCGGTCGATTGCTGGTGGTCGAGTCGGCGCTACACAAAGCGCAACCACGATCAGCCCCAGCGCTACCGCGAAGGTGACCCGCATTCCGTGGGCTACGGCTTCGGGTTGCGCGGTGGCGATGTCGGCTGCCTGCGAGGCAAGGGCGAACACGGCGCCCAGCGCGGAAGCTCCGGTGATGAGTCCGAGATTGCGCGACAGGTTGAGCATGCCCGAGACAACACCGCGCTGGTCTGGCGCAACATCGGTCATGACTGTGGTGTTGTTGGCCGTCTGGAAGACCGCATAGCCGAGTGTGATGACCACCATCGGCACAACGTAACCGCCGATGCCGATTGTCCGTGGCAACACCGACAGTGCAAGGCAACCGACGGCCATCGCGATCAGCCCGGCGACCGTCATCCGTTGTGCGCCGAAACGGTCGGCGATCCGGCCAGCGGGCACCCCCGTCAACGCCGCGACACACGGCCCGACCGCCAGCACCAGTCCCACCACAACCGCTTCCAGTCCAAGTCCATGGGCGAGGTAAAACGGCCCGACCACGAGCGTCGCCATCATCACCGTCGCCACCAGCGTGCTCATCGCCAAGCTGTCGCTCAGCACCGGGTTGCGAAACATCGCCAGTCGAATCAACGGCGAAGCGACTCGTGTCTCGACGAACGCGAAAAGCCCCACGCCGACCCCCGCGGCCAACAGCAAACTCATATTGAACAGCCCGAAATGGCCGCGGCCGAGGGTCATGGCCAGCGCATACGCCGCCAACGTCAGCGCCAACACCAGGGTGCCCCACATGTCGAAACGGGCACGCCCGGTGGCTGGCCTCTGGCGGTCGGCGGGTAGATTAAGATGTGCGAGCAGCAACGTCATCAGGCCCAAGGGCACGGTGACAAGGAAGAGCGCCCGCCAGCCGAAACCGGCAATCAGCAGACCGCCGAGCGACGGTCCCATCGCGGTGCCAATCGCCGACATCGTTCCGAGCAAACCCATGGCACTGCCGGTTTTGTCCTTCGCTACCGTTTCGCCGACGAAGGCCATGGTCAGCGCCATCATGATCGCCGCGCTGAGCCCTTGCAGGGCCCTGGCGCCAATCAACATGCCCAGTGTCGGAGCACAAGCGCACAGTGCCGAGGCCAGGGTGAACACGCCGATGCCGCCGAGCAGCAAGCGTCGACGCCCGATCAGGTCACCGAGCCGACCGACGCTGACGATCAGCGTGGTGATCGCCAGCAGATAAGCAATGACGATCCACTGCACTTCCTGGAACGTCGCGTTGAACACCTGCGCCAGCGTCGGCAACCCCACATTGGCGATGCTGGTGCCGAGCGACGACAGCAGCATCGACAGCGACAGGCTGATCAGCGCCCAGCGCACGGAGGGTGTCTGTGGTGCGTTGTCTACGAGGGCAATAGTCGGCTTCATTCTGTCTCTCTTGATCTGGCACTCCCAAAGCGGAGCTGTCAGAAATCTACGCCAGCACCTAACATGGCGGAAGGCGCATGCTTTGCACTGTATTCGTGCGTTCAACGCCATCTCACTTTGTCGCGGGGCGAGCCATGTCCAATCCTGATTTCAATCTGCTGATCACCCTTGATGTGCTGCTCGCCGAGGGCAGCGTGGCGCGTGCGGCGAAACGCTTGCGGTTGAGCCCTTCAGCGATGAGTCGGGCGTTGGCGCGTTTGCGTGAAACCACGGGCGATCCGTTGCTGGTCAGGGCCGGGCGAGGGCTCGTCGCCACGCCGCGGGCGCTGGAACTGCGCGAGCGGGTCAGCCAGCTGGTGCAGGACGCCGAGGCGGTGTTGCGTCCGGCGCAGCAGCCTGACTTGAAACAACTGGTGCGCACTTTCACGTTGCGCACCAGCGAGGGGTTTGTGGAGAACTTCGGCGCGCCGCTCATTGAACGCCTCGCCGAACAAGCGCCTGGCGTGCGTCTGCGCTTCATGCACAAACCTGACAAGGACAGCACGTCGCTGCGTGATGGGAGCGTTGATTTGGAAACCGGTGTGGTGGGGAGGGCCGCCGGGCCCGAGCTGCGTACGCAGGGTTTGTTTCGCGACCGTTTTATCGGCGTGGTGCGTACGGGGCACCCGCTAAGCCAGGGCGAGATCACCCCGGAACGCTACGCGGCGGGCGGCCACATCAGTGTTTCGCGGCGTGGGCTCGACAAGGGGCCGGTCGATGAAGCGCTGGTGACGTTGCAACTGGAGCGGCAGATCGTGACCATCGTTGCCGGTTTCTCCACCGCGTTGGCGCTCGCCCGCGCCACTGACTTGATCGCTACCGTTCCTGAGCGGCACACCGAAAACCTGCGGGCGGGCATGCACAGCTTTGCGCTGCCGTTTTCCTTGGCGGAATTCACCGTCGCCATGCTTTGGCACCCCCGGCTGGATGCCGATCCGGTGCACCGATGGTTACGCGGGTGTGTTCGTGAGGTTTGTGCGCAATAGCGCGTTCTTCAAATGGAAAATGGACTCAAGTGGCGCTGATGAGGAAGCCATGTGTTCCCTATGGAGCCTGAACTTCCCTCAGGCCGACGTGCCGGCCGATGCACGGATGGCACTGATGGGCCGCACTCAAAAAGTGAACGAACGGGAGGAATGTTGGGCCAGTTCGGCATCCAGCAGGTGCTCGGCCAGCACATCATTCAAAAAGCGGAACTGATCGTTGAGCCCGACTACTTCGTTGCTGAAGTGGTTGGCGGCGGCCGGCATCAGCAGCGCTTCGAAATTCTTGTCGAACACCAGCGACAGCTCCTTACGCGAAACGACCTGCTGCGAGTAGTAGTTGTTGCCGAACACCGGAAAGCTCACGGCGAGGGTGACGGTGTGGATCATGATGTGCGCTCCTCGGTCAGGACGTACCACGAAAAAACGGTCAGCGTGAAGGCTGTCAGGGCCAGGCAGGTCAGCAGATGGATCAACATGATTTTGCCCCTCCGGTTCGGGGTTTTGTGTCGGGTTGAGGTCGATCCTACGCTGACGGTTCACGAGCGGAAGGCATTCGCGGCGATGGTGAATATCGACGGAAGTGATGGTCGGTTTTTGTGGTGTTCTTGAGTGCCTCATGGCGGACTTGCCAGCGATGAGGCACTCAGCAACACCATCAACCCCAGAGCAGGCCCTCACCGACGCCTATACTCAAATCAGGGTGCCTTAACCCCCGAATAACCTGTTCACGGGAAGACTGTAGGACATGCGATCTTGAACCTGCGTTCGCTGATCGTCGCCGTGCTGCTGGTGTTGGCGGGATGCGCCATGCCTGCGCGCGCCCCGGCGCCAGCGCCGCCGGTGATCATTTCCCAGAGCACCTGGCAGCTGGTGGATCGGGACATCATCGCCGCGTCCCGGTCCGCCACCGAACAGGCAAGAATCTACTCCCGTGGCGCCATGGATTACTGGCGCACCCGGGTCTATCAACTCACCGAAGAAAATTTCATTCCCTGGTTCAGCAGCTACTGGACCCAGGAATGGCTGTCGATGAAGGTCAGCTGGTACTCCCTCAGCGCAAAGGGCGAGCAGGATGCTTCGTCCAAGCGCCTGGCAGCCTATCTGCTGGAGCAATACCAGAAACGTGTGCTGGCCCCGGTCGCGGTCGAGATTGATCCCGACCAGATCCTCGGCCTGGCCACGGTGTTCTACGTGGATATTCTTCAGGAAGAACTGCAAAAAATCTCCCAGCGCCACGGCGTCCCCATGGCCCAGCTCAATGGCCGTATCCAGAAAATCCCGGCCATCGCCCTGGGTCCGCCGCCCGCACGGGATGCGACGCTGTACCAGGTCGTGCACACCCAGCCGCTGAACACGTTGCCGGCTTACGCGGCGCTGATCGACAAGATCCACAAGGCCGGCGGTAGCAAGGGCGTTGATTCGACCGACACCGCCATGGCACCCGTGGCCAAACGCGCGAGCCAGCGGATGGAAGCCGAAATGGCCCCGCGCGGTGCCGCCAGCGCGGTGTCCGCAGCGGCGGGCAAGCTCGCAGGAGGCTTGATTACTCTGGGCGTGGCGGGGATTCGCGCGTTGATTCAGGCCAGCGACCGGCCGGACAGCGAGGCGCTGATTCGCAGCAGTCTGGGCAATACGTTCGACAAAGCCTGGATAAAAATGGTGCAGAACCCGACCACCGGTGTGATGGCGGGGACGTTGTACATGGCCAGTCAGATCGAGGGCAATCTGGCGGGGAGTGCCGAAGTACCGTCGGTCGGTTCGGACGGCGACACGGTCGATTGGAGTCCGCCCCAACCGACTAACCCGCAGAACGACCCATAACCCAAGGAGAACGACCATGTCCTACGTTGATGGCTTCCTCGCCGCCGTACCCACCGCCAACCGCGAAAAATTCAAGAAACACGCCGAAACCGCTGCAGCCATTTTCAAGGAAAGCGGCGCGCTGAGCCTCGCCGAATGCTGGGGTGACGATGTGCCCGACGGCAAGGTGACGTCGTTTCCGCTGGCGGTGAAACTCAAGGAAGACGAAACCGTCGTGTTTTCCTGGATCATCTGGCCGGACAAGGCAACCCGAGACGCCGGGATGGAAAAACTCATGAACGATCCGCGCATGCAGCCGGACGTCAATCCGATGCCGTTCGATGGGCAGCGCCTGGTGTTCGGTGGTTTTGAAATGATCGTGAAGGCTTGAGCATCAATCACGGGATCACTCCGACGCGGGGGTGATCCTGCAACTTTTTCGATTTTGGATCTCGCTGTCCGTCGGTCGCTCCCTGACGAATTCGAAACGCGGTTCACCTTCGCTATAGTGAACCAGCCAGCCCCATTCCAGTTCTGACTCATCCTGACCCGGTTGCGGTGGCATGGCCCACCATGGCTCTTTGCTGATGATTTCTCGCATGGCCCCGTCCCGTAGATTCGGTTGGTTCAACTATAACGTGCATGTCAGGAGGTGCCAGGTGTGAGCGACGAAACCCCGGAGCCGGTCAAACGGCTGTTTTTCGCGTTGAGCTGCCCGCCCGAGCAACGCAAGGCCATCGCCCAGTGGCGCAGTGCGCTGCAATTGCGTCATGGGCGCCCGGTGCCGGCGGAAAACTTTCACCTGACGTTGCTGTTTCTGGGCACGGTTGGCGTAGCGCAGATTGCCGAGATCTGCGTGGCGGCGGCGAAGGTGCGTGTTCCCGGTGTGGCGTTGCGAGTGGCGCTGGATCGGCTGGATGTCTGGCGCAGGGCAGGGGTGCTGGTTCTCGCGCCGGAGCAAGCGCCGCCGGAGTTGTTGCGGCTGGTGTATGCGCTGGAGCAGGCGATGTCGCCGTTCGGTTTTGAGGAGACGCCGAAGGAGTTCCGGCCACACCTGACGTTGATGCGCGACTATCGGGCGCCGGTGCCTGAATCGGCGACGCCGCCGGAGTTTCTTCTGCGGGCGGACCGGTTCGTCTTGTTTGAATCCCACAAGGGCCGCTATCGGGCGCTGGCCGAATGGCCGTTGGTTCCGGCATAAAAAAGGCGCCCGAGGAGGGCGCCAAATTCACCTGAACCGAGGAAGCCAGGTGAGGCCGTTCGTCAGAGAGGAGTGCAGCGGTGGTAAGGCGCTGCGTGAACGGAAAACGAGTGATCATCCCGGATCAAACTGTGGGAGCGGGCTTGATCCGGGGTGTTCACAAATATTTTTTACTTCCCGAGCTTCACCCGTGTCCAGCCCCGGGTCATCACCCGCTGAACCCCGATCGGCATGTCAGGAATCGCATACAACGTCGCCATCACGGCCAGCGGTGGATACGAGCCCGGATCATTGCGAATCGCTTCATCCACCAACGGCGTGGCCGCTGCGTTGGCGTTGCTGTAGCCGATGTTGTTGGTGATCTCGGCGATGATGTCCGGGCGCATCAGGAAGTTCATGAACAGGTAGGCGTTCTCGACGTTCGCCGCATCCCGCGGGATCGCGACCATGTCGTAGAAACTGCCGGCGCCTTCTTTCGGAATGCTGTAGTCGATCTTCACCTTGTCGCCCGCTTCCTGCGCGCGGGCCTTGGCTTGCAACACGTCGCCGGAGTAACCGACCGCCACGCAAATGTTGCCGTTGGCCAGGTCGGAGATGTACTTCGACGAATGGAAGTACGCCACCGACGGCCGGATCTTCATGAACAGCGCTTCCGCTTCGGCGATCTGCGCCTTGTCCTGCGAGTTCACCGGGTAACCCAGATAGTGCAAAGCCGCGGGCAGCATCTCGGTCGGCGAATCGAGGAAACTGATGCCGCAGGCTTTCAGTTTTTCCGCGTTTTCCGGTTTGAACAGCAAGTCCCAGGAGTTGGTCGGGGCGTTGGCGCCGAGCACTTCCTTGACCTTCTGCGGGTTGAAACCAATGCCGATCGAGCCCCACATGTACGGGAAGGCGTGAGCGTTATCCGGGTCGCTGGCAGATGCGTTTTTCAGCAGGACCGGGTTGAGGTTTTTCCAGTTCGGCAGCTTCGACTTGTCCAGTTCCTGATAGACGCCGGCCTTGACCTGCTTGGCCAGGAAGCTGTTGGACGGCACGACGATGTCGTAGCCGGATTTGCCCGCGAGCAGGCGTGCCTCAAGGGTTTCATTGCTGTCGAATACATCGTAGGTCACGCGGATGCCGGTCTCGTCTTCGAATTTCTTGACGGTGTCCGGGGCGATGTAATCGGACCAGTTGTAGACGCGCAGAACCTTGTCATTGGCCTGGGCGCCAGTGGCCATTGCGCCCATTAAGGACAGCGTCAGCAGAGTCCTGCCAAACATTTTCATCGGTACAACTCCAATTCTCTTTTTATTCAAAATCACACAGCAAAAATGCAGTGAACATAAAACCTTTGCAGCAAACCCAAAACCCGTGGAGTCAACACAAAACCTGTGGAGTAAACAAAACTCCTGTGGCGAGGGAGCTTGCTCCCGCTTGAGTGCGTAGCACTCACAAAATTGGCAGGGTTGCCGGATTTTTCGGGGTCGCTTTGCAACCCAGCGCGAGCAAGCTCGCTCGCCACAGGTTTGGTGTTCACTGACCGCTTCAGCAACGGCACTAAACCGTCGCTTCTACCATTTGCTTTTTCGGTTGCTGCCACGATTCGTTGGCGGTCTGGTCCATCGCTTCCTGGATCGCCCGTTTACGGCTGGCTTCGGCGCGGCGGCTGAAGTACCAGACCATGAACGTCACGATCGAAACGGCGAGCAGAATCAGGCTGGCCACGGCGTTGATCTCAGGCTTCACACCCAGGCGCACCGCCGAGAACACTTCCATTGGCAGGGTCGTCGACCCCGGCCCCGACACGAAGCTCGCCAACACCAAATCGTCGAGCGACAGGGCAAACGACATCATGCCGCCGGCCGCCAGTGACGGCGCGATCATGGGGATGGTGATCAGAAAAAACACCTTGAACGGCTTCGCCCCGAGGTCCATGGCGGCTTCTTCGATGGACAGGTCCAGCTCGCGCAAGCGCGCCGACACCACCACCGCCACATACGCCGCACAGAATGTCGTGTGGGCGATCCAGATGGTGACGATGCCGCGTTCCTGTGGCCAGCCGATCAGTTGCGCCATGGCCACGAACAGCAGCAACAGCGACAGACCGGTGATCACTTCCGGCATCACCAACGGCGCGGTGACCAGGCCACCAAACAACGTCCTGCCCTTGAAGCGCGTCACGCGAGTCAGCACAAACGCCGCCAACGTCCCCAGTGCCACTGCGGCAATCGCGGTGTAGCAGGCGATTTCCAGCGAGCGCACCACCGAGCCCATCAATTGGGTGTTGTCGAGCAGGCCGGCGTACCACTTGAACGACCAGCCGCCCCACACCGTCACCAGTTTCGAAGCGTTGAACGAGTAGATGACCAGGATCAGCATCGGCAGGTAGATAAACGACAGGCCGAAAATCAGCATGAACTTTGAAAATCCGAAGCGTTTCATCCCCGTGCCTCCATCTCTTTGGCCTGGCTGCGATTGAACAGCAGAATCGGCACAATCAGGATCAACAGCATCACCACCGCCAGGGCAGACGCCACCGGCCAGTCGCGGTTGTTGAAGAACTCTTGCCACAGCACGCGACCGATCATCAGGGTTTCCGGGCCGCCCAGCAGTTCCGGAATCACGAACTCACCGACCACCGGAATGAACACCAGCATGCAACCGGCGATGATCCCGTTCTTGGCCAGCGGCACGGTGATTTTCCAGAAGTTGTTGAAGTTGCTCGAACCCAGGTCGGAACCCGCTTCCAGCAAGCTTTGATCGTGCTTGACCAGGTTGGCGTACAGCGGCAACACCATGAACGGCAAGTAGGCATACACCACCCCGATGTACACGGCCGTGTTGGTGTTGAGGATCTCGATCGGGTGATCGGTCAGCCCGGTCCACATCAGAAACGCGTTGAGCAAACCGTTGTTGCTGAGGATGCCCATCCACGCGTAAACGCGGATCAGGATCGCGGTCCAGGTCGGCATCATGATCAACAGCAGCAAGACGTTCTGCGCTTCCTTGCTCGCTTTAGTGATCGCGTAGGCCATCGGGAAGCCGATCACCAGGCACATCAGCGTGCTGAAAAACGCGACCTTCAATGAGCCGAAGTAAGCCGAGATGTACAACTCATCCTCGGTCAGCAGCAAGTAGTTGCCGACGTTGAGGAACAGCTGGAATTTCTGTTCGGCGAAGGTGTAGATCTCGGAGTAAGGAGGAATGGCCAGCGCCGCTTCCGAGAAGCTGATCTTCATCACCAGGAAGAACGGCAACAGGAAAAACAGGCACAGCCACAGGAAAGGAATCCCGATGACGAGCTTTCGACCACTCGGCATCAGCCGCATGAACTGCTGATTGAGTGTTTTCATGAGCGCAGTACCACGCCGCTGTCGTCTTCCCACCACACGTAGACCTTGTCGTCCCAGGTCGGACGCGCGCCACGGCGTTCGGCATTGGCCATGAACGACTGCACGACTTTGCCGCCGGGCAATTCGACGTAGAACACCGAGTGACCACCGAGGTAGGCGATGTCATGCACCTTGCCCTGGGACCAGTTGTAGCGGGACTCGGGTTGGGTGGTGCTGACCAGCATTTTCTCCGGACGGATCGCGTAGGTGATCGACTTGTCCTGCACCGACGTGCTGACGCCGTGACCGACGTAGATCTTCTGTTCCAGATCCTTGCTGTGAATGATCGCGTGCCCTTCAAGGTCTTCCACGACCGTGCCTTCGAAGGCGTTCACGTTGCCGATGAACTCGCAGACCATTCGGCTGACCGGGGCTTCATAGATGTCGACCGGGCTGCCGATCTGGGCGATCCAGCCCAGGTGCATGATCGCGATGCGCTGGGCCATGGTCATGGCCTCTTCCTGATCGTGAGTCACCATCACGCAGGTCACGCCGACGCGCTCGATGATTTCCACCAGCTCGAGCTGCATTTGCGAACGCAGTTTTTTATCCAGTGCGCCCATCGGCTCATCGAGCAGCAACAGCTTTGGACGCTTGGCCAGGGAGCGGGCGAGGGCCACACGTTGACGCTGGCCGCCGGACAGTTGATGCGGCTTGCGTTTGGCGTATTGGGTCATGTGCACCAGGCGCAGCATTTCTTCCACGCGGGCGTCGATTTCACTGGCGGGCAAACGGTCCTGCTTCAGGCCGAAGGCGATGTTTTGCGCCACAGTCATGTGCGGGAACAGGGCGTACGACTGGAACATCATGTTGATCGGCCGTTCGTACGGCGGCATGTCGGTGATGTCCACGCCATCGAGCAGAATCCGCCCTTCGGTCGGGCGCTCGAAGCCGGCGAGCATGCGCAGCAGCGTCGATTTGCCGGAACCGGAACCGCCGAGCAGGGCGAAGATTTCCCCTTGATGAATCTCAAGCGAGACATCGTCCACTGCGGTGGTTTCATCGAATTTCTTGGTGACGCGGTCGACTTTCACCAGCACCTTTTTCGGTGACGGGTGACCTTCAAGAGCCTTCCTGTAAATGCTGGAGGCGTTTGCCATGTGAAACTCCCAACAGGTTTCAGTCGTCGGGCCAACGCGGCCTGACTTAATAGTTGATTGCAAGCCAGCACTGGGCGGGCTTATTCGGCGCCGCCGTCCTGGCTGCCTGGGTCGTACTTGTTGTTATTGCAGTGTGTTGTTTTCGCGAGTCACGGACGTGCAAAGGCACGCCCGCCAAACTCGCGGGGGCAGTAAATGGGTTTTTTGGGTCAGCGGGTTTTACGCAGCGCGGCCCGTCGCCGGCATGCATCGCCGAACGCGTGGAAAATACTCAAATAGGGCGGATTCGAAAGTACCTGCCATTCCGGGTGCCATTGCACGCCGACGGCGAAGGCCGGGCTGTGGTCCACCGAAATCGCCTCGATCAGGCCGTCCGGCGCAATCGCTTCGGCGCGTAGGCCGGGCGCGAGGCGGTCGATGCCCTGGCTGTGAATCGAATTGACCATGAACTCGGCCGGCAACTCCAGCGCTTGGAACACGCCACCCGGTTGCACTGTCACCGCATGTGCCGGAGCGTATTGCACCGCCAGCTCGGGGCTGTCCGCTTCTCGGTGATCGAGCATGCCCGGCAGTTCATGCACCTTCTGATGCAGGCTGCCGCCAAACGCCACGTTCATTTCCTGGAAGCCGCGGCAGATGCCGAGCACCGGAACGCCCGCCGCAATGGCTGCACGCAATAAGGGAAGGGTGGTGGCGTCCCGCGCTGGATCGTGATCCGTGCCGGGAGCGCTGGCCTGGCCTTGATAGTGGAAGGGTTCCACATTCGACGGCGAGCCGGTGAGCAACAGGCCGTCGAGCTGCGATAGCAGGTCATCGATTTCGGTCAGTTCGCCCAAGGAAGGAATGACGACGGGCAGCCCCAAAGCCGCGACGCTGACAGCACGCAAGTACTTGTCGCCGCTGACATGGTAGGGGTGCAGGCCAATCTGTTTGACGCACGCTGTAACGCCGATCAATGGCTTGAATGCCATTTTTATCACCTCGAAGTTTCACACTTGAACGAGCTTTTCCGGAGCTTAGCCTTGTTGATTTTAATTAACAACTCTCATGTAAAAAATTCTAAACGCCACACGTCCGATCGCTAGTCTTTGCGCGGCGCTCAAGGTTCATCTGGCACTCTCGTGCCCGAAAAAGGCCCAAAAATAACGGATGAGAGGCCGGGTGTTCGCTATTGACTTCACTTTGCCGTTCGGGTTGACTGGGCTCGCAACAAGGTAGTGAACATAATAATTAACAGCTAATAGGTGCATCATGTCGGTCCCTCTGCGTACCGTTCAACTCAACGAAGCAAACGCATTCCTTAAGAAATATCCTGAGGTTTTGTACGTCGACCTTCTGATTGCGGATATGAACGGTGTGGTGCGCGGCAAGCGCATCGAACGCACCAGTCTTCATAAGGTTTACGAAAAAGGCATCAACCTCCCGGCGTCGCTGTTTGCCCTGGACATCAACGGTTCTACGGTGGAAAGCACCGGCCTGGGTCTGGACATCGGTGACTCGGATCGGATCTGCTACCCCATCCCTGGCACCCTGAGCATCGAGCCATGGCAGAAGCGCCCGACCGCTCAGTTGCTGATGACCATGCACGAACTGGAGGGCGAGGCGTTCTTCGCTGACCCGCGTGAAGTGCTGGCCAATGTGGTGCGCAAGTTCGACGAACTTGGCCTGACCATCTGCGCCGCGTTCGAACTCGAGTTCTACCTGATCGACCAGGACAACGTGAACGGTCGTCCGCAGTCGCCGCGTTCGCCGGTATCGGGCAAGCGTCCGGTGTCGACTCAGGTGTATCTGATCGACGACCTCGACGAATACGTCGATTGCCTGCAAGACATCCTCGAAGGCGCGAAAGAGCAGGGCATTCCTGCCGACGCCATCGTCAAGGAAAGCGCCCCGGCGCAATTCGAAGTGAACCTGCATCACGTCAATGACCCGATCAAGGCCTGCGACTACGCGGTGTTGCTCAAGCGTCTGGTGAAGAACATCGCCTACGACCACGAGATGGACACCACGTTTATGGCCAAGCCGTACCCGGGCCAGGCGGGCAACGGCTTGCACGTGCACATTTCGATTCTCGACAAAGAAGGCAACAACATCTTCGCCAGCGAGGATCCCGAGCAGAACGCCGCGCTGCGACACGCGATCGGCGGTGTGCTCGAGACCCTGCCGGCGCAGATGGCGTTCCTCTGCCCGAACGTCAACTCGTACCGCCGTTTCGGCGCGCAGTTCTACGTGCCGAACTCGCCGAGCTGGGGCATCGACAACCGCACCGTCGCGGTCCGTGTGCCGACCGGTTCGCCGGACTCGGTGCGCATCGAACACCGCGTTGCCGGTGCGGATGCCAACCCGTACTTGCTGATGGCCTCGGTGCTGGCCGGTATTCACCACGGCCTGACCAACCAGATCGAGCCGGGTGCTCCGGTGGAAGGCAACAGCTACGAGCAAAACGAACAAAGCCTGCCGAACAACCTGCGCGATGCGCTGCGCGAACTGGACGACAGCGAAGTCATGGCCAAATACATCGACCCGCTGTACATCGACGTATTCGTGGCGTGCAAGGAAAGCGAGCTGGCCGAGTTCGAGAACTCCATCTCGGACCTTGAGTACAACTGGTATCTGCACACCGTTTGATGGGCTGACATTCAACCTGTGGCGAGGGAGCTTGCTCCCGCTGGAGGCCGAAGGACTGCCTTTTGGAGTCGCTTCGCAACCCAGCGGGAGCAAGCTCCCTCGCCACAGGGTACTCATCGCTCATCCCATCGGTTAACACGACCCCCTATTCCTCTGCGTCGAGTCACAACAATGACAAACACTCGCAGCGACTGGGAACAACGCTTCCAGTCCCTGACCATCGAAAGCCGCGCCTTCATCGATGGCCAATACCGCGCCGCCCTCAGCGGTGACACCTTCGAATGCATCAGCCCGGTCGACGGCCGTTTCCTGGCCAACGTTGCCAGCACCGACGAAGCCGACGCCAACGAAGCCGTGGCCGTCGCGCGCCGCACCTTCGAATCCGGCATCTGGGCGCGTTTGGCGCCCGCAGAGCGAAAGCGCATTTTGATTCGCTTCGCGGATTTGATCCTGGCCAACCAGGAAGAACTCGCCCTGCTCGAAACCCTCGACATGGGCAAACCGATCAACGATTCGATGAACATCGACATCCCGGCGACCGCCAACGCGATCCGCTGGAGCGCCGAAGCTATCGACAAGATCTACGACGAAGTCGCCGCCACGCCGCACGATCAACTCGGCCTCATCACCCGCGAACCTGCCGGTGTGGTCGCCGCCATCGTGCCATGGAACTTCCCGTTGATCATGGCCAGCTGGAAGTTCGCCCCGGCTCTGGCGGCGGGCAACTCGTTCATCTTGAAGCCTTCGGAAAAGTCGCCACTGACCGCGATCCGCATCGCTCGGCTGGCGCTGGACGCCGGCATTCCGAAAGGGGTGTTCAACGTCTTGCCGGGCTACGGCCACACCGTCGGCAAGGCGCTGGCGTTGCACATGGACGTCGACGTGCTGGCCTTCACCGGCTCGACCGCGATTGCCAAGCAACTGCTGATCTACGCCGGCCAAAGCAACATGAAACGCGTCTGGCTCGAAGCCGGGGGGAAGAGCCCGAACGTGGTGTTCGCCGACGCGCCGGACCTGCGCGCGGCAGCACAAGCAGCGGCCAGCGGGATCGCCTTCAACCAGGGCGAAGTCTGCACCGCCGGTTCGCGGTTGCTGGTCGAGCGTTCGATTCGCGAGCAGTTCATTCCGCTACTGGTGGAAGCGCTGCAAGCCTGGAAACCGGGGCATGCTCTCGATCCGCAAACCACCGTCGGCGCGGTCGTCGATCAGCGTCAACTGGACAACGTGCTGCGCTATATCCAGGTCGGCAAAGACCAGGGCGCGCAACTGATCGCGGGGGGCAGCCGCACCCTTGAGGCCACCGGTGGCCTGTACGTGGAACCGGCGATTTTCGACGGCGTGACCAACGCCATGACCATCGCCCGTGAAGAAATCTTCGGCCCGGTGCTGTCGCTGATCACCTTCGACACCGAGGAAGAAGCCTTGACCATCGCCAACGACAGCATCTTCGGCCTGGCTGCAGGCGTCTGGACCAGCAACTTGAGCAAGGCCCACACCTTCGCCCGCGGCTTGCGCGCCGGCAGCGTCTGGGTCAACCAGTACGACGGCGGCGACATGACCGCGCCGTTCGGCGGGTACAAGCAGTCGGGTAACGGTCGGGACAAATCGCTGCACGCGTTCGACAAATACACCGAACTCAAAGCGACCTGGATCAAGCTTTAACACTTCTACAACGGCGGTCGCCGGCACATGCCAGTGGCCATCGGAGAAACCTATGAAACAAACAACACATGTAAACAGCTACTACGCCGCCACCCGCAACTTCACCGGCGACTTCCCGGTGCTGGAGCAAGCGGTGGACTGCGACGTCTGCATCATCGGCGCCGGCTACACCGGTTTGTCCTCGGCGCTGTTCCTTGCCGAAGCCGGCTACAGCGTGACCGTGCTCGAAGCCGCCAAAGTCGGGTTCGGCGCCAGCGGTCGCAACGGCGGCCAACTGGTCAATTCCTACAGCCGCGATGTCGATGTCATCGAAGAACGCTACGGCGACAAGACCGCCGAAGTCCTCGGCAGCATGATCTTCGAAGGCGCCGACATCATCCGTCAGCGCATACAGCACTACGACATCCAGTGCGACTACAAGCCGGGTGGCATCTTCGCCGCGCTGAACAAAAAGCAGCTCAAAGGCCTGGCCGAGCAGAAAAGCAGCTGGGAACGCTACGGCAACAAGAACCTGAAAATGCTCGACGCGGCTGACATCAAGCGCGAAGTCGGTTGCGACAACTACGTCGGCGGCCTGCTCGACATGCAGGGTGGCCACATCCACCCGCTGAACCTGGCCCTCGGCGAAGCCTCGGCCATCATCGGCCTGGGCGGCAAAATCTACGAACAATCGGCGGCGGTGGAAATCACCTACGGCGAACCGATCACCGTGCGCACCGCCAAAGGCCTGGTCCGTGCCAAATACCTGTTGATCGCCGGTAACGCCTACCTGCCGCAGGGTCTCGACAATCGTGTGACCAGCAAAAGCATGCCGTGCGGCTCGCAAATTGTCGTCACCGAACCGTTGTCGGAAAAGGTTGCGCGCAGCCTGATCAAAAACAACTACTGCGTTGAAGACTGCAATTACCTGCTCGACTACTACCGCCTCACCGCCGACAACCGCCTGCTGTACGGCGGCGGAGTGGTCTACGGCGCCCGTGAACCGGACGACATCGAGCAACTGATCAAACCGAAAATCCTCAAGACCTTCCCGCAACTGAAGGACGTGAAGATCGATTACCGCTGGACCGGCAACTTCCTGCTGACCATGTCGCGCATGCCGCAATTCGGCCGCATAGAAAAAAACGCCTACTACATGCAAGGCTACAGCGGCCACGGCGTCACCTGCTCGCACCTGGCCGGCAAACTGATCTCGGAAATGATCCGCGGCGACGCCGAACGCTTCGACGCTTTCGCATCCTTGCCGCATATGCCCATGATCGGTGGCCGCACCTTTCAGGCCCCACTCACCGCCATGGGTGCCGCCTATTACGCGCTGCGCGATCGGTTCGGCATCTAAGCCTGGCTCCCTCGCCACACGATCTAAATGTCCCTGTGGCGAGGGAGCTTGCTCACGCCGGGGGCGGAGCGGCCCGCGCTTTTGGCTTTTTATTCGGCCATTCATCGAACCTGCTGAGCAACACCACCAAACGTGATTTAATACCCGCCTTTCACAATCCTGGGACAGGGAAGCGGTACTTTCGCGGCCAAAAGTCGCCCGCCATCCACCCCCATAACCCTTAAGTTTTCCTCGCATAAGGCTGTCATGGACACGGGCTCACGACTCAAATTAGTACGCGAAAGCTACAAACTCTCCCAGCGCGAGCTGGCCCGGCGTAGCGGCGTCACCAATGCCACCATCTCCCTGATCGAACAGAATCGCGTCAGTCCCTCCGTCAGCTCCCTGAAAAAACTGCTCGAAGGCATACCGATGTCTTTGGCGGATTTCTTTACCTTCGATCAGCCGCCGCGTGAGCACCAATACGTGTTCCGCGCCAATGAACAACCGGATCTTGGGCGTCATGGGCTGCGGTTGTTGCTGATTGGCGCTTCGGTGCCGAGTCGGCAGATGCGGCTTTTGCGGGAGCAGTACGCGCCGGGGGCGAGTTCGGGGGAAGAGCCGATTGTGCACTCGGAAGGGGAGGAGTGTGGGTTGGTTACGCGGGGCACTGTCGAGCTGACAGTTGATGGGCAGGTCAGTGTGCTCAACGCGGGTGACGGCTACTACTTTCCGACGACGTTGCCGCACAAGTTTCGCAATATTGGGGCGGATGAAGCGGAAATCATTAGCGCGAATACGCCGGCTAACTTCTGATTTCACCAGGGCTTGATTGCTGTACCCCTAATGGATCGTGTGCGTATGGATGCTCGAACGTTGCGCTACTACCTCCGGGCATGGCCGATGGTCTTTGCCAGTTCAGGTTTTTACTCTGTGATATTGGTGGCGGGGCTGAAGCAAATTTTTGGTGTGGGTGACGCGTATCTCAAGACGGTGGGACTTGCCTCTTTCGTGGTCTTTTGCATTTTCGGCGTGTATTACCTTGCGCCGAGGTTGAAACGGATTGAGTTCGGCGAAGAGGAGCGGTTCACGAGTGTGTGGGGGGCGAGGGTAGGGGTTATCGTCGGGGCTTTGATTGGGACCGTTCTCAGTGTTCCGGTCATTGATAAAATCGGGTTTTTGAGTGAACTGCCGCGGTGGCTTGCGGTAGGTATGCTGTTTGTTGTCTTCGCAATGGCGGTCTTTGTTTTTAGCCACTATGTCTGGAAACCCGGTCGCAGACATTGATTAGCAACGTGACCGTTACACACTCTGCCAGATAAATGGACTTAACCTCGTGACCACGCCACGCATCCGCGCCCTCGCACTTTGCGTCTTCCACCACGATGGCAAGATACTCGTCAACGAAAGTCGCGACCCCATCACTGAAAAGCCATTTTTCCGTCCGATCGGTGGCGGAATCGAATTCGGTGAAACCAGTGCACAAGCCATTGTGCGAGAAGTTCAGGAAGAACTCGGTTTTCCCATCACCGATGTTCACTTGCTTGGCACTCTTGAAAGCCTCTTTACGTATAACGGCATACCAGGGCACGAAATCGTGCAGGTCTACGATGCGAAGTTCGTGGATGCCAGCGTCTATGCGTTGCCGCACTTGGACGCTCAAGAAAGCGATGGCGCAGTTTTCGTCGCGAAGTGGCTCCCGTGGGCAAGTTTTACTGAGGACGGGCCGCTGGTTCCTGATGGGCTTTATGAGCTGCTGAAGAAAGTCGCACTGTCGAATTGAGCCACAACCAGCCGCTTTAGGCTGTAACAGGCTTGCTCACATCTTTGGCTGCCGCAACGTTGGACTTCGGTTTACCGGCAGCAGGCCGAGCAGCGGATTTTCCGGGTACAGGTCTGGGCTTGCTGGGGGCTGCGGCTGGTGCCGCTACCGGGCGTACGGTGAGTTCCAGACCAATCGCTGTCATCAGCTTCCTGATTGTCTCAAAGCGCATTTTCGTTCCGCCTTTAAGCACCTTATAAAGGCTTTCGCGGTTGACCCCTGCTTCCTGGGCGACTTTGTTTACGCCAATAGCTTTTGCAACTTCACTCAGCGCATGAACCAGCGCCGTGTCACCCGCCTTCATGCTTTCAGCAATGTAAGCAGCCATTACTTCCGGGCTGTCGAGGAAGCGGGAAGCTTCGTGACGACTTGTGCCAGAAGTATCGAGATTGAGGATGGGCATATCCTCGGGATTGAATGTCGTTTCGCTCATGTCATTTACCTTTCATGGCATCGAGTATCTGTTTAGCTCGTTTGATGCCTCGCGCCTGATCCGTTTTATCGCTTCCAGTAAGCATCGTGTAGTCGGTCATCCCGGTGCGCACAAAGTAGATTCTGTAGCCAGGACCCACAAAAACCCGCATTAACGCGGGTTTTTGTGTGAAATTCGTTCATTGATTTTTGGGCGTCTCAAACCCACGCTGCTCAATCACACGAAATACATCACCTACATCCCGGAGCAGGATCAAGGCGATGTTGGTGACGGTGTTGATGTCGTTTTCGGCGTAGTCCGGCAGGCTGGTGCAGGCCATGAGGTTGAGGTATTTGAGGACGGCGTTGAGGCGTTCGCTGACGCAATTGTGCAGTTCGCGGATGGGGGCGTCGGTGTCGATTAGGAGGACGGGGTAGTCGGTGGCGAATTGGGACATGGGGGTGAAGCTGTGAGACGGATTGTTCATTGGCATAAATAAATCTTCCTCGTATTTGAAAGAAGAGCTGCCGCCGTTCGCTGCGAAACGAATTGGGTGGTAGCTGTGTGCGGGTTCGCAGACCAAGGATACGAGGAGCCCGGCAGACCCGAAGGTCTCCCACACACAGCCACCATAAAACGGGTTTCGGACACTGTTGCGACCGTCATTCCATTTATGGTGCTGCGTTCTACACGTATCTTAAGGGCTGCGAAACCCCCGTCGCTGACTTGTATCTGCGACTGGCCGAACTATAGGCGCCCATTTTGGTGCTCACAACCGGGCTGTAGGACGCTTTCACGTTTGTTGTGACAAGGCTGATTGCCACTGTTTTCGGGCTTGCCACGGTGATTCGAGCAGTGTGGAGTGCCTTGGGAAATGGGGTGCAGGTTTTGGGGCCGCTTCGCAGCCCAACGGGGATAAATCCCCTCACCACAAAGGGTGAATTCCTACGAGATTTTCGGACTTCCGTTTTGAAGTTGAGTGGCCAGAAATGACAAAGCCCCAATCATTGGGGCTTTGTCATTTCGAACTGTGGCATCGCTATTGCGGATCCCCCGACATCATTGTCTAGCCTGCGGCGAATGCGGATTGGGATTGGTGTGTTTCGGGCCGGCCAATGCCCACGCGATCAGCCCGAACAGCGGTACAAACACAATCACTACCATCCATACGAGTTTGTTGCTCGATTTGCCTTCGGCTTTGCGCACTTTGTTGATTGCCCAAAGCTCGACCAGCACAAGAACGGCGGCGAGTACGATCCAGATGGTTTCGGTTTGCATAAGTTGCCCTCCTGATGGTCTTTCAGTTAGGTGGGCAGGGGGCAGTGGGGTTCATTAAATTTTGAGGTTTTGTGGGGGAGGGAGGTGGGCGCACTTTTGCGCCCGCCTGCGATTCCTCTATACCGCGTCGCCAATCATTTCGATGATCAGCGTCCGGGTAGCGTTTGAGGTTGCTCGCGTAGTCCAGGAACAGGTCGAACTGGATGTCCTTGTTGCCCGGACGCTCCATTAGTGGAGATGTTCGGTGTGGTTACTAAGCGGGCTCAACTCTTGACCTCCTGGTTCCTGCCGTAGACATCCTCCAGACGCTTGATATCGTCCTCGCCCAGGTAGCTGCCGGTCTGCACTTCGATCACTTCCAACGGGATTTTTCCGGGGTTGGCCAGGCGATGTACCGATGCGATCGGGAGGTAGGTGGACTGGTTTTCAGTGAGCAGGAAGACCTTGTCGTTGCACGTTACCTGGGCGGTGCCGGAGACCACGATCCAGTGTTCGGCACGGTGGTGATGCATTTGCAGGGACAGTTGCGCGCCAGGTTTGACGGTGATGTGCTTGACCTGGTGGCGGATGCCGTTGTCCACCGAGTGGTAACTGCCCCAGGGGCGATACACCGCGCAGTTGTTCTGGGTTTCCGAGCGGTGTTGGGCGTCGAGCGCATTCACCAGTTTTTTCACGTCTTGCACGGTGTCGCGGTGCGCGACCATCAGTGCATCCTCGGTTTCTATCACGACCAGATTTTCCACCCCGAGCAGGGTTACCAGCTTGCTGTTGCCATGCACATAGCAACTGCGGCTGTTGTAGCTGACGACATCGCCCTTGAGTACATTTCCATCGGCGTCCTTGTCGTGCACATCCCATAGCGAGGACCAGCAACCGACATCACTCCAGCCAGCGCTGAGCGGGACAACCCAGGCACGGTTGGTGCGTTCCATCACCGCGTAGTCGATGGAGTTGTCCGGGCAGCATTCGAAGGTGGCCCGATCGATGCTGGTCACGCCTTCGCTGCTCGGGCTGCGCTCCAGGGCGAGCACGCAGTTCTCGTAAATGTCCGGTTCGTGAGTGCGTAGTTCGTCGAGGTAGCGGCTGGCACGGAACAGGAACATGCCGCTGTTCCAGAAGTATTCGCCGGAGCGAACAAATTCGGCGGCGGTCTGCGCGTCGGGTTTCTCGATAAATTGCTCGACCTTGAAAGCACTGGCGCCGGCATCACTGCAGTCGGCCTTGATATAGCCGAAGCCGGTCTCCGGGCGCGTCGCCGGAATGCCGAACAGCACGAGGTTGCCTTTGAGCGCTTCCTCCTGCGCATGTGCCAGTGTGGCGCGCAGGGCGGGCACGTCACTGATCACATGGTCGGCAGGCAGTACCAGCATGAGCTCGTCGCGGCCTTCGGCAATCAGCTTGAGGGCCGCCAGCGCCACCGCCGGTGCAGTGTTGCGGCCGAAGGGCTCGAGCAGGATCGCTTGCGGCGTGCAGCCGATGGCGGCGAGTTGTTCATTGACGATAAAGCGGTGTTCCACATTGCAGACCACGATCGGCTTGCCGATGCCATCGAACGACAGGCGCTGCAAGGTTTGCTGAAACAGTGATCCTTCGCCGGCCAGGCTCAGGAATTGTTTGGGGTACAACTTGCGCGACAGTGGCCACAACCGCGAACCACTGCCGCCGGACAGAATGACTGGAATCATTTTTTTACCTCCCGCACCTTCATCACTCGGTATGAAGGCGCTTCGCAGAGCGAAGGACTGCCTTCCATTATTTGAAACACAAGCTCAATTCAGAGTGGCCGCATCGGCAGATGCCTTTATTCTTTCTGGTCGGCAAACAGCTGGGTGATGTCGCCGCCCAGACGGTAGTTTTTCATCGGTTCGACCGATTGGCGCCAGCGGTTGGTTGCCGCCGAGCAGGCGTACAGCGCGCAGTAGGGTTCCAGCCAGGCAAACTTGCCATCCTCGTTAAGGTCTTCAAGTTCCTGTTTGTGGCCGGTCTTGCGTTCAAACACGCCTGGATCCTTGATGCCTTCTTCCACCCGCGCCGCCAGACGCCGCATGGCACCGTTGTTTTCTTCGCGCAGGTCGACACCGTTGGCTTGGGCAAAGGACGCGATCATCATCAGCGGCCCCATCGCGTAGTTGTGGTAAGCCAGTGCGCGGGTGTCGCGGCCCAGTTCGTTGGGCAAGTAGCCGTCTGCATCAACCTGGGAAGCGCCGATGCGAAATTGCGCAACCGACCAGTCGAACAGATCGCGTCGATCGACCACCACCGAGGCCGCCATGACGGACCATGCCGCCCAATACTGGTGGTTGTTGAGCCGGTCCAGCGGCTGGTCGCGCCAATCGCGCACCACCTGTTCGGCAACCTTGCCGATCCAGGCTTCGATCGGCCGGGTCTGCGCCTCGCGGCCCTTCAAGGGCTGCGACCGCGAAAACTTGAGCCGCAGATACGCCGAAGAAATACTGCCCAATGCCCATTTGCGCATCGACTTGCCGGTATGGGTGTAGGTGGTGCTCAGCAGCGCCTGCGCCTTGGCCCAGTCGCCGAGCCAGCTCAGGGTGCAGTCCACATGGCCGGCGCGGCCTTGCCGCAAATAGGCGGCGACCTGTTTGTTGACGCCTTTTTCCAGATCGTTGATATCGCCCGACATCTCTTTGTAGCGTTTGTTGGATTCGGCGTTGAGTTGATCCCGTGCCTTGCCCGAGCCTTCGTATTTGCTGGGGATCAACAGGTCACCGGTATAGGGTTTGGGCGTCGCCGGACAGTCCGGCGCGTCGCCTTTTTTTTCTATGGCCTGCGCGTAATAGCCCTGCGGCGGGCGTAGTTGCGCGCACGCCTGCACGATCGGCCCCATCAGAATGAGGGCCATGCCAACGGCGGCCCAGCGTGCCTGACGCATCAGTTTTCCTCCCTCTGCGCGGTGCGCAGGGACGGTGCCGCGGTGATGGCGGGTTTGACACACAGGCGGGTTGACAGCGACGTGGCGTTCATTCCCGGCGGTGGCTGTACGTCCATGGACAGAAACGTCTGGTCGTCCCAGTCGCCGTCGCCACGCAGCTCGAAGGCGAAGCGGCCCTGGGTATTGACCGTCGGCGAGCGGCTCAAGCTGATGTTTTCCTGGCGACCGTTCATGTAGGTCAGGGTCGCGTTCATCATGTGCACGCCGGGATCGGCGAACCTGAGGTCGACCTGATAACGATTGCCCTTGATCGGATACACATTGCCGCCACCGCCGTTGAACAACACCTGATTGCGCCCGCTGTGCAGGTTCGCCTGGCTTCTGAGCAGCGGCGTCTGGTTTTCGCAACCATCGCTCAGCGCCGCCATCGCCTGCCGGTAGAAGCTGGGTTTGCCGAGGCTGTCGAGGTTGTCGGTTTCCCATACCAGCACCGCCGGCGGGTCTTTCTGGAAGTCGTCGCCGAGCAGGTAGGCGATCAACGAATCATCGTAGCCACCGCCCGGGACGCTGAAGTTGCGGACTGGTGTCTCCAGGTACTGTTCGAGGAAACCGGCGAAGTTGAACAGCTCGCCGCTGGCGCTGGTGCCGATCAAGGCGACCTTGGCGGGGCCTTTGGCGGCGCCTTCGGCCCGGGTTTGATAACGGGTGACATACTGCGCCGCATAGCCGTTGCCGCAGATTTGCGCGGCGGCTTTTTGCAACGTACCCGAGCGCCCCAGAAGCCCCGCCGTCTGGCTGGTGAAGGTCTGGTGCGGCAGCGCCTTGAGCACATCGTTGCCCTTGAGCGTCTGGGCCACCAACCGGGCACTGCGTTCGGCGCCATAGGGCGTCCAGTTGTGGTCGCCCTTGAAGTAGAAGGGCTGTCCGGCTGGCTGGGGCGCACCCAGCAGGTTGCTGAAGTCGGCGACCTGAATGCCCAGCTCGCGCACGCGGTCCAGCGTCAGCACGTAGTTCTGCCGGGCCCGTGCCTGATCGAAGCTGGCCAGTTCCAGCGGCGTCAGGCGGTCGGCGTGCAGCAAGCCGCGGCTGGGTGGCATCACCAGCACCAGTTCGACTCCGCGTTGGGCGAGCCCGTCGCGCAGGCGCTTGAGGGCTCTGTAACCATTTTCATCGAGGCCGAAGTCAGTGCGGAAATCGCTACGGGTGCGAAAGAGCCATTGGTCCTTGGCCTCCACCAGGGTCGCGTAGTTTTTCAGCTCCGGTTGCTCGTAAAAGGTCGCCTGTGCCGCTTGCGGGCACAGCTGGCAGCAAGCCTCGGCCGTGTACTGCGGCTGCGCCTGTGCCCCCATCGACATGGACAGCAAGGTCACAGCGGCAAATCCATGAAGGGTGTTCATCGGCAGGCTCCTCACAGGGTGGCGGGCAGAATCAGTGCGGCGGCATGGCGGCGCAGGAGGATGTCCATCAGGTCGCCCTGGACCTCTCCCAGCAAACCGGTGAAGGCCAAGCCGTCCTGTTTCTGTGGCGCCAGAAACGTCAAGTCATAGAGTTCCAGGCGCGAGGGTGAAAACACGGCGATGGGGCTGGAACCGTTGCCGATCAGCTTGCCGCCGACCACGGTGAGCGACAGCTTTTCTTCGTAGGGGTCTTCCTTCAGGTCGCGGTCGCTGCCACGCAAATCCTTGATGTGGCCGTAGATCCCGGTCAGGGCATTGGCCATCAGCTCGTTTTCATAAAGCCGCACGCCGGTGCTGTTGCGCACCCGAATGCCGTGCCGGTCATTGTCAGCCGCGCGGTTACGCCACATCAGGTTATTGCCGCTCTCATACACGGTGATGCCGTCGGAGCGATTTTTGTAGGTCTCGTTGTAGGCCAGCAGGTTATTGACGCTGGAACGGTCCAGGACAATGCCGGACAGCTGATTGTTGTAGGTGCGGTTGTAGATGATCCAGCTATCGTTGACCTCGCGCGAGAGGATGATGCCGTGCTTCTTGTGGGTATCGAAGACATCGTTATGGGCAATGATCAGCCGACGCGAACGGTCGTGCGGGTCGATGCCATACACGATGTTTGCGCGATAGGTGTTGCGCAGAATCACCACGTCGTCGGCTTCATAGCAGTAGAAGCCGAAATAGTTATCGACGAACTGCGAGTTGATCAGCCAGCCGGTCGGCTTTTTGCGCTTCATCTTCGGCGCCATGCTCGGGCTGTACTGGGAAATACTCACCCCATAGCTCTTGCTTTCGGTGTAGCCGAAGCTGGTGATGGTGCTGTTGACGATGTAGGTCTCGGTGCCGCCCCAAGAGATGAGAAACGGCCGAAACGCGTCGTCTTTTTTGAACCAGGCCGGGCTGTCGTCTTTCTCGCTCCAGGCGCTGACCTTGGTATCGGTAATAAACAGCTTGCCGTCATTGACCAGGAAGGAACCGCCGTCCTGGGACAAGCGCAGCTCCTTGACCGACTTGTCGATATGCAGGGTTGCACCGGGACGAATGACGATCGGCAGGCGCGCCAGAAACACCCCCGGCGCGGTTTCGCGCAAGGCGGTCTGTGGCAGGCTGCGCGCCAGTTGCGTCAGGCTCATGTAGCCACGGTCGATGAAGATCGCCACGGGCATTTGCTTCTGGCGCACCACCCATTCCTTGAAGCGATCTTCTCCGCCGATGAACTCGTCGAGCGCGTTTTCCTTGAGCATTGGCTGGATCAAGGCGCGGCCGGCGGGCTTGTAAGCAATCTTCGCCGCGACGGCCTCGGCCGTGTAACCGGACAGGTCGGGCATTTTCGGCTCCTTGATCAGCAACGACGTTCCAGGCGCCTCGCTGATGGTGTAGCGCGGTATCAGGATGTCACCCGCCGCGTTGGCGCCTGCCGTCTGCATCAACAGCATGGCGGCGAGCAACAGTCCTATCTTGACGACACGGTCCATAAGTCTCACTCATCAAAAAGCGCAACCGGGTGTGATTCAGTGCGTGGTTGCCCACGGTGGCATCACCGTGGGCAACGACCTGTTCCTAGATTTTCCAGACAAAATCAATGAACGCCCGATGCATGCTCGAATCGGTGTCATTGGCGTAGGCGTCACCGGGGAAGAACACACCCAGGCGCAAGCGGATCAGTGCCGACGGCTCGTCGACCCAATCCACCATGCTCGCGGGCAACAGGCCTTGCTTGAAGTACTTGGTCATGACCAGATCGACTTCCTGGCCCAGGTCCTTCTCGCCGTCCACCAGCGCTGCATTGACGATCCCGTCGTCGCCGGTTTGCTGTTCGTCGTCAACCCGCCAGAAGCGGTGGTAGACGAGGCTGGCGTCGTAGTCCTCGCGCATCTGCCAGGAGCCGAACAGCGTCGCCGTCTGAAGGTTGCTCAGTTCACCGCGAAAGGCTTCACCGAAGCGGTGTACGCGCGAACGCGTGCCGGTGAAGTTCGAGCGGTTGCTCTGCAGGCCGGTTTGCTGGTACTGGTTTTCCTGATCGTTGCCACCGCCGTCGCCGCGAGCGGCGGCGGCACCGACACGCCAGCTTTCATCGATGTTCCAGCGCAGGCCCAGGTCCGCCGCCCAGGCGTTGACATCGCCACTGGTGTGCCCCGTCGCGATTCGATCGCCGACGGGGTCGATCACGCTGGTGAGGTTGTCGCGATCGCCGGTCAGCCAGGTCGCGGAGGCCCAGTAATTGAGCGGCATCGTCGAGCGGTAGTTGTAGCCGTCACCGTTCGCCTCGAGACCGACCCAGGTCAGGCTGCCGGTGTTGGTCTTGTCGAGCGTATCGACCTGCTCGCCGGGATCGGGCAGGCTGCCGCTGTCCTCTGAGTGATGGACACGCAGGCCTACCCAGTTATTGGGCGTCCATTGTGTGGAGATGTCGGCGAAGACGTGGGAACGGTCTTCATCTTCGGGCGCCAGGTCGTCGAAATCGGTGCGATAGTCGGAAAAGCGTTGGGCGGCGCCGATGTGGGTGCGCAGCAGTGTGGTTTCGAAGGTCCAGTTGAGCGCTTCGATGTTGGTGTCCATCCACTGGCCACTTTCCTCACGCAGACGCTGGCGGCCCAAGCGCAGATGCTCGCCCGGATAGGCAGTGATGCCCGAATAATCAACCCAGAATTCGCGCAGCGCCAGATAGCTGTCATCCGCCTCACGGGTGTTGTTCTGGTCGGCGCCGTTGTTCACCGTATCGGTGTCGATGGTATCCGTCGCGGCCACCGCCTGCGCCATCGTATAGGCACTCCAGTTACCCCATTGGCCAAAGGCCCAGGGGCGCAAATCGATGCCTATATCGTTGAGGGTGCCACCGGATGCCGTGCCAAGGTCCCGGTCGTCTTGCGACTCACCGGTAATCTTCACATCCAGGCCGAAATTCTTCGGCGCCACTTCCGCCGCCAGCACCAGACCGGCGCTGCACATCAGCGAAACTCCCAGACCATAACTAGCCAACAATGCTTGCTTCATAGTAAGTCCTGTCCATTTTCCGGAGTTTGCAGCCTGGCTAAAGCCGCGCCCGTCAAACGGGCCTGGGCTTCTTCCTCAAGCAAGGGCTGCGCGATTTTCTTTTCTGCCGGGGTCATACCCGACTGCAGGGCCGATAGCACAGGTCCTGCGTTGACCACGCCCTGGCGTTGCGCAAGCTGCGCAAAGACAAAAGCGTTGATCCGATTGACCTTGACCCCGCGGGAGTCGGAAAACATGTGGGCCAGGGCCAGATCGGCGTTGGGCGAACCATTGCGGGCCGCCAGCAACAAATGTAGCAGTGCTTTCTGTGGGTCAACCTGGCCGAGATAACCACGACGGTACAATTGGCCCAGGTAGTAGTTCGCCCCGACTTCACCGGCTGCGGCTGCCTTGAGCAAATGCTGTTCAGCCAGGCGCGGATCCTGCGGTAACCATTTGCCGAGGTAATACAGCCGTCCGGTCAGCAGTTCCGCCCGCGGGTCGCCCGCTTCGCGCCCGCGCTGCAGCGCCGAGAGCAATTGCGGCGCGTCGCCTTGGGCGGGGTAGTCGTCGATCAACCGTGCCAGGCTGGTCCAGGCCGGCGGATAGACCGGTGCCAGTTCTTCGAGCAGGCGCTGGGCGCTTTGCGGATCGGCCGGGCCTTCGAGGGCGGGCGAAGACAGCACGCGCGCCACTGACTCGACCCGCAAGGGCGCGACGCGGCCCTCGCGCAAACCCTGGCGCAGCTGCGCCAGCAAGTCCGCTTGCGCCTTGGGCTGGGCACGCATCCGGTTGATGGTCGCCAGCTCCACGTAACAGGCATCGAGTACCGCCAGCCGAGCCCGGCACAACTGTTCGATCTGCGGCAGGTGGGCGTTATAGGTGCCCTGATTGCGGTAGATCAGAATCTGCGCCAGGTCGGCTTCGGCAATGCCCTGGGCCCGCCAGCTGTCGACTTTCTGCTGCGGATCCACCACCGGCGCCATTCGCGGATAGCCCAGGTACAGCAATGTCAGCGGTACCACCGCACTGAACTCGCCTTTATCCAGCGCGCCTTCCAGCAGTTGTCGGGCTTCGTGCACTTTCTGGGGATCATTCGGGCTCTGGCGCAGTAACAAACGGCCCAGGCGTGACTGCGCCTTGACCGATCCCGGCGCAGCCTGGCGGTACAAGGCTTCCGCCTCTTTCAGGCTCTGCGGGTCGCCCGCCGAGGCCGTCAAGTCGCCCATCCCGGCCTGGGCGTCGGCATAGCCGTCCTCGGCCAGCGCTGCGTAGTTCTTGCGTGCCGTTTCAAAATCGCCGCGCTCCATGGCCTCGCGCGCCAACCCTTGGTCGGGCAGGGTGCCGCAGCCGTGGATCATCGTCAGCGCAGCGGCCAGCGCAGAAAACCGCAGCCCCGATCGCCATGCGCCGTTCATTTTCCGGCCGCCATGACTTTATTCTCCCACGTGTTTTTCACCCAGGTATTGGCTGCCGAGGCACTCTGCACCCAGGCATTGCCCTGCAGCTCTTCGATACTGACTTCCACCGGACGCCCGGCCTGATCGGTTTGCAACGGGCTGTCAGGCTCGATGGTGACCCGCAGGTCGGAGGCGAGGCCGCCGTTGTCCAGCGCCACCGCGGTGATTTTGCCCGTGCGCGGCTGTTCTTCACCGATCAGCTGGAAGTTCACCACCTTGCCAGGCTGGATCTTGGCGAAATTCTTGTAGGGGAAGCGCGCCTCGATGGTTGCCACCCCGTCAATCGGCATCAACTCGTACACCGTGGTGCCCTTGCCGACGACCTGGCCGTCCGGCACCAGTTGCGACACCACCCGGCAATCGCAGGGGCTGGTCAGCGAACCTTGCAGGGTTCGGCTGAACAGGCGCTCGAGATTTTCCGGGGTCGCCTGCCCGGGCGGCAGGTTGCCTTTCATCACATCCAGCAGCGAGGCGGAAAAGGTCGCCAGCGGGGCGCCCTTGGACACCACCGCCCCGACCTTGACCAAGGAGTTGACGCTGCCGTCGCGCGGCAGGCCGATCAACTGGCCGGGCACGTTGACCCGCGCCGATTCGGCATGAGTGACGTAGTAAATGCCATACAACTGGTGCACCACATAACCAAAGGCCGCGAGGCCCACGAGAAACATCAGCAGGCTTATCGTGGTCGCCCGCAAGCGCCCGAAAACGCCCATGCCGTGGCCGCTTTCATGTTTTCGCGGCTTGGTGAAGTTGTCGCGTTGCTGGGTCACGAGCATGTCGCCCAGGCTGATCACCCCTCCCGAGAGGTAAGAGGTGATCACATAACGCAAGGCGGAAATCGCACGAGGGCGCAGGTTGTGAAACTCGCAACCTATCCGCCGCCCATCGTCGTTAATCGAGCGCACGACAAACTCCACATCGATGGCAAACCCGAGCGCATCGACCTGGAACACCAGTTTGCCTTTGTGTTGCCGGCCCACGATCAGCGATGTGCCCGGCTGACTCAGGCTGAATCCACCGGCCGACAAGTCCAGCAGCTCGCAATCGAGCGCCTCCCGGTCGGGTCCGTGAAACTTGATTCTCGCCGGCAGGGTCAGCCGCGCATGCTGACGCTGTACCTCCGACTCATGCACGACACTGTCATCGACAGCAACAAAAGCTGTGTTCATAACGCGTTCCTTCCCATCGATTGAGTCTGATCCGGCACGGCCTGCCGATTGCCCTGACACCTGTGCTACACAATCCACATCAGCAGTGCGCAAAACACACTGCCAGCCGAAAACGTCATGGCCCGTGACGACCAGGTATTGAACCAGCGCTGATAGTTGGCCAGTCCGCGGTCGAGTTTGGTTTTCTGGCGCGTCCACGATTGCTGGTCGAGGCGGAAGAACACATAGATTTTCACCATGGCGCCGACCAGCTGGTTGTAATAGAGAATCAGTGGATAAGCCGGCCCGACCGGGTGCCCCGAAGCCAGCAACAGAAGACTCAGGATCAAGCGCGTCACGCCGATCCACAGCACATAGATCAGCAGATAGGCGAAGCTGTATTTGAGGCTGGCAATGATCGCCACTGAAGGCCCGAGCAGGCTGGCCCACATCGATACGCGTTGGTCCAGCAGCACCAGCGAGGTGAACCAGCCCAACCGCCGCACGCCCAGGTGCAGGGCTCGCGAGTTCTGCCGCAGGTTATTGCCATACCAGCGGAACATCAGCTTGCGGCTGGCCTTCAAGAAACTCTTTTCCGGGGGATGCTCGACGGTGTTGATTGCCGCATCGGGCACATAAAAGGTGTCGTAGCCAAGGCGCATCAGGCTGTACCAACTGGACTTGTCATCGCCGGTCAGGAAGCGGAAACGGCCCAGACGCCAATGCTGCAGATAATCGCGTTCAACGTCCTGGATAAACCCCGGGTCGGTCACCACCTGGGCGCGGAATACCGACATCCGCCCGGTCATTGTCAGCACTCGCTTGCCCAGTGCCATCGAACACATATTGATGTGCCGCTGGGCGAAACGCAGCTTGTGCCATTCGCTCATCAGGTAGCTGCCGCGCACCTCGCAGAACTCATTGGTGGTCAGCCCGCCGACGTTCGGAAACAGCTTGAACCAGGGCACGGTCTTGCGCACCAGTCCGGGTGAAAGCACGGTGTCGCCATCGACCACCGCCACCACCGCGTCGGCATCCGGCACATGCCGGGAGATGGCCCGAAAACCGTGGGCCAGGCCATCGCGCTTCCCCGTGCCGGGAATCCGTACAAAGCTCAGCTTGATCTGCTCCGGTGGGGTATAGCTGTCCCAGAGTGCTTTGATCAGCAGTTCATCGGCCAGCTCGACGATGGAGCAGACCACCGTGGTCGGGTAGCCACAACCGATGGCCTCTTCGATCACCGAGCGGTAAACCTGCGCCGTGGTCAACGCTTCGATGCGAAAACTGGTGACCAGCAAAAACACATGGGACGGATCGGCACTGCTGCCGAGCCGGGTGACTTTGCGTCTGTAGTAAGGGAACACCAGATAAAGGAACAGTAACCCCCGAAGGTAGTGGATAGCGCCCATCGAATAACGCCAGATACCGACCGCCCCCAGCAACAGGAGAAAGTCCCTGGATTGGGGATCGAAAACCGAGCGCGGCAGCATCAGTGCAAGCCACAACAGCGCGGTGACGTAGAACAGCCAGCCCGTCGCTTCGCGCAAATAATTCCTGGAATCAGCCATGCCTGTGACTCCTGTTCGATAAACCCGTATTGCCCGGGGTGCAGTTCGGCGATTCTCTAGCCCTTACCAGCAGATACCTTCGACCCGATCGTCACTGACGTTTGGCATGAAACCCACCAGGTCGACCACCTGCTTGCCTTCGGGCGCCTCAAGCGCAAAGGCTTTGAAGGACTCGTCACCGTTACCCAGAACAATGACCTCTGCCTCCTCGATCACTTTTGTCAGGTCTGCGCGCAACAGCGAAGCCAGGTGTGGAATCTTCGACTCGATGTAGTCCTTGTTGGCCCCGTAGATACGCGCGTATTCCACGTTGCGGTCGAAGATATGCAGGTCGTAGCCCTTGCCGATCAACATTTCGGCCAACTCGACCAGTGGACTTTCGCGCAGGTCATCGGTGCCCGCCTTGAAGCTCAGGCCGAGCAGGGCGATACGCCGTTTGCCGTAACTGGTGATGATGTCGAAGGCTCTTTGTACCTGCGCCGCATTGCTGCGCATGATCGAGGCCAGTAGCGGGTGCTCGACATCCAGTTGCCCGGCGCGATAGTTCAACGCACGCACATCCTTGGGCAGGCAGGAACCGCCGAACGCGAAACCGGGGCGCATGTAATAACGCGACAGGTTGAGTTTGGTGTCCTGGCAGACCACGTCCATCACATCGCGACCGTCCACGCCGACGGCCTTCGCGATATTGCCGATCTCATTGGCGAAGGTCACTTTTGTCGCGTGCCAGACATTGCAGGTGTACTTGATCATCTCCGCCACTTCGATGCTCCTGCGCAGGAGCGGCGCGTCCAGCTCCTGGTAGAGTGCGACGAGCATGTCACCGCTGCGCTGGTCGAATTCACCGATCACGGTCATGGGCGGGCAGTTGTAATCCTTGATTGCAGTGCTTTCGCGCAGGAACTCCGGGTTGATCGCCACGCCGAAGTCGACCCCGGCCTTCTTGCCGGAACAGTCTTCAAGAATCGGGATTACCACGTTCTTCACGGTGCCCGGCAGCACAGTGCTGCGCACCACCACCGTATGCCAACTGTCCTTGGTATGCAGGGCTTCGCCGATCTCGCGGCAGACCGACTCGATGTAGACCAGATCCAGATCGCCGTTCTTCTTGCAGGGCGTAGCGACGGCGATGAACGACATATCCGTGTCCATCACGGACGCTTTTACATTACTGGTACCCCGCAGCCGCCCAAACTGCACCCCCTGCTCGAGCAGAGCCTCCAGGCCTGGCTCAACGATGGGCGACTTGCCCTGATTGATCAGGTCGATTTTCACCTGAGAGATATCCACCCCGATTACGTCATGACCGCGAGCACAGAGACAGCCCGCGCATACAGCGCCCACATACCCCAAACCAAATATGCTGATACGCATCGGTGAGTTCCCCATATACCCTGATTCCGAAATGCCATCGACATGCCGCGGACACCGACAGTAACTCTGTCGGACCAACTAATCGGCTGTTTTGTATGGCGTTATACGCGACCCGCACTTGCAGAAATGAGAGTGTAGACAAACATATCAAAAGCACTGTCATTTTTTTTAACAGAAATTTCGAACACTTTTTGTGAACACAATAATTATTAGGATCCCAAAAGAGCGTGCCAAAGCAACAGCCATTTATCGAAAAATAAATATCAATTAAAACAGGTATATAGATGATTTATGGCGATTAGTCATAAGAATGGAAGGTGAATTTTTGCACCAAAAACAGGCGGTCAATTACATTGGTTTTCCGATGAGCACTGACGCGGTGCAACGCCAGCGTTACAACTTTTTTATCATGCCTTTTGAATTTTTCTTATTGTGTAAAGTTGCTGAGACATGTCAATTTTTGAATGTTTGTTTTATTGGCGCTTGTGTAAGGCGTCATAGTAAAAACATTGGAACTACAGAAAATGATCACGCAACAAAAAACCGCATCAGTGCGGTTTTTTGTTTACTCGCTTTGACAATCCGAAGCGGCGCTTAAAGGCTGTTGGCGAGTTTTCCGGTCGAGAGGCGGCGCTTGTAAGCGGTGTCGCGATTGGCCAGCCAATAGTAGAGCGGCGAGGTGATGATCAGGCCCACCAGCCAGGACAAGTCGGCCCCATTGATGTGCTCTGAAATCGGCCCGACATACAGCGGCGTGTTCATGAACGGAATCTGCACCGCAATCCCGATTGCATACGCCAACAACGCCTGCGGGTTGTACCGGCCATAGATCCCGCCATCGACCTTGAAGATCGAATGGATGTCGTACTGACCTTTGTGAATCGCGTAGAAGTCGATCAGGTTGATCGCGGTCCACGGCACCAGCACCACGAGCAGCACCAGCACCATGTCGACGAAATGGCCGATGAAGTTGGCGGAAGCGCCGACGGCGGCGAAGCAGCAGGCGGCGAGGATGATGATCGAGAGGACGGCACGGCTTTTGGCGGTGGGGATCCAGCGGTAGGCGAAGGTCTGGACCAGGGTGATCAGCGACAGCACGGCGCCGTAGAGGTTGAGGGCATTGTGGCTGATGACGCTGAGCAGGAACAGCACGAGCATCAGCGGGCCGATGGAGCCGGTGGCGAGTTTGACGGCGTCCATGGTGTCCATGCCGACGGGGGTGGCGAGCACGGCGACGGCGCCGAAGATGAATGAAAGGCTGGAGCCGAGCACGGTGCCCAGATAAGTCGTCCAGAACGTTGCGGCCACGGGCACGTTGGCCGGCAAGTAACGTGAGTAGTCGGAGACGTACGGCGCGAAGGCGATCTGCCAGAGCGCAGCGAGCGAGACCGTGGCCAGCCAGCCGGAAATGTTGAAGCTGCCACGGGTGAGGAAGTCGGCGGTCTGCACGTGGGTGAAGATGTAGCCGAAGCCGAGCACGATGCCGGCGCCGAGCACCCAGGTGCCGATGCGGTTGAGCACGTGGATGAAGCGGTAGCCGATGATGCCGATGATGCCGGAACCCAGGGCGCCGATGACGATGCCCACCGGCACCGGCACGCTGTCGACCACGCCGTGCAGGGACTTGCCGGCGAGGACGATGTTGGAGGCGAAGAAGCCGATGTACATGATGCCGGCGATCAGCACCACCAGCAGCGCGCCGAGGGAGCCGAACTGGGCGCGGCTCTGGATCATTTGTGGAATGCCCATCTGCGGGCCCTGGGCCGAGTGCAGCGCCATGAGCACGCCGCCGACCAGGTGGCCGACGAGGATGGCGACGATGCCCCACACCAGGTTCAGGTGGAACATCTGCACGCCAAGAGCGCCGGTGACGATGGGCAGCGGGGCGATGTTGCCGCCGAACCAGAGGGTGAACAGGTCACGGGTTTTGCCGTGGCGATCTTCGGGCGGCACATAGCCGATGGTGTGTTTTTCGATAAGCGGGGCGGAGGTTGTTGCTGCGGTAACCATGACGGACTCCAAGGCAATTTTGAGTACGTGGACGTACTTCGGTAAGCGCCGCGCGGGGACGACGCTTTTCTTGTTGGAGTTGATGATGTGCGGTGGATGGGGATAGATAAATTACAAAGATTGTTGGTATAGACGTTAAAAAATGTAGGTCGCCGGGCAGCCGAAAACCCTGTGGGAGCTAGCCTGCCAGCGATAGCGATCTGTCAGCCAAATCAGTGTTGACTGTCAAATCGCTATCGCTAGCAGGCTAGCTCCCACAGGGATTATGGGGTGTTCAGAATCTGTGTTATTCGCTGATTGATAGCAGCATCCGTTGCAGCATGGCGTCACAACCGTCCAATTGTTCGAGGCTGACGAATTCGTCCGGTTTGTGCCCTTGATCCATGCTGCCAGGGCCGCACACAACGGTGGGAATGCCAGCGGCGTCGAACAGGCCGCCCTCGGTGCCGAAGGCCACTGTGCCGAACGCTCGGGAGCCGCAGAATGCAGCGATCAACTCAGCCGCCTCGCTGTGTGCATCGGTCACTAATCCGGGGTATGCCGAGAGTTCACTGAAGCGAATCTCACTCTGTTCACTCACCGCACGCATTCGCGGCAGCACCTGCTGCTCGGCATAGGTTTTCAGTTCCCGGGCGACGTCGCTTGGATCATGTGAGGGCAGGGCACGGATCTCGAAATCGAAACGGCAATCGGCGGGGACGATGTTCAAGGCTTTGCCGCCGCCAATCACACCGGTTTGCACGGTGGAAAATGGCGGATCGAAACGCGCGTCGCGGTGCTCGGGCGCTTTGAGCCTGTTGCCGATCCGTCCCAGTTCACCGATCAGTTCGGCGGCATACTCAATGGCATTGACCCCAAGCGGCGCGTACGCCGAATGGCACGCGTGACCCTGGATATCGCAGCGCATCGCCAGTTTGCCCTTATGCCCGAGCACCGGTTTCAGCTCGGTCGGCTCGCCGATGATGCACAGCATCGGTTTGACTGGCCATTGTTCCAGCGCCGCCAGCAACGAGCGCACGCCGAGGCAGCCGATTTCTTCATCATACGAAAGCGCAATGTGCACCGGCCGTCGCAACGAGGCGTTCACCAACGAAGGAACGAGGGCGAGCACGCAGGCAATGTAGCCTTTCATGTCCGCGGTACCGCGACCGAACAACTTGCCGTCGTGCTCGGTGAGTTCGAACGGCGCGACGGTCCACGGCTGGCCATCGACGGGCACCACGTCGGTGTGCCCCGACAGCACGATGCCCGGCTTGTCCGCCGGGCCGATGGTGGCGAACAGGTTGGCCTTGCTGCGCTGCTCGTTGTAGATCAGTTCGCATGGCACGTCGAAGCTCGCGAGGTAGTCGCGGACAAATTCGATGAGCTGCAGGTTTGATTCGCGGCTCGTGGTGTCGAATGCCACTAACGTCGCCAGCAAATCGCGGCTGGCGCTCATCGGTCGTCTCCGGCGACACCGTACCCTGGGGATTTGTCCGGGGCGAGGGCACGGTCGATGTAGTCCTGGACTTGCGGGCAGTAGGCAACCCAGAGCTTTTCCAACTGGCCGATGGGATCATCGTCCGCCCAATCGACCCGCAGGTTGATGATCGGCCAGGTCAGTTCGCCGACCACCACCATCGCCGCCGAATGCACCGGCCCGGCTTCGCCACCGGCGGCGATGGCGGCTTTCATCGCGGCGAGCAAGCGGTCGGCCAGTTGCCCTTCGCCGTGTTCGAAGGCTTCAACCATGGCTTCGATCACCGAGCGGTCCGCGAGCATGTTGCCGGCGGCGACGCATTGTTCGCCGGACACGGCGTTGTGGTTACCCAAGGTTTGCGCGCCACTGAAATGAGCGGTCTGGCCAAGGTGGTCAATCGCCGTGATCTGCCGGTATTGGCTGTAGCCATTGCGCGTGAGGACTTTGTCCAGCGCTTCCGCCGGGGCGAGGCCTTGCTCCATCAGGGCGAGGACGTCCGGGCCGAGGGACGGGAGGGTGATGTTCTGTGTGGAGACGGCACCGACACCCGGCAGCAGCCAGGGGCAGCGGGCGCCGACGGCGATGCTGGAGGAACTGATCGCAATGCCGAACTGACCGGTTTCCGGGCAACGGGCGGCGATGGAGAAGGTCATGGGGTTTGCTCCTTGGTTTGCCTTGGCGAATGTGGTGTCTTGGCTGGCCTCTTCGCGGGCAAGCCAGCGATGGACGCGACGCGGTGTCCCTGCTTACTCGGGAATCACCGCAATCACATCAATCTCCATCAACCACTGCGGTTGCCCCAACGCCGACACCACCAACCCGGTCGAAATCGGAAACACGCCTTTGAGCCACTTGCCGACTTCCTGATACACCGGCTCGCGATACCGCGGATCGATCAGGTACGTGGTGGTTTTGACGATGTGGCTCAGGTCACTGCCAGCTTCTTCCAGCAACTGCTTGACGTTGCGCATGGCCTGTTCGGCCTGGGCTCGCGGGTCACCGAGACCGACCAGTCTGCCTTCGAAATCCGTCCCGACCTGGCCACGAACATAAACCGTGTTGCCCGCGCGGACGGCTTGGCACAGGTCGTTGTCCAGGCTCTGGTTCGGATAGGTTTCCTTGGTGTTGAACATGCGGATACGGGTATGGGTTGGCGTGGACATTTGTCGCTCCTGGCAGAAAAAGGTTTAAGCACTGACCGTGGTTTTATGGGCGAGCGGGGCTTTGTCAGCCTCGCGTTGCGCCGCGTCGTGGTAGTCGAGATAGGAGCGTTGAATGGCGATGTGATCCGCCACGTATTTGGCATCGTGCCAAACGCCCCAGATGAACGAAGACCCGCGACGCGACTGCCATGGCAGTCCGAGGAAATACACACCCGGTTCGCTCGACACGCCGCGCTGATGCCGTGGTTTGCCCTTGTCGTCGAAGGCGTCAACGTTGAGCCAGCTGTAATCCGTGGCAAAACCGGTGGCCCAGATGATCGAGGTCACGCCGGCCTTGGCCAGGTCGAGTTCAAGAATCGGCTGGGTCACGCATTCCGGGTCGGGGAAGGTGATGCGCGCTTCAGGTTCTTCCGGCAAGTCCAGGCCGTTGCGTTCGATGTAAGCGTCGGCGGCGTTGAGCAACGCCAGATAATTCTCGTCGCCGCGTGCCAGGTTCTCCGCCAGGTTCGGTTGGAAAGTCGCCACGCCGCCATTGAATGATTGAGTCAGACCGACCAGCGTCATTCCGCGATGGGCGAGGCCTCGGAAGTCCACGGTGCGGCCGCCATGCGCGCCACTCACCGCGATGGTGACGTGTTCCCGCCCCGGCTTCATCGCCGCCTGGTCCCACTCGCCGAGCACGCCCAGCCACCAGCAGAAATCCCGGTTGCGATAGGCGCGAGGAGGGCGGTCGTGGGCGCCGACGGAGAGGTAAACCTGCTTGCCGGCACGTTGCAGTTCATCGGCGATCTGCACGCCCGACGAGCCGGCGCCGACCACCAGAACAGCGCCTTCAGGCAATTGCTGCGGATTGCGGTAATCGGCGGAGTGAATCTGCAGGAACGGCTGATCCTGCGGCGCAATCGGCGGAATGACCGGACGCTGGAACGGCCCGGTGGCGGCGACCACGCGGTTGGCCTCGATCACACCTTCAGAGGTTTCAATGGTGAAGCCTGGCCGACCGACGTTGCGTTCAACCTTCAGCACATCCACACCGGTGCGGATCGGCGCGTTGAATTTCCTCGCGTAGGCTTCGAAGTAATCGGCGACACGCTCTTTCGGCGCAAACGCATCGGGGCTGAGGTCGTCAAAATCAAGACCCGGAAAGCGGTCATGCCACGCCGGACCATTGGCCACCAGCGAATCCCAGCGCCCGGTGCGCCAGCGCTCGGCAATGCGGTTGCGCTCCAGCACCAGGTGCGGCACGCCCAGTTTGCTCAGGTGTTCACTCATGGCCACGCCAGCCTGACCGGCGCCAACAATCAGCGTATCTGTTTTTGTTTTTTCAGTGGTCATCTCAATACCCTTCGACGTTGGAGTCAGGTCGCGAACGGCCTGCCATTTCTTGGGCTCAAGACTAGGGATGACCCTGGTATCGGTAAAATATTATTAAGCTGGCATTTGAGTATAAATAACTGAGGCAGAGCGTTTGATTCAGCAGGGCGGTAAACTGGCCGCCACCTTTTTTCCCTCGAACAAGAGATCCCCATGGCGAACCAAGACATCACCTTCACCCCCGATCCCGATGCGGATTCCATCTCCTCCGATGTGGCCGGCTTCAACGGTATCCTGGTCTCCACGCAGATCCCGACCCGCGCCGACGGCAGCCTGGAACTGGGCGACATCACCCTGCAGAGCGAGTGCACGTTGCAGGCATTGAAGGTGGCGCTGGAGCGCGCCGGCAGTTCCATGGACCGGGTCATGCACCTGACCATCTACCTCACCGACATGGCCGACCGCGCCGCGTTCAATGAGGTTTACAAGCGTTTCTTCGCCAAGCCGTGGCCGGTTCGCGCCGCGGTAGGCGTGGCGTCGCTGGCGGTGGAAGGCATGCGTGTGGAAGTGACCGCGATGGCGGCCAAGGGCTGAGTTCGCGAGCGTGATACACGACCTGTAGGAGCCGGCTTGCTGGCGATCGAGTACGCCTCGGTTTTTCAGGAACACCGCGGTGACGTGAGCGCCAGCAAGCCGGCTCCTGCAACGACGGCGCTTTTTCGGAACGCTGTTCGTTACATCGTGTCGCTGGCGGGGGCCAGGTTACCCAGCAACCACTCGATAAAACTCCGCGCCAGGGGATTGTTCTCGCTGTCCCGGTGAGTCAGCAACGCCCAGTTCGGCCCGCGAATGGTTTCCTCTACCAACGGTTGCAGCAACCCGCTGTCACGCGCTTGTCGACTCAATAGCTGACTGACCAGCGCGATCCCAAGCCCTGCGCACGCCGCATCCAGCAGCAACCCGGGGTCGGAAAAATTCAAGCCCTGGTCCTTCTGTCCCACATCGATACCAGCCTCCACGGCCCAATGACTCCAGTCCATTTCCCGCTCGCCGTGAAGGGTCGTGCGTTGTTCGATAGGCACCGCCAGCACATCGGGGTGGCAGGCCGGATAGAGGCGGTCGGCGTGCAGCACCTTGAAACTGCATTCAGCCTGGGAGCTGATGTCATCGCGCACCGCGAGGTCGATGGTCTGGGTGGTCAGGTCCGGGACTTCGTCGGTGCTGAAAATCCACAGATCGACTTCCGGATGCTGACGCCGAAAATCCCCCAGCCGTGGCAGCAACCAGTGCCGGGCGAATGTCGGCGTGGTGTTGAGCACCAGTTGGTTGGGTTTCTGGTATTGCCCCAGACGCCGAATGCCAACCGCCAGTTGCTGCAATAACGCCTGGGTAGTGCTGAGCAAATCGTGACCGGCATCGGTCAGGCTGACGCTGCGTCCGCTGCGGAAAAACAGCGGCTGCTCAAGGTACGCCTCAAGGGTTCGAATCTGCTGACTGATCGCCGATTGGGTCAGGTGCAGTTCGTCGGCAGCCTTGTGGAAACTGCCCAGCCGGGCGGCTGCTTCAAAGCCGCGAAGGGTGCTGAGCGGGGGCCAGTGCTTGAGCATATCGATAAGTTCCTCTAATCACTTTTCTGCAAAATCCATCGTTTGTTAGCCCGTTTTTACGGCCGTAGCATGCATGCAAAGACCGCCAAGGTCATTTTCATTGAACACAATGACTTAACTCAAGGGTGCTTGTCATGCAGCAGAACGAACATCAACACACGGGCTGGTGGATGCCGGCAGAATGGGTAAAACACGCCGCGACCTGGATGGTCTGGCCGCACAACCAGGCACTCTGGGAGTCGGGGTGGCGCGTGACCCTGGCGCAAGTGCAAAAGGATTTTGCCGGGGTCGCCAATGCCATCGCCCGGTTCGAGCCGGTGAAAATGGTGGTCGATCCGTCGGCTGTGGCGAGTGCCCATGCGTTGTGCGGACCCAACATCGAGCTGATCGAATTGGCGGTGAACGACAGTTGGTGCCGCGACTCCGGCCCAAGCTTCGTCTGCCACGCGCAACAAGGCCTCGCCGGGGTGAGCTGGCGCTTCAACGCGTGGGGCGGCAAGTCGGCGCACGATCTGGACGAAGGCCTGGCGCGTCGTGCACTCAATCACCTTGGCTTGCCGTGCTTTGGCACACCGCTGAGCAACGAAGGCGGGGCGATTCATGTGGACGGCGAGGGCACGCTGATCACCACCGAGTCGGTGTTGCTCAATCCCAACCGCAATCCCGGGATGAACAAGGCAGAGATGGAGGAGATTTTCACCCGCCTGCTGGGCGTGAAAAAAACCATCTGGCTGCCGGGCGATCCGGACTACGTGACCGGCGACATGACCGACGGCCATGTCGATGGCGTCTGTGCGTTCGCACGCCCCGGCGTATTGCTGGTGGATGCCACTCACGACAAGCAGTCGGTGTATGCCGAAGTGGCCCGAGAAAACCGCCGCGCACTGGAGCTGGCCACCGATGCCCAAGGCCGGAAGTTCGAGCTGATCGAGCTCTATGAAGCCACCGATGCGGTGGACACCGAAGCCGAAGTGTTCTGCGCTTCCTACACCAACTTCTACATCGCCAACGGCGCAATCATCATGCCGGCCTATGGCATCGATGCCGACCAGGTAGCCGCCGAAGTACTGGCACAGGCATTCCCGGGACGCGAAGTGGTGCCGGTGCGGATCAATCACCTGGCCCATGGCGGCGGCGGGGTGCATTGCATCACCCAGCAGCAGCCTGCCTGGCCAGTGAAGGGGTGATGCCATGACCTTTATGACGATTGCCACCACCCAAATGCCCTGCACCTGGGACTTGCCCTACAACCTTGATCTTGCCGAACAACTGGTCCGTGAGGCGGCCTCGAAGGGCGCTCAGGTCATCCTGTTGCAGGAGCTCTTTGCCACGCCGTATTTCTGCATCGAGCAAAGCCACAAACACTTGGCGCTGGCCGAAGAATACCGCTACAGCCGCGTACTCAAACGCTTTGCCGCATTGGCCAAGGAGTTGGGCGTGGTGCTGCCGCTGAGCTGGTTCGAGAAAGCCGGCAACGCCTACTTCAATTCCTTGAGCGTGGCCGATGCCGACGGGCGTCTGCTGGGGGTGTACCGCAAGACCCACATCCCCAACGCCATCGGTTATCAGGAGAAGGAATACTTCAGCCCCGGCGATACCGGCTTCCGGGTCTGGGACACCGCGTTCGGGCGCATCGGCGTGGGGATCTGCTGGGACCAGTGGTTTCCCGAGACCGCACGCTGCCTGGCATTGATGGGCGCCGAGGTGTTGCTGTTTCCGACGGCGATCGGCTCTGAACCTGGCTGCGCAGCGCTGGATTCACGGGATCACTGGCAGATGACGATGCGTGGTCACGCGGCGGCGAACATCTTGCCGGTGGTGGCGGCCAATCGCGTCGGTCGAGAAGTGGCGACCACCGATCCGACCCTGCAAATGAGCTTCTACGGCTCGTCCTTCATCTGCAACCACAAGGGCAAATTGCTCGCCGAGGCCGACCGCGACAGCACCGGCGTGCTGGTGCACAGCCTCGACCTGGCCGCCATGCGCGAAGAACGCCTGAGCTGGGGCATCTACCGAGACCGGCGCCCGGACATGTACGGCGCGTTGTTGAGTCAGGACGGTCGTCACCTTCATGCACGCTGGAACACTCAAGGAGTTTGATATGCGCATTCCGCACACGCTGTTGCTCGGCGCCTTGGGCTTGGCACTGGCCTCGTCATCGCTGCACGCCGAAGAGAAAACCCTCAGGTTGTACAACTGGGCCGATTATTTTGCCGAAGACACCCTGACGCGATTCACCGCCGAGACCGGCATCCAGGTGATTTACGACGTCATGGATGGCAGCGAAACACTGGAGGCCAAGATGCTCGCCGGCGGCAGCGGTTATGACCTGATCTTCCCCGGCGATACGGTGGCGGAACGCTTGATGCGCGCCGGAAGCCTGCTGCCGCTGGACCGATCAAAGCTCACCTCCCTGGATGACATCGAGCCCGGTTTGCAGAAGCTGCGCCGGCAATATGAAACCTCGAGTCAGGCTACCGTGCCTTACACCTGGGGCACCATCGGCCTGACCTACAATGATGAGCAGATCAAACAGCGCGTGCCGAATGCGCCGGTCAACAGCCTCGACATGTTGTTCAAACCGGAACTGGCCGGCCAGTTGGCCGACTGCGGTATCTCGATGATCGACTCGCCGGATGAAGTGCTCGCCGTCGTGCTCAATTATCTGGGCCGTGAGCCGCGCAGCGCCAAACCCGAAGACCTCGCGGCCGCGAGTGAACTGCTGATGAAACTGCGCCCGCACATTCGCAAGTTCCAGTCGCAACCGGTAACCGATCTGGTGAACGGCAACCTGTGCGTGTCGCTCGGTTACAGCGGCGACATGACCCAGGCGCAGAGGACGTCAGACAGTGCCGGCAAGCACACGAAGTTCGAGTACCGCATTCCCCGCGAAGGCACCACGGTGTGGATGGACACCATGGCCATTCCGGTCGACGCCAAACATCCGGAATACGCCTACGCGTTCATCAACTTCGTCATGCGTCCGGAGAACATGGCGGCCATCAGTAACTTCACCGGCTACCCGACATCCAACGCCAAGGCACGCCCGAGCGTCGATGCGACGATGCGCAACAACCCGGACATCTATCTTGATGAAGCCACTTATGCGCGGCTGATACCGGGCAAGGACATTCCGCAGTCCGACATGCGCGCGCGGATGCGCACCTGGACCAAATTCAAGACGGCCACGGCGAAATGAGCCAATTTTCAAAGGATCACTGCATGTCGACGCGTCGTGAGTTCATCAAACAGATATCGGTATTGGCGGGTGTGGGGGCGGCAGCGTCATTCGGATTGGGTCTGACGCCCCTGCAAGTGCACGCGGCGGCGCAGGGCAGTTGGCGGATGCCCGATGAAGGTGACCGGCACGCACAAGCGTTCATCGCCTTTGGCGCGCAAGAGGCCATCTGGGAAGACTTCACGGGTGATGTGCAAGCGGCGCTTGGCGGGATTGCGCGGACCATCGCCCGCTATGAGCCGGTGACCGTTTTCTGCCGCCCGCTCGAGCGGAGCCAGGCGCAGGAACATTGCGGTACTGCCAATATTACTTATGTCACCACCGAACTCGACGACATCTGGATGCGCGACACCGGCGCCAACTTCGTCATCGACGGGCAGGGTGGACTCGGCGCCGTGGATTTCAATTTCAACGGCTGGGGCGACAAACAGCAGCATGCCCACGATGCGCATCTGGCGGCTCAAGTGGCCGACACGGCGGATGCCCATTATCTGCGCAGCGAATTGGTGGGCGAGGGTGGCGGCATCGAAGTGGATGGCCACGGTACCGGGATCATGACCGAGAGCAGCTGGATCAACCGCAATCGTAACCCTGACTGGAGCAAGGCCGACGTCGAGCAAGAACTGAAAGACCGGCTCGGCCTGCGCAAGATCATTTGGCTGCCAGGTATAAAAGGAAAAGACATCACCGATGCCCATGTGGATTTCTACGCCCGCTTCGTGAAACCCGGCGTTGTGATCGCCAACCTCGACAACGACCCTGAGTCCTACGACTACAACGTCACGCGGGCCCATCTGGATATTCTGAAAAATGCCACGGATGCCGAGGGTCGAAAACTGCAGGTCCATACCGTGTCGCCACCGCTCAATCCGCGAAAGAGTCAATTCAGTCGCAACAACCCGGATTTTGCGGCCGGCTACATCAACTACTTCGTGATCAACGGCGCGGTCATTGCGCCGGAGTTTGGTGACAAGGTGGCAGATGCCAAGGCGTTTGCAGTGTTATCCGGGCTCTATCCGGATCGAGAGGTGGTGCAACTGAACATAGACGCCATTTCCGCCGGGGGTGGCGGTATACATTGTGTGACCAGTCATCAGCCGTTGGTTTAGTCTGGAGGTTCCACTGCTTGAATCTGGTCTGGAGCGTTGCATGAAGGTTGGCGTGATTTCCGATACCCATGGTTTGCTCCGCCCTGAGGCGCTTGCCGCGCTGGAGGGGTGTGAGCGGATCATTCATGCGGGCGACATCGGCAGCGTCGATATTCTCGATCAACTGGCGTTGATCGCTCCCCTGCATGTCGTGCGCGGGAACAATGACCTGGACGCTCCTTGGGCCGAACATATCGCAGATAATTTGCGTTTCGATCTCAACGGATGGGGGACGTTGCTGGTGCACGACATCGCCGATGTCCCGGTCGTACTCGATGCGGCCATCAAGCTGATAGTCACCGGCCATTCGCACAAGCCACTCGTGGAATGGCGTGGCGAACGGCTCTACCTCAATCCCGGCAGTGCGGGACGCAGGCGCTTCAAATTGCCGGTGACGCTGGCGCTACTGGAGGTATTGGAGACGGCAATAGCGCCACGTCTGGTCTCGCTGCTGGAGTGATTCTCGCAAAAACAAACGGCTCGTAAAACGAGCCGTCGTTGTGAGGAGGCTTAGCGGGGAAAGGTCAGATCAACCTCACAGGTGATCCGCATCAATCACGGCCTTGGCGAACGCCTTCGGATCTTCCTGCGGCAGGTTGTGACCGATGCCACCGTTGATCAGCCGGAACTCGTATTTACCGGTGAAGCGCTTGGCGTAGTCCTCGGGATTAGGGTGCGGTGCGCCGTTGGCATCGCCTTCAAGCGTGATGGTCGGCACGCTGATGGACGGCGCCGTGGCCAGTTTCTGCTCCAGCGCTTCGTATTGAGGCTCGCCCTGCACCATGCCCAGGCGCCAGCGGTAGTTGAATACGGTGATCTCGACGTGGTCCGGGTTCTCCAGCGCCTTGGCGCTGCGGTCGAACGTCGCGTCATCGAACGCCCATTTCGGCGAAGCCAGCTGCCAGATCAACTTGGCGAAGTCGTGGGTGTTTTTCTCGTACCCGGCACGACCGCGGTCGGTGGCGAAGTAGAACTGATACCACCACTGCAATTCAGCCTTGGGTGGCAGCGGGTTTTTACCGGCCGCCTGGTTGCCGATCAGGTAACCGCTGACCGAGACCAGCGCCTTGACCCGTTCTGGCCACAACGCCGAGACGATGTCGGCGGAACGTGCGCCCCAGTCATAGCCACCGAGCACGGCTTGTTTGATCTTCAGCGCATCCATGAAGTCGATGACGTCGCTGGCCAGCGCAGCCGGTTGGCCGTTGCGCACGGTTTTCTCGGACAGGAAATGGGTATCGCCATAACCACGCGCATACGGCATCAGCACTCGATAGCCCTTCGCGGCCAGCAACGGTGCGACCTCGTCATAACTGTGAATGTCGTAAGGCCAGCCGTGCAGAAGAATCACCACCGGTCCGTCGGCCGGGCCGGTTTCGGCGTAAGCCACATCCAGCAGTCCGGCCTTGATGTGCTTCAGTGGGCCGAATGGGGAGGGGGTTGTGTAAGTGACGTCAGCCTTGATCGCGGCGGGTTGTGCAACGGTGGTCGATTGGGCGTTGGCTGCACCGATAGCGCCAAACAGGGCGAGCGCGAGAATCGATGAGCCGACCAGACGGCGGTGGGTTTTAGCGTTTTTGTTTTGCAGTGCCATCTTCATCCTGATGTCTCCGTTGCAAGCCATTGGCCAGGGGGTCTGGCTGATCCCCTTGAAACCGTGTGTGCATTTGAACGCGATGACGTATCTGGGCTGTGTCGAATCGGCGGCCGGGTGAAAACTTATGTATCAGAAAGATAGACAGATACAAAGTGATACAAAGAGGCGAATCAGCCGGCGTTGGTCAGATCTGTTCCAGCAACCAGCTGCGGAACGCGATCAGCGACGGCAGCCTTTCGTTGCGCGGTGGATAGGTCAGGTAGTAACTGCGTTGACTGGCGAAGGGCAGGCCGAGGCTGATCAGCTCGGCGTTGGCCAGCTCGTCGGTCACCAGGATGCGCGGCACCAGACCGATGCCGATGCCGGCCCTGACGGCCTGGATCAAGTGCGAGGTGAGTTCGAAACTCGGTCCCAGGCGCATCATTCGATGGGGCAGGCCGTGGTGGCTGAACCATTCGCCCCAAACGTTGGCATTGTTCGCGACGTTGAGCAGCGTCTGTCCGCCAATGCGTTCCGGGGTCCAGGTGTCATGGGCCTCGGCCGCTTGCGGCGACATGATCACCATCAACTCTTCCGTGTGCAGACGATGGCTGATCAGGCCTGGCAGGTCGGCATTGCCGACGACGATCGCGGCATCGATGCCGCTGGTTTCGAAGTCGATCGCATCGATCCGGGAACTGATGTGCACCAGCATGCCGGGATGGGTTTTGTAGAAATCGTGAAGACGCGGCAGTAGCCACTTCGAGCCGAACGTTGGCAGGGTGGCCAGGCGCAAGGTTCCGCTGCCCGATTGATACGCCATCGCCTGTAACGTGGCGCTGCGGATGCGTCCGAGCGCGTCACTCATTTCCCGCTGATAGAGGCGGCCGACATCGGTCAACTGCACTTGCCGGCCTTCACGGCGAAACAGCGTCAGGCCCAGTTGCTGCTCCAGCGCCTGGACTTGCCGGCTGACGGCGCTTTGGGTCAGTGAGAGCTCCATCGCGGCGCGGGTGTAGCTTTCATGCCGGGCGGCGGCTTCAAAGGCCAGCAGCAACGACATGGAGGGAGTGAGGTGGCGGTAATTCATTCGTAAAAGTCATCGATAGCGGCAGGATTATCCGTTTGTCCGGCGCCACAGCCTGCAGGATCATTGGCGCAGCCGACGACCTGAGGCTGACCGATTAATGCTCAGGCGACAAGTGTTTTGATTTTTCCGTGTTAGACCTACAAGAGAACATTTTGCGATGATCGCCCAGCTGCATACGGATGCCCTCGCTGCACAGTACCCGGAATTTCTTCAAGCCCTGCGTGCCAGCGGCTTCCGCGGTCAGCTCAGTGCCGACTACGCCACCCGTACCGTGCTGGCAACGGACAACTCGATTTATCAGCGCCTGCCGCAAGCAGCGGTATTCCCGCTGGACGCCGACGACATCGTGCGCATCGCTGCATTGATGGCCGAACCGCGCTTTCGCCAGATCAAGCTGACCCCGCGTGGCGGCGGCACCGGCACCAACGGCCAGTCGTTGACCGATGGCATCGTGGTCGACTTGTCGCGGCACATGAACACAATTCTTGAAATCAACGTCGCCGAGCGTTGGGTGCGAGTGCAGGCCGGCGTGGTCAAGGATCAGCTCAATGCCGCGCTCAAGCCCCATGGCCTGTTCTTCGCACCGGAGCTGTCAACGTCCAACCGTGCCACCGTGGGCGGCATGATCAACACTGATGCCAGTGGCCAGGGCAGTTGCACCTACGGCAAGACCCGCGATCATGTGCTGGAACTGCACAGCGTGCTGCTCGGTGGTGAGCGCTTGCACAGCCATCCGCTTTCCGTCTCTGAGTTGGAGGCAGCCTGCGCACAGCCCGGGCGCATCGGCGAGGTGTACCGCACAGCGCGCCAGATACAGGAAACCCAGGCCGACCTGATCGAGTCGATATTCCCCAAACTCAATCGCTGCCTGACCGGTTACGACCTGGCGCACCTGCGCGACGAGCGCGGGCGTTTCAACCTCAATAGCGTGCTGTGCGGCGCGGAAGGGTCGTTGGGCTACATCGTCGAGGCCAAGCTCAACGTGCTGCCGATTCCCAGGTATTCGGTGTTGGTGAATGTGCGCTACAGCAGCTTCATGGATGCGCTGCGCGACGCCAACGCGTTACTGGCGCACAAGCCGCTGTCCATCGAGACGGTGGACTCCAAAGTGTTGATGCTGGCGATGAAAGACATCGTCTGGCACAGCGTCGCCGAGTATTTTCCGGCGGACGCCGAGTGCCCGACGCTGGGCATCAATCTGGTCGAGTTCAGCGGGGAAGACCTGACGGACGTGAACGCTCGAGTGGCGTCGTTCGTCGAGCATCTGCAGGCCGACACGACCATCGAGCGGCTGGGCCACACGCTGGCCGAGGGTGCCGAGGCGGTGACCCGTGTCTACGCCATGCGTAAACGTTCCGTCGGGCTGTTGGGCAACGTCGAAGGTGAGGTTCGGCCGCAGCCTTTCGTTGAAGACACCGCCGTGCCGCCGGAGAAGCTGGCCGACTACATCACTGAGTTTCGTGCGTTGCTCGACAGCTATGGTCTGACTTACGGCATGTTCGGTCACGTCGATGCCGGCGTGTTGCATGTGCGCCCGGCGCTGGACATGAAAGATCCGGCCCAGGCAGCGCTGGTCAAACCGATTTCCGATGCCGTGGCCGAGCTGACGCGACGTTATGGCGGACTGCTGTGGGGTGAGCACGGCAAGGGCTTGCGCTCGGAATATGTCCCCGAGTTTTTTGGCGAACTGTACCCGGCGCTGCAATCGCTCAAGGGCGCGTTCGACCCGCACAATCAGCTCAACCCCGGCAAAATCTGCACACCACCGGATGCTGCCCAAGGCTTGCTCAAGGTCAACGAAGTCACGCTGCGCGGTGATCTGGATCGGCAAATCGACGAGCGCGTGTGGCAAAGTTTCGGCACCGCCATGCACTGCAACGGTAACGGCGCCTGCTACAACTACGATCCCAACGATGCGATGTGCCCGTCGTGGAAAGCCACCCGTGAACGCCAGCATTCACCGAAGGGCAGGGCGTCATTGATTCGCGAATGGTTGCGCCTGCAGGGTGCGGCCAATATTGATGTACTGGAAGCGGCCCGGGGCAAGTTGTCGTGGTTGAGCGGGTTGCCAGCGCGGTTGCGTAACAACATGGCGCGTTCGCGGGGTGAGGCGGATTTCTCCCACGAGGTGTACGACGCGATGGCGGGCTGTCTGGCCTGTAAATCCTGTGCAGGGCAATGCCCGGTCAAGGTCAACGTCCCGGAATTCAGATCGCGTTTTCTGGAGCTGTATCACGGTCGCTATCAACGTCCGCTTCGTGACTACCTGATCGGTTCGCTGGAGTTCACCATTCCCTATATGGCCTACGCGCCGGGCCTGTACAACGCAGTGATGGGCGCGAAATGGATGAGCCGCCTGCTTGAGCGAGGCGTCGGCATGCTCGACAGTCCGTTGATCAGCCGTTACGACTTGCAGGCGACGTTGACCCGCTGCAACGTCGTTGTCGCTAGCGTGCCGGCCCTGCGCGAACTGACCGCTGCGCAACGTCAGCGTAGCGTGGTGTTGGTTCAAGATGCCTTCACCCGTTACTTCGAAACCCCATTGCTGGCGAGCTTTATCGAGTTGGCGCACCAGCTGGGTTATCGGATTTTCTTGGCGCCCTACAGCGCCAACGGCAAGCCTTTGCACGTACAGGGCTTCCTCGGCGCATTCGCCAGGGCAGCGATCCGCAACGCCAGTCAGCTCAAGGCGCTGGCTGACTGTGAAGTACCGCTGGTGGGGTTGGACCCGGCGATGACGCTGGTCTATCGCCAGGAATATCAGAAAGTGCCGGGGCTCAACGGGTGCCCGAAGGTTCTGCTGCCCCAGGAGTGGCTCTTTGATGTGCTGCCTGAAAAGTCTCATCCCGCCCCACAGACATTCCGTTTGCTGGCGCACTGCACCGAGAAGACCAACGTCCCGGCCAGTACTTCGCAATGGGAAGCGGTGTTTGCCCGGCTCGGGCTCAAGCTGGTGACCGAGGCGACGGGCTGTTGCGGGATGTCCGGGACCTACGGCCATGAAGCGCGAAACCAGGACACTTCGCGGACCATTTTCGAACAGTCATGGGCGGGCAAGCTGGACAAGGCGGGCGAAGCGCTGGCGACGGGGTACTCGTGCCGAAGCCAGGTCAAGCGCCTGGCCAGCAAGCAACTGCGCCATCCGCTGGAAGTGGTGTTGGAGCATGCGCGCCTTAAATGAAAGGACTTGAGTCGTCCTTTGGGCCGTCAAGTGGCTGTCGAAACGCTGGCCTGCTCCTCTTTCTCGGGAGCAGCAGGCCATGCATTGATGACCGACTGCAGGAACTGCTCGGACAACTCAGGGTTGTCCAGCGCCCTGGCAATCAGCATCGCTCCCGCGATCGACGACGAGGGTGGGACAGTGGAGGCAAAAAAAGGTGTAGCAACGAACGGATGCTGACTTGGTCTGGTTCCTTGATAAGGAAAAGAATTTTGAGACGGGGGGTTGACCACGTATTTTAATCCTGTACTATTCGCCTCCCGCTAGCGAGCAGATCAATGTTTGCCTGGCTTAAGTAGTTGATTTCATTAGTGAAATTAGAAACTTTTAAGGTTGCTACATGAGGTCGCTTGCTGTAGGATGCGCACCTCGGTTGAGACGAAAGATCTTAACCAACCGCTCTTTAACAACTGAATCAAGCAATTCGTGTGGGTGCTTGTGGAGTCAGACTGATAGTCAACAAGATTATCAGCATCACAAGTTACTCCGCGAGAAATCAAAGATGTAACCAACGATTGCTGAGCCAAGTTTAGGGTTTCTTAAAAACCCAAAGATGTTTGAACTGAAGAGTTTGATCATGGCTCAGATTGAACGCTGGCGGCAGGCCTAACACATGCAAGTCGAGCGGTAGAGAGAAGCTTGCTTCTCTTGAGAGCGGCGGACGGGTGAGTAATGCCTAGGAATCTGCCTGGTAGTGGGGGATAACGCTCGGAAACGGACGCTAATACCGCATACGTCCTACGGGAGAAAGCAGGGGACCTTCGGGCCTTGCGCTATCAGATGAGCCTAGGTCGGATTAGCTAGTTGGTGAGGTAATGGCTCACCAAGGCGACGATCCGTAACTGGTCTGAGAGGATGATCAGTCACACTGGAACTGAGACACGGTCCAGACTCCTACGGGAGGCAGCAGTGGGGAATATTGGACAATGGGCGAAAGCCTGATCCAGCCATGCCGCGTGTGTGAAGAAGGTCTTCGGATTGTAAAGCACTTTAAGTTGGGAGGAAGGGCATTAACCTAATACGTTGGTGTCTTGACGTTACCGACAGAATAAGCACCGGCTAACTCTGTGCCAGCAGCCGCGGTAATACAGAGGGTGCAAGCGTTAATCGGAATTACTGGGCGTAAAGCGCGCGTAGGTGGTTCGTTAAGTTGGATGTGAAATCCCCGGGCTCAACCTGGGAACTGCATTCAAAACTGACGAGCTAGAGTATGGTAGAGGGTGGTGGAATTTCCTGTGTAGCGGTGAAATGCGTAGATATAGGAAGGAACACCAGTGGCGAAGGCGACCACCTGGACTGATACTGACACTGAGGTGCGAAAGCGTGGGGAGCAAACAGGATTAGATACCCTGGTAGTCCACGCCGTAAACGATGTCAACTAGCCGTTGGGAGCCTTGAGCTCTTAGTGGCGCAGCTAACGCATTAAGTTGACCGCCTGGGGAGTACGGCCGCAAGGTTAAAACTCAAATGAATTGACGGGGGCCCGCACAAGCGGTGGAGCATGTGGTTTAATTCGAAGCAACGCGAAGAACCTTACCAGGCCTTGACATCCAATGAACTTTCCAGAGATGGATTGGTGCCTTCGGGAACATTGAGACAGGTGCTGCATGGCTGTCGTCAGCTCGTGTCGTGAGATGTTGGGTTAAGTCCCGTAACGAGCGCAACCCTTGTCCTTAGTTACCAGCACGTTATGGTGGGCACTCTAAGGAGACTGCCGGTGACAAACCGGAGGAAGGTGGGGATGACGTCAAGTCATCATGGCCCTTACGGCCTGGGCTACACACGTGCTACAATGGTCGGTACAGAGGGTTGCCAAGCCGCGAGGTGGAGCTAATCCCACAAAACCGATCGTAGTCCGGATCGCAGTCTGCAACTCGACTGCGTGAAGTCGGAATCGCTAGTAATCGCGAATCAGAATGTCGCGGTGAATACGTTCCCGGGCCTTGTACACACCGCCCGTCACACCATGGGAGTGGGTTGCACCAGAAGTAGCTAGTCTAACCTTCGGGAGGACGGTTACCACGGTGTGATTCATGACTGGGGTGAAGTCGTAACAAGGTAGCCGTAGGGGAACCTGCGGCTGGATCACCTCCTTAATCGACGACATCAGCTGCTCCATAAGTTCCCACACGAATTGCTTGATTCACTGTAGAGGCGATAGACATCCATAGGGTTGTCTTTTTTCGTTAGAGTTTAGAAATGAATATTCGCACATGAATATTGATTTCTAGTCTTTGATTAGATCGTTCTTTAAAAATTTGGGTATGTGATAGAAAGATAGACTGAACGTTACTTTCACTGGTAACGGATCAGGCTAAGGTAAAATTTGTGAGTTTAATCGCGAATTTTCGGCGAATGTCGTCTTCACAGTATAACCAGATTGCTTGGGGTTATATGGTCAAGTGAAGAAGCGCATACGGTGGATGCCTTGGCAGTCAGAGGCGATGAAAGACGTGGTAGCCTGCGAAAAGCTTCGGGGAGTCGGCAAACAGACTTTGATCCGGAGATGTCTGAATGGGGGAACCCACCTAACATAAGTTAGGTATCTTAAGCTGAATACATAGGCTTAAGAAGCGAACCAGGGGAACTGAAACATCTAAGTACCCTGAGGAAAAGAAATCAACCGAGATTCCCTTAGTAGTGGCGAGCGAACGGGGACTAGCCCTTAAGTGGCTTTGAGATTAGCGGAACGCTCTGGAAAGTGCGGCCATAGTGGGTGATAGCCCTGTACGCGAAAATCTCTTAGTCATGAAATCGAGTAGGACGGAGCACGAGAAACTTTGTCTGAATATGGGGGGACCATCCTCCAAGGCTAAATACTACTGACTGACCGATAGTGAACTAGTACCGTGAGGGAAAGGCGAAAAGAACCCCGGAGAGGGGAGTGAAATAGATCCTGAAACCGTATGCGTACAAGCAGTGGGAGCCCACTTTGTTGGGTGACTGCGTACCTTTTGTATAATGGGTCAGCGACTTATTTTCAGTGGCGAGCTTAACCGAATAGGGGAGGCGTAGCGAAAGCGAGTCTTAATAGGGCGTCTAGTCGCTGGGAATAGACCCGAAACCGGGCGATCTATCCATGGGCAGGTTGAAGGTTGGGTAACACTAACTGGAGGACCGAACCGACTACCGTTGAAAAGTTAGCGGATGACCTGTGGATCGGAGTGAAAGGCTAATCAAGCTCGGAGATAGCTGGTTCTCCTCGAAAGCTATTTAGGTAGCGCCTCATGTATCACTGTAGGGGGTAGAGCACTGTTTCGGCTAGGGGGTCATCCCGACTTACCAAACCGATGCAAACTCCGAATACCTACAAGTGCCGAGCATGGGAGACACACGGCGGGTGCTAACGTCCGTCGTGAAAAGGGAAACAACCCAGACCGTCAGCTAAGGTCCCAAAGTTATGGTTAAGTGGGAAACGATGTGGGAAGGCTTAGACAGCTAGGAGGTTGGCTTAGAAGCAGCCACCCTTTAAAGAAAGCGTAATAGCTCACTAGTCGAGTCGGCCTGCGCGGAAGATGTAACGGGGCTCAAACCATACACCGAAGCTACGGGTATCACTTAGGTGATGCGGTAGAGGAGCGTTCTGTAAGCCTGTGAAGGTGAGTTGAGAAGCTTGCTGGAGGTATCAGAAGTGCGAATGCTGACATGAGTAACGACAATGGGTGTGAAAAACACCCACGCCGAAAGACCAAGGTTTCCTGCGCAACGTTAATCGACGCAGGGTTAGTCGGTCCCTAAGGCGAGGCTGAAAAGCGTAGTCGATGGAAAACAGGTTAATATTCCTGTACTTCTGGTTATTGCGATGGAGGGACGGAGAAGGCTAGGCCAGCTTGGCGTTGGTTGTCCAAGTTTAAGGTGGTAGGCTGGAATCTTAGGTAAATCCGGGATTCTAAGGCCGAGAGCTGATGACGAGTGTTCTTTTAGAACACGAAGTGGTTGATGCCATGCTTCCAAGAAAAGCTTCTAAGCTTCAGGTAACCAGGAACCGTACCCCAAACCGACACAGGTGGTTGGGTAGAGAATACCAAGGCGCTTGAGAGAACTCGGGTGAAGGAACTAGGCAAAATGGCACCGTAACTTCGGGAGAAGGTGCGCCGGTGAGGGTGAAGGACTTGCTCCGTAAGCTCATGCCGGTCGAAGATACCAGGCCGCTGCGACTGTTTATTAAAAACACAGCACTCTGCAAACACGAAAGTGGACGTATAGGGTGTGACGCCTGCCCGGTGCCGGAAGGTTAATTGATGGGGTTAGCTAACGCGAAGCTCTTGATCGAAGCCCCGGTAAACGGCGGCCGTAACTATAACGGTCCTAAGGTAGCGAAATTCCTTGTCGGGTAAGTTCCGACCTGCACGAATGGCGTAACGATGGCGGCGCTGTCTCCACCCGAGACTCAGTGAAATTGAAATCGCTGTGAAGATGCAGTGTATCCGCGGCTAGACGGAAAGACCCCGTGAACCTTTACTATAGCTTTGCACTGGACTTTGAATTTGCTTGTGTAGGATAGGTGGGAGGCTTTGAAGCGTGGACGCCAGTTCGCGTGGAGCCAACCTTGAAATACCACCCTGGCAACTTTGAGGTTCTAACTCAGGTCCGTTATCCGGATCGAGGACAGTGTATGGTGGGTAGTTTGACTGGGGCGGTCTCCTCCTAAAGAGTAACGGAGGAGTACGAAGGTGCGCTCAGACCGGTCGGAAATCGGTCGTAGAGTATAAAGGCAAAAGCGCGCTTGACTGCGAGACAGACACGTCGAGCAGGTACGAAAGTAGGTCTTAGTGATCCGGTGGTTCTGTATGGAAGGGCCATCGCTCAACGGATAAAAGGTACTCCGGGGATAACAGGCTGATACCGCCCAAGAGTTCATATCGACGGCGGTGTTTGGCACCTCGATGTCGGCTCATCACATCCTGGGGCTGAAGCCGGTCCCAAGGGTATGGCTGTTCGCCATTTAAAGTGGTACGCGAGCTGGGTTTAGAACGTCGTGAGACAGTTCGGTCCCTATCTGCCGTGGACGTTTGAGATTTGAGAGGGGCTGCTCCTAGTACGAGAGGACCGGAGTGGACGAACCTCTGGTGTTCCGGTTGTCACGCCAGTGGCATTGCCGGGTAGCTATGTTCGGAATAGATAACCGCTGAAAGCATCTAAGCGGGAAACTAGCCTCAAGATGAGATCTCACTGGGACCTTGAGTCCCCTGAAGGGCCGTCGAAGACTACGACGTTGATAGGTTGGGTGTGTAAGCGCTGTGAGGCGTTGAGCTAACCAATACTAATTGCCCGTGAGGCTTGACCATATAACACCCAAGCAATTTGCTGACTCGAAAGAGCACCAGATTGCGGTGTGTGAAGACGAAACGAACCGAAAGTTCGAGAACAAACACACAAACTATCGCATACCCATTCGCTGGAGCGTGAACCTGAAAAGGCGCACGACCTGGCTACCGAATTTCTTGACGACCATAGAGCATTGGAACCACCTGATCCCATCCCGAACTCAGCAGTGAAACGATGCATCGCCGATGGTAGTGTGGGGTTTCCCCATGTGAGAGTAGGTCATCGTCAAGATTAAATTCCGAAACCCCTATCTGCGTATGCAGGTAGGGGTTTTGTTTTGCCCGCAGGAAAGTGGCGCAAAAATTCCCGAGTAAACGGTCCGGCGCGATCGATTCATTGACATGTTAAATCCTGCTAGCGGTCCCGTAGACAATGGAGGCACAGGCTGAATGCCCGTGCGCTACGCGCCAGGTCGAGGCGTTTATTCGGGGACTTCCAGTCGCAAGGATAAAAAGAGCGGGGGCCTGTGTATCGCTGTGTATCCGGACCCGCTGTACAGATGCTGGTGTACAAATGCCCCTCGATCCGGATACATCCGGGATACACGGTTGCAGTCAAATAGCCTGGCCTTAGCGAGAAAGCAAATGCCTCTCGCACCACGGCTTATCGCCCCAGTGGCATGACCCTAAGCGGTCTTACCGCGTACAGTATCCGGAGAAATAACCATGTCCCATATCTCGAACAAATCCCGTATTGGCCTGATTGCTGTCGCGCTGGTTGGCAGCATGAACCTTGCTTCGTCCGCCTTCGCCGCTGACGCACTGCCTCAAGGCTACCAACTCGCCGCGGCGGAAAAGACCAGCGAAGGCAAGTGTGGCGAAGGCAAGTGCGGCGCCAGCGAAACCGGCGCCAAGGTCACCAAGACGGGTGAAGGCAAGTGCGGTGAAGGCAAATGCGGCGACGCTTCTTTCGCTCGTACTGACACCGACCACGACGGCCGCGTTTCTTTGAAAGAGTTGCTTGCCGTCGCCCCGCAAGGCGCTGAAGAGTTCAAGGCGATGGACACCAACAACGACGGTTTCCTCTCCGAAGGCGAGGTCTACAAATTCCGCACCAACCAGTTCACCTCCAACGGCAAGAAAGTACCGACCGAACTGTTCACCAAAATGAGCAAAGCGCAGAACTGATAGCCGCTGCTGCCAACTACTGCACCTGTTTCACCCCAACGCCCGATGCATCACATCGGGCGTTTTGTATTTCAAAAGGCAGGTGCCTGAGGTTCAAGTCGACCGCTGATTAATACGTCGGGCCAACAGAGTGAACTTCACCCGTTCCTCCATGACGTCCACTACCGGGGAGCCGCTGCAGACTTGCATGACCGCGAGTGTTTTTCCTTGGGGCGGACACTCGGATGACACCAGACCTGTCCTTCAGACCATTGCATCAGCTCGAGCAATTCCTGAACTTTGGGGTGATCGTTTGGAGCGTCATCCGGTAACGGCAATCCCGATGGACTGATCGACTCAATGGTCAGACTCGTTTGCCTCAACCCGTTCAGAGCAAACTCCACGATACCCCGACATACACCCCCAAACCTTCACCCGGCGTGGATCGTGCTGCGTCCAGTCCTTTGTCGTCATAGCCCGGGGTGACGGTGGCGGCGTAGTGCTTGTCGGTCAGGTTGCGCACGTCCAGCCAGGTCTGCCAGTCGCCCTTGGGTGTGTTGTAACCGAGGGTGGCGCCGAACAAGGCATAAGGATCGGCGTAATAGCTGTTGGCGTAATCCACCGCAACTTTGGACACCCACTGCGTGTTGAACGCTGCGAAAAAGCCTTGCGGCCAGTCGTAGCGCAGCTCGCCCTGGTAGTAGTGCATCGGCAGGCCCGGCAGACGGTTGTCGCCGAAGCGGTCGTCGTCGCGGTAGTGGAAGTCGCTGAAGGTATAGCTCTGGCGCAGGCTCAGTTGGCCGCCATCGTCCCGCGACCACAGGTTGCTCTGCAGGCTGGCTTCCACACCCTGGTGAACGGTGGGGCTGGCGTTGAGTTCGTAAGGCGTGGTGGCGCTGGCATCCGGCAATACCGAGAGCAATTCGTGACGCACTTGGGCGAAGTACCAGGCCAGGCTCCATTGCCCCATCGCGCTGTCGCCGCGGCCGCCGATTTCCAGGGTGGTCGCGGTCTGGTTTTGCAGCTTAATCGGATCGCGCTGAGCGCCTGTGGCAACGCCGCTGCCTGCCGGGAATCGAATGTTGGAGCTATAGATCAGCGACCACGGGTGTGGCGCTTCGACCGAGCGGCTGAGATTTCCGAACACTTGCACGTCAGGTGTCAGTTGGTAGCGCAGGCCTAAACGAGGAGCGTAGTCCCAGTCGTTCAGGCTTGTCTTGCCGCCCCCTTGCGGGTAGGTCACGGTACTTTCACGGCGCGTGTAGATAGCGGCGAGACCGGTCGTCAGCCACAGGTCGTCGGCAATCTCCAGGTCGTTGCCCATGTGCAGGACGGTGTCCGAGCCCTGATAGGTGAAGTTGCGAATGGGTGTGCCTGGCGTGTAGCGGGCGGTGTTGCCGGTGGGGATGCGCACCGATTCGCTGGCTCCCGCGTTGGGCAGGTGCTTGGTCACGCGAAGTCCCAGCATGCTATGGCTTTCCAGGCCCCAGAGTGTGTCGCGACGCTTGTAGTCGAACGTGCCGCTGACGTCCGTGTACGCGACCTTCAGACGGTTGGGGCCTTCACGCAAGTCCATGGGATAGTCGTGGTAGACAAGACCGGCCTGAACGCTCGAATCGTCATCGATATAGTAAGTGGTCTTGTTGCCGATGAAGGTACTGCCCGGTTGTTCACGGCTGTCATCGCGCGACACGTAAGCGGGGTTGGCTGCCCGTGAGTCGTGCTCGATGGAGTGCTTGGTCACCCGTCCGGCGAGCTCGTTGTCGGTCTGGCGATAGCGCAGATAGAAACGCGTTTCCAGGTTCGGGTTGAAGCGATAACCGAAGTTGGCGATGACGCCCTGGCTCTCGCTGGTCGTGTGGTCCTGGTAGCCGTCGGAGCGTGCATCGGTCGTGGCCACGTAGTAGTCGAAATCGCCCAGTACCTGCCCGGAGCTGACCTGGCGCTGCTGATAACCATGGCTGCCCATCGCATAACGCACCTGTAACAGCGGTGCGTTGTAGCCGGTGTGGCTGACGTAATCGATCGCCCCGCCCAAGGCCAGGGCGCCCCGGTCGAAACCGTTGGCGCCGCGCAGCACCTCCACGTGGTCGAGCCACAGCGGTTCCAGCAGTTCATAGGGCGTGCCACCCGGGCCGGTCAGGGGCAGACCGTCGAGCAGGGTGTACAACCCCGAGGCATGGGCGCCAAGTGCACGGTTGATCCCCGACCCGCGGATCGAGATTTTTACCCCTTCGTTGCCCGCAGACTGGGCATAGACTCCCGGCTGATAAGCCAACACATCCTGGTTGCTGGCCACGCGGCCCTGCAAGGGGCGGCGCAGGTCGACGACATTGGTGCCGCCAGGCACTTCGGCAAGTCGGGCCTCGGCGTCTTCGACCGACGCGTCTTCGCCGCTCTGGTCCTCAGCCCTGATCAGCACTTGTCCAAGTTCCAGGCCTTGGGCATCGGCCATGGCCGGACAGACAAAGGCCAGGCCCAGCAGCGCAGCGGGCAAGGAATTGGGCGAGGGCATTGAGAAACTCCAGACGAACAGAATGGGCAGTGAAGAACTGCGACGTAGGGAAGAACGAAGGAAACACATGGCAATTTTGTTTTTTGACCAGATAAGCGCGGGGGAGAAGAATGCTCTTGCTACCCTACGCGCCTAATTTCTGCACTCGGCCAACACCACCTGGCAGGTATCCGGCGTGCCACCGGAGCGGCCCGCATAGCGAATGCAGTTGTTCATGGATTTCTGGCGCGCCATGTCCAGGGTATCCCCCCAAGCGAGGCCGCCCTCACCGGAAGTGGGCAATGCCTTGGCATAGCAGCTTGAGCCTATGTTTGAAGCCGAATACCGAACTGTGGAGTTTTTTCCCGAGCATCCCGCCATCATCACCAGATTGATGGCAAGCAGGGAGTGCAGGGCCCATGACGAGCATTGACGTGCTGTTTTTCCGGTCATGGCGTTTTCCTGCAACAGACGACTCGCAGTGTCTGCAGTCGTGTACTCATCAGTTTAGACGGTTGGCTGCGGTTGAGAGCTGGCGGTGTAAACCCATCACGTTGTTCACGGATGCTATTCGGCTAATGGGTGGCAAATGACTCAGGCTGGCATGCGGGCTCAAGCCAGCAGTTCGGTGATCCACCGGGCCTGCCGGGCAATGTCCTGCGCCTTCTCCATGGGCACGGCCTGTCGTGCCCGGGTGAACTGGGCCAGGGTCTTTTGCTTCTGGCGCAGCAGGCGCTGCCACTTGTCCAGGAACGCCGGGCTGCGTGCCTGCATCTGCAGCGGGCCGAAATACAACTCTTCGGCGGTGTACGTCACCGGCCCGGTGCGCTCTGCGACGATGATTTCGTAGTCGAAGCGGTTTTCCCGCAGCACCTCCTCGACGAGGATTTGGTAGGCATTTTCCATCAGCCATTGGCGCAGTGGCTGCTCGCCGCCGTTGGGCTGCAGGATCAGGCGCTCCTGGCCGTTCAGACGCGCTTTGCCATTGTCGAGGATGTCGCGGATCGTCTCGCCGCCCATGCCGCAGATACTGATCGCCGTGATCCCGTCTCTCGGCTCGATCGCTGCCAGGCCATCGGCCCGGCGCACGGTGATCCACTGGTCCAGGTCGTTCTCGCGCACGGTGCGTTCGGCAGAGCGGAACGGCGTCTCTGCCACTTCGCCGGCCACCGCCGCGGTGATGGCGCCACGGCGCATCAACGCCACCGGCAGGTAGCCGTGATCCGAGCCGATATCGGCCAGGCGCGCACCTGCTGGCACATGCGCCGCCACGTGCTCCAGGCGCATGGACAATGTCTGTTCGTTCAACTGCAGCCTCTTTTCGTTACGAGCGCCCGCCACCTTTGGCCGGATCGGGACGGGATTCTGCCGAGCTACGCGGTACATTACAAATGCCTGCCATCCGATGGCCTGACCCTGAACGCCCCTTCAACCTTTACGCAACTGCGCCGGACTCACGCCAAGGCGTTGCTTGAAGGCGGTCGCCATGTGCGCCTGGGAGTTGAAACCGCAGGAGAGGGCGATCTCCGGCAGGCTGGCTGTTGAATCGCGCAGCCGGGCACGGGCCTTGGCGAGGCGTCGGTCGATCAGGTAGCTATGCGGGCTTTTGCCCGTCGCGTTTTTGAATGCGCGCATGAAATAGCCTTCGGACAGTTCAAGCAATCCTGCCATCGCCGGCACACTGAGCGGACCCTCGAGGCCCGCGTCGATAAATTCATCGAGCAGGCGCATTCGGCTGTGGGTGATAGACCCCTGGAACGGTATCGACGACACGTCGTGCCCCTTCGCCCGTTGAGCCAAGGCAAGTGCCCAGGCCTCCCAATCGTCATCCACCGAGGCACGCAACAGCGCGCTGCGCATTCGCAACGCGAGGGTAATGGCCTGCGGATCAATGCGATTGTTGAAGGCATGATCACCTATCCATTCCATACCCTCGGTATGTATGACCCGCAGGTACTCACCGCCTTGGGATGATTCGGACAGCACGTCGCAACCGACCGGGACGAACGCCAGGCTATTGGGCGTGGCCAGGAAAGGGTGCACCCGGTCGCTGCCGATCGCGTGCAGGCCTCGCTGGCTGTCGAAGGCAAAACCGATCGCCGCGTGGGTCGCTACATATCGGGCTGAGTAGGCGCAACCGGGTAACAGTTCGATCGCCCAAGGCCCTGCCTCGGCACGGCGGACCGGTTCAGGAACGAGCGATGGCTGCAGGCGGTTTCGACGGTTCATAAGCGCCATAGTAGAGAAGAGCGGGCATAAAAGTCAGGTCAGTTTTTTGAAAGCCAGCGCAGTGCAGCGGTGCCTAGACTGGGCAAAACCTCAGGAGGCTGCTTCATGAACAGACTGACTCGCGACGATATCGAACAAGCGGCTCGCCATGTGTACCAGGTCATGCCCGCCACCGCCCAGTACGCTTGGCCCTTGTTGGCGGAGCGTGTGGGTTGCACAGTGTGGGTCAAGCATGAAAACCACACCCCTACGGGTGCTTTCAAGGTGCGCGGCGGCATTACCTTCATGCACTGGCTCAAACGTGCGCACCCGGACGTGAAGGGCATTGTTTCCGCTACCCGAGGCAACCATGGCCAGAGCCTGGCGCTGGCCGCAAGCGCGCTGGGCTTGCGGGCGTTGATCGTAGTGCCGGAAGGCAATTCGCTGGAAAAGAACAATGCCATGCGCGGCTTCGGCGGTGAAGTGGTCGAGTATGGCCGCGACTTCGATGAGGCCCGTGAAGAGGCTGCACGCCTGGCAAAAGTGCATGACCTGTACCTCGTGCCGCCATTCCACACCGAGCTGGTCAAAGGCGTGGCCACCTATGCGCTGGAACTGTTCAAGGCTGCGCCGGACCTGGACACCGTCTATGTACCGATTGGCTGTGGCTCTGGGATTTGTGGAGTAATCGCCGCCCGCGACGCACTGGGCTTGAAAACCCAAGTGGTGGGGGTGGTTTCCACAGAGGCGGCAGGCGCCAAGCTATCGTTCGAAGCGGGAGCAATCTGCGAAACCGCCTCGGCGAATACCTTTGCCGATGGCCTCGCCGTACGCAAGCCGGTTCCCGAGGCCTTCGCTATCTACGGGGCAGCGGCGGCGCGGATCGTATCCGTCAGCGAGGGCCAGATTGCCGAGGCCATGCGCGTGTATTACACCGATACCCACAACCTCGCTGAAGGGGCAGGCGCGGCGGCCCTGGCGGCGCTTATTCAGGAGCGTGAAACCATGGAAGGCAAAAGGGTCGGAGTGATTCTGTCTGGCGGGAATGTTGACCGAGCGGTGTATGCGAGAGTGATCGCCCCAGACCTTCATGCCTGAGTGGAGGCCTGTATCTCATAAATGCGAGGCATCTGTGTCTATCGCAAGTCTCTCTGGATGGCTACGGTCCACAGACATTCTTCATTGATGAGGCAACCATGGATCTCACGGCTGTTCCCTTTGGTACGACTGATTGGTCGACGGTCGAACCAGTCCAGCATGCTGGACAAACCGGTACCGCCTCTTGGCGAACGTGCCAGTTTGGTTCGACGCGCGTGCGGATGGTCGAATACAGTCCCGGCTATCTGGCCGATCACTGGTGCTGGAGGGGTCATATCCTGTTGTGCCTGGAAGGCGAGTTGCACACGGAACTGGAGGATGGTCGCCTGTTCACACTCACCGCCGGGATGAGCTATCAGGTGGGTAGCAATGCAGAGGGGCATCGATCTTCCAGCCCCCTGGGTGCCAGGTTGTTCGTGGTGGATTGACGCTGGGAGTGACCACTTGCGCACGTTCTTCGTTATCGCCCGAGTTGCTCCACCAATTCAGGCGTCACGTAGTGTGGTCCGTCGAACAGGTAGAGCGGATAGCCGTCATAGGCGGCCAACTGCGGTTTGAGCTCGGCGGCGGTGGCGGAGCGGAATCCGCCACCGAAATTGGGGCGGAAGGCTTCGACGATGATCCGCACACGGTCTTTGCCCAGACGCTGGCGCAAGGCGTCGGCGTAGGTTCGGGCGACCGGCGCGGTGCGGGCGTAGACACCGACGCCATCCTGGAAAAACACGCCAATGTCATTCGGCAGCCACTGTTTGAGCCATTCGGCCGTGGCGACGGGGCCGATATTGGCGCCGTCGTAAACGCTGATCCACAACGGTCGCGGCAGTTTGGCAAGCAGGGCGGGCAACTCTTTGGCACGGGTCCAGCTGGGGTCGACTTCGGCAGGAAAATACCAGCCGGTGACGTGGAGCGGTGTAGGCAGTTTGGCGATGCGTTCCGAGACTTTAGCCAGTTGCTCGATGTTGTCCCGCGAGCGATTTTCGCTGAAGTAACCCGCCAGCCCGAGGATCACATCCTGCGCCCAGGGCGCCTTGGCGATGCGCACCCAGTCGGGCAGCACCGGCACACCGGGCAGGCCGGTGCCGGGGATGAAGGCCTGGTCGTCAACGACGGTCCATTGCACCAGCAGTTCACGAGCACCGAGTTTTTCCCAGTGACCGTTGATGCCGACCGTTCTGTTGTCCGGCTGCCAGACGATGCCGACAATCCCCGGGTTCAGGGGCTTGTTTGTCATGTAGAGCATGCTGGTTCCTGCGCTGAGGGTGACGGCAAACAACAGCGCTGCCACGCTGGCGCGGCGGGCGGTATAGCCAAAAATATTCACGGCAGTGCCTTGTTGATGCGTTGATGCCATTGGCTCAGCGAGGTGACGCCCTTGGCGCTCCAGTTGGCAGTCGCATCCGGGCCAAGATGAAACTGCCCCTCATTGAATTGCCAGACGATCACTTGCGGCTTGTGTTGGGCAAAATCCGCCGACTCCAGGTATTGCAGCAGCGTAGCCCACGGGCCGACATCGCCGGGGTTCCACGTCAACGCGACGGGGCGGTCCAGCGCATTGGAGAGCTTCTGGGTAAAACCCAGGTAAGGCTGGACAAAGCTGTTGCCGATGACTTGCACCGGTGCCGGCGCGTCATCGATCAGCAAGTCGTTTTCTGCCTGATGGCGAACGGTGTAGAGGTCGCGGCCAATCGCCTTGCGTTTGATCGCCGGCAGAAAATTGCTCGCCAGATCGCCGAACGCGCGGCGGTCGAACCAAGGACCCAGCGCCGCGCCACCACCGGGCTCGCCTTGCAGCCGGTAGCGCCCGGTAATCAGTTGCGCGGTGGCGTCGGCGGTGTTTTCGGCGCTCCAGGCGGTCCAGTGATAGTCGGCGCGGTAAAACGCCGTTTGTTTGCCTTGCTCGGTCCTTTGCAGGATGGGCTTGATGTTCAGCGTACTCAGTCCGGCGCGAGTCAGGTCACTTTGCAGGTGCTCGTAACGCTGCATCACTGCCGCGCTGATCGGCTGATCGACGGGCAGGCGCTGGGCATAGAACGGCGCTTTCATCGGCACAACCAGCACGATCAGCCCGATGTGTTCGCGTTCGAGTTGCTGCTGCAATTCTTTGATCAGCACAACATTGCGGGCAGTGCCGGTGTTGTCGACCTTGCTCAGGCTTTCCCAGGCCGGGAACAGCCACCCGCCGTCGCCCGTGATCACTGCCGAAGCCGCTTGGACGGCGGTGCTCGAGAGGCTCAGCAACAGACCCGCAATCAGGGTGGAAACCGCCAGGCGCGGGGTCAAGCGAACGTGTTTAAAAGGAGAGGTCATGGCGCGGTCTGGTCCACAAGGCCAATCAATCGTGGCGCCTGGCCGGAGCCGATCAGGAACAGGCTGTAACGGTCGCCGGCCTTGAAGGGTTCCAGCTTCAACGGCAGGCTTCTGTGCTCGTTGCAGCTGGCAACCAGCGTCGCCTGCACCGGGTTGATCGTGCGCTGGGCCTGACCGTTGAACGGCACCTGGCTGAACACCGTGGCGCCATTGGCCAATTGGACGTTGGCCTTTTCGCAACCGCTGCCCAGATTGTACACGTTGAGTTCGGCGCGCAGGTCTTTACCGCGCAAGGGCGGGTCGATCACCAGGCGAGGTGCACGTGCCGGGTCGCTGTCGAGAATCAGCGTGACCCACGCACTTTTTGGTGCGCTCAAGCCCTGGATCACGCGACCATTGACGGTGACTTGCAACGGCTGTCGCGAGTCGACGACCTGAAAGGGACTGGCCACCGCACTCTGGGCGGAAAGTGCGACGCTCATGCCTTGGCCTACCTGAACCTGCATGGCCGTGTCGGATGGATTGACCACCCGCAGCCACGCCGAACCCTCGGGCAATGCGGGTGCGTACAACCGGGCAATGTCGGGGGCGGCCTGGGCCCACGACGGGAGGAGGGCAAGGCCCAGCCACAAACAGATTCGAACGTTCATACAAGTCCTCAATAGGAATAAGTCAGGCGACCGAATACGCCTTGAGCGCGGTCATCGCCCAGCACCTTCACGCGGTACTGCAAGGAAAAATCCACGTAGGAGCGGGGCGCGTTGTACGCGTCCTCGCGGAACCAGTAGCGGACGTTATTGCCGACACCCACGCCTCCGGCCTTGCCGGACGATGATTCGGTGCGGCCATCGGCATCGGTCCCGCTGTTCATTTTCGAGTCGTAGTCGAAAGCGGCCACCACATGGGGGAAGGTGACCCAGCGCGAGCCCGCGCCGCCAATGGCGTAGCTGCGACCGACCTGCCATTCGCTGTTGAAATAGTCCCGCGAGTCGTTGATGTAATGACCGGCTTCAGCGAACAACTGCGAGGTCCACCAACTGGAAGCATCGACCCGCAGATCGGTGCCGACGCTTGAGCCATACCCCAGGCGCACCAGCCAGTCACCGTCGACGTCTGACGATCCCAAGGGGAATGTGCGCTCGAAGGCGGCCATCACGTTCAGCGACGTGAACGGTTTGACCCGGATTCCGACGGCGCCTTGCAGCGCATCGAAACCGGTATCCGAATCGCCGTTCTTGCTCCACAGCGTGTCAGTGATGCGGCCGTAGAGTTCGACAAAGCGAGCGTTGCGATACCCCAAGGCACGCCAGGACAGTTCGGTGCTGTTTTGCAGGCTGTCATTGCTGCTACTGCCGCTGCCGGGCGCCGAACTCAGGCCACTGCTGGAATTGTTGCCGCGATAGCTGGTGGTGCTGGTCAAGCCGACTCTGCGCGATACATCGCCCACCGTGCGGCGGGTGTCGAACAGCTGTTGCGCAGGCATGTCCAGGTCACCGGACGCTTGCGCATCGATGACGCGTTTGAAGTAGGCCACGGCTTGCGCGTCGTCATTGACCCGGATGGCGTTATAGGCCGCGTCCTGAGTGGCTGTCGGCGTGAGTGGGGTGACTGCATCGGATTGACGAAATGACGCGTGGGCACCGTCATCATCGCCGGCCTGGACCGACAGATAAGCGATCTGCAAATCGCTCATCGACTCCAGTTCTCCGGTGTCGCGCGCTTGTTGCAATCGTTCGCGCGCAGTCCGGCGCTGGCCGATGGCGGCATACAGGCTGGCCTCTTCGTAAGCGGGCAAACTGCCCATTGCCAAGGCCTGAGTAAAGTCCTGGCGTGCACCGGAATCGTCACCCGACTGTTGACGCAGGCGACCGCGTTGGGCCAGCAGCCGAGCGTCATCGCCGGTGATTTTCAGACCTTCGCTGGCCGCCGCGATGGCTTCGGGTACACGTTTCTGCTCGCCCAAGGCGCTGACCAGCAGACGTCGGTAAGCTGGATTCTGCGGCGCCCGGCGAATGGCTTCAGTCGCCAGTGCACCCGCTGTTGCCGGGTCTTTGCGGGCCAGCGCCGCGTAGGCCTGACCGGCCATCTCGGTGCCGCCGTCGCGCTGATTGCCAGGCCAGATATCGCAGACCAGGCCGAACGCGGTTTCCTGACAGTTCAACGCCGGTGCCGGAAAGCGGGTCACTGCATTCGAGCCGTTGTCTTTCTGTCGTAGCGCCATGCGAGCGGCGGTGCGTCGGCGGGCCACTTCGCCGCTTTCATCGTCGGCCAGTGGCTGCAGATGATCGAGCGCTTGTTGCGGCTCGCCATGGGCCAGTGCGGTGTCGGCGGCGAAGAAACGAATGTCACGGGTTTCTGTTGCCAGCAGGCCATCGATAGCCAGGGCATGATTCAGGTCTGCCTGGGCCGCCTGCGTTTTGCCCTGTCGATCAAGGGCGTAGCTGCGCAAAATCCACGGTGCAATTTCCCCGTCGTCCTGGGCCAATGCGCCTGATGCGGCAAGCTCGGCGCCGCGGTAGTCGCTGGCGGCGAGCAGGGCACTGATCAGCAGTTGCTGATGCGCGCCGATTTCCGGCGCCCAGGCCACGGCTTTTCTGGCCTGGTCCACGGCCAGCGGCACATGGCCTTGCTCGAGGGCGCGATAGCCCGCAACCGCCAGTGGCGCGGCCAGTTGCCGACGAATCGCTTCGCGGCGCATCAGCAACGTATCGTCGTCCGGGAACACGGCCAGCGCCTGAGACGTCGCCTGATCCGCTTCCTGCAAATTCTGTTGGCGCTGCAACGACTCGATCAGCAGCAGCCGATAATCCATGCGTTTGGGTGCCTGAGCGATTGCAATACGTGAAGCTTGAGCCGCCGCGCCGAAGTCATCGCGATCATAGGCCTTGAAGGCCTTTGTCGCGGCCCCGAAGCCAGGGGCCTGACGGGACTGCGGATAGCGCTTGGGATGGTCACGCAATTCCTTGTCGCGCTCAGCCAACGCAATCAGCGTATTCAAGCGCGTGATCTCGGCGCGCTGACGCAATGCTTCGCGGGCCTTGGCGATGGCCAGGTCATAGTCTTTGCGCTCGTAGGCACTGTACGCCTCGTTGGCGGTGACATAGGCCGGACCGGTCAACGGCAGCGGCAATGTTTCGCCGTGCACAAACACGGGCAGCAGGCTCAGCCCCGTGGCCATGAGGGTCAGCAAGGGGCGGTTCATGCCGGAAGCTCCGCAGGGTAGTGGCTGTGCTGACGGGCCACGGCCTTTTCGATGGTGGAGCGGGGCAGCACGCCGCTGTCGACCAGATAGTCGCCGATGCGTCCGTGACGCTGCGGGCGGTACTGCAACATGGCGCGGTTGAACTCGTCGCGATTCAGCAGGCCCATTTCGATCAGCAGGTCACCCAACAGTGGCGCGCGGGCATCCGGCACGGCTTGGCCATCGCGCACGCTCAATTGACGCAACTGGGCAACGATTTCGCTTTCCCGGGCAATCAGCTGCACCGGTTCGCTACCCAAGACCTCGCTGACTTGTTGCAGGCCGGCGGTCGGCAACGGGCTGGCCACGGCAACTTGTGCGCGGCCGTCGGCATTCAAGCCAAGCGGCACGACGCGCCAACGCAAAGCGAATTCATCGTCCAGGGTCAGGGTCGACAACTGCGCCTTGGCAGCCACATCGAATACCCGCGGCAGGTCGTTCTGGAAGGCGATGGCTTCCGCCAGTGTCTCGTCATCCAGCCAACCGTTGCTGAGCAAAATTCGCCCCAATGGCATGTGCCGGGTTTTCTGTTCGATGAGGGCACTTTGCAGGTCGGTTTCGTTGATCGCCTGCCAGGACAGCAACACGCTGCCCAGCTTGCGCGGTGCGGCCGCGACCAGGTCGGTGGACGGAAAGTCGTGCATGGTCTTGTCCCACACCAGCTTGCGGTTCAGCACTTTGCCGACGATGAACATGCGCCAGGCCCTTGATGCGGCCATGAAGTTGACGAAGTTGCCCACGACCATGCGCGGGATCGACAGCAAGCCATGCTGCCAGCCATACAGTACGGTGGTGAAATAGCAGCGGTGGGCGATACGCCAGGCCAGCGCGATACCGTTGGCCAGCAGCAGGTATTTGATGAAACCGTTGGTCTCGAACGGCGTCGGGAAACTCACGTCCCACAGACCGCTCTGGCGCAGGATGATCAAGCCCAGCAGTTGCACCAGAATCACGTAGGCGATGATGCTGACGAACGCGGTCACCACGCCTTTGCGGTCACGGAACAGCAAATAGCGGTTGGCCAGCGAACCGTTCCAGCCCATTTGTTCCCAGCCTTGCAGGCCGATGCCCAGCGTCCAGCGAGCTTTCTGGCGGAACGCGGTGCGAAAGGTATCGGGAAAGAATTCGCGCACGCACAACGGCATCTTCAGGGTCGATTCGTAAGGCTTGCGAAACCAGGATTTGCGCAACACGCGAAACTGCACCGGGAAACGCACGAAGATCGCGTTCATGCCAACCTTGGCCAGGCGCGCGCCGACGTCGTAGTCCTCGGTGAGACTGTCGGTGTTGAATGGCTGGTTCTGGGTTTCCCCGGCCAGCACTCGCAGGGCGCGATGGGAGAAACAGGTGCCGACCCCGGCGGACGGTACGGTATCGGTCATGCTTTCACGCACCACCAGATCCTTGCCGTGCCATTCGGCGAATTCGTCCATGTAGGTGCCGGCCACCCATTCGTACCAGTTGCGCTCCAGTGACACCACGGGTAACTGGATCATGTCCTTGCGCGGCAGCAAGTAGTTGAACAGGCGCAATTCCATTGGGTGCAGCACGTCTTCGCTGTCGTGCAGAACCACGCCAGCGAAAGTCATGCCGTGGGTTTTCTCGTGCAGGAATATCGCCTGGATCACCCAGTTCAGACAGTCGGCCTTGCAGGTTGGCCCGGCATGCGGGACTTCCACTCGATGCAGTTGCTTGTAGCGCCGACGCATGCGTTCCACTTCATCGATGGTGCGCTGGTCGTTGATGTAGGTGCCGACGAAGACCACATAGTTCTGGTAATCCAGGGTCGACACCATGTTCTCGATCATCGGCGCGATGACGTCGTATTCCAACCAGGCAGGGACCATGATTGCCAGCGGCTGTTCATCTCGCGCCATCAATTGCTCGGCGGTCAGCGGCCGGTATTTTCGGTCCACGGTGAACTTGCGGAACAGGCGACGAGACCAGTACCACAGGTCAATGAACAGATCGTCCAGGCTGGAGATCAGGATCAGCACCGCGACCACGATGGTCGAGATTTCCAGGAAGCTGTAGTAGTGGGCCAGCCAGTAGGGCCAATAAAGCGACGTCATCGAAGGGTTCCGTTACTGGCGATTGCGACGGGCGTTTCGGCCAGCCAGCAACAGGATGAGAACCAACAGGATGCCACCCGGGATCAGCCACAACAGCGACGGCGTGCGCCAGGCGTCGAGGCCCTTGGGTTCATTGTTGTCGATCAATTGAGTGCCGCTCGGGTCCTGGGTGTCGAAGGTGTTCAGTGCACCGTTGTCACCGAGGATCGCCACGTCGCCTCGGGTCAGCAGAATCTGTTTGGCGAAGCGTGGCGCGTCAGTGCCCAGCGGTCGATAGACCAGACCGTGCTGTCCGCCGGCATTCACTACTTGCAACGAGGCCAGGTGGTTCAGGGGATGCACGTCCAGCAACACCTGATCCTTGTGATTGATGCGCAGGCGACCCTGCTCATCCGCTTGTACCGATTCCTTGCTGTCCTTGATCGGCAGCTCGAAGGCGAGGAAGGCTTTATCCGGTGTGACCGAAATCTTTGGATCGGCACTGACTTTCAGTTGTGCCCGCAGCGGCGAAACCCCGGCGCCGTCAGCCACCGAAATCACTTGCGGCAAGCTGCTTGCCGGGTGGTCGAGGTAGGTCTGGGGGACGAGGATTTGCGTGTCCATGGCAAAGCGCGCGGCCATGCCGGAGAAGTCATCACCCAGGGCCGTCTTGTCCAGCACGATGTGGCTGGTCGGCAGCACCGAGACCGGGAAGGCTTGTGGCGTTTCCAGGCAGCGATCACTCACGGGCTGGCGCTGGAACGACACGCGCAAGACATTCGTTGCACCCACCGCATAACGCGGGATACGCGCTTCGATGCGCTGCATTTCACCGTTGGCCACGAGCTGTTGCGCGCCAATCAGATAATCATTGAGAAACAGCGAGGCTACCGGTGCAGTGTCCGAGGCGCCGGGCGCGGCAGACACATCGATCACTGCCTTGACTGGCAAGCGGCCGTCATAGGCCACGCTGCCGAGAGGAAACGAAGTACTCCAGTCGGATTTGGCCAGCACGTCGATGGCGCCAGGATTACCGCCCAGGCGGGACAAGGCCACGCGGCCGTCGGCGCTCAATGGCAACTGCGCTTCGCTGACCGTCAATTGGCGGCTGCGCGCCAAGGTGTTCCAGGCCGAACTGAACAAGGCCAGGGCCTTGCCGGTGGCTTGCGGCGCGATCATCAGCACCGGACGTGTGCCGAGTAGTGCCAGGCGCACGTTGTCAGTACCGGTGGCGGCCAGGCCTGCATTGATATGCCGTTCACGCCACTGTACCAGCGCGTTGGCGGCTGTGGCGTCGAGACCTTGAATCTGGCTGTGCAGCGCGTCCAGAGATGCATTGACGGCCGTGAGCAGTTGCGGGTCGTTGATGGCCAGGTCCGCCTGGACGTTCGGCGTCTGGCCCAACATCAGGAGGGCGCCGATTTGTGCAGCGTCCGCCAGCGCGTGCGGGCCTTTGCCGTTGAGGCTGGCGAATGCTGGAATGCTCAGCAGCTCAGCCGGAATGTGCAGGCTGCCCAGGTCAATACTGTCTTGAATGGCAGGGAAGGGCAGGATGCGGCTGTGTTTGCCGATCCGTTCCAGCGCTACCCCGAGGCGCCACGCCGCATCGTAGCTTTCGGCGGACAAGGTGCCCGACGCGACCATGATTCCCGGTTTGCCCGGCAGTGCCGTCCACGCGGCGCCGACGTCCTGCAACTGGCTGGCGTCGTAGCTGTAGGTGAGGCGCGTGTCCGGTTCGATACGCAGCACGTTGCCGATGGCGCGTTCGTCTTCGCACAACACGCGGGACACGATGGACGACCAGGCAATGCCCAGACGCAGCGAGCCGCTGTCCCGCGCTTTCTTGTCCACGCCCAGCGTGGCGCTGGCGTCACCCTGGGGTTCGCTGAGCCCTTCGGCGCGCACCGGATAACCGTCCAGTGAGAGCAGCAGCGTATTGCGGCCGCCTTCACCATTGAGATAGCTGGCGTCGAAATTCAGGGTGGCCTCTGTCAGCGGCACACCCGCCGGCACCGGCAGATAGAGCTCGCGACGGGCATCGGTGGAGCCGAGAATGATCGGCGCGTCGATCCCCAGATCGCTCAAGCGCACCTCACGCTCCTGGCGAGTGTCGGCGTTGAGCCGGTTGATCGCCTGGGTGAGCGGGCTGTCCGCGGCCAGGGCAAAGGTCGGCATGAGCGCGAGCAGGCTCACGCCACAGGCAAGGGCGCTGAGCGCACCCGTATGGATGGCAACGGAAGACTTCATTCAGGCAGATCTCGAGCAGATAGGGGGAGGAGCGGTTTTGGTTTATAGAGAGGTGGAGGCCGAGAGATTTTTCCCGGGTTCCTCGCGCACGGCAGCCGCTGTCGGGTGTTGCAGGAACCTGGGCAGCGTGCGTGCCACGACGAAGTCATCGACCGCGCGACCCATCAGGGCGTCGACGATGCGCGCGCTGGCCTTTCCATCGCCATACGGGTTGGCCGCCTGGGCGCAGCGACGCCACAGCAGTTCGTCATCAAACAGCGCGTTGACACCGGCGATAATCGAGTCCGGTGCGGTGCCAACCAAGCGCACAGTGCCCGCTGCGACCGCTTCCGGACGTTCCGTTACATCACGCATGACCAGCACCGGCTTGCCCAGTGACGGCGCTTCTTCCTGCACGCCACCGGAATCAGTGAGGATCACATGGGCCCGTTGCATCAGGCGCACGAAGGTCAGGTAATCCAGCGGCTTGATCAGGTGCACGTTGGGCAGATCGCCCAGTTGCTCGGTGACCGGGCCGATGACATTGGGGTTCAAATGCACCGGATAGACGATCTGGATATCCGCGCGCCGGGCCAGATGACTCAGGGCCTTGCAGATATGCAGGAAGCCTTCGCCGAAGTTTTCCCGACGATGCCCGGTGACCAGCAGCACCTTGCGGCCGCTTTGCAGAAACGAGAATTGCTGGTCCAGACTGGCCCGCAAGTCAGCGTCCTGCTCGATGCGCCGTGCGGTCATCTGCAACGCATCGATCACCGTATTGCCGGTCACGAAGGTGCGGCCCTGCAGGCGTTCATCGAGCAGGTTCTGGCGCGACTCATGGGTCGGCGCGAACAGCATGTCCGCACCCAGGTCGATGCAGCGACGGTTCATTTCTTCCGGCCACGGGCTGTAGATATCCCCGGTTCGCAGCCCGGCCTCCACGTGGCCGACCGGAATGCGTCGATGAAAAGCTGCCATCGCGGCGACCATGGCCGAGGTGGTATCGCCATGCACCAGCACCCGGTCCGGGCGGGTCATTTCCAGCACCGGGTCAATTGCTGCGTATAACGCCGCAGTCAGCGAGTTGAGCGTCTGGTGTTGCGTCATCACATCAAGGGTGTAATCAGCCTTGATATCGAACAGATCCAACACCTGTTTCAGCATGCTTTGATGCTGGCCAGTGACGCAGATCCGCGAATCAATTCCCGGTTCTTCGGCGAGGGCTCTGACTAACGGTGCCATTTTGATGGCTTCTGGACGGGTTCCGAAGATCGAAAGGATTTTAATCTTATGGCGAGCGATGATGCCTTCCTTGCGCAGTTTTAGTGCGTAACACAACAGCGGCCCAGGTTTTATTGGAACTTGGGCAAGCTAGCGTTTTGAATTTAATTAAGGTCGGGTCATCGGCGTGAGAGGTGAGTAGATGTTCACTTCAGGTCAATAAGTTTGTTGCCTGGAACCCGGAATCGTCCGAATTATTAGCATCCGAGAACAGTATTTAAAAGTGTTAAATGTATTTTTTTATCAGATGGAAAAAGTTTGAAACTTTTATATGGGTGGTCGGTCTTTTCTAGTTTTTTACAATTTAAGCAAGAGTCTGGTTGTTTGTTATGTTTAATTTAACATTATGATTTGTATAGGCTTTTTTATTATTTAATACCATTCGTCGCTACGTGTGAATTATTCTCGCATTATAAGAGTCGGGAACGTTCCCGGTAAGGCGTCGGCTGGCTGGAGTATAGCGGGTTATAGTCACTTAAGTGACGCCTGTATATTGTCGCGACGCAACAATGTTTTGTGAGCTTGTCGCCCGTGTTTGTTAAAGGTCCTGCTGCGAATTGGCAGGTTAAGTGTTTGACTGCCAAATTAAGCCTGGCTAATCACTTCGCTTTCCAGTGTCCGCCACCCGACTCGCAATCAATCTTCAGCTGGCTCAAGTGTTCGGCGTCGTAGTAATACGTGGTCACTTGGGCATTGTCTGGAATGTTGAGCGACTTGGCGTTCTTGTCCTTACTGGTGGAGTGAGGATTGGCCAGCGACTCCTGAGTCAAGGTCGCAATGCAAGTGGCCTGATAATGACCGTCGCACTGTTTCACCTTTTTCTTGGTGCTGGTCATCATTTCCTTGCTTTCATTACTGCATGACCAATCGATGGAATTGACCGGCATGCCTTCATACTCATAGCAACTATGGGTTTCGACCACGGGCACGGAAGGGCTTTGGGAGCGGGTCAGGACGTCGCAGCCTTCAGCGAAAGCCAAGGCCGGACTGAGGCCGGCGATCAGAAACAGCACTCTACTGTTCATCGGGGTTTCCTCTCCAATGGCGCCTTGCCAGATCAAGGATCGGCGCTGATAACGTTTCGAAAACGCGATGACGCGCCGGGTTCCATTCGTTTTTGATCGGCGACAGGCTGTCACTGTAGAAGTCGCGAATCGAAGGTACGAATCATGGCGCGGTCCCCAGAGGAACCGATGGGAGGAGCGTGGACGGTTTTGCGATATCCTGATGCACCAGACTCCTGTCCGTTCACGCAACCGAGTGCCAAAAACATTGATCGAACGACGCCAATTTAGCGGAGGCATGAAGGGGAAAAATCTCCGCTATCTGAACGACAACCCCAACGAGCCTGTTCAAATGACGCGAACAGGCTTTTTGCTGCTCGAACATTTCTCGCTGCCTGCTTTTACCCAGGCGCTGGATACAATCGTCACCGCGAATCTGCTACGCCCCAAACTGTTTTCGTCCCGCACCTTCGGCTTGAACGACGGGGAAGTGGTCAGCGATCTGGGGCTGGTCATTCGGCCGGATGCGCGCATCGACTGCTCGGTGATTCATGACCTCGATCTGCTGGTCATTTGCGGTGGCTACCGAACCGAGCTGAAGGCGACTGACGAGTTGATCAGTCTGTTGCGAGCGGCCTCCGACCAGGGCGTGAGCCTGGCGGGATTGTGGAATGGCGCATGGTTCCTCGGGATCGCCGGGTTGCTCGACGGTTATCGTTGCGCGATTCACCCCGAACATCGCCCCGCGCTCGCGGAAATTGCCAAGGCCACGCACGTCACCAGCGAGCCCTTTGTCATCGACCGGGACCGGCTAACGGCGTCCAGCCCGTCAGGTGCCTTCCACATGGCGTTGGACTGGATCAAGGGCCTGCACGACAAGGCGCTGGTCGAGGGTATTGAGGACATCCTCGCGTTCGAAGAGTCCCGCTACCGGCGCATCAAACCGACGGAGAACGTCTGTGTGAGCGCTCCCTTGCGCGAGGTGGTGAAGCTGATGGACGCCAACCTCGAAGAACCGCTGGAGCTGGAACAACTGGCCGTCTATGCAGGTCGTTCTCGTCGGCAACTCGAGCGTTTGTTCAAGGAGCAACTCGGCACCACGCCGCAGCGTTATTACATGGAGCTGCGGATTACCGAGGCGCGTCGACTGCTCCAGCACACGGAGCTGTCCCAGGTGGATGTGCTGGTGGCCTGTGGGTTTGTGTCGCCGAGCCATTTCAGCAAGTGCTATAGCTCGTATTTCGGTTACAGGCCGTCCAAGGAAACGCGGCTGGTCAAATGACACTCTTCTGAGCCGGTTCTTCGAGACCGGCGATCTTTGCGTTCGACATGTGTTGTCGTACGACTATCTGAAATTAAAAATCTGCTGGCAATTTCGCCCGGACTAAAGGCTGTCGGACTGCTTCGCCCCGCGTGTTTGGCCGATAGCGAATCTTCAGCGAGGGGTGAACGGCGAGACGAACGGCAATTTTCCAGATTGACAGCCGGGTAGGGGACTCGCTATAAAAGGCGCAGTTGTACGACGACATACGATGTTACACCCCTAAAAACAAAAACCGGGTCCCATCATGAACTCAATCCGCTTTCTCGCCTCCCTGCATCCCGCTTCTTATGGTCCGGTCCTGACTGCCTGCCCGTGCGCATTGTCTGCGGCAGCTCCGCCAACCCCCTGCTTGCACGTGCTACTCGTCTGACGCGAGCCGCAGAGCGGCGTGCTGCGCGTAAGAAGTGATCTCGCTTGAAACCGAGAGATCATCACCATAATCCAATAATAAAGTGATGCCATGAATCTGAACGAGCCCATCAATGCGCAACGTGTCGGCCAGGCTGTCGGTAAATACCGCTGGACGATCTGCGCGCTGCTGTTTTTTGCTACCACCGTCAACTACCTGGACCGCCAGGTGCTCAGCCTGCTGGCACCGGATTTGTCGACGCAATTTGGCTGGAGTAACAGCGACTACGCCAACATCGCTTCCGTTTTCCAGTTTGTGTACGCGATTTCCATGTTGTTTGCTGGTCGGTTCGTCGACAAGATCGGGACCAAGAAGGCCTACATCATTGCGATCAGTATCTGGTCGACCGGCGCCATGATGCATGCCTTTTCAGTACCGATGGGCGAGGGCATCGCAGCGGTGTGCGGCGCGTTCGGACTGGCTGTCATCCCAGTGTCGATCGCAGGCTTCATGCTCTCCCGCGCCGTGTTGGCGATAGGCGAAGCGGGTAACTTCCCGATCGCGATCAAGGCCACTGCCGAATACTTCCCCAAGAAGGAACGCTCCTTCGCCACCGGTATCTTCAACTCCGGCGCCAACGTAGGCGCGATCCTGGCACCGATCTGCGTACCGCTGATTGCCGGCCTGTGGGGTTGGGAAGCGGCGTTCATCGTGATCGGCATGCTGGGCTTCGTCTGGGTGGCCGTGTGGATTGCGCTGTACGACAAACCGGAAAAGCAAAAACGTCTCTCGGCGCAGGAGCTGGCCTACATCCGCAGTGATGCGCAGGTGATCGATCCTCCGGCGCCGAACGTCGCCGAAAAGAAAGTATCGTGGTTCAAGTTGCTGACCTACCGCCAGACCTGGGCTTTTGCCTTCGGCAAATTCATGACTGACGGCGTGTGGTGGTTCTTCCTGTTCTGGCTTCCGACGTATCTGTCAGCGCAATACGGCATGAAAGGCCAGGCCATCGTGTGGCCGCTGGCCGTGTTGTACAGCATGACCATGGTGGGCAGCATCGGCGGCGGCTGGTTCCCCAGCTACTTCATGGCTCGCGGCGACGCGCCGTATGACGGTCGTATGAAAGCCATGCTGGTGATCGCTTTCTTCCCGCTGCTGGTACTGTTGGCGCAGCCCTTCGGATACATCAGCTTCTGGGTGCCGGTGCTGTTGATCGGCGTAGGCGCGTCGGCGCATCAGGCGTGGTCGTGCAACATCTTCACCACCGTGTCCGACATGTTCCCGCAAAAATCCATCGCATCGGTGGTCGGCATTGGCGGATTGGCGGGCGGCTTGGGCGGCGTGGCAATGACCAAAGTCGGCGGCTGGGTGTTCGACTATTACAAATCGATCAACGACATTCACACCGGCTACATGATCATGTTCGCCATCTGTGCGGTGGCTTATCTGGTGGCCTGGAGCGTGATGAAACTGCTGGTGCCACGCCATAAGGAAATCACCGACCTGTAAGGGGCGGGCCCGACAAAAGTGAATGGCAAGGCCCGATTTTATCGAGCCTTGCCATTTTGCGTATCAGCCCAACGTAAATCGTTCGGGCTTCTGAAGAAGGTTGCTGCCTATCGACCATGAGCAACCGCCGCCAGTTGCCCGGCATCGACGCGCACAAAAATGGAGTCCCCGACCGCCGTCAGCACATCCCCGGCATAGACTTCGCAGACGACGCGGGTTTTGCGTCCCACTTCGCCTTCCACTTTCGCACGCAGGGTCAGCGGTACGCCCATCGGCGTCGGCTTGATGAACTTGATGCCCAGGTTGCCAGTGACGCAGTTGATGCGCGGTAGGCTGGCGACTTCGCGGTTTTCCATGCGGTAGTGATAGGCCATCGCCGTCCAGTTGGAATGGCAATCAACCAGCATCGCGATCAAACCACCGTAAACCAGATCCGGCCAACCACAATACTTGGCTTCCGGCATATGCTCGGCAATGACATGCTCGCCGTCTTCATGCCAGAAGCTCTTGATGTGCAGCCCGTGTGGATTGCTGCCGCCGCAGCCGTAACAAACGCCGTCAGGCGCGGCGGTGTCTTGCAGGGAAGTGTCGGGTGTGGACATGCCTGGATCATCCTCAAGAATGTGAACGGGAGCGGGCAGATATTAACGCTGAACCGCTAGCGATGGTTGCTGCAAATCATGTCCGGCGCGGGTGCCGGATCGTTCCCCAGTGACATCTGTTCACAGTCAGATCGTGGCGGGCGCAGAACCATAGGCTTTAATAGTAATCGGCCCTTCATGGATGCCGCTGTTCATCGTTCTGCCAACGCGGCCGATATCAGGGTATGCAACACACTAACGTCGACGACCAGCAGGAATCTATGCCGAACAGTTCCACCTCCAGTAACCCTGCTTCCTCCCGTCGCTCGAGCGTGGTACTGGCTCGCGCCTCGCTGCTCAAGTTTGTGGGTCTATTGGCGGGCGTGTTTTTACTGGCCAGCTATTCGCTCGTTTACCTTGCACATGATTTGGACCGGACAGAGGAGGCTGAAAGCGCGTTCTACACGAAGAAGGCCGTCCAGTCGCTGGAAAAATCGCTGCGCTCAACCGTCAAGGATTACGCCTTCTGGGGTGACGCCTACAGGCACCTGCATGCCGAAGTGGACCCTGACTGGGCCTTCGTACGACAGAACGTCGGAGCAACGCTCTACACGGATTTCGGGGTCCAGGGACTGTTTGTCGTCAACGACGTTGATCGCACTGTTTACGCTGTGGTCAAGGGTGAGCTGAAATCCGTGGAAGTCACTGAGTGGCTCAAGCAGTCCATCGCCGGAATTCTTGACAAGGCGCGTGCAGGAGCGGAAACCGAGACGCCGATAACAGCCTTCATCAACCTGGGAGGAGTACCCGCACTCATCGCGGCAGCAGCCATTACGCCGGGAACCGATCCGACAGTGGTGCCTGATGACAGGCCACCTTCAGTGCTGGTTTTCGTCGATGTGTTGAACAACGCCAAGCTGCAGATGATCGGCGACGATTTCGGGGTCGATCGTTTGCACGTCGTCACGTCCGGCGAAACCGACACTGCGTCGCTCTTGCCACTGGGCGATGACGGTTCGGCCGGCAGCCTGCAGTGGAGACCGGAAAGGCCGGGCCTGCGGTTGCTGGGGATAGGGTTGCCATTGATCGGCATTGCCGCGTTGTTGGTGTGCCTGATGACGTGGGTCATTTTGCGTCGCACGACCGCGGGTGCGCTGGCACTTGATGCCAGCTATGCGTCACTGCAAAGCAGTCAGGACGCCCTTGCCACCAGCGAAGCACGCTTTCGCGACGTGGTTGAAGCCAGCTCGGACTGGGTATGGGAAATTGATCCCGAGTGGCATTTCACCTATTTGTCAGAACGATTCGAAGACGTGACGGGGCTCTCGAGAGACATCTGGATTGGTGCGGTAATCGATGATCTGCTGAGTACCGAACTGGGCACGCTGGCTCAGTGGCTCAGCATCCCGAACCGTCGTCCGGATATCAGCATTCAGTGCCGATACGTCGATACCGAAGGCCAGGAGCGAATCACTCGTCTTTCGGCTCGAAAGATGGCAGGTGGAGGGTTCCGGGGGACTGCGACGGATGTGACAGAGGAAGTCGAAGCTCGTCGGCGTATCGAATTCCTCTCGCAGCATGACGCCCTGACCGGGCTGCCGAACAGAACCCGTCTTCAAGAGTTTCTCGACGGTAAACTCAAGGCATTGCCAACGATAGAACAGCCGCTGGTCATGCTCAGCCTGGATCTGGATCGTTTCAAGCCGGTGAATGACTTGCTCGGGCATGCCGCAGGTGATCTGGTCCTTAATGAAGTGTCGAGTCGCCTGTCAGAGTGCGTGCGCCATGGCGACCTGGTCGCTCGGGTGGGCGGGGATGAGTTTGTATTGATCCTGACCGACGTGAGTTCCCAGGAAGAAGTCGAGACGCTCTGTCGCCGCTTGATCGAGTCCATCGAGCAGCCAATAACGATCGATGAGCAGGAAGTGTTCGTCAGCGCCAGTCTAGGCATTGCAATGGCGCCTCATGACGCATGCGAGGCGACCGAGCTGCTTCGCTATGCGGATATCGCACTCTACGAGGCCAAGGCCGGAGGGCGTAACACCTGGCGCTTTTATGCCGGCGATATGAACGCCAGGATCATCGAGCGCCGTCGTCTGGAAAGCGACCTGCGCTTCGCGATCAAACATGGAGAGCTGCGGCTGCATTTCCAGCCACGCTATCGTATCGCTGACGGTCAGATGGTGGGTGCTGAAGCGCTGGTCCGGTGGCAACATCCTGAGCGCGGTTTAATACCACCCGACACGTTCATCCCGATTGCCGAAGAGTCCGGGCTGATTCTTTCCCTGAGCAACTGGGTTCTCGATACCGCCTGCCGCTGCGCCGCACGGTGGCCGGAAAGTTTGTTCGTATCAGTCAACCTGTCACCGACCGAATTCAAACGAGGCAATCTGGTCGAGCGTATTCAGACAACCCTTTTGGACTCTGGCATCGACCCTGGCCGCGTAGAACTGGAAATTACCGAAAGCGTCATGCTCGAAGACGCCACCGGCGCTCTTGAGGTCATGCGTACGCTCAAACGTCTCGGCGTACGGATATCAATGGACGACTTTGGAACGGGATATTCTTCGTTGAGCTACCTTCGCGCATTCCCGTTCGACGGCCTGAAAATTGACCGCAGCTTTTTGAACAGGCTGGCCGATAGCGAGGATGACAAGGCGATCATCCGGGCTATCGTGGGCCTGGGACGTGCGTTATCGCTCACCGTAACGGCTGAGGGCATTGAGACGGCCGATCACCTGAAGTTGCTGAAGGCGGTATCGTGCGATGAAGGTCAAGGCTATTTCCTGAGCCGGCCGCTGGATATTGTTGCTTTCAATGAGTTGGTAGGCCTCTTCGAGGAAGCTCGTTAGAGGCAGGCTACCAACCCTTAACAACGGTCGTTCATCCCTGGACGGTTTCCGGAAGTCTGGCGATCACCTTGATCTCGAACTGGAAACCATACAGCCACGTGACGCCAATCCCGGTCAGCGTCGGGTGCGGCGCGTTGCCCCAGAACTCCGGCACGATCTTCCAGATCGTTTCGAACGTCGATTCTGGATCGACGATGAAGACGGTGACATCAATCACGTCGTCGAAAGTGCAACCAGCCGCGACCAGGATCGCGTTCAGGTTGTTGAAGGCAAGCCGGACCTGATTCTCCAAATCAGGCTCGGGCGATCCATCCTCTTTGCTGCCGACTTGTCCGGACACGAACAGAAAGCCATTGGAGCGAATCGCCGGCGAGTAGCGATTGCGCTCATAAAGCGCTTGGCGTCCGCTCGGAAAAACCACGTCACGCGTTGTCATAAACCACCTCGATCAAAAGGCCGAAACCGACCCGAAACTAACGATGTAGGGACTGTAAGGACTTGCGCCGGGGCGATAAACGAGCAACCTTGGTGATCACTGTTTGGAAAATACAAACAATCTGATCGGAACAAGGGGTGGCGATGGACCGTTTTGACGCGATGCAGGCATTTGCGCGTGTGGTGGAGGCGGGCAGTTTCACCAAGGCTGCAGAGACCCTGCACATGAGCAAGACCACCGTGACTCAACTGGTGCAGCAACTGGAAGCGCGGTTGCGCGTCAAGTTGCTCAACCGTACGACGCGCAAAGTCAACGTCACCGCCGATGGCGCCGTGTATTACGAACGCGTGATCAAACTGCTGGCCGACATCGACGACGCGGAAACCAGTCTGTCCGGCGCCTCGGCATCGCCCCGGGGCCGGTTGCGAGTCGATGTGCCGAGCCCGTTGGCGAGCATGATTCTGATGCCGGCATTGCCTGGGTTCTACGCGCGATATCCGGACATCCAGATCGACATGGGCGTCAGCGATCGCATCGTCGACATGATCGATGAGAACGTCGATTGCGTGGTGCGCGGCGGTGAACTCACGGATCAGTCGCTGATGGCCCGGCGCGTCGCTGATCTGTCGCTTGGCGTTTTCGCAGCACCGAGCTATCTGGCTCGCGTCGGTACACCCTTGCATCCGCGAGAGTTGGAAGAGTCGAACCATAGGATCGTCGGTTTTCTGTGGGCGCGCACCGGCAAACCATTGCCCTATGCGATGCATAAACACAGCGAGCGCTTGCAGATCAAAGGTCGCTACGTGTTGGCCGTCGACGATGGCAATGCCTACCTCGCGGCCGGCCTGGCAGGGTTGGGTGTTCTTTGGCTGCCCAAGTACATGTCCAAAACCTTCGAGGCGAGTGGCGAGTTAGTGCCGCTGTTCGAAGACTGGCACCTCGACACGATGCCGCTTTACGTGGCTTTTCCACCGAACCGGCATATAAGCCTCAAGTTGCGCGTGTTCATCGATTGGGTCGTCGAGGTGATGGAGCTCCATGCGCCGGTGGGCGACCGACAGGTATTGCCGCTGGGCAAATGATCGATGGCTTCGTTGACCCGACGCATGGAGGAAGATGTTCGGCTCCGGTCGAGCGACTCGCGTGGGCATCCTGCGATGACGCCGGGCAGAGCATCGCAGCACTTTGAAATTATCGGCAACACCGGTCACTCTGCACTAACGTTTAGGCATTCGTTCTGAACTGCAACTACGCTACATGTTTTTGCTCGGCCACCGATTCTGAATCTTCTTACTCAGGATCTTATGAGCACGGCGTCAACCTCGTATAGATCATGCGGAGCATAAGGATTAAATGCACGATCTTCGCCCAAACCCAACGTTAAGGCTGGAATACTGTGCCGAACGCCCAATATTCATGGACTTCTTGCAGCAGGCGAGGCGTTCGCCCGATGCCATCGCTGTCATCTCTCAAGATGCGACGTGCAGCTATCGACAACTTGAAGAAATAAGCCGGGGCATGGCGTCCTTGCTGATCAGGGAGGGCGCAAAACAATCCGACCGGGTTGTTATTGTTTCGAGTCGTTGTGCGGGGCTGGTCTACGCCATGCTCGGAGCGTCGCGGGCCGGATTGATGTTCACGGTGGCCGACGTCGCCTATCCGCTAGCGCGTGTAGGGCAAATCATCAAGGCGCTGGAGCCTTCCTTTGTGCTGGTGTGCGGCGAGGCGCCTGACGAACTCAGGCTTGAATGCCTTGAGACAAGTACGCGGGTCGTTCACATTCCGGAAAGTCCCGCCCTTGCACTGCAAGCCTTCGCCTGTGATCAAACAAGCCTGCCTGAAGTCAATCCGGCCGATCCGGCCTATGTCACCTTCACCTCCGGCAGCACGGGTGAGCCGAAAGGAATCGTGACTCATCACGCGCCTTTGGTTCACTTCATTGAATGGCATGCCCGGCGTCATTCATTAACCAAAGACGATTGCTTTTCCCTGCTGTCCGGTCTGGGGCATGACCCGGTGTACCGGGATGTTTTTACGCCGCTCTCCATTGGCGCAAAAGTTGTGGTTCCATCGCAGTCAATCGTCATTGATCCTTCAGCTTTGGCTACGTGGATACAGGAAAATGGCGTTTCGATTATTCATCTGACGCCCCCGTTGGGAAAATTGATTGAAACGGGCGCGAAACTTAAAAAACTTGAATTCAATGCCCTGCGATATCTGTTCTGGGGCGGAGATGCATTAAGTCAGACGCTGTACAAACAAATTCGCGCTATTGCGCCCGGTGCCGGCAGCGTGAACTTCTACGGCACGACAGAAACGCCGCAGGCCATGGCGTACCATCATCTCGATCCTGAAATCGACCGTCTGAAAATTCCGCTGGGCAAGGGGATTGAAGGTGCGCAACTGCTGGTGGTCAATGAGTCAAATCAGTTGGTCAGCGAAGGCGAAGTGGGTGAGATTCTGATACGCAGCCCTTATTTGTCGTTGGGTTACTGGAGTGATACGTCGCAAACCAGAGAAAAGTTTGTGGTGAACCCGTTTACGAACGACGAACACGATATTTGTTATAAAACCGGTGACCTGGGCACTTATCTTATCGATGGCAGTGTCAGCTTCCTGGGGCGAGGTGACAGTCAGGTCAAGATTCGCGGCCATCGAATCGAACTGACTGAAATCGAAGGCGCGCTGTCACGGCATCCCCGAATCAAACAGTGTGTCGTGCTTGCCAACCATGACACGTCGCTCGCCCGGCTGGTTGCTTACTGCGTTGCGACTACGCCGGTTACATCGGTTGAATTGCGTGACCATGTCGGCAAGGAGCTCCCCGACTATATGGTCCCGGCGTTGTTCGTCTTCCTGGACGCTATTCCACTGACGCCGAACGGAAAGATAGATAGGCGCGCATTACCCTCGATTGATACGGACGCGACGTCGATCAATTCGAGCCAGAACCTGTCACCGCTGGCGCTCCAGCTGGTAGCCGCCTGGTCGGAAGTACTCGAAGTCCCGCGTATTGATTCAAATTTGTCGTTCGTCGAACTGGGTGGGGATTCGCTCTCGTTTGTACAGGCTTCCATGGCACTTGAAACGCTGATTGGCCATCTCCCGGATCAGTGGGAAATGATACCGGTGCGTGAATTGTGTGAGCTGACCCATAAAACCCGGTCTTCCCGGTTTTCACTTCGGGCAATGGAGGTTCCTGTTCTTCTGCGTGTCATGTCCATTTTGCTTATTGTTATCGAGCATCTTGATATTTTTTCAAAATTCCCGCTTGCAGGCGAGACGAAGGTGTTGTTTATCGTGTCGGGCATCAGCCTGGCCAGGTTTCAACTTCAAGCGATCAATGAGCGCGGTAATGCGCGTTCACTTTTAAAGTCCATTGTCAGTATCGCGATACCCACCGTCCTGTACGCCATCTTGATTCAAATAGTTTTCGACAGGGTTCATTGGCAAACGGTATTGCTCGTTTCGAACTGGTTTCCAGAACGTGTTGTAGGCACCTTCACCTATTGGTATGTCGAAGTTCTTCTGCAAATGATCCTGATCATTGGATTCGCCCTGTCGTTCGAGCGAGTCAGAAAAATGATCATGTCAAATCCGTTTCAGAATCTGGTCATTGCGGCCTGCGTATTGGCCGTGGCGGATGTTCTGATCAGTGCCTATTTGTTTGATGCTGCCGAACTCTATGACAGAGTGCCGCAACACTATCTGGCGATCATGGTGCTCGGAATGGCCATTCATTATGCCAACTCGAGCATCAAGAAATGGATCGTCAGTGCGGTGGCCGTCATGGTGCTGGGCGGGCAGGATCTTCTGCTCATCTATGGGCCGCACAACATGGACATAAACGGATACGTCGATATCGCTTTGCCTGCCGTGCTCGTGGTGATCTGGGTCAAGTCCATTCCTGTGCCTGGCTTCATTGCGCGGGGCCTGGCGTTAATTGCCGCATCAACGCTGTATATCTATTTGACGCATTTTCAGTTTCAGTCCCTGGCGCGTCACATTGTTGATGTGCCGGCGTTGTCGGTTGTCGTCGCTCTCGTTGGTGGTGTCGGGGTTGGTTATGTGTGGAACAAGGTGGTTCGGATTGTCTTGATGCGGTGGAACAGGGGGAAGAAGAAAGCCAGTGTGGATGCGGTTGAGCGGGTGGCTTGAATAGAGATTGGGATTGGGATTGGGATTGGGTGAATATCCGTTGCTGCGGTGACGGCCACTAATGGTTCCGCCCTTACGGCGGGTTACTTGGAAGAGCGCCAAGTAACCAAGCGCTTGCGCCCCTGACGTACGGTGCCTCGCTAAAGCTCGGCATGCCCTCGCTCCGGTCCTGCTCCGTGGGCCCGCCGCCATCGGCCATCCATGGCCGGGGGCGGCTAACCCGGCATCCATGCCGGGTTGCCCACTGCGCAGAACCTGCGCTCGGCCTTCCGACGGGGCAGATCAAGATCAAAGGCCAAAGCGAGGCGGCCTGATAGCCGGCCTGATTCCGTGAGGTCATCGGCGGCGAACCCCCTGCTCATGCCCGCCAAAAGTCCCCTGTGGGAGCTGGCAAGCCAGCCGGGCCACCACGCCCAACCATTCGTTTAATCAATAACCACCATCAATAAACGCAAGTTCTGTTTTTCCGGCAACGGAGGAGGATAGCCATATACCGAATTCGCCTCCGAAGGAATCTGCGCGATGAGAATCTCTACCTGGCTGGCCCTTGTCGCTGTATTGACCGGCAGCGTTGCCGCCACCGCACCGGCCTATGCCGCTGAACAGACCTGCCATTTCTTGCCGGTCGCCGACAGCGCCGCCAGCCTGAAGCCTGCCCAAACGGTGGGTGTGCTCTACAGCGAAAACACCGTCAACACCCTCGAATACCTTGAGCAGTACCACTCGGTTGCGCTGAACGGCGCGAAGAACCCGGCGCTGGATTCGCGTATCAGCAATGCCTTCGTGAAAAGCTCCGATCCGAAATTGGCAATCAACTGGCTGATGGGTTCGTTGCACAAAAAATTTGCCACGGTGACCGTCTACGACAACCTTGACGCACTGGTGCAAGCGCACCCGGACGTGGTGGTGATGCTGGACACTTACAGCCGTCTGGTGTCGAAGCGCAACAATCAGGTTGAAGCGCGTTTCATGGCGAAATTCTACGACTCGAACCTGCAATACATTGGCAAGGCCGAAGGCGCTCGCGCGCAGCAAATGCCTTCGGTGTGGGTGCAGGGCAAGGCGGCGCCGGAAATCGCCGCGCAGATCGACCAGCAAACCGAGCTGCAAGTGAGCGCCCTGAAACAGTTCGATGCCTCCCTGGCGGCACTGGTGAGTTCGGGCACTGTGGCTCAAGTCGCGAGTAACTGACGGTTGCCCATCGCTGCGCCGATTGTGTTTGCGCCTGGGTTTGGCTAATCTCGCACAAACCCGCAAATTCAGGCGAAAACATGCACGATCATTCGGCGGCCGAACTTCCCCAACTGCGCCGGCAAAAAATCCTCCTGATCCTCGAGCGTGACGGCAAGGTCATGGCCTCCGAGTTGAGCCAGCATTTCGCAGTCTCCGAAGACACCATCCGCCGCGATCTGTCGGAACTGGCCACGGCCGGTCTGGTGCAGCGCGTACACGGTGGGGCGCTGCCTCGGCCCAAGGACACGGGCAAGGATTATTTCACCCGTGTCAGCGAAACCGATGAGGTGAAAACCCGCCTGGCGCAGCTCGCCGCGGACCGGGTGGAGAATGGCCAGATCGTGATGTTCGATTCCGGCTCCACCACGCTGCAGATCGCGCGTTCGTTGCCGACGGACATTTCTATCACGGCGATCACGACCTCGCCGATGACCGCGATTATCCTCGCCGAATACAAAGGCATCAAAGTGATTCTGGCCGGCGGACAACTCAACCTGGCGACGATGTCGGTCAGTGGTCACGAGACCGTGCGCCTGCTGCAGGGCATCAAGGCCGACGTGCTGTTCACCGGGGTCTGCGCGATTCATCCGGAAGTCGGCATCAGCTCACTGCATTTCGACGAGGTGCCGGTGAAGCAGGCGCTGATTGACAGTGCTTCGCAAGTGATCGCCGTCACCACAGCGGACAAACTGGGCGCGGTGGAACCGTTCGTGGTCGCGCCATGCAACCGCATTCATACGCTGATCACCGAGCGTCATGTGGCGTCGGGCGATGTCGGGGATTATCGGAAAATGGGGATCGAGGTGGTTCAGGCGCAGGATTGAAAACGACGCAACGCCCACCATTCTCCGCCGCCAGTGACTGGCGGAAGCCATCGCCCGACTGCTGACGATGGGCAAGTCGCCCCGTCTCGATCACTCAAGCACAAAATCAACGGGCTCCAGAACCGGAGGAAGCTGCGTCACCCCCAGCGCCGACAGCACTTCACGTTCGATGATACGTACCAAGGCATCGGTGGGCAGGTCATTTTCGTCGCGACCGAACGGGTCTTCCAGCTCATCGCCAATCGCGTCCAGACCGAAAAACGTGTAGCTGACAATGGCCCAGGCGTTGTTGCGAAAGCTCATGAAGATCGACAACGACAAGCCCAGCAGGGTGAACGGCGTTGCACTGACCTTGGAGAAGTAACTGGGGTGCAGGGTTTCGATCAGCACGATGGCCGAGGCGAGCAATGTCACCATCAGGCTGCGCCAGGCAATGCGTTTGGCGATCGAACCCTTGAGTGAAGTCAGCACGCCGATCAGATTGGGTTTGGGCCTGACAATCATGGTCTTCAGCCGCCGGTCATGTTCATGAAGCGAACCACCTGAACATCATCGTTCACTTCAAAATTGTGCCGATAGGGCTTGAGCTTCATCGCCTCGATAATAGCGTTCTCCAGGCGCTCGGGCTGGCCTGGATGGGCGCGCAACACGGCCTTGAGATCGACGGAATGCTCGTTGCCCAGGCACAGCAGCAGTCGACCTTCGACGGTCAGCCGCACCCGGTTGCAGGTGCCGCAAAAGTTGTGGCTGTGAGGAGAAATGAACCCCAGTCGGATCTGCGGCGCCTCGGCCAGGCGCCAGTAGCGGGAAGGGCCTTGGGTCGACTCGGCGGAGTCAATCAACGTGTAGCGTTCGGCAATTCGTTCACGGACCTGGGCGCTGGAATAAAACGATTCCGCGCGGCTGTGCTCATGGATGGTGCCCAAGGGCATTTCTTCGATGAATGAAATATCGAGCTGGCGGTCGATGGCGAAGCTCACCAGGTCGTTGATCTCGTGATCGTTGCGACCCTTCATGACCACGCAGTTGAGCTTGGTGTTGCGAAACCCGGCTGCATTGGCGGCGTCGATGCCCTTGATGACCTGCGCCAGGTCGCCGGTGCGCGTCAGTTCGCGAAAGCGCTGCGGGTCCAGGCAGTCGAGGCTGATGTTCAGTCGCTTGACCCCGGCGTCGAACAACGGCTTGGCCAGTTTGCTCAACTGCGAACCGTTGGTGGTCATGCACAATTCGCGCAGGCCGGGCAGGGCGGCGATGCGTTGGCACAGTTGCACCACGCCCGGGCGAATCAGCGGCTCGCCGCCAGTCAGGCGGATTTTGCGCGTTCCCAGCGCCACGAAGCTTTCAGCGACTTCGTAGATTTCTTCCAGGGTCAGGATCCGTTGGCGTGGCAGAAACTGCATGTCTTCGGCCATGCAGTACACGCATCGGAAATCACAGCGATCCGTGACAGACATTCGCAGATAGTCCACACGCCGGGAGAACCCATCGATCAAGACTCGCTCTGACATGACAGCCTCGCTTGGCGATTCGGGTCGCACTTCTAATGGGTATTCCGTCATTAACGGATGTGTGAGCCGCAGGCTAAGAGCAACTTGAGGGGGCGTCCAATCACTATTTATGACCGGGTGATCGATGGGCTCTATGACGAATTCCGAGAGGGGACCGGTTGCCTGGTGAAACCGGCCTGCTTCAACAAATACGGTCGAACTGCTGTGCAGGGTGGGCATCGGCTACATAGCGTCGACGCCACACCCACTCCGGTTTTTTGCGTTTGTATGGGAGCTGCCTTACGGCGTACCGAACATCGCCGTCCAGTAGATTCCCGAATCACTTTTCGGGTCCACCGCATACGCCGCACCCAACTCCTGGAATTGCGGGTTCATCAGGTTGGCGCAATGTCCGGGGCTGGCGACCCAGCCATCGACTACCTTGCGCACGGCGTCTTGTCCGGCGGCGATGTTCTCGCCGATCTGCTGGCCGCTGTAACCCGCCAGCTCTGCCCGATCACCGGGCGTGCGGCCATCGCGGTCCTTGTGATCGAAATAGTTGTTGTTGGCCATCGACCGCGAATGGGTCTCGGCCGCCGTTGCCAGGATAGCGTTCCAGGTCAGCGGTGTGGCGGCAGCGAAGGATTGCGTGCCGCACTGGCGCGGCCGACCGCGTGCGACATTGAGCTCGGCCAGCAATTTCTGGCCTTCGGCCTGCCAGTCGCTCAGCCGTGCGCTCAACAGTGGACGGGCCAGCACAATGCGCCATTCACGGTCCTGGCGGCTCACACCAATGTCGACGAATTGCGGGTCCAGCACGATCTGGCAAAAGCTCTCCTGGATCGCTTTCATCGCTGATGCCGCATCACGCGGCCCGGACAGGCTGATCGCCTGCACATTCTTCATCGGATAATTCGCGGCGACCATGGCCTGTTGCAGATTGACGACGCTGGTGGCGGACAACGCCAGCCGTGGATCACCCGCCAGCGGCGGCAGTTCCGCCGACACCTCACCCGCGCAACGCTGCACCTGGCTGCGGTAGTCGTTGATCGAATCGATCAGTTGTTTCTCGTCAGCCGCCAGCGCCTTCGCGGCGAACAGCAAGCCCAACGACAACGTGGCAAGACGCAAAGCGGATGACAGGACACGCATGGAAATCTCCCTTGGATCTGACTGCGCCCATGATGCGCGAAGTGGCCCCCCTGCAGGCAATGGATTTTTCCAAAATGCCGGGGAGGTGATTGCTGTCATTTCACTACTACACTTATCCGAAACCGCCAACCGAGTCTTTCGACGATGCGCTTCCATTGGATTGCCACCTGCCTCGCAATTACCCTGTTTGCCGGCCTGGCTTTCGCCACGGATCAGGAGCAAAAACAGCAAGCGGCCGAGAACAAGGCCGAGGTACTGGAGCAAAAAGCGGCGGATAACCCCAGCCCCGCGCCGGCCCCAAAATCCGAAGCCATTACCCAGTCCGAGGTCCAGGCCGTGGATCCCGCAGGCGTAGCGCCGCTGGACGATGCGATCACTTGCCTGGCCCGTTCGATCTATTGGGAAGCCAAAGGCAAGGACGCTGTCGACATGGAAGCGGTCGCCAACGTCGTCATGAATCGCCTGGGGCACAAAGGTTTTCCGGACACCGTGTGCGGTGTGGTCAAGCAGGGCTCCGAAACCAAAAGCTGCCAGTTTTCCTGGTGGTGTGACGGCCGCTCCGATTCGGTCCAGGAAGAGGTGCCTTACGCACTCGCCAAGGAAATCGCGCGCAAGGCGCTGAATAAACAGCTGCCGGATCGCACAAGCGGAGCCTTGTACTTCCACGACCGCACCGTGAAACCGGATTGGGCCAAGGAGTACATCAAAACGGCGGATATCGGATTGTTCCGCTTCTACAAGCCCCATGATGGCGATGCGAAATAGGAGAGTTTTTCGTTCGCCCCGGAGCGTGTCATCTGGGTGTCATCGAACCCATGTCAACATCCTTGCAAACCGTCTTGAGTGTTCAGCGGAGCGGCTTCTGCTGACAAATGAATTGCGCAAGGAATACCTCAATGAAAGGAGACGCCTCCCTGTTTGCGGCCATTGACCTGGGCTCCAACGCGTTTCGTTTGATGATCGGCCAGTCGGTCAGGCGGAACCAGCAACTGGTGATCCAGGAAGTGAAGACCCTGCGTGAGCCCGTTCGGTTGGCGGAGGGGTTTCAGGGTGGCGCGCTGGACGAAATGGCGCTGGATCGTGGATGGCAGGCGCTCGCGCGATTTGGCAAAAAATTGCGTGGCTTCGAGCCCGGTCGTGTGCGGGCGGTGGCCACCAGTGCGGTGCGCGAAGCTGACAATGCGCAGCTGTTTCTGGCCAGCGCGGAAAGGCACCTGGGTTTTCGCATTGATGTGATTTCCGGGCATGAAGAAGCCCGGCTGGTGTACGCGGGCGTGGCCCATACGGTGCCCGGCACCGAGCGCAAGCGACTGGTCATCGATATCGGCGGCGGTTCCACGGAATTGATTCTGGGGCAGGGCGCTCAACCGCTGTTGACCGAGAGCATCGCCATCGGCAGCGGCACCTTTGGCGCGCGCTACTTTCAAGGCGGCCGCATCTCGGCCCCGGCACTGCTGGAGGCCGAGCGTGTCGCGACTCTGCAGTTCGAACGCGTCGCGCGCCGTTATCGCACGCTGGGCTGGCAGCAGGTCATCGGTTCTTCAGGCACCGCACGCATGCTGGCCAAAGTCCTCAAGGCCAACGGCTTGAACGACGATGGCCACAGCGGAATCACCTACAGCGGCCTGTTGCGTCTTTCGTTGCGCCTGCTGGAAGCAGGGCACGTCGAACAGCTCAGGCTGGCCGGTCTGCAGAGTCATCGCCTGAGCATCCTGCCGGGCGGACTGGTGCTGATGCTGGCGGCGTTCAAAGTCTTTGGCGTCTCGCACATGACACCTTCCGAGCCCGGCTTGCGGTTCGGTGTGCTGCACGGGTTGATGACCAGGCACTAGCGACTGATTCAGGAGTACAGTGCAGACTCGGCTGACCGGAAACCCGTCATGCCACCTTTAAGGTCAAAGGAGTCTGCCACCGTGCACAACATCGGCCTCATCGTTTACCCTGGTTTCCAGGTGCTGGGCCTGGCCATGTGTGCGGCTTTCGAAATGGCCAACGGTGCCGTCGACACTCCGATGTACGACATCACCTTGCTGTCCGAGCACGGCGGTACCGTGCGGACCTCGGCGGGTTTCGGCGTGGAGACCACGGCGTTCCACCATGGCCCCTTCGACACGCTGCTGGTGATGGGCGACAACCTGATCCGTCCGGTCTCGCCCGGCATGGTGGAGTTTTTGCGCAGCGCCAGTCGGACCTCTCGACGCCTGGGGTCCATTTGCACCGGGGCCATCGCATTGGCCGAAGCCGGCCTGCTCGATGGCCGGCGTGCGACCACGCACTGGTGTCATGCGCCGGCATTGCAGCGGGCGTACCCGAAAGTGAGGGTGGAAGAAGACCGGATTTTCATCAACGACGGTAACGTCTGGACCGCGGCGGGCATGAGCGCGTGTGTCGATTTGGCGTTGGCGCTGGTTGAAAAGGATCTGGGCGCCGACGTGGCGCGGCGCGTGGCCCGACAATTGGTGGTGTATCACCGGCGCGCGGGCGGGCAGTCGCAGTTTTCGGTGATGCTCGAACTCGAGCCCAAGACTGACCGCATCCAGTCCGCGTTGATCTACGCCAAGCAGAACCTGAAGTCCGAGCTATCGGTCGAGGCGCTGGCCAGCGCGGCCAACCTTAGCCCGCGACAGTTCAGTCGTGTGTTTCATGCCGAAACGGGTCAGTCACCGGCCAAGGCTATCGAGAACCTGCGAGTGGAAGCCGCGCGCCTGATGATGGAAACCGGCCGGCATGCCATCGATGTGGTGGCGACAGAGACCGGTTTTGGTGATCGTGAGCGTATGCGCCGGGCTTTTATTCGTGCGTTCGGCCAACCACCGCAAGTCATCCAGCGTGCCAATCGGAGTTGATCCCAGGCCGATGGCCGAGCGCTCTACTGTGGCGAGGGAGCTTGTCGGAACGCCGCACCGTCCCGCTCGGCTGCGCAGCAGTCGCAAAACCCAATGGTGCGGTTTGTCCTGAAAGGTGGTGTATTCGACATTCAAGACAAAATATTATTACCGTAATCTGGTCCTCGTTGAAACCCATTCCCAACGAGATCACCGTCATGACCATCGTCAAAGCCGCCGCCGTTCAGATCGCTCCTGTGCTCTACAGCCGTGAAGGCACTTTAGAAAAGGTCGTCAACAAAATCCTAGAACTCGGCGAGAAGGGCGTGCAATTCGCCGTTTTCCCGGAAACCATCGTGCCGTACTACCCGTATTTTTCCTTCGTGCAGGCCCCATTCAAAATGGGCGCCGAGCACTACAAACTGCTGGACCAGGCCGTCGTTGTCCCTTCCGCGACTACCGATGCGATCGGCAAAGCCGCGAAGGACGCCAACATGGTCGTGTCCATCGGCGTCAATGAACGCGATGGCAGCACTCTCTACAACACTCAGTTGCTGTTCGATGCGGACGGCACCCTGATTCAGGCGCGGCGCAAGATTTCGCCGACCTATCACGAACGGATGATCTGGGGCATGGGCGACGGCTCCGGCCTGCGGGCCACCGACAGCGCCGTCGGCCGCATCGGCCAACTGGCTTGCTGGGAGCATTACAACCCGCTGGCGCGTTACGCCTTGATCGAAGACGGTGAACAGATTCACGCCTCGATGTACCCCGGTTCATTTGCCGGCCCGCTGTTCACTCGCCAGATGGAGGTCAGCATCCGCATGCACGCGCTGGAATCGGCGTGCTTCGTGGTGAATTCGACGGCCTGGTTGTACCCGGAACAGCAGGCGCAAATCATGGCTGACACCGGTTGCGAGATCGGTCCGATCTCCGGCGGCTGCTACACCGCGATCATCGATCCGCAAGGTGAGGTTGTCGGCGCACTGACCGAAGGTGAAGGCGAAGTCATCGCTGACATCGACTTGTTCCAGATCGAAATCCGTAAACGCCAGATGGATGGCCGCGGTCACTACAGCCGACCGGAAATCCTGAGCCTTAACATCGACCGCACGCCCCATCGCCATGTGCATGAACGTAACGCTCAACCGCAGCTGGCGGTGGCTGCCCAAACGGAAGACGTGAGCCAGTAAGCATCGTTGCAAAAAAAAGGCACCTTCATCGTCGTATGAAGGTGCCTTTTTCGCGGGTGTGGGCCTTACAGTTCCATACCCAAAAAGATCAGCGTATTGCCATGGGCCTCGGCCGCTGCACGCTGGTTGTAGCTGTCACGGTGCGAGCAGTTGAAGCCATGTTCGGCTTCCGGGTACACGACGATTTCCACGTTATCGTTGTTGTCGAAGCGCTCGGCGATTTTCTCGACGGCTTCCAGCGGAATGTGGCTGTCCTGTTCACCGAAGTGCATCAGCAGCGGCACTTCGATTTCGTCGGCACGGTCCAGTTGGTTCTGGATGCCGCCGCCGTAATAGGCAATGGCCACGTCCACCAGCCCGTTGGCGGCGGTGTGGTACGAGAGCAGGCCGCCAAAGCAGTAGCCGATGGAAGCGATCCCGCCGTCCAGGCCCGGCTGGGCTTTCAGGGCGTCGATGGCCAGTTCGATGTCCTTCTGCGCCTTGTCGACGTCGGTGGCGTTCATCAACTCGATCGCACGTTTCCAGCCGGCTTCATCGTAGGTCAGTTCGATACGGTGGCCGCTGCGCCAGAACAGGTCCGGCGCGATCACCAGGTAGCCGTCGGCGGCGTACTGTTCGGCGACGGAGCGAATGTGTTCGTTGACGCCGAAGATCTCTTGGATCAGCACGATCCCAGGGCCTTTCCGGGTATGCGGAATGGCCAGGTAGGCGCCGAATTTACCTTCGGCGCTGTCGATCTCGATCCATTGGGTGGTCACGCTCATGGTGGCTCCTGTCTACGCAAGTGAGGTGGGAGGTACAGCTTGCCACATTAACATTTCAGCGATTGTTGCGACGCCAGAAGAATCGGGCCAGCAACGCATCGAGGCTGAGTTTGCCGGCACCCGAGAGCAACAGTGGCATCAGGGCGGCGAGGTAGATCAGCGGCAATTTGAAGTTGCCGTACCCCTTGTTGCTGATGGAGTAACCCTGGGCAAGCTCACTCAATGTAGACCAATCGGCTGGCCAGTGAACGGCAGCGGTCGCAACGACAGTCACCACGATCAACACAATGGCGGAAATCCGCGTACCCAGTCCGACAAGGATGGCGAGGGCGCAGATCAGTTCGGCCCACATCGACAGTTCCCAGTTCAGCGTGGCCGGCACATGGTCGAAGGGAAACGGGAAGCGGTCCTGAATGTCGGCGAACCAGTTTTCGCCGTTCCACTTTTCCAGGCCCGACTCGAAGAATTCCCAGGCGATGAACAACCGCAAGGTCAGAGGGGCGAGCCAGCTACCGGCACGGTCAAGGTTCAGGTGCAGGCCTTTTACGGCCGACGAGATTGCAGCATTCATGGACTTGGTCTCCGTTCAGTCAGGGATGCGGGGCCCGACGGCCCTGCGCAGGGGTTACTCGCTGGCGCCGCACTTGCCTTCGCCGCATTTGCCTTCAGCCGGTTTTTCCGCGGTGTCGGCCTGGACCTGGCTGTAGCCGTGGGCCAGCTGTTTCATGCTGAACGCTTCGGACTCGGAAGCCGACGCGACGTTGGACAGGGCCAGGCCGCCCGCAATGATCAGGCCGAGGGTCAGGGAAGAAGTCGAGAGCTTGAACATGGTGATACCCCATAGCATTGAGTGAGTTGAGCGCTTTGATCGGCTGAGCCAATCGACAGGCACATTTCATCAATCGGGTGTATCTGCGATGTGTCGCGGGTGCGGGGTTTTATGGACGGGGTGTGTCAAAAACGGGGCTGTATACATGCTGATACACAGGCTATGCAAATCCCCTGTGGGAGCGAGCAAGCCCCCACGGGGAGCAGTGGTGTTTATGAGATTGTGTTCAGGCAATCTGTGATTCGTTGCTGACCGCCAGCGTCTAGCGTCAGTGTCCCCGCAATCCCATGGGGCAAGACTTCGGAACCCGGCATGCAAGCGCTGTTGAACGAGATCCTTGACGCAGTTCGTCCCCTGATTGGTCAGGGCAAGGTGGCTGACTACATTCCCGCCCTCGGCACCGTGCCGGCCAACCAGTTGGGCATTGCCGTGTATGGCAACGACGGCGAACTGTTTTGTGCCGGTGACGCCCATACACCGTTCTCAGTGCAGAGCATTTCCAAGGTGTTCAGCCTGGTGCAGGCCATCGATCATTCCGGCGAAGCCATCTGGCAGCGCCTGGGCCACGAACCTTCCGGCCAGCCGTTCAACTCGCTGGTGCAACTGGAGTTCGAGCGCGGACGCCCGCGCAATCCGTTCATCAACGCTGGTGCGCTGGTGATCTGCGACATCAACCAGTCGCGTTTTGCCGCACCGGCGTTATCGATGCGCGATTTCGTCCGGCGTTTGTCGGGCAACCCGCAGGTGATGGTGGACGGCAAGGTCGCCGAGTCCGAATACCAGCACCGTGCGCGCAACGCCGCCATGGCCTACCTGATGCAATCCTTCGGTAACTTTCATAACGATGTCGAAGCGGTATTGCGCAGCTATTTCAGCCATTGCGCCCTGCGCATGAGCTGCGTGGACCTGGCCCGGGCGTTCTGCTTCCTGGCCAACGACGGTTTCTGCAAACACAGCGGCGAACAGATCCTCAGCGCCCGCCAGACCCAGCAAGTCAACTCGATCATGGCCACCAGCGGCCTCTACGACGAGGCGGGCAACTTCGCCTATCGTGTCGGCCTGCCTGGCAAGAGCGGCGTGGGCGGCGGGATCGTCGCCGTGGTGCCGGGGCAGTTCACGGTGTGCGTCTGGTCGCCGGAACTGAACACGGCCGGCAACTCGCTCGCGGGCATGGCCGCACTGGAACTGCTGAGCCAGCGAATTGGCTGGTCGGTGTTTTGAGAAATTCGAGCGGGCGGGGTTAATGACGCTTCCGGCGTTTTGCTATACATTTTCCAGCCGCCCCTTGCATGGTGAAACCGCTTCATGTCTCTTGCGCTCGAACGTCTAATCGCTGGCACGCCAATTCCTTTCGCTGGTAACCGCGTCACCGTGGTCAGCCCCGAACTGGCCTTGCGCTTTCAGCCCGGGGACCACCTGCTGGTGGAGCAGGTCAGCGGCGAGTTGCTGCTGATTCCCGTCGCGGACCAGAAAGCGGCGGCAGTAGCGATCGAGCGGGCCGAAGCGGCGTTTACGGCAATGTCCGCCGTGTCGGACCAGGCGATCAGTGAGTTCTTTGATTTCTTTGCCCGGCGCCTTGAAGATCAGGGCTGCTGGGACTTGATCGAGGCGGCCAACCTCGCCGACATCGAGTGGGCCAAGTCTCGTGGACGCTCGACCACGCGGTTGCTGGCCGATGAACGCATGCGCCGCGACATGATCGCGGGCCTCAGGGCCTGGCGCGATGCGTCAGCCACGCGTGGCAAAGTGATCAGTTGCGTCGAGCATGACGGCTGGAAAGTCGAGCAGGTGGTTTCGCCGCTGGGTATCGTCGCCTTCGTCTTCGAAGGACGGCCGAATGTCTTCGCCGACGCCGCTGGCGTGTTGCGTACCGGCAACACTGCGGTGCTGCGCATTGGCAGCGACGCCTTGGGCACGGCGAAAGCCATCGTCACCCACGCGTTGAACCCGGCGTTGAGCGACGCCGGTTTGCCGGTGGGTGCGGTGTCGCTGGTGGAAAGTGTCAATCACGCCGCCGGTTGGGCGATGTTCGCCGACCGACGCCTGTCGCTGGCGGTGGCCCGTGGTTCGGGGCGTGCCGTCAGCCAATTGGGCAGCATCGCGCAGCAGGCCGGCACGGCCGTCAGCCTGCATGGCACCGGTGGCGCCTGGCTGATCGCCGACAAGGAGGCCGACGCCCAGCGTTTTGCCGCCGTCGTGCGCAATTCCCTGGACCGCAAGGTCTGCAACACCCTGAACGTCTGCCTGATCCACCGCGACCGCGCCGCCGAACTGGTGCCGCTGTTTCTGCAGGCCTTGAAACAGGCTGGCGCCGCTCGGGACGAGGGCTGCAAGTTGCACATCGTCGAGGGCAGCGAGACGTACCTGCCTTACGATTGGAGGACCGCGAAGGTCGACGTCTGCCGCGCTGAAGGTTATCAAACTGAAGCATTGGCCGAGCCGCTGCCCGAGGACCAGTTGGGCCGCGAGTGGGAGTGGGAAGAAACCCCGGAAGTCAGCCTGAAGATCGTCGACGACCTGGACAGCGCCATCGCCTTGTTCAACCGCTACAGCCCGCAGTTCACCGTGTCGTTGATCAGTGAAGATGCCGAGGCCCATGAGCGTTTCTACAATGCGGTCAACGCGCCTTTTGTCGGCAACGGCATCACTCGCTGGGTCGACGGACAATACGCGCTGAACAAGCCGGAGCTGGGGCTTTCGAACTGGGAGAGCGGCCGCCTGTTTGCCCGCAGCGCGATTCTCTCGGGGGATGGTGTGTTCACGATTCGCAGTCGCATGACGCAGGTGGATCTGTCGGTCAAACGCTGAGAACCCCGACCACAGACGCAGGCCGCACTATAATTTAGGTGTCTGCGTCTGCGTTTCGAAAGAGGGTTCGCCATGAAACATCATTCCTTGGAGCATTACTCTCATCAATTGGGAATAATCGCGCATGACGCGTGGCTGACCGCTCGGGTGAAGTCGGCCCTGGCGCTGGCCGATCCTGCCCTTAGTCTGCAAGTCCATGTCAAAACACTTGCAGGAACGGTGGTGTTAAGTGGTCGCGTCAACACCCATAAACAATGTGAGCAGGTCGTTGCGCTGGCCCGCACGGTGAATGGCGTCAATGAAATCGATGCCAGGGAATTGCTGACTCACGTGTTCACGCCCGGAAGCGTTCCAACACCGCCAAACGCCGAGGACAGCCCGGAGATCCGGTCACCAGCGTCAGGCAAGCCTGACGACAAATGAAACTGGATGCAGCGCTCCCGTGAACCGGGCGCGCCGCATCGGCTGCCGACCTGGATCAAGCCGCTTCCATCGCTTTGCCGTGCACCGCGCAGGTAGTCGGGTGTTCGACCAGCGACACGAACGTGCGGCTGTGGGCATCCAGCGCATCGATCGAACCGGTTTCAATGTCGTAGACCCAGCCATGCAGGTTCAGCAGGCCTTTTTCCTGAGCCAGTCGTACGCTCGGATGGGTCTGGATGTTGGCCAGTTGAGCGATCACATTCTCCCGCACCATCGAACTCACCTTCGCCGCGTCATTGGCGTGAGGGCGCGATTCATTGATCACTTTCGCCGACTCGGCGTGTTGCAACCAGCCGCTGACGGCGGGCAGGTGGTCCATGCATTTGCACGAGGCGACGGCGGTCATGGCGCCGCAGTCCGAATGGCCACAGATCACGATGTCGGTGACGCCCAGCACGGCAACCGCGTATTCGACCGTGGCCGATACACCGCCTGGATGCGGGCTGTAGGAGGGCACAATGTTGCCGGCGTTACGGATTACGAACAGTTCGCCGGGCTCTTGCTGGGTCAGCAATTCCGCACGACACGACTGTCGGAGCAAGTGATAGAGCAGGGCGGCGGTGACGTAGGCGAGGCCGAGTTTTTCGCCGATCACTTTGGCCGCGGCTTCCGGCCGAGCTTGAAGTTGATCGCGCTGATGATGCCGTCGCCGAATTGTCCATGAACCAGGGCTTTCAGGGTGGTGCCGTAAATCTGGATCATCTCGTAGAAGCGGTAGATGGTCGGGTCGGTCGGGACAGGATCGACGTGGTCAGGGCCAGACTCGGGTCGTTGTAAGCGTGGGACTGTTGCATCGGGTATCTCCTGTCGGCGTGGTGTTGCTTGGGTGTGAAGCCATCTTCTGCTGGTTGATTCATAGCGTCCAAGACCGATATGCAATGCTGCGCATAAGTCCTGCCTATAGGTTCAATCCTGCGGCGGTTTCACCCGTGCTGCCGCGGCACTGCACGTGTCACAGCCAACCTTGTCGCAACAGATTCGCCGACTGGAGGAAACACTGGGGGGTAGCCTGTTCGATCGCACCTCGCGCACGGTCAGGCCGACTGACGCGGGCGAGGCCTGCATCGGGTGTGCGAGGTGGGGGCTGGTGGCGTTGGAGGCGGGCAAACGGACGCTGCATAACGTGAAGGAATTGCCGTTATGGAGTTGGTTCTGGGAAAGCCGAGTCGTCGACGTCAGTCATCGACTGACTGGCACACTCCATTGGGCGCCTTGCCGGTGGAAGACACGACCACCGAATCGTCATCGGCCAGGACGATGGACAGTGTGATGCCGGAGCTCTTGGCTTCGAAGCGGCGATCATTGATGGCTTTGGTTTCGGCTTCCTTGCCGTTGATCATCACCGGCCCGTCCTGATCCGCCTGGACGAGGATCTTGCCAGGGCACTCCACTGCGAATGACGGGACTCCGTTGACGCTGTTTGCCTGAACAGCGCTCGTCATCAGCAGCAACAGCAGGAATTTCAGGTTGTTTTTCATCGCAAGTCTCCAGGGACCAACAGCGGATACCTTTAACGATAGCTTTGTTTGGCACAGTGGAGACAAACAAAAAGGCCCCGCTCGATCATCATTCGAGCGGGGCCTTTTTATTGTGTTGGATTATCAGTAGAACCGGTCAATCACCCGAACTTCATTCTGGTTCTGCATCGAGGCCCAGGCCTGTTTCAGCGTTTGCAGAACATTACCGATGAAGTCTTTGTCGGCTGCGGCTTTTTTGCCGACATAGCCCTGACCGCGACGGTACATCTTCAATCGGGCCAGCAGATTCTGGTTGTTCTGGTCGAACTCGGCTTCATGGGCATGCGGCGACAGGCAGTCGATATGCACCTGGCCCGATTTGCTGATCCACAGGATATGGCTGTCATGGCTGTCTTTTTGCGCAGCGAACATACGAGCCAGTTCATCGATGGTGGGTTGATTGTTCAGATTCATATAAAGCCCCTTGACCATTTGGTGATCTTTCAAAGTTGATTCGCTAATACAGGTAGCCCATCGGTTAGTTGATCCCTGGCACCGAAACCAGGACGTCAGCGGTCGGCCGCCGAAATGACGGGGTCCCGCGTCTGTTGCATGTAGTCGTGTTGAATAACTGCTACGCAATAGCGTCACAACGAAGAGAAGCAGCGATAACCTTCGGGCCACTACCGACGTTTTCAGGGTCGGCCACAAGCTTCATGAGGATTGATCGCCAGCGCTTCTCGTCCTTGTACTGGACGTTCGGGCCAGGTCAGCTTCTTCAATCTGCCTTGTGGGCAGCGTGTATCCGGGAAAAACAGCTCGGCGGTCAGACGAGCTTGCTCAAACATGTTGCCGTACTCCCGATCGGGGAGATGTCTGCATCATGCAAGGGCAAATCGGAGGCGTCAACGGTTTTGTAGTGATTATTTTCAAGCACTACATATTGTCGGACAAAGCTGTTTGGAATGAGAAAGCGGAACTGGAGAACGTCACTCAGGACGATAGCGGTGAGCTTTGGAAGCGATAAAAGGTGCAGGGGAAATCGTCTACCGGCTGCTGATGCCGTGTGTACGTGCCGCCGGTGAGATCGTCAATCACACTCGCCCAGAACAAACGCGCGGGCTGATTGGCGTCGATGTGGAAAATCTGCCATTGACCGGGGAGCTGGCTCAAGAGGGTGGATGCGACAAACGTCGCGACACCTTGGCCACGAAAGCGGCGGCTGACGAACAGGTAGCCGATGTTGTGCTCGGCGCCGGGAAGATGGGTGCGGTCATCCACGGTCACGAAACCGGCCAGTTCCCCATCGACCTTGATCAAAAAGGGGCGGGTGGCAGGGTTTCGCCAGTAATCCTGTTGGTCCTGGAGGTTGAAGAAACCATTCGCGCCGAGTTTCAGCGGCAGCCATTCACTGAAGTCGTGCAGATAGAACTGCATCAGGTTTTCAATGGTTTCCAGTTCATCGCGCTGTGCGGCGTGCAGTTCAATCGAGGGCATGCGGGCTCGCTTCTGATGTCAGCGGATCTGATGAACAGTAGACCATTGCCCGATCACGCCTTGCTCGCCGGTTTTGCTGCGCGCGTGCCAGCAGTCGCGGGTTTGCGCTTGGCCGGTTTGCGTTTGTTTTTCCATGGCGCGCCACCGCGCCCGGCCGGGCTTGCCGGGCCGCTGATGGTCAGGCTGAGGCCGGCGCAGCGGGCCACCTGCTTGCTCATCCACGCGGCTTGTTTGGTGACGAACTCTTCCAGGCTCATTTCGCCGCTTTGCACCATGTCCAGCGCCTGTTCCCAGATCGCCGTGGTGCCCGGATCGGCAATGGCACGTGGCACCGCGTCGATCAGGCTGAAGGCGGCCGGCGTCGCGGCCAGTGCCTTCCCGTTCTTGATCAGGTAACCGCGGTCGAGCAGGCCCTGGATGATCGAGGCGCGGGTGGCTTCGGTGCCGATGCCGGTGGTGTCCTTGAGTTTCTGCTTGAGCAGTGGGTCTTCCACCAGTTTGGCGACGTTCTTCATCGCTTTGATCAAGTCACCTTCGGTGAAGGGTTTGGGCGGCTGGGTCCAGAGGTCCTTGAGCTTCACCTCGGCCACCGTGCACTCACGTCCTTCGGCCAATGTCGGCAAGGTTTGCGGCGCTGGCGCTTCGCGGCCCTTGGCCGGGGCGAGGGCCTCGGGCAGGGCGCGTTTCCAGCCAGGCTCGATGATCTGCTTGCCGACGGCGCGCAAGGCTTGACCGGCGCAGTCGAAGTCGGCCTGGGTCCGGTCGTATTCATGATTGGGCAGAAACTGCGCCAGATAACGTGCACGGATCAGGGTATAGACCGCACGCTGCTTGCCCGCCAGCCGATCAAGGTTTTTTGCCGCTGCAGTGGGGATGATGCCGTGGTGAGCGCTGACTTTCGCATCGTTCCACGCCCGTGAGCGGCGCTGGGGTTCCAGGTAGTCCTGCAAGGCGTTGAGGGCCGGATCAGCCTGCCTCAACGCTGCCAGAATACCTGGCGCTTCGCTGTGTTGACTGACAGGCAGGTAGCCGCAATCACTGCGCGGATAGGTAATGACCTTGTGGGTTTCGTAAAGCGCCTGGGCGATGTCGAGCGTTTCCTGGGCGCCGAGGCCAAGCTTCTTCGAGCAGACTTCCTGCAAGGTGCCCAGATCGAACGGCAGCGGCGCCACTTCTCGCATCCGCTCGGTACGCAGCTTGATCACCCGGGCACTCGCCGCATTGCCTATCGCCGCCGCCGCTTGTTGCGCGAGCGCCTGGTCGAGGCAGCGATCCTGATCGTCGCAAGCGTCGGAGGCCGCGCGCCACTGTGCGGTGAACGCGGTGCCATCGTGCAGCAGCTGCACGTCGATGGCCCAGTAAGCCACGGGGACGAAATCGGCAATGCTGCGGTCGCGATCCACGACCAGCCGCAGGGTCGGCGTTTGCACCCGACCGACCGGCAACACGCCCTGGTAGCCGGACTGGCGCCCCAGCAGCGTGAACAACCGGCTCATGTTCATCCCGATCAGCCAGTCGGCCCGTGAGCGGCCCAATGCCGAATGATAGAGACTGAACGTCTCCGCTCCCGGTTTCAGTGCAGCCAACGCCTTGCGGATCGACGCATCGTCCAGCGCCGACAGCCACAATCGCTGGATCGGCCCGCGATAACGGCAATGCTCCACCAGTTCCCGGGCGATCATTTCGCCCTCACGGTCGGCATCGGTGGCGATCACCAGCTCATCGGCCTCGCCAAGCAAGCGTTTGACGGCCTTGTATTGACTGGCGGTGCGCGGTTTGACGGTCATTTTCCATTTGTCCGGAATGATCGGCAGATCCGCCAACACCCAGCGCTTATAACGTGCGTCGTAGGCATCCGGCGGCGCGGTTTCCAGCAGATGGCCGATGCACCAGGTTACCGTGACGTCCGTTCCCAGCCAGCAGCCGTCGCCGCGACGCCGAGCGCCGAGCACGGCCGCAATGTCTTTGGCCTGGGAAGGTTTTTCACAGAGGTACAACCGCATAACCACCATCGTTCATCAGCTGCCGGAAGGTGCACAGAATGGCGGCTGATGAGCGATGGAGCAATCTTTATCTGTATGGATGTACAGCTTGTGCATGTCCAGACATTGCAACGATCTGCAGATCGAGGCGCTCAATGGGAGGACACAAACTGCGCGTTCTCCAGAGGCGGCAGGGCGAACGAGCCTTTCATTCGCGTCACCTCATCGGTGGGCGTACGACCGAACAGCCTTTTGAATTCGCGACTGAACTGCGAACCGCTTTCATAGCCGACTTGCGAAGCGGCCGACGCGACGCTGCAGCCGTTGCGCGCCATCAACAGGCGGGCCTGATGCAGGCGCGTGGTCTTCAGGTACTGCATCGGCGAAGTGTGGGTGATCGCTTTGAAATGCGCGTGGAAGGTCGGCACGCTCATGTTGGCCTCCCTGGCCAGGTCTTCCACCTCCAACCGTTCGCCGAGGCTGGCGTGGATTTTTCGCAGGGCCAGGGATATACGGCCAAATCGGCCTTTGGCGCTGAGGGCGGCGCGCATCGAACCGCCCTGAGCGCCGGTAAGAATCCGGTAATAAACCTCCCGCACCAGCGCCGGTCCGAGCAGGCGACTGTCCAGCGGCGAGTCAAGCGCCTCCAGCAGCCTCAGGACCGATTGGCTCAGGCGCGGTTCCATGGGCGAGGCGAACATGCCTTGGGGCGCGGCCGACGGTTGGTCGTCGAGTTGCAACATCAGTTCGGCGACGAGGTTGAAGTCCAGATGCAGATAGATCGCCAGCAGCGGTTCGTCCTCGCTGGCGTCGGTTTCCATGGTGAAGGGAACCGGGACGGTCACCGCCAGATAATGCCGGGCATCGTAGACGTAGGTCGTTTCCCCCCAATAGCCGCGTTTGCGCCCCTGGCAGACGATGACGATGCCCGGATCGTAAAGCACCGGGGTGCGATGCAGCGGACGGTTTGAGCGCAGCAAGCGCACATCCGCCAGCGCGGTGAGGTTGTAGCCTTCGTCCGGAGCGAGTCGGCTGAGCAGGTCGATCATCCGTTGCTGGCAATCGTTTTGATCTACGGCTGATGGGCTCACGGTTCGGTCCTGCTGCGTGTTCATTGGGCTTGAATGTGGCCCTGCCGTCTGTGTAAAGCAATCAATCCATAGGATTAGGCAAATAACTCACAGCAATGAGCGTTCAGTCAGCGCGTGCGCACTTCTAACATGGTGTCGAGCCTGACTGTCGCGCTATGCGGCAGCACTACCTGGGTGGAATGTGACCATGAGTACAAAAAAGACCCTCTTCATCACCGGCGTCAGCAGCGGTTTCGGCAAGGCGTTGGCCAACGAGGCACTTGCGGCGGGGCATCGGGTGATCGGCACTGTGCGCAGCGAATCGGCGCGGGTTGAGTTCGAGGCGCATGCCTCGAAACAGGCTTTCGGTCGATGCCTGGATGTCACTGACTTCGCGCGGATCGACGCGGTGGTGGCCGAGGTCGAAGCCAGCCTCGGCCCGGTGCATGTATTGGTCAATAACGCTGGTTATGGTCACGAAGGTATTTTCGAAGAGTCGGCCCTTGAAGAAATGCGCCAGCAGTTTGAGGTGAATGTGTTCGGCGCGGTGGCGGTGACGAAGGCTTTCGTGCCCTTTTTTCGCCAGCGCCGGGCAGGGCACATCATCAACATCACGTCCATGGGCGGTTTCATCACGATGCCTGGCATTGCCTATTACTGCGGGAGCAAATTTGCACTGGAGGGGATTTCCGACACCTTGAGCAAGGAACTCAAGCCATTCGGCATCGCAGTCACGGCCGTTGCACCGGGATCGTTCCGCACTGATTGGGCCGGGCGTTCAATGCGCCGATCCGAACGCAGCATTGCCGAATACGATGCCACTTTCGACCCGATCCGTAGCGCGCGGCAGAACAAGAGCGGCAAACAGTTGGGCGATCCGGTGAAAGCCGCCCGAGCCATGCTGACGTTGATTGACAGTGAGGCGCCACCTGCGCACCTGTTGCTCGGTAGCGATGCGCTGCAGCTGGTGCGCGAGCGGCTGGAGGCGATGACGCGTGAAATCGAGGCGTGGGAAGCGGTGAGCCGGTCCACGGACGGATAAAGCACTTGATCCCGTTCGGCTGCGAAGCCGTCGTGATGGCAAAATCTGGGTTATACCTGAAGCTGTGTTCTCACGTTTTGGGGCCGCTGCGCGACCCATCGCGAGCAAGTCGGACCGCCGCTCGCACGCTCCTACAGGTTTATCATCATCCCGAGGAACGCAATTCATGAAAAGCTCCGGTCCCAGTCCTGTCATCACCATTGCCGAGCAACCAGGCACCCTGCTGGTGAAGTTTCACGATATTCAGGTGGCCGCGTCCACCCGCGCGCTGGTGCTGCTGGAGGCCAATTACCCTCCGGTGTATTACGTCCCGCGGGAGGACATCGACGAGCAATATTTTGCCCGCACCGATCACACCAGCTATTGCCCTTACAAGGGCGACGCGAGCTATTTCAGCCTGCAGATTACGGGGCATGAGGGGGCCAATGCGGCATGGAGTTATGAAAACCCCAAAGTGTCGGTAGAACAAATCAAGAATCATGTGGCCTTCTATCCCGATCAGGTGAAGTTCGAGATTCTCGAAAACATTGAATGAGGGGCGCTTCAGCGAAGATAGAGCTTCTACGGCTGACAACCCCGTCACACCTACGGGTGAGGCGGGGTTTGGCCAATACAGCTATTGCCAATCACCTCCTGTACCGATGACAATGCGATTCATTATCAGTCGCGAATTATTCCATTGTCATGTCCGCCAACGATTTGTCCCTGCGCAGCGCCGTCAATGATCTGTATTGCGACCACCACAGTTGGCTTAATGGCTGGCTGCGCAAGCGCTTGGGTAACGCCTTCGATGCGGCGGATCTGGCGCAGGACACCTTCGTCCGGGTGATCAAGGCGCGCAACGCGCTGGAGATACGCGAGCCGCGGCCGTACCTGTCGATGATCGCCAAGGGCTTGTTGATTGACCTGTTCCGCCGGCGTTCGCTGGAACAGTCGTATCTGGAAGCCTTGGCGGCCATGCCCGAAGGGCAACAACCTTCGCTGGAAGAGCAGGCGATCCTGCTGCAAGCCCTGATGGAAATCGATCGTTTGCTGCAAGGGTTGGGGCCGAAGGTCAAACAGGCGTTCATTCTGTCTCAGTTCGAAGGCCTGACCTACCCGCAGATTGCCCAGCGCCTGGGCGTCAGCGTGCGCACCATCAACAATCACATGGCCAAGGCCATGGAGCATTGCTGTCTGATGCAAATCCAGTTGCAGCTGGCATGAGCCTTTCACCCGCCGAACTGAAGGCGATCAGTGTCGCGGCTCAGTGGTATGCACGCCTACAGTCAGGTGTCGCGACCGACACCGATCGCGCGGCATGGAACGAATGGCTGCTCGCCGACCCTGTGCACACTCAAGCCTGGCAGCGCATGGCCGCCGTCGGCGAGCAAATGAGTCGCGTGCCTGGCGCCTTGGCCTCACCGACCTTGCGCGGCGCTGACAGCTCGCGTCGGCAGGTGTTGCGTAGTGTCGTGGTACTGGCCTCGGCCGGTTCGCTCGGTTGGTTGGGATGGCGCAGTGAAACAAGCCAGAACCTGTTCGCCGATTTCCGCACTGCCGTGGGTGAGCGCCGGGAGTTCCGCCTGGCGGATGGCAGTTCATTGCTGCTGAATACCGACACGTCGGTCAACCTGCGTTTCGATGGGCACCAACGGGTGCTGGAACTGTTGTGGGGCGAGATGCTTGTCACGACCGCTGTCGATCCTTCGCAGCGACCGTTCAAGGTGGTCACTCGCCATGGCGAGGTGCTGGCGCTGGGGACACGGTTTATCGTCCGGTCCGGGCATCAGGGCGGCGAGGTGGCCGTGCTTGAGAAGGCGGTGGAAGTGACTTCATCTGGCGTTGGCCCGAAGGTGCGCCTCGAGGCTGGCCAGTCCCTGAGTTTCAATCCTGCTTCACTGGGGACGGTACGGCGCAATGATGCTTCGACGGGCGCCTGGCAGCAGGGCAGCATCATCGCCATCAATCGTCCGTTGGCCGAGTTGCTGGCCGACCTATCGCGCTATCGCACAGGCGTGCTGCGCTGTGATCCGCGCATTGCCCATCTGAAGGTGTCCGGCGCGTTCCCCATCGATAACACGGACCTGGCGCTGGCTGCGCTGGAAAGCGGTTTTTCCCTGCGTATCAGCCGATTCAGTCGCTATTGGGTCAATGTTTCCGGCTGAGGCGACAAAAAATAATTTCAGTCTTTTGCACTTTTCATTCACATCGTTCGGCTCATCCCTCAGTGAGTTTTATTGATGATCTTTGGGGGAGGGTAAGCATGTCTCGGGTCTACACGTCAGGTCGTCTGGCGATTGCAGTGAACGTCGGATTGATCGCGGCAACGTCGATGTGCGTATGGCCGGTCGCGGCGATGGCGGCGCAACAGCAAACTTCGGTTCAATCCTTCGACATTGCTGGCGGCAGTCTGACCGAAGTCCTCAGTCATTTCGCCAGTGCGGCGGGCGCCGCCATTTCCTTTGATGCGCGACAAACCGAAGGGCTGAAGTCCCCCGGACTCAAGGGGGCGTTCGGTGTGAGTGAAGGATTCGCGCGAATTCTGGGCGGCAGCGGTCTGCGAGCCGAACCCCAGGCCAACGGCACTTACGTGCTGCGGCCAGTACCGGCCACCGGCTCGGCACTGGAACTGGGGGCGACCAACATCAACGGGCAGATGCTGGGCGCGACCACCGAGTACAGCGGCTCGTACACCACGGGCGCGGTGACCATCGGCAAGGGCGAGCACTCGCTCAAGGAAACGCCGCAATCGGTCACGGTGATGACCCGCAAGATGCTTGACGACCAGAACCTCAACACCATCGAACAGGTCATGGAAAAGACGCCGGGCATTACTGTCTACGACTCGACCATGGGCGGCAAATATTTCTATTCGCGCGGCTTCCGTATGTCGGGCCAGTACCAGTACGACGGCGTGCCGCTGGATATGGGCAACCTTTATGTTCAGGCCGACAGTTTCAGTGGTGACATGGCGTATTACGATCGGGTCGAAATCCTTCGTGGTGCCGCGGGCATGATGAAGGGTTCGGGTGGCACGGCCGGCGGGGTGAATTTCGTGCGCAAGCGCGGCCAGACCGCGCCGCATACGGACATCACGCTGTCCGGTGGCAGTTGGGACAATTATCGCGGACAGGTCGACACCGGCGGACCGCTGAACGACTCCGGCACGGTGCGCGGCCGGGCGGTAGTCGCCGAGCAGAGCCGGCATTACTTTGTGGACGACGCCAGTCGCAAGGATCAGGTGTATTACGGTGCCCTCGATTTTGATGTGAGCCCCGACACGACACTCGGGCTGGGCGTTGCCTATGAAGACGTCGACGCCAATCCCTGCTGGGGCGGTCTGCCGCGTTACCGGGATCGCAGTGACCTGAAGCTCAGCCGCTCCAGCTGCCTCGACCCTTCCTGGAACACCTGGCGCAGCCAGCGCACCACCGTCTTCAGCGATCTGAAACATCAAATCAACGAAGACTGGTCCTTGAAGGTCGCAAGCGTTTACACCAAAAACACCCAGGACATCAAATACGCGTTTGCCTCAGGCGCGGTGACTCCCGGCACCAACACCACGGGTATGCTCGGCAGTATGTATGACTACGACCAGGTCGATTACGGCCTGGATGCCTACGTGGACGGCAAGTTCGACGCGTTCGGCCAACAACACGAATTGGTGGCAGGTTTCAACGCCAGCCGTGCGAAAAAAGACGACTTCTACTCAGTGGCGTTTCTGCCGCAGCGGCAGAATGTGTTCAACCCCGACAAGCATGTTCCTGAACCGGACGACAGCTACTTCATCGACAACTCGTCTCGCGGCGGGCCGGTCAATTCCGTGACCAAACAGAAAGGCGTTTACTCGACGTTGCGCCTGAAACTGGCAGATCCGTTGACCCTCGTCGTCGGCGGTCGTGTGAGCTGGTACAACTCGGAAACCGACTACGACTTCATCAATACAGGCACCTCGGAACACGCCAGCACCACGGAGACAGGCCAGGTCACGCCATTTGCCGGCGTGCTGCTGGACCTGAACGAGCACCTGACGGCTTACGCCAGCTACTCGGATATCTTTACCCCTCAAGGCAACTTTCGTTCGGAAGACGGTTCGGCCCTCAAACCGCTGGTGGGGCAGAGTTATGAATTGGGGATCAAGGGCGCCTGGTTCGATGGTCGCCTGAACAGCTCGTTCAACCTTTTCCGCACCATCCAGAAGGACCAGGCGCAGACGGACTTCAACTCCTCTTGCCCGTCATCGGATGGCTACTGCTATGTCAACGCGGGAAAAGTGCGCGCCCAGGGTTTCGAGGCCGAGATCAGCGGTGAAGTGATCGAACGATTGCAATTGCTCGCGGGTTACACCTACACCCAGACCAAGACCCTCGACGACATCGATACCAGCCTGAACGGCGCCGCGTTCAACAGTTATGTGCCGAGACACGTGTTGCGCATGTGGGGTGATTACGCGCTGGGCGGTGCTCTCGAGCGGTTCACCCTGGGTGCCGGCGTCAACGCGCAAAGCGATAATTTCCGCGTCTCTCCGGCCACTGGCGACAAGATCACTCAGTCAGGTTATGCGATCTGGAACGGTCGGATCGGCTACCGCATCGACGACACCTGGTCGGTGGCGTTGAACGGCAACAACCTGTTCGACAAGCGTTATTACACCACCATCGGTACCGAGAGCTTCGGCAACTATTACGGCGACCCACGCAACTTCATGGTGTCGGTCAAAGCGAGTTTCTGACGCTCGCCTCCCGGGAAAAGCCGCGCCATTGCGCGGTTTTTTAATGATTGCGATCAGCTCACCGAACCGCCTGCACCAGCGTCGATTCATCAATCTGACCAATCGAAGTGACCCCGGTCAACGTCATCGCCACGCGCATCTCTTTGGCGAAAATGTCCAGCATGTTTTCCACCCCGCGTTGACCGTCGGCGGCCAGCGCGTACGCCATGGAACGCCCCAGCAACACGCCTTTCGCGCCCAGCGCCAGCATCCTCACGACATCGAGCCCCGAGCGGATTCCCGAGTCGACCAGCACCGTCAGGTCATTGCCCACCGCTTGCATGATCGGCGGTAATGCCTTGGTGGTGGAGAGCACGCCGTCCAGCTGCCGCCCGCCGTGGTTCGACACCACAATGCCGTCCGCGCCAAAGCTGACTGCGTCCCGGGCATCCTGAGGGTCGAGGATGCCTTTGATGATCATCGGGCCTTGCCAGAAATCCCGTATCCATTCCAGATCGCTCCAGCTGATCGACGGGTCGAAGTTGTTGGCCAGCCAGCCCATGTAGTCTTCGAGGGTGACGGCTTTGCCGAGGTACTTCGAGATGTTGCCCAAGTCATGCGGACGACCCATCAGGCCGACGTTGAAGGCCCAGTCGGGTTTGGTCATGGCTTGCAGGATTCTTCGCGAAGACGCAAAAGGCCCGGACATCCCCGAGTGTGCGTCCCGGTAGCGCGCGCCGGGCGTGGGCATATCGACGGTGAACACCAGGTTTTTCACCCCGGCGGCCTTGGCCCGCTCCAGGGCATTTTTCATGAAGCCTCTGTCTTTCAGTACATACAGCTGAAACCAGATGGATTGTTGGGTTTGGGCCGCCACTTCTTCGATCGAGCACACCGAGACCGTTGACAGGCACAGGGGGATGCCTTTGTTTTGTGCGGCCTTGACCGCTTGCACTTCGCCACGACGGGCGAACATGCCTGTCAGGCCGACCGGTGCGAGGATGATCGGCATCGCAAGGGGCTGGTCGAAGAGGGTGGTTTCAAGGCTCAGGGTTTCGACGTTTTTCAGGATGCGCTGACGCAGGCTGATGCCCGTCAGGTCGGCGCTGTTGGCCCTCAGTGTGTGCTCGGCATAAGCGCCGCCGTCGATGTAGTCGAACAGGAAGCGGGGAAGTTTGCGGCGGGCTGCCTCGCGGTAGTCGGATGCGGATGAAATGATCATGGTGCCTCGGTCGGGTGAGTGGCGGGGCGATGGATGCTTCGGGCCAGAGTAGCGAAAACGGCTCGCGATTGCGGTAATTCTGTTCACTTGAGGAAGTGGATACCGATTTGAACTCGCGGATGTCAGCGGAACCCTGTGGGAGCTGGCTTGCCAGCGATGGACGTCCAGACAGCGCGTTCATTCAGACAGCGCGTTATCGTTAACGACCATCGCTAGCAGGCTGGCCTACCAATCAATTCATCAAGTCAGGTGTCAGTTGGTATCCAGATCCACATTCTTGGTCTCACGCAAACAAATCATCCCCACCACCAGGCTCACCGCAGTAATCACTACCGGGTACCAAAGCCCGTAGAAAATGTCACCGGTATACACCACCAACGCGAACGACACCGTCGGCAGAAACCCGCCAAACCAGCCATTACCGATGTGATAAGGCAGGGACATCGAGGTGTAGCGGATGCGCGTCGGGAACAGTTCGACCATCAGCGCCGCCAGCGGGCCGTAGCACATGGCGGAGATGATGATCAGAACCACCATCAGCGCCACGATCATCGGCTTGTTGACCTGTTGCGTATCCGCTTGTGACGGATACCCCGCCAATGTCACCGCGCCACGCAGGGCCGCTTCGTCGTAGCCATCGATTTTTACCTCACCAACGCTGACCTGCACGTCGCTGCCGGCCGGGGCTGCTTCACTGGTGTAGGGCAAGCCCTGTTTCACCAGGAAGGTTTTGACCTTGTCGCAAGGGCTGTCAAATTTCGCCTTGCCCACCGGATCGAACTGGAAGGTGCAAGTGGCCGGGTCGGCCAGTACGGTGATCGGCGCCTGGCGACTGGCCTGGTCGATGGCCGGGTTGGCGTAGTGAGCGATGGACTTGAAGATCGGGAAGTACAGCGCGGTGGCCAGCAACAGGCCGATCATCAACACCGGTTTGCGCCCGACCTTGTCCGACAGCCAGCCAAAGAAAATGAAGAACGGCGCGCCGATGATCACGCTGACGATCAACAGACTATTGGCCAGTGCCGGATCCATTTTCAGGAACTGGGTGAGGAAGAACAGCACATAAAACTGCGCCGCATAAAACGTCACTGCTTGCCCGGCGTTGATGCTGAACAGGGCGATCAGCACGACTTTGAGGTTTTCCCATTTACCGAAGGAATCACGCAGCGGCGACTTGCAGAGTTTGCCTTCCTCTTTCATTTTCACGAACGCAGGAGATTCGTGCAGGCTCAGGCGAATCCAGGTCGAGATGCCCAGCAGCACGATCGAAAACAGAAACGGTATCCGCCAGCCCCAGACTTCGAACTGGTCACCGGTGAAATAACGGCAACCCAGCACCACGAGCAGCGACAGCAGCAAGCCGAGGGTTGCAGTGGACTGAATCCAGCTGGTGTGGAAGCCGCGTTTGCCGATGGGCGCGTGTTCCGCGACATAGGTCGCAGCGCCGCCGTATTCACCGCCCAGGGCCAGCCCCTGAAGCATACGCAACACCACCAGAATGATCGGCGCGGCGATGCCGATGCTGGCGTAGGTCGGCAGCAGCCCGACGCAGAACGTCGCCACACCCATGAGGATGATGGTCGCGAGGAAGGTGTATTTACGCCCGATCATGTCCCCCAACCGACCGAACACCAGCGCACCGAAGGGGCGCACGATGAAACCGGCGGCGAACGCCATCAGCGCAAAGATGAACGCGGTGGTGTCGTTGACCCCGGCGAAGAATTGTTTGCTGATGACCGCCGCGAGGGCACCGTAGAGGAAGAAGTCGTACCACTCGAACACCGTCCCGAGTGACGAAGCGAAAATGACTTTGCGGGTGTCGCGGCTCGTGTCGACGCTGCGTGTGATGTCCAGGGGCTGTACATGTTCTGACATATCGGTATCCCTCACAGTGATTGTTTTTGTTGTTCCACTGTCGGCGCCTGCCTTGTGGGCGGGTGCCGCTACTGTCAATTCGACGCTACCTGCATCGATCTTGCTGATTTACCCGATCCCTGTAGCAGCTGCCGCAGGCTGTGATCTTTGACCTTGATGCTCTGGCGCACCAGGGGCGCCAAAAGATCGCAGGCTTCGCCAGCGCCTACATTGACCGAGTTTGGCATTCAGACGTTCGTGACCAGTTCCCTTTCCTGGCTGTTGCTCCTTGTATTGGGGTTAAGAATGAGTTGCGCGGCTTTTTCGGCAATCATCAGCGTAGGCGAACAGGTGTTGCCCGAGGTGATGCGCGGCATGATCGACGCATCGGCAATGCGCAGGCCGGGGATGCCATGGACTTTGAGCTGCGCATCGACCACCGCGTCGGCGTCGTCGCCCATGCGGCAGGTGCCGACCGGATGGAAAATCGTCGTGCCGATGCGGGCGGCGGCTTCGTGCAGTTCTTCTTCAGTCTGCAAGCGGTCACCGGGCAGGTATTCCACCGGCTTGAATGCTTGCAGGGCGGGGGCGGAAACGATGCGCCGGGTCAGGCGTATCGCGTCAGCCGCGACGCGCAAGTCTTCCGGGTGGCTCAAATAATTAGGTTGGATCAGCGGTGCTTCCTGGGGATTCGCCGAACGAATGTCGATTCGACCACGGCTCTGCGGGCGCAAATCGCAGACCGACGCGGTGAAGGCGGGGAAGGCGTGCAATGGCTCGCCGAAACGTTCCAGCGACAAGGGTTGCACGTGGTATTCGAGGTTCGCCGAGGTCTGTTCCGGCCCTGACCGGGCAAACGCACCGAGCTGACTTGGCGCCATGGACAGCGGCCCGCTGCGGTCATACAGGTAACGCAACCCCATGCCCATTTTGCCCCAGACGCTGCCGGCGATCTGGTTCAGGGTCCGGGCATTTTCCAGTTTATAGATCAGCCGCAGTTGCAGGTGATCCTGCAGATTGCCGCCCACGCCGGGCAGCTCATGCACCACGCCGATCCCCAGTTTTTCCAGGAGTGGGCGAGGGCCGATGCCGGAGCGTTGCAGGATGCTCGGTGAACCGACAGCGCCAGCACAAAGGATGATTTCCTTGCGTGCCTTGAACGTTTTTACCTGGCCTTGCCAGCGTGTGCTGACCGCCGAGGCGCGGCCGTTTTCCAGGAGCACGCGGTCGACTTCGACGTCGGTCAGTACGGTGAGGTTGGGACGGAGACGGACCGGTTTGAGAAATGCCTTGGCCGCGTTCCAGCGAATGCCGGCTTTCTGATTGACCTGGAAGTAGCCGCAACCTTCGTTGTCGCCCTGGTTGAAGTCGTCGATGCTGGCGATGCCGCTTTGTTCGGCTGCGCTACGAAACGCATCGAGAATCGGCCATGACAGTCGCTGGCGCTCGATCCGCCATTCCCCGGCGGCACCGTGGAATTCAGAGTCGCCGGCAAAGTGATTTTCGCTTTTCTTGAACAGCGGCAGGACGTCGTTCCAGCTCCAGCCGGGATTGCCGTCGGCGGCCCAGCGGTCATAGTCGCCAGCCTGGCCACGCATGTAGATCATGCCGTTGATAGAGGAACAGCCGCCGAGCACCTTGCCACGGGGGTAACTCAGGGCGCGACCTTGCAGGCCGGGTTGCGCTTCGGTCTTGAAGCACCAGTCGGTGCGCGGGTTGCCGATGCAGAACAGGTAACCCACGGGGATGTGAATCCACGCGTAGTTATCGCGGCCGCCGGCTTCAAGCAGCAGCACGCGGTGTTGCGGATTGGCCGATAACCGATTGGCCAGCAAACAACCGGCCGGCCCGGCTCCGACTACGATGTAGTCGAATTCTTCAAGGGAAGTCTGCATCCCTGACCTCTTATTGTTGTTCTTGTTGTCGGTCATCCTAGTTGTTAGCTTTCGTCAAAAGAATGTTAGTTTTTGCGCAGCCGCTGTGCGTTTTCAAACAGCGCAGCCCTAAGGACGGTTCATGTTCGATTGGAATGACCTGCGGTTTTTTCTCGAATTGCAGCGCAGCGGGCGTTTGCTCACTGCCGCCCGCCGTTTGAACACTACCCACGCCACGGTGGCCCGGCATATCGAGGCCATCGAAAAGAGCCTTGGCTCGGCGCTGTTCGTCCAGCATGCCCAGGGCTACGAGATGACCCCGGCCGGCGAAGCGCTGCTCAAACACGCCGAGGCGATGGAAAACGTTGCGCTGCTGGCTCAGGAGGAGATCACCCAATCGACGGCGCCCTTGGGCAAGATTCGCGTCGGCGTGACGGAAGGGCTGGGCATCATGTTCCTCGCCAGTCGCATGAACGGGCTGTTCGAACGCTATCCGGGGCTCGAAGTGGAACTGGTGGCGGTGCCACGGTTTGTCAGCATTCTTAACCGCGAAGCCGAGATCAGCATCCACCTGGAACGCCCGTCCGCCGACATGCTGGTCACGCGCAAGCTCACCGACTATCGCCTGGCGCTGTACGCCAGCCAGGCGTATCTCGACAGCGCACCACCGCTGCGCAGCCGCGAAGACCTCGGTCGCCATGCGTGGATCGGTTATGTCGACGATTTGCTGTTCAGCCAGGAACTGATGTTCCTCAACAGCTTCTGCCGCAACCCGCAGGTGGTCTTCCACAGCACCAGCGTCATCGCCCAGCAACAGGCGGCGCGATCAGGCCTGGGGATCGCGGTGTTGCCGTGCTACATGGCCAGTGCCGATCCGCAGCTGGTGCCGTTGTTGCCGGATGAAAGCATCCAGCGCAGCTACTGGATCAGCACCCGCCGCGAGCTGCACAAATCCGTGCGGCTGCGGGTGTTGTGGGATTACGTGGTGGAGTTGTGTGAGCAGGAACAAACTTTACTGCTGGGCCAGAACCCTTTGTAGGCGCCGGGTTTCAGGGGAGGATTTCGAAGGCCGTGCTGGCCAGGCGCTCGCCGTTCACCATCACGTGTACTGCATGTTTGCCCGCGTAATGTTTGCGGGTGGTGAGTTCCTTGATGTGCTGACCACGGCTGAGCACGGCGGTGGTGTGGCCGGGCAATGTCAGCGCTTTGAGCTTGAACACCTTCGCTGAAGTGCTGCCATTGGCTTTGACGTAATCGATGGTGTAGTCGATCACCAGTCGCTGGCTGTTCTCGACTGTGGATTTAACGGTAAAGGACAAGGTGATTTTCTCCCCCAATGCAATCACCGCCGGTTCGACGTTCACGTCCATGATCTCGACCTCGGGTTTGCCACCCGCGCCAATGATCGCCAGCGCCCGCGAGTTACCTTGTTTGATCAGGCTGCGAAGGGCGTGCCTGGCAATCCACGCGGTGTGCCTGTTGTCCAGCGACCAGCCTTCGATCAGGTCCAGCACCCACTCGGGATGGTCCTTGGTGATGTCGTTCAAGTGGTTGGCCACCGACTTGCGCACATAAAGGCTGTCGTCGGCCTTGAGGTTGTCGAGGATAGCGGCGGCGAGGGTCGGGTCAGCCTGGATCCGTTCCAGTCGAAATGACCACGGCAGACGCGGGCGGCAGCCTTCGCTGGCCAGACGCCGGACGTGTTCGTTTTCGTCCAGCGACCACTCGTGCATCACCGCCAGCGCGCGCTCGAAGTCGCTGCGCAGGAAATAGCGGATCGCGAATTCAGCGGAGCCGAAGGTGGTGAAGTATTTGAGCGCGTCCATGGACTGCTCGAACGCGTGGCCGCCATAGGTCGCGACGTAATGCGGCAGCGAGATGCTGACGAAACCGCTGTTCAGGCGCGGGGCGAGGGCGCGCAGCACGTCCAGCGACGCTTCATAACTCAACGGCAGGACAGCGTGCAGGCACTCGCTGACCCGGGCCATGCGCTGCATGATCGACAACTCGGCGAGCCCGTCGTTAGCCATTTTCAGGAAGGCCCTGGCGTTGAACGCGGGGTAGACCGCCGTCATCTCCGTGGCGATGTGCTTGAGGCGCTCGGCGTTGAAGATTTCCTTGAGGGCGGGGGCGGGTGGGGCAGCGGCCATTGTGGATTCCTTGAAGTCGTTATTTATTCGGATATACCGCGTTATCGTTCTTCGCGAGCAAGCCCGCTCCCACAGTTGATCGAATGAGCATGCCAGATGCGCTCTAGTGTGGGGGGCGGGCTTGCACGCGATGAGGCCCTCACATTCACTTCAACTCTTACTGGATTCTTCTTCCAGCTGATCGGACTCAAACAGCTTCGCCAGTTCCGCCCTGGCTTCCTGCGCAGTCTGCAACACCTTCGCCGCATCGTCATACACCGCATGCTGCGCTTCCAGCACCTGTTCATCGTGATGCTTGAAGCGCTTGATCCGCGCATCGGCCTGAGCCTGGGTCAGCCCCAGTCCTACCAAGGTGCGCCGGCTCATTTCCAGACTCGAATAATAGGTTTCCCGAATCGCCTCGGCCCCCAGGTCCACCAACCGGTGCACATGCTGGCGGTTACGGGCGCGGGCGATGATCTTGATGTGTGGATACAGCCGGTGTACCACCTCGGCGGTCTTGATATTGGTGTCCGGATCATCGGTGGCGATGATGAAGTACTCTGCCTGCTCGACCTTGGCCGCGCTGAGGATTTCCGGGCGCATCGGGTCGCCATAGAACACCGGTACGCCGCCAAAACTGCGCGACAGTTCGATGGTTTCCACCGAAGTGTCGAGGGCCACGAACTTGATATTTTGCGCTCGCAGGATACGGGCGACGATCTGACCCATCCGGCCCATGCCGGCGATCACCACGCGGGGTTCGTCGGTGTCGATCTCGCGGAATTTTTCCGGCACCACCACAGGTTGCACCTTCGGTGTGACCAGTCGCGCGCAGAGCAGCAGCAACAACGGCGTCACGGCCATGGACAGCGTGATCGTCAGCACCAGCAAATCGTACAGGCGCGGCTCGAACAAGCCCTGATCCCGTCCGATCTTGAACACCACGAACGCGAATTCACCACCGGCGGCGAGCACGATGCCGAGGCGAATCGCACTGACCTTGCCCAGTCCACCGGCCAGTCGACCCACCACAAACAGCAGCGGCAGCTTGATGGCGATCAGCAGCAGTGTCAGCCCCAGCACCGTGATCGGCGCGCTGAGCAGCAAACTCAGGTTCGCGCCCATGCCGACGCTGATGAAAAACAGTCCCAGCAGCAAACCCTTGAAGGGTTCGATCTGTGCTTCCAGCTCGTGGCGATACTCGGAGTCCGCCAGCAGCAAACCGGCGAGGAACGCGCCCAGCGCCATCGACACGCCCACCAGGTCCATCAGCCACGCCGTGCCAATCACCACCAGCAACGCGGTGGCGGTGGAGACTTCCGGTAAACCGGTCCTGGCCACCACGCGGAACACGGGTCGCAGCAGATAGCGACCACCAATGACCACCACCGCAATGCTGCCCAATACCCGCAAACCGTGATTCAAATCCTCGGCCGCACTGCTGGTGTGATCGCCGCCCGCCAGCAGCGGCACCATGGCAATCAACGGGATCGCGGCGATGTCCTGGAACAACAGAATTGCAAAGGCCAGGCGCCCATGCGGACTGGTCAGTTCCTTGCGTTCAGCCAGGCTTTGCAAACCAAACGCAGTGGACGACAACGCCAGGCCCAGGCCCAGCACAATCGCGCTGTTCAACGGCTGGCCAAACACGAACAGCGCCAACACGCCAATCACCGACCCGGTCAGCAGCACCTGCGCCAGGCCGACCCCAAACACTGACTTGCGCATCACCCACAAGCGCCGAGGCGACAGTTCAAGGCCAATGATGAACAGCAGCAACACCACGCCGAGTTCGGAAATATGACTGACGCTCTGCGGATTGCCGATCAGGCCCAGCACCGACGGCCCGATAATCACGCCAGCAAACAGATAGCCCAGCACCGCCCCCAGTTGCAGGCGCTTGGCCAAAGGAACGGTGAGCACCGCCGCGAACAGAAACACGACAGCGGCTTGCAACAGGTTGCCTTCATGGGGCATTGGGAAACTCCAGAACTCGGTACGGCGGGGGGCACAAGGATAAAGGCTGCGACGGCAGGCGTCAGCCCGGATGGCAATGATTGTATGAATGGTGCGTCGTTGCCTCTGTCACGCAACCACAAGGAATGTTTCTGTGCTGCCGCAGTCGGAGTTCAGAGACCACGACATTACTGGAGCTTCATCCATGAACAGCAAGACCCTTATCGCCAGCCTCGCCCTCGTCGCAGGCATCGCCGGCATCAGCTCGATCGTTCAAGCCGATGAACCGCAAAAAACCGTCCAGCCCGGCGTCAACAACACCCGCGAGCTGGTGGTCGGCGACCGCGCCCCGGATGTTTACCAGCGCAGCGAGAAGGCCATCGGCAACTGGAAGGCGAAGGGCCTGAAAGCCCCGAAGGAACAGGCGCAGTGGGTGCAGATCAATGACAAGTACATGATGGTGATGATCACCAACGGGACGATCATGGATATCACGCCGGTGGAGCGTTAGGCCGCCAGCAACAATTGGCCATGGACGGTTGATTGTCATTGTCCAGGCTCGCGGTAAAGCTCCACGGCGATGTCGTTGACTGGACGTCTGGAGCGACTCGTTCAACGGCGTTGCCTATGGCCAAGGTTACGACTGAACAGTTTCACTCAACCCGACTATGACTCAACGTCTGCTCACCCAGCCGATACTGGTTATTCCCGCTGCGTTTAGCCTCATACATCGCCAGGTCGGCAATATGAATCAACCGGTCCATGCTCGGCGCATGGTCCGGAAACACCGCGACGCCCAGGCTGGTGCCGATGTGGCGATGGTCGTTGCCGATGGTCACTGGCGGTGAGAGTTCGACGAAAATTTTCTGGCAGATACGTCGGGCTTCGTCTTGCAGGCAGCCACCTTGAGGCAGGCCCTGGAGGATGACCACGAATTCGTCGCCGCCGATGCGGGCGACGGTGTCGGTTGCGCGCAGGATCCTCTTCAGGCGCGTGGCGGTGGTGACGAGTACGCGGTCACCGGCGGCATGGCCGTAATGGTCGTTGATGGCCTTGAAACCATTGAGGTCGACGAACACCAGGGCTACTCGCGTGGCAGTGATTCGCGCCTGCTCCAGTGCTTGGGACAGGCGTTCTTCGAGCACCAATCGATTGGGCAGGCCGGTCAACGGATCGAAGTGGGCCAGGTGCTGCAAGTAACTGGCGGAAGCTTTTTCCTCGGTGATGTCACGGACCACGCCCATCATCTTGATCGTTTCATCGTGATCGTTCTTCACCACGTTGCCGGTCTCGCGTAGCCAGCGAACGGTGCCGTCGGGCCAGATCACCCGGTATTCCTCGTCATGATTCTCGCCGGTTTCCAGGCAACGCAGCTCACCGGCCCGCACCCTGACCCGGTCGTCGGGGTGCACGCAGGCGCAAAACAAGGCGTAGGAGGGCGTCACTTCGCCGATCTTGAAGCCGAACATGCCGTAGATGGCTTCCGACCAGTAGAGCCGGTCGGTGTCGACATCCCAGTCCCAGGTGCCGATCCTGGCGAAATACTGGCTGCGTTTGAAGCGTTCGGCGTCGCCATCCTGGTGGATGGTTTGTCGTTCGGACAGGTTGGTAATCAGCGCACGATACTCGGCCAACTGCTTTTGCTGCGAGCGTTCGCGGCAGATCAGCAGGATGATCAGGGCAACTACTAATGAGCCGAGGGCTGCGCTGGTCCAGACAAAATTCATTCAGGGTTTGCCATCATGGCGTGCCATCATCACGAAAAGGTGTGCTTATGTTAGTTCACACGCTTGCTCAATTGCACGGCCCCCCCTGAAGAAGTACACCTTTGTCCCACAACTGCACCAGTTCCCCCGGTGCCTGATCCTCGGGAACATTCAGCACCCAACCACCACCCTGATCATTGACGCGTGAGCGCACTTCGATTTGATAGAAGCGTTGATCGCCCTGACCGCAAGACTCCCGGGCCAGTGGCAGGCAACCCTCCAGCAACGTGCAGATACGCGCGCGCTGATCGAGATCGCAGTGCGTGAACTCGATTTCACGGGGGCGGGTCAAGGCGTGGACCCTCGCGAAACCACCCTGACGGGACAGGCGAACGACGGTTTCATCGCCCAATGCTGGCAGCGTTTTCATGAACCCTCCTGACTCGGTTTAACACCTACTTCGGCCCATCCGTGTTTTACCGCTCGGGCTTCGTCGGTGCCGAAGCGGTTGCGAGCGTGGGTAACGGTCAGTTGCGCGAACTGCTCGAACGACGCTTCGCCGGGCAGACGTTTGTCGCACAACGTGTCGTACCAGATGCGCCCGGCCTTCTCCCACGCAAACCCGCCCAAGGTTTCGGCCACCAGATAAAACGCTCGATTGGGGATGCCGGAATTGATGTGCACACCGCCATTGTCTTCCTGAGTGATGACGAACTTGCGCATGTGATCCGGTTGCGGGTCCTGGCCGAGCAGCGGGTCGTCGTAAGCCGTGCCCGGATGAACCATCGAACGCAAACCGACGCCCTTGATGCGAGGCGTCAGCAAGTCGGCGCCGATCAGCCAGTCCGCCTCTGCGGCTGTCTGACCCAGCACGCGTTGTTTGATCAGCACCCCGAAAACATCCGATATCGACTCATTCAATGCCCCGGACTGGTTGGCATAGACCAGGCCGGCTTCGCTTTCGATCACGCCGTGGCTCAGTTCGTGGCCGATCACATCCAGCGAGCGGGTGAAGCGCTCGAAGATCTCGCCGTCGCCGTCCCCGAAGACCATTTGTGCGCCGTTCCAGAATGCGTTTTCGTAATTCTGGCCGTAATGCACACTGCCGATCAGCGCAAAACCCTGATTGTCGATGGAGTCGCGCCCCAGCACCTTCCAGAAAAAATCGTGACTGGCACCCATTGCATCATAAGCCTCGTCAACCGCTGCGTCGCCCGTCGCGGGCTGGCCTTCAAGGCGCGCGGGCATTCCCGGCAGCAGCATTTTGCCTTGCGCATCATGAATGCTGCGCTGGACCTGACCGGGTTTAGCCGAAGTGGGCAGGATCGCCGCAGCGGAAGAAGGCACCGACAAACCCGGCGTGTGCCGAAGCGTGCGCACGTGGGTCAAGGTGATCATCGCGCTGGAGCGCTGACGCTCGGAACCGTGGGCGATGATTCGATTGAGAATGTAGGGCGGAATGAAACTGCGCGGTGATCGTTGATCGGTCATCTGAGCGTCCTTTGCTGAGCACGAGGTCGATACTCATGTGAGCGGAAGCCAAGGGCTTCGGTTCCATGGATTGCCTTCGGTGCAGAATTCTGCGAAAACCTTCGTCCGCGCCCCGGACCGGGCGACCGTAAACGAGTAGAAGCATGAACGACGAACTGCAAATCATCGATATTGAGCCGGGCGATGGCAAAGCCGCCGTCAAAGGTGCACTGATCACCACCCAGTATCGTGGCTGGCTGGAAGACGGTACCGAATTCGATTCTTCCTACAGCCGAGGCAAGCCTTTCCAGTGTGTGATTGGCACCGGGAGGGTTATCAAGGGCTGGGATCAAGGGATCATGGGCATGCAGGTCGGCGGCAAGCGCAAGTTGCTGGTGCCGGCGCACCTGGCCTATGGCGAGCGCACCATGGGCAAGATCACGCCGAATTCGAACCTGGTTTTCGAGATTGAATTGCTGGAAGTGCTGACGCGGGATGATTGATCCCACATCAGCTGAAACGCCTTATCGCAGCGTGTAACCACTGTCGACAATCCAGTCCTGCCCATACACGCTGCGAGCACCGCGACTCAGCTGGAACAGGATCACGTCCGCCACTGCACCGGCTTCGAGGAATTTCCCATCGAGCAGCCTCAGGTTGACCGCGGTGGCGACGTCACCCAACTCTTCGGTCTTGAGCCCCAGGGTCGACCAGATCGGCGTGGCCGTTGGGCCGGGCGAGACGGTGTTGATGCGGATTCCGAAGGGGGCCAGCTCAACCGCCAGGGTTCGTGCATGGGCGATCAGTGCTGCCTTGGAGGCGATGTAAGCGGCCAGGCCGGGAAAGGTGATTCCGGCCAGGAACGTGCCAATGAATACCACTGAAGCGGAATCGGCCAGGTGGCTGCGCAGGCACGCCAGGGTATTCAGCGCCCCTGCACCGTTCACTGCCCATTGCCGGTCGAAAGCTGAAACATCAAGGCCATCGGCCAGTTGCGCGATGCCAGCGTTGGGGACCACGAAATCCACCGGTCCCAGGACTTTGGCGCGCTCGGCTAACCGGTCGAGATCCTCCTGGCGGGTCACATCCCCATCGACCCAGGCCAACTGGTCGCTGAAGCGTTCCGCCAATCCCGCCAGTCCACCGAGCTGGCGTGACATTGCCAAGACGCGAGCGCCCTGTTCCAGCAGGCGTTCGGTGACGGCCAGGCCAATGCCGGAGCTCGCGCCGGTGACGACCGCCAGGCGATTCTGAAATTCATTGTGCATGCAGCAATCCTTTTACTCATGGGCAGCCTGTTTTTTGGTTGGTGCGTTCGCAGGCCAATCGAGCGCGCGAGAACGTCTTCAAAAAACGGGCCAATGCCAGAAGCCTTGCAGATTGCGGTTTGCACGGAGGGTGTTGTTATTTTGACTAAGTCATTGAAGAGTCTTAGTGACTGCTTTTGCAGTCATTAAGACTCTTCCTGTTTCTTGAGGATCGGCTTTTAATCCTGAAACGTTTCCCGATAGGCATACAACCCAGGCGTACCGCCGGTCATCACGAACAGCACGTTGTCGCCGTCACGGAAACGACCTTGTTTCAGATCGGCCAACAGGCCCGCAAACGCTTTGCCGGAATACACCGGGTCGATCAACAGACCTTCCGCGCGCGCCATCAGGCGTACGGCGTCTTGCATGGCCTGGGTCGGCAGACCGTAACCATCGCCCAGCTGACTGCCGTCAATCACGATGTCCTCGGGCGGTACGAGGGCGTTGCTGCCCAGTAACGCCAGGGTATCCCGGGTCAGTTTCAGGGTTCGGGTCGCTGACGAGTCGCGATCCGATAACACCGAGTAAGACTTGACGAGGGCTGTGCCTCGGCCCAGCAACTGGAAACCGGTCGCGAGCCCGGCGTGGGTGCCGGCGCTGCCGTTGGGCACCACGACCTGGGTGAAGGTGAGGCCGAGCGCCGTCTCCTGCTCCGCGATTTCCGCTGCGCAACGTGCATAGCCGAGACTGCCCAGCGGGGTTGAGCCGCCCATGGAAATCACCAGCACCTTGCGCCCCGATTCCCGAAGTTGCGCCGCTCGCGCCTCGGCCCGGGCGAGTGAGTCGGTGCCTGCGGCAAGCACTTGCAGCTGTGCGCCAAACAATTGGTCGAGCAGCACGTTGCCGTTGAGTTCGTAATCCACCTCGGATTTGGGCACCGAGCGGGTGAGGATTAATTCGCAATCGATGCCCAGACGCGCGCAGACCGCCGCGGTCAGTCGCGCATGGTTGGACTGCACACCGCCCACGGTAATGACCGTATCGATGCCGGTCTGTTGCGCGGCACCGATGTGGAATTCGAGTTTGCGCAGCTTGTTGCCGCCACCGCCCAGCAACATGTGATCGTCGCGCTTGAGAAACAGGCGGATTCCCCGGGTCTGCAGGCCCAACAGCTGTTCGAGACGTTCGGCGCGCTGAATGGGCGTTGAACCTTGCAGGAGGTCTGCTCGCGCAAAAGCACTCAGTGACTTGTCCAGTTGGGTTTGCATCGATGGCGCCTCGCTGACTGTTATCAGCCTGACTCTATGGAGAAAGTCCGTCGTGATAAACGCATCGCCAGTCATTTCACCTTTAACCTGATGTAACTAATTGGCCCTTCATGCGAACAGTGGAATTCGACCATTCAGGGAAGGGCGGTAGTGCCAGTTCAATCGGCCCAGCAAGGGTTTCAAGGCCAGGATCTGCGCCAATGTGGCGCTGGCGATGTTCAGGGCGAGCGTCTGGCCCGGGCATTGATGACGTCCCGAACCGAAAGTGAAGCTGTGACGCTGCGGACGCTCGAACATGAAGGTATCAGGCTGATCATTGAGCTGCAGGTCACGATTGGCCGAAGCCAGCAGCACCAGAATCACATCGCCGGGCTGCAGGCTCACACCTTCGATTTCACAGGGGGCGGCGACAAACCGGCGGGTGTTCTGAACCGATGGATCGAAACGCTGGGCCTCAGCTACCAGGTCGTCAATGCTGATCGAATCACTCAGCCACTGTGGGTTTCGAATCAACGCCAACAACGCGTTACCGATCAGCCCGGCGGTGGCCTCATAGGTCTGGGAGAGCAGGCCGATGAGATTGGCGATCATTGCATCGCTGTCGGCGGAACCCGCCGCAAACCGCTGGCGAATACCGGCGAGCAAGCCGCTTTGATGGTCCGGGTCATCCAGCAATTCAACGAAATAACCGCTCAACTGTTCCGCCGCCGCATGGGCATCGTCCAGTTGTGCCTGATCGCTGAGGGGCGACAGGCACGCGACGAACTCCGCGGTCAGCTCACTGACGATCCGGCCCTGCGCAGGCGTGAACCCCAGCAGGGCCGCCACCACGCACACCGGGCCACGGAACATCGCCTTGTGCAGCCCATCGGCATCCGCACTGATCAATCGCGCGCCGACCAGCGCAGTGATCTCATCCCTGTCGATCATCGCCAGCCCTGGTTGAATGGCCGACCTCGGGCAGCGCTGGCGTTCGCCCTCGTTCATCCGCATCAACTGACTGAAGACCTTGCCGGCCACACCGCTGGCAATGGCCTTGGGCACCGGCTCATGAGCCGGCCGCACATGACAGTCAGCATGCGCGAGCACCGCCGCCACAGCCTTGGCGCTGCTGGCGACCCACAGCTTTAGTCCTTCGTGAAAAACCAGCCCACCTTGAGCGCGCAATTGCGCGTAATAAGGATAAGGATCGGCGTGAGTCGCAGCGATGATCGGGTCCATGGGGCGCAACCTTGTTCGTGGTTGAAAAAGTGTTGCTACTATCTCCAGTCCGAATGGCCCTTGATTCGTCCGGGAGCGAAATATGAACGTAGAACAACACGACATCGGCGTTTCTCAAGTGGCCGCCGCGATTGCGGAACCGGCGCGGACCAGGATCCTCTGCTCATTGATGGACGGCCACGCCCGCACCAGCACCGAGTTGGCGGCGATTGCCGAGGTCAGCGCTTCCACCGCCAGCGCGCACCTGGCCAAACTCAAGGAGTTGGCGCTGGTGCGCCTGCACGTTCAGGGACGCCATCGCTACTACAATCTGGCGGACAAGCGCGTGGCCCAGGCACTGGAAGCATTGATGGTGATCGGCCAGAACACGGCGCCGACCTTCAACCCGCGCACGCCGGACCGCCTGCAATTTGCCCGCACGTGCTACGACCATATGGCCGGCACGCTGGCGGTGTTGTTGCATGACCGGCTGCTGGAAAACGGCTGGTTGCTGGACACCGATGAGCAGGCCTATCGGCTGAGCGACAGCGGCGAAGCGCTGTTTGAAGGATTGGGCATTGAGGTCAAGGACCTGAACACCCTGAGGCGGCGGTTCGCCTGTCCCTGCCTGGACTGGAGCATGCGCCGGCCGCATCTGGGCGGTTCACTGGGGGCGGCGTTGCTGCAGACGGCGATCCAGCGCAAATGGGTGACTCAGGATCTGGACAGTCGGGCGCTGACGTTGACGGCAACGGGGCGAAAGGAATTCAGCAGCCGGTTTGCCGTTGAACTGCCGGTTCAGGTCACGACAGCACAACCTGCGTCCACCGAGCCCAAGCGCCGCGCGATCGCCAGTTCTGTGCCTTAACGATTGGCCGAGGCCATCAGTACGCCGAAACCGGCGAAGGTCACGCCCGAGACTTTCGCCGCCAGCCAGGAACCTTTCGCGCTCGATAACCAGCCTTTGGCGGCATTGGCGAGCAAGGCATAGCTGCCATGCACCAGAACAACCAGTACGGCGTAGGAGGCGACGAGCTTGAAGAACTGGGTGGAGAAGTGCGCCGAGGTGTCGATGAATTGCGGGAACACCGCCAGAAAGAAAAACACAGCTTTGGGGTTCAAGAACTGGATGGAAGCCGCTTCAAGGAAGCGATAGCCCGGACTTGAGGGGCGCGTTTCAAGCTGCGTACTGAAACGATCCGAGCGCCAGCTTTTGTAACCCAGGTACAACAAATAGATGGCCCCTGCGTATTTCAATACGGTAAAGGCATTGGCGGAGGTGCTGAGGATCAGGCCGACACTCGTGGCGCTGATGGTGGCTACGACAAACGCCCCCGACGCGATCCCCAGAATGCCCGGCACCGCCCCTGTCCATCCGTGGCGCACCGCGTTGGAAAGGGTCAGCACCACGCCAGGTCCTGGGCTCAAAATGGTCAGGGTGGCAAACAGTAGAAAGAGTCCGTAGCTGTTCATGTCTTGCTCCGTCAGGTGGTGCAGGCAGATTGGCGCGACGACGTGGGCGTGACAAACTCTTTAAATGCAGCGCATAGGTGACTAAATTAGACGCATGATTAATCAACTACCACCGCTTAATGCTGTGCGCGCTTTCGCTGTTGCTGCTCGTTATCAGAGTTTCAGCCTGGCGGCCGAGGAGCTGCATGTCAGTCACAGTGCCGTCAGCCGACATATCAAATTGCTTGAGGAACACTTGGGGGTGCTGCTGTTCGAGCGGCGTGTCCGCCAATCGGTGCTGACGCCGGCCGGTCAGCGCTTTTATGAACAAGTCCGTGCCGGGCTGGCGCAGATCGCCAACGCCGCCGCTGCGCTCAAACACCATGCGTCGCTGCCGACCGTGAAGATCAATGTCCGTCCCTCCTTTGCCATGCTCTGGCTGATGCCCAGGCTGGAGGATTTCATTGCACAGCACCCGGACATCACGCCGCAGGTGATCACCCAGACCCAGGCACCGGATCATGCACGCGACGGGTTTGACATCGTCATACGCCGTGGTCGTGACGATTGGGCCCCGGCGATTGAGGCGCAAGCCCTCTTCGAAGACGAGCTGTTGCTGGTCGCGGCACCCTCGCTCATCCAGCGCCAGGCCCTTGAGGACCTCGCGTCCCTGGGGCGGCACACGTTACTGACCGCCAAGGCGCGTCGCGAAGACTGGCACAATTGGGCCCTGCACTTTGGTCAAACCCAGTCAGCCACTCAGCTCACCCGGCAGTTTGATCACATGCACCTGGTGCTTGAGGCCGCGGTGGATGGGCAGGGCATCGCCTTGTGCCCGACCTCTTTGCTGGGCACCCACCTTTCGAACGGTCGCCTGATTTGCCCATTGCCCGAGTTGCGGATGCCGTTGCCGCGTTATTACTACGGTGTTGCGCCGGATTTGACGGCGCAGGCACGAGTGTTTGTCGAGTGGTTGTTTGCGCGGATCGAAAAGGATTCCGGACAGGTGGGGGCGCAAGGTGATTCGCCTGCAAGTGACCGGCGCTGAAAGACGCCCGGCCAACAAAAAACCCACCCGACGCATTCGCGAGGGGTGGGCTTCTTTAGTGCCTGAAGTGCTGGATCAAACCTTGACGATCCAGCCTGCTGGCGCTTCGATCTCGCCAGTCTGTACGCCCGTCAGCTCTTTGTAGAGCTTCTGGGTAACCGGGCCGACCTCTGTTTCGCTGTGGAACACATGCAGGTGGTCGTTGTAGCTGATGCCGCCGATCGGGGTGATCACGGCAGCCGTGCCGCAAGCGCCGGCTTCCTTGAAGTCGGACAGCTTGTCGATGAACACGTCGCCTTCAACCACTTCCAGGCCCAGACGCGTCTTGGCCAGCTCGATCAACGACAGGCGGGTGATGCCCGGCAGGACCGACGGCGAGTTCGGGGTCACGAACTTGTTGTCGTGGGTGATCCCGAAGAAGTTGGCCGAACCGACTTCCTCGATCTTGGTGTGGGTCATCGGGTCCAGGTAAATGCAGTCGGCGAAATGCGCTTTCTTGGCCTGGGAACCTGGCATCAGGCTGGCGGCGTAGTTGCCACCGACCTTGGCTGCGCCGGTGCCTTGTGGAGCGGCACGGTCGTAGCTGGAGATCAGGAAGTTGTGCGGGGTCAGGCCACCCTTGAAGTAAGCGCCGACCGGGATGCAGAAGATCGAGAAGATGAATTCCGGTGCGGTACGCACGCCGATGTTGTCACCCACGCCGATCACGAACGGACGCAGGTACAGCGCGCCGCCGGTGCCGTAAGGCGGGATGAAACGCTCGTTGGCACGGACCACGTCCTTGCAGGCTTCGATGAACTGCTCGGTGGACACCTGTGGCATCAGCAGGCGGGCGCAGCTGCGTTGCATGCGTGCGGCGTTCTGGTCCGGGCGGAACAGGTTGATCGAGCCGTCCTTGCAACGATAGGCCTTCAGGCCTTCGAAGCACTGCTGGCCATAGTGAAGGGCAGTGGAGCCTTCGCTGATGTGCAGCACATTGTCTTCGGTCAGGGTGCCTTTGTCCCACTCGCCATTACGCCAGTGCGACAGATAGCGCTTGTCTGTCTTGATGTAATCAAAACCCAGCTTGTCCCAATTGATGCTTTCGTTACCCATGACACCCTCTATCACTTAACAACCGCCGAAACGGTTCAAGGCTTCTGACGTTTTTTGGATGGGGACAACAATACTTCATTCCGGGCCTGTTTCGCAGCCCGGACTATCGGATGACAGGCAGATAAATCGGGTTGGCCTCAAGAAATCGCCAGCAGGTTAGCTCCCACAGGAGAACGCATTCCAAACGTGGGAGCTAGCTGCGGGCGATGGGGCCATCTCTGCCGCCATCCTTTTCTCTGAATCACAGGTGCAGCGCATGCCCCAAAGCACGCAACGCGGCTTCCTGCACCGCTTCACCCAAGGTTGGATGCGCGTGAATCGTGCCCGCGATGTCTTCCAGCCGGGCGCCCATTTCCAGGCTCTGGCCAAACGCGGTCGACAATTCCGAAACACCCACACCGACCGCCTGCCAACCGACAATCACATGATTGTCCCGACGAGCGACGACTCGCACGAAGCCGCTTTTCGACTCCAGCGTCATCGCCCGGCCATTGGCCGCGAACGGGAAGCTCGAAACGATGCAGTCCAGGCCCGCCGCCTTGACGTCGTCCGGGGTCTTGCCGACTACCACCAGTTCCGGGTCGGTGAAGCACACGGCGGCAATAGCGGTCGGGTTGAATTCGCGGGTTTTACCGCTGATCAACTCGGCGACCATCTCGCCCTGAGCCATGGCCCGGTGTGCAAGCATCGGTTCGCCGCTCAGGTCGCCGATGGCATAAACGTTACGCATGCTGGTCTGGCAGCGGTTATCGATCTTGATCGCCGAGCCATTCATGTCCAGATTCAGCGCTTCGAGGTTCCAACCCTGAGTGTTCGGTTTGCGGCCCACAGCCACTAGCACCTGATCGGTTTCCAGGTTCATCGTGTCGCCACCCGGCTCAAGAACTTGCAGAGTATTGCTAGAAGAATCAAAGCCTTGGACGCTATGTTTCAAGTAAAGCTTCACGCCAAGTTTTTTCAGTTCATCGTGAACAGGCTGGGTCAGTTCGGCGTCGTAGGCCGGCAGGATACGATCCTGCGCCTCGACCACGCTGACATCGGCACCGAGCTTGCGATAGGCAATCCCCAGCTCCAGACCGATGTAGCCGCCACCGACCACGACCAGGCGTTTCGGCACAGCAGCAGGCGCCAGGGCTTCGGTGGAGGAGATGATTGGCCCGCCAATCGGCAGCATCGGCAGGTTCACGCTTTTCGATCCGGTGGCCAGCACCAGGTGCTCGCACTGAATCCGTGTGTCGCCGACTTCAACGGTCTTGCCGTCGATCACTTTCGCCCAGCCCTGAATGACCTGAACCTTGTTTTTCTTCAGCAGCGCCGAGACGCCGGTGGTCAGGCGATCAACGATGCCATCCTTCCACTCGACACTCTTGCTGATGTCGAGGGTCGGCGCGGAAACGCTGATGCCCAATGCCGAGTTTTTGCTGTGGTGCTGAGTCTGATGGAATTGTTCGGCAACGTGAATCAAGGCTTTCGATGGAATACAGCCGATGTTCAGGCACGTCCCGCCCAGCGATTCGCCTTCCACCAATATGGTTGAAATGCCCAGCTGGCCAGCACGAATTGCCGTCACATAACCGCCAGGGCCGCCGCCGACGATCAGCAACGTGGTGTTCAAAGTCTGCATGTCTTACTCCACGAACAGGGTGGCGGGTTGTTCGAGCAGGCCACGCACGGCCTGGATGAATTGCGCCGCGTCCATGCCATCGACCACGCGATGATCGAAGGAACTGGAGAGGTTCATCATCTTGCGGATCACGATCTGGCCTTTGACGACCATCGGGCGTTCGACGATTTTGTTGACGCCGACGATTGCCACTTCCGGCAGGTTCAGCACTGGCGTACTGACGATCCCGCCCAACGCGCCGAGACTGGTCAGGGTAATGCTCGAGCCGGACAGTTCATCGCGGGCGGCCTTGCCAGTGCGCGCGGCGGTGGCCAAGCGGGAGATTTCCTGAGCGTTGTCCCACAAACTGCGAGCTTCAGCGTGACGCACCACCGGCACCATCAAGCCGATGTCGGCCTGGGTGGCGATGCCCACATGCACCGCGCCGAGGCGGGTGATGACCTGGGCTTCGTCGTCGTAACGGGCATTGATCTGCGGGAAGTCGCGCAGGGCGACGACCAGCGCACGGACGAGGAACGGCAGCAGTGTCAACTTGCCCCGGGTCGCGCCGTGTTTTTCATTCAGGTGTGCGCGCAACTCTTCCACGGCCGTGACATCGATTTCTTCGACATAACTGAAGTGGGCAGCGCGTTGCGTGGCGTCCTGCATGCGCTGGGCAATCTTGCGACGCATGCCGATGACCGGGATTTGTTCTTCGTCGTTGCGCTGTGCGTATGCGGCAGTAGCGGTCGATGCATTCGACTGACCTTGCGCCAGATAGGCCTCGAGGTCTTCGTGCAGCACGCGACCGGCAGGGCCGGTGCCTCGCACCAGACGCAACTGGATGCCGAGATCAAGGGCATGTTTGCGTACGGCCGGGGACGCCAACGGGCGCTCATCGGCTTCGCGAGCCACCATCGGGCCTTGGCATACGGCTGCTCGTGGCGCCGCAGCAGGGGCTGGTTTGCTTTCCACAACGGCTTCGACTTTCGGCGCCGGTGCTTCTTTCACGGCAGCAGCCACAGGCTGAGCCGACTCTTTAACATTGCCCGCGCCTTCGACTTCAATGCTGATCAGGACGCTGCCCACCGCCATGACTTCGCCGGGCACACCGCCCAGCGCGATCACCTTGCCGTGCACCGGCGAAGGAATGTCGACCATCGCCTTGTCGGTCATCACATCGGCCAGCACCTGATCTTCGACGACCATGTCGCCGACCTTGACGTGCCACACCGACAGTTCAACTTCTGCAATGCCTTCGCCAATGTCCGGCATTTTAATAACGTGCGTGCCCATTCAGACCTCCATGACCCGTTTCAACGCCGCGCCCACCCGGGACGGACCAGGGAAATACGCCCACTCTTGCGCGTGCGGGTAGGGGGTGTCCCAGCCGGTGACGCGTTCGATCGGCGCTTCCAGGTGATGGAAGCAATGCTCTTGCACCAGGGCGACCAGTTCGGCGCCGAAGCCGCAAGTACGGGTGGCTTCGTGAACGACCACGCAACGGCCGGTTTTCTTCACCGACTTGACGATGGTTTCTAGGTCCAGTGGCCACAGGCTGCGCAGGTCGATGACTTCAGCGTCGATCCCGGTTTCTTCCGCGGCGACTTGCGATACGTAGACCGTGGTGCCGTAAGTCAGGATGGTCACGTCCTTGCCCGGACGGGTGATGGCGGCCACGTCCAGCGGTACGGTGTAGTAACCGTCCGGCACTTGCGCAGCCGGGTGTTTCGACCACGGGGTGACGGGACGTTCGTGGTGGCCATCGAACGGGCCGTTGTACAGGCGTTTCGGCTCAAGGAAGATCACCGGGTCATCGTTTTCGATGGAGGCGATCAGCAAGCCTTTGGCGTCGTACGGGTTGGACGGCATGACCGTGCGCAAGCCGCAGACCTGAGTGAACATCGCCTCGATACTCTGGCTGTGGGTCTGGCCACCGTAGATGCCGCCGCCGCACGGCATGCGCAGGGTCATCGGTGCGGTGAACTCGCCGGCCGAGCGATAACGCAGGCGGGCGGCTTCGGAAATGATCTGGTCTGACGCCGGGTAGACGTAATCGGCGAACTGGATTTCGGCCACCGGGCGCAAACCGTAAGCGCCCATGCCCACGGCAACACCGACGATGCCGCTTTCGGAGATCGGCGCGTCGAATACGCGGGAGGTGCCGTACTTGTTCTGCAAGCCTTCGGTGCAACGGAACACGCCACCGAAATAGCCCACGTCCTGGCCGAACACCACGACGTTGTCGTCACGCTCAAGCATCACATCCATGGCCGAGCGCAGGGCCTGGATCATGGTCATGGTGGTCGTGGTCATGGCGGTTTCCAACTCGATTTTATTGTTGTGATCGTTCATGTCAGATCCCCAACTCTTGACGCTGGCGCTTCAAGTGCTCCGGCATCTCTTTGTAGACGTCTTCGAACATGGTCGCGGCGCTCGGAATCTGGCCGCCGGCGAGGGTGCCGTACTGCTCGGCTTCTTTCTGCGCGGCGATCACTTCAGCTTCCAGTTCGGCGCTGACGGCAATGTGTTCCTCTTCGGACCAGTGGCCGATTTTCACCAGGTGCTGCTTGAGGCGCGCAATCGGATCGCCCAACGGGAAGTAGCTCCAGTCGTCGGCAGGACGGTATTTGGATGGATCATCGGATGTCGAGTGCGGGCCGGCACGGTAGGTGACCCATTCGATCATGGTCGGGCCGAGGTTGCGGCGGGCGCGTTCGGCGGCCCAGGCAGAGGCGGCGTAGACCGCGACAAAATCGTTGCCATCGACCCGCAGGGAGGCAATGCCGCAACCGACGCCACGACCGGCAAACGTGGTCGCTTCACCGCCGGCAATCGCCTGGAAGGTGGAGATCGCCCACTGGTTGTTGACCACGTTGAGGATCACCGGCGCACGGTAAACGTGGGCGAAGGTGAGGGCGGTGTGGAAATCGGATTCAGCCGTGGCGCCGTCGCCGATCCAGGCCGAGGCGATTTTGGTGTCGCCCTTGATCGCCGAGGCCATGCCCCAGCCTACGGCTTGTACGAATTGAGTGGCGAGGTTGCCGGAAATGGTGAAGAAGCCGAAATCCTTGACCGAATACATGATCGGCAACTGACGGCCTTTGAGCGGATCGCGCTCGTTGGACAACAGTTGGCAGATCAGGTCTACCAGCGGCACTTCACGCGCCATCAGGATGCTTTGCTGACGGTAGGTCGGGAAGCACATGTCATCGACGTTCAGGGCCAGGGCCTGGCCGCTGCCGATGGCTTCTTCGCCAAGGCTCTGCATGTAGAACGACATTTTTTTCTGGCGTTGAGCGACAACCATGCGGTTGTCATAGATCCGCGTCTTGAGCATGGCGCGCATGCCTTTACGCAGGATCTCGACCGGGACGCCTTCGGCCCACGGTCCGAGAGCATTGCCCTGATCGTCGAGCACGCGAATCAAGCCCTTGGCCAGGTCGGCGGTGTCGGCGGGTTCTACGTCAATGGCGGGTTTGCGCACCGTGCCAGCGTCGGTCAGACGCAGGTAGGAGAAGTCGGTTTTGCAGCCTGGGCGGCCCGAAGGTTCGGGAACGTGCAGGCGCAGCGGTTCGTACGCTTGGTTCATGGCTTCTACGCTCGATCTTGTGAATTTCTTGTAGTGAGCTGACCGTCATTCCTCTGTGGAGGAAATCTTGTCCTACAACAATCATAGGCCCGGCCAAGAAGAATATTTCTCTCTGTTTCGTTGCGCTTGAGATCATTTGAGGATAAAAAATCTGCATAAACATAAAAAACAGGTGGTTTTGTCTCATGCGCAAACTGGACCGTACCGACATCGGCATTCTCAACAGCCTCCAGGAGAACGCCCGCATCACCAACGCTGACCTTGCTCGCTCGGTGAACCTGTCGCCGACGCCGTGCTTCAACCGGGTCAAGGCGATGGAAGAATTGGGCCTGATTCGCGAGCAAGTGACGCTGCTGGACGCCGATCTGCTGGGGTTGCATGTGAACGTGTTCATTCACGTCAGCCTGGAAAAACAGGTGGAGGAGGCGTTGCAGCATTTCGAGGAAGCGATCTCGGATCGCCCGGAAGTGATGGAGTGCTATTTGATGGCAGGCGATCCGGATTATCTGATCCGGGTGCTGGTGCCGACCATTCAGTCGCTGGAACGCTTCATGATGGACTTCCTCACCAAGGTTCCCGGCGTGGCCAACATCCGTTCGAGCTTTGCGCTGAAGCAGGTGCGTTATAAAACCGCGCTGCCGTTGCCGGCGAATGGGTTGACACTGGCCAATTGAAAATCAAAGGATCGCAGGCTTCGCCGCTCCTACATTGACGGTATACGCCGTGACACCGAATCCTGCAGGAGCCTGCGATTCTTTGATTATGATTTTCAGAGCTTGTTGATCGGGATTTTCAGGTATATGACGCCATTCTCTTCAGCCGGCGGAAAATGCCCCGCCCGCACGTTCACCTGAATCGCCGGCAGCAACAGCGTCGGCATGCCCAACCCCGCATCCCGCTGGGTGCGCATCGCAACGAACGCGGCTTCGTCGATGCCGTCGTGAACGTGGATGTTGCTCTTGCGCTGCTCGCCGACCGTGGTCTGGCATTGGGGCTCGCGCGTTTCAGGCGGATAGTCGTGACAAACGTAGAGCCGCACGCTGGCCGGAAACGCCAGTAACTTCTGGATCGAGGCAAACAACTGGCTGGCATTGCCGCCGGGGAAGTCGCAGCGCGCGGTGCCGACATCCGGCATGAACAAGGTATCGCCCACCAGAATGATGCTGTTGCCGATCAGATAGGCCATGTCCGCCGGGGTATGACCGGGCACATGCAGGGCCTTGGCCTTGAGGTTTCCGATCATGAACGATTCGTCCGGGGCGAACAGATGATCGAACTGCGAACCGTCCACCGCAAATTCCGGTTCAAGATTGAACAGGCTTTTGAACACCCCCTGAACCTTGCTGATCGACTGGCCAATCGCAATTCTGCCGCCCAGCTTCCGGCGCAGATACGGCGCGGCGGACAAGTGATCGGCATGGGCGTGGGTTTCCAGCAGCCATTGCACCTGTAGCTGATGTTCACCCACGAAAGCGATGATTTTATCGGCCTGGGTGGTGGCGGTGCGTCCGGCGGCCGGGTCGTAGTCGAGCACCGGGTCGACGATCGCACACGGGCCGCCGTCGGCTTCGTAGATCACGTAACTGTAGGTCGACGAGGCAGGGTCGAGGAAGGCTTCAATCAAGGCGGGCATGGTGGCCGTTTCTTTTGGGACAAGCCTTGAGGGTAGTGTCAATTTCCCTGCGCTGACCAGCCCTACAACAATTCAATTGATGTAAAAAGCTGCGCGGGTTCTATCCTGTCAGTCATCGATACCGGGCGTTCCCGGCTTTTGTCATGGATTACGAGCGTTCTATGTTGCTGGCGAGTTTTTTTGGTGTGGTCATGGGCCTGGTCCTCGGCTTGACCGGTGCCGGTGGCGGCATTCTTGCGGTTCCGGCCCTGGTGCTGGGGTTGGGTCTGACCATGACTCAGGCGGCACCCGTCGCCTTGTTTGCGGTGGGAAGCGCGGCGGCGGTCGGGGCGATTGACGGGTTGCGCCATGGTTTGGTGCGTTATCGCGCAGCGCTGTTGATTGCATTGCTGGGGGCGATTTTTTCCCCGGTCGGCATCTACTTCGCCCATCAGTTGCCGGAAAAGATCCTGATGATTCTGTTCAGCCTGCTGATGGTCATGGTGGCCTGGCGGATGCTGCGCCGCGAGCGCCAGGACGAAGGCCCGAGCGACCACGGGCACGCCAACTGGGGCCAGAAAAACTGCATGCTCGATCAACAGACCGGACGCTTTTCCTGGACCGCCAAATGCACCGCGACCCTGGCCGCACTCGGCGCGGTGACCGGTGTTGTTTCCGGGTTGCTCGGGGTCGGCGGCGGGTTCCTGATCGTCCCGGCGTTCAAGCAACTGACCGATGTACAGATGCGCGGGATTGTGGCGACGTCCCTGATGGTGATCAGCCTGATTTCCGCCATCGGCGTGATCGGTGCGTTTCATGCCGGGGTGCGGATCGATGGCCTGGGCGTGGCATTCATCATTGCAAGCGTGGTCGGCATGATCATTGGCCGACAGTTGTGCGCTCGAGTCCCGGCCAGGGTCCTGCAGGTCGGCTTCGCCAGCGTCTGCGTCATGGTCGCGGCCTACATGCTGTTCAGAGCCGGCGTCTAACGGTCTTACACCCTAAGTTGCGGGCCCTCGTCGTGGCCCGGTCTTACGCCGAATTTGCTGCACTCCACCCGCCACGCCAAAGCACTTCAATACCCCCTCCAAGGCAGCGTATGACGCCGCCGGTCAGCTTTCGATAATCGCCTCCGACATCCAGTCCCCCGCTGCGGAGCGCGTCATGCACAACAATAAGAATTTCAAGCATCGTTACTTGCCAGCCTTGATCGCCGGCCTGTCGACCCTCGGTTTGAGCTCAATGGCCGAAGCCGAGATCATGCTGTACGACAAGGACCAGACCACATTTTCCACCGACGGCTATATCAACGCGTTTTACGTGAACAGTGATGTGGACCGCGCCGGTGATCAATACGATCGTCGACAGGCGCGGGTCAAAATGGGCTTTCTGCCCAACTACCTGGGCTTCAACATGGGCAAGCAGGTCGATGATCTCAAGCTCGGCGCCCGGGCATCGTTCTGGGTGACGATCAACGACAGCGAAACCAACGGCACCGACACGGCTATCGATGTGCGGCAGTTCTACGGCACGGTGGCCAACCCTGAATGGGGTGAAGTGCTGATCGGCAAGGACTTCGGCCTGTTTGCCCGTTCCAACATCCTGCTCGATGAATTGCTCGCCGGTTACGGTCAGGTCAGCGATACCCTGGGGCTGGTGGATGGTGGCGGGGTGTCGTTCGGCAACATCGGCAGCGGTTATCCGTACCCGTTCCCGACCTCGCAGATCACCTATCGCACCCCGGTGATGGACGGCTTGCGGGTGGCGGTGGGGATCATGGACCCGGTGGACACCAACGACAGCAGCCCGACGGGCAAGGCGTATCAGGAGAACCCGCGGACCGAGAGCGAGATCACCTATCAGTTCGACGTGGCCGGAGCGAAGATTTACAGCTGGGTCAACGGCAGCTACCAGACGTCGGACAACACCGACTCCACGGTGCAGTCCGTCACCTCCAAAGGCGTCGGCTATGGCGTTCAAGCGAAAATGGGCGGGTTGTCGCTGACCGGTTCCGGCTTCCAGGCCAAGGGCATCAACCCGTTCTTCACCAATAACGCCGGCGAACCGACGTTGCGCAACGTCGACAGTGACGGTTACCTGTTGCAGGGCTCCTACAAACTGGGGAAAAACCGCCTGGCCTTGTCCTACGGCAAGACCAAGGACGATGGCAACGGCGTGGTCGGCAGCGGCGCAGACTACGAGACTCGTGGCATTGCGCTGTTCCATGACGTCAACGACAACCTGAAGCTGGTGGCCGAGTACAACCAGTTCGAAATCAACGGTCACGACACCAGCGCGCAGAACGAAGACACCGACACCTTTGCAGTGGGGGCGGTGCTGACCTGGTAACCGCTGGCGATGTAGATCATCTGTGGTGAGGGAGCTTGCTCCCGCTGGGGCGCGAAGCGGCCCTGGTTCTGGTCGCGCATCGGCCGGTTCCGGGCCTGCTTCGCAGTCCAGCGGGAGCAAGCTCCCTCGCCACAAAAGTGTCAGCCACCAGCCTTTGATGTCCGACTCTCATCCCATCGAACCGCCTGACCGCTACCCAAGTAGCATACGTGGCAGCCCCTGGCCTTCGTACACTCCAACCTCATACATGCGCACCTGCGGGAGGCGACGATGCAGCAGGTCCAGAGCGAAGGTGTCGTCAGTGCAATGTCCCAGTCGACCGATGCCGAACAGGTGGCTCAAGAACTGGCGCGGCAACTGTTGCATCCGCATTTGGGGTTCGTGTTGTTTTTCTGTTCCGCCGAGTACGACTTGCAGGCGCTGGGTCTGGCCTTGCAACAAAGCTTCGGCGGTATTCGCCTGGTCGGCTGCACCAGCGCCGGTGAAATCACCCCGCTGGGCTACGGTCGCAACTGCGTGACGGCAGTGGGGTTCGACCATCGGCATTTTTCCATCGACGCCGAACTGATCGACGAGATGGAGCGATTCAGCCTGATCGACGCGCAGCAAATGGTCGAGCGTCTGGTCAGTGGCTGTCGCAGCAACACCCTGGCGCCGATCAAGGGCAACAGTTTTGCCCTGACCCTGCTGGATGGTTTGTCCAGCCGTGAAGAAATGGTCCTCGCAGCGCTGAGCGCAGCGTTGGGCGACATCCCGCATTTCGGTGGTTCGGCCGGCGACGACAATTACCTGACCCATACCCACGTCTATTTTAATGGCGAGTTTCACAGTGGCGCGGCGGTGGTGGTGCTGGTCAACACCTGGCTGGATTTCGAAGTCTTCACCACCCACCACATCCTGCCGCGGGCGGAAAAACTGGTGGTCACTGGCGCCGACAGTGCTTCGCGCCGGGTGTTCGAACTGAATGCCGAACCCGCCGCCGAGGAGTACGCCCGGCACATCGGCGTGCCCGTCGCCGAGCTCGATCACCGGGTCTTCGCCGCCCACCCGCTGGCGGTGCGGATCAACGATCAGTACTACGTACGGGCAATCCAGCAGGTTCATCCGGACCTGAGCCTGAGTTTCTACTGCGCGGTGGAAAACGGCATCGTCCTCACGGTCATGACGCCGGGCCCGATGCTGCCGAACCTGCAAAATCTGTTCGAGGGTTTGCAGGACCGCCTCGGTGACCTGTTGTTGACCATCGGCTGCGATTGTTTTCTCAGGCGTCTGGAACTGGAAGACGGCGGCAGCCTCGAGCAGATCGGTACGTTTTTGCGGGACCAGCGGGTGATGGGTTTCAACACCTATGGAGAACAGTTCAATGGCATGCACATCAACCAGACCTTCACCGGGGTTGCCATTGCCCGAGGCCGGTCCCCTGGACATCGTTGAGCTTCAGGCGCAAGTCGCCAGCCTGCGACACGAAAACCAGAAACTGCAGCGCATCAATGGCGCGCTGATCGAACGGATCGAATCCGGTATCACCCGCGGCAACGACCCGTACGCGGCGTTCCAGCATTCGGTGGTGCTGGCCGAACAGGTGCGTGAGCGCACCGACGCCTTGAACCAGGCCATGGCCGAACTCAAGTCGGGCAATCATTTGCTCAGCGAAGCGCGCTTGCGCGCAGAAACCGCGCATCAACACCTGATCGACGCCATCGAGAGCATTTCCGACGCTTTTGTACTGTTCGATGCCGACCAGCGAATCGTGCTGTTCAACAGCCGCTTCAAGGCGTTCTGGGGCAACAGTCGGGTGCGGATCAACGCCGGCATGCGCCTGGCTGAGGTCAAGCGGCTGATGCTGTCCACCGGCCTGTTCACCGAAGAACCGCGCGGGCAGGCCGACGAAAATCTGCTGTTCCGTTTGCAGGATGGTCGCTGGCTGCAAGTCAGCGAACGGCCGACGCAAGAGGGCGGGCGGGTGATCCTGTTCACCGACATTACCGACGTCAAACTCAGCGAAACGGTGCGCCGCGAGCAGGCGGTGGCGCAGAAATCCCATTTGCTGCAACGGGCGGTCGACAACCTGTCCCAAGGCGTGGCGATGGTCAACGCCGACGGCATTCTGGAGTTGTGGAACCGGCGCTTCCTTGAACTCAGCGGCCTTGCGCCGGTGGCGGCGCATCGGCCGTTCGCCGAAGTGATCGCCGACAGCGAGTTGAACCTGTTGACCCCGGCCAGTCGAGACGGCAACGGGCGCCCGGTGCAGGAATGCGAGCAGCGCCTCTACGATGGCCGGGTCCTGGAAATCCGCACCCATCCGTTGCCCACCGGCGGCTTCGTCAACACCTTCACCGACATCACCGAACGCTACCAGCACGCCGAAGCGCTGAGTGAAAGCGAGCGCTGGATTCGCCTGATCACCGACCACGTACCGGCACTGATCGCCTACCTCAATGCCGATCTGGTCTACGAGTTCACCAACAAGGTCTACGAAGAATGGTACTGCTGGCCGCGCGGCGTGATGCTCGGGCAGAGCCTGCGCGAGGTGCACAGCGAGCAACATTATCAGCGGCTGGAAGCCTACGTGGCCCGGGCATTGGCCGGTGAAAGCGTAACGTTCGAGTTCGCCGAAACCAACATCAACAATCAGGAGCGCTACATGCTGCGCTCCTATGTGCCGAATCGGCTGGCCACCGGAGAGGTGGTGGGGATTTTCGTGTTGATCCGCGATATCACCGAGCGCCGCCGCACCGCCGAGGCGCTGCACCAGGCCTATCAGAACCTTGAGCTGCGGGTACGTGAGCGCACGGCGGAACTGACGAACCTCAATGACCAGTTGCTGCGCGAGATCGACGAGCGTCGGCGCGTTGAATCACGCCTGCGCGAAGCCAAGCTCGAAGCCGAACAGGCCAACCTGTCGAAAACCAAATTTCTCGCCGCCGTCAGCCATGACTTGTTGCAGCCACTGAATGCAGCGCGACTGTTTACCAGTGCCTTGCTCGAACGCCGGGAACCGGTGGCCAACGAGATTCTGGTGCGCAATGTCAGTAATTCCCTGGAAGACGTGGAAAACCTGTTGGGCACCCTGGTGGATATTTCCAAACTCGATGCCGGGGTGATCAAGGCCGACATTGCGCCGTTCGCCTTGAGCGAGTTGCTGGAAAACCTCGCCGCCGAGTACACCCAAGTGGCCCGCAGTGAGGGGCTTGAGCTGCATTTCATCGCGTGTTCGGCGCTGGTGCGCAGCGACATTCAATTGCTCGCGCGGATCCTGCGCAACCTGTTGAGCAACGCGATTCGCTACACCTACAGCGGCCGGGTGGTGCTCGGTTGTCGGCGTCATCATCAGCGGCTGACGATCGAAGTCTGGGACAGCGGCATGGGCATTGCGGATAACCGTCTGGAAGAGATTTTCCAGGAGTTCAAGCGTGGCGATGTGCAGCGTCCGGATCAGGATCGTGGTTTGGGCCTGGGGCTGGCGATTGTCGAGAAAATTGCCGGGATTCTCGGGCACCGCATTCACGTGCGTTCGTGGCCGGGCAAGGGTTCGATGTTTTCCGTCGAAGTACCGCTGAGCGCCACGGCACCCATGGCGCCGCCGAGCCTGCAGATGAGTGAGCCGATGCTCGAGCGTCTGCGTGGCGCGCGGGTGTGGGTGCTGGACAACGACGCGGCGATTTGCGCCGGCATGCGCACCTTGCTTGAAGGGTGGGGGTGCCTGGTGGTGACGGCGCTGTCGGAGCAGGACCTGGCGCGGCAGGTGGATAACTACCATGAAGAAGCGGACTTGCTGATTGCCGATTATCACCTGGATGACGAGCAGAACGGCGTGGATGCGGTGGCCCGGATCAACGCCCGGCGCGGCTCAGCGATTCCGGCGATGATGATCACCGCCAACTACAGCAATGAGCTCAAATTGCAGATTCGCGAGCTGGGGCACACCTTGATGCACAAACCGGTGCGGCCGATGAAGCTGAAGACGGCGATGAGTCATTTGCTCGGCCTGTCCCGTTAGCTCCCTCCGGACACTGAATCTGTGGCGAGGGAGCTTGCTCCCGTTCGACTGCGAAGCCGTCGTAAATCAGGCCGCTCGGCTTATTGGGACGTTTGCAGGGGGCCGCTTCGCGACCCGGCGGGAGCAAGCTCCCTCGCCACAGAGATTGGTAATCCCGACATTCAACGCCGCAGATAAGACCCGAAATCAATATCCCCGGCACTCAGGATCGCCTGCACCCGGTTGTGCACGTTGAGTTTGCGCAGGATCGCCGAGACGTGGGCCTTGACCGTGGTTTCGGCGATTTCCAGGGTGTAGGCGATCTGTTTGTTCGACTCGCCCTTGGTCATGCGTTCCAGCACCAGCAACTGTTTGCGTGTCAGGGCCTGGAGCAGTTCCGGAGGGAAACTCGGGTTATCGTTCATCCGGCGGTGGGTGCCGCTTTTCTGCGTGCGAATGATGTCCGGCGGCAGGTAGACATTGCCGTTGAGAATCTGCTGGATCGCCTCGGTCATTTGCACCCGCGGCGAGGATTTGGTGATGAAGCCCACCGCACCATAAGTGATGGCTTGCAGCACGATCTGCTTGTCCTGCTCGGCGGAGACGATCACCACCGGGATGGTCGGTGCCTCGTTGCGCAGGTTGATCAGGCCATTGAGGCCGTGCATGCCGGGCATGTTCAGGTCGAGCAAAATCAGGTCCAGGTCGTCATGTTCCTGAGTCAGCGCCAGGGCGCTGTCGAGGTCGGCGGTTTCCATGACCTCGCTGCCCGGGAACCCGTCGCTGATGACGTTATGTATGGCTTCGCGAAACAGCGGGTGATCGTCGGCAATCAGAATTTTGTACATAGCCTTTCACCTCATTATTTTGATTATGGTGTGGCAACAACACGCACGCGTAAAGGTCACGGAAAGGGTTCGGGCCGGGCGGGCGCCACGGGCAGGTTTGCCGCTTGCCACGCATCCAGGCCGTCGCGATACCAATACAGAGTCTTATAGCCCAAGGCGGCGGCACGTTTGACCGCGTTCCAGCTCAACCAGCAGTCGGAGCGGCAGTAGAAGACCAGCGGTCGCGCAAGGTCGCCCGCGGTCAATGTGTTCAGGTTACGCGCAAAATAGCCCTGCCAGTCGGGCGTCAGGTCGCCATCGCCGGTATTGGCCAGCCAATGACTGCCGGGCAGGTTCTCATGGGGCTGGTCTTCGATGAAGCGACCTTGCAGCCACTGACGGCGATAGACGTCGATCAGCACCGGACGTGGCGTCTGGGTGAGCAGGGTTTGCAGGGCCGGCGTATCGATGATGGACGCGCCTTGCAGTTGATTCGGGGTCGGACTGCGGTAGAGGCCGATGCGATAGCCTTCGGCGGAGAACAGCGGTGTTTCGGCCTGTGCGGCGCCCAGCAGCAGGCCCAGCGACAGCGCAGCGAGAGAAGGGCGTAGCAGACGACGTCGGGCACGCGGCATGGGGTTCAATCCTTATAGTTATGAACCCATTACATGCCAGTCTCGGTGCGTTGGGAATGCGACGATAGACAGGAAAACCAGTACTAAAGTAGTAATTTTCCCCCGTGTTCAACACGAATCCCCAGTGGGAGCGACGGTTTTGTCAGTTGGCTTTGCGCAAGGCTGCATGCTGCGGGTTGAAGGTCAGTACCGCCAGCAGCGCGAACACCAGCGTCAACCCCGCGCACACTGTCAGCGCCAACGGATTGAAGCGTTCATACAGCGCAAACCGCACCAGCTCCACTGCATGGGTGAACGGGTTCACGGCGCACAACCAATACAGCCACTCGCTGGACTCGCGCATCTTCCACAGCGGATACAGCGCCGAGGACAGGAAAAAAAGCGGGAAGATCACGAAGTTCATCACCCCGGCGAAGTTCTCCAACTGGCGGATGGCGTTCGACAGCAACAACCCCAGCGCGCTGAGCATCAACGCCACCAGCAACAACGCCGGCAGGGCGATCAACAGTCCCATGGCCGGTGGCTGCACGCCGTACACCCAGGCAATCGCCAGAAAGGCGTACACCTGCAACAGCGAAATCAACGACGTCGCCAACAATTTGCTGCACAGCAGAAAGGTCCGGGGCAAGGGGCTGGTCAGCAGCACGCGCATGCTGCCCATTTCCCGGTCATAGACCATCGACAATGAACCTTGCATGCCATTGAACAGCAGAATCATGCAGGCCAGGCCAGGGATGATGTAGACCTCATACGGGATGTACGTGTCGTAGGGCTCGATAATGGCAATGCCCAGGGCCGCGCGAAAACCGGCGGCGAACACCAGTAGCCACAGCAACGGCCGGACGAGCGCACTGAGAAACCGCGTGCGCTGCAACACAAAACGCAGCCATTCACGCAGGACGATGCCGCTGAAACATTGCCAGTAAGCATTCATCGGGCGGCTCCGGAGGTGGTCAGGCGAGCGAAGGCGGAGCCGAGGTCGCCGCCGTGTTCCAGGCTCAGTGCATCGGCCTGTCCGCTGGCCACCAAATGCCCTTGGTGAAGAATCAGCAAATCATCGCTGGGCTGTACTTCGTCCAGTAAATGGGTGGTCCAGAGCACACTGATGTGTTGCTCGCGGCACAAATTGCGGATGTGTTGATTGAGCGCCAGGCGACTGGCCGGATCGAGGCCGACGCTGGCCTCGTCGAGCAATAACAGACGTGGCTCATGCAGCAGCGCGCGGGCGATTTCCACCCGGCGACGATGTCCACCATTGAGTTCGCGCACCCGCTCGCGCCGGCGTTCGGTCAGCGTTTGCCGCGCCAGTTCGGCGTCGACCCGCAGGCTGGTCTGGCGGCGTGACATCCCATGCAGCGCGGCGTGATACCGAAGGTTCTGCTCGACGCTGAGGTCCAGGTCCAGGGTACTTTGCTGAAACACCACACCCAGTTGTCTCAGCGCCGGGCGCGGCGCGTTACGCAGTGAACAACCGCCGACGCGGATGTCGCCACGCTGCAAATCGTAGAGCCGGGTGAGCAGTGCGATCAGGGTCGATTTTCCTGCCCCGTTGGGCCCCAGCAGCGCCGCGAAACGCCCTGGCTCCAGGCAGAAACTCACCTGGCGCAACGCCTCGCGCGCGCCATAGGCAAAGCTCAGGTCGCTGACTTCCAGCGCGTTCATGGCGTCACCACCACGCCCCACGGATAACGCCCGACCTTCACCGATTTGCTCACTTTGAGGCTGTCGACATCGATCACCGACACATCGCCGCTGACACCATTGGTCGCCAGCAATTGTTTCTGATCCGGGGTAAACGCCATCTGCCAGACGCGGCGGCCGACCAGCAGATAGTCGAGGATCTCGAAGGTTTTGGCATCGATCACCGCCACATGATTGGCCGGCCCAAGCGCGACGAAACCGTACTTGCCGTCGGCGCTGAGTTTGATGCCCACCGGCTGCACCTTGTCCGGGTGCACGCCTTTGATCTGGAAGCTCAAGGTCTTGAGCACCTGGCGGGTCGCGACGTCGAGAATGGTCACGGTGCCGCCGATTTCAGCCGAGGCCCAAAGTTGTTTGCCATCGGGCGCGAACTCGACGAAACGCGGTCGCTGATCCACCAGCGTGCTGTCGGCCAGGGTCTGGGTGCTGGTGTCGATCCAGTGCAGCATGTTGGTGGTTTCGCTGGTGTTTACCGCCCATTTGCCGTCGGGGCTGACCGCCATGCCTTCGGGTTCGACGCCGACGTTGATCTGGCCCAGCACCTTGGAAGTCTCGGTGTCGATCACTGTCACCAAAGCATCGTCCTCGTTGGAAACGTAGAGCCAGCGATTGTTCGGGTGCAGGGCGAATTGCTCGGGGTCCTTGCCTGAAGGCAGTTCCTTGATGATCTTGCGCGTGGCGACGTCCATTACCTGAACCCGGTCCGAATCGCTGGCGCAGATGTACAGCAGCTTGCTGTCGTGGGACAGCAACAGACCGCGCGGGCGCTGGCCGACCGGCAGGGTGTCGGTGACTTGCAAGGTCTGCATGTCGATCAGGCTGAGGCTGTTGTCTTTCTCGTTCGAGACCCAGGCGGTGCTGGCCACGGCATGCCCGGCAGCGAGCAGCAGGGCGCATGAAAGCAGGGGGCGGCGCATGGCAGATTCCTTATTGTTGTCGTTGTTGTGGAAGATCAGGGAAAGCGGCAGCTGACTTCGGGCTTGTCGTAACCGAGGCTGTCCATTTCGTTGAAAGGGTGCAGAAAGCCGTCCTGCGGCGAGGTGCTGACCAGCGCCCGGGGCTGGACGATGGGGATCGGCTGGCGCAACTGGCCGTTCCACGGGCGATAACTGAGCTTGCGACCCTTGAAACCATCCAGTGGCAATTGATCGCTGATTTCCAGCGTGCGGATCGCCATCGGATCGGTCTGACGCAATTTGCTCACTGCACTGGCGATGCTGCGCACGGCCATCCACGCGGCAAAGTCGCGGTCGTTCATCCAGCGCCCGGCCATGGCTTCGAAGCGCTTTTGCAATTGGGCGGCGCCGTAGGTTTCCACGGTCTTGTGCCAACCCACCGGGGTCAGGCCTTGAGTGCCGGCCACCGGGCGCGGATACCAGGTCTGGTAGGGCACGTATTCGCCGAAGTCGCCGCGCTCATCGGCCACCAGCACCACGTCGTACTCGGCAGTCTGGGTGAACAGCGGCATGTCGGCCTGGGCGCTGCGGCGCTGGTCGTTATCGAAACTCCAGGCTTTTTCTGCGACCAGTTGCACGCCGAAGCGCTTCGCCGAGCGGCGCAGGGCGGCGGCATAGGCTTGATCGTCAGCGGTCGGGCCGACGATCAGCAGCGCCCGTTGCCATTTGCGCACCACCAGAAACTGTGCCAGCGCATCGGCCAGCATCGCTCGGCTCGGCAGCGTGTGCAGCACGTTCGGCAAGCAGTCGGTGGTGCGCAGGCTGTCATCCGGGCTGCCAGCGTTGAACAGCAAACTGTCGGGCAGTGCGGCGCTGAGTTGGCGAAGGCTGGCCACGGGGGCGTTCACCACAAACAGGCGCAGACCTTGCGCGTGCTGAGTCTTGGCGGCTTCAAGCAAGGCCTCGGGACTGTCGACGTTGGCGCTGGACAGGCTGTAACTGTGGTTGAGAAAGCGCCCGGTGCTGTTGCTGTCGGTGATCGCCAGCTCGGCGCCACGCCCTCCGGCATCGACCGGCTCGGGAATCACGTTGGACAGCAACGGTCCCGGATCAGGGCGATAACCCAGGTAGCCGATCTGCACCTGCAAGGGCGCGTCGGCCGCCTGACTCTGGGTCGCCAGCCCGGCGGCGCAGGCAATCGCCAGCACGTAGATCAGGGCGTAAGGGGCAAGCTGGCGCATAAGGCACTCCACGGGGGTTAGCGCCAGCATAGGAAGCCTGAGGACAGGATGAAATATGCAGAAAGTACCAGTGAGGCAGTACCAAGGTAGTAACTCGCCGAGGGCGGCGCGGTTTTAGCATGGACAACAACGGCCATCACTCTGGAGGAGATCGACCATGCGTATTCTCAAAGCGCTGCTCCTGCCGTTACTGCTGATCCTGAGTCTGATCGGCGTCGACAAGCTCCACAGCCCGCGCCCCGCGTCGCTGCAGGTTTTGCCCGCGACACCGGGGCGCTAGGCATGTCAGCGCTGTGGCGGATCAACCTCTGGGTCTGCGGATTCTTCGCCCTGGTCACCTTTGCGTGCATGGGCTTGCTGGTGCACCAGGCGCTGGCGGATGTGGAGCGTGAGCTGCAATCCGCCGAGGCGGTGGTCGAATACTTGAGCCAAACTGCCGAGCGTGATCCCGTCAGCCTGCAACCACGGCTGACGCAAAGTCTGCGTCACGTGCGGGTGCGCTGGCTCGAACCGGGCGAGGCGGTACAACTGCCGACGCAGGACGGGCTCGACGCCTGGCTCGGGCGATTGCTGTTTGCCGAGGCCCGGCACCACGCGCGGGTCCTGGATTTGCAGGATGGCCGACGCGTGCAGATCGCGGTCGACCCACGGGATGAAATCGATGAAGTCTGGGATTCCCTCCAGCAATTACTGAGCCTGTGCGGTCTGGCGTTGTTGTTGAGTCTGTTGACCATTCGCTGGGCCGTGCGCCGGGGCATGGGCCTGCTCGACGAGTTGCTGCGCGCGTTGCGGCAGGTCTCCGGCGGCCAGCTCAAGGTGCGATTGCGTGCGCAAGGACTGCCGGAAGCGCAGCAACTGGCGACGCATTTCAACCGCATGACCGAAGCGCTGGAACAGGCATGCGCCGACAACACGCAACTGACCCAGACCTTGCTGGCGGTGCAGGAACAGGAACGCACCCATCTGGCGCAGACCCTGCACGACGACCTCGGTCAATACCTGGCGGGGATTCGGGCTCAGGCCTGTCTGTTGCGGTTGGTCGCCGATCAACCCGACACCGTTGAGCGCACGGTGCGTGAGCTGGAGCACAACTGCGAACACCTTCAACACGGTTTCAGAGCGTTGGTTCACGACCTCTACCCGGTGGTGTTGCAACACCTGCCACTGGCCGAAGCCCTCGGGTTGCTGGTGGAACACTGGCAAGCCCGACAAGGGATCGATTGCCGGTTACGGGTCAGCGCGCACTTGCCGTCGTTGTCCGCACCGGACAAGACCCATCTCTACCGCCTGTTGCAAGAAGCCTTGACCAACGTCGCCCGCCACGCCGGTGCCAGTGAAGTGCGGGTGCGCCTGCACCACCGTGGCGGGCGGTTGCGCTTGCTGGTGCGTGACAACGGTTGCGGTGCGCACCCGCCACAGCGACCGGGCGTCGGTTTGTATTCAATGTTCGAGCGTGCCCGCAGTCTGGGCGGCGAGCTACGCATCATCAGCCACCCCGGCGCCGGTTGGGCGCTGGCCTTGAGCATGCCTTTGGAGGCGTCATGAATATTCTGCTGGTGGATGACCATGCGGTGGTCCGTCAGGGCTACGCGAGTTTGTTGCGCGCGTTGTTGCCGGCGATGGAAGTGCGTGAAGCCGCAACGGGTGAAGAGGCGCTGACCAAGGTTCAGGAAGCCGTGCCGAATCTGGTGATCATGGATTTCGGCTTGCCGGGGATCAGCGGGCTGGAAACCACGCGCCGCCTGCGACAGCGCCTGCCGCAATTGCGCGTGCTGTTTTTCAGCATGCACGATGAGCTGCCGTTGGTGCGCCAGGCACTGGACGCGGGCGCCTCGGGCTACCTGACCAAAAGCTCGGCGCCGGATGTATTGATCGAGGCTGTGCGGCGCATCCTCGCCGGCCACGCGTACATCGAACAACCGCTGGCGACTCAACTGGTCTGTCATCCGCAGCAGGACGCCAGCGATCCGCGTTTGCAGAGCATGACCCAGCGTGAACTGGAGATTTTCGTGATGCTCGCCAAAGGCACCCCGGCCCGGTTGATTGCCGAGCAGTTGAGCATCAGCAGCAAGACCGTCTCCAATCACCTGACCTTGCTCAAGAGCAAATTGCAGGTCAGTTCCCACGCCGAGCTGGTGCATTTGGGGATTGATATGGGGGTGGTGCGGGTGGCGAGATGATTCAATCCACCGCAGGACCCTGTGGAAGCGAGCCTGCTCGCGATGAGGGCATAACATTCAACATTGATATTGGCTGCCATACCGTCGTCGCGAGCAGGCTCGCTCTCTCAGGAGGTCTGTGTTGCATTGTCGATTCGGGGCTCACTTGTTCCACGTCGTCGGGCAGCCGCTGCAACCCTCCATATTCGCATCCTGAAAATTCGCATAATGCTGGCGCGAGCCATTGAGGTTCGCCTGCTCCAGGTTGCTTTCGCCAAACTTGGCCTCCTGCAGATTGGCATCGCTAAGATCCGCGCCTTTGAGATCAGCCTTGCTCAGCCAGGTCATCTCCAGGTCGGCCGCCCGCAGGTTGGCGTTGTGCAATCTGGCCCCGGAGAGCCGGGCGAATTGCAGATAGGCGCCGCTGAGGTTGGCGTCCTCGAATTGCGCGCCTTGGGCGAACATTCCCCAACCCTGAATCGCCATCAGCGTCGCGCCGGTGAAATCGGCGAGGCGCAGGTTGCTCTGTTGCAGGCTGGCCCGGGTCAGGTTGGCGCCTTGCAGCTGGGCTTTTTCCAGATTGGCGAGGTCGAGGCGGGCGTGACGCAAGTCGGCATCGCGCAGGTCCGCGCCGCTGAGGTTCATGTTGCGCAGGTCCTGATTGCTCAGGTTGGCGCCTTTTAGATTGGCGCCGGGGCAGGGGCTGTGTTCGGCGATGGTGCAGCCATTGATGATCAACGGGGTGTCTTCGCCGTCATCGGTGGCGTAAGCCGGAAGTGCAGTCAGCAACAGTATCAAAGGTAGATAGTTCATGGCAGGTCCTCGGAATGGAGAGGCGGCGGGATACACAAAACTGTGGCCAGGCAGGTTCCTGTGGCGAGGGAGCTTGCTCCCGCTCGACTGCGAAGCAGTCGCAAACCCGGACAACCCGGTATTGCTGAAGTATGGAGGGGCCGCTTCGCGACCCAGCGGGAGCAAGCTCCCTCGCCACAGAAGGGCTTGCTGAATACAGGCAAGCCCCCTGTGACTACAGGGGGTTGGCGTGTTACTTCTTCGCCACCTTGCTATCCCAGCTCGGAATCTTGAACACCCAGAACGACCCGCCCTGAGCCACCGGTTTGGTCAGCTCGGCCATGTCGCCGCCCCACAACGGCACCGCACCGCCATACCCGACGGTCACGCCGATGTACTGCTCGCCGTCCTGTTCCCAGGTGATCGGCGGCGAGACGATGCCGCTGCCGGTCTGGAACTTCCACAGCTCCTTGCCGGTTTTCGCGTCGAAGGCCTTGAAGAAACCATCGCCGGTGCCGGTGAACACCAGGTTGCCCTTGGTCGCCAGCACGCCGGCCCACAGTGGCAGGGGTTCCTTGTGCTCCCACACCACTTTGCCGGTGGTCGGGTTCATCGCGCGCAGGGTGCCGACGTGATCGTCGTACATACGCTTGATGCGGAAACCCATGCCCAGATACGCCGAGCCTTTCTTGTAGTTGACCTCTTCGGTCCAGTATTCCTCTTTCCACTGGTTGCCCGGAATGTAGAACAGCCCGGTGTCCTGGCTGTAGGCCATCGGGTTCCAGTTCTTGCCACCGAGGAACGGCGGCGACACTTCAACCGGTTTGCCTTTGGTTTCGCCCGGCAGCGGTTTCGCCGGGCGCTGGCCTTCGTTCTCGACCGGCCGCCCGGTCTTCAGGTCGATGTGGCTGGCCCAGGTGATGTTGTCGACGAAGGGGAAGGCGTTCTGCAATTTGCCGTTGTTGCGGTCGACCACGTAGAAGAAACCGTTGCGGTCGGCGTGGCCGGTGGCCTTGACCGCTTTGCCGTCCTTGTCCTTGTAGTCGAACAGCACCAGCTCGTTGTTGCCGGAGAAATCCCAGGCATCGTTCGGGGTGTGCTGGTAGAACCATTTCACCTCGCCGGTGCTCGGGTCGACGCCGACCTGGCCCGAGGTGTAGAGGCTGTCGTAATCGTGCGGGTTGCCATCCTTGGCGGTGCGTGCCCAGGTATTCCACGGGCCAGGGTTTCCGGCGCCGACGATGATGGTGTTGGTTTCCGGATCGAAACTGGCGCTCTGCCAAGGGGCGCCGCCGCCGTGGCTCCAGGCTTCGACCTTGCCGGTTTCGGTGGTCGGATCGTTCGGCCAGGACGGCGCCTTGACGTCACCGGTCGGGGTACTGTCCTTGCCGTTCAAACGACCCATGTGGCCTTCGACGAAAGGCCGCATCCACACTTCTTCGCCGGTGTCGGGGTCGCGAGCAAACAGTTGCCCGACCACGCCGAACTCATCGCCGGAACTGCCATGAATCAGCAGCACCTTGCCGCTGGTCTTGTCCTTGATCAGCACCGGAGCGCCCGTCATGGTGTAGCCGGCGGCGTGGTCGCCGAATTTCTTGTTCCACACCACTTTGCCGGTGTTCTTGTCCAGCGCGATCAGGCGCGCGTCGAGGGTGCCGAAGTAGATTTTGTCGCCATAGATCGCCGCCCCGCGATTGACCACATCGCAGCACGGACGAATGTTGTCCGGCAGGCGATGGTTGTAGGTCCACAGGCGCTTGCCGGTCTTGGCGTCGAGGGCAAATACCCGCGAGTACGAACCGGTGACGTACACCACACCGTCACTGACGATCGCCTGGGATTCCTGGCCGCGCTGCTTCTCATCGCCGAATGAATAGGACCAGGCGGGTGTCAGCTTGAATACGTTCTTGTCGTTGACTTGGGCCAACGGGCTCCAGCGCTGGGCGTTGGTGCCCATACCGTATTGCAGAACATCCTTGGTGGTCAGGTGATCGTTGGCAATGTCTTCCCAGCTCACATCGTGTGTCGGCTTCGCGGGTTCGGTCGCGGCTTGGCCGGCAGCGCTCAGGGTCAGGCTGCTCACCAGCAAAAAGGCTTGCACGGCGAGGGTCAAAGGGGAAAGGGCGGGTAGCGATCTTATTGTCATGGTTGCAGTTCCCAGTGGAGGTTTTGGCCTGCACAGGGTGGTGTGTCCGACGGGGTGGCGAATACGGAAAAAGTCCCGCTGTTGCCGGGAATATTTCCCATGCGGCACCTGATTTGGGTGTGCGCCACAAGCCCTACTACCAAGGTACTGGACGGCGGCCACCAAAGCAGCATGGGGCTTGCGTGAAACGCTTCCTAAGATGGTTGCCATAGCCTCTGCCAAGAGGTTTTGCGTGCAATCCTGAGGGCATAACAATGACAACAAAACGCAACGCCTTGCTCGTTGCCGGACTGCTGGCCGGCTTTATCAGTGCAGGTTCGGTCTGGGCCCACGGCAACGTGGTGCCACAAGCCGTCGAAACCAAGGGACTGACCCCGATCAAGGACGCCGGCGTGCAGGTTGATGGCGATGGCTGGGCGGCAGTAAACCCTTACCGTACGACAGCCGAGCACGATAAAGCCGTCGAAATCGGCTCATCGGCCTACAACCAGAACTGCGCGGCCTGTCATGGTCTGGAAGCGAAATCTGGCGGCATCGCCCCTGATTTGCGCATGCTCGACGTCGGCGAGGCCGGTGATGAATGGTTCGTCGAACGGGTCCGCCACGGCGCCGTGAGGGACGGCCGGGTGTACATGCCAAAGATGGCTGATTACCTGAGTCAGGAAGCCCTGTGGGCTGTGCGCACTTACCTGGACAGCGTTCACGTCGAGGAGTAATGCATGCGCCTGCTCGCTGTGTTGATCAGCGCTGTGCTGCTGTGCTGCCAGGTGGTGCAGGCGCAGATTCGTACCTATGACGAAATGATCGCTGCCGGGGAGCTGAAGGTGGCGGTCTACAAAGACTTTGCTCCCTACAGTTTCGAAGACGCCGGCCAGCCCCGTGGTGTGGATGTCGAACTGGCCGAGGCCTTGGCCAAAGCCCTTGGCGTTCACTTGAAACTGATCTGGGCGCCTGCCGGCGAGAAGCTCGACGACGACCTGCGCGACTACATCTGGCGCGCCAGCCAGTTGCACGATCTGCAACTGGCCGACCTGATGATGCGCGTGCCCTATGATCAGGATTACGCGCGCAAGCGCAACGAACTGGGCGAGCTGGAAAACGGCCATGTGGTGATGTTCGGTCCGTACCAGAACGAGCAATGGCAGGTCGCGTATGACCGCCGCCGGCTGGAGTCGGTGGGCAGCGTCGCGGTGTTCGAGCACCACCCGATTGGCGTCGAGGTCGACAGCGTGCCGTCGTTCTACCTGACCTCGGTGTTCAGCGGCATGCTCGCCGGCAAAACCCGCCACTATCCCGGTGTGCCCCAGGCGTTCGCGGCCATGAAGGCCGGTGAAGTCGACGCGGTCATGGCGATGCGCGGCGAGATCGACTGGCAGGTTCACGAGGCGGCGGACCCGCAACTCGCGCTGGCGGAAAACGCCTATCCGAACATGGGCAAGCAACTCTGGGAGATCGGCATGGCGGTGCACGAAAGCAATCGTCAATTGGCCTATGCCGTGGAAGAAACCCTGGAAACCCTGATCCGTGAAGGCTCGGTCAAAGCCATTTATGCCCGTTACGGCCTGCGCTATGACGTGCCGGAGATGTATCAACAGTGAACTGGAGCGCGTTTTGCCTGTTGGCCTGCTGGCTACCCTTCGCCGCGCACGCGGCAGTCATCGAACCGGGTAAAGACCCGGTGCCGTCGGTGATGTGGGCCTTCTATCACAAGCAAATGCTTGGCGATGCGCCGTTCGTGTTCGACGAGCGGGTCAAGCTGATGGCGCCGCCGTTCGCCGAAGATGCCCGGCAAGTGCCGCTGGAAATCGACGCCCGGGCGTTCAAGGGCGAGGTGGTAAAAATCCTTGCCTGGGCCGAGCTTAATCCGTTGCCGAAAATTGTCGATTTTCAACCGCTGGATCGCGTGCTGCCGTGGCTGTCGATCCGCATTCGTGTCGAACAAGCCACGCCGTTGCGTGCAGCGGTGCTGACCCGCGATGGATTGTGGCATGTCGGCTCGACCCTGATCGATGCGGCGGGCGGCGGCTGCACGGCGCCCAGCGTGGTGCGCACCCAGCCGGGTTGGGAAGAACACATTGGCGAAGTCATCGGCGGGCGCTACCCGCGTGGCGAATACAGCCGCTTGCGCTTGCAGGTGGCGCATCCGATGGACAACGGCATGGTCAGCGGTATCCCGGAATTCTTCATCAACCATGCCGAGTTGCGCGATCACAACGACCGGTTGCTGGCCCGCCTCGAACTGTTTCCCGCCGTCAGCGAAAACCCCAGCCTGGCGTTCGACATTGAAGGGGCAGGGCAGACGCGCTTGTTGCTGCGCGACAACAGCGGCAACCAGTTTGATGCGGCCATACCCTGACTCAAAGGAGCGCGTGATGCGCTGGATGCTGCTGTTGTTCATGAGCCTGAGCCTTCCTGCGTTGGCCGATCTCGACTATTCACTCAAGCCCCGGCAGATCGCCGCAGACACCTGGCTGCTGGAAGGCAGCACCGACAATTTCGCCAAGGACAACGGTGGCAACATCGTCAACACCGCGTTCATCGTCGCCGAGCGCGGCGTGGTGGTGATCGACACCGGGCCGTCCAGGCGATACGGCGAAGCGATGCGCAAAGCGATTGCCGCGACCACCGACAAACCGGTGATCCAGGTGCTGCTGACCCATCATCATCCCGATCATGTGCTGGGCAATCAGGCCTTCAGCGACGTACCGATTGGCGCGTTGGGCGGTACAGTCGAGCTGTTGAAACAGCAGGGCGATGCCATGGCCGAGAACATGTACCGACTGGTGGGCGACTGGATGCGTGGCACCGAAGTGGTGTTGCCGACCGAGACGCTGACGCCGGGCGTGCGAACTTTTGGGAATCACGATCTGCGTCTGCTGAGCCTGGGTGGGCACACGGGCGCTGATCTGGCTATTCTCGACCAGACAACCGGCGTGCTGTTTGCCGGGGATCTGGTGTTTTATCAACGGGCGCTGACCACGCCCAACAGTCCGGGTTTGTCGGTGTGGCTGGCGGACATTGCGACGCTGCAAGGCTTGCCGTGGACGCTCATCGTCCCCGGCCACGGCCCGGTCGCCACGGACGCAAAACCCTTCGAGCAAATGCGCGATTACCTGGGCTGGCTCGATCAACTGATGCGTGATGGCGCGGCCAATGGCAGCGACATGGGCGAGATGATCCGCAGTCCCATCCCTGAACGGTTCGCCAGTATCAGCCTGAGTCGCTATGAGCTGATTCGCAGCGTCAGTCATCTCTACCCGCGCTACGAGCGTGCACAAATGCCCCGAGTCGATGCCGCCGCAACCAAGTGAAAACACGCAACCCTGTGGGAGCGAGCCTGCTCGCGATAGCGGTGTAGCAGTCAATAAAGATATCGACTGTCAGGCCCTCATCGCGAGCAGGCTCGCACACAGGGAACTGGTGTCGATCACAAAAACCGGTGTTCATCTCCTCCGACCCGCTACTAAGGAACTAGCAATCTCCGCACTGCGGGCAATTGTTGCAAGGGCGGCGGCGCCCAAGAATCTGCACCAGACCGGGAAAATTTCCCGGGTATAACAAAAACCGCAGAGGCAGCCGTCATGACCCAACCCGCACGTCGCCAACCCTTCGTCTTGAGCCTGTTGCTCAGTGCCATGCTGTTGTCCGGCACGGCATTGGCCGCCGTCACCGATCAGGACATTCTCCAGGACCCCAAGAACCCGGAGCAGATCGTCACCAACGGTCTGGGCGTCCAGGGTCAGCGCTACAGCCCGCTCGACACCCTCAACGTCAACAACGTGAAGGATTTGCGGCCGGTCTGGGCCTTCTCCTTCGGCGGCGAAAAACAACGCGGTCAGCAAGCACAGCCGATGATCAAGGACGGCGTGATGTACATGACCGGTTCCTACTCGCGGGTGTTTGCGGTGGACGCGCGCACCGGCAAGAAGCTCTGGCAATACGATGCGCGCCTGCCCGATGACATCCGCCCGTGCTGCGACGTGATCAACCGGGGCGTGGCGCTGTACGGCGACCTGGTGTTCTTCGGCACCCTCGACGCCAAACTCGTGGCGCTGAACAAAGACACCGGCAAAGTCGTCTGGAGCAAGAAAGTCGCCGACCACAAGGAAGGCTATTCCATCAGCGCAGCGCCGCTGGTGATCAACGGCAAGCTGATTACCGGTGTGGCCGGTGGCGAGTTCGGGGTGGTCGGCAAGATTGAAGCCTATGACCCGAAAAACGGCGACTTGCTGTGGAGTCGCCCGACCGTCGAAGGGCACATGGGTTATGTCTACAAGGACGGCAAAGCCGTGGAGAACGGCATTTCCGGTGGCGAAGCGGGCAAGACCTGGCCGGGCGATCTGTGGAAAACTGGCGGCGCGGCACCTTGGCTCGGCGGTTACTACGACCCGGAAACCAATCTGTTGCTGTTCGGCACCGGCAACCCTGCGCCGTGGAACTCGCACCTGCGTCCTGGCGACAACCTTTATTCCTCGTCACGTCTGGCGCTGAACCCTGACGACGGCACGATCAAATGGCACTTCCAGAGCACGCCCCACGACGGTTGGGACTATGACGGCGTGAACGAGCTGGTCTCGTTCAACTACACCGAAGGCGGTAAGGAAATCAAAGCGGCGGCAACTGCCGACCGTAACGGTTTCTTCTACGTGCTGGACCGCACCAACGGCAAATTCATTCGCGGCTTCCCGTTCGTGGACAAGATCACCTGGGCCACCGGGCTCGATAAAGAGGGCCGGCCGATCTACAACGAGGCCAGCCGTCCTGGCGCACCGGGCACTGAAGCCAAAGGCAGTTCGGTGTTCGTCGCACCGGCGTTCCTCGGCGCGAAAAACTGGATGCCGATGGCCTACAACAAGGACACCGGGCTGTTCTACGTACCGTCCAACGAATGGGGCATGGACATCTGGAACGAAGGCATTGCCTACAAGAAAGGCGCGGCGTTCCTCGGTGCCGGTTTCACCATCAAGCCGTTGAACGAAGACTACATCGGCGTGCTGCGCGCCATCGACCCGAAAACCGGCAAGGAAGTCTGGCGTCACAAGAACTTCGCGCCGCTGTGGGGCGGGGTGCTGACCACCAAGGGCAACCTGGTATTCACCGGCACGCCGGAAGGTTTCCTCCAGGCATTCAACGCCAAGACCGGCGAGAAAGTCTGGGAATTCCAGACCGGCTCCGGCGTGCTGGGTTCGCCCGTGACCTGGGAAATGGATGGCGAGCAGTACGTCTCGGTGCTGTCCGGTTGGGGCGGTGCTGTTCCGCTGTGGGGTGGTGAAGTGGCCAAGCGCATCAAAGACTTCAACCAGGGCGGCATGCTCTGGACGTTCAAGTTGCCGAAAGACCTGGTCGCCAAACACTGACCCAACCACCACAACCCTGGGGTAATGACGTACCTGTGGCGAGGGAGCTCGCTCCCGCTCGGCTGCGAAGCAGTCGTAAATCCGGCCAACGCGGTGTGACAGATAAACCGCAGCGTCTGGGTTCGGGAGCGCTTCGCACTCCAGCGGGAGCAAGCTCCCTCGCCACAAAAGCCTGCTGACCCGGCGGCGACTACTACCAAATAACGAGAACCCCCCTGCCAACGGCGCATTCGTTCGGCACGCGGGGCTCTCTACTATCGGTTCATCGCCTGTTTGCCCGACAGGCATCGACCCAGACAGAGGCTCACCATGATCTACGCACAACCCGGAACACCAGGCGCCGTCGTCACGTTCAAGGCGCGCTACGGCAACTTCATCGGTGGCGAGTTCGTCGCGCCAGTCAATGGCGAATACTTCACCAACACCTCGCCGGTCACCGGTGAAGTGATCGCCGAGTTCCCGCGCTCCAGCGCCGCCGACATCGACAAAGCCCTCGACGCCGCTCACGCCGCTGCCGATGCCTGGGGCAAGACCTCGGCGCAGGACCGCTCGCTGGTGCTGCTGAAAATCGCCGATCGCATCGAACAAAACCTAGAAATTCTCGCTGTCACCGAAACTTGGGACAACGGCAAAGCCGTGCGCGAAACCCTGAATGCCGACGTGCCGCTGGCCGCCGACCATTTCCGCTACTTCGCCGGCTGCATTCGCGCGCAGGAAGGCGGCGCCGCCGAGATCAACGAGCTGACCACCGCCTATCATTTCCACGAACCGCTGGGCGTGGTCGGGCAAATCATTCCGTGGAACTTCCCGCTGCTGATGGCCGCGTGGAAACTCGCCCCGGCCCTGGCGGCCGGTAACTGTGTCGTGCTCAAACCGGCCGAGCAAACGCCGTTGTCGATCATGATCTTCGCCGAACTGATTGCCGACCTGCTGCCGGCCGGTGTGTTGAACATCGTGCAAGGTTTCGGTCGCGAAGCCGGTGAGGCGCTGGCCACCAGCAAGCGCATCGCCAAGATCGCCTTCACCGGTTCCACCCCGATTGGTGCGCACATCATGAAATGTGCGGCCGAGAACATCATTCCAAGCACCGTCGAACTGGGCGGCAAGTCGCCGAACATCTTCTTCGAAGACATCATGAACGCCGAGCCGCAGTTCATCGAGAAAGCCGCCGAAGGCCTGGTGCTCGCCTTCTTCAACCAGGGCGAAGTCTGCACCTGCCCATCGCGAGCGCTGGTGCAGGAATCGATCTACGACGACTTCATGAAAGTGGTGATGAAAAAGATCGTCAAGATCAAGCGCGGCAACCCGCTGGACACCGAAACCATGGTCGGCGCCCAGGCGTCGGAGCAGCAATACGACAAGATCCTCTCTTACCTGAAAATCGCCCAGGAGGAGGGCGCCGAACTGCTCACCGGCGGCGCGGCCGAGCGGCTCGAAGGCGACTTGTCGACCGGTTACTACATCCAGCCGACCCTGCTCAAGGGGCACAACAAGATGCGCGTGTTCCAGGAAGAAATCTTTGGTCCGGTGGTGGGCATCACCACGTTCAAGGACGAAGCCGAAGCCCTGGCGATTGCCAACGACAGCGAGTTCGGCCTCGGTGCCGGCCTGTGGACCCGCGACATCAACCGTGCGTACCGTATGGGTCGGGCGATCAAGGCCGGGCGTGTCTGGACCAACTGCTACCACCTGTACCCGGCGCACGCTGCGTTCGGTGGCTACAAGAAATCCGGTGTCGGCCGTGAAAACCACAAGATGATGCTCGATCACTATCAGCAGACCAAAAACCTGCTGGTGAGCTACGACATCAATCCGCTCGGGTTCTTCTAACCCCCGCAAGAACACCACAATCCCCCTGTGGGAGCGGGCTTGCTCGCGATGAGGCCAGTACATTCAACATTGATGTTGACTGTCACGCCGCCATCGCGAGCAGGCTCGCTCCCACATTGGTTTGTGTGTGCTTGAACTCCCCGCCATACCCCCTACCAACGCACCCCACAACCTCCTTCGAAAGTAGCATTCGGGCGCCTGCCGCCCCGTGCATTAATGGCTTTACCGGAATCGTCCGGCACAAGAAGAGGAATGACCCATGTGGACTAAACCCGCGTTTACCGATCTGCGCATTGGCTTCGAAGTGACGATGTATTTCGCCAACCGTTGATCGTCCACCCGGCCAGCCGCTGCGTTGGCCGGGCCTGCCTTCTGGAGCATCGCCCATGTACATTCGGGTTCTCGGTTCCGCCGCTGGCGGTGGTTTTCCGCAGTGGAACTGCAACTGCCGCCAGTGCGCCGGTATGCGCAATGGCAGCCTGCGCGCGCAACGACGCACGCAGTCTTCCATTGCCCTGAGCGACAACGGTGTGGATTGGGTGCTGTGCAATGCGTCCCCGGACATTCGCGCGCAACTCGAGAGTTTCGCGCCGTTGCAACCGGCCCGCCGCTTGCGCGACACGGCGATTGCCGGCGTGGTCCTGATGGACAGCCAGATCGACCATTGCACCGGCCTGTTGAGCCTGCGCGAAGGCTGTCCGCATTCGGTCTGGTGCACCGAGCGGGTTCATGAAGACCTGAGCAGCGGTTTCCCGTTGTTCACCATGCTCAAGCATTGGAACGGCGGCTTGCAGTGGCAACCCGTGGGGCTTGACCGCGAGCCGTTCACTATCGCGGCGTGCAGCCATTTGCAGTTTCGGGCGATTCCGTTGGTCAGCAACGCGCCGCCGTATTCGCCCAATCGCGGCAATCCGCAACCGGGCGACACCATTGGCCTGTTCATCGAAGACCTGCGCACGGGCGCGGCGCTGTTCTATGCGCCGGGCCTGGGCCAGATCGACGATGAGGTGCTGAGCTGGATGCAACGTGCCGATTGTTTGTTGCTGGACGGTACGTTGTGGCGCGATGACGAGATGCGCGTGTGTGAAGTCGGCCAGAGCCTGGGCAGTGAAATGGGCCACCTGCCGCAAAGCGGACCGGGCGGCATGCTTGAAGTGCTGGAGGGTTTCAGCCGCCAGCGCAAGGTGCTGATCCACATCAACAACACCAATCCGATCCTCGATGAAGACTCGGCGGAGCGGGCGTTGCTGGAGCGGCGGGGCGTTGAGGTCGCATTCGATGGCATGAGTATTGAGCTGTAGCTGATGGCCTCATCGCGAGCAGGTCTGTGTACGCCGCAGATCCCTTGTGGGAGCGAGCCTGCTCGCGATGGGGCCAGACCAGACACCGCATATTCCCGGAGAACCGCAATGACTGACACCCCAATGACCCCCACCGAATTCGAAGCCGCCCTGCGCGCCAAAGGTGCGTACTACCACATCCATCATCCTTTCCACCAAGCCATGTACGCCGGACGCGCCACTCGCGAGCAGATCCAGGGCTGGGTCGCCAATCGCTTTTACTACCAGATCAACATTCCGCTCAAGGATGCCGCCATCCTGGCCAACTGCCCGGACCGCGACGTGCGCCGCGAATGGCTGCAGCGGATTCTCGACCACGACGGCGTGCCCGGCAGTGAAGGCGGCATCGAAGCCTGGCTGCGCCTCGGTGAAGCGGTGGGCCTGGATCGCGAACAGATCCTGTCCCAGGAACTGGTATTGCCCGGCGTACGTTTCGCCGTGGACGCCTACGTCAATTTCGCCCGGCGCGCCTGCTGGCAGGAAGCGGCCAGCAGTTCGCTGACCGAGCTGTTCGCGCCGCAGATCCACCAGTCGCGGCTCGATGCCTGGCCCACGCATTACCCGTGGATTGACGTCGCCGGCTACGACTATTTCCGCACGCGCCTGAGTCAGGCGCGGCGTGATGTCGAGCACGGTTTGCGCATCACCCTGGCGCATTACGTCACCGTCGAAGGCCAGCAGCGGATGCTGGAAATCCTTCAGTTCAAGCTCGACGTGCTGTGGAGCATGCTCGATGCCATGAGCATGGCTTACGAGCTGCAACGCCCGCCGTATCACACGGTGACGACCGACCGCGTCTGGCATCGGGGGATTGCGCTGTGAGCCTGATCAACCGTGCGCAGGCGCCGACGTTGCGCCAGGGTTTCCGCTTGCAGTGGGAGCCGCGTCAGGACTGCCATGTGCTGCTGTACCCCGAAGGCATGATCAAACTCAACGCCAGCGCCGGGCAGATTCTCGATCTGCTGGACGGTCAACGCAGTGTGGCGGCGATCATTGATTTACTTTCCGCGAGTTTTCCCGGTGTGCCGGGGATCGACGAGGACGTGCTGGCGTTTCTGGAGGTGGCCCATGCTCAATTCTGGATCGAATGATTCGCGCCCGGGACCGCCGCTGTGGCTGTTGGCGGAGCTGACTTATCGTTGTCCGCTGCAATGCCCGTATTGCTCCAATCCACTGGATTTCGCTCAGCAAGGCGCGGAGTTGAGTACCGAAGAATGGATTCGCGTGTTCCGCGAGGCCCGCGAAATGGGCGCTGCGCAACTGGGCTTTTCCGGTGGCGAGCCGTTGGTGCGCCAGGACCTGGCGGAGCTGATAAAAGCCGCACGGGACATGGGTTACTACACCAACCTGATCACCTCGGGCATCGGTTTGACCGAGCAGAAAGTCCATGATTTCAAAGTCGCCGGGCTCGACCATATCCAGATCAGCTTCCAGGCCGCCGACGAAGCGGTCAACAACATGCTCGCCGGCTCGCGCAAGGCTTTCGCGCAGAAGCTTGCCATGGCCCGCGCGGTGAAAGCCCAGGGTTATCCGATGGTGCTGAACTTCGTCACCCATCGGCACAACATCGACGAGATCGCGAAGATCATCGACCTGTGTCTTGAGCTGGAAGCGGATTTCGTCGAATTGGCCACGTGTCAGTTCTATGGGTGGGCCGAGCTCAACCGCGTGGGCCTGTTGCCGACCCGCGAGCAATTGCAGCGCGCCGAGCGCATCACCAACGAATACCGTGAGCGGCTTGAGGCGCAGGGCCATCCGTGCAAGCTGATTTTCGTCACCCCGGATTACTACGAAGAACGCCCCAAGACCTGCATGAACGGCTGGGCCAATCTGTTTCTCGACATCACCCCGGATGGCACGGCCTTGCCTTGTCATAGTGCCCGGCAATTGCCGGTGACGTTCCCGAATGTGCGCGAACACAGCATCGAGCACATCTGGACCGATTCCTTCGGTTTCAACCGCTTTCGCGGCGACGACTGGATGAAGGAACCGTGCCGCTCCTGTGATGAAAAGCACAAGGACCTTGGCGGCTGTCGCTGCCAGGCGTTCATGCTCACCGGCGATGCGGCCAATGCCGACCCGGTGTGCAGCAAGTCGCCGCACCACGGCGTGATCCTCAAGGCCCGCGAGGAAGCCGATGCGCCGGGGCAGGGCATGGAACACTTGACGTTGCGCAATGAAAAGGCCTCGCGGTTGATCTATCGCGGATGAATACAGCGACACAAATCCCTGTGGGAGCCAGCCTGCTAGCGATAGCGGTTTGTCAGGCAATAGAGATGTTAAATGTGCCGCCCCCATCGCGAGCAGGCTCGCTCCCACAGAGATCTGCGGTGTAACCATTGGTCTGATTGCATTCACAGCCGGATGGGTTAGTGTGGCTCTTACCTTCCAAAACAATAAAAACAGGCTTTCCAATGAGCCAGAGTCTCAGCCAGCTGCGTAAATTCGTTTCACCTGAAATCATCTTTGGTGCCGGTTGCCGGCACAACGTCGGCAACTACGCCAAGACCTTTGGTGCCCGCAAGGTCCTGGTGGTCAGCGATCCTGGCGTGATCGCCGCCGGTTGGGTCGCCGATGTCGAGGCCAGCCTGCAAGCCCTGGGCATCGATTACTTCCTCTACAGCGACGTTTCCCCCAACCCACGGGTCGAGGAGGTCATGCTCGGTGCCGAGTTGTACCGGGAAAACCATTGCGACGTGATCGTCGCCGTCGGTGGCGGCAGCCCGATGGATTGCGGCAAGGGCATCGGCATTGTCGTCGCTCACGGCCGCAGCATCCTCGAGTTCGAAGGGGTGGACACCATTCGCGTGCCCAGCCCGCCGCTGATCCTGATTCCGACCACCGCGGGTACCTCGGCGGACGTCTCGCAATTCGTGATCATCTCCAACCAGCAAGAACGCATGAAGTTCTCCATCGTCAGCAAAGCGGTGGTCCCGGACGTGTCGCTGATCGACCCGGAAACCACCCTGAGCATGGACCCGTTCCTGTCGGCCTGTACCGGCATCGACGCGTTGGTGCACGCCATCGAAGCCTTCGTGTCCACGGGTCACGGCCCCTTGACCGACCCGCATGCGCTGGAAGCGATGCGCCTGATCAACGGCAACCTGGTGCAGATGATCGCCAACCCGAGCGACATCGCCCTGCGCGAGAAGATCATGCTCGGCAGCATGCAGGCCGGGCTGGCGTTCTCCAACGCGATCCTCGGCGCGGTGCATGCCATGTCCCACAGCCTGGGCGGCTTCCTCGACTTGCCCCATGGGCTGTGCAACGCGGTACTGGTGGAGCATGTGGTGGCCTTCAATTACAGCTCCGCGCCGGAACGGTTCAAGGTGATTGCCGAAACGTTCGGCATCGATTGCCGTGGCCTCAATCACCGGCAGATCTGCGGGCGTCTGGTTGAGCACCTGATCGCGTTGAAACATGCCATCGGCTTCCACGAAACCCTCGGTCTGCACGGCGTCAGCACGGCGGACATCCCGTTCCTGTCGCAACACGCTATGCACGATCCGTGCATCCTCACCAACCCGCGCGAATCCAGTCAGCGTGATGTCGAGGTCGTCTATGGCGAAGCCCTCTGACGAACAACAACGGGCGCTGGCCGGGTTACTCGGATTAGGCAGTCACTCGGCGCGCAAGAGCCATTACCCGGAACTCGCCGCGCGCCTCGACGAGCTCGAAGCCGAGCGCAATCGCTACAAGTGGCTGTTCGAAAATGCCGTGCACGGGATCTTCCAGGCGAGCCTGCTCGAAGGCATGCGCGCCGCCAACCCTGCGTTGGCGCGGATGCTGGGCTATGCAAACCCTCAGGACGTGCTGTTTTCCCTGGCGGATCTGGCGAGCAACCTGTTTGTCGGCGGTGCGCGGGAACTGGAAAACATCGGTGAAATCCTCCGACATCAGGGCAGTCTGCACGGCTATGAAACCCAGTTGCGGCGCAAGGACGGCAGCAGCCTCGATGTGCTGATGAACCTGCTGCTCAAGCCCGATCAAGAGGCGCTGGTGGAGGGTTTTGTCGCCGACATCACTGAACGCAAGCAGGCGCAGCAACGGTTGCAACAGCTCAATGACGAACTGGAACAGCGTGTCACCGCGCGCACCGACGAATTGCTTGAAGCCAACCGCAACCTGCAGCAACAGATCACCCAGCGCAAACAGATCGCCGAGGCCTTGCGCGATGCCCGGGACGCTGCCGAGGCCGCCAATCGCAGCAAGGACAAATACCTCGCCGCCGCCAGTCACGACCTGCTGCAACCGCTCAACGCCGCGCGTTTGCTGATTTCGACCTTGCGTGAACGCAAACTGCCGGACGTCGAACAGGTGCTGGTCGAACGCACCCATCAGGCCCTGGAAGGGGCGGAAGACTTGCTTACCGATTTGCTCGACATCTCCCGGCTCGATCAGGCCGCGGTCAAACCGGATGTCGCGTTGTACCGCCTCGATGAATTGCTCGGGCCGCTGGCGTCCGAGTTCCGGTCAGTGGCCGATGCGGCCGGGTTGCGTTTGCGCGTGCACATGGGCGATTTCGCCATTCGCACCGACCTGCGGCTGATGACCCGTATCCTGCGCAACTTCCTCAGTAACGCCTGCCGCTACACCGACGAAGGCAGCATTCTGCTCGGGGCCCGGCGGCGGGGTGACAGGCTGCGCCTGGAAGTGTGGGACACCGGGCGCGGGATACCGGCGGATCGCCTCGACTCGATTTTCCTCGAGTTCAATCAACTGGACGTCGGCCGCGCCGCCGACCGCAAAGGTGTGGGGCTGGGGCTAGCCATCGTCGAGCGCATCGCCAAGATCCTCGACTACCGGATCCAGGTGCATTCGCTGCCGGGACGCGGTTCGATGTTCAGCATTGAGGTGCCGATCTCCCATGAGATTCCGTTACCCATCAGCCTCGCGGCGCCCCAGTCGGGGACCGGAAATCCGTTGCCGGGCCGGCGGTTGCTGGTGCTGGACAATGAGGTGAGCATTCTGCAAAGCATGAGCGCATTGCTCGGGCAGTGGGGCTGCGAAGTGGTCGTCGCCACCGACGAAACCTCGGCACTGGCCGCGTTGCAGGGCCAGGCGCCGGAACTGATCCTGGCGGACTACCACCTCGATCACGGGGTTGTGGGGTGTGAGGTGGTCCGGCATCTACGCGAGCATTTCAGCCAGACCATTCCGGCGGTGATCATCACCGCCGACCGCACGGACCAGTGCCGACGCTCGTTGCAACGACTCGACGCGCCGCTGCTGAACAAACCGGTGAAACCCGGCAAGTTGCGTGCAGTGCTGAGTCAGCTATTGGGGTAGGCGCGGTACTGCATGCTGAAAGCCAGTTCAGCGGACTGATCCTGCTCCAGCAACACCAATCCCGGCCGACCGGGCAAGTGGTGCGCATTGACCGGATGGCTCACCGGTTCGATGCAGAAAAACGCCAGGTCCACCGGGCAGTAGAGCAAGTAGTAATCGCTGCCGCTGGCCTGGCATTCCAGTTCATAACCGAGGTCGGGTTGCTGGATCAGGCAGTAGCCATCCCATTGGCAGAATCCGTTGTCGACCAGCGTGCCGGGCAAGGCCTTGAGTTGCTGAAAGTCCCAGTCGGCCGGCAATGTGCTGAGCCGTGTGGGCAGTTTGGCCGCGTCGCATAACCAGACTTGCCCGGCTTTTGCCTGCAACCGCGTGCCAGCGGTGCGCGGCAGATACGGGTGCAATCCCAAACCATGCCACGCAGCGCGTTCGGCCAGATGCGAGACGTGCAATTCGATGCTCAGTTTGCCGTTGCTCAGATGGAAACGCTGCCGGGCGCGATACGCGAACGGTGTGGTGCTGTCGAGTTGCAGCACGACTTCATCCTGCGTTTGCAAAACCACCTGCCACGGCTGCTGCCAGGCGCTGCCATGAATCGGCAGCGGATCAGTGAGGCTGTTGGGCTCGAGCGCGAGCCAGCCATCCGGGCGATCAAAACCACCGTCGGAAATGCGGTTCGACCATGGCACCAGCGGAAAGCATCCGAGCTTGCCCGGCAGGCCGGTGTTGAGCGCGTGAGCGTCGCTGTGGCGCAACAGCGGCTGTCCCGAACTGCGCACGGTCCAGTTGACGATGCTCGCACCGAGTTCGGGGGCGAGGGTGAGGAGAGTGAGTCCGTCGTTGAGTTCGAGCAAGGTTGGCGTCATGTTCACCAGCGATACGAGCGTTTCAGTCAGTGGTTGAAAACGGGTTCCGGCAATCCCTTTACACCGGGTTCAAGGGCGAACACGCCCCCGGCCAGTGACTGTGGGTCGTGGTCGTCACCGGGGCGGATCGAGGTCACGAACAGCGTGTCCAGTCGACTGCCACCGAAGGCGCACATGGTTGGTTTTTTCACGGGTACGGCGAGGGAACGATCAAGACGACCGTCGGGAGTAAAACGGTGAATCAGCCCAGCGTCGTTGGCGCAGATCCAGTAGCAGCCATCGGCGTCTACTGCGGCGCCGTCGGGGCGGCCAGGGAACTGATGCATATCGACGAACAGCCGTTGGCTGGACGGCGTGCCGCTGTCGATGTCGTAGTCGAAAGCCCAGATCTGCTGGACCGAGGGATGCGAGTCCGACAGGTACATCGTGCGGCCATCCGGGCTGAAGCCGAGGCCATTGGGCACGATGAATCCACCCAGTTGCGCGCCGAGCGGCCCGCGTTCTCCGGCACTGTAGCGATACAACGCGCCGTCGGCCGCATTGGCGCCCATGTTCAGCACCATGCTGCCGGCCCAGAAACGCCCCTGACGGTCACAACGACCATCATTGAGGCGCATGTCGGTGCGGGAATGGTCGACGTGCGCCAGCAATTCACTGTCAAGGCTGCCATCGTTGTGCGTGTGAAGGCGAAAGAATCCGCTTTCCATCCCGGCGACCCAACCGCCGTCAGGGCTTCGCACGATGCAGGCGAGCATTTCCGGTGCGGTCCAGGCCTCGACACGGCCGGTTTCGGCGCTCCAGCGTTGCAGGCCCCCGGCGGGAATGTCGACCCAGTACAGGGCGTTTTCCTCAGGAACCCAGACAGGGCTTTCACCGACCCCGTTTCGGGCATCGACAATCAATTCGGCTTGCATGGCGACTCATTCCCTTGGTTTTTTGTTGTGGAGATCAAGTGAAACGAATGGGGTCAGTCGCCGAACGGGCCGGACGTGACGAAGGCACCACCCTGATAAACCATGGCCGGGTCATCGGCGGCCGGCATCGGCTGGGCTTCGACTTTGTCGCGGAACACTTCAGACGTGTCCTTTGGTGCGTAACCCAGGGCGGTAGCATAGCGGTTATCCCACCAGACCTTCTTGTTGTCGGAGGCGCCGTAGACCACGGTGTGGCCGACACCAGGGGCGTACAGGGCGCGTTCGATCAAATGGGTCAGGTCGCCGAAACTCAGCCAGGTGCTCATCATCCGGCGGTTTTGCGGTTCCGGAAACGAAGAGCCGATGCGGATGCTGACGGTCTCGATGCCATAGCGATCGAAGTAGAAACTGGCCATGTCCTCACCGTAGGACTTGGACAAGCCGTAGTAGCTGTCCGGGCGGCGAGGGGAGTGGGCGTCGATCACTTCATCCTGTTTGTAGAAACCGATGACGTGGTTGGAACTGGCGAAAATCACCCGCTTCACGCCATGGCGGCGTGCGGCTTCATAGATGTGGAATACACCGCAGATGTTGGCGCCGAGGATGTCTTCGAACGAATGTTCCGTCGAAACGCCGCCGAAGTGCAGGATCGCATCCACGCCTTCCACCAGTTGATGCACGGCTTGCTTGTCCGCGAGGTCGCAGGTCACGACTTCTTCGCGATCATCGATGGCGGGGGCGATGTCAGCGATGTCCGACAGGCGAATCACGTTGGCGTAAGGCCGCAGGCTTTCGCGCAGGACTTTACCGAGGCCACCGGCGGCACCGGTCAGCAGCAGGCGATTGAAAGGGGCGTTGGGCGTAGTGGTCATGGCAGTTCCTGGACGCAAATTATTGTTGTCAGAATCGTTGTAGGTTGTCGTATGACTTGGTCGGAGTATCGTTAGGCTTTCCGGGTCTTGTCAACGCGACTTTGGTGGAAATGGACGGAGGGTTGTCAAGCGCCCAACTGTGGCGAGGGAGCTTGCTCCCGCTGGGGCGCGAAGCGGCCCCTGCAATCCTTCAGCAAGACTGGATCGTCCGGTTTTGCGACTGCTTCGCAACCGAGCGGGAGCAAGCTCCCTCGCCACAGAGTTGTCCAGGCTTCTAAAGGTTTTACAGCAACGAAATCGGATAGCTGACGAAAATCCGGTTCTCATCGAATTCATTGGTGCTGAAGTCTTTGCGGATGCTCGCGTTGCGCCATTTGACGTTGAGGTTTTTCAGCGGGCCGCTCTGGACGGTGTAGGCCAGTTCCGATTCGCGACCCCATTCCTTGCCATCGGTAATCACCCCTGTGTGCACGTTATCGCCGCTGATGTAGCGGTTCATCATCGTCAGGCCGGGAATGCCGAGCGCCACGAAGTTGTAGTCATGACGCAGCTGCCAGGATTTCTCCTTGGCATTGTCGTAGCTGGAGTTGTAGCTGTCGTTGGCCAGGGTGCCGCCGCTCGTGCCGTTGACGCGCATCCAGACATCGTCGCCGCTGAGTTTCTGCAGGCCGACATAGAACGTGCTGCCACCGTACTTGGCCGAGAGCATGGCGAACGCGGTTTTGTTGTCGAGGTCGCCGGCCAGGGCGCTGCCGTCTTCCTTGCCGATGAAGTAACCGAGATTGGCGCCCAGGGTCCAGTCGCCGATTGGCTGGCTGTGGCTGAGGTTGAAATACTGCTGCTGATAGATATCGCTGAGTTCTGCGTACCAGACACCGACCTGGGTACGTTTTTCGTTGAACGCATATTCACCGCCGCCGAAGTTGAAGCGGTCCGAGGTAAAGGCCGCCGATTTGCCGTTCATGAACATGTCTTCCATGCTCGCATCGTTACGCGGGCTGTTCTGGCGGAACTGGCCGCCGTAGAGCGTCAGGCCGCTGATCTCGGTGGACGTCACCTGGCCGCCACGAAAGGTTTGCGGCAGCGAGCGACCATCGTCAGAGCGCAGGATCGGCAGCACCGGCATCCATTCCCCGACTTTCAATTCGGTCTTCGAGACTTTGCCTTTCAGCGCCACGCCCATCCGGCCGAAATTGTCCGCCGGGCGGCCGTCATCGTGAATCGGCAGCAACTGGGTGCCGCCCGTGCCTTTGCCGCCGTCGAGTTTCTGCGAGTACAAGCCGAGCACATCCACGCCGAAGCCGACCGGGCCCGGAGTGAAGCCGGATTTGGCGTCGAGGATGAAGCTTTGCGTCCACTCTTCAGCCTTGCCTTGAGGGTAGGCCGGGTTGGTGTAGTTGCGATTGAAGTAGGCGTTGCGCAGGTTCAGCGTGGCCTTGGCGTCATCGACGAATCCTTCGGCGTTGCTGGTCATGGGCATGGCGAGTACGGCCAGGCTGCTGCAACCGATCAGGCTCAGGGTATAGCGGCGTACGAAGGTTGGGCGAGGGGTGCAGGCGAAGGAATTACGGACGTGCTTGCTCACTGTGACGCTCCCGATGTTTCTTGTTGTTTTTATTGTTGTCATACGTCGTCGTACAACGCTGGGGTGATTATTTGCGAGGGTTTAGCGGGTTGTCAATCGGAAGTTATACGATGACTTGGGGATTGTGCTGTCAGCTAGAAATCATGGGAGGCATGGTGCCCAGGAGGGAGACCGCAGCCACTGCGCCCATCCCCACCAACCATTCCGCAATCCTTGATCTGCAACCGATTGAACAGCACCAACCGCAAGATGCAGGAAACGGCACAGCACCAGCGCGCTCGTCATGAGTGACCGGCCGACCTTGAAGCTGTACGCGCCTTCGCTTTTATGGGTGTCGACCGACGCAAGTCCGACGGTGCACTCACGGCGCTGTCAGCGGCCGGGGTCTGGCCTTTCAGATGGGCGTGGCAAATACCGACGAGGCGGCGAGCAGCGAGCCGAGGAGGACGGCGATGGAGAGGGATTTCTTGAAAAGCATCGCGGAGATCTCAGAGGCAGGTTCGAAGAAGGGCGACAGTTAACTGCGAGCGTGAGCGGGTGGTGGTACGAAGTTTCGTTTTCCGCTGTCGCCGCGAGGTAGAGCGGATGCTAGTCTTGAGCAACGCTGTTGCCAGGGAGCCCCCATGGGCAATCACAAGATCGAGATTCGCCGCAGTAACGTCGAAAAAATCCTGCTCGGGGCCGAAAAGGTCTTTGCCGAAAAAGGCTTCGGCGGCACCGCCATGGCCGACATCGCCGCCGAAGTGCAACTGCCGCGTTCCAACCTGCATTACTACTTCAGCACCAAGACCGAGTTGTACAGCGCTGTGCTGTTCGATTTGCTGGAGGTGTGGAAGCAGGACGCCCTGTGTTTCGAGATGTTCGATGATCCGCGCGTGGTGCTCAGCAGCTACATCCGCGCCAAGATGAACCACTCCCGCAGCCGGCCTTACGGCTCGAAAGTCTGGGCCAATGAAATCATCCACGGCGCACCGACGTTGGGTGAGAAACTGGACGTCAGCCTGTACGACTGGGCCAAGATGAAAGAGGCGAAAATTCGCCAGTGGGTGGACGACAAACGCATCTTGCCGGTGGAGCCTTCAAGCCTGCTGTACATGATCTGGGCCTCGACCCAGCATTACGCTGACTTTGATCATCAGGTGAATATCCTGAACGATCATCAGCCGCTGTCGGACATGCAGTTCGAGCGGGCGGTGCAGACGGTGACGAGTGTGATTTTGCGGGGGATCGGTCTGGAGCCTTAAAATCTCGAGTGGTGCTGCCGGCCTCATCGCGAGCAGGCTCGCTCCCACATTGGAATGCATTTCAAATGTAGGAGCGAGCCTGCTCGCGATGGCGTCAGTTCAGGCGCCGAAGATTTCAGACCGCAACGTGATACGGATTCCTCGGATCATGATTCCAGTCCAGAAACGGCTTCCCGTTCTCCATCGGCACCATCTCTATGCAGTCCTGTACCGGGCAAGTGATCTGGCACAAATTGCAGCCCACGCACTCCTCGTCGATGACTTCATATTTATGCGTACCGTCCGCCTGCTTGAGACTGGCCACGGCCTGATGGGACGTGTCTTCGCAGGCAATATGGCAACGCCCGCAGCCGATACACGCTTCCTGGTCAATCTTCGCAATGACCTGATAGTTGATGTCCAGGTACTTCCAGTCAGTGGTATTGCCCACCGCGCGCCCGGAAAATTCCGACACGCTGGCGTAACCCTGACTGTCCATCCAGCGTGACAAACCGTCCTTCATTTCCTCGACAATCCGGAAACCATGCAGCATCGCCGCCGTGCACACCTGCACCGAGCCGCTGCCCAGCGCGATGAATTCCGCCGCATCGCGCCAGTTGCCAATGCCGCCGATGCCGGAAATCGGCAAGCCTTGCGTCTGCGGGTCGCGGGCAATCTCGGCGACCATGTTCAGCGCAATCGGCTTCACCGCCGAACCGCAATAACCGCCGTGGGTGCTTTGGCTGCCGACGGTGGGGTTGGCGACCATGCGCTCCAGGTTGACGCTGGTGATCGAGTTGATGGTGTTGATCAGCGACACCGCGTCGGCACCACCGCGATGGGCTGCACGGGCCGCGACGCGGATGTCGGTGATGTTCGGCGTCAGCTTGACGATCACCGGCAGCGAGCAATACGTCTTGCACCAGCGCGTGACCTGCTCGACATACTCCGGCACCTGACCGACCGCCGCGCCCATGCCCCGTTCCGGCATGCCGTGCGGACAACCGAAATTCAGTTCGATGCCATCGGCACCGGTGGCTTCCACCAGCGGCAGGATGTATTTCCACGATTCTTCGACGCAGGGCACCATCAGCGACACAATCAACGCCCGATCCGGCCAGTCTTTTTTGACCTGGGTGATTTCCCGCAGGTTGATCTCCAGCGAACGGTCGGTAATCAGCTCAATGTTGTTGAAACCCAATACTTCACGGTTGGCCCCGAAGTGCGCCGAGTAGCGCGAGGACACGTTGACCGCCGCCGGGTCTTCACCCAGGGTTTTCCAGACCACGCCCCCCCAACCGGCTTCGAAGGCGCGGACCACGTTGTAGGCTTTGTCGGTCGGTGGCGCGGAGGCCAGCCAGAACGGGTTGGGGCTTTTGATGCCGGCGAAGACAATCGAAAGATCGGCCATTTACGCAGCCTCCACGTTGAGCATCAGTTGAGCGTTGATGGCCTCGGCCGCCAGTTTGCCGTGCTGCACCGCTTGCACGGTGAGGTCCTGATCGAGGCTGGTGCAGTCACCGCCGGCATACACGCCCGGAATGCTGGTGCGCAGGTGTTCATCGACTTGAATCCGATCGCCCGAACGCTTGAGTTCGCGAGCCAGCGGATCGCCAAGAGCGCTCGAGTCGAAGGCCTGGCCGATGGCTTTGAAAATCGCATCGGCCGCGAGTTCGAAGGTTTCGCCGGTGGTTTGCAGGCGACCTTCCACCAGGTGCGTGCGAGCAAAGCGCATGCCGCGCACGTTGCCTCGATCGTCGAGCAGCACTTCTTCGGGTTGCGCCCAGGTCAGCAAGCGCACCTGATTGGCTTTGGCGATGTCTTGTTCGTGGTGAGTGGCGCCCATGTCCTCGACGCCGCGGCGATACACCAGATTCACGTCATGCGCGCCGAGGCGGGCCATTTGCACGGCCATGTCGATGGCGGTGTTGCCGGCACCGAGGACGATGCAGCGGTTGGCCAAAGGCAGTTGTGTCAGATCATCGGCCTGGCGCAATTCACGGATGTATTCGGTGGCGGCGAGCAAGCCCGGTGCATCTTCGCGGGCCAGCCCAAGCTGTTTGCTGGCGTTGAGGCCAAGTCCGAGGAACACTGCGTCGAATTGTTGATGCAGCTCGCTGAGGGTCAGGTTTTCGCCGAGTTTTTGTCCGTGACGGATTTCGATGCCACCGATCTGCAGCAGGAAGTCCAGTTCCTTCTGCGCGTAATCGTCCACCAGTTTGTACTTGGCGATCCCGTATTCGTTGAGGCCACCAGCCTTTTCCCGTGCCTCGAAAATCACCACGTCATGCCCATGCATGGCGCTGCGATGGGCGCAGGACAAACCGGCCGGACCGGCACCGACCACGGCGATGCGCTTGCCGGTGGTTGCGGCGCGAGGGAAGGGGTGTTCGCTGAAGTGCGCATTGTCCACGGCGTAGCGCTGTAGCAGGCCGATCAGTACCGGCGCGCATTCATGGGCGTTGTTGCGCACGCAGGCTTGCTGGCAAAGGATTTCCGTCGGACAGACCCGGGCGCAACTGCCGCCGAGGATGTTCGCCGAGAGGATTTTCTGCGCCGCGCCTTGTACGTTGTCCTGATGAATATTGCGGATGAACGAGGGAATGTCGATGTCGCTCGGACAGGCATTCACGCACGGCGCGTCATAGCAATACAGGCAGCGCGAGGCTTCCAGATGTGCCTGGCGGTCGTTGAGCGGCGGCGCCAGGTCGGTGAAATGACCAGCGAGGTCGGCCGCATTCTCGTAGGGATGCGGGAGGTGGTTCAGGGACTTGATCACGGTGTTGGCCTCACGGTTATTGAGGTGATGCCTCTGGTGGGCATTGGTTTGTGCGGTGTCTGAACGGGCCTCATCGCCAGCAGGCTGGCTCCCACATTTGGAATGCGTTTACCCTGTGGGAGCCAGCCTGCTGGCGATGAGGTCGAAGGTCTCGATCTCAGCGTTTCACGGCAACCGGCTGATTCAACTCAGCCCGCTTGCTCAGCAAATCAAACACCGCCGGATACGCCGGCCGCTCGACATACCGCCCGGCCCCTCGCTCGGCGCGCAGATCCCCATCGGCCCAGACCACACGGCCCTGGCTGATCGTATGGCTTGGCACCCCGCGTACGGTCTTGCCTTCGAAGATGTTGAAGTCGACTTGCTGGTGATGGGTCTTCGCTGAAATTGTCCGTGTGCCTTCGGGATCCCACAGCACCAGATCCGCATCGGCACCGACGCGAATCGCACCCTTGCGCGGGTAGAGGTTGAAGATCTTCGCGGTGTTGGTAGAGGTCAGCGCGACAAATTGCTGCATCGAAAAACGCCCGGTGTTCACCCCTTCATCCCAGAGCACCGCCATGCGGTCTTCGATACCCGCGGTGCCGTTCGGGATCTTGCTGAAATCGTCACGCCCCGCGGCTTTTTGCTCGGCGCAGAAGCAGCAATGGTCGGTGGCGGTGGTGTGCAGGTTGCCGGATTGCAGACCATGCCAAAGTGCTTCCTGATGGCCGCGTGGACGGAACGGCGGGCTCATCACGTAGCCGGCGGCGGTCTGCCAGTCCGGGTGTTGATAGACGCTGTCGTCCAACAGCAGATGACCGGCGAGCACTTCACCGTAGACTTGCTGGCCCTTGCTGCGGGCGTAGGTGATTTCGTCGAGGGCTTCCTTGGTCGACACGTGAACCAGATACAGCGGCGTGCCCAGGGTTTCGGCGATGCGGATGGCCCGGCTAGCCGCTTCACCTTCGACTTGCGACGGGCGCGACAGCGGATGCGCTTCAGGGCCGGTGATGCCCTGGGCCATCAGCTTGCGTTGCAGGTGATAAACCAGTTCACCGTTTTCCGCATGCACCGTCGGCACCGCGCCCAGTTCCAGGCAGCGTTCGAAACTCGCTACCAAGGTGTCATCGGCCGCCATGATCGCGTTCTTGTAAGCCATGAAATGCTTGAAGCTGTTGACGCCGTGATGGCTGACCAGCTCGGCCATTTCCTCGCGGACCTGCTCGCTCCACCAGGTGATCGCAACGTGGAAACCGTAATCGGAGGCCGACTTCTCGGCCCATCCGCGCCACTGATGAAAGGCTTCCATCAGCGATTGCTGCGGGTTGGGAATCACGAAGTCGATGATCGACGTGGTGCCCCCGGCAAGGCCTGCCGCCGTACCGCTGAAAAAGTCCTCACTGGCCACGGTGCCCATGAAAGGCAGCTGCATGTGCGTATGCGGATCGATGCCGCCGGGCATCAGGTATTGGCCGCTGCCGTCGAGCACTTCGGCGCCTGCCGGAACATCAAGATTGTCACCGATGGCTTTGATCACGCCGTCGGCGCAATAGACGTCGGCGCGATAACTTTCATCATGGGTAATAACGGTGGCGCCACGGATCAACAGAGACATTCCGAGTTCCTCGCAGGCAATGACCGACTGGTGCCGGTTCTAAATGTTTTATATGAAGCAGGCGTAGACAGGAGTATTCCTGTCAACACTGTCAGGAATAGAAACTAGTATGAGTTCGTGGAATCAGCAAGAATAATTTTTATAAGCATATAACTGATTTAAGTATTTGAAATATAAGTACTAAAACGATTAATCACCAAAATGGTGAGGCCTCTCACCATTTTGACGCACTTGACAGGTTCCAAAAATGGTCAAGATTTCTTATGTGAAATCAGCCGCTTGAGGATGGTCTATGGTTGATGCGCAACTTTGAAAAAAAGATCGACGCACCAGATTGAGTCCTGACGGTTCGGACCACTGGCCTGGCCTTTTAGCCTGAGGAAACAGGCAAGTCACCGAGGACTCACCAGATATATAAATAAAGCTGATAAACATCAGTGCTTTACGAAGTTTTTATGGAACTGCCCGATGCGCAATCGGGGTGCCCGGCACGTTTATTGATGCCACCAGCCCCTTGTTGAGCAAAAAATAATTCAAAGAACAGTGGAGCGGCCATGCAACAGATCAGATCGCAAGTGACCGAGCGCGACGGCTTGTTCGAGCTCGAAGCCGGCAGCGATGTCCTCGACAGTCCCCGTTACAACCACGATATGGCACCGACCAAGGTGCGCGAGCGAACCTGGAACAAATGGCACATCACCGCGCTGTGGGTCGGCATGGCGATCTGCGTGCCGACCTATACCCTCGGCGGGGTGCTGACCGCTTACTTCGGCCTGAGCGTCGGTGAGGCGCTGCTGGCGATTCTGTTTGCCAACATCATTGTGTTGATTCCGCTGACGCTGAACGCGTTCCCCGGCACCAAATACGGCATCCCGTTTCCCGTCCTGCTGCGTTCATCCTTTGGCATTCTGGGCTCCAACATTCCCTGTCTGATTCGCGCCTTGGTGGCGTGTGGCTGGTTCGGCATCCAGACGATGTTTGGCGGGCTGGCGATTCACCTGTTTCTGGGCTCGGTGTTCGAGGGCTGGAAATCCCTTGGCGGCACGGGTGAGGTCATCGGTTTCATGGTGTTCTGGGCCTTGAACCTGTGGGTGGTGATTCGCGGCGCCGAGTCGATCAAATGGCTGGAAACGCTGTCCGCGCCGCTGTTGGTGCTGGTCGGTGTCGGGCTGCTGGTGTGGGCCATGCCGAACGTATCGATGAGCGAATTGATGGCGATCCCGGCCAAGCGTCCGGAAGGGGCGAGCGTGGTCAGTTACTTCGCCGCCGGGCTGACTGCGATGGTCGGGTTCTGGGCCACGTTGTCACTGAACATTCCGGACTTCAGCCGCTACGCCAAAAGTCAGAAGGACCAGATCGTCGGGCAGATCATCGGCCTGCCGCTGACCATGTTCCTGTTCGCTTCACTGGGCGTGGTGATGACGGCCGCATCGGTCAAGCTGGTGGGCGTGACCGTGTCCGACCCGGTGACGCTGATCGGTCACATCCAGAGCCCGGTCTGGGTCGCGCTGGCCATGGCGCTGATCATCATCGCCACGCTCTCCACCAATACCGCCGCCAACATTGTTTCGCCGACCAACGACTTCCAGAACATCGCGCCGAAGGTGATCAACCGCACCAAGGCGGTAATGCTCACGGGGGTGGTTGGCCTGGTGCTGATGGCGCATGAGCTGCTGAAGAAGCTCGGGCTGATCGTTTCCGATGTGAGCCTGGAAACGGTCTATTCGAACTGGCTGCTGGGCTATTCCAGTCTGCTCGGCCCCATCGCCGGGATCATGGTGGTGGATTATTTCCTGATCAAGAAACAGCAACTGGACCTGGCCGGGCTTTATCGCGATGACGTCTATCCGGCGTGGAACTGGTGCGGGTTTATCGCGTTTGGTGTGCCGGTGGTGTTGACGCTGCTGTCGCTGGGCAGCGATGCCTTCAGCTGGTTCTACAGCTATGGCTGGTTCACGGGTTCGGCGCTGGGTGGGTTGATTTATTACGGGTTGTGCTCTGTTCGGCCCAGTCCGTCTGTTGCGAAAACTGCGGTGTAGGTACAGGCATACACCTATGACAACTTCCTGAGGAGATCACCATGAACGCGGCCGTAGACGTTCTGCAATCCACCCATCAGCACATCAACCGCGACCGCCTGTGGCAGTCGCTCATGGACTTGGCCAGACTCGGCGCCACAGTCAAGGGCGGCGTCTGTCGCCTGGCCCTGACCGACCTCGACCGCCAGGCCCGGGACATCTTCGTCAAGTGGTGCGAGGAGGCCGGCTGCACCGTCAGTATCGACGCCGTCGGCAACATCTTCGCCAGGCGCCCCGGGCGCAATCCGAACCTGCCACCGGTGATGACCGGCAGTCACATCGACACTCAACCCACCGGCGGCAAGTTCGACGGCTGCTTCGGTGTGCTCGCCGGCGTCGAAGTCTTGCGTACGCTCAACGACCTCGGCGTGGAAACCGAAGCGCCGCTGGAGGTGGTGGTCTGGACCAACGAGGAAGGCTCGCGTTTCGCCCCGTGCATGATGGGCTCCGGCGTGTTCGCGGAAAAATTCACCCTTGAAGAAACCCTGGCCAAGGTCGACGCCGAAGGCATTACCGTCGGCGAAGCACTGAACGCGATTGGCTATGCCGGCCCGCGCAAGGTCAGCGGTCACGCCGTCGGCGCCTACTTCGAAGCCCACATCGAACAGGGGCCGATCCTTGAGGACGAACGCAAAACCATCGGCGTGGTCATGGGCGCCCTCGGCCAGAAATGGTTCGACCTGAAACTGCGCGGCGTCGAAGCCCACGCCGGACCCACCCCGATGCACCTGCGCAAAGACGCATTGGTCGGTGCGTCCGTCATTGTCGGCGCCGTCAATCGCGCCGCCCTCGGCCATCAACCCCACGCCTGCGGCACTGTCGGTTGCCTGCAAGCCTATCCTGGCTCGCGCAACGTCATCCCCGGCGAAGTGCGCATGACCCTGGATTTCCGGCATCTGGAACCGGCACGCCTGGATTCGATGATCGCCGAAGTCCGCGAAGTGATCGAAGCCACCTGCGAAGAGCACGGCCTGACCTTCGAACTGACACCGACCGCCGACTTCCCGCCGCTGTACTTCGACAAAGGCTGCGTCGAAGCGGTACGCGGCGCGGCCCAAGGGCTTGGCTTGTCGCACATGGATATCGTCAGCGGAGCAGGGCACGACGCCATCTTCCTCGCCGAACTCGGCCCGGCCGGGATGATCTTCGTACCGTGCGAGGGTGGTATCAGCCACAACGAAATCGAAAACGCCGCACCGGACGACCTGGCGGCAGGGTGTGCGGTGTTGTTACGGGCGATGCTGGCGGCGTCGGCGGCGATTGCCGGAGGGCAAATCGCGGCATGAAGATCCGACGTTCGTGTTTTCAGGTGCACGCAACCCCTGCAGGAGCCGAGCTTGCTCGCGAAGACGTCGGATCAGGCGGCGAAGATGTTGCATATGATGGACTCTTCGTGAGCAAGCTTCGCTACGACGTAGGTGTTGTGATTCTATTTTGGCTATTAAAAAGGCTGTTTATTCGAATTTGATTCTAAGCAACTGTCATATTTGACAGTGGCGCTGTAGTTAGTTTTCTCTAATAGTAGTCGCGCATAGGTTGGTGTGTGAATCAATTAGAGGGAGATTGCATTATGGGAACTGTCGTAGATGCTGAATCAAGAAATGACCCGTACGATAATCTATTCATGGAGATCAACCAGAACAGACTAACGCGTGGCGCGCCTCTGCTGCTGCAAAGTTCTTTCGCAAATAAGTTGAGCATTAATATGCCCGGCTCGTTGGGGGAGTTTCGTCTGGGGGTAGTCTCTGATGGACAACCCATCTATTTAGAGCCGGGTACCGATACGTGGGTGAAACCGGTGGCTGGTAAGTTAAAGTGGACGATAACACCTGGAAGTACGGAAGAGCGTTTCACTTTGGTACTGTACAGCCGGGACTTTAATCAAACGTTGGAATTTCACTGCGAATCCTATGCGGCCGATCACCCTTGGTATTCAAGTTCAAGGTTTTACGTTTTTACGCCAACCAATAATGGATTTTTTGCTCATAAGGGTATTTTGCGCCTTACTCAAACTGACTACCGAAATGGCATCCAGCTTTGGCCCGTTGGGAACAGATTGTTTGGTAAAAAAATAACAATGACATTGACGGGGGAGCATGGAGTTCCCGATGTTACGCCTGCCGAGCCTCAGACGATGGGGCACTTAGAATTGAAGTGGAATTTTAGTTTCGATAAATTCGATAAAGTAGTGCCGGTAACCGCACGGTTTGAGGCTGAAGGTGTGCCGTTAGCTACTAGTTTTGACTTTTCGCCCACAGCAGATGTCATGACTGAAACCGTATCTGGCAAGTTGGAGCATTCAGAAGCAATTGAGAGTTCCACAGATTCAGCCAAGGAGTAGAAGTAACGCACGATCACAAACCCCTGAGGTCGTAATCTTCACAGAGCGCCGCACGTTGGCGCTCCCGCGATTGTGGAGATCCAATGAGCCAAGACGTCCTGACCACTGAAACCAATCGCCGTCAATTGCAGCAGATCATCGCCGGTCTGTCCGACGGCGTGATCCTGCTGGAGCTCGATCAGACCCTCCTCTGGGCCAATGAAGCCGCGCTGACCATGCACGGTGTCAGACGGATCAGCGAATTGGGCGCCAATGCCAAGGAGTACGCGAAACGCTTCGCCTTGCGTTATCGCAACAATCATCCGGTGCCGGCCGACAACTACCCGATCAATCGCGTGGCCCGTGGTGATACGTTCAGCGATGTATTGGTGGAAGTGACTCCGCTCGACGATGAAGCGCGTACCTGGGTCCACAACGTACGCAGCCTGGTCCTGACCGACAGCGGCGGCGAACCGGAGTTGCTGGTGCTGATCATGGACGATGTCACCGAGTGGGCCAGCGCCGAGCAGCGTTTCGAAAAGACCTTCAATGCCAACCCGGCCCCGGCGGTGATTTGCCGCCTCAGCGATCTGCGCTACATCAAGGTCAATGCCGGCTTCCTTGAAATGACCGGCTACAGCCGCGATCAGGTCATCGATGTGTCGACCTATGAGCTGGACATTCTTGAAGGCGCCGAAAAGAAAGACCTGGCAATCGAGCGCTTGCGTGAACACGCCACTATTCCCCAGATGCAGGCCGAGCTGAAATTGCCTGAAGGCGGCAGCAAGCAGGTGATCGTCGCGGGCCAGCCGCTTGAGCTCAACGACGAAGACTGCATGTTGTTTTCCTTTGTCGACATGGAACCCCGGCATAAGGCCGAGGTTGCCCTTCGCCAGAGCGAGGAACGGTTTGCCAAGGCTTTCCGCCTGACACCGGTGCCGATCCTGGTGTGCAACGCCAGTGATCAAGTGGTGCTGGACGTCAACGAGGCGTTCCTCGAAACCCTCGCTTATCCGAGTGAAGAAGTGCTCGGCAAGACCATCGCCGAGATCGATTTCATCCATGACACGGGCGCACGCACTCGTCTGTTTGCGGCACTGGAGAAAACCGGCAGCCTGGATCGCATCGATGTCAGCGTACGTAAAAAAGATACCGAACTGATCGATTGCGCGATTTCCGCCGACACCGTGAACATTCAGGACAGCCCTTGCTACCTGCTGGTGTTGATGAACATCACCGAACGCAAACGCACCGAGCTGGAATTGGTGGCCGCGATTGAAGAGGTGATGAAAGACGCGTCCTGGTTCAGCCGTACGCTGATCGAAAAACTGGCCAACGTGAAAAGCGTCAACTCGCCGAAATTGCCCAGCGTCTCCTTCACTGACCTCACCGCCCGTGAACGCGATGTGCTTGGCCTGATCTGCGAAGGCCTGGCTGACAAGGAAATCGCAGCGCGCCTGAAACTGGCCCCCAACACCGTGCGCAACCATGTTTCGACGGTGTATTCCAAGCTGGACGTGCACAGTCGCAGTGAAGCGATTGTCTGGGCGCGCGAGCGCGGATTGTTCTCCAGCGAACGCCGACCGAAGCGGCAAAGGTAAGGTGCAATTGCACTAGATTAGCCAGTGCAAATGGATGTTCTGACCGGGCTTGGCGGTTCTTAAGCTGTAAGGGTGCGATACAAGTCTTCGCGAACCCCTTCGATACATGAAAAGGAACCGTCACATGGTCACGTTCACAGCGCACTGTTTGATGCGCCGCCGCCAAGGTGAATTGCAATGATTTCCCTGGCGCAATTACGTCTGCAACTGGAGCGCAGTTTTTCGCCGCTGGCTTGTGAGTGCACGCTGACGGGGGATCACTCGTTGACGGTGAAACTCTATCACCCGGTTTCCGGGCAGGTTGACCTGGTAGTCAGTGGCTTGAGGGTCCCGCTTGCGACTCTGGAAGCGGTAGAGGCACTGATTGAAGAACTGCGTTATGAACTTGAGAGCAACACGCTGCATCGCCCCGACCCTGTCCGATAGCGCGTGCCGGTTAGATCCTTGCTGTGAAAAAGCCAAGCGATCTCAACCATGCCGCCTATAAGAAAAGTGAACGTTTGTTTGCCGTGACCGGTCCACACTTTTGTAGTGTTTGCTGTTTGTCGCGGAATATGTCGATCACTTATCGCGGGTCAGTTTATGAACAGTCTTGGGAAATGCACGTTTGCGTCATTGTCGCTCGCCTTTTGCATAACGATACTTGGCGGTTGTGCCAGTCCTCCGCCACCGCCGCCCGCCGCTCCACCTCCGATGCCTCAACGCACGTGTGAAACGTCCGAAAAAACCGATGTACTGGGTGATGTAAGGGCGGAGGGTGAGGTCACACGAGTGACTACGTTGACTCGGTGTGTGACTCAGTAGCGGCGTGTTGTTTATGAAAAATTGGCTTTTGATCGCAATTGGTTCTAGCCGAACTGTCAACTCTGAAAGTTCCATAATTCATGCACTGTCTCGATAGTTGAGTGGTCGGTATTTCTTAATGCCACCCTGGATGTCGAGGCGGTGCTATGAGTCATCACAAGTCAGGTGAAATCAGCACACGCTGTAACTGCATGGCTTGCTGATTTGTCCAGACGATAAACAATTTTTGCTTCGCGAATTTTGAATCATTACCCGTCGCTTGAAAAAAAAAAGGCAGCCAAGGTTGTCTTTTGCTCATTCTATAAAACGAGTAACGCAATCTATTTTATGGCACCGATACGCTCGTCAAATCGTGCATTAATCGCGATTTGTTCTAACTTTACTGTCAAATATGACAGTTCCATAAGCCTGCATTTTTTCCGATAGTCGAGCAGTCTTTTTTAATGCGACTGCTGACTAACGGGATAACGCCATGACCTTCGAACGCCACGCCGGATCAACGTTACAACGCTTCTGGGATAACGCCAGGTTATTTATCAACGGCCAGGAGTTCCAGGAAGGGGAGGAGTTTTTCTTGCTCCGCGGCCAGCCAAATCAAGTAAAGGTGGAGGTGTCAGCGGATATCGCGAAGCAGATAAGGTTGGAATTGGCTGAAGATGACGAACTGGATCTTGTTTCATCGCCGGGATTTGGCGATTGGGTGGAGGGCGAATTCGCATGGGCGATTACACCGGGCGATGGTGCCAGTGGCCGAATCACGCTGGTGCTGATCAGCAAGGAAGTGGAGGTGCCTTGGGTGCTCTCTTGCCGCGTGATGTCAACCAACCTGCTGGACGAAGTGGACGGTGTTCAAGTGAACGGTGCCCCTTATCCGACCCAGGGTGTCGTGCTGTTCAGGGACGAACCTCAGACCGTCACCCTGACCTATAAGCCGGGCAGCCCCGTGCAAGGCTGGCCTCTGGAATTGACGGCCACCTTGCTCAGCGGATTGCAGGATGGCGACCTGGTGGTCACTTTGGCCGGGGCGCATTCGTGGACGATTGTGGCTTCCAACAACAGCGGCACGTTCAAGCTGGATTTGACGGGGGCGGACTTTACCACCGGCATAACGCTAGCCGACAGCAAGGTGCTGTCCCGCAATCTGGCGGATGAGGCAACGGTTCAGATAGACGGAAAAGATGCGGAGCCCGGGACGCTTTATTTCAGGGGCGGGGTACACACGCTGACGCTTGTCCCCAAGGCAGGCAGCCCGATTGCGGGTTATGGGGTCGGGTTGTGGCTTGGGCGGTCGCCGCTCGTGACCAGCACCCCCCTGGCGGAAACCTTTACCGGGTTGCATTCCTGGACCATCACCTTCGCTTCGGACAGAAGCGGCACGTTTCATTTTGAGCTCGCAGGCCATGGTTTCGGGAGGGGCAACATAAAAATTGATGCCAACAAACTGTTGTCGCCGGATTTGGACGATGAGGTAACGGTTTTGCTGGACGGCGTGGCGCTACCGTCTAGCGGGGCGGATTTTACTGGGGGGCAGCCAAAGACACTCACGTTGAGTTACAAGAATTCAGATGTGTTGAATGGCGTCCCATTGGCCGCTGCCTTCGTGCCTGTCGAGGGAATTGGAACAGGTGATTTTTCCAGTCAACCGTCTTTTGGCGAATTCACCCGAGCGCACCAATGGAGGCTCACAGGTGCGCAGAACAAGGTGGGGACGTTCAAGCTGAAGCTGTTCAGCGAAGAAGAGAAGTCGGTGCTTTTTACAGCAATTAACCGATTGTCAAAACCTGATTATTCAGAGGCCACATTAAAGTTCTCGGTATTTGGCGTAGACGCACCGCTACCCCCCGAGTCAGTGAAAGTGAAGACGACAGACATATATCTTGTGAGTATAAAACTCCGACTGTCCGGTAATGTTCCGATTGCCAATGCCCCTGCAGAGATTGTACTTCCGGAGTGGGGCCGGTTTGCCGGTACAACGACAGCCAACGGAAACTTCGTGGCGAAACACGGCCGGTACAAAAACGTAGGCGTTAGAACGATCACTGCAGAAGTGGAATTGCCGGACGGCACGGCGCGGACTGCAACATTGTTACTCGATGTTCGGGATTCCTAAAAATAATCATTCCAGGTGTTGGAAGAACGTCACGAAATATTCATCGAACGACAGAAACGTAGCGCTGAGGTTGGGCTCCTGAGTTATAACAGCCATGGTCGTTGGCGATAGCACTTTCGAGGGTGCTATCGCCTTATATCGGCGTACTTAATTGCTTGTTGTCGACAGGCCGATCCTTGCTCTCCGCAATTGAAATTTTGTCATGGCTCTTAATATTGGAACTGGATCAAACAGTCTAGCCGCTAGTGTGGCCATTGGCAGCCAACAGAAATCTGGGGCAGTGTTGAGTTTTGCCTGGTTTATCGCAACTTTGTCTAAATTTACTGTCAGTTATGACAGTTACCCAGTCAATGTTTTTCCTCGATACTCGAGCGGCCAATTCGATATCTGAGAGTACCGTCATGACCAATGAAATCAAATCTGTATCAGCTCGGCCAAATGGTTGGGAAGACGCCAAGTTGTTCTTCAACGACAAACTGATCGAGGGGCCCATTATGCTGTGGCGTGGGCAGGTACACGATATAAGGGTGGAAGTCCCCTCGTCCTTTACTGGACAGATATCTCTCACGAAAGAGGATTCCCGCGACCTGGCCATCACCGCTTCCCCGGAGTTCGGCACCCCTGCCGATCCGGTCGGCAATGCATTCCGCTGGAAGGTTACGTCGGTAGAAGATGGCAAGAGTGGCAATATCTTCTTGGTTTTTTCGAGCAAGGACGTGATCACGGAATGGCGGGTTCCATGTGTGGTGCGCTCGGACTATGTGGGCGATGACTGGGGTTTCACGCTTTGGGATGATCCTCTACCTGCTGAAAAAATGCTGATAAGGAAAAGTATCGGTATCAAATTACATCTGGTTAACAAAACCGGCGTTGACTTTAACTGGGAAGCGTTGCGGATGAGTAAACGCGTCTTTCCGCCACTGGTACCGGCTGATGTGGAGATTTTTTCGGGTGGGGATGAATGGATTGCTAACGGATATAAAAATACAGGTGGGCGGTTTGAATTAATATTCGAGGAAGAGGGTATCCCTAAGCCGCTCACCTTGCACTGTCTGTTGCTGGCAGAAGAGTTGGAAGATGAGGGGAGGATCAAAGTTGGAGGTGAAGACATTGCCGCTGATGGCTATGTTTTTTTTCGGGATCAACCTGTTTCCATTACCTTCGAGCCCAATCCTGGCAGCCTCATCAATGAAGTTCAGATGTGGTTGACGGGTAAAGCCAATTCTCCACTTCTTCCTGGCGATATTAGAAGTATGCCGGAGTTTGGCGTGAAGCAAACAGGAAAATATGAATGGGACGTCACCGGGTCAAACCGAAGCGGAACCCTCGTGATAACTCTTCGGGGCGGGAACGGAGGTACCGGATTTGGAGCCGCAGGTAACTATCTGGTTAACCTGCCTGGCAAATTACTATCGCGTAATCTGGAAGATGAGGTTGATATCCTTATTGACGGTAAAGAACCTGTTGAGGGTATGAAGTTCGTGCATGACGTCACCTATTTTCTTACGCTCAGGCTTAAACCAGGTAGTCCATTGGGGGGGCATGCTCTACAACTGCATTGCGCTGGCCTGGAGGGGTTTAACCCGGGAGACCTGAAGTGTGAACCTGGCTTTGACCGGCCGATAACTTCTAACTATCTATGGCTCTTGACCGGTTTACAGGGGAACGGAAGGTTTCAACTGAGCCTGTCCGGCGAGGGGATGGAGAAGGCGATCGACCTGCCGATTTATCAGGTTGGCGAGTGAAGTCTTTCCTGTAACGCCAAATTCCGAAAGCAAAGTGTCAGTAAACCCAAGGAGCTCCGGTCGTTCGGAGCTCCCTTTTTCAATGCTTGATCCTGACAGTGTCGACTACCGGGGGCTGAGGCGTTGAGAGGTTAAGGGAAAGGAAATTTACTGTTTTTATCGCGTTTTGTTCTATTGGTCTGTCAGTTTTGACAGTTACCCAGCCCCGTTTTTTCTTGAATAGTCGAATGGCCTTTTTCAACCATTGTCGATGTTCGAGGAAATGCCATGACCATCCAGATCAGGTCCAGTTCAGCCGAAAGAGCCGTATACCTCTGCTATGGCTCCGATAGTCATACGCTCAGAATTGAAGGCGCTGAGGATAGTCCTTGGGTCAGTCAGGGAGTGAGCCTCAATCACGCTTCCGCTGATTCGCCTTTGATCTTCGCCGACCCTGGATATGGCGAACTTCAGAAACTTGAACCTGAGGGCTCGGAATGGAAGCTCCGCTGTCCGGCCGATGGCATCGATCACGACTTCGAATACTCGATTCAAAGTGAGTTTACCGCCGTGCCTTACAAAATCTCGGTGCGGTTGGGGCACTATCGTCGTGAGGTTCTGGACAGCCGCAGCCCAATCAGTGCACCGGTGATAGGAGACACAGTAAAGGCCCAAATCACGGTCGGATCGTTCTACACAAAACAGGCGCTGGAAAATATTGAGGTCAAGTGGTCGATTGGTGGGACGACAACGGCAGTACCGACATCGACGTCGGGCGTAAGCCAGTTCACCCATACGGTTCAAACATTGGGTGAGCAGACGATCACGGCAGAATTCTACAGCCCGTATGACGATAAAACGGTGAGTGAGTCTTTTGAGATCAAGGTTTATGAGACAAGTCCTTGGGAAGACGCGAAGTTGTACGTCAATGACAGGGAAGTGATGTGGGGCGATCCCATTGGACTGACTCGCGGAAGAGCAAACGCTTTAAGAGTCGAAGTTGCGCCCGAGATTGCGAAGGTGTTGCGTCTGGGGGTGGGAGAGTCTGGAGGCTTGGACCTTGTATCAAACCCGCCTTTTGAAAGCGATGTCAGCCCGGTCGGCGAAACGTTCAACTGGACGGTCACACCGGACGATGGGCTAAGCGGTCTTGGCATGTTGGTTCTTTTCAGTACGGATGTGGTGTTGCCTTGGGAGCTTCCGTTCTGGGTGATGTCCGCCAACCTGTCGGACGAAGTGGAGGGTGTTTGGGTAGACGGTGTCGCGTATCCAGTCGAGGGGGCTGTGTTGTTCAGGGACGAACCTCGGACCATCACCCTGAGCTATAAGGCTGGTAGTCCCGTGCGGGATTGGCCTCTGGAGCTGACGGCTACTCTGCTTGGCGGACTGGAGGATGGCGACCTGGTGGTGACTTCGGACGGGTTGCATACATGGACGATTGTGGCTTCCAACAACAGCGGTACGTTCAAGTTGGACTTGACGGGGGCGGGCTTTACCGCAGGCGTCTCGACTCCTGTCAGCAAGGTGTTGTCGCGCAATCTGGCGGATGAGGCAACGGTTCAGATAGACGGAAAAGATGCGGAGCCCGGGACGCTTTATTTCAGGGGCGGGGTACACACGCTGACGCTTGTCCCCAAGGCAGGCAGCCCGATTGCGGGTCATGGGGTCGGGTTGTGGCTCGGGCGGTCGCCGCTCGTGACCAGCAACCCCCCGGCGGAAACCTTTACCGGATTGCACTCCTGGACGATCACCTTGGCTTCGGATAGAAGCGGTATGTTTCATTTTGAGCTCGCAGGCGAACATTTCGGCAGGGGCAACATAAAAATTGATGCCAACAAGCTGCTGTCGCGGGATTTGGGCGATGAGGCAAGGGTTCAGATTGACGGAAAAGATGTGGAGGCCGGTGCTACCTATTACAGAGGTGAGGCAGCCACGCTGACGCTGGCTCTCAACCCAGGCAGCCCGTTGACCGGTCATGAGGTCGGGTTAAGTTTCGGTGGGTCGCCGCTCGCGACCTCCGTCCCAGCACCCGACACTATGGTCACGGATCATAGCTGGGCACTCACCTTTGCAGCGGACCAGAGCGGTTTTATTGGGTTCGAGTTCGCGGGCAACGGAATGACGACGGGCATAAAGATAGACGCCAACAGACTATTGTCGCGCAATCTGGACGATGAGGTGATTGTTCTGGTGGACGGTGTACCGATGCCGTCCGATGGGGCAGATTTCACTGGAGGCCAATCAACAACACTGACACTGGGTTACAAAACCCCTGGTTTGTTGGATGGCGTTCTTTTGGCCCTTGACTGGCAGCCAGATCCCGATCTCGTAACAGGTGACCTGACGAGCCTGCCAAGTTTTCTAGAACTATCCACGAGGCACGAATGGATACTCACAGGTTTGCAGAGCAAGGGGGGGACATTCAAGTTGAAGCTATATAGTGACGAAGAGGCGGCGAAGATGCTTACGCCGACCAACAGACTCGTCGCCAGAGCTTATAGGATTAGATTTTTGGAGTTGCTGTCGGATGGCAAGTACATAGAGTTACCTGCTTCCCCGGTCGAGACGAATATCTTGGCAGGGGTGCTTATTTGGGTACTTGTTCGAGTCACCGAGCAGGACCTCACACCTGTGAAAGGCGTCTCCGTGACGCTTGATGGCGTACATACATCAGAGACCAATGCCAATGGCTTCATTATAGTTCTCAGTGGCTTTTTGCCGGGCACATATGACTATTCTGCGGTCGCGACACGGGGCACCATGAAGTACAAGGAAACAATACGATTGAACGCTAGGCTGCCAACTCCAGATTAAAGCGAGAACAACCGAAGAATCGAGTCGCGTTTCCATGATTCGCCTTCTGATAAAGCTTGATCCAAGCGAAATCCCTAGAAGGTTAATGAGCAAAGGAACTCCGGCCGTTCGGAGCTCCTTTTCTCAATGCAAGATTCTGACCGCATCAATTGCCAGGCGCGCTGCCTACCATCAAATCAAGACAAGAACCCCCCATCCACATTCAGCGAAACCCCCGTCGTATAACTCGACGCATCACTCGCCAGATACAACACCGCCCCCGCCATTTCACTCGGATCCGCCACGCGCTTCAGCGGAATCTGCGCCAATGCCGTGTTCAAAATCGCCTCGTTCTTCACCAGCGCCGACGCAAACTTGGTGTCGGTCAGCCCCGGCAACAGGGCATTGCAACGAATCCCGAACTGCGCACATTCCTTGGCGAACACTTTGGTCATGTTGATCACCGCAGCCTTGGTCACCGAATAGATGCCCTGGAAGATCCCCGGCGAGATGCCGTTGATCGAAGCCACGTTGATGATGCTGCCGCCGCCGTTGTCGCGCATCAGCTTGCCGGCTTCTACCGACATGAAGAAGTAGCCGCGGATGTTCACGTCGACGGTTTTCTGGAAGGCGCCGAGGTCGGTGTCCAGTACGTTGCAGAACTGCGGGTTGGTCGCGGCGTTGTTGACCAGGATGTCCAAACGGCCGAACTGTTCGCGGATGCCGGCGAAGACCTGGCTGATCTGTTCCATCTCACCGATGTGGCAGGCCACGGCGGTGGCTTTGCCGCCGGCAGCGATGATTGCATCGGCGACGTGCTGGCAGCCCTCGAGTTTGCGGCTCGAGACAATCACATGGGCGCCTTGCTGGGCCAGCAGTTTGGCGATGGCTTCGCCGATGCCACGGCTGGCGCCGGAGACGAAAGCGATTTTGCCGTCGAGGTCGAACAACTGAGTCTTGGACATGGGATTCCCTTGTGAGAAGTCTTATTGGATGGCCTGGATCAGAGGCTGGATTTCTGGATGACCTGCAGGCTCATCTGCTCCAGCAGTTTGTTCATGTGAATGAACTGCGCGAAGCGTTTGTCCTGGGTCTGACCATGGAAAAAACGGTAGTAGATCTGCTGCACGATGCCGGCCAGGCGGAACAGGCCGTAGGTGTAGTAGAAGTCGAAGTTGTCGATCTGGATGCCCGAACGCTGGGCGTAGTAGTCGACGAATTCGCGGCGGGTCAGCATGCCCGGTGCGTGGCTCGGCTGGCGACGCATCAGTTGCACCGGCGCCGGGTCGTCGGCTTCGATCCAGTAGGCGAGGGTGTTGCCCAGGTCCATCAGCGGGTCGCCGAGGGTGGTGAGTTCCCAGTCGAGCACACCGATGATCTGCATCGGGTTGTTCGGGTCGAGGATCACGTTGTCGAAGCGATAGTCGTTATGGACGATGCTCGATGTCGGGTGATCGGCAGGCATCTTGTCGTTGAGCCAGGCCTTCACGGCTTCCCACTTCGGCGCGTCCGGGGTCAGGGCTTTCTCGTAGCGGTCGCTCCAGCCTTTGATCTGCCGCGCCACATAACCTTCGGGCTTGCCGAGGTCGCCCAGGCCATAGGCCTTGTAGTCGACCCGGTGCAATTCGACGAACTTGTCGATGAAGCTTTTGCACAGGGCTTCGGTTTTCGCCGAATCCAGGCCCAGTTCCGGTGGCAGTTCGGCGCGCAGGATGATCCCCTTGACCCGTTCCATCACATAGAACTCGGCGCCGATCACCGATTCGTCGGTGCAGTGCACGTAGGCTTTCGGGCAGTAGGGAAAGCCGTCGCGCAGTTGATTGAGGATGCGAAATTCGCGACCCATGTCATGGGCGGACTTGGCCTTGTGACCGAACGGCGGCCGACGCAGGACGAATTCCTGCTCGGGGTATTCCAGCAAGTAGGTGAGGTTCGACGCACCGCCGGGGAACTGGCTGATCTGCGGCAAACCGCTGAGACCCGGAATGTGGGCCTTGAGGTACGGATCGATCAGGCTGGCATCGAGTTCTTCGCCGGTGCGGATACGGGTGGACTGGTCAGTAAGCGCCATGCTTATCCCTTCTGCTTATTCTGGAGGCCTGAAACTATTGGCTAATCTAATGCGCACACCCCGTACCCACAACCACGATCGGCCCTTATAGGTGAGGGTGTTGCCGGGCAATCATTGCTTTTGATACACCTGTTTGAATTGCCCTACAGAACCGCCTTGTTTTCGGGCGGCGTCACCGATGCCGACGCCGGCAGGTCGATGGGAGTGAGTACCGGTTGGCCGGAAAAGAAGGCCATCAGGTTACGCCCGACCAGCTCGACGGTGCCCCGGGTTGCTTCGGGTGACAGCCCGGCAACGTGGGGCGTGAGAATCACGTTACTCAGTGACTTCAACGCATCAGGCACCTGCGGTTCATGATCGAAGACATCCAGTGCTGCGCCGGCAATGCGTCGTTGCTCCAGGGCGCTGATCAGATCGGCGGTCACCACCACGCTGGCCCGGGCAATGTTGACGAGGAATCCGTTGGGGCCCAACGCGTCCAGCACCGAACGGTTGATCAGGCTGCGGGTGCCGAGCCCGCCGGGCGTGGCCACCACCAGGAAGTCCGAAGCGCGGGCCAGTTCGCTCGGTGTCGAGCAGAAGCTGTACGGCACGTCGCTGCGGTGCTGGCGGTTGTGGTAACTGACGGTCATGTCAAAACCGTTGGCTGCGCGTTTGGCGATGGCCATGCCGACGGCACCGAGGCCGAGGATGCCCAGGCGTTTGCCGGCCACGGAAGGGCGCATGATCTTTGGCCACTCGCCTCGGCGCACGGCGGCGTCGCAACGGGGGATGTCGCGCACCATTGAAAGCAGCATCGCCATCGCGTGATCGGCCACCGACGAGGCGTTGACCCCGGCGCCGTTGGTCACGGTCAGGCCCCGGTCGGCTGCGGCCTGCAGATCGACATGTTCGTAACCGGCACCAATCACGCAAATGATCTTGAGTGCCGGCAGCGCGGCGATTTCATCGGCATACAGGCCCAGCGGGCCTCGGGTCAGTACCGCATCGATACGCGCGCCGTGGGTCGAAATGGCTTCGGCCCGCTCGGCGGGGGTAGGCGCCAAAATCAGGTGAAAGCCCTGATGTTCGAGAATCGGCAAGTAATCATTGATCGTTTCAACCAGTACCAGAACGGTTGCGGGCATGCTGGGCTCCTGTGGCTTGAATATCCCTAGAGATTGCTGGCTTCAAAACGCATGGGCAACGATCAAAGATCGCAACACTGCCAGATGATCATAGCGGAACAGCAGCAGCAGGTTATGGCGCCGTCAGAAAGGTGCGCGCAGCCTCCAGGATTTCATCGGACAAAGCATCGCCACGGGTGGCGCGGGCGAGCGTCAGCGCGCCGACCATGAGGGCGTATTGCACCAGCGCCTGTTGACGATCACTGGCGTTGTCGCCGGTGTCCATCAGGGGGGTGAAGGTGTCGAGCAATGAGCCGAGGCCTTCCATAAAGGTCTGGCGCAGGCCGCTTTCGGCGGCTTCGTGGCACATGTCACCGGCAAACGCCACCACCGGGCAGCTATCGCCCGGGTTGTCGCGGCTGGCGGCCGACAGGTAGGGGCCGATCAAGGCCTGACGGGCGACGTTCTTGTCTTCGTTGGCGGCGATCCAGTCTTTCCAGCGGTCTGTCGATTGCTGGAATGCGCGGCCGCTGGCCTCCTGGGCCAGGGCTTCCCTGGACTCGAAATGCCCATAGAAGCCGCCATGGGTCAGGCCCGCCGCCCCCATCACATCAATCACGCTGATACCATGCAGACCCCGTTCGCGAAACAGGCGCGTGGCCGCCTCGACGATGATTTCGCGGTTGAGTTCGGCTTGCTTGCGGGAAACACGGGGCATTGGCGGCTCACAATGTTAAATGGCTGGTGATCATAGGGCGTACTGGGCAATTCCGTTGCCGAACGACCAGTTCTCTTTTTTCACTTCGACCAGATTAATGAATACATCCTCCAGCCGCACCGCCAGCTCCGCGTTCAGGCTCTCGGCGATGGTTTTATAGAGCAGTTTTTTCTGATCGACGGTTCGGCCTTCGCTCAGGGTGATCTGAATCACCACCAGTTGGTCGGAGCGATCGATCCCCAGGTATTGCGGATCGAAGATGAAGTGCTGCTCGTCGTGTTCGGCGAGTATCTGGAAGTTATCGTTTTCCGGAACGCCAATGGCGCTGTGCATGGCGGCGTAAATCAGCTGGCCGATGCGTTTGGCGTGGGTGGGGTCCTGATGCTTTTTGATGTCGATACGAACCAGGGGCATGGCATTACTCCGGAAGAAATATCGGTCAGTTAAAAATACATGACGAACAACCTTTATCAAGCAGGATTTTTTGTCTGGCGATGAAACGCAGTCAAGCAAATCTCAAAGGCAGTCCAAATCCCACAGGGTTTATGTCGTCCACTATTATCTGACCCGTACAACCATTCCTCACCTAAGTCTTTGCTTCTGCTAATTAATCCCGGACAATCGCGCCCCTGTTTCGGCCAGGGCGCTGCCTGTCGGATTTTTCCGACTCGTCCTGACCGGGTAGCAACTGACCGGAATGTGGAGATCCCACCGGATGAATGATCAGGCCAATAGCGTCAACGAACGCTATGTAGCGGCGAAACCTGTCAGCCTTGAAGGCTGGAACCGCCACGACACCACCTGGATGCTCGGCCTGTTTGGCACGGCCATCGGGGCCGGTACGCTGTTTTTGCCGATCAATGCAGGCTTGGGCGGTTTCTGGCCGTTGCTGTTCCTGGCGCTGCTGGCGTTCCCCATGACTTTTTACGCACACCGTGGCCTGACACGTTTCGTATTGTCCGGACGAGAAGGGGCGGACATCACCGAAGTGGTGGAAGAACACTTCGGCATCAAGGCCGGTGCGCTGATCACCCTGCTGTACTTCTTCGCGATCTTTCCGATCCTGCTGATCTACAGCGTGGCCCTGACCAACACCGTCGGCAGTTTCCTTGAGCACCAACTGCACATCATGCCGCCACCGCGCGCCGTGTTGTCGTTCGTGCTGATCCTCGGCCTGCTGGCGGTGGTGCGTTGCGGTGAGCAGGTGATCGTCAAGGCCATGAGCCTGATGGTGTATCCGTTTATCGTGGCGTTGCTGTTCCTGGCAGTGTTCCTGGTTCCGCACTGGAATGGCGGCATCCTGACCACTGCATCGACGCTGCCTGAGCCGTCGGCGCTGTTGAACACGTTGTGGCTGGCGATTCCGGTGATGGTGTTCTCGTTCAACCATTCGCCGATCATCTCGGCGTTCGCGGTGGACCAGAAGCGTCGCTACGGTGATCACGCCGAGGAGCGCAGCTCGCAGATCCTGTCCCGCGCGCACGTGTTGATGGTGGTGATGGTGCTGTTCTTCGTGTTCAGCTGCGTGCTGACCCTGTCCCCGGCGCAACTGGCGGAAGCGAAGGCGCAGAACCTGTCGATCCTGTCGTACCTGGCTAATCACTTCAGCAACCCGACCATCGCCTTCGCTGCGCCGTTGATTGCGTTCGTGGCGATTTCCAAGTCGTTCCTGGGGCACTACATCGGTGCCAGTGAAGGCCTGAAGGGGCTGATTGTGAAGAGCGGCAAGCGTCCGGCACCCAAGACGCTGGATCGCATGACCGCGGCGTTCATGCTGGTGGTGTGCTGGATCGTGGCCACGCTGAACCCGAGCATTCTGGGGATGATTGAAACCCTGGGTGGCCCGATCATCGCGGCGATTCTGTTCCTGATGCCGATGTACGCGATTCGCAAGGTGCCGGCGATGGCGCGCTATCGGGGTCAGGCGTCCAATGTGTTTGTGACGGCGGTGGGTTTGGTGGCTATTTCGGCGTTGATTTATTCGCTGAGTGCCTGATTGGTGCTGCTCGTTTGATTTGATGACGGCTGATCCGCATTGCGAGTTGGCCGTTTTTTTTTGAGCGGACATGTACACAAAACCCCAATCATCCAGCCATAAAAAAACGCCGCACATCTCAAGATGGGCGGCGTTTTCTACAGCGTTGTAACGTTAGGCTTGAACGACCGGGATATTGGCGTTCGCAGCAGCCTCACGGAACTCGGCGATCTGGTCGAAGGACAGGTAGCGGTAGACATCAGCCGCCATGCTGTCGATCTTGCCAGCGTATTCCATGTACTCCTCGACGGTCGGCAGGCGACCCAGGATGGAAGCAACGGACGCCAACTCAGCCGAAGCCAGGTAAACGTTCGCGCCGTCACCCAGACGGTTCGGGAAGTTACGGGTCGACGTCGACACCACAGTGGAGTTCGGTTCTACACGTGCCTGGTTACCCATGCACAGCGAGCAGCCCGGCATTTCCATGCGTGCGCCGGCCTTGCCGTAGATGCCGTAGTAGCCTTCTTCGGTCAGCTGGTGAGCATCCATTTTGGTCGGCGGCGACAGCCACAGACGGGTTGGAAGCTGACCCTTGACCTGATCCAACAACTTGCCGGCAGCGCGGAAGTGACCGATGTTGGTCATGCACGAACCGATGAACACTTCGTCGATCTTCTCGCCAGCAACGCTGGACAGCAGACGGGCGTCGTCCGGATCGTTCGGCGCGCAGAGCACAGGCTCTTTGATGTCGGCCAGGTCGATTTCGATGACTTCGGCGTATTCGGCGTCAGCATCGGCAACCATCAACTCAGGGTTGGCAACCCAGGCTTCCATCGCTTGAGCACGACGTTCCAGGGTACGCGCATCGCCGTAGCCTTCGCCGATCATCCAGCGCAGCAGGGTGATGTTGGAGTTCAGGTACTCGGTGATCGACTCTTTCGACAGCTTGATGGTGCAACCGGCAGCCGAACGTTCGGCCGAGGCGTCGGACAGCTCGAAAGCCTGCTCGATGCTCAGGTTGTCCAGGCCTTCGATTTCCAGGATGCGGCCGGAGAACGCGTTCTTCTTGCCTTTCTTCTCAACGGTCAGCAGGCCAGCCTGGATCGCGAAGTAAGGAATGGCGTGAACCAGGTCACGCAGGGTGACGCCCGGTTGCATTTTGCCTTTGAAGCGCACCAGGATCGATTCCGGCATGTCCAGCGGCATGACGCCGGTGGCTGCGGCGAACGCAACCAGACCGGAACCGGCCGGGAACGAAATGCCCATCGGGAAACGGGTGTGCGAGTCACCACCGGTACCGACGGTGTCCGGCAGCAGCATGCGGTTCAGCCAGCTGTGGATGATGCCGTCGCCCGGACGCAGGGAAACACCGCCGCGGGTCATGATGAAGTCTGGCAGGGTGTGGTGGGTGGTCACGTCGATCGGCTTAGGGTAGGCCGCGGTGTGGCAGAAAGACTGCATCACCAGATCGGTCGAGAAGCCCAGGCACGCCAGGTCTTTCAGTTCGTCACGGGTCATAGGACCAGTGGTGTCCTGAGAGCCGACGGTGGTCATTTTCGGTTCGCAGTAGGTGCCAGGACGAACGCCTTTGCCTTCTGGCAGACCGCACGCCTTGCCGACCATTTTCTGTGCCAGGGTGTAGCCCTTGCCGGTGTCGACAGGTGCTTCAGGCAGTTTGAACAGATCGGTAGGGCCCAGGCCCAATTCGGCACGCGCCTTGTCGGTCAGGCCGCGACCGATGATCAGCGGGATACGGCCGCCGGCACGAACTTCGTCCAACAGGACCGGGGTCTTCATTTCGAAGGTGGTCAGGACTTCGTCAGTGCCGTGTTTGCAGACTTTGCCAGCATGCGGATACAGGTCGATCACGTCGCCCATGTTCATGTTGGTGACGTCGAATTCGATCGGCAGTGCGCCGGCATCTTCCATAGTGTTGTAGAAGATCGGAGCGATCTTGCTGCCGAAGCAGAAGCCGCCAGCACGCTTGTTCGGCACGTAAGGAACGTCGTCGCCGAAGAACCACAGCACCGAGTTGGTGGCGGATTTACGCGAAGAACCGGTACCGACTACGTCACCGACGTAAGCGATAGGGAAGCCTTGGCCGCGCATTTCTTCGATCTGCTTCATCGGGCCGGTAACGCCCTGGACGTCCGGAACGATGCCGTCACGGGCCATTTTCAGCATGGCGAGGGCGTGCAGCGGGATGTCCGGGCGGGACCAGGCGTCCGGGGCAGGGGACAGGTCGTCGGTGTTGGTTTCGCCGGTGACCTTGAACACGCGCAGGCTGATCTTGTCGGCCAGGACCGGGCGGTTGCGGAACCACTCGCCGTCAGCCCAGGACTGAATCACGCCTTTGGCGTGTTCGTTGCCGTTACGGGCTTTTTCCGCGACGTCGTGGAACGCATCGAACATCAGCAGGGTGTGCTTGAGTTGAGCGGCGGCAACAGGAGCCAGTTCGGCGCTGTCGAGCAGGTCAACCAGGGTCACGATGTTGTAGCCGCCCTGCATGGTGCCGAGCAGTTCAACAGCGCGCTTCTTGTCGATCAGAGGGGAGGTGGCTTCGCCTTTGGCCAGGGCAGACAGGAAACCGGCCTTTACATAGGCCGCTTCGTCCACGCCAGGTGGAATGCGATTGGTGATCAGGTCAACGAGGAAAGCTTCTTCGCCAGCCGGGGGATTCTTCAGCAGCTCGACCAGGCCTGCAGTTTGTTCGGCGTTAAGCGGCTGGGGAACGATACCCAGTGCTGCACGCTCTTCGATATGTTTGCGGTAGGCTTCAAGCACAGTTATTACCCTCATCAGTGGTCCCAAATGGGTGTCCGGGACGCTCATCCCGAAATTGCCGTACTCATGCGCTGCGTGGCGTTGTGGGCCACTTAGCCAGAATTACCGACAATTCCTTACAGAAGCTGCTTTCAAAGTTTTACGCCTGCAGAACGGGGAGCTGATGAGGGTTGGCGTAGAGCTTTTCCCCGCTGGAAAAACCCTTCGCCAACACCGCTCTGAAGGAACGACTGTGCTCGTGACGCTTTGAAAACAGCTTCTAACGGACATTGGCGCCTTAAAAGGCTGGCTGATTCTACGGCAAAAAAAATTTAAAGGTAAGTGAGGGGCTATTGGACTTTGGTGGCGAGTCGCGATGTGTGCCTGCGTGTGCAAGGCAAGGCGGGGGATGCCGCTGATGGTTGTTCCCTTGGCAAATTCCGCAACGCCGCCTCGCGCACGTAGGCGCGCAACGCGGCCGGCACCAAAGTCCAAGAGACCCTCAGCCCTTTCACTTTGAGGGGTGATGAATGTCAGACAAAGGGCTAACATGCCGGCCTGTTCTGCTTTCCCGTGTTTTTCTTATCTATGCCCAATCAGACCATCAAGACCCCCTGCGTCGGCCTCTGTTCCACTGTTTACGGTGACTTGGTCTGCCGTGGCTGCAAGCGTTTCCACCATGAAGTGATCCACTGGAACGGTTACAACGAGGAAGAAAAACGCGCGGTATGGCTGCGTCTCGAACAGCTGTTGTCCCAGGTGATGGCCGGCAAGGTAGAAATTTTTGATCCGGCGCTGCTGAGAATGCAGCTGGAACAGCGCAAGATCCGCTTCGTGCCGCATCAGTCGGAATATTGCTGGGCCTATCAGCTGATCGCTCGCGGGGCGCGGGTGATCAACAATCTGGACGCCTACGGAATGGTCCTGCTGCCGGAGTTTCGCGAGTGGAACCTGCCGGAGCTGCGGGATGCGATTGATCGGGAATTCTTTTTGCTCTCTGAAGCGCATTACCAGCGCTACATTGCGCCGGGCTTCCTCAAGGACGCCTTCGGCGGCTGACTCTCAGTCCTGTGGCGCTCCCGCTCGACTGCGCAGCAGTCGCAAATCGGCTGGCGAGTATTACCTGATAACACCGCGCCGTACGAATTGGGGTCGCTTCGCAACCCGGCGGGAGCAAGCTCCCTCGCCACAAATGCATCGCAAATCTCAATGATGAGACACGATCTCCTGCAGATGGTCCTCAATCTCCAGCGTTTTCAGCACCAGCACATCACTCTCCACTGCATCCAGCACCACTTCCGCTGTATTCCCGATCAACGCCCCGGACAAACCGGACCGCGCCACGGTGCCAATCACCGTCACCGCCGCACCCAGCTTGTGCACCATGTACGGAATCAACACATCCGCCGGACCTTCCGCGATATGCAGGTGCTCATCATCAATGTCGAATTCGGCCTGAAACGCCTTGCACTGGTCACGATAACGCGCCTCGATCGTTTCACTCAGCTGCAACGTCGGGTCGGCCGCCGACAGCATCGGTGACGGATGGGCGCTGACCACATGCAGATGCGCCTTGGCCAGACTGGCAATGTCATAACCGTAATCGATGATGGTGTTGTGCAGGTGGCGGTGTTCGTTATCGGTATTGCCGACGTCGATCGCCGCCAGAATCACGCCGCCCGTCCAGGGCTTCGAGGTTTTGACCAGCAGCACCGGCGTCGGGCAAAAGCGCAGCAGTTTCCAGTCCGCCGGGGTCAGCAGGGCTTTTTTCAACGAGCTGTCGGGATAATGCTGTTTTATCACCAACCCGCAACCTTCCGCCTGCTGCACATCGACAATGGTTTCGTGCAGGCTTTCGTTCCACGCCTGCTCTGTAGTGACGCTGTAGCCGTCCTCAAGCAGCGCCGCCTTGAGCACGCCGAGCATGCCGCTGTGGTCATGCTTGCGGTCACAGACCAGCAGATGCAGATGCGCCTGGGTCACGCCGGCAATCAGCTTGGCCCGTTTGAGCGCCAGGCTTTCCGAGTGTTGGGGCTCGATGACCACCAGAATGCTGCGAATGGCTTGCATGATCGGGATCTCCAGAGGTTAAAAAAGCATGGCGTTGCACAACTATAGTTGTTGCGAGGCAACCGGGGAGTTGATGCATATCAACGGTCGTGACTGGTGGTCTGGCGGCGGGCCGGTATAATCGGCGCCCTTCGTTTTGAACCCTTTATCCGTGAGCCCCATGATCCTTCCCGAAATTCACGAGTTCCTTGGCTGCCGCACCCCCGACGGCTGGGTCCGGGCCGCGCTGGCCGATCAGGAAACCTTGCTGATCGACCACAAGAACTGCGAATTCAAGGCCGCCAGCACGGCATTGAGCCTGATCGCTAAATACCACTCCCACGTCGACCTGATCAACCTGATGTCGCGTCTGGCTCGGGAAGAGCTGGTGCATCACGAACAGGTCATGCGCCTGATGAAAAAGCGCAAGATCGAGCTGCGTCAGTTGTCCGCCGGGCGATACGCCTCGGGCTTGCGCAAAGTGGTGCGCAGTCACGAACCGGTCAAACTGGTGGATACCCTGGTGGTGGGCGCGTTCATCGAAGCCCGCAGCTGCGAGCGTTTCGAAGCGCTGGTGCCGCATCTGGACGAAGAGCTGGGCAAGTTTTACTTCGGTTTGCTGAAAAGCGAGGCCCGACATTTCCAGGGGTATCTGAAACTGGCTTATCAGTACGGTGACGCCAAGGATATCGCTCAGGTGATTGACCGGGTTCGTGCCGCCGAGCAGGAGCTGATCGAGTCGCCGGACGTGGAATTCCGCTTTCACAGTGGCGTCCCTGCTGCGGCGTGAAGATCAAAAGAGCGTCGCCTCGTTTCACTCGACAGCTCCTGCATTGGAGCGCATTTCCTGTAGGCGCTGTCGAGTGGAACGAGACTGCAATCTTTGCACGTGAATTGTTAAAAACTCTTAAGAGTATGAAAGATCACTGAAAACCGGCCCAAGAGGCCGGTTTTTGCTGCCTGGCATCACCGTCCCGTCACCGATTGGCGCCATAATGCCGCCCACTTCACTCAAGGGTTGGCAAGCGTTCGTTATGGATAACCTGGGTTTTGGCAAAGTATTGCTGGTGGAAGACGATGAGAGGCTCTCCGGGCTGATCGCGCATTTCCTGTCCCAACATGGCTTTGAGGTGTTGCAGGTGCACCGCGGTGACCTCGCGTTGGCGGCTTTCCTCGACTTCAAACCGAAAATCGTTGTACTCGACCTGATGCTGCCGGGCCAGAGCGGCCTGCACGTATGCCGCGAGATCCGCAGCGTGTCCGACACGCCGATCGTCATCCTCACCGCCAAGGAAGACGACCTCGATCACATCCTCGGCCTGGAATCCGGCGCTGACGACTACGTGATCAAGCCGATCAAGCCACCGGTGTTGCTGGCTCGCCTGCGCGCGTTGCAACGTCGGCAAACGCCGGACAGCAGCGTTTGCTGCGCGCTGGAGTTCGGCCATCTGAGTATCGACCGCAGTTGTCGCGAAGTGCGGCTGGCGGGCGAGGGCATCGAGTTGACCACCATGGAGTTCGAGTTGCTGTGGTTGCTGGCCAGCGCCGCCGGCAAGATTCTGTCCCGCGATGACATACTCAATCGCATGCGCGGCATCGCTTTCGATGGGCTCAACCGCAGCGTCGACGTTTACATCAGCAAGTTGCGCGGCAAGCTCAAGGACAACCCTCGCGAACCGGTGTGCATCAAGACCATCTGGGGCAAGGGTTACCTGTTCAATCCGTTCGCGTGGGAGCTGTAAATGCTGCGGTTATTTCTCGGGCTGTTTCTGGTGATGACGGTTGGCCTGGTCCTGGGGCTGCAAACCGTCGAGCGCACGTTCGATGCGCTGCTCGACGGTCAGATGCAAAGTTACAACCGAGAGGCGGTGCGTGGTCAGGCCTGGTCGCTGGTGGAGCAATTGCGCGGCCTCGACGATGAGGCCCGGGAACGCCAACTGGAAGCCGTGCGCCCTCACTATGGTTTGGGCCTGAGCCTGGTCGAAAGCGCTCAACTGGCCCTGACCGATCAGGAGAAAGCCGAGTTGGCCCAAGGCCAGCTGGTACTTCGCGACAAGTACACGCAGTTCATCTCGCGCATTGACGACGGCGCCCAACTGCTCAGCATCAAGCTGCCGGCCGAGCCGAGCCTGATGCCGTTCTACATTGCCACGGCCTATTTGATGATTGCGGTGATGATCGGTCTGGTGTTGATTTTCTGGGTGCGTCCACACTGGCGAGATCTGGAAAAACTGCGCCTGGCCGCCGAGCGTTTCGGCGATAACGACTTGTCGTCGCGTATCCAGCTGTCAAAGCGCTCGAACATCCGCGACCTGTCCGAACACTTCAACCTGATGGCCGCGCGTATCGAAGGCCTGATCGCCAATCAGCGCGAGCTGACCAACGCGGTGTCCCATGAGTTGCGCACGCCCATTGCGCGACTGTCGTTCGAGCTTGACCAGCTCAAGCAACAACCCGACCCGACCCGGAACCGCGAGCTGATTGCCGACATGTACGCCGACCTCGGCGAGCTGGAGGAGATGGTGTCGGAACTGCTGACCTACGCCAGCCTCGAGCGCAGTGCCACGGTGATCACGCGAGAAAATATCCAGGCCAACAGTTGGCTCGACAGCGTGGTCGGCAGCGTGGCGCTGGAGGCCGAGGCGGCCGGGGTGCAACTGCTGATTGTCGAGTGTCGTGTCGATGAGGTGCGCATCGAGCCACGCTTCATGGCGCGGGCGGTGATCAACCTGCTGCGCAATGCCATTCGCTATGCCGAGGCGCGGGTGGAAGTGTCGTTGGTGCGCACCGGCGATCATTACGAAGTTCAGGTCAATGACGATGGGCCAGGCGTGCCGATGGCCGGACGGGAGAAAATCTTCGAGCCGTTTTCGCGCCTGGACGCCAGCCGTGATCGCCGCACGGGTGGTTTCGGTTTGGGCCTGGCGCTGGTCCGGCGGGTGTCGCAGTCCCATGGCGGGCAGGTGGAAGTGGCGGATTCGCCGTGGGGTGGGGCTTCGTTTCGTATGACGTGGGCGCATCAGGATTAATTGTGGCGTCATCCGCATCACCTCAAATCAAAAGCTGTACACCACCTGCCCAGCCAAGGATGTCTGCATCCGCCGCTCGACAATCGGGCTGTCCGCGGCCTCTTTGGCCAGATACTGCACCGCCAGCACCGTCGACACATTCCATTGATCATTGACCGGCAACGACCAGGTCAAATCCGCCCCGCGACTCACCAGCCCGCCATGAGCGTCATACGCCCGAAACTGAGTGCGCGACGCCTGACCCGCGCTGACGCCGTACCAGGTGCGCATGTAATCGCCGTCGCCAAACTGACTGTTGAGGCTGCCGACGACCTTGCCATGCTCACCTTCGTAAAACGGCGCGCTGATGCTGAGTTTCAAGCGATTCCAGGCTGAACCCGTGTCCTCATCGTCATCGTCCTTTTCCAGCGCATGTTCAAAACTCGCGCCGAGAATGATCGGCCCCATGTGATACGTGCCGTCGAGCCCCAACACCGGGCGGGACTTGATCGAGCCCATGCCGTCCAGCTCGTCCGAACCTTTGAACCCGGTCTTGCGATCCTTGCGCACATCACTGGCGCCGACGTACACGCTGAGGCCGTAGTCATCCTCGTCAAAGGCCCAGCCCAGACCCTTTTGAGTGTCGAGAAAGACACCGTAAGGGCTGACGATTTTTCCACCCAACAGCGGCGCCACGACGCGTTCATCGCTGCCGCTGTAACGCGGCGCACTGGCCGCGCCGGCACGCAGGCTGTAATGCCAGTCTTCGGCATGCACGGAATGGGAGGGCAGGAACAGACAGAATGAAGTGAGCGACAGCGACAGCGAACGAAGCATGGGAGCACCCGAGGGGAGATTGGATGCGCCCATGCTAGGCGGGTGCCGGCGGGCAATCTTTGACAGCTTTGTCGGGAAACTGTCAAAGACTGTGAACGGAGCTGACCGTACAGCGAGCAACCTGTGGCCAGGGAGCTTGTTGTGGCGAGGGAGCTTGCTCCCGCTGGGTCGCGGAGCGGCGCCAAAAAATGGGCCTGCTGCGCAGTCCAGCGGGAGCAAGCTCCCTCGCCACAGGGGCAGTGTTTAGCCACAGGGGCGGTGCCTGGCCTCAGTGTCGCACCACAGTTCAGAGTGACCTCAGCTTAGAAATCCCACTTGGTGGTCAGCATCAGGTTGCGCGGCTCGCCGTAGAACGTCGTACCGAAGTTGCCCAGGCCCGTCAGGTACTTCTTGTCGAAGACGTTGTTGGCGTTTGCGGTGAAACTCAGGTGCTTGTTGTACTGATAACGCGTCATCAGGTCGACGAGGGTGTAGCCGCCTTGTTTGAGCGAGGTGCTGCCCTCGGTCGGGCTGAAGCTCTGGCCGTAGAACGCGCTCTGCCAGCTGACGCCGCCACCGACGGTGACCTTGTCCAGTGCGCCAGGCAAGCGGTAGGTGGTGAACGTACGCACGACGTGTTCCGGTTTGGTGGTGGCCAGCGGGAAACCGTAGATCCGTTGCTCGTCCTTGTCGCGCGTACGGGCATAGGTATAGCCGGCCGACAGGTTCCAGCCATCGGACAATTCGCCCGCCAGTTCCAGCTCCACGCCTTTGGTGGTGGCGCCGGGGATGGCTTCGTAAACGTCCTGCCCGGTGGTGTCAGTGGTGACGTATTGGGCGATGTTCTCCTGCTCGATGCGGAAGAAGGCCAGGCTGGCGTTCAGTTTGCCTTCGAGGTACGCCGCTTTCAGACCGGTCTCGTAGCTGTTGCCTTCAACCGGCTTCAGGGTCGAACCGGCGGCGTCCTTGTAGGTCTGCGGCTGATAGATGTTGGTGTAGCTGGCGTAGACCGAATACGTGTCATCCAGGTCATAGATCACACCGGCGTAAGGGGTGACGACGCCGTGTTCCTTGTAGCTGGTCTGGGTGTCGGTCTGGCCGGCGCCCGGGTAGTAGCTGTAATCCTCGTTGTACTTGAAGGTGCTCACGCGGCTGCCGAGGATGATCGACAGGTCGTCGGTCGGGCGCAGGCGCGTGGCCAGGTAAGCACCGTTCTGACTGGTGGTGCGCTCGTACTTGCCGTTTTTCGGGAAATCCTGTTCCGGCAGGTCGCCGTTCCAGTCATAAATGCTGCCAGGGACATTTCCGGCACCGGGGATAACGCTGTCGAACGTCGCGCCGGTCTGGCGGGCATGGGACGTCATGAAACCGGCCACCAGTTCGTGCTCGCGACCGCCCAGGGTGAAGGGCCCGGACACGTTCACGTCCGCCGTGTTTTGCACGCGATGACCTTCCCAGCGGCCCCAGTAAAGGAACATGCCTTCACCGGTGGCGCGGTCCGGTGCGCCGCCGCTGGCCGAGGCCAGGCGCGTATCGTGATCGGTGGTTTTCTGGTTGAGATTGACCTTGAGTTTCCAGTCATTGGCCAGGGCCTGCTCCAGCGACGTGAAGTAGGTGACCGTGTCGAAATCACGACGGCTCCAGTCGGCGCCCGGGTTGAAGCTGCGCGAGAAGTCGGTGCGGCCGCCGTCGGCGAAGTACACCGTGTTGCCGGTCCAGGAGGTGCCGCGTGGGGTGGCGCTGGACTTGTCGATGCCGAAGGTCAGCAGGGTGTCGTCCGACAGGTCCGCTTCGAGGATGCCGTAAAACAGGTCTTTCTTCTGGCTGTAGTGATCGATGTAGGAATGCTTGTCCTGGTACGAACCGACGAATCGGCCGCGCACACTGCCGGTATCGTTCAGCGGACCGGAAATATCGCCGGTGGTGCGGTAGCTGTCCCACGAACCGACGGTGCCGCTGATCGAGGCCTTGAATTCCTTGGTCGGCTTCTTGCGAATCAGGTTGACGGTGGCGGACGGGTCGCCCGAACCCGTCATCAGGCCGGTCGAACCCTTGACGATTTCGATGCGGTCGAGGCTGGCCGCGTCATCGCTGTTGTTCGGGTTCTCACCGTAGACACCGTCGTACGGCTGGTTGACCCCGTCGTACTGGAAGTTGGTGATGGCAAAACCGCGGGCGGAAAACTCGGTACGGTCACTGTCGTATTTTTGCGTCGACACGCCGGGGGCATTGCGCAACGCGTCGCTGACACTCTGCACGCCGCGATCGTCCATTTGCTGACGGGTGACCACGGTGACCGATTGCGGCGTTTCACGGGGCGACAAGGCCAGGCCGGTGGCCGAGGACGTTGAGCCCGTGGTGTAGGAATGGGTGTCCTCGGTGGTCGCGCCCAAGCCTACGGCAGAAATACTCGTCGCACCCAGTTGCAGCGCGCCGTCGTCTTTGGGCGCCGGTTTGCTTTCCACCGTTTCGGCGGCGTGGGCGTTGCAGGAAAGACTCAGCAGAGCGGCTGGCAGGGCCAGTGCCAGGGGGCACAGGGCAAAACGAAAACGGGCGGCAAGTGGGTGCGACATGGAAATCCCTTTGTATCGAATCGTTCGGTAAGTGAAAGGCTTCTGAGGGTTAACCGAACGAAAAACGCAAAGGGGAACTGCGGTGTGCAAAAAAATGAGCTAGCGGACCACATCCAGGCGCTCATGCCACTGCGCGATGGATTCCTCGGGCCAGGTTTCGCACTGCCGATCACCGTGATGCGGCGCAACCTCCACCCACGGCGCTTTCGAGCCAAGCATCACGTGCGTGTATTCGGGTGGCACGGGTAGCGCGGTGTCGATGGCCGAGGCGAACGGGTGGATCAGCTCCGGCCATTCAGGGCTGAACAGCCACAACCCTGAGCCACAGACCGAACAGAAGTGCCGCTCTGCCGTGCTGCGGTGGGCGCGTTTGGCGCCTTCGTCCTTGAGTCGCGCGTGATAGATCGCGATGGATTTTCGACCGCGCACCTTGAGGCTGGCGGCATCACCGGCGATGTTGACCGAGTAACCGCCGCCGCCCTGGGTCTTGCGGCAGATCGAGCAGTAGCAACGTTGATAAGGGTAGGGGTGGGCGCTGGTCAGACTGAACGACACGGCGCCGCAATGGCACGAGCCTTCGAGTTGCATGGAATAACCTCCAAAAGTTTGGCTGTTACTTCCCTGACCGCCCCGAAAACCGGTGGTTCACTGCTGGATCGGCACCAGGATCGCATCGCCGGTTGCCACCAGCTTCAACTGATCTCCGGTTTGTGCGAACAGTTCGGCGCGGGCAAACACCTGTTTCTTGCCAGCCTTCACCACCTGGCCGCGTGCAATGAACACTTCACCGATGGCGGGCGCCAGGCAATTCACTGAAAAATGCGCCGCCAGGACATTGCCAGCGACCGTTCCGGCCGCAAACCCACAGGCGGTATCGAGCAGCGCGCCGATCAGGCCGGCATGCAGGAAGCCAGCGTATTGCGCCATGTCCTCCTCGCGAAAAGCCATGGTCAGCTCAACCGCGCCAGGCTCGGCGCGAGTGACATCGAAACCGGCCCAGCGGTTGAAGGCGGACGTTGAATTGATCTTTTTGAGTGCATCAAGCATGGCGAATCCCTCCGGTTGAGGCATCAACATGCGCTGGGTTCCGGGGGATGTCATGGTGGATAAAGGAGGGTGATGGGCCGGTGGATTGATGGTGAATATTCAGGCCTCATCGCTAGCAGGCTAGCTCCCACAGTGGGTCTCCAGCGTTCAGGAGGCCCCTGGCGAAGAACGATAACGCGGTCCCACTGAACGCCACCGATGTCCGGTGACTTCCAGCGATCAATGCATTTTGCTGTGGTCCGGCATATTCAGCGCTCGCGCCTGAGCCTCAACCTTGATCGACTCCTTCTCGCCATTGGCGTTTTCGACAGTCAAGGTCAGCGGCACTGTGTCGCCTTCTTTGACCTGGCCGACCAGGTCGATCAGCATCACGTGATAGCCATGAGGATTCAGGGTGACCGCTGTCCCTGCGGGCAAGGCAACGAACTCCACGGGGTGCATGCTCATCACGTCGTTTTTCATCGTCGACTCGTGAATCTGCACAACTTTAGCGACCGGTGTTTGCACGCTTAGCAGTTTGCTGTCGCTGCTCGCGGTGACCGTCATGAACGCGCCGGTTGCTTGTTGCCCGGCAACGGTGGCACGTACCCAGGCGTCTTCCACTTGAGTCTGGGCTGAAACCTGAAGCGCCGTTCCCAGCAGAAAAAGCCCCAGGACAGCCGTTTTAACGCGCACATTGATGGCGGTTTTAATAGCATTCGAATTCATCAGCAGACTTCCATAACGGTTAGCAAGTCTTCCGTACACTCTTGTGCAGAAAGGGAAGGGGAAAGCCCGACGCGCAACCTGCCCCTTGTGTCATACACATAGCTGGTCGCTGTATGGGAGAGCGTATAGGTGGAGCCGCTCGGGATTTTCTCATAGAACACCCCGAACTCCTTGGCCGTTTCCGCCGTTTCCTCGAGTGTCCCGTGGAGCGCGACAAATGAGGGATCAAACGTTTTGACGTAGGCATCCAACACCGCTGGCGTATCCCGCTCCGGGTCCAGCGTGATGAAGACGACCTGGAGAATATCCCCGTCTTTTCCCATCAGCTTCTTGATCTGCACTGCGCGAGCCAGGGCGGTGGGGCATACCGCCGGGCACTGGGTGAAGCCGAAGAAAATCATCGGCATCAAACCACGAAAGCTCGAGAGCGTTGTGAGGTTGCCTTCTGAGTCTTTCAGCTTGAATGTCCGTCCGAGGATCTTGTCGCTCAGGTCCTTGCCGTACTTGTACGACAGGCTGACGCTATTGTCACAGCCAGCGAGGAGGCCAAGGCTGAACAAGCCCATACCTGCAACCACCTGGCGGCGGGTCAACGAAACGCTCATGTTCTACAGACCTTTAGATGCGCCCGAACGGATAGTCAACCTCGGACAGGGCGTCTTTGATGCATGCCGGTTTAGCGGAGGGGAGCGATTATACGCGTCAAAGGATTATTCATAACTTGCGACAAACTGACGCAGCGAATTCCCCAGCCGGCATCGGTTTTCGGGTCAGCCCTTGATCTCCATCGGGCTGCCAACCAATTTCTGATGGCTGTCGCCGAGGATGGCGGCGTTTTTCAGCTCCACGGATACGTCGAAATCGCCCGCCGCGCCGCGCCGCTCATGCGTACCTGGCGCTGGTTTGCGTCGGCATGCAGTTCAAGGCTCTGGGTACTGTCATCGTCGAGCTTGAACCGTGTGGTCAGGTCGACCGAGGAAAACACATCAGTGTCGAACTGAGCCAGCGCCTCCAGCTTGAGTTGCGGTGGAACGGCAGTGAGGCCCTGGATGGCCGATTCAAATCCTTCGGCCATTGCCCCAAGCGCAGTGCCGGTGGCTGTTAATGTGTGGTGAATGGGCTGACGCGATCGCTAGCAGGCTAGCTGTGATCTCTCTGTAGGTTGTTCACTCGGGGCTTTTCCGGGAAATTGGAGGTGCGAACCAAACCAAGCACCCGGAGGCCCCGAGTGAACGCTCATAAAAATGCCCGATTAACCGTTTCCGGTCGAGCCCTTCTTGTTCAACGAATCCTTAAGGAAGGCCTGAGACCTGTTGAGGTAGCTCAGTCTCAAGGAGTCAGTGTTCGCACTGCCTACAAGTGGCTTAATCGCTATCGTGCTGAAGGCGAGGAAGGACTGCAGGATCGTTCGTCCCGGCCCAAGTTCTGTCCGCACGCGCTTCCTGAGATGCGCCAGGAACAAGTGCTTGAGCTACGTCGCCAGCGAAAAACCTATCGCCAAATCAGCCAGGACTTGAAGGTGGGACACAGCACTGTGGGCAGGTTATTGAGCCGTAACGGCCTCAACCGTTTGGCATACCTGGAACCGCCACCGCCAGTGATTCGCTACGAATATTCTCAGCCCGGAGGTCTGCTTCACCTGGACATCAAGAAGCTGGGGCGTTTTAACAAACCAGGTCATCGAGTGACACGAGACCGCCTAAAAGGCCGCTCTTACCATGTCGGTTGGGAATACGCCCATGTTGCCATCGACGATAACAGTCGAGTGGCACACAGCGGTTTGTACGCAGACCAAAGTGGGCGTAGCGCCTGCCTCGCGCTGATCCGGGCCCTGCGCTACTACGCAAGCCTTGGCGTTTGCTTCGAGCGGGTAATGACCGATAACGGCCCTTGCTACAAGTCCGGACGCTTCAAGCGTCTATGTCGACGGCTGGGGCTTGAACACATCTATACCAAACCTTACACGCCACGAACGAATGGCAAGGCAGAGCGATTTATCCAAACCGCTCTGCGCGAATGGGCCTACGCCAGAAGTTACGAAAGCTCAGACCAACGTGCGACCTACCTGACGTCGTGGTTGCACGAGTACAACTGGCATCGCCCGCATGCCAGCCTGAGTTATTTGCCACCAATTAGCCGAATAGCATCCGTGAACAACGTGGTGGGTTTACACAGCTAGCTCCCACAGTGGATCTCCAGCGTTCATGAGACCCTGTGGGAGCTAGCCTGCTAGCGATGAACGATAACGCGGTCTACTTGTTGGTCACCCGCCACAAATACCACGCCGCCACCGTCCGATAAGGGCTCCACCCCAACCCGATCTCCACCATCTGTTTACGCGTCGGCTGCACTTCCAGCCCCTTCAACCGCCGATACCCCTCACGCACCCCGAAGTCATCGGCCGGCAAAATATCCGGCCGCTCCAGGCTGTAGATCAGCAGCATCTCAACCGTCCAGCGGCCAACCCCGCGCAACGTGATCAACCGCTCGATCAACGCCTCATCATCCATCGCCAACGCCGTTGCATAATCGGGTACCACACCGTCCAGCGCCGCTTGAGCGATGCCCTGAATCGTCGCAATCTTGCTCGCGGAAAAGCCGCACCCGCGCAGCTGATCAAACCCGGTCGCCAGAATCTGATCAGGGCGCGGAAACGCCGTCGAAGGAAACAGCGCCAGCAACCGACCGACAATCGCATCCCCGGCTTTGGCGTGCAATTGTTGATAGGCAATCGCCCGCACCAGCGACTCATACGGATCGCGCGCCGCATGCGGCTGGTGCAGGCAGGGTCCGATGGCCGCGATGTGACGCGCCCAGTCATCATCAATGGCCCTGAGAAACGCCGTCGCTGGCAAGTAAGGATCGGTCAAGCGTTCACCCCAGGTTTGAGCACTGCGGAATGGCTGTTCGAGCGTGTTCATCGAATGTCCTTCCTCATGAAAAACACCGAAGCGTCAGAACGCAAGTTGTCGTGAGACCTGCACCGCCGCGTTTTCCAGCCTGAGCAGAAACGCCTTGCGCGGTTGTCCTCCACCATAGCCCGTCAATGAGCCGTCCGCACCGATCACCCGGTGGCAGGGCAAGACAATCGAAATCCGGTTGTGCCCGTTGGCCAAACCCACGGCGCGGCTGGCACCGGGCTTGCCCAACAGCGCAGCGATGGTGCCGTAGGTGCTGGTCTGGCCGTAGGGGATTTTCGCCAGTTCGGCCCAGACCTGCCGGGAGAACTCGGAGCCAGGCAAGTGCAGCGGCACCTTGAATTCGGTCAGTTTGCCGGCGAAATACTGGGCCAGCTCTGTTTCGATCTGCTGCAAGTGTGCATTGTGTCCCGGCGCCACGGCATAACCATGACGGTTCTGCAGGGCTTCGACTTCCCGGGTCAGCGCCGGTCGGTCGAGAAACTCCAGCAACACCAGCCCGCGCCGTTCGGCCATGGCGATCATCGGCCCCAGCGGCGTGGTCAGGCGCGTGAACAGCAAAGGCTCGCTATTGGCCGCACGACCGGGGGTGATGTGGAAGGATTTTTGAAAGGCGTCGCGAAAGCCGCTCAGGGATTCGTAACCGGAATCGAACGCCGCGCTGTCGATGGAATCGCCCTGCCTGATCCCGCCCAGCGCCATGCCCAGGCGTCGGGTGCGCAGCCAGGCGTGAAAGGTCATGCCGAAATGTTGTTTGAACCAGCGCCGCAGCTTCAGCGGCTCGATGCCCTCGGCCTGCAACTGGGCATCGCTCCAGCGCAGCTCGGGATCGGCGTCCACCGACTGGAGCAGCTTCTGCACCCAGTCGGGCGCGATGGCGGCCGCATCCAGCGGTTTGCAACGCAGGCAGGCGCGATAGCCGGCGGACAGGCAGTCATCGGCATGGGCGAAGAACTCGACGTTCTCCGGTTTCGGTTTGCGCGCCGTGCAGCTGGGGCGGCAGAAGATGCCGGTGGTTTTGACCGCAGTAAAAAACACCCCCTCGTAGGTGGTGTCTCGTTCGAGCATGGCGCGAACCATCTCGGCGTGGGGCGGAAGCATCGCGTTTTGTAGGTTCATGGGGTGAGCATAGGGCGCGAGGCCTCAGGCCTCCACCGGAAAATCGACAGGAAATTTTTGATGCTTGTCATCACAGGTTAACCCCCCTGCAGGAGCGAGCTTGCTCGCGATGGTCTTAAGGATAATGCGTGTTTTCTGGCTACACGCGGCGCTCCTGAATTCATCGCGAGCAAGCTCGCCCCCAGGCAGGATACCTTCCTGGCATTCACACGTTCGGCAGGTGCTGCGGGCAAAAGGAGGGCTTAGTTAGCCATCACCTCGTCCAGCGCCTGCTCGAGGGTACTGACCGTGCGCTCGATATTGTGCAGCTTTTCGAGTCCGAACAGACCGATGCGGAAGGTCTGGAAGTCGGCCGGCTCATCGCATTGCAACGGCACTCCGGCGGCGATCTGCAGGCCGTGATTGGCAAATTTCTTACCGCTCTTGATGTCGGCATCATCGGTGTAGCTCACCACTACGCCAGGGGCCTGAAAGCCGGCTGCCGCCACGCTCTTGATGCCTTTGCCGGTCAACATTGCGCGCACCCGATCACCCAGAGCCTGTTGTTCGCCGCGGACCTTGTCGAAACCGTAGGCTTGCGTCTCTTTCATCACTTCGTTAAATCGCGCCAGGGCATCGCTGGGCATGGTCGCATGGTAGGCATGTCCGCCCTGTTCGTAGGCCTGCATGATCTGCAGCCACTTTTTCAGGTCGCAGGCGAAGCTGCTGCTCTGCGTCTGTTCGATGCGCTCAAGGGCCAGGGAACTGAACATCACCAGGGCGCAGCAAGGGGAGGCGCTCCAGCCTTTCTGCGGAGCGCTGATCAGCAGGTCGACTGCGCACTTGTGCATATCAACCCAAAGCGTGCCTGAGGCGATGCAGTCCAGCACGAACAGGCCACCCACCGCATGCACGGCGTCGCCGACGGCCCGCAGGTACTCGTCGGGCAGGATAATGCCTGATGAGGTTTCAACGTGGGGGGCGAAAACAATCTGCGGCTTCTGCGCCTGAATGGCTGCCAGCACTTCGTCCAGAGGGGGTGGGGCGTAGGCCGCCTGGCGACCCGTGTCGACCGGTCGGGCTTTCAGCACCGTGGTGGCCGCCGGGATGTGGCCCATCTCAAGGATCTGGCTCCAGCGATAACTGAACCAGCCGTTGCGTATCACCAGGCATTGCTGGTCGGTGGCAAACTGTCGCGCCACCGCTTCCATGCCGAATGTGCCGCTGCCCGGGACCACCGCAACCGCCTGGGCGTTGTAGACCTGTTTCAGGGTCCTGGAAATGTTCTTCATCACGCCTTGAAATGACTGCGACATGTGGTTGAGCGAGCGGTCGGTGTAGACCACCGAGTACTCCACCAGCCCTTCGGGATCGATACTGGGATAGAGCTTTGACATGGGGTGACTCCTTGGCAGAGATCTCAGTGATATCGACCCTGCCCTAAGCCTTGGCAAATGACAAGATTGCTTGGGGTTGAATGGCGACTTCGGTTGAGCGGCTGGCATTGATCAGACCGACTGCTGGACGTAACGATGCTCGCAGGTGGCTGCTGAGTTGTGGGAGGGTGGGCCGTTAACTGCCTTTTGTTGTACATGTTTTATAGGTTTGTATATGTTTCGTGCAAAATAGGCCTGAAAAGCCAACTGACGATGGCAACTTCAGCACATATTGCTGACCTCCAGATCACCAGACGACGCTGCCGGCACATCAACGCGTGCCGAAGCCAACCCCTGGCACCACACATTGGTGAAATATTTTCGTCAAAGTGTGCCTCGCACTCGCCTCATTTTTTCGGCGCAGATGGCGTTCGAATGCGTGGAAATCGAGTCATTTGACCGGGGCTGTGGTGTCCGTTTTTTGTCGGCACAGTCGAGTTTGAGACATTAGCTGTACAAAATCAGTATTTGGTATAACTTTTAAAGGCGCCTATTGAGTCATATCGAGGGCTTTGCATGGCTAGTCAGACGGTTCGCTTAATCCGCCACGCTATCTGTTTTGTTCTGATGCTCCAGAGCGCTGAGCTATTGGCTGATTGGCGCGAGGCTATTCCCAATGCTCGTCGGCTGGGTTACGGGGAGATGCGCGTATTCGGGTTTTCCATTTACAGCGCGCAGTTCTGGAGTTCACGCCTCATTACCGGTGAAACGCCGGCTGCGGATGTGCCTTTTGCGCTGGAGCTGACCTACAGTCGCGCTATTAGTCGCGATGATCTGGTTGAGGCCAGCATCAAGGAAATCCGTCGCCTGTCGCCCAACACTCAGAATTCAGAGCTGATGGCCCGTTGGGAGGCGGAGATGTTTCAGGCGTTTGTCGATGTGCGTGCCGGTGACCGCATCACCGGCGTTTATATGCCTGGAGAGGGCGCACGTTTTTACGTCGGTGAGAACCTTCGGCATGTCGTGAGAGATGTTGCGTTCGCCAAAGCCTTTTTTGCGATATGGCTTGACCCCCGAACCCGCAACCCGGAGCTGCGCGCCCAATTGCTGGGTGCCGCTAAACCCTGAGACCGTTGAGGAAATGCACATGTTGAAGATAGGGTTACTGCTGCTTTGCATTGGCCTTGCAAGTTGCAGTCGGGTGGATGTGCAAACCTACAGCCAGGAGACGCCCACGCTTGAGTTGCGAGAATTTTTCGAGGGTCGGGTTGAAGCCTGGGGTATGTTTCAAAAGCGTTCCGGCGTGGTCGCCAAGCGCTTCCACGTGGAGATCATCGGCCACTCCGAAGGTGACAGGCTGATACTCGACGAATCATTTACGTACAGCGACGGTACCAAGCAAAAACGAGTGTGGACGTTGACCCCGGTTGGCTCCAGTCAATGGCGCGGAACCGCTGGCGACGTGGTGGGCGAGGCGCTTGGTGAGGTGGCAGGCAATACACTGCGCTGGAAATATGTGCTGAGCCTACCGGTGGATGGCAAGGTGTATCAGGTTCAGTTAGACGACTGGATGTACCTTATGGACAAGAACACGATGATCAATCGCTCGTTCATGACCAAGTTCGGGGTGGAGGTGGGCCAGATCACCTTGTTCTTTCGCAAGCAACCTTGATTCAACACCGGGTCGATTCCGCTCGCGAAATAGGCGGGCGTCGTCTTCCGACACATAAGCTTGCAGCGTGTCGGGATAGACGGTGGTGCTGGAGCCAAAGCAGATCGGCCCCCAGCACCTACGTCCCGGCTTGCCCGGAACGGCCGCTTGGGATTACTTCAGTTTCGCCAGCATGGCCACGGCGACTGCCTTGGCCGACTGTGGGTTCTGGCCGGAAATGACTTCGCGGTCTTCGATCACGTTCTCGCTCCATGGCTTGGCTTCTGAGAAGTTAGCGCCGGCTGCTGTCAGGCCATCCTGCGGGAACAGTTTCATATGGCCGCCGCCGAGGAAACCTTTGGCCTGTTCCTCTTCCGCGTCGGTGAAGGCGGTGACTTTGTAGCCCTTGTAAATCCAATTGGCTGGCGCTGCCGGCTGTTTGCCCGATTCCAGCGCGGAGACAAAACCGTGCGCGTCCGGGATTGCCGACAACATGGCGATGGTGCCATGGCAGGTGAAGCCGGTGATCTTGCCTTTTTCATGGAAGTTGGTCAGCAGTTGGCCCAGTTGCTTGTCTTTCAGCAGGTCCTGCATCGGGATATGGCCGCCAGGCACGAATACGGCATCGAACTTGTCGTAGCCGATTTTCTGAACCTGCGCGAAGCTGATTGCCGGCGAGCCGCTCTTGGAGGTCAGCTTCAGCGTGGCCAGCAGCGCAAGACTTTCCTGGCGGGCCTTTTCATCGCCGCCCCAGAAGCTCACATCATTGGATTTCTGGTCCGCGGTGGGCGCCTTGCCGCTAGGGGTTGCAAAAACGACGGTTTGACCCGCCTCGATGAAGGTCTGCACCGGTTGCATCAATTCGTTCAGGAAAAAACCTGTTTGCATGACTTTGCCGTCTTTCAGGTCCAGTTGAGCCTGATCCGACAGTACAACCAATACCGTGCCGGCGTTGGCATAGTTAGCGGCAGTGGCTAACAGGGCGGCAATGATGGTTTTTTTCACGCGATTCTCCAGTAGGGATGGTTTGATGGGGCCATCTTATTACTAGAGCTGAAAGGGATAGAGCCCCTGAATTGAATTTCACTTATTACATTGAGTAATTAATTGTCGGCGTTTTTCTTGAGCGAAAGACCCTGCGCAACATCGAGTCGATGTGGCTGGTCGGGTGTTTGATGCTTTGCCACAGGTGCCGTGCGGCTTGACCCGCAGGCACCGTACATTCATGGGAGGCCGTGGCTATTCGATCGGGTCGAGTTGATCCAGCGCCCGGTTGACCGCCAGCTCGCCGAGCATGATGACTTGTGCAATGCCCAACAGGGTGTTGCGACTCGGCCCGTCCATGTGGTCCGCCAGGTCCATGGTCATGACGTTGGCCGAGGCCAGCGACTCACACGCATGGGCCAGCAGGGTTTCGGTATCGAGTTCAGGGTTGACGGTGAACATCTTTGTGATGGTGCGCGGGGTGCCTTTGAGGTCGGCAGCCGACGGGAAATGAAAGTCGAGGGCTCGTTCGGCGGCGTCGTTGAGTTTTTTTGAATCGGGTTCGTACGGGGAAACCGGATCGGTGTCTGGCGGGTTGGGCGTTACTTTGAACATAGGTACAACTCCTTGTGCAGCAACAAACCAGGAGCCATCACCTTCGCTACCAAACGAAGGTGGTGGCCATACGCAGGTTGGTAGACCGGGCACAAGGAAACCGGCGCGCCCGAAGGCGCCCTGTGCATGACCACCATAAAGTCGAGACAAAAAACGCCCCGAATGGTGATGCAATACACCTTGTATAACCCGGGCTACCAAACCCGATCGCTGTTCTTTTCAGCGACCGGAAAACGATAAATCCCAGGTCCAAGGTGCACAAGCCGGCGGATTCTGGCGTACCCGTAGGCAACGGCGCAAGGTCATGTAGCTTTCAGGAAGTAAATCTGATCGCACTTAAACAAGCCGGTTAAACAGCCAGATTCGAACGAAAACAGACCGGTTACTTCGCAAACTTCTTCGCGCCTGCCACACAGAGAATCACCGCCACCGTGACCGCCAGCATGCCAATGCTGACGTGCTCGTGCAGCAACGTCGCCGCCAGCGCCAAGCCAAAAAATGGCTGCAGCAGTTGCAGTTGCCCCACGGCCGCAATCCCGCCCTGCGCCAGCCCGCGATACCAGAACACAAAACCGATCAACATGCTGAACAGCGACACATAACCCAGGCTGAACCACGCCGGCGCACTGATCCCCGAGAACGAAACGGGCTTGAGCCACAAGGTCAACAACGCCATCACCGGCAGTGACAACACCAGCGCCCAGGAAATCACCTGCCAGCCACCGAGTGTCCGGGACAGCTTCGCCCCTTCGGCATAACCGAGGCCGCAGGCCAGGATCGCCGCCAGCATCAGAAGGTCGCCTTCCGGCGAGGCGGTCAGGCCTTGGGACACGGCAAATCCCACCACCAGCACACTGCCCAGCACCGAGAAAAACCAGAACACCGGGCGAGGCCGCTCGCCACCGCGTACCACGCCAAACACGGCGGTCGCGAGCGGCAACAACCCCACGAAGACGATCGAGTGCGCCGAGGTCACGTATTGCAGGGCCAGCGCCGTCAGCAGTGGAAACCCGACCACCACGCCCATGGCCACGATGACCAGCGGCAGCAACTGGCTGCGCGCCGGACGTTTTTCCTTGAACAGCCACAGCAGGCACAGCGCAAGCACGCCGGCGATGGTGGCCCGGGCAACGGTCAGGAACACCGGATCGAACTCCAGCACCGCGACCCGCGTGGCGGGCAGCGAGCCGCTGAAGATCACCACGCCGATCAGCCCGTTGAGCCAGCCACTGGTGAAGTTTTCTCGAGGCTGGGTGTTCAGATTCGATACGCGTTCCATTGAGGTCACACTCGACAGAGGGTTAAGACGGCGGGTTGCCTTGAGCGCATCGTATGGCCGACTATTAAGACAATCAAAAAATTGTCATGGATACATCCCTACTATGGCTCGCTTGCGCTACAAGTCGTTGGTCGACACCTTTGCCGCGGACATCCGTTCAGGACATTTGCCGCCCGGTACGCGCCTGCCCACCCATCGGCATCTCGCCGCTGAGCATGGATTGGCGCTCGTCACGGCCAGCCGCGTGTACGCAGAGCTTGAGGCGATGGGCCTGGTCAGCGGCGAAACGGGACGAGGCACGTTCGTCAGGGAGACGTCGCTCCCGCACGGTCAGGGCGTCAGCCAGCACGTGGTGGCCGTGGGCATGGCCGACCTCAACTTCAACTACCCGTCATTGCCCGGTCAGGCCGATCTGTTGCGCACGGCCCTGCGCCAGCTCGCGTTATCCGGCGACCTCGAATCCCATCTGCGCTATCAGCCCCATGCCGGGCGCCTGCATGAGCGGGCATCGATTGCGAACCATCTGGGCTCACGTGGATTGAGCGTCCAGGCGGAACAGGTGTTGATCGTCAGCGGCGCGCAGCACGGGTTGGCGGTGACGATGATGGCGTTGCTCAAACCCGGTGATGTGATCGCCGCGGATGCGTTGACCTACACCGGTTTCAAGGTGCTGGCCGAATCGCTGCACCTGGAAATCGTGCCCATTCCGGCCACGGAAACCGGGCCTGATCTGGAGGCGTTGCAAGCGCTTTGCCGGCGCCGCTCGGTGCGGGCTGTCTACACCATGCCGACGCTGCACAATCCGCTGGGCTGGGTGATGGATATGCAATGGCGCACGCAGTTCGTGTCGATTGCGCGTCAGCATGACCTGTTGATCATCGAAGACGCCGCCTACGCCTTTCTGGTCGAAGACGCCCCGGCACCGTTAGCCGACTTGGCGCCGGAACGGACCGTCTATGTTTCCGGGTTCTCCAAGAATGTCGCCACGGGGCTGCGCGTCGGCTTCATCGCTGCGCCGGTCGAGAAGGTGCCTGCGCTGGAGCGGGCAATCCGGGCCACGACCTGGAACACCCCCGGCGTGATGACCGCGATTGCCTGCGCCTGGATTGACGATGGGACCGTGAGCCAACTGGAAGCGCAAAAGCGCGCGGACGCCCAGGCCCGGCAAGCCATGGCCGCCGAGCTGCTCAAAGGGCTGCGCTGCATGACTCATCCATTTTCGTACTTTCTGTGGCTACCGTTGGCGGAGGACGCCAGAGCGGACCAGATCGCGGTGGAATTGATGCACGAGCAAGTCGCCGTCTCCACCGCCGAGCCGTTTGCGACCTCGGTCCATGTGCCGCATGCGATCCGGCTGGCGCTGGGGTCGGTGGACATGGATTCGCTGCGACAGGCGTTGATCAAAGTGAAGCGGGTGGTCGGCGCGTATGCGTGAGGCGGGTGGGCAGTTTTCTTCAATACGGGCGCCGGGCTGCTCTTTACCTTGAGGCCTGGTTCAACTGAATTGAAGAAGGTACGCAATGAGTCTGATTATTTCGATGGCGGCGTTTGCGCTGGTGGCGTCGATCACGCCGGGGCCGGTGAACATTGTGGCGTTGAGTTCCGGCGCGCAGTTCGGTTTTCGCGCCAGCCAGCGGCACGTGGCGGGGGCGACGCTGGGTTTTGTGTTGCTGCTGGTGCTGATGGGGCTGGGGTTGCATGAGGTGTTGCAGCTGTGGCCGGCGCTGACGCGGGTGGTGCAACTGGCCGGGGTGGCGTTTCTGTTGTTCATGGCGTGGAAGCTGGCGGCGGATAACGGTCAACTCGATGCCAAGGATTCGGCGCGGGCGCCGTCGATGCTGTACGGCGCGGTGATGCAGTGGCTCAACCCGAAAGCGTGGCTGGCCTGCGTTGCGGGCATGGGGGCGTTTGTCGCCGACGGCGAGGCACGATTGGTCTGGCAGTTTGCGGCGGTGTATCTGGTGATCTGCTACCTGTCGGTCGGCTGCTGGGCGTACGCCGGGACTTTTTTGCGCGGTTACTTGAATAACCCGGCGGGGATGCGGTTGTTCAATCGGAGCATGGCGGCGTTGCTGGCGATGAGTGCGATCTACTTGTTATTGCCTTAGTAGCCCGCTGACGAACTTTTGTGGTGATGGGTTTTTTGTGGTGAGGGGATTTATCCCCGTTCGGCGGCGAAGCCGTCGCAAAACCTGAATGCGAGGTCTTCCAGAAAGGATGCCGGGGCCGCTTCGCAGCCCAACGGGGATAAATCCCCTCGCCACAGATGTTCCCTCTTACCACAGGGGGGGCTCGTCACAGATCAGTGGGCGTGCCGATCTCAGCCGCGATACTGCCCCGGCGTCGCCGCCAAATGCTGTTTGAACGCCCGCTGAAAATGCGCCTGATCGGCGAACCCCGCTTCCAGCGCGACGTCGGCGATCAGATGGCCGCTGCGCAGTCGGTCCTGGGCGAACTGAATGCGCCGGTTGACCAGAAAAGCGTGGGGCGTCATGCCGTAATGCTGTTTGAAGGCGCGGATCAGGTACGACGGCGACAGTTGCGCGGCTTCGCAAATGTCTTCGAGCTTGAGCAGTTGCGTGCAGTGGTCGCGGATGTAATCCGCCGCCCGCTCCAGTTTGAAATTGGGTTCGCGCAGCGGTTGATCGCCGGGGTTGAGCTGTTGCTGCACGTTGGTAAAAAACTCGACCGCGGCGCTGTGTTTGCTCAGCACTTCTTGCTCCGTGTCGACCAACACCTCATACAACGCCTTCAGGCCGGTAAACAGGCTGGCGTCACCCGTATGGGTGGTGGAAAACCGCCGAAACGCCAGGTCGCTGCTGAACCCCAGCTGATGCTGCAAGTCGGTAAGCCAAGGCGTATCGACATACAACATCAGATACGACCACGGCTGGTCGTCGATCGGGTTGCAGGCGTGGACATCGCCGGGATTCATCAGCACCACCGTGCCGGCGCTGACCTCACACTCCGATTGTTCATGGACATAGGTGCTGCGCCCGGCGGTAATCGCACCGATGGAAAAGTGCTCGTGAGCATGCCGGGTGTAGCAGACCTCACGGCCGTCGGCGATGGAGCGGGCTTCGATGAAGGGCAGGGCGTCGTCGCGCCAGAAGCGCGGGGCCTTGTCAGCGTCTTTGGCAGCGGTGGGCTTCATCGTCAGTGTCCTTGGCAGGTCAGCGTCTGAGTGTATTAGCTCTTGCCGTCAAAGGCTCGTTGCAGCGCCGTGATGTCGAGTTTTTTCATCTGCACCCTCACGGCCCGGTCAGAAATCCCAACGGGTGGTCAGTTGCAGGCTGCGCGGTTCGCCATAGAACCCGGTGCCGAAGTTGCCGAGCCCGGTGTAGTAAGTCTTGTCGAACAGGTTCTTCACATTCAGCGTCGTGCTCAAGTGATCGTTGAAGCGGTAGCGCGCCATGACGTCCACCAGGGCGTAGCTGTGCTGGGTGAGCGTCGAGGACTGGCCGAAGTTGACCGTGTCGTTGGGGTTGGGCTGGAACACATTGCCGAAGAATTCGCTCTGCCAGTTCACACCGCCACCGACGGTGAGTTTTTCCAGTGCGCCCGACAGGCGATACGTGCTGAATACCCGAACGACCTGCTGCGGCGCGGTGGTTTGCAGGATCGAACCGTAGACGTAATCGCCCTTGGCATCGCGGGTGTGGTTGTAGCTGTAGCCGGCTGACAGGTTCCAGCCATCCATCACTTCGCCCGCCAGTTCGACCTCAAAGCCTTTGGTGGTCGCCCCTTGCACTGCACGGTACACCGACTCGCTATCGACGCCACTGACGTACTCGGCCAGGTTGTCCTGCTCGATACGGAACACGGCAAAACTGGCGTTCAAGCGGCCGCCAACGTATTCGGCCTTGATCCCCGCTTCGTAGCTGTCGCCTTGCACCGGGTCGAGTATTTTGCGCTGGGCATCCTTGCTCATCTGCGGCTGATAGATGCTGGTGTAGCTGGTGTACACCGAGTACGTGTCATCGAGGTCGTAGACCAGTCCGGCGTACGGTGTGACCACGCCGGTCTGGTGGTAACGGTCGTGCAGGCCCGGGGAGTTCGGGTCGCTGTAGTCCAGGTCATCGTTGGCCTTGAACTGACTTACGCGGGTGCCGAAGATGACCGCCAGATCGTCGCTGGGCTTGAGTCGCGTGGCGAGGTAGGCGCCGGTCTGGCGCTGGACAATGTCGTTGTCGCCCACCTTGGCAATGTCCGGTTTCGGGAACTCGCCGCGCCAGTCGTAGATGCTGCCGTCGACGGGCGGGTAGATCGAGCCGTGTACCGGGATGTCCTGGCGGGTGTTCATCGACATGAAGCCGGCGATCAGCTCGTGCTCGCAACCGAACAGGCGGAACGGGCCGGTGAAGTTGACGTCGAGGTTGTCCTGCACCTGATCGCCCTTGAACTGGCCCATGTACATGAACATGCCGTTGCCGCTGACCGGGTCCGGATGGCCGCCGCTGGCCGAGGCGAGGAAGGTGTCGTGCTGGCGGTGCTTGCGGTCGTAGCTGACTTTGAGCGTCCAGTCGTTGGCCAGTTGCTGCTCCACCGAGGCGAAGATCGTCTGGTTGGTGAAGTCGCGACGACTCCAGTCGGTGGCGGGGTTGAACGAGCGGGAAAAACGCGTGCGCGAACCGTCGCTGTTGTACATCGGGAAGCCGGTCCAGCTGGCGCCACGGGAGCGGGTGTTCTGCTGGTCGATACCGAAGGTCACGAGGGTGCTCGGCGTCAGGTCTGCCTCGAGGATGCCGTAGGTGATGTCGCGGGTGTTGCGGTAGTTGTCCAGGTAGGCGCTGCGATCTTGATACACACCGACGAATCGCCCGCGCACGTTGCCGCTCTCGGTCAGCGGGCCAGCAATGTCACCGGTACTGCGAATGTTGTCCCAGGAACCGACGGCGCCGGTGATCGAGGCCTTGAACGCTTGGGTGGGACGCTTGCGGATCAGGTTGACGGTGGCCGAGGGATCGCCCGAGCCGGTCATCAGGCCGGTGGCACCCTTGATGATTTCGACGCGGTCGAAGGTCGCCATGTCGGTGCTGGTGGTGCCGTAATCGTAGACGCCGTCGTAGTCGGTGTTGACGCCGTCGTACTGGAAGTTGGTGATCGGCAGGCCACGGCTGGAAAACTCCCAGCGTTCGCTGTCGTAGTTCTGCACGCTGATGCCGGGCACGCGACGCAAGGCATCGGCGATGCTGGTGGAGCCCTGATCGTCCAGTTGCTGACGGGTAATGACCGTCACCGACTGCGGCGTTTCCCGCAAGGACAGTGGCAGGCCGGTGGCCGAAGAGGCCGATCCGGTGGTGTAGGAATGGGTGTCTTCGGTAATGGCGCCCAGTGCCTGGCCGGAAATGTTGGTGGCGTCCAGTTCCAGCGAACCCTCTGGGGCTGCTTTGAGCACATAACCGCGGTCGCCCTGAGGCTGAGCCTGCAAGCCGCTGCCCTGTAGCAATTGCTGCAAACCCTGCTGCTCGGTGAACTCGCCATCAAGGCCCGGACTGCGCTTGTCACTGGCCAGATCGTTATGACCGGCGAGGAAAATCCCCGCTTGTTCAGCGAAGCTGTTCAGTACGCTCACCAGCGAACCGGCAGCGATTGTGTAGTAACGCTTGTGGCTGCCTGACTGTTCACTGGCGGCGGATGTTTCGGCCTGAGTGTGCGTCGAAACAAGGCTGAGCAACGCGACCGGAAGGGCCAGGGCCAACGGTCGCAAGGCTGAGCGAGTGCGAATGAAGGCGTCGCGCAAAGGGGTGTTCCCTGGAATCAAATCGAACGGCAATTGAAAGGCTTCACAGGGTTAACCGAACGAGAAACGCAAAAGGGAACTGCGGCGCCAAAAGTTTCTGGCTCACACCTTCGGACCGACGCTGACCCACCACGCCAGGGTTTTCTCCACGCGTATCGGTAAGGCTGCTTCCAGCAGGTGCAGGGCCTGATCGGTGTCCTTGAGCGGGAACGAACCCATGACCGGCAACCCGGCGATGGCAGGGTCGCAGGCCAGATGCCCATGACGGTAGCGGCTCAACTCTTCGATCAACTGGCCCAGCGGCAGGTTATCCGCCAGCAACACACCGCGACGCCAGGCTTCGCGCCCGGCCGCAGCCTCGGAGGAGGGCGGGAGGTGGCTTTGCGTGAACGCCAATTGGCGTCCGGCCTCAACCACGTGCACCTGGCCCTCAGTGGTTCGGACTTCAACCGCGCCTTCGTAGACGTTGAGCAACGTCTGTTGCTCTTCCTGACGCACACTGAAACGCGTGCCAAGTGCACGCATCCGGCCCTGGGCGGTTTGCACCAGAAACGGTCGGCGGCTGTCCTTGGCGGTGTCGATCAACACTTCCCCGGCACTCAACAGCAGCAGGCGTTGCGTGGTGTCGAAACGCACATTCAAGGCGCTCAAGGCGTTGAGCCAGATCCGGCTGCCGTCGCTGAGCAGGCTTTCGCGGGTTTCGCCGGTGCCGGTTGAAAGGTCGGCCGTCCAGCGTCCCAAGGCATCCGGCAGCGAAGTGTCGCGCCAGGCGTTCCAGCCCAACAGCCCGCCCGAGGCGAGGATGAGCAGGCTCTTGACCGTTTGCCGACGCGTGATCGGCGAGCGCGCGGTGTTGCGCAGCACCAGGCCGGCAGCCTGCGGCTGATCGTCCTGCAACGCGGCGAAGCGCTGGCCGACACGCTCGACATATCGCCAGGCCGCCTGATGGTCGCCACTTTGCGCCAGCCAGGCTTGCCAGCGCTGACGCTCGTGTTCGCCGACCTGCTGGTCGTTGAGTTGCACATACCATTGCGCCGCCTGTTCGAGGCTGGCATGGCTGATGGAGTTGGAGGCGGCAGAGGGCATGCGCTTACTCGATCAACAGGCCGTCAAGCTCGGCTTCGAGCATCGCGCAATGCATCAGCGCTTGCGCCAGGTACTTTTTCACCATGCGCTCGCACACGCCGATTTCTTCGGCGATGGCGCGGTAGGGCAGGCCGTGCAACTGGGCGAGGATGAACGCGTCGCGCACCCGCGTGGGCAGGCGCATCAGCATTGCGTCCACTTCGTACAGGGTTTCGACGATGATCGCCCGTTGCTCCGGCGACGGTTGAACGGCTTGCGGGCGCGAGGCCAGCGTCTCCAGCCACGCCTGTTCGAGTTGCCGACGGCGCCAGTGATCGATGCACAAGCCCCGGGCGATGGTGGCCAGGTAGGAACGTTCGCGGGTTTCGCAGTCGAACACTTGCGGGCGCTTGAGCACCCGGATGAAGGTGTCATGGGCCAGGTCGGCGGCATCGAACGCGTTGCTCAAGCGACGGCGCAGCAACTCATGCAACCAGCGGTGATGAGTGACGTAGAGGTTCTGAATGCTGGAAGAGTCGGCGACCATCATCGTGAGCACGTGTCCATGGGCGACGGGCGCCTTCGGTGCGAATAAGAATTGGTCGCGATTAAAGCAAAAGGACGGGTTGCGCGCAAATGATATTAGTTCGCTTTTGTGGTGGGGCAGTCTGCATGCAGTCACTATGACATCAATTGGAGTCACATTGACTATTTTCTGATCAGGTCAATTTGACTTCAAATGCCTTATATCATTGATTTTTAAACATAAAAAACCTGGCACGAAACCTGAAACAACAAACGTACAACTGGTTTGATTCAGGAGTACGGAAAAATGTTCGCTTACTTCAGCAATCCTCGGAACGTCCTGTATCTGTCGAGCAAAGTCCTGGGCGCGGGCCTGGCGCTGCTGCTGGCGGGGATCTACGGCGCCTATCTTTACGCCGGGCATTTGCCGATTGCGCTACTGGTTTCGATGCATGCCATGACCATCATCGGCCCGACCCTGATCAAGATCGGCTACGTCATGCGCCTGTTGGCCCAGCATCGGTTGGGCACTCGTCAGGTCAGGGTGGTGGCTTGATGCGCCAGCTCGCCGCTGCACCGGTTTTCAACCTTGGCTTTCCTTGATTGCGCTGCAAATGCCATTGCTGGCATGAGGGCTGGGTCGCGACCTGGTGGCCGCCTAAGCCGAGGGTTCAAGCCCTCCCTGTTCGGCGATCCAGCGTGTTGCCAGATCGATAAAGGCGCGCAGCTTCGGCTGAGTCTGGGTGCGGCTGGGAAAGTACAGGTATAGCGCCGAACTGAGCGGCACGAACGGCTCCAGCACCCGTTCCAGTCGACCGTCCGCCAACTCGTCGGCGATCTCCAGATCGCAGGCGTAGGCCAGGCCCGAACCGCTGCGAGCCGCCGCCACCAGCAGCCGTCGGTCATTGACGATCACGCCACCCTCGACGCCCACCGTAAAGTCGCGCCCCTCGCGGCGAAACTCCCAGCGGTGCGCACTGCCCGAGGTCGAGAAGCGAAAGCCGATGCATTGATGGCGGGTCAGGTCTTCAGGACTCGCCGGTGTACCCGCCTTGGCGAAATAGTCCGGAGCGCCTACCACCGACCATTGCAGATCGGGGGTGAGGCGCACCGCGATCATGTCTTTTTCGATGGACTCACCCAGCCGAATCCCGGCATCGAAGCCGCCGGTCATGAGGTCCACCGTGGCGTCGTCGAGGGAAATGTCGAGGGTCACTTGCGGATACGCCTCGCGAAACAGTGGGATCAACGGCTCCATCAACAACGCCCCGGACAACCGTGGAGCCGTGATACGCAGCGTGCCCATCGGCTGATCACGAAACCCGCTGAGCACTGCCAGCGCTTCGTCGATCTCGCTGGCCGCAGGGCGCAAGCGGGCAAACAGACTGGCGCCAGCCTCGGTCAACGCCACCCGGCGCGTGGTGCGTTGGAACAGCAACACGCCGGTGCGGCGCTCGAGCAATTTGATCGCATGGCTGACAGCCGTGGGTGTTACCGCCAGGCGGGTGGCGGCCAGGGTGAAGCTCTTGTGCTCGGCCACCGCCAGAAACTCGGTCAAGCCATCGAACGGATCGTGGTTCATTGTGAGTGCCATTATGAAAGAGCGTTTCATAGTGCTTGTAACACGAGGGCATTTTTCCGGGCAATCTTCCTGCGTACCTTGTGCCTACCCCCACTGCACACAAGGAAACACGCTCATGACCACTTCCCACTCCTTCAAACGTATCTGGCTCATCACTGGCGCTTCCCGTGGCATCGGCGCAAAAATCGCTGCCGCCGCGCTGGCCAACGGTGACGCCGTGGTTGCCACCGCACGTGACGCCAGCAGCATCACGCAGCGCTTTGGCGAACAACCCGGTTTGCTCGCCGCCAGCCTGGATGTGACCGACGAAGCACAAGGCGTTGCGGTCGCCCAGGCGGCCATTGACCACTTCGGGCGCATCGACGTGCTGGTCAACAACGCCGGTTTCGGTTTGCTCGGCGCGGTGGAAGAAGCCAGCGCCGATGAAGTACGGCGTGTGTACGAAACCAACGTTTTCGGTCTGCTGAACGTGACCCGCGCCGTCCTGCCACACATGCGCGCCGCTCGCAGCGGGCACGTGATCAACCTGTCGTCGGTGGGTGGCTACAGATCGGGGCCGGGCTTTGGCGTCTACTGCTCGACCAAGTTTGCCGTCGAAGGCTTGAGCGAGGCCTTGCACGCTGAGCTGGCACCGCTGGGCGTCAAGGTGACCGTTGTCGAGCCCGGGTACTTCCGCACCGAATTCCTCGAAGGCAATTCGCTGGTCGAGTCGCCGTCCTCGATTGCCGACTACGACAGCACCGCAGGCGAAGTGCGCAAGATCGCCAAGGCCGTGACCCTGAACCAGCCGGGTGACCCGGACAAACTCGCCCAGGTCATGATCACCCTGGTGGAAGCGCAACATGCGCCGCTGCGCTTGCCACTGGGCAGTGACTGCGTCGCAGCGATTGAAGCGAAAAACAGCTTTGTTGCCGATGAGTTGCAGGTTTGGCGTGAGGTGTCGGTGTCTACCGACTTCTAAGCGTCAAACGCAAAAGAAAGTTGGCTTGATGCTGTTCGCTCAAGGAAGAGCACGCACACCTGTGGCGAGGGGATTTATCCCCGTTGGGTCGCGAAGCGGCCCCGGAGTCCTGACAGTCAGACTGAATTGTCCGGATTTGCGACTGCTTCGCAGCCGAACGGGGATAAATCCCCTCGCCACAGGTGTGACCGGTGGTCGATGAACCGGTCTCGCCCGGCATTTTGCGCTTAGATGAAAGGATCACGCCGACCGATCACAATAATGGCGTCACCGTGAGTCTGAGGAAATCACCATGCTGACCTTGAACATCAATGGCAAGGATCAGGAGCTGGACGTCCCCGCGGACATGCCGTTGCTCTGGGTCCTGCGTGACGTCGCGCACCTGACCGGCACTAAATTCGGTTGCGGCATGGCCCAGTGCGGCGCCTGTACCGTGCACGTCGACGGCGCGCCACTGCGTTCCTGCATCACGCCCGCCACGGCCGTGGCCCACGGGCAAAAAATACTCACCATCGAAGGCCTTTCCACTGATGGTTCGCACCCGGTGCAACAAGCCTGGGCCGAACTCGACGTGGTCCAGTGCGGTTATTGCCAGTCCGGGCAGATCATGTCGGCGGCGGCGTTGCTGGCGAAGATCCCCAAACCCACCGACAGCGATATCGACCAGGCGCTCTCCGGCAACATCTGCCGTTGCGGCACTTACCCAAGGATTCGTGCCGCGGTCAAACGCGCCGCCGAGATCGGTTGAGGGACTCGCCATGAACAGCATCAATCCGTTATCGCGTCGTGGCTTCCTCAAGGGCAGCGCGTTGTTGGGCGGTGGACTGGTGGTCGCGTTCGTCATCCCTGGCGCGCACCGTTTTGCCATGGGCGCCGAGAATCAGGGCAACGTCTTCGCGCCCAATGCATTTTTACGCATCGGTAACGACAACAGCGTCACCGTGCTGCTCGGCCACTCGGAAATGGGCCAGGGCATCTGGACCGGCCTGACCATGCTGATCGCCGAAGAACTCGACGCCGACTGGTCGAAAATCCGCGTCGAGCACTCTCCCGCATCGGCCGCCGATTATGGCCTGGCCGGGTTTGGCGGGATGCAGATCACCGGCGGTTCAACTTCGACCTGGATGGAGTTCGACCGCTATCGTCAGGCCGGCGCGGCGGCGCGGTTGATGCTGGTCGAGGCCGCGGCCAAGCGCTTCAATGTCGCGCCGTCGAGCATTCGTACCGAGTCGGGCGTGGTCATTGCGGGCGACCAACGCGCCACGTACGGCGAACTGGCCGATGACGCGGGCCAGTTGCCGGTGCCGGCCCCCGCGTCGATAACCTTCAAGGAGGCCAAGGACTGGAAGGTCATCGGCAAACCCACCAAGCGTCTCGATACACCCGAGAAAATCACCGGCCGTGCCAAATTCGGCATGGACGTGCAGTTCGATGGTCTGATGACCGCCATGGTCGCGCGTCCGCCGGTATTGGGTGGCCACGTCAAATCCTTTGAGGGCGCCGAAGCGCTGGCGATACCGGGCGTGCATAAAGTGGTGCAAGTGCCGAGTGGCGTCGCGGTGATTGCCGACCATTATTGGGCGGCGAAGCTGGGGCGTGATGCACTCAAGGTCGATTGGGACTTGGGGCCGAACGCCGGGCTCGACAGTCAGAACCTGCTGGAGAGCTTCCGCAAACTGGCGGCCACGCCGGGGGCTCCGGCGAGCAAGGCGGGGGATGCCGAGGGCGCGTTATCCAAAGCGGCAAAAGCCATCGACGTCGAGTACAGCGTGCCGTACCTGGCTCATGCGCCGATGGAGCCGCTCAACTGCACGGTCAAAATCACCCAGGACAAGTGCGAGATCTGGACCGGCACGCAGTTTCAGACGCTGGATCAGATGATTGCCGGCAAAATCACCGGGCTCAAACCGGAACAGGTCGAGATTCATACCGAGTTTCTGGGCGGCGGTTTCGGCCGTCGGGCCAACCCGACGTCAGACTTTGTCGCGGAGGCCGTGGAGGTCGCGAAGGCAGCCGGCGGACCGGTGAAAACCGTGTGGTCCCGCGAAGACGACATTCGCGGCGGCTACTACCGCTCGGCATTCCTGCACCAGGCGCGCATCGGACTGGATGCCGGCGGGATGCCGATGGCGTGGAAGCACGTGATGGTCGGGCAGTCGATCATGGCCGGGACCATGCTGGAGGCGACCATGGTCAAGGACGGCATCGACAAGACGTCGGTCGAAGGCGTTGCCGACAGTCCTTACCTTGCCGGGATCGCCAATCATCAGGTAGACCTGCATTCGCCGAAAACCGGCATCACCGTGTTGTGGCTGCGTTCGGTCGGGCACACCCACACCGGGTTCGTGATGGAGTCGCTGATCGACGAGCTGGCCGAGGCGGCTGGCAAGGATCCGGTGGAGTACCGACGAACCTTGCTCAAGGCGCATCCGCGGCATCTGGGGGTGTTGAATCTGGCGGTCGAGAAAGCCAACTGGACAGCGCCTCTGCCGGACGGTCATGCATTGGGTGTTGCGGTGCATGAGTCTTTCGGCAGCTACGTCGCACAGGTCGCCGAGGTGTCCCAGGACAATCTGGCGATCCGCGTGCACCGGGTGGTGTGTGCGGTGGACTGCGGGATTGCGGTCAACCCGATGAGCATCGCGGCGCAAATGGAATCGGCCATCACCTTCGGCCTGGGGTTTACCTTGCACAGCAAGCTGACCTTCAAGAACGGCGAGGTGCAACAGTCCAATTATCACGACTATCAGGTGTTGCGGCTCAATGAAATGCCAGTGGTCGAAGTGCACATCGTGCCCAGCACCGACAAACCCGGTGGCATCGGCGAGGCGGGTGTACCGCCGACGGCGCCGGCGGTGGCCAACGCCGTGTTCGCCCTGACCGGGCAACGGTTGCGCGAATTGCCCTTGCAACTGTCGGGGGTGTGAAATGAAACGACATCTTGTGCTTGGCGCGGTGGTGCTGGTGGGCCTTGCGGTCTATGCCTCGGACCTGTTTGCTGACGACAAGGAAGCCGTGAAGGCTTTCGATACGGTGCAAAAAGTCTTCCAGAGCCCGCGTTGCCAGAACTGCCATATCCCCGGTGATTCGCCGTTGCAGTTCGACGCCGGCATTCCCCATGCGATGAACGTGGTCCGGGGCATGGACGGCAAGGGCGCGGCGGGTTTGCCCTGCGCCACCTGCCACGCCGACAGCAACCCGCCCGCCAGTTACGGCCCGAACGCACCGCCGGGTGCGCCGCACTGGAGCCTGCCGCCCGCGGCGCACAAAATGGCCTGGATCGGGCTGCCGGCCGACAAGTTGTGCGCGATGATCAAGGATCGCGGCAGCAACGGTGATCGGGATTTCGCGGCGCTGATCAAGCATGTCAGCGACGACAAACTGGTGTTGTGGGGCTGGAATCCGGGTGAGGGAAGGGCGCCGGTGCCGGTGCCGCACGACATTTTCGTGACTCAATTCAAGCGCTGGGCCGAGGCTGGCGGGCCTTGTCCGGTGGTCGATGGTTGACCGGCGGTCTGGTACCAGGGAGTCAAAGCGGGTTGGAACGACTCTAAAGTACATATCCGCCACTGGAGCAAGTCATGCTGATCCCAGGCAAACCGGTCAAACATGGCGCTAGCGCTGATCCTTCGCTTTCGCCGCAACAGGCACGCGAAGTACTGCGTCACAGGGCACGCCAGGCCGAGCAGGAAGTGATAGGCGTGACCATGGCGAGCATGGATGAGCTGACGCTGCTCTCTAATCGCCATGGCTTCAATTCACTGGCCCAATTGGGGCTGGAAATCTGTCAGCGCCTTGAGATTCCGGCCACCTTGCTGTTTTTCGACCTCGATGACTTCAAACGCATCAACTATCTGTACGGTCGTGCCGAGGGTGACGATGCGCTGAAAACCTTCGCTGACGTACTGCGTATCGCCTTTCGCGAAAGCGACGTGATCGGTCGGCTCGGCGATGATGAGTTTGTTGCGTTGCTGACGGGTTCCAGTGCTGTGGAGCTGACCGCGATCAAGGCGCGGCTCGAAGAAATCCTCGACGAACGCAATGCCACGATGCGTCGTGGCTATGACATTCGTTTCAGCATTGGGCAGGTTGAATATGACGCCTGTCTTCACCCCTCGATTGATGAAATGCTGGTTGAGGCTGAGAGGGCGTTGCACCGGTAGGCCGGCAATTCAGCGGTGTAGGAGCTGGCCTCATCGCTAGCAGGCTAGCGATGAGGCCCTCAAAATCACCCTTGTTTCACTTGGCAAACAATTGCCCGATATCCTTGAACGCCTTGAACTCCAGCGCATTGCCACAGGGATCAAACAGAAACATTGTCGCCTGCTCGCCCACCAGCCCCTGAAACCGAATCCCCGGCTCAATCACAAATCGGGTTTCACGCGCTTTCAACCGTTCGGCAAGACCCTCCCATTCGTCCATCCCCAACACCACGCCAAAATGCGGCACCGGCACATCGTGCCCGTCCACAGCGTTGGTGTGCGCCGCTTCCTGAGAGGCGTTTTTCGGCGCCAGGTGAATCACCAGCTGGTGGCCGAAGAAGTTGAAGTCGACCCAATGGTCGCTGGAGCGGCCTTCCTCCAGGCCGAAGACGTCACGGTAAAAAGTCCGGGCGGCCGCAAGGTCATAGACGGGGATGGCCAGGTGAAAAGGGGAGAGTTGCATCGCGGTGCCTCGTAGATTGGCGGTAGTTGAAGGGGAGTTTAGCGCTGTGCTTTTCGATTGAAAGACGATAGTTTTTGCGTCGAGCTCAAATAATTTCGATCAATCGAGACTGCCATGCTGCGTGAACTGAAGACCTTTATTGCCGTGACGCGTTATGGAACGTTTGCTGCGGCCGGCATGCACATCGGCCTGACGCAGTCGGCCGTCAGCGCACAGATGCGCAACCTTGAGCAGGCGCTGGGCATTCGGTTGTTTGACCGCACCGGGCGGCAGGCGATTCTCAATGCGGCGGGGCAACGGGCATTGCCGATGGCCAGGGAAATGCTGGAAACCTTCAGCCGGATGGCGGTCAGCGACGATGTCAGCGAGTATCGCGGCGAGTTGAAGATCGGCGCCGTGGCCACGGCACAGACCGGGTTGCTGCCCCAGGCGTTGTTGCGCCTGCGCCAGCAAGCACCGTTGCTTGAGCCGAAACTGGTACCCGGCGTGTCGCTGAACCTGTTGAGCCAGGTCGACACCGGCGAAGTGGATCTGGCCATTCTGATCAAACCGCCGTTTGACTTACCCAAGGAGCTGTCGGCCCAGGTTATCCGCCGGGAACCGTTTGTGCTGATCGTGCCGCCGGCGCTTGAGGGTGACGACCCGTTGCAGATCCTCGCGAGCCATCCCCATGTGCGTTACGACCGCAATTCATTCGGTGGCCGCCTGGTGACGCGGTTTCTGCGTGAGCAGCAGATGGACGTGCAAGTGGCCCTGGAACTGGATGAACTGGAAGCCATCGTCAAAATGGTTGAATGCGGATTGGGCGTGTCCCTGCTTCCCGAAGCCGGGTTATGGCTGGAGTATGGCGCGAAGGTCAGGATTATCCGGTTGGGCGAGCTGACCTTCTACCGCGAGATCGTCCTGTTGCAGCGTTACAACCAGCGAATGCAACCGATCCAGCAGCTGTTCGCGAAGTGCCTGGACCCCTTCAAGTCTGAACATACAAGCGGGCTTGCATGAACCCTGAAATCGCAGGCACAAAAAAACCCGCCTCGGGAGGCGGGTTTTTTAATGGCCGAGCCGAAGATTACTCTTCGATGCTGCCCATGGCCGTGGTGTTGAAACCACCATCCACGTACATGATTTCGCCGCTGATGCCGGACGCCAGGTCCGAGCAGAGGAAGGCGCCGGCGTTGCCGACTTCGTCGATGGTGACGTTGCGACGCAGCGGGGTTTGCGCTTCGTTGGCGGCCAGCATCTTGCGGAAGTTCTTGATGCCGGAAGCGGCGAGGGTGCGGATCGGGCCGGCCGATACGCAGTTGACGCGGGTGCCGTCCGGGCCCAGGGAGCCGGCCAGGTAACGCACGCCAGCTTCCAGCGAAGCCTTGGCCATGCCCATCACGTTGTAGTTCGGCATGGTGCGCTCGGCGCCCAGGTACGACAGGGTCAGCAGGCTGCCATTGCGGCCTTTCATCATTTCGCGACCCGCTTTGGCCAGGGCCACGAAGCTGTAGGCGCTGATGTCGTGAGCGATGCGGAAACCTTCACGGGTGGTGGCTTCGGTGAAGTCGCCGTCCAGTTGATCGCCCGGGGCGAAGCCGACGGAGTGCACGATGCAGTCCAGGCCGTCCCACTTCTTGCTCAGTGCTTCGAAGACCTTGGCGATTTCTTCATCGCTGGCCACGTCGCACGGGAAGCACAGGTCAGGGTTGGAACCCCAGCTTTGTGCGAACTCTTCGACACGACCCTTGAGTTTGTCGTTCTGATAAGTGAAGGCAAGCTCAGCGCCCTCGCGATGCATGGCGGCAGCGATGCCGGATGCGATGGACAGCTTGCTGGCGACACCGACGATCAGTACGCGCTTACCGGCGAGAAAACCCATGTGTTGCTCCTCTCTTTCAGGTTATTGCGCAGTGGCTGGTGCCAGGAAAGCGGCTTCCAGCAACTGCTGTGTATACGGATGTTGGGGGGCGGCAAAGATACTTTGCGCGTCTCCCTGTTCGACCACTTGGCCATGCTTGACCACCATCAGCTGGTGGCTCAGCGCTTTGACGACAGCCAGGTCATGGCTGATAAACAGATACGTCAGGTTGTACTTGGTTTGCAGTGAACGCAAAAGCTCCACCACTTGGCGCTGCACTGTCCGGTCGAGGGCCGATGTCGGCTCGTCCAGCAATATCAGCGCCGGTTTTAGCACTAATGCCCGGGCAATGGCGATTCTCTGCCGCTGCCCGCCGGAAAATTCGTGGGGGTAGCGGTGCCGGGTTTCCGGATCCAGACCTACCTCCTTGAGTGCCGCAATGATCGCTTGTTCCTGTTCCGCCTCGGTGCCCATCTTGTGAATTCGCAGGCCTTCGCCAACGATCTGGCTCACGCACATCCGCGGGCTCAGGCTGCCGAACGGGTCCTGGAACACCACCTGCATCTCCCGCCGCAGCGGTCGAACCTGTTGCTGCGTCAGGCAGTCTAGCTGCTTGCCTTCAAACCGGATCGCACCTTTGCTGCCGATCAGCCGCAAAATCGCCAACCCGAGGGTCGACTTGCCCGAACCACTTTCTCCCACAATCCCCAGGGTCTGGCCCTGAGGCAGGCTGAAATTGATCCCGTCCACCGCTTTGATGTGGTCGACGGTTTTTTTCAGCAAGCCTTTCTTGATCGGGAACCAGACTTTCAGGTCCTCGACCTGCAGCAAGGGCGGCCCGATGACATTGGTCGCCGGCGTCCCGCTGGGCTCCGCTGCCAGCAGTTCCCGAGTGTACGGATGCTGCGGCGCGCGGAACAACTCTTCGCACGATGCCTGTTCGACGATGCAACCGCGCTGCATGACACATACGCGATGCGCAATTCTTCGCACAAGGTTCAAATCGTGACTGATCAGTAGCAACGCCATGCCCAGGCGGGCCTGCAATTCCTTGAGCAATTCAAGGATTTTCAGCTGAACGGTCACGTCCAGCGCGGTGGTCGGTTCATCCGCGATCAGCAGTTCCGGCTCGTTGGCCAGGGCCATGGCGATCATTACCCGCTGACGCTGGCCACCGGACAATTCGTGGGGCAGGGCTTTCAGGCGCTTCTCGGGTTCCGGAATGCCGACCATCTCCAGCAACTCCAGCGTGCGTTTGGTCGCGACTTTGCCGATCAGACCCTTGTGGATGCCCAGGACTTCGTTGATCTGCTTTTCGATCGAGTGCAATGGATTGAGCGAGGTCATCGGCTCCTGAAAGATCATCGCAATCCGGTTGCCACGGATATGGCGGATGGTTTTCTCTTTCAGGCTCAGCAGGTCTTGCCCCGAATACTCGATGGTGCCGGACGGATGCCGGGCGAGCGGGTAGGGCAGCAAGCGCAGGATCGAGTGCGCGGTCACCGATTTGCCGGAACCGCTTTCACCCACCAGCGCCAGGGTTTCGCCGCGCTTGATGTCGAAACTGACGCCTTCGACCACACGCTGACAGCGATCGCCGACGACGAATTCGACGGACAGGTCGCGCACTTCGATCAGATTGTCCTGATTCATTTCACTTCCTCGGGTCGAAGGCATCGCGAGCGGACTCGCCGATGAACACCAGCAGACTCAACATCAACGCCAGCACCGCAAACGCGCTCATGCCGAGCCACGGCGCTTGCAGGTTGGATTTGCCCTGTGCCACCAGCTCACCCAGGGACGGCGCGCCCGGCGGCAAGCCGAAGCCCAAAAAGTCGAGGGCGGTCAGGGTACCAATGGCGCCGGTGAGGATGAACGGCATGAAGGTCATGGTCGAAACCATCGCGTTAGGCAAGATGTGGCGGAACATGATCGCACCATTCTGCATGCCCAGCGCCCGTGCGGCGCGCACGTACTCAAGGTTACGCCCGCGCAGGAACTCGGCACGCACCACGTCCACCAGGCTCATCCACGAGAACAGCAGCATGATCCCCAGTAGCCACCAGAAATTCGGCTGGACGAAACTGGCGAGAATGATCAGCAGATACAGCACCGGCAACCCGGACCAGATCTCCAGGAAACGTTGCCCGGCCAAATCCACCCAACCGCCATAGAAACCCTGCAAGGCACCTGCGATCACGCCGATGATCGAGCTGAGAATGGTCAGCGTCAGGGCAAACAGCACCGAAATCCGGAACCCGTAAATCACTCGCGCCAACACATCGCGCCCCTGGTCGTCCGTGCCCAGCAGGTTGTCGGCCGACGGCGGCGCCGGGGCCGGGACTTTCAGGTCGTAATTGATGCTTTGGTAACTGTAGGGAATCGGTGCCCACAGGACCCAGGCGTCCTTGGCCTTGAGCAATTCGCGGATGTAGGGGCTTTTGTAGTTGGCTTCCAGCGGGAACTCGCCACCAAACGCGGTTTCCGGGTAACGCTTGATCGCCGGGAAATACCAGCTGTTGTCGTAATGCACCACCAGCGGTTTGTCGTTGGCGATCAGCTCGGCACCGAGGCTCAGGCCGAACAGCACGAGAAACAGCCACAGCGACCACCAGCCACGCTTGTTGGCCTTGAACAGTTCGAAACGCCGACGATTGAGAGGGGACAGGTTCATCTCAATGCTCCCGGCTTTCGAAATCGATGCGCGGATCGACAAAGGTGTAGGTCAGGTCACCGATCAGCTTCACCACCAGCCCGAGCAGCGTGAAGATGAACAGCGTGCCGAAGACCACCGGGTAATCGCGGTTGATCGCGGCTTCGAAACTCATCAGCCCCAGCCCGTCGAGGGAGAAAATCACCTCGACCAGCAAGGAGCCGGTGAAGAAGATCCCGATGAAGGCCGACGGGAAACCGGCGATCACCAGCAGCATGGCGTTACGGAAAACATGGCCGTAGAGCACGCGGTGATTGGTCAGGCCCTTGGCTTTTGCCGTCACCACATACTGCTTGTTGATTTCGTCGAGGAAGCTGTTTTTGGTCAACAGGGTCATGGTCGCGAAGTTGCCGATCACCAGCGCGGTGACCGGCAACGCCAGGTGCCAGAAGTAATCGAGCACCTTGCCGCCCATGCTCAGTTCATCGAAGTTGTTCGAGGTCAGTCCCCGTAACGGGAACCAGTCGAAATAGCTGCCGCCGGCGAACACAACGATCAACAGGATGGCAAACAGGAACGCCGGGATCGCGTAGCCGACGATGATCGCCGAACTGGTCCAGACATCGAAGTGGCTGCCATGTCGCGTCGCCTTGGCGATCCCCAGCGGGATCGACACCAGGTACATGATCAGCGTGCTCCACAGCCCGAGGGAAATCGATACGGGCATTTTTTCCTTGATCAGGTCGATGACCTTGGCGTCGCGGAAAAAACTGTCGCCGAAATCCAGGGTGGCGTAGTTCTTGACCATGATCCACAAACGTTCCGGCGCCGATTTGTCGAAGCCGTACATGTGCTCGATTTCTTTCACCAGTGCGGGGTCCAGGCCTTGCGCGCCACGATAGGCCGAGCCGGCCACCGACACTTCGGCACCGCCGCCGGCAATGCGGCTGGTGGCGCCTTCGAAGCCTTCGAGCTTGGCGATCATCTGTTCCACCGGCCCACCGGGAGCGGCCTGGATGATCACGAAGTTGATCAGCAGGATGCCGAACAAGGTCGGGATGATCAGCAGCAGTCGCCGAAAAATATACGCCAGCATCTATTACTCCGTGCCCGCAGGGTCGGCTTGCAGTTTGGTTTCGACTTCTATCGCCGGTGCCACGTTGGGCTTGATCCACCAGGTGGCCGTGCCGATGTCATACTTGGGTGAGATTTTCGGATGACCGATGTGGTTCCAGTAAGCTACACGCCAGGTCTTGATGTGCCAGTTGGGGATCACGTAATAGCCCCATTGCAACACGCGGTCCAGTGCGCGGGCGTGGGCCACCAGGCTTTTGCGCGAATCGGCGTTGATCAGTTGCTCCACCAGTTGGTCCACCACCGGGTCTTTCAAACCCATGGAGTTACGGCTGCCGGGTTTGTCGGCGGCGGCAGACATCCAGAATTCACGCTGTTCGTTACCCGGCGAATTGGACTGCGGGAAGCTGCCGACGATCATGTCGAAGTCCCGTGAGCGCACGCGGTTGATGTACTGCGAGACGTCGACCCGGCGGATCACCAGATCGATACCCAGATCGCTGAGGTTGCGCTTGAACGGCAGCAGCACTCGCTCGAACTCGGTCTGCGCCAGCAGGAATTCGATGGTCACCGGCTTGCCATTGGCGTCGACCATTTTGTCGTCGACGATCCGCCAGCCTGCTTCTTGCAGCAGCTGGTAAGCCTTGCGTTGCTGTGTGCGGATCATGCCGCTGGCATCGGTCACCGGGTTCTGGAACGCCTCGGTGAACACTTGCTCGGGGATCTTGCCGCGGAACGGGTCGAGAATGGCCAACTGATCGGCATCCGGTAAGCCCGTGGCTGCCATTTCCGAGTTTTCGAAGTAACTGCGGGTGCGCACATAGGCACCGTTGAACAGCTGCTTGTTGGTCCATTCGAAGTCCAGCAGCAACGTCAGCGCCTGGCGCACGCGCACGTCCTGGAACACCGGGCGGCGAAGGTTGAACACAAAACCCTGCATGCCGGTCGGGTTGCCGTTGGGGATCTGTTCCTTGTTCAGTCGACCTTCGGCGACCGCCGGGATGTTGTAGGCGTTGGCCCAGTTCTTTGCGCTCATTTCCAGCCAGAAATCGAACTGACCGGCCTTGAGTGCTTCCAGGGCCACGGTGTTGTCGCGGTAGTAATCGGTGGTCATCACGTCGAAGTTGTAGAAGCCACGGTTGGCCGGCAGGTCCTTGCCCCAGTAATCCTTGACCCGCTCGTAGCGAATCGAACGCCCGGCCTTCACTTCGCTGACCTTGTACGGACCGCTGCCCAATGGCATTTCCAGGTTGCCCTTGTTGAAATCCCGGGTCGCCCACCAGTGTTTCGGCAATACCGGCAACTGGCCGAGGATCAGCGGCAGTTCGCGGTTGTTGTTGTGCTTGAACTTGAACAGGACGGTGAGCGGGTCTTCGGCGACGGCTTCTTCGACATCGCTGTAGTAACCGCGGTACAGCGGCGCGCCATCCTTGATCAGGGTCTGGAAGCTGAACACCACATCGTCGGCACGGATCGGATGACCATCGTGGAAGCGCGCTTCGGGGCGCAGGTAAAAACGCACCCAGCTGTTGTCCGGGGCCTTTTCGATCTTGCCGGCGACCAGTCCGTATTCGGTGAATGGCTCGTCCAGGCCTTGTTTGGCGAGGGTGTCGTAGATGAGGCTGATATCGTCGGCCGGCACGCCTTTGCTGATAAACGGGTTAAGGCTGTCGAAGCCACCGAATCCGGCCTGACGAAAAATTCCGCCCTTGGGCGCATCCGGGTTCACGTAGTCGAAATGTTTGAAGTCGGCCGGGTATTTTGGCGGCTCGTTGTACAGGGTCAGGGCGTGTTGCGGGGCGGCACAGGCCAGCCCGGCGAACAACAGGCCGCTGGCCTGCAAGAGCAGGGCACGTATGGGTTTCATCGATCTTTCTCCGAAGACTTCAGCCACCACGCGCTCAGGCCCAGGGTGTAGGGCGGCGTGGTGACAAAGGCGAACCGGTTGCGGTAGGCCAGGCGGTGATAATTGAGGTACCAGTTGGGAATGATGTAGTGCTGCCACAACAGCACGCGGTCCAGGGCTTTGCCGGCGGCAACCTGTTCATCGCGGGTCTGGGCGGCGAGCAATTGTTCAAGTAAATGATCGACCACCGGATTGGCGATGCCCGCGTAGTTTTTGCTGCCCTTGACCCCGACCTGGCTGGAATGGAAATACTGCCATTGCTCAAGTCCAGGGCTGAGGGTCTGGTTGAGGGTCATCAGGATCATGTCGAAATCGAACTGATCGAGGCGCTGCTTGTACTGGGCGCGGTCCACCGTGCGCAGACGGGCGTCGATGCCGATGCTGGCGAGGTTCTCGACATAAGGCTGGAGGATGCGTTCCAGGTTCGGGTTGACCAGCAGGATTTCCAGGCGCAGTGGTTGTTTGGCCGCGTTCTGCAGGTGTTGGCCGTCCAGCTTCCAGCCGGCTTCGGCGAGCAGGCTCAGGGCCTTGCGCATGGTTTCCCGTGGAATGCCGCGCCCTTGGGTCTGCGGCAGGCTGAACGGCTCGGTGAGCAGCTTGGCGGGCAATTGCTCGCGGTACGGTTTGAGCATCAACCATTCATGACCGACCGGAAGACCGGTGGCCGAGAACTCGCTGTTGGGGTAATAACTCATGGCGCGCTTGTAGGCCCCGCTGAACAGCGTGCGGTTGGTCCACTCGAAGTCGAACATCAGCCCCAGCGCTTCACGGACCCTGGCGTCGGAAAACGCCGGTCGCCGGCTGTTCATGAACAGGCCCTGGCTCTGGGTCGGGATCTGATGGGGGATCTGCGCCTTGATGACATCGCCCCGTCGCACGGCCGGGAAGTTGTAACCGTTTTCCCAGTTCTTCGCCTGATGCTCGATATAGATATCGAACTCGCCGGCCTTGAAGGCTTCGAACGCGACGTCGCTGTCGCGGTAGAACTCGACTTCCATGCGGTCGACGTTGTACTTGCCGCGATTGACCGGCAGGTCTTTGCCCCAGTAATCCTTGACCCGTTCAAACACAATCTGGCGTCCGGGCGTGACCGAGGTGATGCGATAAGGACCGCTGCCCAGCGGCGGCTCGAAGGTGGTGGCCTTGAAGTCGCGACCTTTCCAGTAATGCTGCGGCAGCACCGGCAACTCGCCCAGGCGCAGGATCAACAGCGGATTCCCGGCACGCTTGAAAACAAAACGAATGCGCTGCGGGTTGAGCACGTCGACCCGCAACACTTCCTGAAGATTGGTGCGGTATTGCGGATGGCCTTCTTTGAGCAGCAGCCGATAGGAGAACGCGACGTCGTACGCGGTGATCGGCGTGCCATCGTGAAACCGTGCTTCGGGGCGCAGGTTGAACACCACCCAACTGCGGTCTTCGCTGTATTCCACCGATTGGGCGATCAGGCCATAACTGGACGTCGGCTCGTCGCCGGACGGTGCGTATTGGCCAGTGCCGACCATCAGCGGTTCATTCAGCTCGTTGATGCCGTATTGCAGGAAATTTGCAGTGGAGACCGGGCTCGTGCCCTTGAATGTGTAGGGGTTGAGCGTATCGAAGGTGCCAAACGCCATCACCCGCAACGTACCGCCCTTGGGCGCTTGCGGGTTGACCCAGTCGAAGTGGGTAAATCTGGCCGGGTACTTGAGCGTGCCGAACTGCGCATAACCATGGCTTTCGCTGATCGTCGCGCTTGCGGAAGAGCTCAAGGCCAGGCTGATCAGGAGAAGGAGGAGGGGACGCTTCAAGTCAGAGATCCGATCCAGGCGGCTTGGGCTTTGTGGGCCGTACAGTAACAGCTTGTATGGACAGGAAAAAGACGGGGATTTAATGGGTTGTTAATTGTGAGGTGAAGTCTGACCGATCGCAGAACCGGTGGTGAGGGAGCTTGTTCCCGTTGGGTTGCGAAGCAACCCCAAAAACTGGAGCCCGGTGATTTCTGGCACTCCGCGTATTTCGGTTTACGACTGCTTCGCAGCCGAGCGGGAGCAAGCTCCCTCGCCACAAAGTCCCGCAAGTGGCTACAAAAAAGCCCCTGAAGTCAGGGGCTCTTTTTTAGTGTGGCGAAGCAACTGTCAGCATCTGCCCCGGCTTCAGCGCTTGGCCGACACGCGGATTCCAGCGCTTGAGGTGTTGCATTTCAACGTTGAAACGCTTGGCCACCATGTAGAGCGAATCACCCTGCTGGACCTTGTATTGGGTTTGCGGCTTCTTGGTCTTCGTCTTGGCATTGGCGGCCACGACGGTGTTGATGCGCCCGTTGCTGCGCTTGGTTTTGTCCTGCATCACCAGCGTCTGGCCGACCTTGAGGTCCTTGCCGGTCAGCTTGTTCCAGCGTTGCAGGTCCTTGACCTCGACCTTGTTGGCCTTGGCGATGGTGCCAAGGTTGTCGCCCCGTTTAACCCGGTAGGCGCGTTTGAGGCTGGCGAGCTGGGTGTCGTCTGCGCCTTCAAATACCGGCTTGAGCGGCGTCTTGCTGATCAATTCTTCGGGACGCATGGTCGACAGGCTGGCGGTCAGCAGCTGCGCCTTGGACGTCGGCACCAGCAAATGCTGAGGACCGTCGATGGTGGTGCGTTGCTTGAAGGCCGGGTTGAGCTGGAACAGTTCGTCTTCATCGATATTGGCCACCGCGGCGACCTTGGACAGGTCCATGCGCTGGTTGATTTCGACGACCTGGAAGTACGGTTCATTGGCGATCGGGTTCAGGTTCACGCCGTAGGCTTCCGGGGCCAGCACCACTTGCGACAAGGCCAGCAGCTTCGGCACATAGGCCTGGGTTTCGGCCGGCAGTGGCAGGTTCCAGTAATCGGTCGGCAGGCCGAGCTTTTCGTTACGCTCGATGGCCCGGCTGACCGTGCCTTCACCGGCGTTGTAGGCTGCCAGGGCCAGCAGCCAGTCGCCGTTGAACATGTCGTGCAGGCGGGTCAGGTAATCCATGGCGGCGGTGGTCGAAGCGGTGATGTCGCGACGGCCATCATAGAAACGGGTTTGACGCAGGTTGAAATAACGTCCGGTGGAAGGAATGAATTGCCACAAGCCAACTGCATTGGCCCGGGAATAGGCCATCGGGTTGTAGGCGCTTTCAATCACTGGCAGCAGCGCCAGTTCCAGCGGCATGTTGCGTTCTTCAAGCCGTTCGACGATGTAGTGAATGTAGAGGCTGCCGCGTTCGCCGGCGTTTTCGAGGAAAGAGGGGTTGCTGGCGAACCACAGGCGCTGTTGCTCGATGCGCGGGTTGACGCCCAGGCCTTCCTGCAACTGGAAGCCCTGGCGCATGCGCTCCCAGACGTCCTGTGGGATTTGCGGGGTCGGCTTTTCGCTGAGCCAGATGGGCTTCTGTTTGGCTCGAGCGGCGATATTCGGGGTGTGGGTCGCGTCGGTCTGTGGCACATGGCTGGAACAGCCCGCCAATGTGGCGGACACAGCCACCGCTATGGCTTGAGCCAAGCGGGTCAATGCGTCTGAATTGATGGCTTTACGAATAGATGACGACATTGGCTGGAAGTAAGTTCCGGGCAAAAATGTCGGGGGATTCTAGAAAGCGCACCCCCTGCGGTCAACCATTCAGATTTTTGCTACCAACGGCAACGCTGTTTAGAACGTATCTTTCCAAGCGCGCAGAGCCGCAAAAACCGCACTGGGAGCCCGGTAATGAGCGCCGTTCCGTTCGTCCACTTTTTCTTTAACGGATGTTTCGCCAGTGCGCAAAAACGGGTTTGTCAGCTTTTCAAGGCCCAGTGTAGAGGGCAGTGTGATGATTCCGGCTTCCCGTTGTGCGGTGACGTTGGCCAGGCGTTCGGCGGTGTGCGGGTTGCCAGGCTCGACCGCTGCGGCAAAGCGCAGATTGCTCAAGGTGTATTCATGGGTGCAATAGACCCGCGTATCCTCTGGGAACGAAGCGAGGCGCGTCAGCGACGCATGCATCTGCTCGGGCGTGCCTTCGAACAGGCGCCCGCAACCGGCGGCGAACAGGGTGTCACCGCAAAACAGCGTTCCCTCATGGTAGAAGGCGATGTGCCCCAGGGTATGACCGGGAACGGTGATCACATCGAAGTCCCAACCCAGCACGTTGATACGATCGTTGTCCTTGAGCGCGACGTCCCGCGCCGGGATGGTTTCGCTGGCCGGGCCGTAGACCTTCGCGTCTGTCGCTTTTTTCAGTTGCTCGACGCCGCCGACATGGTCGTGATGATGGTGAGTGATCAGAATGTCACTCAGCACCCAGCCCGGATTGGCCGCAAGCCAGTCCAGAACGGGCGCGGCATCGCCCGGATCGACCACGGCGCAGCGCCGGGTGTCGGTATCTTGTAACAACCAGATGTAGTTATCGGTGAAGGCGGGCAGGGCTGTGATCTGTATCATCGTCGGATTCGCCAAGCGGAAAACAATGGCGCATCTTAGAACTTCCTGGCGCGTTGGAGAATGCAATGACCGATAAAGCGTTCGCTCAGGCTGATCCTGACTGGCTGGCCTTGATCAGCGCGGCCCGTGAATGGCTGTCCGGCCCCCTCGGACAATTTCTGCTGGACGAAGAACGCCGCATGCTTGAAGACGAGCTGGGGCGCTTCTTTGGTGGCTATCTGGTGCATTACGGTCCTTCGGCCGAAACACCGCCGTCCGCCCCGCAGGTCCAGCGCAATGTGCGGCTGGGCGCGCCATTGCCGGGTGTTGAAATCGTCTGTGAAGAACAAGCCTGGCCGTTGAGCGAGCATGCCGCCGATGTGGTGGTGCTGCAGCATGGCCTGGATTTTTGCCTCTCACCCCACGGTTTGCTGCGTGAAGCGGCGAGCAGCGTTCGCCCGGGCGGGCATTTGCTGATTGTCGGGATCAACCCCTGGAGCACGTGGGGGTTGCGTCACGTGTTCGCCCATGACGCCTTGCGCAAGGCCCGTTGCATTTCACCGTCACGGGTCGGCGACTGGTTGAACCTGCTGGGCTTCGCGCTGGAGAAACGCCGCTTCGGGTGCTATCGTCCGCCGCTGGCGTCCCCCGCCTGGCAAGCCCGTCTGGCCGGCTGGGAGCGCAAGGCCGGTGATTGGCAATTGTCTGGCGGCGGCTTCTATTTATTGGTGGCGCGCAAGATTGTGGTGGGCCTGCGGCCGCTTCGTCAGGAACGTCGCGAACCGATGGGCAAGCTGATCCCCCTGCCGATGGCCAAGGTCAACCGACGCAATATCGAACCGTAACCCCTGTTTTTATTCCCGGCCGGGTTTGCCCCGGCCTCGGGCATCGTCGATCGCTGATCGGCGAGCCACCGCATTTTCTGGATAGATTGGCATGAGCGATAGCGTAGAACTCTTCACCGACGGCGCCTGCAAAGGCAACCCTGGCCCTGGCGGCTGGGGCGCATTGCTGGTGTGCAAGGGCGTTGAAAAAGAACTCTGGGGCGGCGAAGCCAATACCACCAACAACCGCATGGAACTGATGGGCGCGATCCGCGGGCTGGAGGAACTCAAGCGTTCCTGTGATGTGCTGCTGGTGACCGACTCCCAGTACGTAATGAAAGGCATCAACGAGTGGATGGCCAACTGGAAGAAACGCGGCTGGAAAACGGCGGCGAAAGAACCGGTGAAAAACGCTGACCTGTGGAAGCTGCTGGATGAGCAGGTCAACCGTCACAACGTCACCTGGAAATGGGTGCGCGGGCACATCGGGCATCACGGCAACGAACGGGCCGACCAACTCGCCAATCGTGGCGTGGATGAAGTGCGTGGGTACAAGCAGGCTTGATTCGAGCTCAACCGGCGAGCGTGTTAACATCGCCGCTTTTGCACGATTGACCCGTTGAGAGCTGAGCACTGATGGCCACCAGATCCGTTGTACTCGATACCGAAACCACCGGCATGCCGGTGACCGACGGCCACCGGATTATCGAAATCGGTTGTGTCGAGTTGATCGGTCGGCGCCTGACGGGCCGGCATTTCCACGTTTACCTGCAACCGGACCGCGAAAGTGACGAAGGCGCCATTGGCGTCCACGGCATTACCAACGAATTCCTGGTGGGCAAGCCACGCTTCACTGAAGTGGCCGATGAGTTTTTCGAATTCATCAAGGGTGCGCAGCTGATCATCCATAACGCCGCGTTCGACGTTGGTTTCATCAACAACGAATTCGCCCTCATGGGTCAGCACGATCGTGCTGACATCACGCAACACTGTTCGATCCTCGACACCCTGATGATGGCCCGGGAACGTCACCCGGGGCAGCGCAACAGCCTCGACGCCTTGTGCAAACGTTATGGCGTCGACAACTCCGGCCGTGAACTTCACGGCGCCTTGCTCGACTCCGAGATTCTCGCCGACGTCTACCTGACCATGACCGGCGGCCAGACCAGCCTGTCGCTGGCCGGCAACGCGTCCGATGGCAATGGTTCCGGCGAAGGCGCGGACAACTCCGCCACCGAAATCCGCCGCTTGCCGGCTGACCGTCAGCGGACCCGGATCATTCGCGCCAGCGAAGATGACCTGGCCCGGCACGTGGCGCGGATGGAAGCCATTGCCAAATCTGCCGGCGCTCCGGCGCTGTGGGTGCAACTGGCTGAGGCTGAAGCTGAAGCTCAGGCGTAGGCCCTTCCAATAGATCTTGATAAAGCCTGCCGCCCACGATGACCCATTTCGGGGCATTGCACTCGCCACATCCGCCTCGACCCTCTACCCTGAGGGTATTGGCAGGCCAGGGCCTGCCGCCTCAGGACACTGAGCCCCATGTACAAAGATCTGAAATTCCCGGTCCTGATCGTCCATCGCGACATCAAGGCCGACACCGTCGCCGGTGATCGCGTGCGTGGCATCGCCCGGGAGCTGGAGCAGGAAGGCTTCAGCATTGTCTCGGCGGTGGATTACGCCGAGGGGCGGCTGGTCGCGTCGACCCATCACGGTCTCTCGTGCATGTTGATTGCCGCTGAAGATCCCAGCGCCAACTCTCATCTGCTACAGAACATGGCCGAACTGATCAGCCTGGCGCGGGTGCGTGCGCCGGACTTGCCGATCTTCGCGCTGGGCGAGCAAGTGACGCTGGAAAACGCCCCGGCCGATGCGATGGACGAGCTCAATCAATTGCGCGGCATTCTTTATCTGTTCGAAGACACCGTGCCGTTTCTGGCGCGGCAGGTCGCGCGAGCCGCACGTAAATACCTGGACGGCCTGTTGCCACCATTCTTCAAGGCGTTGGTGCAACATACCGCCGACTCCAATTATTCCTGGCATACGCCCGGCCATGGTGGTGGCGTGGCGTATCACAAGAGCCCGGTGGGGCAGGCGTTCCACCAGTTTTTCGGGGAAAACACCCTGCGTTCTGATTTGTCGGTGTCGGTGCCCGAACTGGGTTCGCTGCTCGATCACACCGGCCCGCTCGCCGAGGCGGAAGCGCGAGCGGCGCGCAACTTCGGCGCCGATCACACTTTTTTCGTGATCAATGGCACCTCGACCGCCAACAAGATCGTCTGGCATTCCATGGTTGCCCGCGATGACCTGGTGCTGGTGGACCGCAATTGCCACAAGTCGGTGCTGCACTCGATCATCATGACCGGCGCGATTCCGCTGTACCTGTGCCCGGAGCGCAACGAGCTGGGGATCATCGGCCCGATTCCGCTGAGCGAATTCAGCCGCGAGTCGATCCAGGCCAAGATCGACGCCAGCCCGCTGACCAAGGGCCGCGCACCCAAGGTCAAACTGGCGGTGGTGACCAACTCCACCTACGACGGCCTGTGTTACAACGCCGAACTGATCAAGCAAAGCCTGGGCAACAGCGTCGAAGTGCTGCATTTTGATGAGGCCTGGTATGCCTATGCGGCGTTTCACGAGTTCTTCGCCGGGCGTTACGGCATGGGCACTTCCCGCAGCGAAGACAGCCCGCTGGTGTTCACCACCCATTCCACGCACAAACTGTTGGCGGCGTTCAGTCAGGCCTCGATGATTCATGTTCAGGATGGCGGCGCCCGGCAACTGGACCGCGACCGCTTCAACGAAGCGTTCATGATGCACATCTCCACGTCGCCGCAGTACAGCATCATTGCTTCGCTGGACGTGGCATCGGCCATGATGGAAGGCCCGGCCGGTCGTTCCCTGTTACAGGAAATGTTCGACGAAGCCTTGAGTTTTCGCCGGGCACTGGCGAACCTGCGGCAACACATTGCTGCCGATGACTGGTGGTTTTCCATTTGGCAGCCGCCATCCGTGGAAGGCATCGAACGTGTGGTCACTGAAGACTGGCTGTTGCAACCAGATGCCGACTGGCACGGATTTGGCGGCGTGACCGACGACTATGTGCTGCTCGATCCGATCAAAGTCACGCTGGTGATGCCGGGCCTGACGGCGGGCGGCGCGTTAAGCGAGCGGGGGATTCCGGCGGCGGTGGTCAGCAAGTTTCTCTGGGAGCGCGGGCTGGTCGTCGAGAAGACCGGTTTGTATTCGTTCCTGGTGCTGTTTTCCATGGGTATCACCAAGGGCAAATGGAGCACGCTGTTGACCGAGTTGCTGGAGTTCAAGCGCAGCTATGACGGCAACGTCAGCCTTTCGACCTGCCTGCCGTGCGTGGCGCAGCAGGACGGTGCGCGCTATAAGGGCATGGGATTGCGCGATCTATGCGATCAATTGCACGCCTGCTACCGCAGCAATGCCACCGCCAAACATCTCAAGCGCATGTACACGGTGCTACCGGAAATCGCCCTGAAACCGGCCGACGCCTATGATCAACTGGTGCGAGGCGAGGTGGAGGCCGTGTCGATCGATGCGCTGGACGGCCGCATCGCCGCCGTCATGCTGGTGCCGTACCCGCCGGGGATCCCGTTGATCATGCCCGGTGAACGTTTCACCGAATCAACCCGCTCGATCATCGATTACCTGGCGTTTGCCCGCACGTTCGACAGTAGTTTCCCGGGGTTTGTCGCCGATGTGCACGGCTTGCAACACGAAGACGAGGGCAATGGGCGGCATTACACCGTCGATTGCATCAAGGAGTGAGGACCTTTCCCAGTATGCAACCGGTCATGAATCCGAAATACCCAGGGCTGTCAGTGCGCGTTGCCGACGATGGTTTCGCCGCTTATATCTGGGGCAGTGATTTCAGCTTTGAAGTCGCGGCCTATGGCGCAGCCGAAATCGGCAAGCCGGTGGAGCAGTGGCCGGTGACACCGATCACCCCTTACCGCAAGTGCTATGGCATAGATCCCGAGGAATTCAGCAGTTTCCGCGATGCCGCCGACAGTGCGATTTTCATGGCGTATCTCGATGATGAGCCCGTGGGCCACCTGGTGGTCAGCACCAACTGGAACGGCTTTGCCCACATCGACGAGCTGGCGGTGCATGCGCCGGCGCGGCGCCATGGCGTGGCCAAGGCGTTGCTGGATGTGGCGCAGTTCTGGAGTCGCAAGAAAAAACTGCCGGGCATCATGCTCGAAACCCAGAACAACAACCTGGGGGCTTGCCGGCTCTATGAGCGATGCGGGTATGTGATTGGCGGTATCGATCATCTGCGCTATCGCGGCATCGACCCCAACACCGCCGAGATCGCGTTGTTCTGGTATCGATTGTTCGATAATCCGCTGGAAAACCCGATCAGCTCGCCAACATCGCCACGGCTTGTTCCGTGACGATATCCAGCAAGGCCTGAGCGGCCGGTGAAGGCTCGCCGTTCTTCAAGGTCAGGGCGTAGACGCTGATCGGTACGGCGGGCGCCAGCGGGCAGGCGTCCAGGCCCGCGGATTTCGCCCCGAGTGCGGTGAACGGATCGACAATCGCCAGACCCTCACCGGCCTCGACCATGCTGCGCATCATCTGGTGTGTCTGAACCCGGGTGTGGACGACGGGGGCAGGGCGTAGCCCGTGCAGTTTGTTGTCGAGCGCCGGGCTCAGCGGATCATGACCTTCCAGGCCGACCATCGACTGGCCCGCCAGATCCTGCAGCGAAATGTACTTCTGCTTCGGTTGCAGCCAGCCGTGGGGGGCCAACAGCTGCAGTTTGCCCTGGGCAATGACCTGACAATGAATATCCGCGTGATCGGGGTCGTGCAGGCTCAGGCCCAGATCGCTTTCGCGCAGCAGCAGGCTTCGGACGATGTCGCGGGTGGGTTGGCTCAACAGGCTGCAAGGCACGTCGGGCAGACGCCGGCGCAGGGCCGCGATGCTCTGGGGCAGCAACTGTTGAGCCAGAGGCGGCGTGCAAATGATGCGAAGGGGTGGGGCCTGATACTGCTTGAGGCTGCTGGCCAGACGCTGGACCGGTTCGAGCGCCTCGTAGACGTGGGCGATTTCGACCTGTAACTCCCGCGCCTCGCGCGTGGCTTGCAAGCGTCCACGCACGCTGGAAAACAACATGAAACCCAGCTGACTCTCAGCGTCACGCAGAATGCTTTCGACCTCGGCCACTGGCAACTGCAACCATTCGGCGGCGGTGCCCAGGTGACCGGTCTGCAGAATCGCCTGTATCACTTCGATATGACGTAAACGCATGCGTGAAGTCCATGTTCAGCAGGTGAGGGAGTCAGTGGCTGAATCCTAACCCAAGTCCGCGCACAAGACTTCTGCTCATAACGCGAGGTTATGAGGCTACGTTGGTTTCCGGCAGTTTGTCGACATAGGTGTCGGGTTCACGCACGATGGTGACATCCGATTGCACCAGCAAAAACTGGTTGTCATCGAGTTTTCTTACGCGATCGCCAATGGCCAGCTTATAAGTGGTCACAGGCACGGAGCCGGCGAGACCGTCTGCCGACGGGGTGGATTCCTGGAACTCATGCACGGAATAGACACGGCCTTCTGCGTCTCTTGCATGGAACTGACCGACAAGTACTGCTGCCATCTGCTTAGAACCTCTGGAGATAAATCACTCAATTTGCGGTTCTGTAGACCGTGGTTGGGCGAGGTAAGTTTTCCTACAGGAAAAAAATAGTCAGGGACGGCATTTTCAGTCGTCCGCTGAGTGAATCGTCATCTATAACTACAAGCTCTTCCATCGGACAGTCGAGAATCTTCCATGAGCAACGTCTATACGATCGCCGTTCTGGTCGGCAGCTTGAGAAAGGAATCGATCAATCGCAAGGTCGCGTTGGCCCTGGCCGATCTGGCTCCTGCAAATCTCAAACTGAACATCGTCGAAATTGGCGACCTGCCGCTGTACAACGAAGACATCGATGGTGCTTCACCGCCGGCAGCCTACAGCACTTTCCGGCAACAAGTGAGTTCATCCGACGCGTTGCTGTTCGTCACGCCGGAATACAACCGTTCGGTGCCGGCGCCCTTGAAGAATGCGATCGACGTCGGTTCGCGGCCCTATGGCAAGAGCGCCTGGGGTGGCAAGCCTGGGGCGGTGATCAGCGTTTCACCGGGGGCGGTCGGTGGGTTTGGCGCCAACCATCACCTGCGCCAGTCCATGGTGTTTCTCGATGTGCCGTGCATGCAGCAACCGGAAGCGTACATCGGCGGTGCCGGCACAGCGTTCGACGAGACGGGTAAGTTGTCCGAGTCGCTCAAGCCGTTCTTGCAAAAATTCATCGATGCCTATGGGAAGTGGGTCGAACAGCACAAGAAGGTCTGACAAATGCCCGGCAACCCTGTAGGAGCGAGACAAGTCGGGTCGCCGTACCGCTCGCTCCTACAGGGTTGTTGGCAACGCCTGCTGCCAGTGGCGAGAGATCACAGCTAGCCCTCGCCACATGCGGTAGCCGGAAACGTCGCTTTACCGAATATTCGAAATTCCATATATTCACGCCTCGTTTGTCTGGAGGCGTGTTCCCACATGTCCTATTCCCGTGGTCCCGTCGATGTTTTCAAGGCCCTGGCCGATGACACGCGCAGTCGTATCGCCATGCTGATTGCCTGCGAAGGCGAGTTGTGCGTGTGTGAGTTGACTGCCGGGCTGGACCTCAGCCAACCGAAGATCTCGCGTCATCTGGCGCAATTGCGCAGCAACGGGCTGCTGTCGGATCGTCGTCAGGGGCAATGGGTGTTTTATCGCCTGCACCCGCAACTATCGCCGTGGGTAATCACACTGTTGCAAGGCGCATTGGCGGATCACGGCGAATGGCTCGCTGCTGATGTCGCCCGTTTGCAGGCCATGGCTGATCGCCCGGTGCGCTGCTGCTAACCCCGATTTCTTTTGAAGGCTGCTTTACATGCTTATAGCGTCGTTGATTTTCCTGCTGACCATTACCCTGGTGATCTGGCAACCCAAAGGCCTCGGCGTCGGCTGGAGTGCGGTACTCGGTGCGGTGCTGGCGCTGATTTTCGGGGTGGTGCACCTGAGCGATATCCCGCTGGTGTGGCAGATCATCTGGAACGCCACCGGCACCTTTGTCGCGCTGATCATCATCAGCCTGTTGCTGGACGAGGCAGGGTTCTTTGCCTGGGCGGCGTTGCATGTCGCGCGCTGGGGTCATGGCAGTGGGCGCAAGCTGTTTGCCTACATGGTGCTGCTCGGCGCGCTGGTGTCAGCGCTGTTTGCCAATGACGGTGCGGCGCTGATCCTCACGCCCATCGTGATTTCCATGTTACTGGCGTTGCGTTTTTCACCCGCAACGACGCTGGCGTTCGTGATGGGCGCCGGGTTCATCGCCGACACCGCAAGCCTGCCATTGGTGGTGTCGAACCTGGTGAACATCGTTTCCGCCGACTTTTTTCACATCAGTTTCAATCGCTATGCGGCGGTGATGATCCCGGTCAATCTGGTCAGCGTCGCGGCGACGCTGGCGGTGCTGATGTGGTTCTTTCGACGCGACATTCCCAAGGATTACGATCCGCAGCAACTGGCGCATCCGGCCAGCGCCATCCACGACAAAGCGACTTTTTTAGCGGGTTGGGTGGTCTTGGTGATCCTGTTGCTTGGCTGTTTTGCGCTGGAACCGCTGGGCATTCCCATCAGTGCCATTTCGGCGGTGTGCGCGGCGTTGCTGCTGGCCATTGCGGCCCGGGGCCACAAGATTTCCACGCGCAAGGTGATGAAAGAAGCACCGTGGCAGATCGTGATTTTCTCGCTGGGCATGTATCTGGTGGTCTACGGGCTGCGCAACGCCGGACTCACCGGGTATCTGGCGGGCTGGCTGAACGGTTTTGCCGGTTATGGCGTTTGGGGCGCAGCGATGGGCACCGGTGTGCTGACCGCGCTCCTGTCGTCGATGATGAACAATCTGCCGACGGTGCTGATTGGTTTGCTGTCGATTGATGCCAGCCAGGCAACAGGCGTGGTGAAGGAAGCGATGATCTACGCCAACGTCATCGGCAGTGACCTTGGGCCGAAGATTACGCCGATCGGCAGCCTGGCGACGTTGTTGTGGCTGCATGTGCTGGAGCGCAAGAGTATCCGGATCGGATGGGGGTATTACTTCAGGGTCGGGATTGTGTTGACGGTGCCGGTGTTGCTGCTGACGTTGGCGGCGCTGGCCGTGCGGTTGTCCGTTTAAACCGGGTTGGCCCTGTCGCGGGCTTGCCCGCGATGAGGCCCGTCCATTCACCATGAATCTCAACCATTGCCCGGCACATTCGGCCAAAGATCCGCCACCAGAAACAACCGCTCTGCCTCTTCCCAATCGCCCTCGGCATTCTCGATCAAACGCACCAGCAACTGCGCCGGCGCCAGCGGCTCCAGCTCGCTGAGCCACGCCTCCAGTTGTTCCGTGTTCCAGGTCTGCTCCACCGGATAATGCGCCGGCGCCAGCCAGGCATGGCGGGGCAGGGGTTGCCAGCGCCCGAGCGGACGCTGTGCGACAAAATCCTTCCAGTCCTTTTGATGCAGCCAGCTTCCGCGTAAATGTTGCGGATGTGCGCCGTCCGGTGGTTGGGACTGCCCCGGCCACGGATACAACAAATACCCGCCCAGCCACAAATGCGCACTGAACTGCTGAATGTCCAGCGCCGCCAGCACTTCACGGCTCTCCGGCCGGGCGGAAATGGGCAACTGATGCTGACTCAGGTGAGCCAGTTTACGGTCCAGCCGATCGTGGCAACCCGGGCCCAGCCAATGTGCCGTGTCGTGCCCATCGCCGTCTTGCGGGCCCAGGTAAAGCTTGATTGCCAGTTCCAGGTGATGCACGCCGTCGCGATCACGCAGCAGCATGTCCAGCTCGCCCAGCGTATGCCCCTCGCGGCGGATCGGCATATTGGCGGCAATCAGATCGATGCCCGGCGCATGCCGCACGGCGTATTGCCACAGCCGTTCATAGTACAGACCCAGGCGCCGGGTCCGGGCCTGGGCCAGCCAGTGCAGCAAGTCATAACTGTCGCGATCCAGTTGCCGCAGCCAATGCTCCAGCCGTTCCGGCGCCTGCACCCAGTCACTGCCGGCCAGCGGATGGCGTTGCGGCCACGGCGTAACCTCCAGCATCGGCGGCGCAAGGATGACCCACGCCAGGTCACGCACTTCCGGGTGGCGCAACTGGTGGGGTAACTGCAGCAAATCGGGAAATAGGATCATCTTGCGAGCATAGCCCTAAACATGAGTACACCCTTGTGGCTGAAAGGATTTTGTCTATCCCGCGCTTTCGCCCATAATCGTGTTTTTCGCCGTCGCAGGCCCCCGCGTCCCAATAGGAGCCCCATGGAGCAATTTCGTAATATCGGCATCATCGGTCGCCTGGGCAGTTCGCAGGTGCTGGATACCGTCCGCCGACTGAAACGGTTTCTGCTCGATCGTCACCTGCACGTGATCCTCGAAGACACTATCGCCGAAGTGCTGCCGGGTCATGGCCTGCAAACCTCGTCGCGCAAGATGCTCGGTGAAGTCTGTGACATGGTGATTGTTGTCGGTGGTGACGGTAGCCTGCTCGGCGCTGCGCGCGCACTGGCCCGGCACAATATTCCGGTGCTCGGCATCAACCGGGGCAGCCTGGGTTTCCTCACCGATATCCGCCCGGACGAACTCGAAGTCAAAGTCGCCGAAGTGCTCGACGGCCACTATCTGGTGGAAAACCGCTTCCTGCTGCAGGCTGAGGTCCGCCGTCACGCCGAGGCCATCGGGCAGGGCGATGCACTGAACGATGTGGTGCTGCACCCCGGCAAATCGACGCGGATGATCGAGTTCGAGCTGTACATTGATGGACAGTTCGTCTGCAGCCAGAAGGCCGACGGCCTGATCGTCGCCACGCCGACCGGTTCGACCGCTTACGCACTGTCGGCGGGTGGCCCGATCATGCATCCCAAGCTCGACGCTATTGTGATTGTGCCGATGTACCCCCATACCTTGTCAGGCAGGCCAATTGTGGTCGATGGCAACAGTGAGCTGAAAATCGTCGTGTCCAAGGATATGCAGATCTACCCGCAAGTCTCCTGTGACGGGCAGAACCACTTCACCTGCGCGCCGGGTGACACCATCACCATCAGCAAGAAAGCGCAGAAGCTGCGGCTGATTCACCCGCTCGACCACAACTACTACGAAGTCTGCCGGACCAAGCTCGGCTGGGGCAGCAAGTTGGGGGGTGGAGGCGACTGATGCTCGATCCCGCACGAAGTTACGACCTGATCGGTGACGTGCACGGATGCGCTCTGACCCTTGAGCACTTGCTCGACCGGCTCGGTTATCACAAACAAGGTGGTGTCTGGCGGCATGCGTCGCGCATGGCGGTGTTCGTTGGTGACATCATCGACCGTGGCCCGCGGATTCGCGAGGCGCTGCACATCGTCCACGATATGGTCGAGGCTGGGCAGGCGTTGTGCATCATGGGCAACCACGAATTCAACGCACTGGGCTGGAGCACGCCGGCACCTCCGGGCAGCGGCAAGCAGTTCGTTCGTGAGCACACCCCGCGTCATGCGCGCCTGCTGGGCGAAACCCTGACCCAGTTTGAAGATCACCCCGGCGACTGGCATGACTTCCAGCAATGGTTCTACGAATTACCCCTGTTTCTGGATGCCGGGCGCTTCCGCGTGGTACACGCCTGCTGGGATTCGGGCCTGATCGAACCGTTGCGCGCGCTGTTTGCCGATGGTTGCGTCGATGAACATTTCCTCCAGGCGTCGGCCGTGCCGGGCAGCTTTGCCTGCACCGTGTTCGACCGCCTGCTGCGCGGCACCGACATGCGCCTGCCTCACGGTTTGACCATGACCAGCGGCGATGGCCTGACGCGCTCGTTCTTCCGCACCAAGTTCTGGGAAGACGACCCGCAAACCTACGGCGACATCGTGTTCCAGCCGGACGCCTTGCCGGAACCCGTGGCCCGAACGCCGCTGTCCTCCACCGAAAAAGACACCTTGTTGCGCTATGGCATTGACGAGCCCCTGTTGTTCGTCGGCCACTACTGGCGCAGCGGTAAACCGGCGCCGATCCGCCCGAACCTGGCCTGCCTGGATTACAGCGCGGTGCTCTACGGCAAACTGGTTGCCTATCGTCTGGACGGGGAAACCCGGCTCGATCCGCACAAGTTTGTCTGGGTCGATGTCGAACGCCCCGAGGCCTTGCGATGAGCGCCGTTCCGGTATTGCGCCTGCCGCTGGCGGTGGATCTGAGCGGGTTCGTCATACTGCTGCAACGCATGCAGGTGCCGCATAGGGTCAGCGAAGAGCAGGGCGAGCAGGTGCTGTGGGTGCCCGCCAGTATCAGTGAAGACGTTCGTGCGTTGTACGAGCGTTTCCCGGCGGGTGATCCCGATCACCAACTCGACATTCCGGTGACGAAAACCACAAAGCGCCCCGGTTTCACCGAGCAATTGCGTCACGCCAAAGCAACTGCACTGGTGCTGTTGCTGAGCCTGATCGTCGGCGCGGTGACGCTGCTGGGCGAAAACCTCGACACCCTGCGCTGGCTGACCTTCCTCGATTTCCGGGTGGTCGGCGAGTACATCCATTTTGTGCCACTGGCTGACAGCCTGGCGGCGGGGCAGTGGTGGCGTCTGGTGACGCCGATGCTGATCCACTTCGGTTTCCTGCACCTGGCCATGAACGGCATGTGGTATTGGGAGCTGGGACGGCGCATCGAGTCGCGCCAGGGCGGCATCAACCTGATCGGCCTGACCTTGCTGTTTGCCCTCGTGTCCAATTACGCCCAGTTCGTTTTCAGCGGCCCCACCTTGTTTGGCGGGTTGTCCGGTGTGCTGTACGGCCTGCTCGGGCATTGCTGGATCTTCCAGATTCTGTCGCCGAACCGGGCTTATCGCCTGCCGCGCGGCGTACTGGTCATGATGCTGATATGGCTGCTGCTGTGCCTGTCCGGGCTGGTCTCGATGATCGGCTTCGGTGAAATTGCCAACGCCGCCCACGTCGGCGGGTTGCTCGTCGGATGCCTTACCGGTTTGTTGGGCGGTTTGTACAACCGCCGTAAACTGGCCGTCCAGAATCGTATGTGAATCAAAGAGCGCGGAGACCTTGATGTCCTCTTTTAACGAAATGATCAAAAACATCACCCCGGATATCTACCAGAGCCTGAAACTGGCGGTGGAAATCGGTAAATGGTCGGACGGTGGCAAACTCACCGCCGAGCAACGTGAACTGTCGCTGCAAGCGATGATCGCCTGGGAAATCCAGAACCTGCCGGAAGACGAGCGCACTGGCTACATGGGCCCGCAGGAGTGCAGCTCCAAGTCGATTACCGTACCGAATATCCTGTTCAAGTCGGATGCCATCCATTGATCGAGATTGGCCGCGGTGCAGTCAGTAAAATGTCGGCTCGCCTGGACGGGTCCGACGTGCAGTACGCGTTTCGTCTGGGCGAGGTCGAGGTGCCGGTCAATCCGTTGATCGGCAGCACGGTTCGCCTGGAATACCTGGGGGCGATCTCCTGTTCCCATTGCGGGCGCAAGACCAAAACCAGTTTCAGCCAGGGTTACTGCTACCCGTGCATGACCAAACTGGCGCAGTGCGACCTCTGCATCATGAGCCCGGAGCGTTGCCACTACGACGCCGGCACCTGCCGTGAACCGGAGTGGGGCGAGAAGTTCTGCATGACCGATCACATCGTGTATCTGTCGAACTCGTCCGGGATCAAAGTCGGGATTACCCGAGCCACCCAGCTGCCGACCCGCTGGATCGATCAGGGCGCCCGTCAGGCGTTGCCGATCATGCGTGTTTCGACCCGCCAGCAGTCGGGCTTTGTCGAAGACCTGTTTCGCAGTCAGGTGGCGGACAAGACCAACTGGCGTGCTTTACTCAAGGGCGAGGCGATTTCGGTGGATCTGGCCGAGGTTCGCGATCAGCTGTTTGATAGCTGCGCCGAAGGTTTGCAAGGTTTACAGGAACGATTCGGCCTACAGGCAATCCAGACTATTGCCGACATAGAGCCGCTCGAAATCCGCTACCCGGTTGAGCAATACCCGGCCAAAATCGTCAGTTTCAACCTGGACAAAAACCCGATTGCCGAAGGCACGCTGCTGGGGATCAAGGGCCAGTACCTGATTTTCGACACCGGCGTGATCAATATTCGTAAGTACACGGCTTATCAGCTCGCCGTGCATCAGTAAGGACTCCAGCATGCGCACCGAACAACCGAAGATGATCTATTTGAAAGACTATCAGGCGCCCGAGTACCTGATCGACGAAACGCACCTGACCTTCGAGTTGTTCGAGGACCACAGCCTGGTCCATGCGCAACTGGTGATGCGCCGCAATCCTGAGCGGGGTCCGGGCCTACCGCCCCTGGTACTCGATGGTCAGCAACTCGAGTTGTTGTCGGTGACCCTGGCCGATCGCGAGTTGAGTGATGCCGATTACCAACTGACCGAGAATCACCTGACCCTGCAGCCGACCAGCACCACGTTCACCGTCGACACCAGCGTCAGGATCCACCCGGAAACCAACACCGCGCTGGAAGGCCTGTACAAGTCCGGCACGATGTTCTGCACTCAGTGCGAGGCCGAAGGTTTTCGCAAGATCACCTATTACCTCGACCGCCCGGACGTGATGAGCAAGTTCACCACCACGGTGGTCGCCGAGCAGCACAGCTATCCGGTGCTGCTGTCCAACGGCAACCCGATTGCCAGCGGTCCGGGCGAAGACGGCCGTCATTGGGCCACGTGGGAAGACCCGTTCATGAAACCGGCCTACCTGTTTGCGCTGGTGGCCGGTGATTTGTGGTGCGTCGAAGACACCTTCACCACCATGACCGAGCGCTCCGTGGCGCTGCGTATCTATGTCGAGCCAGAAAACATCGACAAGTGCCAGCACGCGATGAACAGCCTGAAGAAGTCCATGCGCTGGGACGAAGAGGTCTACGGTCGCGAGTACGACCTGGACATCTTCATGATCGTTGCCGTCAACGACTTCAACATGGGCGCCATGGAGAACAAGGGGCTCAACATCTTCAACTCCAGCGCCGTGCTGGCTCGCGCCGAAACGGCGACCGACGCCGCACACCAGCGCGTGGAAGCGATCGTGGCCCACGAGTACTTCCACAACTGGTCGGGCAACCGCGTGACCTGCCGCGACTGGTTCCAGTTGTCGCTGAAGGAAGGCTTCACGGTGTTCCGTGATTCGGGTTTCTCCGCCGACATGAACTCGGCAACCGTGAAACGCATTCAGGACGTGGCTTACCTGCGCACCCACCAGTTCGCCGAAGACGCCGGTCCCATGGCTCACGCCGTTCGCCCGGACAGCTTCATCGAGATCTCCAACTTCTACACCCTGACCGTGTATGAAAAGGGCTCGGAAGTGGTCGGCATGATCCACACCTTGCTCGGCGCCGAAGGGTTCCGCAAAGGCAGCGACCTGTACTTCGAGCGCCATGACGGCCAGGCCGTGACCTGCGACGACTTCATCAAGGCCATGGAAGATGCCAACGGTGTCGACCTGACCCAGTTCAAACGCTGGTACAGCCAGGCCGGCACGCCGCGTCTGGCAGTGAGCGAGTCCTACGACGCCGCCGCGAAGACCTACAGCCTGACCTTCCGCCAGAGCTGCCCGCCAACCCCGGACAAGGTTGAAAAACTGCCGTTCGTGATTCCTGTCGAGTTGGGCCTGCTGGACTCCAAAGGCGCGGCCATTGCCTTGCGTCTTTCCGGCGAAGCCAGCGCACAGGGTACTTCGCGGGTTATATCGGTGACCGAAGCCGAGCAGACCTTCACGTTCTTCGACATCGCTGAACAGCCTTTGCCTTCGTTGCTGCGCGGCTTCTCGGCGCCGGTGAAACTGAGCTTCCCGTACAACCGTGATCAGCTGATGTTCCTGATGCAGCATGACAGCGACGGCTTCAATCGCTGGGATGCCGGTCAGCAACTCTCGGTTCACGTGCTGCAGGAACTGATCGCTCAGCAACAGAAGGGCGAGACGCTGGTCATGGATCAGCGTCTGGTTTGTGCGTTGCGCACCGTGCTGTCGGACGAAACGCTGGATCAGGCGATGGTTGCCGAAATGCTGTCGTTGCCGGGTGAAGCGTATCTGACCGAGATCAGCGAAGTGGCTGACGTCGATGCTATCCACATCGCCCGTGAGTTTGCCCGCAAGCAATTGGCGGACGGCTTGTTCGAAGCGCTGTGGCTGCGTTACCAGGCCAACCGTGATCTGTCGAAACAAACCCCGTACGTGGCCGAGGCCGAGCACTTTGCTCGTCGCGCCTTGCAGAATATCGCGCTGTCTTACCTGATGTTGAGCGGTAAGCCTGAAGTCCTGGCGGCGACGCTTGAGCAGTTCGAGACCAGCGACAATATGACCGAGCGCCTCACAGCGTTGGCCGTGCTGGTCAACTCATCGTTCGAAGAAGACAAGGCGCGGGCGCTGGCGAGTTTTGCCGAGCACTTCAAGGACAACCCGTTGGTCATGGACCAGTGGTTCAGCGTTCAGGCGGGCAGCACCTTGCCGGGTGGGCTGGAGCGGGTCAAGGCGTTGATGCAGCATCCGGCGTTCAACCTCAAGAACCCGAACAAGGTGCGAGCCTTGGTTGGTGCGTTTGCGGGGCAGAACCTGATCAACTTTCATGCGGCGGACGGGTCGGGTTATCGCTTCCTCGCGGATCTGGTGATCGAACTGAACGGCTTCAACCCGCAGATTGCTTCGCGCCAACTGGCGCCGCTGACGCGCTGGCGCAAATACGACGACGCTCGTCAGGCATTGATGAAAGGCGAGCTGGAGCGGATTCGCGCTTCGGGTCAGCTGTCCAGCGATGTGTTTGAAGTGGTCAGCAAAAGCCTGGCTTGAGTCTGGTTCGTTCCCACAGGGTTCACCCTGGACCTTGTGGGAGCTGGCTTGAACTGCGATGACGGGGTATCAGGCGACGAGTTTTTTGATGGTGTACATATCCATTCCTGCGGTAACGGCCGCTTAGGGTTTCGCCCTTACGGCGACTCACTTTTTTTTCAAACGCCAAAAAAAAGCAAGCAAAAAAAGGCTCGCCCCGAGCGTCCGGCCCCTCGCTGAGGCTCGGCGTTCCTTCGCTCCGGTATTCATCCGGGGACACTGCCCTCCGGTCTGCTTCGCGACGACCTACATGCAGCGTGTTCGACTGCGTCGAACGGCGCTGCGCGCCACTCCCCGGATGAACACCTCCACTCAGCCTCCCGAAGGGGCGGGTGGATCAAGATCAAGAGCTGCAGGCGAGCTAACGCTCGGCCTGATGAGTGGTGAAAAGCAAAAGCTACCGCGAGTCCCCTGTGGGCTAGCCTGCTAGCGATGGAGGTCCAGACACCACGTTCATTCAGACCGCACGCGTCATCGTTAACGACCATTGCTGGCAAGCCTGCTCCCACAGGGAAATGCGTACGCTTCAAATGACAGGCCGGCCGGTAGGCCGCCTCGCGGTGCTGTGGCGGTGGTCGCCCCCTCGTTAGGCCGAGTGGAGGTTCTGCGCAGTGGGCAACCCGGCATGGATGCCGGGTTAGCCGCCCCCGGCCATGGATGGCCGATGGCGGCGGGCCCACGGAGCAGGACCGGAAGGAGGGCATGCCGAGCCTTGGCGAGGCACCGAACGAAAGGGGCAAAAGCGTTTGGTTACTTGGCGCTTCTCCAAGTGACCCGCTGTAAGAGCGGAACCAATAGCCGCCGTTACCGCAGCAACGGATATGTACACCAACCACCAACCCAATCACCCAACCTGATACCCCACCATTCAGAACAAACCCATCCCATCCAGGTTAACAAAACATAACGTGGCGTCGATTGTCAGACCTTTCCAAACACCGATAGGATAAGCCAGCTTCCGAAGGGGCTCTGGATTGCGGGTTTCAGGACTATGCTCCTAACCATTCAATCCCGATGAGCACCCCTAACGGCGCCCTGAAAGGTTGAACGACCTAACAATAATAATGGGGGAAGGTCTATGAGTGAGCCTGTCATGGGTGTGGGTACCTGCCGCCCGCCGGCACTGCGCAAATTCGCGTTGCTGGCTACAGCGCTCTCGCTGTTGGGCTGTGCCATGTTGTCGGCACCTGTGCTGGCCGCCGCGGCGCCAGCATCTGACGTTGTCTATTCCGTTGAATCCGCCAAGGCCAGCAAAAGCCTGATGCTCGATGTCGTGCACGCCGGCAAGCGCCTGGTAGCGGTCGGCGATCGCGGGCACATCCTGTATTCCGATGACCAGGGCGCGACCTGGACCCAGGCCAAGGTGCCGACCCGGCAACTGCTGACCTCGGTTTATTTTGTCGACGACAAGCACGGCTGGGCCGTCGGCCATGACGCACAGATTCTCGCCAGCGAGGACGGCGGCGTCACATGGACCAAGCAGTTTGAAGATATGAAACGCGAATCGCCGCTGCTCGACGTCTGGTTCCAGGACGCCAGCATCGGCTTCGCCGTGGGCGCTTACGGCGCGCTGCTGGCCACCACCGACGGCGGCAAGAACTGGGAAGACGCCAGTGATCGCCTCGATAACGAAGACCAGTACCACCTCAATGGCATTGCCGCAGTCAAGGATGCCGGGCTGTTCATCGTCGGTGAGCAGGGCAGCATGTTCCGCTCCGCCGACTGGGGCCAGACCTGGGAAAAGCTTGAAGGCCCATACGAAGGCTCGCTCTTCGGCGTGATCGGCACCGCTCAGGCCAACACGCTGCTGGCCTATGGTCTGCGCGGCAACCTGTTCCGCTCCACCGACTTCGGCAGCACCTGGGAACCGGTCGAGCTGAAAGCCGCCCGCGGTGCACTGGAGTTCGGCCTGTCCGGCGCAACCTTGCTCGATGACGGCTCCATCGTGATCGTCGGCAATGGTGGCAGCGTGATCCGCAGCGAAGATAACGGCGAAACCTTCAGCGTGTTCAACCGCCCGGATCGCATATCCGTCGCGGCGGTGACTGCAGCGGGCAACGGCAATCTGATCCTGGCGGGACAGGGCGGCGTTCGCGTCACCTCGCCAACCGGCGCCAGCGCCGAGAATGGAAAAAACGGGTCGTCCAAATGAGCCGGGCAAATAATAAGAAGGCGGGTCTATGACATCCTTGAGCAGCCATCACCAAGACAAGGCGACGTTTCTTGAGCGCCTGATTTTCAACAACCGCCCGGCAGTGATCGTGATCTGCCTGCTGGTGAGCATTTTCCTGTTCTGGCAGGCGACGCTGATCCGGCCGTCCACCAGTTTCGAAAAAATGATTCCGCTCGAGCATCCGTTCATTCAAAAGATGATGGAGCATCGCAACGATCTGGCGAACCTGGGCAATACCGTGCGGATCTCGGTGGAAGCCACCGACGGCGACATCTTCTCCAAGGAGTACATGGAGACCCTGCGCCAGATCAACGACGAGGTTTTCTATATCTCCGGCGTCGATCGTTCGGGTCTCAAGTCGCTGTGGAGTCCGAGCGTACGCTGGACCGAGGTGACGGAGGAGGGCTTCGCCGGTGGTGAGGTGATTCCGCAGAGCTACAACGGCTCCCAGGAAAGCCTCGATCTGCTGCGCAACAACGTGCTCAAGTCCGGGCAGGTCGGGCGTCTGGTGGCCAACGATTTTAAGTCGAGCATCGTCGATATCCCGCTGCTGGAGTCCTACCCGGATCCGCAGGACCAGGGCAAGTTACTGGCCCTGGACTACCGCAAGTTCTCCCATGAGCTGGAAGAGAAGATCCGCGACAAGTTCGAGAAACAGAACCCCAACGTGCAGATCCACATCGTCGGCTTCGCCAAGAAAGTCGGCGATCTGATTGATGGTCTGGTGATGGTGGTGATGTTCTTCGGTGTCGCCTTCGTCATCACCCTGATTCTCTTGTACTGGTTCACCAACTGCATGCGCAGCACCGTGGCGGTGTTGACCACGACGCTGGTGGCGGTGGTCTGGCAGCTCGGTCTGATGCACTTCTTCGGCTTCGGGCTGGATCCGTACTCGATGCTGGTGCCGTTCCTGATCTTCGCCATTGGTATTTCCCACGGCGTACAGAAGATCAACGGCATCGCGTTGCAGTCCAGTGAAGCCGACAACGCGTTGACTGCGGCGCGGCGCACCTTCCGCCAATTGTTCCTGCCGGGGATGATCGCGATCCTTGCGGATGCGGTGGGCTTCATTACGCTGCTGATCATCGACATCGGAGTGATTCGCGAGCTGGCCATCGGCGCATCGATTGGCGTGGCGGTGATTGTGTTTACCAACCTGATCCTGCTTCCGGTGGCGATTTCCTACGCCGGCATCAGCAAGCGCGCTGTCGAGCGCAGCAAGAAAGACGCGCACCGCGAACACCCGTTCTGGCGCCTGCTGTCGAACTTTGCCAGCCCGAAAGTCGCCCCGGTGTCGATTGTCCTGGCCCTGTTGGCCTTCGGTGGCGGCCTCTGGTACAGCCAGAACCTGAAAATCGGCGACCTCGATCAAGGTGCCCCAGAGCTGCGTCCGGATTCGCGCTATAACAAGGACAACAACTTCATCATCAGCAACTACTCCACCAGTTCCGATGTGTTGGTGGTGATGGTCAAGACCAAGTCCGAAGGTTGCTCGCGCTACGAAGCCATGGCGCCGATCGACGAGCTGATGTGGAAGATGCAGAACACCGAGGGCGTGCAGTCGGCGATCTCGCTGGTGACCGTGTCCAAGCAGATGATCAAGGGCATGAACGAGGGCAACCTGAAGTGGGAAACCCTGTCGCGCAACCCGGACGTGCTGAACAACTCCATCGCCCGGGCTGATGGTTTGTACAACAACAGTTGCTCCCTGGCGCCGGTGCTGGTGTTCCTCAACGATCACAAGGCTGCAACGCTGGATCGTGCGGTCCATGCCGTTCAGGACTTCGCCAAGGAGAACAACAAGGAAGGCCTGGAATTCATCCTCGCGGCGGGTAACGCCGGTATCGAGGCGGCTACCAACGAAGTGATCAAGGAATCCGAGCTGACCATCCTGATCCTCGTCTACATCTGCGTCGCGACCATGTGCATGATCACCTTCCGGTCCTGGGCGGCGACCCTGTGCATCGTGTTGCCGCTGGTCCTGACCTCGGTACTCGGCAACGCCCTGATGGCCTTCATGGGCATCGGGGTGAAAGTCGCGACCTTGCCGGTGGTGGCATTGGGTGTGGGGATTGGCGTGGACTACGGCATTTACATCTACAGCCGTCTGGAAAGCTTCCTGCGTGCCGGACTGCCGTTGCAGGAGGCGTACTACCAAACGCTGAAGTCCACCGGTAAAGCCGTATTGTTCACCGGCCTGTGCCTGGCGATCGGCGTCTGCACCTGGATTTTCTCGGCCATCAAGTTCCAGGCCGACATGGGCTTGATGCTGACCTTCATGCTGCTCTGGAACATGTTCGGCGCGTTGTGGCTGCTGCCGGCGCTGGCACGGTTCCTGATCAAGCCGGAGAAACTGGCAGGGCAGAAGGGCAACTCGTTGTTCGCTCACTGACCTCAGGCGAAAACAAGAAGCCGCAACCCGGGTTGCGGCTTTTTTATGGGCAGTTGAAAAACTCAGCGCGGTTGCAGCGGCAAGAAATCGCGGCTGGCCAGTTCCTTGCTGATGATCCCATGATGAATAGCGATTTGTTGCTTCGGATCTTTTGCCTTGGCCATGGCCGATTCGTAGGTTTCGAAACGTTGCTCCCTGGTTTTCAGGTGCGCCTGGGTGTAGTCAGCCTTGGCATCCTCTGCGTCGGCATAGTGGAAGTGCGCGTACCACCAAGGTTGATTTTCTTTATTCAACAAGACGTACTCCTGCATGAAATCCTTGCGTCCGGTTTTCAGCTGAACCCGTTGGCCGATGATTCGCGCAACCATCGCATTGTTGCGCAGCAGAAACTCCACACCCTCGCTACTGGGCGGCCGGGCGAGGGTCATGCGAGTGCGAAGCTCGCTCGCCTTGGTGTCGAGGTTGCGCGCCTTTTCCCGGAGGCCGTCGATCAGCGAAACGTCGGGAGCCTGGTTGGCCGGAGGACTTTCGTGCTGTTCCAGGCTATCGGCGTACCCGATCAGTTTTTGTGCTTCGCGCTGCAGTTGTTCTTCGATTTCCTTGGGAGAACTGGCGCGTTGGGCGTAACCCTCGATCTTTTGCACGTGTTTATCGGTATCGGCCAAGGCTTTGCGCGCGTCACCCTTGAGCTGCTGATAGGGGCGTGGCGCCTTGGGTGTCGGGGGCCTGACATCGACAACTTCCACCCAGACATTGGGCTCGTGTTCATGAAACGAGGCCAATGGCTTTTCCTCGAAAGGGTCATTGATGTCGACAATGTCTCCTCCCTGGTTGGCGACTCGTTGGCGAAGATCTCCGATAAACGCGCCCTTGGCGGTATTGATAACCCGCTTGCGGCTGGCCCATGAATAAGGACGCTTCACCGGCGGCCTGGGCCCGGATGCAGAAGTGGACGGCTCCTCCGATTGCGGCTGCAGTTGAAGCGCTTCCGCCAGACGTCGCTCGGCATCCACGCGTAGCTGATCAATGAGCTCGCGCAGCCGATTGAACGGGTGTGTTTGCAGTTCATCGGTACTGAAAATGCCAATCGTCTCAAGACCATCCTGGGCCTTGTTGTACTGATCGACCAGGTTGTCCAGTACGGCGATCCGGTCACTGTTGATGTAGGTGTGCTCCGTTTGCAGTTCGGCATGGGAGCGAGACAACAGCAGCAGGGGGCTGAGGGTACGTTCGAGCACACTCATGGTATTACTTCCCAGGGCCTTGAGACTGAGCAGGCGTAAGACGCTCAATTGGTAGCTCTTGATTCGCAGTGCCGTCATTTCATCTTCGGGCCTGTTGCCGGTCAGCCGCTTCCAGTACTCCATGCCCAGGCGAGGGATCTGCTTGAGTTCCAGCAGCCGACTGTCTACCTGTTCAAGAAGCTTGATCATGGTCTCGTTGATTTCGGCGGTTTTGCGCATGAACTCAAAGTAGCGATCCAGTATCCCGTCACCCTCGCGGGTGATCGCTTCATGCAAATGCCTGACACCCCCTCTCAGGTCTGCGTACTGGCGATCTACAGCTTCGCGCTCCCAGTCAGTAATGACGACCCGTTTGCGAGCGTTGTTGATGAGGTTTTCAGACAGGCTGCACAATTGCAAAGGGTCGGGATCTGATTTGGTCAGTTCGCTCAACTCCCTGATCTCGGCCAACAGCGTGGCGTAGCTTTCGGTCTGTTTGTCCAGCTCATCAACGAAGCGTTGCCTATACGTTGCGCGATCGAGCTCGGTGCTGGCAGGGTCGTTTTTTTTCAGCTGCATCAGGTTCTCGGCAATGTCGACACGCTTCTGCACCCGGGCTTGTTGGTCCACGAACTCCTGGCGATTCAGTTCCAGCAGACTGATGCGTTGTTGCGTCATTTCACGCTGGGCGTTGATTCGCGCATTGCGCCCGCCGCCGAGCAGTTTCAACCCTTGATCCAGGGTCCAGTGGCCATTGCCATCGGTCTTGAGCTTGATTCCCGGATGATCCGGGTGCTCGGGGTGTATCAGATACGCTTCGCCGAAGCCGGGCACGATACTGACGCGAAACAACAGGCCGGCGACGGTGGCGTGCCATGTGTTGCCGATCCGGTACAAGCCTTTGAAGGCGCCAGTTGTAATAGGCACAGGCAGAGGTGTCGGCCATGGCACCTGGACCTCTCGTAACGTGTCGAACAACCGGGCCGATGCCGAATCGCGAGCGCTCGACAGGTTGAAGTCGAGCAAGGTATTGCCACTGCCCGGCGGCTCGGAAGGCAGACCCGGGGTGTCCTCGATGATGGTCGATTCGGTGGGCCATGTGAATGTCTGTGAAGGCCGGCGCAGGGAGGCGAGGGGGCTCGGAAAATCCGTCGCCGCGCTGTCGGATAGTGCCGGGGCGCCTTGCTCTCGGGCCACATGCAGCACCAGCAGACCAATGTTCAACAGCACATCGATCCATGCCTGGTTCCGCGCCTTCGGGTCATCACTGTCAAGCGCCGGGAGATCATTGATCAGGCTGTGGGCGATTTGCAGCATCCAGCCCACGACCATGGCGGGGCCGCGCAACAGCGGCAGAATCACGTTGTTGAATACCAGCCAGCCTCCCTCGAGGATGATCGCCCAACGACTCTCGGCATTCGACACCGATTGCCGGTCCGCCAGATCAATCAGTGCACGTGCGTTGCTGACGAACAGACTGGTCAGCAATCGACCTTCTTCCAGTGCGGTGAACCAGTCACCGACTGCTTCGTCGCCTGCGAGAATCGCCGGTTCCGGTTTTTCCGGAGGTGAAAACTCGTCGCCATTATGGAAGTGGACAATGTGGGGTTCGGTGAATCCGTTGTTGTCGTAGACCGGCCGTGCGCGATCCGGCAGCCAGGTCAGCACACTGGTTTGCAACGGGCCGGTTTGCGCAATGGCACTGAGCAGGTCCTGACGGCTGGGGTATTGGTGCAGGGAGTCGGGGTAAAGCGGTCGGAAAAGAATATGCGGGCCGTCCGCCTTCAAGTCTTTCGGCTCGATGATGAACATGTTGCTGACGACATCGCAGGCGCCGCCGGTCCTGCGTTGAAATGCCAAAGGCCTGATGACAATCGACTGCTCCCCAACCATCCGCTCGGCAGCCAGCGGTTGGAACAACGCTTCCACATATCGATAACCCAGGAGGCTGAAGCCGTGCTCACCCTTGATCGAGTGTTCCAGGGCACGCAGCGGCAAATGCAGGCTCAGTTCCAGGCCGAAAAGCCGCAGGCGCTCCCTGGCTTCGGGGTTCTGCCCAAGCAGTTGCGCTTCGAGGTACTCGGGGTAGTGTTTTCCGACATCGACCCGACTCACCAGATCCAGTAAATAGGCCTCGGTGGTCCAGTCTTGAATCAGTTGGTTCCCGGTGTGGCGGATGGTCATCCGGCCTCTGGGTTTGCCGGCGAGATTGTTGATTGCCAGATCGGTCAGCGACATTTGCACGGGTTCGAGGTAGCCGCTGCCCAAGTCGCCGACGGGCACATGAAAGGTCAGTTCCAGCTCATCGGACTTGTAGCCGGGTGCAAGGGGCTGGTCCTTGAGCATTTGCGCGTGCAGTGCATTTCTGGCGAACGTGCGAAGGTCAACGACGCCGTCGCGCAACGAGCGTCCCTGCGTCTGTTGTTGGGTGCTGGCCATTGATAACGTGTGTTTGCGCCACGCCATACGACCTGTGTCGCCCGCGCCCCGCAACCATTCGGGAATCGTCGCTTGCAAGGGCTGAAGGTTTGTCGGGTGGTTCTCGCTGGTGATAAACCGTGCGGCGACATCGGTGATCGCGTCAAACTGCTTTTCAAGGTCAGCCAGGCTTCGGCGTGCAGGCAGTTTGAGCGACTCCAGGTCTTGCAGTTGCCGGTTCAGCAGCAGGGCCGCCTGGGTATCAAAGAGGTTGCCGTCCGGTGCAAAACGCTTCCACGTGATGGCGTCAGCCATGAATTCCTGCTGAAGCCGCGCGCTCCATGCCGTGCCAAAGGCTTGCCGGGTCGGGAAGGACTCGATATCGCCGGTCACGCTGCACAACAAATGGGTATCGCCGCAAATCACCAGGATATCCGGGGTCTGCAGCGTGATAGTCACGTCGCCTCTGCTCAACGTGACTTGAAGCGTGCAGGCTTCAATAGCACCTTTGGCCCAGGGTCGCTGAAGGCGTTGACGTTTGTCGGGTTGGCGGGCCAACTCCATGAGGATTTCGGCCTGCGACGCATTATTCGTCGCAAGACGCGTCGCGGAGGTTTTCAACACGCCGGCGAGCAGATCCCCCAGCCATTGCCAGCGGCTGACGCCGGTCTGGTCTTTTTCGTTCCAGCAGTCGGTCAATGATTCCTGAGCGCCGATATAGAGAATGTCGGGTAACTCGCGAATGACTTCCGCGATCACTTGCAGGTCAGGCAGCCGCGATGTCGTGTTGTTGACGGCGAGTCGTGCAGGGGCACGGTTGGTCAAAAAGCAGCTGCGACCGAATTGCTCGCTGAAATCGGGGAATGTACCGCTGGCCAGAAACTCAAGCACCACGTCAATAAGCGGTGTGAGCCGCCAGGCCCCACCCGGGATCGGTTGGGCAATCCTGGTTCGGTCAGGATCGAATGCCAGTTGCGAGTATTTTCCCAGAATACCGTCCTTGAGCATGCGGGCGGTTTGCGAGCGTAATGTCGGCCGGGTGTTGAATCGGGTGCGGACCGCACGCGCGATGATGTCGGTGTTGCTTGCGGTGGCGGGCGGTGATGCAGGTGTGGGCATGATGCAATCCTTTGCATGAGTGGTTGCTCAACGTAAAACCGAATCGAGAGGGATGTGCGGTAGCGGGTTACCGCACATTGATCGATTCGATCGGCATGAAGCATGCGTTCAGGCCAGAAACAGAAAAGCCGCAACCAGGGTTGCGGCTTTTCTGTATCTGGAAATCTGCAAGGGGATCGCGTTTTATGACGGATCGGCGCCCAACACCACATTCAGCGCACTGCGCGCATCATCCAATTGCACCAGCGTCGCGTGCCGTGCACCCAGCGCATCGCGGTTCTCGATGGCCGTGAGAATCGCCTTGTGCCGTGGCAGTGCAAGCTCATGCAGATTCGGACGCTGGTTGGAGTGCTTCAATGCTTCGGCGATCGCCACCGACAGCATGTTGCACAGGTTCGCCAACAGGTCGTTGTGGGTGGCATCGGCGATGCGGCTGTGGAAGTCCAGGTCCGGTTGCAACAGGGCTTCAGGCGTCGGCGCGGCTTCCATGCGTTGGTAGGCTTCACCGATGGAGGCGATGTCTGCGTCGGTGGCGAACTGCGCGGCGAGGGCCGCCGCTGCCGGTTCGATGATGCTGCGCACACTGGTCAGCAAATCGAAGAACTGATTCTGCGGGCTGCTTTGCATCAGCCAGTGCAGCACGTCCGGGTCGAGCATGTGCCATTCCTTGCGCTGCTTGACCACTGTGCCCACTCGCGGACGGGAATACACCAGGCCTTTGGCGACCAACACGCGAGTGGCTTCGCGCAGCACCGGCCGGCTGACCGCGTATTCCTCGCACAACAGGGCTTCGGCGGGCAACTTGTCGTCCGGCTTGAAGCGTCCCGAGACAATCTGCATGCCCAGTTCCTGGACGATGCGCGAGTGCATGCTTTTGCGGTCGGAGGGTTTGCGGTAATCCATGGGGAACGGCGCGATCCTGTGCGATGGAGGTGCCGCGCATGATAGCAGGCGTGGCGGGCATTCATCAGATTCGAAATCTGCGAATGCCTTGTGGCGAGGGAGCCTGTCCGAGAAAACGCAGCTGTGAGTATTGGGGCCGCTTCGCGGCCCAACGGGAGCAAGCTCCCTCGCCACAGGTTCTGTTGCGGTTGCAGAGTTCTCAGGGGGTTAGTGCGAGTGGCGTGGCACCTCGGAGCCACGGCAACCGACCAGGAAGTCAAAGTCACACCCCTGATCCGCCTGCAGCACATGGTCGATGTACAGCTGGCGATACCCGCCGACGATCAGGTTTTGCGGCGGTTGCAGATCGGCCATGCGCGCCGCCAGTTCCGCATCCGGAATGTCCAGGTGCAGCCGGCCATTGGCGCAGTCCAGCTCGATCCAGTCGCCTTCCTTCACTGTCGCCAAAGGCCCGCCGGCCGCCGCTTCCGGTGCCACATGCAAAACGACCGTGCCATACGCCGTGCCGCTCATGCGCGCATCGGAAATGCGCACCATGTCGGTCACGCCTTGCGCCAACAGTTTGGCCGGCAAGCCCATGTTGCCGACTTCGGCCATGCCCGGATAACCCTTCGGTCCGCAGTTCTTCATCACCAGAATCGAGTTGGCATCGACGTCCAGCTCGGGGTCGTTGATCCGCGCCTTGTACATGTCGAAGTTTTCGAACACCACCGCGCGCCCGCGGTGCTGCATCAATTCGGCACTGGCGGCGGACGGTTTGAGTACGGCACCGAGCGGCGCAAGGTTACCGCGCAATACGCAGATACCGCCGTCGGCGCGGATCGGGTTGTCGAGGGTGCGGATCACTTCGTCCTGGCCGTAGATCGGCGCGTCCTTGGTGTTTTCGCCGAGGGTCTTGCCGTTGACGGTCAAGGCATTTGGATTGGGGATCAGGTTGGCTTCGCCGAGGCGACGCAGCACCGCAGGCAAACCGCCGGCGTAGTAGAACTCTTCCATCAGGAAACGCCCGGACGGTTGCAGGTCGACGATGGTCGGCATGCCGCGACCGATGCGGGTCCAGTCGTCCAGGTCCAGTTCGACGCCGATGCGCCCGGCGATGGCTTTCAAATGGATCACCGCGTTGGTCGAACCGCCAATGGCCGCGTTCACACGAATGGCGTTTTCGAAGGCTTCCTTGGTGAGGATTTTCGACAGCCGCAAGTCTTCGCGAACCATCTCCACTGCACGCATGCCGGACATGTGCGCCAGTACATAACGGCGCGCATCCACCGCCGGTATCGCCGCGTTGTGGGGCAGGGAAGTGCCGAGCGCTTCAGCCATGCAGGCCATGGTCGACGCGGTGCCCATGGTGTTGCAGGTGCCCGCGGAGCGGGACATGCCACCCTCGGCGGCGAGGAAGTCATCGATGGTGATGGTGCCGGCCTTGACCTGTTCGCTGAGCTGCCAGACCACGGTGCCCGAGCCAATGTCCTGGCCCTTGTGTTTGCCGTTGAGCATCGGCCCGCCGGTGACCACGATCGCTGGCACGTCGCAACTGGCGGCGCCCATCAACAAGGCCGGGGTGGTTTTGTCGCAGCCGGTCAGCAGCACCACGCCATCGATGGGGTTGCCGCGAATGGCTTCTTCAACGTCCATGCTCGCCAGGTTGCGGGTGAGCATGGCGGTCGGGCGCAGGTTCGATTCACCGTTGGAGAACACCGGGAATTCCACCGGGAAACCACCGGCCTCGATCACGCCGCGTTTGACGTGTTCCGCAATCTGGCGGAAATGCGCGTTGCACGGGGTCAGTTCCGACCAGGTGTTGCAGATGCCGATGATCGGCTTGCCGTGGAACTGGTGGTCGGCGATGCCCTGATTCTTCATCCAGCTGCGGTACATGAAGCCGTTCTTGTCGGCCGTGCCAAACCATTGGGCGGAGCGCAGGGTGGGTTTCTTATCAGACATGATCGATTCTCTTATTGTATGACTATATTGTTCGAGCTGAGGCGTAACATAAGCGCAATTTCGCCGCTTTGGAAGTGTTGCTTGCTTAAATAGTATTACTATATAGTCGGGCTCAACGGAGGGATGGCCCTGGCGGTTTTCCGCGAGAGGTGTCCCCCGAGGTTCTATAACAACAACAATCGGAGACCGATCTCATGAGCCAGGAACTGCGGCTTATACGTCGCATCACGCTGAAACTGATTCCCTTCCTGATCCTGCTGTACCTGATCGCCTATGTGGATCGCTCCGCCGTAGGCTTCGCCAAGCTGCACATGGGCGCCGACATCGGTATCGGCGACGCGGCTTACGGCCTCGGTGCCGGGTTGTTTTTCATTGGTTACTTCCTGCTGGAAATCCCCAGCAACCTGATGCTCGAGCGCTTTGGCGCACGGCGCTGGTTTGCGCGGATCATGGTCACCTGGGGTGCCATCACCATCGGCATGGCGTTCGTCCAGGGACCGCACAGCTTTTATGTGATGCGCTTTCTGCTGGGCGCCGCCGAAGCCGGGTTCTTCCCGGGCGTTCTGTACTACATCACCCAATGGTTCCCGGTTCGCCATAGAGGCAAGATCCTCGGCTTGTTCATCCTGTCCCAACCGATCGCCATGCTGATCACCGGCCCGGTGTCCGGCGGCCTGCTGGGTATGGACGGCATTCTTGGTCTGCATGGCTGGCAGTGGCTGTTCATCGTCATCGGCACCCCGGCGATCCTGCTGACCTGGCCGGTGCTGCGTTGGCTGCCGGATGGTCCGCAACAGGTGAAGTGGATGGATCAGCCCGAGAAAGACTGGCTGGCCGGCGAGCTGAAAAAAGACCTGGAAGAATACGGCCAGACCCGACATGGCAATCCGTTGCATGCGCTCAAGGACAAACGCGTGTTGCTGCTGGCGCTGTTTTATCTGCCGGTGACCCTGAGCATTTATGGGCTCGGCCTGTGGCTGCCGACGCTGATCAAACAGTTCGGCGGCACCGACCTGGTCACCGGTTTCGTGTCATCGGTGCCGTACATTTTCGGGATCATCGGCTTGCTGATCATTCCGCGCAGTTCCGATCGCTTGAATGATCGCTACGGCCACCTGGCGGTGCTCTATGTGCTGGGTGCCATCGGCCTGTTCCTCAGCGCCTGGCTGACGGTGCCGGTGCTGCAACTGGCGGCGTTGTGCCTGGTGGCGTTCGCTCTGTTCTCCTGCACGGCGGTGTTCTGGACCTTGCCCGGCCGGTTCTTTGCCGGCGCCAGCGCGGCGGCGGGGATTGCGTTGATCAACTCGGTGGGCAACCTCGGCGGCTACATCGGCCCGTTCGTGATTGGTGCGCTGAAGGAATACACCGGGAACCTGGCGTCGGGGTTGTACTTCCTTTCGGGGGTGATGGTGTTCGGGTTGGTGTTGACCGGCGTGGTTTATCGGTTGCTGGAGCGTAAGCATGTGCTGCCGGCCGACCAGTTTGCTGCCAGCGCACGTGGTGCCACCCGCACCTGACAAGAAAGAAACAATCACCGCCGCTGCCATAGGGCCGTGGTGTTCTGAACAATAGGAGAAGTCTCATGCGTCTGGTTCAATTCGAATTGATTAACGGCGAGCGCCGCGTCGGCGTGGTCGAGGACGATCGGGTCCGTGAAGTACAAGACGCGCGCACGGTGCGCGATGTGGCACTGGCGGCGATCGAGGCCGGCGTCAATCTTGAGCAGCAGGTACGAACCCAGGGCCTGGGCATCAGCCATGACTATGCACAACTGCTGGCCGAACTGCGCATCCTGCCACCGCTGGACCATCCGGACCCTGCGCACATGCTTGTCAGCGGCACCGGCCTGACCCATTTGGGCAGCGCCTCGGCGCGGGACAAGATGCATCAGCAGGCCGGCGACGAAGCGGCGATGACCGACACCATGCGCATTTTCAAATGGGGCGTGGAGGGTGGCAAACCGGCAACGGGGCAGGCCGGCGTTCAACCAGAGTGGTTCTATAAAGGTGACGGCAGCATCGTCGTGCGCCCCGGCCATCCGTTCCCGCTGCCACCCTTCGCTGAAGACGCCGGCGAAGAGCCCGAGCTCAGCGGCCTCTACGTCATCGGCCACGATGGCAAGCCGTATCGCCTCGGGTTCGCAGTGGGCAACGAGTTCTCCGACCACGTCATGGAACGCAAGAATTACCTGTACCTGGCCCACTCGAAATTGCGCAGTTGCAGTTATGGCCCGGAATTGCGGGTCGGTGAACTGCCGGAACATCTGGCGGGCACCAGCCGCATTTTGCGTAACGGCGAAGTGCTGTGGCAGAACGAGTTTCTCAGCGGCGAGGCCAACATGTGCCACAGCCTGGAAAACCTCGAGTACCACCATTTCAAATACAGCCAGTTCCTGCGTCCGGGGGACGTGCACATTCACTTCTTCGGCACCGCGACCCTGTCCTTTGCCGACGGCATCCGCACCCGACCGGGTGACGTGTTCGAAATCAGTCAGGCCGAGTTCGGCGCACCGTTGATCAACGGTATTGCACCGGTTGCAGCGGCGTTCGAGCCCGGCACCATCGGCACTCTTTAAGGAGACATGCATGACCCGGATTCTTGGTCACAACTACATCGGCGGCCAGCGCAGTGCCGCCGGCGCCGTCAAACTCCAGAGCATCGACGCCAGTACTGGCGAAGCGTTGCCTTACGATTTCCTCCAGGCCACGCCGGAAGAAGTGGATGCCGCCGCCACGTCTGCCGCTGCCGCTTACCCGGCGTTTCGCAGCTTGAGTGCCGAACGCCGTGCGCAATTTCTCGATGCCATTGCCGACGAACTCGACGCCTTGGGCGATGAATTTGTCGCCGTGGTTTGCCGCGAAACCGCGTTGCCCGCAGCGCGCATTCAAGGCGAACGCGGTCGCACCAGTGGTCAGATGCGCCTGTTCGCCAAGGTCCTGCGTCGCGGTGATTTCTATGGTGCGCGGATCGATCGGGCATTGCCGGATCGCAAGCCGTTGCCACGCCCCGACCTGCGTCAGTACCGCATCGGCCTCGGCCCGGTTGCCGTGTTTGGCGCGAGCAATTTCCCCCTGGCCTTTTCCACTGCCGGTGGCGACACCGCTTCAGCCCTGGCCGCCGGTTGCCCGGTGGTGTTCAAGGCCCACAGTGGTCACATGGCGACGGCCGAGCAGGTTGCGGATGCGATCATCCGCGCCGCCGAAAAAACCGGCATGCCGGCCGGTGTATTCAACATGATTTACGGCGGCGGGGTCGGTGAAGCGCTGGTCAAGCATCCGGCGATCCAGGCCGTCGGTTTTACCGGTTCGCTCAAGGGTGGTCGAGCCTTGTGCGACATGGCTGCAGCCCGTGCGCAGCCGATCCCGGTGTTCGCCGAGATGTCGAGCATCAACCCGGTGATCGTGTTGCCGCAGGCGCTGGAAGCCCGGGCTGAAACCGTCGCCCGTGACCTGACGGCTTCGGTGGTTCAAGGCTGTGGCCAGTTCTGCACCAACCCTGGCCTGGTGATTGGCATTCGCTCGCCGCAGTTCAGTGCATTCGTGCAGCAGGTGGCGGGGTTGATCAACGATCAGCCGGCGCAAACCATGCTCAATGCCGGGACGTTGAGCAGCTATGGCAAAGGCCTGCAAAAACTCCTCGCGCATCCGGGCATCGAGCATCTGGCCGGCCAGGCGCAACAGGGCAACCAGGCCCGGCCGCAACTGTTCAAGGCTGATGTCAGCCTGCTGATCAATGGCGACGAGGTGCTGCAAGAGGAAGTCTTCGGCCCGACCACGGTGTTTGTCGAAGTGGCGGATCAGGCGCAACTCAGCGCCGCGTTGAACGGGCTGCACGGGCAACTGACGGCGACGATCATTGGCGAGCTGGACGATTTCATACAGTTCGGTGAGTTGACGGCGTTGCTGGAACAGAAGGTTGGACGGATCCTGCTCAACGGCTATCCGACTGGCGTCGAGGTGTGTGATTCGATGGTCCATGGCGGCCCGTACCCGGCGACGTCCGATGCGCGTGGCACGTCGGTGGGCACGCTGGCGATTGACCGTTTCCTGCGGCCGGTGTGCTTCCAGAATTACCCGGACAGCTTGCTGCCGGAGGCTTTGAAGAATGGCAATCCGCTGCGCATTCAGCGGTTGGTGGATGGCCAGCCTTCGCGTGAGGCCCTCTAACGGCTAAACACCCATCCCTGTGGGAGCGAGCAGGCTCGCTCCCACAGTTGTTCGGGGTGTACATGCATTCTGCGCCCGACTCAGGCTACCCCCACATTAAGCTATCATTGCGTCTTTCCCCTTCAAAGATTGACTGCCATGACTGCCTCAACCGACACCTTGCTCAGCACCCTCGAACACTGCGACATGGTGGAAATCGACGGGCTGCATGCCTTTGAATTCTCCCTCGATGAAGACGACAACCTGCACATCGAATGCATGGACGGCCGTGCGGCAAAACATTGGGAGTTCAGCCCGGCGCAGATCCAGGCTGCGATCTTTGATCCTGCCTTGCAGAGCTGGGTCATCACCGGCGATTCCGGAGAGCATCGGCTGGTGTGCATGACCGCTTTCCGCGGTGATGATGACGAGGATGAAGTGAATGAGGATGCGTAATCTCTGGCCACTGTTGATGGCTGGCAGCGTCGGCGCCATGGGCGTTCAGACGGCAGCGGCCGATCAATATCAGTTGTTGGTGGGGTCGTACACCGCCGGCCAGAGCCAGGGCATTTACCGCCTGAGTTTCGACAGCGCCACCGGGCAGATCGACGCCAGGCCCCTGCAGGTGGTCAAGAGTGAAAACCCGTCCTGGCTGACCCTGTCCAACGATCAGCGCTATCTGTTCGCGGTCAACGAAAACGGCCCTGGCCAGAAAGACCCGGTCGGGCGCGTCAGCAGTTATGCGATCGATTCGAAGACCCATGAACTGAGCCTGATCAATCAGGTGCAGAGCCTGGGCAACGAGCCGACCCATTCGAGCCTCAGCGGCGATGCCAGCCATTTGTTCGTCAGCAATTACTCAGTGGCTGAAGATCCGGGCGGCACGTTGGCGGTGTTGCCGGTGGGCGCCGATGGCAAGCTCAAAACCGTCGTTCAGATGAGCAGTCACCCGTCCAGCCGGGTCAACCCCGAACGGCAGATGTCGGCACATGTGCATTCGACGGTGTCCTCGCCAGATGGCAAGTTTGTGTTCTCCAATGATTTGGGGGCGGACAAGATCTTCGTCTATCGTTTCGATCCGAAGGGCAACCCGGACTTGCCGTTGACCCCGGCGACACCGGCGTCGGTCCAATTGCCGCCCGGCAGCGGGCCGCGGCACTTGCTGTTCAGCGCGGACGGCAAGCACGCCTGGCTGACCATGGAAATGAGTGCGCAGGTCGCTGTGTTCGATTACCGGAACGGCATGCTCGAGCAAACGCAGATGGTCGATTTGGCGGCCGGGCAACCGACGTCGGACAAGGCGGCCGCGGCGTTGCATGCCTCAAGGGATGGCAAGTTCCTCTATGTCAGCAATCGCGGAACGGCCAATCAGCTGCTGGTGTTTGCCATCGACCCAGCCACCGGCCACCTCAAGGAGCTGCAACGCCGTTCGGTGGAAGGTGATCACCCGCGCGAGTTCAGCCTCGACCCGAGTGGCGGCTTCGTGCTGATCGGTAATCAGAAGAGCAACCAGATTGTCGTGGTCGAACGCGATGCCAAGAGCGGTCTGCTGGGTAAAACCGTGCAGAAACTGCCGATGGATGCCCCGAGCGACCTCAAGTTCGTGGTGCGTCAATAGGCCGCAGGCCCCGGTTGATGGGGCCTGCCTCCTTCTATTAATGCCACTGATATCTGCTAATGCTACAAAAGATTTCAAGGCGCCAGCCTCGACGGTTAAGTTTGCTTCACGGCCCCACCGGGCAAGCAAGCCAACTGACTTCGAGGAATACCGCCATGAACTTCAATCTTTTCTCTGTAATCGCCGCTTCCGCTATTTCTGCCACCGTTGCTCTGCCTGCCAGCGCCAACGTTGAAATCAGCGACAAAAAATCCCACACCCAAAGCTACACCCAGAAATACCTGCAACAGAGCGCCAACTTCTACGCCGCGCTGGATCACAAAACCCAAGCCTGAAAGCCTGGCCCTGCACCCTTTATGCAGGAGCGAAGTCACTTGCGCCGATCAAGCTGAAAAGCTTCGAGAACGCCTGAGTGATGTCGCTCCTGCATAACGCGTTTACGACAGCATCATATTGCTATCAATGCATTGCTTGATATCACATAGCCATGAGTTTAAATTTGACGCTGACTTATTGACTCCTTCTCTAATAAAAAGGATCGACAGCATGGCGATGCGTCTGGCCGTGGCACTTCTGTTCCTCTATTCGACCCCCATTTTATCGGCAGCAACGCCCATCCCAGGCGAGCCCGACGCAGCGCGTGAGCGCATGATTAGTTTTATTGAAGGCTGAAATAGACTGGCTTAATGATCAACGAAGCTGATGCTTACTATGGATAACCTTGAGTGGTTGTCACGGCTTTTTTGATCGATTCTGTGGGCACTGAAACATGCCCACGGAGAACATCATGGCCAGCACAATCCTCACTTCAGCCAAATACGGCGCCTACCTGGCCATCGGTCTTTACGTGGCGCTGGTGTCGGTCGTCAGCATTACCGCGCAGTCGCAGCACGAATTCGAAGCACCGATTCAGGTCGCTTATCCCGCCATTCAGTTCGAACACCGTGTGCAAAACGCCGTGGTCGATCACGCAGACGTGGCGGGAGTGGCAGGGGCATGAAAGGGGTCAGACTCTGGATCATCGCCTTGCTGGCGTTCATGACCAATGGCTCATCCCTGTTGGGAATCGGGCAAGCCTCGGCAGGCTCTGTCGCGCGGTCGATCGAAGCCAATCACAACATGGCTCACAACATCCAGACCGCCAAGGCTCTGGGCCTGCTGGCCGGTAATCCGCCGATGAAACGCCCAGGCGATTTCTTCGGGCCGTTCCAGATTGATTGCTCGGTGCTGCAGATGTGTGAGGTGTTTGCTTGAATCGCGAACCGACGCGGTCGATTGTGGCGAGGGAGCTTGCTCCCGCTCGGCTGCAAAGCAGTCGTAAATCCAGAAGCTCGATGTGGTTGACGAATAGAAGGGCCGCTTCGCAGCCCAGCGGGAGCAGGCTCCCTCGCCACAGGGGGTTGCTACTTGGCCATAATTGCGCAGAACAGGTCTGACTCCAAAAACCGTTGCAACCACGCCTGCAAACGCCGATAGGGCGTCTGCCCGAACCACTCGCGATCCACATGGGCGAATTGCCGAATGAACGGCATCAGCGCCACATCCGCGAGGCTCGGATGGTTCGCCAACAAATAGTCGCGCCTCTCCAGCAACTCATCCAGCTTGCGCAAGAACACCTCGCCCTCGGCGCGATAAAATTCCATCGGCTGCTCGGGGTAACGCTCGGCGTACTTGTAGCGATTCAGATGCACCTTGAACGCCTGATCGTTCTCTTCGATCAGCGCAGCGATCTGCGCTTGCGCCGCAGGATCCCCGGTGAGCAACCAATCCTGAGGATCGTGCTGCGCCAGCGCCCAGCGCATGATCGACAGGCTTTCATCGATCACTCCACCGTCCACACTCAGCACCGGCACCGTGCCTTTGCTCGACAGCGCCAGCATCTCGGCAGGCTTGGCCTTCAGGCTGACCTCGACGATGTTCACCGCAACCCCCGAGTAACGCAGGGCCATCCGCGCCCGCATCGCGTACGGGCAGCGGCGGAAGGAGTACAGCGTATTCATTTCACCTCCAGCGTACTCAGACCGTTGCCCTGGCGGTGGACCTGAATCTGTACCGGAATCCGTTCGTGCATTTCCTGAACGTGGGAAATCACCGCGACCTTGCGGCCCTGCGCCTGCAAACCGTCGAGGGCATCCATGGCCAGTTGCAGGGATTCCGGGTCAAGGCTGCCGAAGCCTTCGTCGATGAACAGCGATTCGATTTTCAGCGTGCTCGACGCCATCGACGCCAGGCCCAATGCCAGTGCCAGGGAGACGAGGAAGGTTTCGCCGCCGGACAACGAATGCACCGAACGCAGTTCGTCGCCCATCTCGGTGTCCATCACCAGCAACCCGAGCATGCTGCCGCCGCGCTTCAAGCGATAGCGCCGCACCAGTTGCCGTAGCTGGACGTTGGCGTGATGCACCAGCAGGTCGAGGTTGTAGGCCTGGGCGATCTTGCGGAAGGTGTCGCCGCTGGCGGAACCGATCAACGCATTCAGGCGCGCCCAACGCTGGTACTCGGTGTAGGCATCGGCGATCTGTTGGGTCAACGCCTGATTGGCGTTCTGTCGGCGCTGATCCTCGGCCTGTTCAGCGCGCAGTTCGGCGCAACGGTGCTCGCTGGCGGCAAACTGGCCTTGCAGTTCGTTCAGGGCGGTAGCCAGTTGCTCGGCATCGAGATTGCCGTTGTGCTGCGCCTGGTGAAGGGTCAGGCGTTTATCGCGCTCCTGTAACAACACCTTGGCTTGTTCGATGGCTTTTTCGTTGTGCTGCAACCGTTGGCGCAATTCGCTGACCTGTTGGTCGTCGACGCTCAGCAACTGCTCCAGGCCGCCGTCATCCAGTTCCGGATGCAAGGCGCGCCAGTCGGCGATCTTCGTGTTCAGTTCGCGGTCTTCGGCTTCCAGGGCGATCAGGCGGTCTTGCTGCGCTTTCAGTTCCGCCGCCAGTTGCACCAGCCGTGTGCGTACGGATTGCAGTTCCTGATTCGCAGCCGTTTCGGCATGGCGCGCCTGTTCGACAGCCTGATCCAGCTGCTGCTGCCACTGTTCGGCGCTGCTGTGGGAGCCGAGCAATTGCGTCAGTTGTTGCTGGCAGGCCTGTTGCTGCTCGGCGAGGGCAGAGAATTGTTGCTGGGCCGCTTCCAGCTGCTGGACGCGGGTCAGTTGACGATCCTGTTCCTTCTCCAGCGTCTGCTGGCGTTGTTGCTGTTCGCTGAGTTCGTCGCGTTGCTGATCGAGTTGTTCCAGGCGCTGGGCGATCTGCCGGTCGAGCTGCATGAAGGTAGCGGCAGGCTCATTGCGCAAGGCGTCCAGTGTGTCGGCCGGGAGCAGGGTGCTGAACGCGGTCAGTTCTTCGTCCAGACGCTGGCGATCATTGCTTAGTTCGCGTTGCTGATTGGCCAGATGCTGGGCTGCCTGCAGGCTCGCGGTTTCAGCGCTGCGCAGTTGCTGTTGAAGGCGCGCGGCGTCCTGTTGCAGGGTGAGCAGGGCGGTTTGCCGCTGTTCGTCCTGGGTGATGCTTTGGTTCAACTGGCTGTTTTGCTGGTTCAGCCAGGCATCGCGTTTTGCGCTGTCCTGAGAGAACAACTGCGCTGACAGCGGGTGCACATCGAGGCTGGGGGCCAGGTTCTGCTGCTGTGCGACGAGCTGTTCCTGCTGCTGCAGCAACTCCTTTTGTTGCGCAATCACACCGCCGACTTCGGTGCGCAGGTCGGTGAGTTTTTCCTTGAGCAAATCCACCGCTTTCTGTGCGTTGGCCTGTTCGCTTTCATCATGGCGACCGAGGCTTTGCAATAGCGCCTCGGGCTGATGATAAGGATGGTCCAGGCTGCCGCAAACCGGGCACGGCTGATCATCCTGCAACTGCTCGCGCAGTTCTTCCACGCTGGCGCTGCGGGCCAGGCGCTGGCGTTCCAGCAGTTCGCGAGTCACCGTCAGGGTCTGTTCGGCGACGGTCAGTTCGTTTTTGGTTTTCACCCCGTCCTGGGTCAGGCGGTCACGTTCCTGCTGGGCAATGGTTTGGCGTTGCTGCAGTTCCGCAATGCGCTTGTCCAGCTCCTGCTGGCTGGCCCACAGACGCGTCAGTTCCTCAAAGCTGCGCAGTTGCTTGCGATTGTCTTGCAACAGATTGCCCAGCAACTGGATCTGTTCGGCCACCGCTTCCGGCTCGGCGCCGGCCTCTTTGTAGAGCACTTCCAGGTTTTGTTTTTGCGTGGCCCATTCTTCGGCGGCACGGCTGGCGTTGAGTTCCAGTGACGCCAGTTCGGCCTGCCCCTTGTTCAGGCGATTGCCGATCAGCATCAACTGCTGAAGACGGTCGCGGTAGGCGTTCCAGGCGTCGCTGAGCGGCGCAAGATGGGTGCTTTGCTCAAGCTCGGCAGCAATCCGTTGCAGGCGCTCGGCGACCCGATTCTGCTGATCGAGCAAACCTTGGATTGTCTGTTGGCCTTCAGAGCAGGCCAGTTCTGCCTGCTGCTTGAGGTCGGCACTGAGGCCGGTGTCCTTGATCAGGCGGGCGAGGGTGCTTTGCGCCTCAAAGGCCTGACGCAGCAGTGGCACACTTGATGTGTGTTGGCTTTGCGCCTCGACCAGCGCGGTTTGCGCGGCGCCCAGACTGTGTTCGAGTTGCGTCTGACGCGCCTGCAACTCCTGTTCTTGCCGGGTGTGCTGCTGAATCTGCTCAGCCAGCGGCGTGAGGCGGGTACTGAGTTCGGTCTGACGGGCGAACTGGTGCCGTTGGGGCGCCAGGTGTTCCAGGCGGGTCAGCTTCAGGCGTTCGCCGGCCAGGCTTTCCCAATCCTGTTGGGCGCTGGTCAGTTGTTCGGTGGCGCTGAGCTGTTCGTCCTGCAACTGGCGCAGCTCTTTCAGCCACGTGTGTTGCAGCTCTAATTGCTTGAGTTGCGCCTGTTGGTTTTTGAGTTGCTGCTGCGCCTCATTGAAGCGTTCATCCAGCTCCGCACGGGCTTCGGGCGCCAGCGGTGTGACGCCGGTGGCTTGATCCAGCAACAGCTTGTGGATTTCGCGGGCCTCTTTGGTCTTGTCGAACGCGCGGCGACCCAGGCGCGTATAGAGCGCAGTGTCAGTGAGTTTTTCCAGCAGTTCGCTGCGCTCGTTGTCATTGGCTTTGAGGAACGCACTGAACTCACTCTGGGCCAGCAACACGGCGCGGGTGAACTGCTCGAAGTTCAAACCAAGGACGGCTTCGAGCTGGGCCTTGAACTCGACTTTCTGACTGGCCAGCAGCTGATCCAGGTCGATGTCGCGCAAACTCTGACGGCTGGCTTGCAGCTTGCCGCCGGCCTTTTCCCGGGCGCGATTGGCTTCCCAGCGAGCGCGGTAGCGGCGGCCATCGATGCCGACGAAATCCACCTCGGCATAGCCTTCACCGGTGCCGCGACGCAGCAGTGTGCGAGGGTCGCCGGTGCTGATCTCGCCGTCGGCGTCCGGCGCCTTGGCCGACGCTTGAGCGTTGCTCAGTCGTGGCACGGCGCCGAACAGCGCCAGGCACAAGGCATCGAGCAAGGTGCTTTTGCCGGCGCCGGTGGGCCCGGTGATCGCGAACAAACCGGCGCTGGCCAGCGGTTCGGTGGTGAAGTCTATTTCAAACGGCCCGGCCAACGAGGCGAGGTTTTTCAGGCGGATCGCGAGAATTTTCATGGCTGTTCGCTCTCCATCTGCACGTCCTGCAACAACTCGGCAAAGTCTTGCAGCGTTTGCTCGTCGACCTCGCTGCCGTAGTTGTCCAGCCAGGCGCGGCTGAACAGTTCCTGAGGGGTGAGTTGGTCCAGTTCGATCAGGGGGGCGCCGTCATCGACGCCATCGCGACTGCCGTTGCCCGCGTACTCAGCGGCGATGCGCACCAGGCGCACGGCTTTGCCTTGCAGGGCCGATTCCACCTGGTGGCGCAAATCGGGTTGCGGCTCATCCAGGCGAACCCGGACTTCCAGCCATGGCTGACGCTGAATATCCGCCAGCAGATCGATGTTCGGCAGGTCGGCGAGTTGCAGGAGGATTTCGGCCAAGGGCGCGGGGCCGACGCGTTGCAGGTTCACGGCGCGGGGAATCAGTTTCGGCTCCACGCTGACCAGGGTTTCGCCGTCGAGCTGGATATCGAGAATCTGATGCTGATAGCCGATTTCGGAGAACGACAATGGAATTGGCGAGCCGCTGTAGCGAATGCGCTCTTCACCGTTGACCTTCTGCGGCTTGTGCAAATGACCGAGGGCGACGTAGCTGATGCTCGGGCCGAACAGGCTGGCAGGCAGCGCTTCAGCATTGCCGATGATCAGACTGCGCTCGGAGTCTTCCGACACCGAGCCGCCGGCCATGTGCGCATGACTGATGGCAATCAGCGCCTGGCCCTTCTTGCGCTTGGCGTTGGCGGCTTCGATCAGCCATTCATGAACCTGGCCGATCCCGCGCAGATAATTGTCGCCCAGATGCGCGCCGGTCACTTCGGCAGGCCGCAGGAACGGCAGCGCCAGGCACCAGGCGACAGTTTTGCCCTTGGCGTCCGGCAGTGGCAGCAGCAAACGCTCGGCGTCGAGCTGCCCGTCATCCAGCCACAACACACGACCCAGAGCGTGGGTACGCAAACGACGCATCAGCGGTGCGGGCAGTTCGATGCGCGAACCTGAATCGTGGTTGCCGGCGATCATCACGATGGTCAGCTTCGGTTGTTGTTCATGGGCGCTGACGATGAAGTCGTAGAGGCGCTCCTGGGCTTTGACCGGTGGATTGACCGTGTCGAAGATGTCGCCGGCGATCAGCAGCACATCGGGCTGGTCCAGCTTCAACTGGCGCAACAGCCACTCGAGGAAACAACCGTGCTCGAAATCACGGTCCTGGCCGTGCAGGCTCTGCCCAAGGTGCCAGTCGGAGGTGTGAAACAGACGCAAGGCGAGCTCCGTAGGAAATGAGGTAATAGCCGCGAGGAAAATGACAGCGGCGAAAAGGGGGAGAGTTTACGGGTAAACACATTTGATCGCTCGATGGATCTGATCAAGCCGAAACCTGTGGCGAGGGAGCTTGCTCCCGCTGGGCTGCGAAGCAGACCCCTTCAATCTTTCTGATACACCGAGTCGCCTTGATTTACGACTGCTGCGCAGTCGAGCGGGAGCAAGCTCCCTCGCCACAAAAGCTCTCTTCATCTCAGGGCAGTGTTTATTTCGGATAAAGCGGCGGCAGGCCACTGTCGCCGACCGGATCATGAACCCGCTCGGCAATCGGGATCGCCTTGATCGCGCGCCACAACTCTTCTCCCTGCCAATGCTGGCCAGTTTCGCTGTACAGCGCCCCGTTCAAACCATCCAGCGCGTCCGATAACGGCACAAATCGCGCCGCCATGTCGGCCAGGGTTTCCGGTTGTTGCCGGGCCCAGGCGTCGAGGGCCTGACGGGTGGCGTGGGGGTCGTTGGCTTGGCAGGCGCGCTTGAGGTCGTCGAGCACGGTGCGCGGGCTCGGGCCGGCCTGGGCCGCGCGCAGGATCGCCGGTTGCCAGCGGGCGCGCCACCAGAGGCCAAAGCCCAGCAGAGTGGTGCAGGCCAGCATCACGGTGCTGAGTTTCCACCACCAGAGTGCTTCGTTGTCGGCAGCGGAAATGACCGTCGGCATGCCCGCCGGGCTATCGACCATCAATCCCGGATTGTTCGCTACTTGCAGGGTCCGGGCCGGCAGGCTGGTGTGCTCCAGGTGATCCTCGAACGTGTTCCACCAGACGACCTCCACCGCCGGCAACTCGACGTCACCGTCGCGAACAGGCACCAGCGCCTCACGGTCCTCACGGCTGCCGATCAGGCCGCGCTCGCTGTTCTGGTTGACCAGCACCGGCTGATCCGGATAACGGCGCAAGCCATTGACATCGGTCACCGGCAACGGTGGCAGTTGAGAACTGGCCAGGCCTTCAGCCCTCAAGGTCAGGCTGCGAGTCAGCGAATCGCCCACCTGCGCGTGATCCGGCTCAGGGTTCCAGCTCTCGCTCAAGCTCAGGCTGCGGGCCGGTAACCAAGGCACGTCAGCCGGATAGGTGGCTGGTTTTGCCTTGACGGTCAGCGGCAGTTGGGCCGAGCTGACGCGCATCAGTTTGCCAGACTTCGGCACCTGGGATTCGGCGTCCTGGGCCGGCTGGGCGTCGACCAGCGTGGCGCTGAAAATCTGCGCCGGAATGATCAACTGGCCGCTGTGTTGCGGGTAGATCGCGTAGCGCAGTTCAATCACGCCATGGCGCAGGCCGTTGATGTCTTTTTCGTATGTCCGCGACTCACCCAGTTGCTCGATGCGCGCATCGGGAATCTGCAACGGGGTCAGGCTGCTGTCGTCGTACAGCGAAACGGAATGGTAGATGCGCAAGGTCAGGATCGCCTGGGCCTGCACGTACACGCTGCTCTGATCGAGGCTGGCGTCGATGAACACCGGCGCCAGCTTGTTCTTGCTGTCCTGGGTTTCGCTTTCTACCACTTGCAGGGTAATCGGCTGGCTTTGCGCGTCGCCCAGTTGCAACGTGGGAATCACCACGCTGCCGTTCTGGCGCGGCAGCAGGGTGATGATCCAGCGGGTGGTGGCGCGGTTGTCGCCGTTAATGGTGGTCAACTGGTTGACCTGGCGGGTGCCGCGAACGTCGAACAGCGGCTCCAGCGCCGTCAGGTCGGGCTTGCCGAACTGCGTCACGTCGTTGGATTCCAGGGTCAGCTCGACCGTCTCGCCGGAGTTCAGGCGACTGCGATCGACACTGGCGACCAGCCCCGCAGCCTGGGCCTGAACTGTCCAGAGAAACATGGCAAGCAAGAAAGCGGTGAAGCGGGTCATCGAGTTTTTTCCTGATCCTGATGTTGTTGCTGTTCGTACCAGAATTTGCGTCTGAGCAATTCACCCGGATCATCCGGAATCTTGCGCAGCCATTGCTCCAGCGCCTGACGCTGTTCGCCATCGATGGCATCGCCGGCCGGGCGCAATGGCGGGGTGGTGCTTTGTTCGTCGCCCAACTCACTGCCGGGCACTTCATTGGTGCCGGGGCGCGGGGCTGTCGTATCCGACTGTTCCGCATCGGGTGTAGCCGTCTGGGCGTCGGACTTCGGTTCGCCACTGTTCGACGGTTGGGTGGCGGCGCCGGGCGGCGGTTCCTGCGGGGTTCCGGTGTCGTCGCCTTCGGTTTTGTCCGGCTCGACGGGGGGCGGTGTGTTTTTCTGTTTGAGCAGATTTTCCACCAAGGCCTTGTTGGTCTGCGCCGGGCGCAGGTCTGGTTGACGTTCCAGCGCCTGTTCGTAAGCATCCAGCGCGGCTTCCAGCTCTCCGCTCTTTGCCAGCGCGTTGCCACGATTGTAGTGGGCGTGGGCGTCATTGCCTTCGGCGAACCGCTGGGCGGCGCCGCTGTAGTCGCCGGACTCATAGAGCGCGACGCCTTGCCATTGTCGATCTTCGAAGTGTTGCGCGGCTTCGGCGGGGCGCTTCTTCTTGAGCAGGTGCAGCCCCTGTTGATCCGGGCGCAGCCACAAGTCCTCAAAGTCGAAGGCGTAGCTCGGTTGCGGAAACAGGAACAGCAACGGCAGGCAGAACAACCAGCCGCGACGACCGGCGCAGGCTGCCAACAGCAGCAACGGCAACAGCAGCCAGTAACCCTGATCGGCCCAGGTATCGAGGCGCAAGGTCTGGCCATCGTTGCGCAGATGACGTGGACCGTCGAGCAGGCCGAGGGCGCGCAGGTCGGCGTCGTCCAGCCCCCCATGGCGATAACGCCCGTCGAGGCCGTTGACGAACGCTTTCAGGCTCGGCTCGTCCAGGTGCGGGACCAGAATTGCGCCCTGATCGTCCTTGAGGAAACTGCCGTCTTCCTGCGTGATTGGCGCACCTTCGGCGGTGCCGATGCCGAGCATCAGGAATTCTGTCGACTTGCCGTCCAGCGCCTGCTGAATCCCTTCGCGTTCCAGGTCGGTCAAGGACGAGCCGACCAGCAGGATCCTGCCGTCACCCAAGGCACTCTGAGTCAACAGCGCAAGGGCCTTGTTCACCGCAAGGTCGGCGCGATGGCCGGCCAGGGGCATCAGCGACGGTTTGAGCGCATCCAGCAGATTACGACTGGTGGAGAGGTCATCCGACAGCGGCACCAGCGTGTGCGCGCTGCCTGCGTAGACAACAATGGCGGTCTGCGCGTCGCTGCGATTCTGCAGCAGGTCGAACAGCTTGCGCCGGGCCTGTTCCAGCCGGTTAGGCGTCACGTCGGTGGCGAGCATTTCCGGGGTCAGCTCCAGAATAACCACCAGCGGGTCGGCCGGTTTCTGACTGGTTTGCTCGACACGCTCCCAGCTCGGTCCGAGCAGCGCCAGTATCGTTAACAGCCACGCTACGCCGAGCGCGACCCACGGCAGTTTGCTCTCGCGTCCGTTGCCGCCACTGAGCAGCGCGGAATGAAAGGCGGGTGGCAGAATCATCTGCCAGCGACCGGCGCGCTTCTGCCGATGCCAGAGCTGCCAGAGCAACCAGCCAAGCAGCGGCAACAGCAGCAGCCACCAAGGGCGGAACCAGTAAGGCCACAGTTCGCTCATCGGCGCCTCCGCAGGCGCAGGCGCTTGAGCCGTTGGCGCCAGTCAGGCAATGGTGTCTGCAAGAACAGATCCCTGGTAAACAGACGCTGCAACGGGTTGTCCGGCCAGCGTTCGCGGATGACCAGCAGCATGCTCAACAGCAGCGCTATCGCCAACGGCCAGTGATACAACGTCTGGGCCGGACGGGCCTGGGTCGGTTGTTGAGTCACCGGCTCCAGTTGATCGAGAGTTTCCTTGATCGCTTGCAACTCCTTGCCGTCGCGAGCGCGGAAATACTGGCCGCCCGTGGCGGTGGCGATGGCCTTCAACGCAGGTTCGTCGAGGTCCAGGCTCGGGTTGATCCCGAGGAATGCTGCGGTGCCGCTGTCCTCGGGATCGGCGCCGATGCCGATCGGGTAGATTTTCACGCCTTCATTGGCCGCCAGCCGCGCTGCCGTCAGCGGGTCGATTTCGCCGCCGTTATTGGCGCCGTCCGTCACCAGAATCAGCACGCGGCTTTGCGCCGGACGCATGCGCAGGCGTTTGATCGCGAGGCCGATAGCGTCGCCGATGGCGGTGTTCTTGCCGGCGATACCGATGCGCGCTTCGTCGAGCCAGACCCGCACAGTGCGCCGGTCAAACGTCAGGGGTGCCTGCAGATACGCCCGGCTGCCGAAGAGGATCAGGCCGACACGGTCGCCTTCGCGACTCTCCAGAAAATCGCCGAGCAAATGTTGCACCAGCGTCAGGCGGCTGACTTCATCGTCTCGCCACTGCATGTCGGGGAAGTCCATGGAGCCGGAAACGTCCACCGCCACCAGCAGGTCACGGCCACTGGCGGCAATGGGTAACGGTTCGCCGAGCCACTGCGGGCGCGCCGCGGCGATCAGCAAAAACAGCCACAGCAGCATGAACGGCGCTTGCTGGCGCCAGGCCGGCAGATTGGCCCGAGCGCGACGCCGGGCCAGGCCTTCGAGGTCGCTGAGGAAACTGACTTTGAGCGCCGGTTCGCCGCTGTCGGCCACCGGCAGCACGATGCGCATTAACCAGGGCAGCGGCAGCAGGGCGAAGATCCAAGGCCAGGCGAACTCAAACATGTTTGCGAATCCACGTGTCGACGGCTTGCGTCAGGCCGGCGATGGCCTTGTCGTCGAGTTTGCATTCGGGTTTGTAAGCGCCTTCGACCAACACCATCCAGCGCGTCAGGCCGGCGGCCGGGCAGCGGTTGTCGAGGAATGCCAGCCATTTGCGCCCGTTGAGGGTGTGGCTCTGGCTGTAGGGGTAATGGTTGCGGCACAGGCGTTTGAGCAGGCCGTTGAGCTGCTGCAGCCAGGCGCCGGCCGGTGCGCCGTCGTACGGTTTGGGCATCAACGCCAGTTCCGCCAGTGCGGCGAGGCGTACCGGGTCCAGCGGTTGTTCGGCACGCACGATGGGGCGCTTGTTGGGCAGGAAGCGCCGCGCCTTCCACAGGCCGAAACCGATCAGCGGCAGCAACAGCAGCAACAACCACCAGCCCGGCGCGGGTGGCCAGAAGCCTGGTGGAGGAGGGGAAATCAGCGGTTGCAGTTGATCGAGGCTGCTCATCGATGTTTCCCCGGCTTCTGCGGGTTCAGGTACTCGCGCAGTTGTTCGACCATCTCGCTCTGGGTGCTCAGGGGCATCAACAATACGCGAAGCTTTTGCGCGAGCAATTCCCAATGGGCGATGCGCGCTTCAGCCTGGGCGCGGTAGGTCTGGCGCAAGTCGAAATTCAGCGTGTCGAGTTCCAGCTGCGCGCCGCGTTCGACAAACCGCAAAAGGCCGGCAGCGGGCAGGGCGTGGTCCAGTGGATCGGACAGCGGCAGCAGCAACAGGTCGCAATGGCGGGACAGCAAGCTTAGTTGCTGTTCGGAGCCCTCGGTCAACGCGCGCTCGTCGCAGATCACGATTACCAGGCTGCCGGGGCGCAGCACCTCCCGGGCACGACGCAGGGCCAGGTTGAGGGCATCGCGGTTCTGTTCGCTTTCGGTGTGCAACGACTGATTGACACGCACCAGTCGGTTGAGAAATTGCAGCAGGCTCTGTTTGCTGCGCCGGGGCTTGATTTCGTAGTGTTCGGTATCGCCGAACACCAGCCCGCCGACGCGATCGTTGTGGCCGAGCGCAGCCCAGCCAATCAGGCTCGCGGCCTGGGCGGCGAGCACCGATTTGAACATCAGCCCTGAACCGAAAAACAGCCGTCGGCTTTGCTCGACCATAATGAAAATCGGTCGCTCGCGTTCTTCATGGAACAGCTTGGTGTGCGGCTCCTGTGTGCGGGCGGTGACGCGCCAGTCGATGCTGCGTACGTCGTCGCCGGCCTGATAGACCCGCACCTGGTCGAAGTCCACGCCACGGCCACGCAGCTTGGAGTGGTGCAGGCCGATCAGCGGGCTGCGCTGGCTCGGCGTGGAAAACAACTGCACTTCACGCACACGATGGCGCATCTCGATCAGCTCGGCGAGGCTGACGCGGATGCCCGGCTCGGGCGGCAGGATGGCGTTCATCGGGGTCAAGCGACGGCTACAACGTCGAGAATCCGCTGGACCACCCGGTCCTGGTCGATGCCAGCGGCTTCGGCTTCAAAGGAAAGAATGATGCGGTGGCGCAACACGTCGAACAGCACGGCTTGAATGTCTTCCGGGCTGACGAAGTCGCGACCGGCCAGCCAGGCGTGGGCCCGGGCACAACGGTCGAGGGCAATCGAGCCACGCGGGCTGGCGCCGTAGGCGATCCACTCGGCCATCTCCGGGTCGAACTTGGCCGGGGTGCGTGTGGCCATGACCAGTTGCACCAGGTATTCCTCCACGGCGTCGGCCATGTACAGACCGAGGATTTCCTTGCGTGCGGCGAAAATGGCCTGCTGGCTGACCCGGCGCTCGGGCTTGGTCTCGCCGTTCAAGGCTTCGCCACGGGCTTGTTGCAGGATGCGCCGTTCGACCGCCGCGTCCGGGAAACCGATTTTCACATGCATCAGGAAGCGATCGAGCTGGGCTTCAGGCAGCGGATAGGTGCCTTCCTGCTCGATCGGGTTTTGCGTGGCCATCACCAGGAACAGCGGCGACAGCTCGTAGGTACTGCGCCCGACACTGACCTGCCGCTCGCCCATGGCTTCGAGCAGCGCCGACTGAACCTTGGCCGGGGCCCGGTTGATTTCGTCTGCCAACACCAGGTTGTGGAAGATCGGGCCTTGCTGGAACACGAAACTGCCGGTTTCCGGGCGATAGATTTCCGTGCCGGTGATGTCGGCAGGCAACAGGTCGGGAGTGAACTGAATGCGATGGAACTGGGCTTCGATGCCTTCGGCGAGTTCTTTGATCGCTTTGGTCTTGGCCAGGCCCGGCGCGCCCTCGACCAGCATGTGGCCGTCGGCAAGCAAGGCGATGAGCAAGCGCTCGATGAGTTTTTCCTGGCCGAGAATCTGCGTTGAAAGAAAGGTTCGCAGCGCGAGCAGCGCTTCACGATGTTCCATCGATGACTGTTCCTGGAAAGGTGACCGAAGACGTTCGAATAACGCCAGGGCTGGGGGCGTTACTTTAATCCATCGCGGGGGGCGGCGACTAACGGCATTTTGTGCAAAGTGCGGGAATAGATGGGTGAAAGTGTTGGAAATTTGTGCGGGTCGGGGAGTGGTGTCGTTGATTCGGGCCTCATCACGAGCGGGCTCGCTGTCACAGTGACCGGGTTCTGTCGGAAAAAACGCGATCGATTGTGGAAGCGAGCCTGCTCGCGACGAGGCCGGTACAGCTACTGAAATTCAGAGCTGGCTGATATAGGTGCCAGTACCTTTGAGAATGTTCTGCAACGTTTCTTCCACCTCAGCCAGATCACTCGCATCGGTACTGTGAATGATCTCCAGCGAATCATCGCCATTCAATGCATCCGCATCCGCCGCCGCGATTTCGATCAGTAACCGGGTAGGGCTGAGCGTCACTTTCACGCCGTCCAGCGTCGAAGGCTCGCCATCAAGGGTGATCTCCAGCTCGTCCTCGTCGGGATAGCGGCTCATCAGGAACATCTCACCCTGATCGCTGTGGCAGGCGAGCATGGCCATGTTGTCTTCTTCCTCGTCACACGGGTTGACGATCAACAGGGAGGTGGTCATTTGCATGGGGAAATCCTGGCTCGGCGAGCGTTGTGAACACAACAAAAGGCAATTCTGCCAGCCCTCGGGAATTTCTGCTCGGTCGAGTGTCAGAGAATGTGTCGTGAACATTCGGGGCGGTGCTGGTCATTTCTGGCACGAATGTGCCGCAAATCCGGGCATAAAACGCCCAATTTCCTACACGGCTGCTAGTGTTGTTCGATGCGCAGGCCTTGAGCTGCGTGCCGATGACCGAATATGTCGCAGCGCTGCAAGCACGGGCCTTGCCGCACTCGTTAAGCTGCGCAACGGATGAGCACCTGTAAAGACATTGCGCTAGAGGTTCGCCAGTCGTTTTTGCAGATGCCCATTCATGGAAGGTGAATGTGACCTGAGTGTCTCGTCCAGCTTCACCCACCTGTCACCCTGTTTCCTCTGCCCGAGAATCAGGAACAGGGTGACGGATCGCCCCGAAAGGGGTTTTGCACGCGACGCTTCCATCAATAACAAGCCCAAGCGGAGTACCACAGATGGCGTTCTTCACCGCAGCCAGCAAAGCCGACTTCCAGCACCAACTGCAAGCGGCACTGGCGCAGCACATCAGTGAACAGGCACTGCCACAAGTGGCGCTGTTCGCTGAACAATTCTTCGGCATCATTTCCCTGGACGAGTTGACCCAGCGTCGGCTGTCCGACCTCGCTGGCTGTACCCTTTCTGCGTGGCGCCTGCTTGAGCGCTTCGATCACGCGCAACCACAGGTTCGCGTCTACAACCCTGATTACGAACGCCACGGCTGGCAGTCGACCCATACCGCGGTCGAAGTGCTGCACCACGACCTGCCATTCCTGGTGGACTCGGTGCGTACCGAGCTGAACCGTCGCGGCTACAGCATTCATACCTTGCAAACCACAGTGCTGAGCGTGCGTCGCGACAGCAAGGGCGAATTGCTGGAAATCCTGCCGAAAGGCACCCAGGGCGAAGGGATCCTGCAAGAATCCCTGATGTACCTGGAAATCGACCGTTGCGCGAACACGGCCGAACTGAACGTCCTGAGCAAAGAGCTGGAGCAGGTTCTCGGTGAAGTCCGCGTCGCGGTCGCCGATTTCGAGCCGATGAAAGCCAAGGTCCAGGAAATCCTGACCGGCCTGGACAACAGCCAGTTCGCTGTCGACGCTGAAGAAAAAGCCGAAATCAAAAGCTTCCTGGAATGGCTGGTGGGCAACCACTTCACGTTCCTGGGCTATGAAGAATTCGTGGTGCGTGATGAAGCCGACGGCGGCCACATCGTTTACGACCAGGATTCCTTCCTCGGCCTGACCAAACTGCTGCGCACCGGCCTGACCTACGATGACCTGCGCATCGAAGACTACGCCGTGAACTACCTGCGCGAACCGACCCTGCTGTCGTTCGCCAAGGCTGCACACCCAAGCCGCGTGCACCGTCCGGCTTACCCGGATTACGTATCGATCCGCGAGATCGACGCCGACGGCAAGGTCATCAAGGAATGCCGTTTCATGGGCCTGTACACCTCGTCGGTGTATGGCGAGAGCGTGCGGGTCATCCCGTACATCCGTCGCAAGGTCGAAGAGATCGAACGCCGCTCCGGCTTCCAGGCCAAGGCTCACCTGGGCAAGGAACTGGCGCAGGTGGTTGAAGTGCTGCCCCGTGATGACCTGTTCCAGACCCCGGTCGACGAGCTGTTCAGCACTGTGATGTCGATCGTGCAGATCCAGGAACGGAACAAGATCCGCGTGTTCCTGCGCAAAGACCCGTACGGTCGTTTCTGCTACTGCCTGGCCTACGTGCCGCGTGACATCTACTCCACCGAAGTGCGCCAGAAGATCCAGCAAGTGCTGATGGATCGCCTGAAAGCCTCGGACTGTGAGTTCTGGACATTCTTCTCCGAGTCCGTGCTGGCCCGCGTGCAACTGATTCTGCGCGTCGATCCGAAAAACCGTCTGGACATCGACCCGGTCCTGCTGGAAAAAGAAGTGGTACAAGCCTGCCGCAGCTGGCAGGACGACTACGCCAGCCTGGTCGTGGAAAGCTTCGGCGAAGCACACGGTACCAACGTGCTGGCGGATTTCCCGAAAGGCTTCCCGGCCGGTTACCGCGAGCGTTTCGCTGCGCATTCGGCCGTGGTCGACATGCAGCACCTGCTGAGCCTGAGCGAAAAAAACCCGTTGGTGATGAGCTTCTATCAGCCACTGGGCCAGGTATCCGGCCAGCGCGAGCTGCATTGCAAGCTGTACCACGCCGATACCCCGCTGGCACTGTCCGACGTGCTGCCGATCCTGGAAAACCTCGGCCTGCGCGTGCTGGGTGAGTTCCCGTATCGCCTGCGTCACACCAATGGCCGCGAGTTCTGGATTCACGACTTCGCGTTCACCGCCGCCGAAGGCCTGGAACTGGACATCCAGCAACTCAACGACACCCTGCAGGACGCTTTCGTCCACATCGTGCGCGGCGATGCCGAGAACGATGCGTTCAACCGTCTGGTGCTGACCGCCGGCCTGCCATGGCGTGATGTGGCGCTGCTGCGTGCCTACGCCCGCTACATGAAGCAGATTCGTCTGGGCTTCGACCTGGGTTACATCGCCAGTACCCTGAACAACCACACCGACATCGCTCGCGAACTGACCCGGTTGTTCAAGACCCGTTTCTACCTGGCGCGCAAGCTCACCAGCGATGATCTGGAAGACAAGCAGCAACGCCTGGAACACGCGATCCTGAGCGCGCTGGACGACGTCCAGGTGTTGAACGAAGACCGTATCCTGCGTCGCTACCTGGACCTGATCAAGGCGACCCTGCGGACCAACTTCTACCAGACCGATGCAAACGGGCACAACAAGTCCTACTTCAGCTTCAAGTTCAACCCGCACCAGATTCCAGAACTGCCGAAGCCGGTTCCGAAGTTCGAAATCTTCGTTTACTCGCCGCGCGTCGAAGGCGTGCACCTGCGCTTCGGCAACGTCGCTCGCGGTGGCCTGCGCTGGTCCGACCGTGAAGAAGACTTCCGTACCGAAGTCCTGGGCCTGGTAAAAGCCCAGCAAGTGAAGAACTCGGTCATCGTGCCAGTGGGCGCGAAGGGCGGCTTCCTGCCGCGTCGCCTGCCGCTGGGCGGCAGCCGTGACGAGATCGCGGCCGAGGGCATCGCCTGCTACCGCATCTTCATTTCGGGCCTGTTGGACATCACCGACAACCTGAAGGACGGCGCGCTGGTTCCGCCGGCCAACGTCGTGCGTCATGACGACGATGACCCGTACCTGGTGGTCGCTGCGGACAAGGGCACTGCAACCTTCTCCGACATCGCCAACGGCATCGCCATCGACTACGGCTTCTGGCTGGGTGATGCGTTCGCGTCCGGTGGTTCTGCCGGTTACGACCACAAGAAAATGGGCATCACCGCCAAGGGCGCGTGGGTGGGCGTACAACGTCACTTCCGCGAACGCGGCATCAATGTCCAGGAAGACAGCATCACCGTAGTGGGCGTCGGCGACATGGCCGGTGACGTGTTCGGTAACGGCTTGCTGATGTCCGACAAGCTGCAACTGGTCGCTGCGTTCAACCACCTGCACATCTTCATCGACCCGAACCCTGAGCCTGCGAACAGCTTCGCCGAGCGTCAGCGTCTGTTCGATCTGCCGCGTTCGGCATGGTCGGATTACGACACCAGCATCATGTCCGAAGGCGGCGGGATCTTCTCCCGTAGCGCGAAAAGCATCGCGATTTCCCCGCAGATGAAAGAGCGCTTCGACATTCAAGCGGACAAGCTGACTCCGACCGAACTGCTGAACGCCTTGCTCAAGGCGCCGGTAGACCTGTTGTGGAACGGCGGTATCGGCACCTACGTCAAAGCCAGCACCGAAAGCCACGCCGATGTCGGCGACAAGGCCAACGATGCGCTGCGCGTGAACGGTAACGAGCTGCGCTGCAAAGTCGTGGGCGAGGGCGGCAACCTCGGCATGACCCAGCTGGGTCGTGTCGAATTCGGCCTCAATGGCGGCGGTTCCAACACCGACTTCATCGACAACGCCGGTGGCGTGGACTGCTCCGACCACGAAGTGAACATCAAGATCCTGCTGAACGAAGTGGTTCAGGCCGGTGACATGACCGACAAGCAACGTAACCAGTTGCTGGCGAGCATGACCGACGAAGTCGGCAACCTGGTGCTGGGCAACAACTACAAGCAGACTCAGGCCCTGTCCCTGGCGGCACGCCGTGCGTTCGTACGGATTGCCGAATACAAGCGTCTGATGAACGATCTGGAAGGCCGCGGCAAGCTGGATCGCGCCATCGAGTTCCTGCCGTCGGAAGAAGCGATCAACGAGCGTCTTGCGGAAGGCCATGGCCTGACCCGTGCCGAGCTGTCGGTGCTGATCTCCTACAGCAAGATCGACCTCAAGGCGCAGTTGTTGGACTCCCGTGTGCCGGACGACGACTACCTGACGCGCGACATGGAAACCGCTTTCCCACCGAGCCTGGTGAGCAAGTTCTCCGAAGCCATGCGCCGTCACCGTCTGAAGCGTGAGATCGTCAGCACCCAGATCGCCAACGATCTGGTCAACCACATGGGCATCACCTTCGTTCAACGACTCAAAGAGTCGACCGGCATGAGCCCGGCGAACGTGGCCGGTGCCTACGTGATCGTGCGTGACATTTTCCATCTCCCGCACTGGTTCCGTCAGATCGAAGCCCTGGACTACCAGGTTTCCGCTGACGTTCAACTGGAGCTGATGGACGAACTGATGCGCCTGGGCCGTCGCGCTACGCGCTGGTTCCTGCGTGCCCGTCGCAACGAGCAGAACGCTGCCCGTGACGTCGCGCATTTCGGTCCGCATCTGAAAGAGTTGGGGCTCAAGCTCGACGAACTGCTGAGCGGCGAGATCCACGAGAACTGGCAGGCCCGCTACGAGGCGTACGTCGAAGCCGGCGTGCCGGAGTTGCTCGCACGCATGGTGGCTGGCACTTCGCACCTGTACACCCTGCTGCCGATCATCGAGGCCTCCGACGTGACCGGCCAAAACCCTGCGGACGTGGCCAAGGCCTACTTCGCCGTGGGCAGCGCGCTGGACATCACCTGGTACCTGCAACAGATCAGCGCTCTGCCGGTTGAAAACAACTGGCAGGCCCTGGCCCGTGAAGCGTTCCGCGATGACGTCGACTGGCAGCAACGTGCGATCACCATCTCCGTCCTGCAACAGGGCGACGGCACTCAGGACGTGGAAACTCGACTGGCGCTGTGGATGGAAGAGCACGTCGGCATGATCGATCGCTGGCGCGCCATGCTGGTGGAAATCCGTGCCGCGAGCGGCACTGATTACGCCATGTACGCGGTGGCCAACCGTGAACTGCTGGATCTGGCGTTGAGCGGGCAGGCGGTAGTGCCTGTTGCTGCCACTGTCAGTGCAGAACTGGAGCCCGCGGCCTGATCAGTCGCTGAATGAAAAAGCCCCGCATTGAGAGATGCGGGGCTTTTTTTCTGCTTTGGGTTTTGTGGTGTTTGATAAGGCCCCATCGCGAGCAGGTTCGCTCCCACATTGGAATGCATTTCAAATTGTGGGAGCGAACCTGCTCGCGACGGGGCCATTAGCCTTAATACAACTTACGACTTGAATTATTATCAATCATCGATACTTTATCTGTCGGCCCGGTCAATAAATTGCTGAGCGACTGGTCAAACTTCTGCAATGCCCGAACTTGCACATTTTGCTGTTCATTAATATCCGCCACGATCTCTTCGCTGCGTTTATAGTCCGCCCACACCGGGCTCAATGCTTTGGCATCGTGGCCTTGCGCAGTCCCGATGTAATTAAAGTTGGCATCATAAAAAACCGCACTCACATCGGCCTCGACGTCGGAACTGCGCGAGGTGATCAATTGGCTGCGGGTGTCGACAATCGCCACCATGTCCGGTTTCGCGACCTTGAGGCTTTGCATGTCCGGGTACACGGTTACCGAACCGAACTGACGTTGCAAGGATGCCTTGACCCAATCCACCGCCATGTCGGGCCTGGAGGTGGCAACGTAGGCATCATGAATCGGTTGCACCAGCAGACTCTGGCCGAAACCGGTGCCGGCATTCGCCTGGTAGTCCTGAAGATAGGCACGGTTGGTCTGAGTGTTGCGGCTGTAAACGATGCCCAGCGATACATGACTGCCGCTGGCGACATGGGTGGCGCTGCTGCGGCTGACGGGGTCGGTGAAGACACCGTCGAGTGAAGAAACGGCGGTTGGCGCGGTGGGAATTGAACATCCGGTTAAAACAGCGGTGATCGTCAAGGTACTGACAAGTGCAAGTTTCATGGGTGTTTCTCCAGTGAAACAACTTGAGTCGCCAAGTGTAAGTTGCCGAGCGAGTCGGCGGTGTTTTCAGACTAAACCTGTCGGTACTTAATGAAATAGCCAATAACCGCACTTATCAGGTGGCCAATAGTTTTTATTTGGTTTAAATCGTTTCGTTTAATTGCGTAGAGAAATAAAAAGGCCCGAACGTCAGATTCGGGCCTGTTTATTTATGGCTGTACGCTCAGCTATCAGTTTTCCAAGGGGATCAACACTTTCTCGTCGGGGGACAACACCATGAATACCAGGAGTTTGGCCGGCTTGGTCGCGCTGGCATTTTTCGAGACCAGATGCTCCGACCCGGCCGGTTCATACCAATACTCGCCGGCCTTGAAGGTTTTCGCTTGCTCGCCTTTCACCTGCGAAACGATCGATCCCGAAAGCACGTACGCCATGGCGGTACCTTCGTGTTTGTGGGCGATGGAGGATTGGCCGGGTTTGTAATCGACCTCGATCATCAGCGCCTTTTTGCCCGGGACGTTCTTGAGGACTTCGTCCTGCAGGATCGTGACTTTTTCCGAGGGGTCGTGGGCGAATGTCGAGGCAGATACGGTCAGGGCGAAGACGGCAAGCGGGGCAGCAAGTAAACGCAAAACTCTCATGATTCATCACCTGCGGTGGTTAGTTGTCAGGCACAACGTTAGTCCGGCAGTGACGGCAATCAAACAGCCAATTTGCGAGAAGGACAGGGGACCAATTGCGGGCTTTGATACGTGAAGATCCCGGCTTGCGGCTGCTCTTGCAGGGGTACCCATTGCCCTGCAGGAATGACCGTAAGCCGGGACCTGACTCTCTAGACGATAGGAAAGCTGTTGAAGTCGACGGCGTTGGCCAGTCGGCTGTCGATCAGACCGATGAAGCCTTGGACTTCAGGGCAGTTGAAATGCATCTGCATGGCCGCTTCCGATTGCCAGCGGGCGCTGACGTGCCAGCGGTTGCTGTCTTCGGGGCAGCGGTCGACCATATAGGATTCGCAGCCCGGTTGTTCACGCAGGGTTTCGACAATCTTTTGCAGTTGCCTGCCCAGTTCGTCCGAGCGGCCGGCGGCGGCCTGCACCTTTACGGTATTGATCACTTCGTTGGACATTGCTCACACTCCTGAATCAGGCCGGACGAATCCTGCTCATTGAGGGATAACGCTTATGCAGGATAGGCCCGCACCTTGGGACCGCCAATAGCCAATCGCCGGATAAAAACCCAGACCAATCTGTCAGGCGACTTGCTGCAAAATGTCCCGCAGACGGTCCAGGGCGGTGTCGATGTCGAGGGTTTCAATGGCGCCAAAGCCCATGAGAAGCCCGGCCCGTGGCGCTTGTTGGTAGTAGAAGTCCTCGATGGAATACAGTCCCACTTCAACCTTTTTCGCCAGTTCGATCACCAACGGCATATCGATAGGCACTTTGCACATAAGCACCATGTGAAACCCGGCGGTGCTTTGGATGGCTTCGAACCAAGGGGACAGGTCACCTGCCACACGCGTCAGGATTCGCTCGCGACGCCCGGCGTAGATCGTATGGCACCGGCGAATATGCTTGAGCAGGCAGCCTTCGGCGATGAACTTGGCCAGCGCCCACTGGGGCAGGGTGGAGGTATGCCGGTCGGTGAGTTGCTTGGCCTGGATCACGGCTTCGAGAATCGCTGGCGGCAAGATCGCATAACCGAGGCGCAACTCCGGCAGCAAGGTTTTCGAAAAGGTCCCGACGTAGGCGACGATTCCGCGCTCGTCCATGCTTTGCAGGGAGTCGGTGGGCCGCCCTTCATAGCGGAATTCGCTATCGTAATCGTCCTCGATGATGATCGCGCCGAGCTCGTAGGCGCGCTCCAGCAATGCCACTCGCCGCGCCTGGCTCATCGGCATGCCCAGCGGAAACTGATGTGACGGCGTGACATAAATCAGCTGCGTACCGAGCGGGATCTTGTCGACCTGAAGGCCTTCGGCGTCGACCGGCACGCCGATCACCGTGGCGCCGTGGGTACCAAACAGCAGGCGCGCGGGCGGGTAGCCGGGGTCTTCCATGGCGACGATGCTGCCGGGGCGAGTCATCACGCGGGAGATCAGGTCCAGCGCCTGTTGCGCGCCGTTGCACACCACCACGTCTTCGTCCTGACAGTTCACGCCACGGGAAAAGGCGATGTGCCGGGCGATCGCGTTACGCAGCGCCGGCAGGCCTTCTGGCAAACTGTAGAAGCCTTTGGAACCGGTCATCTTACGCAGCGCGTGGGAAGTGCAGCGCCGCCAATCGTCCTGTGGAAACTGGCCCTTGCTGGTGGCTCCTCCGATGAAGTCATAGCGCAGCGAGCCTTCCAGTGTCGGATGGCGCAAAAACACGGGCAGGTTGCGCCACGACTCGATGACTTCGGCGCTCGCCAATTGCGAATGGCTTTGCTTGGGCAATGCTTTTGCGGTCCGGGCATTGACGTAGGTGCCTTTGCCGATCACGCCGGTGAGGAAGTTTTCATACGTCAGTTGCGCGTAGGTGTCGGAAATGGTCTTGCGCGAGATGCCCAGCTGCTCGGCCAGCAATCGGCTGGGCGGCAGCTGCGTGCCGGCTGTCAGACGGCCGGATTCGATGGCGCTGCGCAGTTGGTTGTACAACTGGCCTGCCAGGTCCTTGCGGCCGTTGATGACAACATGAAGTTCCATACCGGCGGGGCTCCTAGGGGCGGTTGAGACGCGTGTGCGTCGCGTCAGATTACCCGCAAGCACCGCTGCGCAGAAGTTGCGTGGGTGAAAAACCGAGGATTGGCCTGTTGCCGGGTGGTCCACCGGAATTTCGCTGTATTGGATCTGTAACGCTTGCGCATCGGCGCCTAGTGTAAAAAGCATCAATCGATCCACGAGGCACGCCATGACTTCCCGTCTGGATTACTACAGCGCGTCGCCCAAAGCGATGAAAGCGATGATTGCCATGGAGGCGCTGACCAGTAACCTGAGCATCGAGCCGGCGCTGCTGCACCTGATCAAGATCCGCGCCTCCCAGCTCAATGGCTGCGCCTTTTGTACCGACATGCATTCGGTGGATGCGCGACGGCTCGGCGAGACCGACCGGCGCCTGTATTCAATCGTGGTCTGGCGCGACAGTGGCTTCTTCAACCCACGGGAACGTGCGGCGCTGGCCTGGACGGAGGCGGTGACCTTGCTCTCGCAAAGCCATGTGCCCGACGACGTCTACGCTCTGGCCCGGGAGCAGTTCAGTGAAAGCGAGATGGTCGACCTGACGATCGCCGTCACCACCATCAACAGCTGGAATCGCCTGGCGGTGAGTTTTCGCCAAACACCCAGCGTATGAAGCGGATGTCACACCAGGTTCATCATCGTTGCGCAGGATGAAGTTTTCAAAGGACATATCGACAGGGAGTCATCGATGTCATTCATGGAAACCACAGGGCGCCAAATCCCCGCCGGATACCGTTCGCCGGTAGCAACCACAGCGTCCTGGCGCACGCAAGCCATGGCGATCGATCCGCCACTGGCCCGGGCGTTCATGGTCAGTGCCCGCTGCGGCTGTTTCATGCAGGCAGCCCGCAGTCTCAACATCAAGGTCACCTTGCTGCGCAAGCAACTGGCACTGCTCGAAACGCAACTGCAATGTTCGCTGTTCAGCCATTGCGACAATGGCGTCACCCTCAGCCGTGAAGGTTTGCAGCTTCAGGCGCAGTTGATTGCGTTGGCTCATGAGCGCGATTTGCCGGTGATCGAACAACCGTTGGTGCGCCTGGCAGTGGCTGAATCGATCCTGCACGACATGCTTGGTCGCGACCTGGTGGCCTTGTTGCGCCGCAACGCCAGCGTACGCCTGGACATCATCACCCTCGACAGCGAACTGGCACTGCAAGCCGTCAGCGCCGATGTGGTGGTGTGGCTGGCTGGCACCGAATCGCCCCTGCCGGGCCCGAGCTTTGCGGTTAGCGAGCCCCGGCGCCTGGCGCGGCTTGATTACCTGCCGCATATCGCCAAGCGATACTCACGCACGGCGTCGCGTCCGGACAGCCTCGATGACCTCGCGGATTTCCTGTTGGTGCAATGGCAGTCTCACCGTCAGGTCGAGAGTTTCGTCCCGTGGAATGCCGTGGTGGACCAGCGCCTGGCCGGTGTCGTGCAGTTGCATTCCTATGAGCTGCTGCTGGAGATGATTCGCTGCAGTGCCTGCATCGGTTTGCTGCCCGGCTACATCAGCCGCTTTGACCGCGGTCTTATTGCGTTGCCGGGGCTGTTCGTCCAGCCGATGCAGCGTGCGGTGTGGATGGCGGTGAATGCGCAGTCCGAGGGCGAAGCGCAGGTGCAGATGATCGTCGAGCTGATCCAGAACACCTTCGAAGAGCGCCGGGAATGGTTTGAAGGCTGACACATCGGGTACTCGCCATGTTTGAAGTATGCGTTGTAGAGTGAGCGGCCATGTCTGTCTCAAGGATGAATCACCCATGCCCGTCACTGACGCTGTCGTCACCCTCGAACGCTTCAACGAAAGCCACATCGAAGGCATCACCGCGCTTTACAACGAGCCGGCCGTTACCCGGCAAGTGCTGCAAATGCCGTTTCAAACCACCGAGCTCTGGCGCAAACGCCTGGCGTCGGACAACGAACGCGAAATCAAACTGGTGGCGCTGCATCAGGGCCTGGTGATCGGCAGCATTGGCCTGGAGCAGTTTTCGCGGATCCGTCGCAGTCACGCCGGCAGCTTCGGCATGGGCGTTTTGCCAGGGTGGCAGAGCAAGGGCGTTGGCTCGAAGCTGCTGGCCACCGCGCTGGACATCGCCGACAACTGGATGAACCTGCAACGGGTCGAGCTTGCGGTGTACGCCGACAACGAAGCGGCCATCGGTTTGTATCGCAAGTTCGGCTTTGAAACCGAAGGCCTGTTTCGTGACTACGCGGTGCGTGACGGAAGGCTGGTGGACACCTTGAGCATGGCGCGCCTGCGTCGCACGCCCAAGGACGGTTGAGTGACTGCGCCAATGCGAGGCGCGAGTGTCCTGTGATGTGACCGTCTGTGCAATTGACTTGTACGCCCGGCGCCGGCATCTGCCATGCTCAAAGTCCGCAGCACGGTTTCAACCAAAGGAACACCGTAATGGACGATGTACAGCAACTGGGTGAAATGCTTCGCCACTACGCAGACAGCGAAGCGCACAAAAAACAACTGTTCGAGTCGCAGTCAGCCGTATGGGCGACGCGCATTGGCGAGCTGTTCGATCAGATCCAGCAATGGCTCGAACCGGTCCAGGCGCCCAACCTGCTGGAAGTGAGCCGTGAGGCCTACGTGGCCTCGGGGCCAAGCGTTCCGGTCGAGACGTCAACGTTCAAGACCGAGAAACTCGGCATCGTGATCGCCGGCAAACCGGTGGAGTTCGTACCGGATGTGATGGGCGCGGGCGGGCAGATTTCCCTGGCCGTGATGGGCCTGACCGCCGCGCGCTATGGCAGCATTTCTCTTGTGTGCCTGCCGCCTTCGAGCAACTGGCAGTGGCGCAAGACCAATGGCTTGAAAGACCCGGACACCTTTGCCTTCGATGCGAATTTCCTGGCGCAACAGTTGCAGAGCCTGATTCCACGCGATCGCGGCTAAACCCGATCCCCTGTGGCGAGGGAGCTTGCTCCCGCTGGGTCGCGAAGCGGCCCCAGATGCTTTGCGACTGCTTCGCAGCCGAGCGGGAGCAAGCGCCCTCGCCACACAAACCCGCTCCCACATTGGCTGGTGGTGATTCAGATTTCGAGGTTTAACCATCCCGGTTTCGGCTCTTCCGGCGCCACCGCTTTCACGACTTTCCCCGTCGCCAGTTCCACCCGCCGTGCCACCTCCGGGTCATCGGCAAACGGCATCAGGCTTGCCTCTTCCAGGCTCTGCGCCGTCTGCTGCTTCAGGCAGTACTCGACCGCCAGCCAAAGCCCCGCCACGCCTAAACCATTGAGTATCATCTCGATCATTTCCAGCTCCTCGCCTCAGGCAATCTGCGCTTCACGTTCTGCCATCGCCGCGTCGGAAACCCGCACGGTGCGCCAGGCGTTGTACGCCATCAGCAGCATGCCGCTGAGGAAGAACACGCCGCCGGCAAAACGCACCACAAATCCTGGATGGCTGGCCTGCAACGCTTCGACGAAGGAGTAGGTCAGCGTGCCGTCGTCGTTGATCGCGCGCCACATCAGCCCCTGGGTAATGCCGTTGACCCACATCGACGCGATGTACAACACGGTGCCAATGGTCGCCAGCCAGAAATGCAGATTGATCAGCGGCGTGCTGTACATCTGCTCGCGGCCGAAGACTTTCGGAATCATGTGGTAGACCGCACCGAAGGTGATCATCGCCACCCAACCGAGGGCGCCGGCGTGCACGTGGCCGATCGTCCAGTCGGTGTAGTGGGAGAGGGCGTTGACGGTCTTGATCGCCATCATCGGCCCTTCGAAGGTGGACATGCCGTAGAAGGCCAGCGACAGCACCAGGAAACGCAGGATCGGGTCGCTGCGCAACTTATGCCAGGCGCCCGACAGCGTCATCATGCCGTTGATCATCCCGCCCCAGCTCGGCGCCAGCAGGATCAATGACATTGCCATGCCGAGCGACTGCGCCCAGTCCGGCAACGCCGTGTAGTGCAAGTGGTGCGGACCGGCCCAGATGTACAGGGTGATCAGCGCCCAGAAATGCACGATGGACAAACGATACGAATACACCGGCCGCCCGACCTGCTTGGGCACAAAGTAATACATCATTCCGAGGAACCCGGTGGTCAGGAAGAAGCCCACCGCGTTGTGCCCGTACCACCACTGCACCATCGCATCGGTCGCCCCGGAATACACCGGATAGGACTTGAACCAGTCCACGGGAATCGACAGGTGATTGACCACGTGCAGCATGGCAATCACCACGATGAACGCGCCAAAGAACCAGTTGCCGACGTAGATGTGTCGGGTCTTGCGTTGCACCACGGAGGTGAAAAACACGATGGCGTAGGCCACCCAGACCACGGTCATCCACACCGCGCCGGAGAACTCGATCTCGGCGTATTCCTTGGTGGTGGTATAGCCCAGCGGCAGGGTGATCAGCATGACCACGATCACTGATTGCCAGCCCCAGAAAGTGAACGCGGCGAGGGTGTCCGAGTACAGCCGCACCTGGCAGGTACGCTGCACCGCGTAGTAACTGGCAGCGAACTGCGCGCTGCCGGCAAAGCCGAAAATCACCAGGCTGGTGTGCAGCGGACGCAAGCGGCCGAAGGTGGTCCACGGCAGGTCGAGGTTCATCTCGGGCCACACCAGTTGCGAGGCGATCCACACCCCCATCGCCATGCCCACGACGCCCCAGACAATGGTCGCCACGATGAATTGGCGGACGACCTTGTAGTTATAGGCCTGTCCGATTGTCGCTGTGCTCATGGTCAATGCTTCCACGGTTGCAAAGTCTTGCCAGGCCACCCGGACTGGCATGCCGTGAACTGTAGAAACCTGATCGAAAACAAAACAGATTCAGGAAAGCGTAATTTATACGGATCAGTTGCGAGAGCCTGCACTTGGCAGAGTGGACAGTATCGGTGGATGGAATCCAGAAGTTTAATAAACCCCGGTCGGGGATTCGTACGATTGGACATCGTTGGGGAAATGCTGAAACGACCCCTGTAATGTGAAGGCTGATATGGTTTTTTCGCCGCTTTCTGAATCTGTAATGTTTTCCCGGCGCCCCTCATAGTCGCCTCATCGAGAACGAGCCGCAGAGCCCGATCAATCCTGATGAGGTAGCCACATGTATCAGTACGACGACTATGACCGGGCGCTGGTCTTCGAGCGGGTTGCGCAGTTTCGCGATCAGGTCGAACGCTTCACGGCGGGCGAGTTGAGCGAAGAGGAGTTCCTGCCGCTGCGCTTGCAGAACGGCCTGTACATGCAAAAACACGCCTACATGCTGCGCGTGGCCATTCCCTACGGCACGCTCAGCGCCCGGCAGATGCGCACACTGGCGAGCATCGCCCGGGATTACGATCGCGGCTATGGCCACTTCACCACGCGGCAGAACATGCAGTTCAACTGGATCGAACTGGCCCAGGTACCGGAGATTCTCGAGCGCCTGGCCGAGGTGGAAATGCATGCCATCCAGACCTCTGGCAACTGTGTGCGCAACATCACCACCGAAGCCTTCGCCGGGGTGGCCGCCGACGAACTGATCGACCCGCGCCCCCTGGCGGAAATCCTGCGCCAGTGGTCGACCATCAACCCGGAATTCCTGTTCCTGCCGCGCAAGTTCAAGATCGCCATCTGCTCGGCCGAGCAGGACCGCGCGGCAATCATGATGCATGACATCGGCCTCTATCTTTACCCCGGCACCGACGGACAAATGCTCCTGCGAGTCATCGTTGGCGGTGGTTTGGGGCGCACGCCCATTCTTGGTTTGCAGATTCGCGAAGGCTTGCCGTGGCAGCACTTGCTGTCCTACGTCGAGGCGGTGCTGCGGGTTTACAACCGCCACGGCCGGCGCGACAACAAGTACAAGGCGCGGATCAAGATTCTGGTCAAGGCGCTGGGCATCGAAGCCTTTGCCAGGGAAGTGGAGGAGGAGTGGCAGCACTTGAAGGATGGCCCGGCACAGTTGACCGGCGTTGAATACGAGCGTGTCGCCAGTGCCTTCGTACCACCGGATTACCGTTCGTTGTCTAACACCGATCTGGAGTTCGGCACATGCCTGGCCGAGAACCCGACCTTCGCCCGCTGGGTGTCGCGCAACGTCCAACCGCACAAGGTGCCGGGCTACGCCAGTGTGGTGCTGTCGACCAAGCCGGGCATCGCGGCACCGCCGGGCGACGTCACCGGCGAGCAAATGGACGCCGTTGCCGGGTGGTCCGAGCAGTTCGGTTTCGGCGAAATCCGCATCGCCCATGAGCAGAACATCGTCCTGCCCGACGTGCCGAAGTCGGACCTGTTCGCTCTGTGGCGCCTGGCTTGCGAGCATGGCCTCGGCAGCGCCAATGTCGGATTGCTGACTGACATCATCGCCTGTCCCGGCGGCGACTTCTGCGCCCTGGCCAACGCCAAGTCGATCCCGATTGCGCAGGGCATCCAGGCGCGCTTCGAAGACCTGGACTACCTGCATGACCTGGGCGACATCAGCCTCAACATTTCCGGATGCATGAACGCCTGCGGCCATCACCACATTGGCAACATCGGCATTCTCGGCGTCGACAAGAACGGTAGCGAGTGGTACCAGATCACCCTCGGCGGCGCCCAGGGCAAGAACAGCGCGTTGGGCAAAGTCATCGGCCCGTCCTTCAGCTCCGCCGAAGTGCCCGACGTCATCGAACGAATCATCGCCACCTTCGTGCGTTACCGCGAGAGCGAAGAACTGTTCGTCGACACCTTGCAGCGCATCGGTCTGGAGCCGTTCAAGGAAGCGGTTTATCCGAAGCTGCTGGAGGTGTCGGCATGAACAATCTGCTGCGGCTGGAGGTGGGTAAGGCGCGGATTGTCCCTGACGACCCGTGGACGTTGCTCAGGGACCCCGATGCGGGATGGCCCACAGGTCCGCTGATTCTGCCGCTGTCCCGCTGGCTGGAAGATCCGCAACAGCGCGGGGTCTGGTTGGGCCCGGACGATGAGGTGGAGTGCCTCAAGCCATGGTTTGCGCAACTGCCGCTGATTGCCCTGGATTTCCCGAGTTTCCGCGACGGACGCGCCTACAGTCAGGCGTACCTGCTGCGCACCCGACTGGGCTGGACCGGCGAATTGCGCGCGATCGGCGATGTGTTGCGTGATCAGCTCAGCCACATGCGTCAATGCGGTTTTGACAGCTTTGCCGTACGTGAAGACAAGTCCGCCGAAGATGCGCTCAAGGGGTTGGCGGGCATGAGCGTGCTGTATGGGCGCTCGGTGATTGAGCCGCGCCCGCTATTTCGACGGCGATAAGAGAAGATCAAAAGATCGCAGACTTCGGCAGCTCCTGCAGGTGGACACAGCACTGTGTAGGAGTTGCCGAAGGCTGCGATCTTTTTGCTTTGGACGGCGATCCCGTTTTGATAGAGTCCGCGCCTCACAAGGAAGTCAGCAAAGAAAGGAGTCTGGTTTGAGCGCGGGCAAGAAAATTCTGGGGCTGATCGCACTGGTGCTGATGGCGGCCCTGTGGGGCAGTTACTTCTATCTGTTTCAGGAAAACCGCAACGGGCAACTCGGGGAGTCATTCGACAGTGCTGCCTGGTGCGGAACGCCACCGGCCAGCGACGTGGCGGCCCTGGGCAAGGATTGGCTGACACTGCGCATCACCAGCAATGTGCGCGGCGAATTCATGCTCTCGGGGGCGGTCATCGTGTCCGAGCGTACCTTCGATCGTTATGACCTGGGCCGCAACGAATTGCGCCTGCGCCTGGAACCGCTGCAATGGTCTTACGGCGTCACGCCGATTTTCCTCGAGCAGGTCAGGGTCAAGCCCCTGAGTCGCAATCTCTCCTCACTCGACAAGAGCGCCTACGCCGAGCTTGAAACCCGGCCCATCGGCGTCCAGGGGAGGGCAGCAGCATTTCCGTTCGATAGCTATCGCTACGGCTACAAGCCGGTGCTGTACATCCTCAAGGGCAATGAACGGATTGACCTGAAATTCAAGCGCATCACCACCCACATGGAGATGTCCAACACCTTCACGCCGATTCAGAAGTACAACCGCGCCGAGTACATCAATGAGAAAAATTCACTGGTCCGCGAGGAGGATTACAAACCTTACGCGGCCTATGAGTGCGCCTTCAGCGTCGAGCGCAAAGGCTCGTTCAAGGTGATCGTGCTGCTGTTGTTGCTGGTGATCTGCCTGCCGCTGATGCACGTGTTCTATCGCGACGAGCCGGGTATCGATTTTCTGGCGACGCTGGTGAGTATCGGTGCGATCCGGGTGCTGTTGGTGGGGCCGTTGAATGACTTTCAGCTGTACAACATCGACTTCCTGTTCGGCGCCGCGATTTTGCTGGTGGGCACGGTGTCGTTGATCAAGGCGATGCGGGCCAACAGTCGGCGGGAGTTGGCGGCGAAGAGTGGTTCGTCCTGGTGATTGATAGGGGAGGCCGTGTCGGCGCTATCGCCGACACGGCCTCGTAGGGTGCAGTAACGAATGAATATTGATATTTATCAGAACAAAAAGTACGGCATTGGCTATACCTGTAACACCTGTTCCCCAAACTGTTGTCCACCGCCCTACAGGAGTTACAGCATGAAGCTAGCGTTAATGATGAGCACACTGTGCATTGCCTCGATCGGCGTGGTGGGCTGCACCAGCTCCAAGGTCGAGCCGGACCAGTATTCGGGGTTCCTCAAAGATTACAGTCAGCTCAAGGAAGCCAAATCCCCCTCGGGGGCGGTGGTGATGCGCTGGGTGGATCCGAAGTTCGACCTCAACAAATACAAAAGCGTGTATGTCGAACCGACCCAGATGTATCCCAAGCCTCAGCCGACCGTGAAAATCCCTCAGACCACCTTGAACGGGATTACCAGTTATTACGATCAGGCGCTCAAACGCGAGATTGGCAAATCCCTGCCTTTGGCGGCAGGCCCTGGCCCTGGTGTGATGGTGGTGCGTGCGGCCATTACCGCCGTCAGCAGCAAGACCGAAGGGCTGAAGCCTTATGAAGTGATTCCGATTGCCCTCGTCGCGGCGGCGGTCAGCACCGCGAGCGGGATTCGTGATCAGCAGACCGATCTGGCCACTGAAGCGGTGTTCCTGGATGGCGGGAACAATAAGGTGCTGGCCCAGGTGGTGCGCAAGGGCACTGGCAAACCGCTGGAAAACGAGGCTCAGGTGATGAAGGCCGATGACGTGAAAATCGTGATCGATGGCTGGGCTTCGGATTTGCATCAGTCGTTTCTGAAATTGAAATCCAAATGATGCGGTGGGGCTAAGGGCCTTTTCGCGAGCTCGCTCCTACAGTAGATCTCTGTCGCACACATAATTTGTGCTCACTGGAGATCAATTGTGGGAGCGAGCCTGCTCGCGGAGACGGTGGTCCAGTCGCAAAATCGTTCTCCGACAAACCACCGGAAAAAACCGATTCCCACTATCCCCACGTATCACCTGGCGACGGTTCTGAGCTCTGCACTCTCCTGATCCACCGTCCGGGGGCAGCAAGCCCCACTGGTAATACCTCGAGATTCCTCCCCCATGGCGGTGAAGCTTGATGGGGCGACGCTGAAATCCCGGGCGCCAACCCCACAACTGACGAACATGGACATCAGGCTGTAACCGGCTGCGCGAAGTGCAATGTGCATGGCGAAATCCTTATTGACCGAAAGTGACATTAAGGCCGGCGAACAGCGTGAATTGCGGCAAGCCTTCACCCTTGTGTTCGACGGTCCACTGCGGCTCGATGAATACATTGAGGATATTGTCCCTTGATTTCCAGACCTTGCCGGCACCCAGACCAAGGGGGATGTAATGGGTGTCATTCTTCAGGTCGAAGGTCCAGGTCGCGGTTGAGCGCAGGTACCAACCTCTCTCCAGGTTGTGAATGACAAACGGTTGCAAGGTGGCTGATTCGACATGCGGGCGGTCGTTGTCGCCTGCGAAGGAACTCTGGTATTGCACCAACGCGCCGAGCAAGCCACGGGGCGATGACTCGATCGCAATGGCCGCCAGTCCCGCTTGCCATTTGCCGGTGCCGAACTCGTCCTTATCGGCATACGGCGCAGTGATCTGCGGACCGATGCCCAACTGCACGCCCTCGGTCTTGAGCAGGAAGATATCGAGCAGATTCAGATCACCTTCACCGATGCTGTAACTCCCACCCGAATCAGGGCGAATGCTGATCGGCGCAGTGGCGCGCAGCAATTGCGGGACGCCAATGAAATCGTTGGGCGCAAGCGGCAGCGTACCGCGCACCAGCAGGTCGTTGGTGTGGATGTTGGAGTCGTAGTATTTCGGGGTGTAGTAATCCAGCAGGTTCATCCCCGGCTCGGGGTTCAATGGATTGTTGCTTTTGCTGACCATGTCGGGATCGTCCGCCTGGACACAAACCACAGATGTTAAAGAGATCGCCAAAAAAAGGGTGCGCGCTCCTGGATGCTTCGACATGATTCGCCGGTTCCTTGGTGGCTCATTGGTCAACTCGGCACTTGGCGGCCGTTACTGCGTAATCTCTTTCCTATCAAGCCTGTAGGACACGTCTGATGGACGTTAGCAGCTGCCGACGGGTTATCCAGTCGACAGGATTAATTGGTGGGTATCTGTGCACAGCTCACCCTTGGGTGAATCCGAATAAAAGGCATCTCTTTTAGTTCGGATTAGCCTTAACGATCTGTCATTTATGACAGTTCCGCGCGAGGTGCTTTTTACTGATAGTTGCAGTGGCGGATTTCAACCCACCGTCGATTATCGAGACCAAGGCCATGACTGTTGCATTCAAATCCGTATCCGCTGTTGAAAGCCCCTGGAAACAGGCCCGACTGATCATCAATGGCAAGGAGGTGCAATGGAATGGCGCTATCGTCCTGCGCCGCGACCAGGAAAACACCGTGAGCGTGGAAGTTCCACCGTCCATCGCGAGGCAGCTCTGTTTGGGCCTGGCTGAAGATGGAGGCCTGAACATCGTGGCGTCGCCTGCTTTTAAACACTGGGTGGACCCGGTTCGTGGCCGGTTTAACTGGGCACTCACACCGAGCGAAGGCAGCAGTGCTCATGTCACCTTGGTGTTTTTGAGCAGGGAAGTAACCGAGCCCTGGCCACTCCCGTGTCGGGTTATGTCACTGACCCTGTGGGATGAGGTGAAGGTCTTGTTCAACGGAGCCGAATATGATCCGGCCGGAAGCGCTTATCCAGTGCGAGGAAACCGTTACCCCGTCCAAATACAGCCACTGGCCGGTAGTCCATCCATCAACCTCAACGCGGTCGTGGTTTGGGGAATACCCCCCACAGGACTGGACGTGACCCTCGAACCATCGCCCGGCGAATCCAAAGTCCTGGAAGCGCAAGGCGCTTCCTGGGATCTGGTGTGTGGCAACACCCGGGATAGCAAGTTTTCGATGATCGTGTATCTGGAGGACGACCCCGAAATCCGTCTTGAAATAGCGTTGGAACTGGGAAATCACGATCTTGTTTTGTATCTGACGACGATTCTCAAGGGGACCGCTGGCAATCGAATAACACTGACGACTTTTTCCCAGGTTCCGCCGTTCCGACGTGTACCCGGCGTGGCTATCCAGTGGAGTTGGCGAGGTGGAGCGCTCTTGACTGGCGTCACCAGCAACCTGGGCGCCAGCTCCGTGGAGTTTGATGCGAGGGAAGTGAACGGGCCGGTTTCAGTGGAAACCTATGTGCTTGGCCAGCCTCATTCAGCAAAAACCATTGTAATTTGAACCTTGGTTTGTCCATAGCAGGATGATTGACGGTTTTCGGAGCGCCGGACCCCGAAAACCGTTACAGGCACTCAGCGCTTGTTCATCTGCTCACGTTGCCGCTCCTCCTGCTCCCGCAGCTCCGGCGTGAATTCGGCACCGAAATCCTCGGCCTCAAACACCTGGCGAATCTCGATTTCGGCTTCGGTACCCGGCATCGGGTTGGGGCAGCGTTTGACCCACTCGATTGCTTCGTCCTTCGACTTCACCTGCCACAGCCAGTAACCGGCGATCAGCTCTTTTGTTTCGACAAACGGGCCGTCAATCACTGTGCGTCTGTCGCCCGAAAAACGTACGCGGGCGCCCTGGCTACTCGGGTGCAAACCTTCGCCTGCCAACATGATCCCGGCCTTGACCAGTTCCTCGTTGTAATTGCCCATCGCGGTCAGCAGTTCTTTACTGGGCATCACGCCAGCCTCGGAATCCGGGCTGGCTTTGACAATGATCATGAATCGCATGGTGGTGTGTCCTCTGGATTTGAATGATTCACTGTATGGTCGATTGGTGATTTGCCAAATCGACAACGTTTCAAAAAAACGTCGTTTTAACGGGATTCGGTCGATTAATTTTCGACATTCATTCCGTCATTAATATGTCCCGAGAAGTCGGCGACCGGCATTCCATAGGCGAAATGCTCAGGGGCCAGTGGCTGCCTTCCTCATCGGCAAATATGTACCCGGCGAAATTGAGGCCATTAGGGGCGAGGTGATCAGCCTCTGCACGTTCCTGATTTGTGCGCCGCAATACCGCACCTACCGGATCCCCACAGGCTTTTTTCTCTGCAAGGGTTGTATCCAGTCTCTGCGACGACCCTTCACAATTTGTATCCGCCCATAGGTCGTCAGCCCGTTTCGTGGTTAACTTCGGCCTCTTCAAAATTCTCCACACCAACGTTCAGAAGGACTCCTTTCATGGCTCAAGTCACTCTTAAAGGCAACCCGGTTCAAGTCAACGGCCAACTGCCACAAGCCGGTTCCAAGGCGCCAGCCTTTTCCCTGGTTGCCGGCAATCTGTCCGACGTGACCCTGGCGAGCTTCGCCGGCAAGCGCAAAGTGCTGAACATCTTCCCAAGCGTCGACACCCCGACCTGCGCCACGTCGGTGCGCAAGTTCAACGCCCAGGCCAACGATGTCGCCAACACCGTGGTGCTGTGCATCTCCGCTGACCTGCCGTTCGCTCAGGCCCGTTTCTGCGGCGCGGAAGGCCTGGAAAACGTGCAGAACCTGTCGACCCTGCGCGGTGCCGAATTCATCGAGAACTACGGCGTTGCCATTGCCGACGGCCCACTCAAAGGCCTGACCGCCCGTGCCGTTGTGGTACTGGACGAGAACGACAACGTGCTGCACAGCGAGCTGGTCAAGGAAATCGCTGAAGAGCCAAACTACGAAGCCGCACTTGCCGTTCTGAAATAAGCAGTTCATTACAATTGTTAACGGCCTGGCCCTGTCCAGGCCGTTTTCATTTGTGCTTCAGTGTCTTAGATAAATCTCCTGTTACGTAAGCCGAAGGTAAATTGCCGGTAAAGGCGCTTTGCTAAATACCCGCCAGTGCTTATCGTTCAGCCTCCCGTAGAAGAAGCCCACGCGCCCAATGGTTGATCATTCAATGCAATCCTCCGCTTCCCGTAGTCCTCGTCGCTGGCTGTTCGGCCTGCTTGTCCTGTTGGTCATCGCTGGCCTGTGCTGGAAATTCTGGCCCGGCAGCGCTGCGCCAAAAGAAGGTGCAGGACAAAAAGCCGTGGCGGGGCATACCGGTCGTTCGGGCGGCATGCGTCCGGGTTTCGGGGGCGCGACGGGGCCGGTTCCGGTGCGTGTCGCGCCAGCGGTCAAAGGCGACTTCCCGCTGTACTACAAGGCGCTGGGCACCGTGACGGCGCTGAACACCATCAATGTGCGCAGCCGGGTGGGCGGCGAGCTGATCAAGGTGTCATTCGAAGAAGGGCAGATGGTCAAGGCCGGCGATCTGCTGGCTGAAATCGACCCGCGTCCTTACCAGAACGCCTTGCTGCAGGCCGAAGGCACCTTGCTGCAAAACCAGGCGCAACTGAAGAACGCTCAAGTCGATGTCGAACGTTATCGCGGGCTGTACCGTGAAGACAGCATCGCCAAGCAAACCCTGGACACCGCCGAAGCGCTGGTCGGCCAGTATCAGGGCACGGTCAAGACCAATCAGGCGGCGGTCAATGACGCCAAGCTCAATCTCGAATTCACCAGGATCCGCGCGCCGATTACCGGTCGTGTGGGCCTGCGTCAGCTCGACGTCGGCAACCTGGTGGCCGCCAATGACACCACGGCGCTGGCGATCATCACCCAGACCCAACCGATCAACGTTGCCTTCACCTTGCCGGAAAACAGCCTCGACGTGGTGCTGGCCCGCTATCGCAGTGGCGCCAAACTGCCCGCCGAAGCCTGGGACCGTGGCGACACCAAAATGCAAGCCACCGGTGTGTTGCAGAGCCTCGACAACCAGATCGACGTCACCACCGGCACCCTGAAATTCAAGGCTCGCTACGAAAACCGCGATCAGGCGTTGTTCCCCAATCAGTTCGTCAACGTCCACCTGCTCGCCGACACGCTCAAAGACGTGGTACTCGCGCCTTCGGCAGCCATCCAGTTTGGCACCAATGGCACGTTCGTCTATGCAATGGATGGCGACAAGAAGGTCACGATCCGTCAGTTGAAAGTCGGCGCCAGCGACGGTGAAAACACCGTAGTCACCGAAGGCCTGACCGCCGGCGATCGCGTAGTCCTCGAAGGCACCGACCGCCTGAAGGAAGGCAGTGAAGTAGAAGTGGTCAATGACACCAAGGACGTGCCGACCTCTCCGACCGGGCACCTGCAGGGCAAACCGGCGGCCAGCGCGACTGATCCGGCGACCACCGACAAGGCGAAAAAGGGCGGCGCATGAACATCTCGCGGCTGTTCATCCTTCGCCCGGTCGCCACGACCCTGAGCATGCTGGCCATTATTCTGGCCGGCGTCATTGCCTATCGGCTGTTGCCGGTGTCGGCCTTGCCCCAGGTCGATTACCCGACCATTCGCGTCATGACCCTTTATCCCGGCGCCAGCCCGGACGTCATGACCAGCGCCGTGACCGCGCCGCTCGAGCGTCAGTTCGGGCAGATGCCCGGCCTGACCCAGATGGCCTCGACCAGTTCCGGTGGCGCCTCGGTGCTGACCCTGCGGTTCAGCCTCGACATCAACATGGACGTCGCCGAGCAGCAGGTGCAGGCCGCGATCAACGCCGCCACCAATCTGCTACCCAAGGACCTGCCCGCGCCGCCGGTGTACAACAAGGTCAACCCGGCGGACACCCCGGTGCTGACCCTGGCGATCACGTCCAAGACCATGTTGCTGCCCAAGCTCAATGACCTGGTCGATACGCGCATGGCACAGAAAATCGCCCAGATCAGCGGCGTCGGCATGGTCAGCATTGCCGGCGGCCAGCGTCAGGCGGTACGGATCAAGGTCAACCCCGAAGCCCTGGCGGCCAACGGTTTGAACCTGTCGGACGTGCGCACCTTGATCGGTGCCTCCAACGTCAACCAGCCCAAGGGCAACTTCGACGGTCCGACCCGGGTCTCGATGCTCGATGCAAACGATCAACTGACCTCGCCCAAGGATTACGCCAACCTGATCCTGGCCTACGCCAACGGTGCGCCATTGCGGCTCAAGGACGTGGCGGAAATCGTCGACGGAGCGGAGAACGAACGTCTGGCGGCGTGGGCCAACGAAAACCAGGCCGTGTTGCTGAACATCCAGCGCCAGCCCGGCGCCAACGTCATCGAAGTGGTCGACCGGATCAAGGCGTTGCTGCCGAGCATCACGGATAACCTGCCGGCCGGCCTCGACGTCACTGTGCTGACCGACCGCACCCAGACCATCCGTGCGTCCGTCACCGACGTACAACACGAATTGCTGATCGCCATCGCGCTGGTGGTGATGGTGACGTTCCTGTTCCTGCGGCGCGCCAGTGCCACGATCATTCCTTCGGTGGCCGTGCCGCTGTCGTTGATCGGCACCTTCGGCGTGATGTACCTCGCCGGTTTTTCGGTCAATAACCTGACCCTGATGGCCCTGACCATCGCCACCGGTTTTGTGGTGGACGATGCGATCGTCATGCTGGAGAACATTTCCCGGTTTATCGAAGAGGGTGACAGCCCGTTGAACGCGGCGCTCAAGGGCGCCAAGCAGATCGGCTTTACCCTGATTTCCCTGACCTTGTCGCTGATCGCTGTACTGATCCCGTTGCTGTTCATGGCCGACGTGGTGGGGCGTTTGTTCCGCGAGTTTGCGATCACGTTGGCGGTGGCGATCCTGATTTCCCTGGTCGTCTCGCTGACCCTGACACCGATGATGTGCGCGCGACTGCTCAAGCGCGAACCCAAGGAAGAAGAACAGGGCCGTTTCTACCGGGCCAGCGGTGCCACAATTGATTGGATGATCGCGGCTTACGGGCGCAAGTTAAAGTGGGTTCTCAAGCATCAACCGCTGACGTTGCTGGTGGCGATCGGCACCCTGGCGCTGACTGTATTCCTTTACATGCTCGTGCCGAAGGGGTTCTTTCCGGTGCAGGACACTGGCGTCATTCAGGGCATTTCCGAGGCGCCGCAGTCGATTTCCTTTGCAGCAATGAGCGAGCGGCAACAGGAACTGGCCAAGGTGATCCTGGCGGATCCGGCCGTAGAGAGTCTGTCTTCCTATATTGGCGTCGATGGCGATAACTCGACGTTGAACAGCGGTCGTTTGCTGATCAACCTCAAGTCCCACAGCAACCGCGATTTGAGCGCCACCGAAGTGATTGCCCGCCTGCAACCGGAACTGGACAAGCTGGTCGGCATTCGTCTGTTCATGCAGCCGGTTCAGGACCTGACCATCGAAGACCGCGTAAGCCGTACGCAGTACCAATTCAGCATGTCGTCGCCGGATTCCGAGTTGCTCAACCTGTGGAGTGGTCGTTTGGTGGAAGCACTGGCCCAACGGCCGGAGCTGACCGATGTTGCCAGTGATTTGCAGGACAAAGGGCTGCAGGTCTACCTGGTGATCGACCGTGATGCGGCGTCGCGGGTCGGGGTGTCGGTGTCGAACATTACCGACGCGCTGTACGACGCGTTCGGTCAGCGGCAGATTTCCACCATTTACACCCAGGCCAGCCAGTACCGCGTAGTGCTGCAATCGCAGTCCGGCGAGAAGATCGGCCCGGATGCGCTGAACCAGATTCACGTCAAGACCACCGATGGCGGGCAAGTGCGCCTGTCCAGCCTGGCGCACATAGAGGAACGTCAGGCGCAGCTCGCGATCACTCACATCGGCCAGTTCCCGGCGGTGATGATGTCCTTCAACCTTGCGCCCGGCGTGGCGCTGGGGCATGCGGTGGAAATCATCGAGCAAGTGCAGAAAGACATCGGCATGCCGATTGGCGTACAGACCCAGTTTCAGGGCGCGGCCGAAGCGTTCCAGGCGTCGTTGTCGAGCACGTTGCTGCTGATTCTGGCAGCGGTGGTGACCATGTACATCGTGCTCGGCGTGCTCTATGAGAGCTACATCCACCCGATCACCATTCTCTCGACCTTGCCGTCCGCGGCGGTCGGCGCCTTGCTGGCGTTGCTGTTGAGTGGCAATGACCTGGGGATGATCGCGATCATCGGCATCATCCTGCTGATCGGTATCGTGAAGAAGAACGCGATCATGATGATCGACTTCGCCCTCGACGCCGAGCGCAATCAGGGCATGGACCCGGAGACGGCGATCTATCAGGCAGCGCTGCTGCGCTTCCGGCCGATCCTGATGACCACGCTGGCGGCATTGTTCGGTGCCGTGCCGTTGATGCTGGCCACCGGTTCCGGCGCTGAGCTGCGTCAGCCCCTGGGTCTGGTGATGGTCGGTGGTTTGTTGGTCAGCCAGGTGCTGACGTTGTTCACCACACCGGTCATTTACCTCTACTTCGACCGCCTCGGTCGGCGCTGGGGCCGTCAGGCTGATCCCGTGGAAGTGGTCGAACAGCCATGAACCTCTCCGGACCTTTCATCAAGCGCCCGGTCGCAACGATGTTGCTGAGCCTGGCGATCATGCTGCTGGGCGGGGTGAGCTTCGGCTTGCTGCCGGTGTCACCGCTGCCGCAAATGGACTTCCCGGTGATCGTGGTCCAGGCCAGTCTGCCGGGCGCGAGCCCGGAGGTGATGGCTTCGACCGTGGCTACACCGCTCGAACATTCCTTCGGCGCCATCGCCGGGGTCAACACCATGAGCAGCCGTTCCAGCCAGGGCTCGACCCGGGTGATTCTGCAGTTCGACCTTGATCGCGACATCAACGGCGCGGCGCGCGAAGTGCAAGCGGCGATCAACGCCTCGCGCAACCTGCTGCCAAGCGGGATGCGCAGCATGCCGACCTACAAGAAGGTCAACCCGTCCCAGGCGCCGATCATGGTGCTGTCGTTGACCTCGGATGTGCTGGAAAAGGGCCAGCTCTACGATTTGGCCTCGACGATCCTGTCCCAGAGCCTGTCCCAGGTGCAGGGCGTAGGTGAAGTACAGATCGGTGGCAGCTCCCTGCCGGCGGTGCGGATCGAACTCGAACCCCAGGCGCTCAACCAGTACGGCGTGGCGCTGGACGATGTGCGCAACACCGTCGCCAATGCCAACGTGCGTCGGCCGAAAGGCTCGGTCGAAGACGGTCAGCGGTTGTGGCAGGTCCAGGCCAACGATCAGCTGGAAAAAGCCAAGGACTACGAGTCGCTGATCATTCACTACAACGGCGGTGCAGCACTGCGGTTGAAGGATGTGGCCAAGGTCAGCGACGGCGTCGAGGACCGTTACAACAGCGGTTTCTTCAACAATGACGCGGCGGTCTTGCTGGTGATCAACCGTCAGGCCGGCGCCAACATCATCGAGACGGTCAACGAGATCAAGGCTCAGCTCCCGGCACTGCAAGCCGTACTGCCGGCCAGCGTCAAGCTGAACCTGGCCATGGACCGCTCGCCGGTGATCAAGGCGACCCTGCACGAAGCGGAAATGACCCTGCTGATCGCCGTGGCGCTGGTGATCCTGGTGGTGTTCCTGTTTCTCGGTAACTTCCGCGCCTCGCTGATTCCGACCCTTGCGGTACCGGTGTCGCTGGTGGGCACCTTCGCGGTGATGTACCTGTACGGATTTTCCCTGAACAACCTGTCGCTGATGGCGCTGATCCTGGCCACCGGGCTGGTGGTGGACGACGCCATCGTGGTGCTGGAGAACATCACCCGGCACATCGACGAAGGCGTGCCGCCGATGAAGGCCGCTTACCTCGGGGCGCAGGAAGTCGGTTTCACGCTGCTGTCGATGAACGTCTCGCTGGTCGCAGTGTTCCTGTCGATCCTGTTCATGGGCGGGATCATCGAAAGCCTGTTCCGTGAGTTTTCCATCACCCTGGCCGCGTCCATCGTGGTGTCGTTGGTGGTCTCGCTGACCCTGACACCGATGCTCTGCGCCCGTTGGCTGAAGCCGCATACGCCGGGTGAGGAAAACCGCCTGCAACGCTGGAGCCACCGCGCCAACGAGTGGATGGTCGCTAAATACGCCACCAGCCTGGATTGGGTGTTGCGTCACCGTCGCCTGACCTTGCTCAGCCTTATCGTGACAGTTGGCGTTAACATTGCGCTGTATGTCGTTGTTCCTAAAACATTCATGCCCCAGCAAGACACCGGTCAACTGATCGGTTTTGTGCGGGGCGACGACGGTCTGTCGTTCAGCGTCATGCAGCCGAAAATGGAAACGTTCCGCCGCGCTGTACTCAAGGATGAAGCGGTGGAAAGCGTCGCCGGCTTCATCGGTGGCACCAACGGCACCAACAACGCCTTCATGCTGGTACGCCTGAAACCGATCAAGGAGCGGGGCGTTTCTGCGCAAAAAGTCATCGAGCGCCTGCGCAAGGAAATGCCCAAGGTCGCCGGCGCGCAGTTGATGCTGATGGCGGATCAGGACCTGCAATTTGGCGGCGGCCGCGAGCAGACCACCTCGCAGTATTCCTACATCCTGCAAAGCGCCGACCTTGGCGAACTGCGCCAGTGGTATCCGAAGGTGGTGACCGCGCTCAAGGCGTTGCCGGAGCTGACCGCGATTGACGCCCGTGAAGGACGCGGGGCGCAGCAGGTGACCTTGATCGTCGATCGCGACCAGGCCAAACGCCTGGGGGTCGACATGGACATGGTCACCGCCGTCCTGAACAACGCCTACAGCCAGCGACAGATTTCAACCATCTACGACAGCCTCAACCAATATCAGGTGGTGATGGAGGTCAATCCGAAGTACGCCCAGGACCCGATCACCCTCAAGCAGGTTCAGGTAATCACCGCCGATGGCGCGCGGATTCCGCTGTCGACCATCGCCCATTACGAAAACAGCCTGGAGGACGACCGTGTCAGCCACGAAGGTCAGTTCGCCTCCGAGAGCATTTCCTTCGACATGGCTGAAGGCGTGACGGTGGAGCAGGGCACTGCGGCCATCGAACGGGCGATTGCCAAGCTCGGCATGCCGGAAGACGTGATCGTGAAAATGGCCGGCACCGCCGACGCCTTCGCCGCGACCCAGAAAAGCCAGCCGTGGATGATTCTTGGCGCGCTGGTGGCGGTGTATCTGGTGCTGGGTGTGTTGTATGAAAGCTACATCCATCCACTGACCATTCTCTCGACCTTGCCGTCGGCCGGGGTCGGCGCGTTGCTGTCGATCTATGCGCTGGGCGGTGAGTTCAGCCTGATCTCGTTGCTCGGGCTGTTTTTGCTGATCGGCGTGGTGAAGAAAAACGCCATTCTGATGATCGACCTCGCATTGCAACTTGAGCGGCATCAGGGCCTGGAACCGCTGGCGTCGATTCGCAGCGCTTGCCTGCAACGTCTGCGTCCGATTCTGATGACCACGCTGGCCGCGATCCTCGGTGCCTTGCCGCTGCTACTGAGCCGTGCCGAAGGTGCGGAAATGCGTCAACCACTGGGCCTGACCATCATTGGCGGGTTGATTTTCAGTCAGGTCCTGACGCTTTACACCACCCCGGTGGTTTACCTCTATCTCGACAAACTGCGCCATCGCTTCAACCACTGGCGTGGGGTGCGTACCGATGCTGCCCTGGAAACTCCGCTATGACTGACCGTTCGCTAATCAACCTGTCCGCACCGCTGATCACGGCCCGAGGCTCGCGCCTGTTGAGCCTGTCGCTGTGCGTTGCGCTGCTCAGTGCCTGCGCCATCGGCCCGGATTACCAGCGCCCGCCAACCGCTGCGCCGGTGCAGTACAAGGAAGCGGCCGGTTGGCGTCAGGCCAATCCGAGCGATTCCCTGGCCCGCGGTGCGTGGTGGGAATTGTATGGCGATCAACAATTGAATGGCCTGATCGAGAAACTCAACAGCGCCAACCAGACGGTTGCCCAGTCCGAAGCCCAATACCGTCAAGCCCAGGCGTTGGTGCGCAGTGCTCGCGGTGCGTTTTTTCCGACCGTGGACCTGACGGTCGGGAAAAACCGCTCCAGCCAGGGCACCGGCAGCAGCAGTTCGAGCCTGACCAGTTCCTCCAGTGGTATCCGCGACACCTATACCGCACAGGCAGGGGTCAGTTGGGAGGCCGACGTCTGGGGCAAGCTGCGCCGCGGGCTGGAAGCCGACACCGCCAATGCCGAGGCGAGTTTTGCCGATCTGGCGGCGATGCGGTTGAGCCAGCAGTCGGAACTGGTGCAGAACTACCTGCAATTGCGCGTGATCGATGAGCAGAAACGTCTGCTGCAAGCCACGGTCGAGGCCTATCAACGCTCGCTGAAAATGACCGAAAACCAGTACCGCGCCGGTGTTTCCGGCAAAGATGCGGTGGCCCAGGCCACCACCCAGCTCAAGAGCACCGAGGCCGAACTGGTCGATCTGATCTGGCAGCGTGCGCAGTTCGAGAACGCCATTGCCGTGCTGATCGGGTTGCCGCCGGCCGAGTTCAGCCTCGCGGAATCCGCGGATATCCCGATGCTGCCCGAGGTGCCGCTGAACCTGCCTTCGCAGTTATTGGAACGCCGCCCGGACATCGCCTCCGCCGAACGCTCGGTCATGGCCGCCAACGCTAACATCGGTGTGGCCAAGGCCGCTTATTACCCGGACCTGACGTTGAGTTTGAATGGCGGTTACAGCAGCAGCACCACTTCGAACTGGATCAGTGTGCCAAACCGCTTCTGGTCGGTCGGCCCGCAACTGGCGATGACCTTGTTCGACGGCGGCCAACGCTCGGCGGAAGTCGACCGCAGCGAAGCAGCCTACGACGAAACCGTCGCCAAGTACCGCCAGACCGTGCTCGACGGCTTCCGCGAGGTGGAGAATTATCTGGTCCAGCTCAAGGTCCTGGAGAACGAATCGGCCGTGCGTCAGCAGGCCCTGGACGCGGCGCGTGAGTCCTTGCGCCTGACCCGGAATCAGTACAAGGCCGGGTTGATCGCTTATCTGGATGTAGTGGTCGTGCAAGCCACAGCGCTGAACAACGAACGCAACATGCTGGATTTGTTGCAGAGCCGCTTGATTGCCAGCGTGCAGTTGATTGCGGCGCTGGGTGGCGGATGGGATGGCCAGCTCGACCGTAACTTGTAGGTCACTCGACAGCGCCTACAGGGCGCCCGGCGGCGCGTGGGGTGGGCTCCGGGAACGCCAATCCAGCGTCATCGCCAGCAATCAAACAAGCGTTTCATCGGGTTGATGGCCTTTTGCTAATTTTGTCAGTGCGTTCTTTCATGCAATCAGTACAATCGCCGGATTTGTCCCCCGAGAATGGAAGCAGTACGGCGGGTCGTCACGAGAAGTCCCATGCTCATCGGTAGCTATTCCCCCACGCTGGTTATCATCTCGCTTTTTGTGGCGATTCTCGCGTCCTACACCGCGCTCGACATGACCGGGCGCATCGCCACGGCCAAAGGCCGTGCCGTGCATTTGTGGACGGCCGGCGGCGCTTTGGCGATGGGCATCGGCGTGTGGTCGATGCATTTCATCGGCATGCTCGCGTTTGAACTGCCGATTGACCTCGGCTACGACGTTACCCTGACGGCCCTGTCGCTGCTGACCGCCATTCTGTCCTGCGGCTTTGCCCTGTGGCTGGTCAGCCAGCCACAACTGCCGGGCTGGCAACTGGCGTTCGGGGCGCTGGTGATGGGGGCTGGCATCAGCGCCATGCACTACACCGGCATGGCGGCCATGCGCATGCAACCGGGTATCGATTACGACCCGACATTGTTCGGCGCCTCTTTGCTCATCGCCGTCGGCGCCTCGGGCGCTGCATTATGGATCGCCTTCCGCCTGCGCCGGCACACGCCTTCTGTCAGTCTGCTTCGAGGCGGCGCGGCGGTGATCATGGGCATTGCCATTGTCGGTATGCACTACACCGCCATGGCCGCTGCGCGTTTTCCAGACGGCAGTTTTTGTGGCGCGGCGATCAACGGTTTGAACGGCAAGGGCCTGGACAGCCTGGTACTGATCACTACGATGGCGGTGCTGAGCATTGCCTTGCTCACCTCGATTCTCGATGCGCGCCTGGAGGCTCGCACCGCCGAGCTGGCCCATTCGCTGACAGAGGCTAATCGCGAACTCACCCAACTGGCGCTGCACGACACCCTGACCGGTCTGCCAAATCGGGTGTTGCTGGCTGACCGTATCGACCAGGCCATGTCGAGAGTGCAGGAGCAAGGCGGTTGTTTTGCCTTGATGTTCATCGATCTGGACGGTTTCAAGCCGGTCAATGATGCATTCGGCCATCACATGGGGGACCAGTTGCTGCGCGAAGTCGCACTGCGCCTGCGTGAGGACTTGCGTAGCCAGGACACGCTGGCGCGGATTGGTGGCGATGAGTTCGTGCTGTTGGTGCAACTGGCTGATGAACATGACGCACTGAATCTGGCGGCGCGGCAAGTCGGGCTGATCGCGCGCTCGTTTCGCGTTGCTGAACATGATTTGCAAATATCCGCCAGTGTCGGCATCGCCCTTTATCCGGGAAACGGCCAGACCTGCGAAGAACTGCTGATGAACGCCGACGCGGCGATGTATCACGCCAAGGGCGCGGGCAAAAACGGCTACAGCTTCTTCGACGCCTCGATGAACAGCAACGCGCGCAAACAGCTGCAATTGCTGCAAGACCTGCGCAATGCAGTGGAACAGCAAGAATTCTGCCTCTACTACCAGCCAAAATTCGATGCCGGCAACGGCCGGCCTGTCGGCGCCGAGGCGTTGTTGCGCTGGGTGCACCCGACGCAGGGCATGCTGCTGCCGGACAAGTTCATCGAACTGGCGGAGAAGACCGGCCTGATCATCCCGATCGGCGATTGGGTGCTCAACGAAGCCTGCCGGCAAATGCGCGAATGGTACGTGCTCGGTTACACCGACTGGCGCATCGCCGTGAATCTGTCGGCTTTGCAGTTCTGCCACGCTGGCCTGGTCCAGAGTGTCGCCAAGGCGTTGGCTACGCATCATTTGCCGGCCAACAGCCTGACCCTGGAAATCACCGAAACCACCGCCATGAGCGATGCCGATGCGAGCATGATGGTGCTTAACGAACTCTCGGAGATGGGGGTCGACCTGTCGATTGACGACTTTGGAACCGGCTATTCCAGCCTGATGTACCTCAAGCGCCTGCCGGCCAACGAACTGAAAATCGACCGGGGGTTTGTTCGCGACCTGGAACGTGACAGCGACGACGCGGCCATCGTTTCCGCCATCGTCGCCCTCGGCCAGGCGCTGGATTTGCGCATCGTTGCCGAAGGTGTGGAAACCGATGTGCAGCAGGATTTCCTGACTCAACTCGGTTGCGACTCGTTGCAGGGCTATCTGTTGGGGCATCCGCTGCCGGCGGAGCGCTTCATGGTGGATATTCTTCGCGGGGAGCGGTTGGCGGTAAGTTGACCCCTCTGTGGCGAGGGAGCTTGCTCCCGCTCGACTGCGCAGCAGTCGTAAAACAATGTATGCGGTTAACTGATGCACTGCGACGCAAGGCTTTGGGGCTGCTGCGCAGCCCAGCGGGAGCAAGCTCCCTCGCCACAGGACAACCACAGACCCCATGCAAAACCCGCCAATGGCGGTTATTCTTGGCCCCGACTGCAAACGCTTTAACGGGGGAAACGCTCGCATGGACAAAGTCATCGTCATCACCGGCGGCAGCCGCGGCATCGGCGCCGCCACAGCCTTGTTGGCCGCCGCACAGGGCTATCGGATCTGCATCAACTATCAATCCGACGAAGAGGCGGCGCACCGCGTGCTTGAGCAAGTACGCGCCCTCGGTGCCCAGGCCATCGCGGTACGAGCCGACGTTAGTATCGAAGACGAAGTGATCGGGCTGTTCAACCGCGTTGACGCCGAACTGGGCCGGGTGACCGCGCTGGTCAATAATGCCGGGACCGTGGGGCACAAATCCCGCGTCGACGAAATGTCCGAGTTCCGCATTCTCAAAACCCTCAAGACCAACGTCCTGGCGCCGATCCTCTGCGCCAAGCACGCCGTGCTGCGCATGTCGCCGAAACACGGCGGGCAGGGCGGCAGTATCGTCAACGTATCTTCGGTCGCCTCGCGCCTGGGAGCGCCAAATGAGTACGTGGATTACGCGTCGTCCAAAGGCGCGCTCGACACGTTTACCATCGGCCTGTCCAAGGAAGTGGCGGGCGAAGGCATTCGGGTCAATGCCGTGCGCCCCGGTTACATCTACACCGATTTCCATGCGCTGAGCGGCGATCCGGACCGGGTCAGCAAACTGGAATCGGCGATCCCGATGGCGCGCGGGGGCCGGCCGGATGAAGTGGCTGAGGCGATTGTGTGGTTGTTGTCGGACAAGGCTTCTTACGCGACCGGCACGTTTGTTGATCTTGGTGGTGGGCGCTGAATGGCTGTCTACTGTCATTTGTGACAGTAGACGTCGATAGCTCGCGCACCTAAATTACGAGTGGCCTCTCATCGGTGAGCGCCACGACTTGTACAACCATACGCCATCAATCAGTGTCATTGAGCCCCGCGGTTTACTTGTCCGTGCCCTGGCCTATTATCGACGCGTCGCCGGCGAAGCGGTGGTGACGCGAGTCACGCACCAGCTTTATGACGCGGCGAGTCGGCTCACTGAACAGCGCGATCCTCGCTTGTTTGCCCTGGCGCAGTCCGGCGTCGCGGTGCCGCCGAATCTGGTCAGCATCCCAAGCCTTTCCGGCCAGCCACTGTGCAGCGACAGCGTCGATGCCGGCTGGCAACTGAGTTTGCCCGGTGCGGCCGGGCAGCCCATTGAAGCGTGGGATCAGCGAGGCTGGCACCGCCGCACCGAAGTTGATGCGTTGCTGCGACCGGTGGCAATCTTCGAGCACAGCGTCGACGAAGCCGAGCTCTGTGCCGAGCGGATCACCTGGGGCAGTTCTTCGACGGACAATGCGCGGCACAATCGCTGCGGCCAACCGGTGCGACAGGATGATCCGGCGGGGAGCCGATTGCTCCCCGAGTACGGGCTGTCGGGTGTGGTCCTCGCCGAAGTCCGACATTTCCTCGACAGCCTGGCTCCGCCTGACTGGCCCCTTGCGGAGGCTGAACGCAACAGCTTGCTGGAGCCGGATGACGGTTCGAGTTCTGCCTGGCACTTCGCAGCCACTGGCGAGGCGCTGAGCCAGACCGATGCCAAAGGCCACGTCCGACACTTCGCCCATGATCGGGCCGGCCAGCTGCGCGAAGTTCGCCTGCAACGGGCCGGACAACCTGCCGCCGAAACGCTGGTCAGCGCCCTCGAGTACAGCGCGCTCGGACAGGTTCAGCAGGAGCTCGCCGGCAACGGCATGCGCACCGTTTCCAGTTATGACCCGGCCGATGGGCATCTGCTGTCGCTGGCCAATCAAGGCCCGGACGGCGTGTTTTTGCAAAACCTGAGCTACCGCTATGACCCGGCGGGCAACATCACCGAAATCACCGACGCCGCGTTACCGATCCAGTATTTCGCCAACCAGCGCATCGAACCGGTCCGTCGCTTCACCTACGACACGTTGAATCAACTGATCAAAGCCACCGGCTGGGAAACCGCCAAGCCCTCATTCGGTCCCGCATTACCCGAGTGGCAAGCCTTCGGCCCGCCCGATGCCAGCCGTTGGCGCAACTACAGCGAAACCTATCACTATGACGAGGCCGGCAATCTGCGGGAGCGCATTCATCTCGGTGCCGAGAACGACACGTTGATCATGCGGGTGGCGGAGCACAGCAATCGCAGTATCAAAGATCGACCGGGTGCGGATCTGGAGGCGCTGTTCGATGTTCGTGGCAATTTGCTGGAGCTGCAACCGGGTCAGGCGTTGCAGTGGAATGGTCGCAATGAATTGGCCCAGGTCACCCAAGTAACCCGGATCGCTGCCGCCGATGATTGGGAGCGCTACGTTTACGATGCTGAAGGCATGCGTCTGCGCAAATGGCGCAGCGCTGCAGCTAAATCCGTCATCCACACAGCCGAAGTGCGCTACCTGCCGGGTATCGAGTTGCACACCAACAGTGCCACGGGTGAGCGGTTGCAGGTTATCAGTGTTCAGGTGGGGCGCTGTACGGTGCGGCTGCTGCATTGGGACAGTCCGCCCCCCGATGACGTGGAAAACGACCAACTGCGTTACTGCTTCGACGATCACCTGGGGTCGAGTGCGATTGAAGTGGATGCGCAGGCGAAACCGATGAGCCAGGAAGTGTATTACCCGTTTGGCGGCACGGCGTGGCTGGCGGGGCGGCAGGAGGTGGAAAGCAGTTACAAGACTATCCGTTACTCGGGCAAGGAACGAGATGCGACGGGGCTTTATTACTATGGCGCGCGTTTTTACGCGCCATGGTTACAGCGGTGGCTGAGTCCAGATCCCGCGGGGGATATAGATGCGTTAAATTTTTATGATTTTGTAAACAATAGGCCGCTTGTATTTTTTGATCCCGACGGATACGCCCCAATTTCAGCTGCCGAATATGATGTTATGTTCGAACAGAAAATCGGAATTCCTGACATTGTCAAGCATAGAGGAATGGCGAACATCAGTCTTCACCTGCCACTTTTGGCTAGCAAACTAAAAGAAGCGCTTAAATTAGCAGTAGAGGGTTTGAGTCGAAGTGTGGAGGAGTTGAAAAATGGTAGCCATGATCGAGAAAAACTGAACGCACACTTCGGAGTTGAAGGTGGCAGCAATACTGATCAGTTAATCAAGGTTTACAAAGAAGCATTATCAGGACTTAAGCGAATTACTGACATCTCTGAAAAAATTGTCGTTTTCGACGATGTCGATGGCGACTACGCAGATACCGCCGCATTTGTCATTCCTGGCGATAGAAGAGAAAAAATATACGTAAACAATCAGTTCTTCACAAGTGCTCCGACAGAAGAGTTAGCTTTTATTATTATTCATGAGCGCATTCATCAAAGCAAAGTTATAAGTGCTCAAAAAGACTTATGGTATTTGGTGCCGACATCTAGCGACTATGCTGGCGCCAAACTTGTCAGCGGAAACGTTGACTTAAAAGCCTCGAAAAATGCGGCCATGGCAAGCATGTCGAAAAGAATGATGACGACAACAAATATTGTAATAGACGATATCGATCCTAGCGTTCAAGATGACTTTGTAAACGTTGCGGGGGGCGCATCCATTGATGAAGCATTAGAGAGTTTCAAAAAAACTCCTGCGCTTCGAACAAAAATGGCATTTAGAAATCCTGATAACTACGCGAGTTATATTATGGCTCCGGCTATTTAAATGGCGCGACTCAATGAGTGTCTTGCCTTGGAGATTATTCAAGGACTGCTCAAAAATACCGCACAATCCGCCACAGCGAGTTTATCTGCTCTAGCATTCCAACCTCTGATCAACGGGGACCAACGTCTACTGTCATTATTGACAGTAGACGTTGGTCCCCGACGCGCCTAGATTGCGAGTGGCCTCTCCATCGTTGAGTGCCACGATTTGCACAGTTTCACACCGTCAATAAGTGCCATTGAGTCACGCGGGCTGCCCGTTCGTGCAGTGGCTTATTATCGACGCGATGTGGGTGATCCTGTTGAAGCGCGGGTCACGCACCAGCTTCACGATGCAGCGGGCTGGCTCACTGAACAGCGGGATCCCCGGTTGTTTGCGTTGATGCAGTCGGGTGCTGCGGTGCCCCCCAATCTGTCTACTTTCTTCAGCTTGTCAGGCCAGAGTCTGTGCAGCGACAGCGTCGATGCGGGCTGGCAGCTGAGTTTGTCTGGCGCTGCGGGGCAGGCGCTTGAGGCATGGGATCAGCGAGGCTGGCATCGTCAAACCGAGCATGACTCGTCGCTGCGACCGGTGGCGATAGTCGAGCACTTTTCCGACGAGCCTGCGCGCCGTACCGAGCGGATCACCTGGGGCAGTTCTTCGCCCGACGATGCGCGGCACAATCGCTGCGGCCAACCGGTGCGACACGATGATCCGGCGGGCAGCCGATTGCTCCCTGAGTATGGGCTGACAGGCGCAGTACTGGCCGAAGTCCGACATTTCCTCGACAGCCTGGATCCGCCGGACTGGCCCTTCGCCGAGACTGAACGCGACAGCTTGCTGGAGCCGGGTGACGGTTCGCAGTCTGCCTGGCACTTCGCGGTCACCGGTGAGGCGCTGAGCCAGACCGATGCTAAAGGCCACGTCCGCCACTTCGCCCATGATCGGGCCGGCCAGCTGCGCGAAGTTCGCCTGCGACGGGCCGGACAACCTGCCGCCGAAACGCTGGTCAGCGCCCTCGAGTACAGCGCACTCGGACAGGTTCAGCAGGAACTCGCCGGCAACGGCATGCGCACCGTTTCCAGTTATGACCCGGCCGATGGGCATCTGCTGTCGCTGGCCAATCAAGGCCCGGACGGCATGTTTTTGCAAAACCTGAGCTACCGCTATGACCCGGCGGGCAACATCACCGAAATCACCGACGCCGCGTTACCGATCCAGTATTTCGCCAACCAGCGCATCGAACCGGTCCGCCGCTTCACCTACGACACGTTGAATCAACTGATCAAAGCCACTGGCTGGGAAACCGCCAAGCCCTCATTCGGTCCCGCATTACCCGAGTGGCAAGCCTTCGGCCCGCCCGATGCCAGCCGTTGGCGCAACTACAGCGAAACCTATCACCATGATGCCGCGGGTAATCTGCTGGAGCGCACTCATCTCGGTGCCGAGAACGACACGTTGATCATGCGGGTGGCGGAGCACAGCAATCGCAGCATCAAAGATCGACCGGGCGCGGATTTGGAGGCGCTGTTCGATGTTCGTGGCAATTTGCTGGAGCTGCAACCGGGTCAGGCGTTGCAGTGGAATGGTCGCAATGAATTGGCCCAGGTCACCCAGGTAACCCGGATCGCTGCCGCCGATGATTGGGAGCGCTACATTTACGATGCTGAAGGCATGCGTCTGCGCAAATGGCGCAGCGCTGCGGCGCACTCCATTACCCATACAGCCGAAGTACATTACCTGCCGGGTATCGAACTGCACACCAACAGCGCCACGGGTGAGCAGTTGCAGGTCCTCAATGTTCAGGCCGGGCGTTGTTCCGTGCGGCTGCTGCATTGGGACAGCCCGCCGCCCGACGGCGTGGAAAACGATCAGTTGCGTTACTGCTTCGACGATCACCTGGGGTCGAGTGCGATTGAAGTGGATGCGCAGGCGAAACCGATCAGCCAGGAAGTGTATTACCCGTTTGGCGGCACGGCATGGCTGGCGGGGCGGCATGAGGTAGAAACCAGTTACAAGACTGTGCGTTATTCTGGCAAGGAGCGAGATGCGACGGGGCTTTATTACTATGGCGCGCGTTATTACGCGACGTGGTTGCAGCGCTGGTTGAGTCCGGACTCGGCAGGGAATGTGGATGGTCTGAACTTTTATCGTTTTGTCAGAAATAATCCTATTAAGTATGTGGACCAACAAGGAAAGTTTTCGATTCTGGCGTGGATAAGTGATCGAATGATCGAGCGGAATAAAGACGACCATGTTTTGATCGAACAGCGAGGAATGAAGAATATTAGAAAGCACCTTCCGCAACTGGCAAACGCATTGATTGAAGCTTTTTATAGGTCTGAGAAGGTATTGGAAGATGTCGTGGCAGAGCTGGAAGGCGGAGACTTTGATAGGGGCCTTATTAATGATTACTTTGGTGCAGTTGACTCTGATGATATTGACAGGCTCGTGCAAGGCTATCGTGAAATTCTAAACGATATTCGCGAGCTGCAAGACAAACCAGAAAAAATGGTAGCTTTTTCTGATGCTGAAAGTTTGAGCAAGTCTTGGGCGTTTGTTTTGCCCAATGATAGGCGGCGAAAAATATACTTCAACTCATATTTTATTGCGCGCGGAACAGTGGAAAGCAATAGTCATGTATTAATTCATGAGCTGACACATCGCAGTAAAACATTGCGGTCTGAAGACTGGTGGTATTTAAGTGTTCCGATTGGTGATGAATTAAACGGCGTTCTCACAATAAGCGGTGATCGTTACGTAGTGGACGAACTACAATACATAGCAATGGAGGCTGCGTCGAAAAATATGATGAGTGGCGTGGATGCTGATGAGCGTAATATTAAATCTGGAACCCGGCGATATTTCTTATTGGCCGCCGAAGCCGATAATATGGATGAGGCATTCAAACGTTTTAAAGAAAACCCGGCGCTTAGGACGCACATGGCTCTTAATAACGCCGATACGCTAGCGGCTTTCTCTAATGCGATAAGCCGAGAAAGATCAAGCCGCAGTGCTCAGCTTTCATTGCACCAATAGTTAGACGGCATTTGTCACTGTCAAAACGACCTTACAATTCGCCCCAACGTCTCCATCGCCTTTTCCGAAGCCTCATCCCAAGGGCTCCCATAATTCAACCGAATACAATTCCTGAACCGCTGCGCCGGCGAAAAGATCGGCCCCGGCGCAATGCTGATCCCCTGCGCCAACGCCATCTGAAATAACTTCAATGAATCCATCTGCGCCGGGAGTTCCAGCCATAAAAAGTAGCCGCCAGCCGGCTGACTGACGCGGGTCTGCGCCGGAAAGTAGCGCGCAATCGCCGCCAGCATCGCACTCTGCTGCTCTTCCAGCGCATAACGCAATTTACGCAAATGCCGGTCGTAGCCGCCATGTTGCAGGTAATCGGCAATGGCCGCCTGAGCTGGCATCGACGCGCACAGTGAGGTCATGAGTTTCAGTCGCTCAATCTTCTGTGCATAGCGCCCGGCAGCTACCCAGCCGATGCGATAACCCGGTGCGAGGCTTTTGGCGAACGAGCCGCAATGCATCACCAACCCTTCGGTATCGAACGCCTTGGCCGGTTTCGGCGCCTGTTGCCCGTAATAGAGTTCGGCGTAGACATCGTCCTCGATCAGCGGCACCTGGTGGCTACGCAACAATTCCACCAATTCACGCTTTTTCGCTTCGGGCATGGTCGCACCCATGGGGTTCTGGAAACTGGTCATGCACCAGCAGGCCTTGATCGGGTGGCGCTCCAGGGTTTGCGCGAGCACGCCGAGGTCGATGCCGTCGCGCGGGTGCACGGGGATTTCCACAGCCTTGAGCTTCAACCGTTCGAGGATTTGCAGGCAGGCGTAGAACGCCGGGGCTTCGATGGCCACCAGGTCGCCGGGTTCGGTGACGGCTTGCAGGCACAGGTTCAGCGCTTCCAGTGCGCCGTTGGTGATCAGCAGTTCTTCCATGGGCAGCATCAGGCCGCCGACCATGTAGCGCAGGGCGATTTGTCGACGCAGTTGCGGGTTGCCCGGCGACATGTCGGTGACGACCATGCGCGGGTCCATGTCCCGGGCGGCACTGGCCAGGGAACGGGACAATCGTTGCAGGGGAAACAGGGTAGGGCTGGGGAACGCGGAACCGAACGGTACGGTGTTGGGGTCCTTGATCGAGTCGAGCACCGAGAACACCAGTTCGCTGACATCGACTTCGGTGGATTCGTTGACCTGGCTGCTGATCACCGGCTCCGAAAACGGGCTCGGTGCATGGGTGTTGACGAAATAACCGGAGCGCGGACGGGCGCGGATCAGGCCACGACGTTCGAGCAGGTAGTAGGCCTGGAACACCGTGGACGGGCTGACGCCGTAGGTCTGGCTGGCGTAGCGCACCGACGGCACGCGCTGGCCGGGGCCAAGGACGCCGGAGCGGATCAGTTCAGCGATGTCATCGGCGAATTTTTCGTAGCGTTTCATCTAAGGCCCGGTTGGAATTGTTCGGTTAGTGCACTGATGTGGCGAGGGAGCTTGCTCCCGCTCGGCTGCGTAGCAGTCGTAGATCTTTCGTAGATCTTGGGGGCGCTTCGCACCCCAGCGGGAGCAAGTTCCCTCGCCACAGAGGACCGCATCTCACAAGCACTGCATCTTAAAGGCTCAACGGTTCATCGGCGCAACAAAGCGGCTGTCCGCGACGCTATAAATGTCAGGCTCATCGCTGTCGACAATCTTGAAGCCGATGCTCTGCGAACTGCTGCTCGGCCGTTCCGTAGTCATCGCCACGGACACCGGCACGTCAACAATCTCGCCGGGCGCCAGGCTCAGTTCGGTCTTGCCTTGCAACTGGAAGCCGTCGCCATCGACCAGGGCCAAACGGTAGTCCTGGCGTTGCTGGGTCTTGTTGATGACCTTCAAGCTGTAGATGTTTTCGATCTGCCCCAGACTGTTCTCGCGGAACAGGCCACGGTCCTTGCTGACGTCCAGCGAGACCATCGGCCGTTCGACGAGGGCCAGGGCGAGCGCACCGATCATCACCAGCAACACCGCGGTGTAGCCGATCAGCCGTGGTCGCAGCAGGTGGGTCTTGCCACCTTGCAACTCGTGTTCGGAGGTGTAGCTGATCAGGCCGCGGGCGTAGCCCATTTTGTCCATGATCGAATCACAGGCGTCGATACACGCGGCGCACCCGATGCACTCCATTTGCAGACCATCGCGAATGTCGATGCCGGTCGGGCACACCTGCACGCAGAGCTGGCAATCGATGCAATCACCAAGGCCGACTTCGGCAGGTTTCACGTCACGTTTGCGCGGGCCACGGTTTTCGCCACGGGCGACGTCGTAGGAGATGGTCAGGGTGTCTTTGTCGAACATCACGCTCTGGAACCGTGCATACGGGCACATGTGCATGCACACCGCCTCACGAAGCCAACCGGCGTTGATGTACGTGGCGCCGGTGAAGAACAGCACCCAGAACAGACTGACGCCGCCGATCTGCAAGGTCAGCAGTTCTTCGGCCAGCGGGCGGATCGGTGTGAAGTAGCCGACGAAGGTCAGGCCGGTCAGCAAACTGATCGCCAGCCACAAGGTGTGCTTGGCCGCGCGGCGCATCAATTTGTTCGGGCCCCAGGGCGCGGCTTGCAGTTTGATCCGCTGGTTGCGTTCACCTTCGGTGATCTTCTCGCACCACATGAAGATCCACGTCCAGGAGCTCTGTGGGCAGGTGTAGCCGCACCAGACGCGTCCGGCAAACACGGTGATCGCAAACAGGCCGAACGCCGCAATGATCAGCAATGCCGACAGGAGGATGAAGTCCTGTGGCCAGAAGGTCGCACCGAAGATGTGGAATTTGCTTTCAGAAAGATCCCAGAGCACCGCCTGGCGGCCGCCCCAGTTCAGCCACACCGTGCCGAAGAACAGCAGGAACAGAAAGCCCGCACCGCTCATGCGCAGGGTGCGGAACAGGCCGGTGAAGCTGCGGGTGTGGATCAGGTTGTCGCTGGATTTGGCCTTCATCTTTGGACGCGAAGGCTCATAGCTGCTGACTAACGGGACACTTTCTATAGTTCGGACGGGGATTCTTTCGCTCATGGTCATACGCTCATCAGCCTCCATCAGGCCAGGTCACTATGAGCGTCGATCTGTTTGCATAACAGACTCAGGTATCGCAATAAAAAGCGGATCAGATGAGCGCTTAGCCGCTACGTGCGACAACTTGAAGCACCTGCGGCAACGGGCCTACGGGCGCTATTACAGACGCCCGCGGGTCGTATTGATCCGGGTCAGTCAAATCACCGAATCACTGTCCGTGGCCTTCAAATGCCGGCGACCGTCCACCGCACCTGCTACGGTCAATGCATCGGCTTCTGCTTCGGTGATGTAGATGTGCTGGCCGTTGATATCGACTGCCGACATTGCTTTCTCGGGGTCGGTGACGATGGTCACATCCGGGCACAGGCGGATTTCCTCGCCGTTCTCGGTGGTGAAAAAGCAGGTCTTGTTTTCGATGCGCACTGTCATGGAGAGGTCCTTTTTTCTGCGGGTTATACAAGGTTAGGGCTCAACAGGCGGCCATCGTTCTGTGCAACCGATTAATGGTCGGCGCGGTCCATCCTCTATCGATCATTTACAGGGAATGCACCATGGACGCCTGGTGGCATGAAGTTTGGGTGACGCTGCAAGCGGAGTTCGCTGACATTGGCGATGCCTCACAACTGACACGTATCACGGTAAGACTGCTGATGGCCGCCGTGTTGGGCGGGATTCTCGGTTTTGAACGCGAGCACAAGGGCAAGGCCGCCGGTGTGCGTACGCACATGCTGGTGGCGCTCGGTGCCGCGCTGTTTGTGTTGGTGCCGCAGATGTCCGGCTCTCAGGCCGATGCCATGAGTCGCGTGGTGCAAGGGGTGATCGCCGGGATCGGCTTCCTCGGTGCCGGGACCATCCTTAAAAACCAGGAAGGCGATGAGGGCCACGTGAAAGGCCTGACCACCGCCGCCGGGTTGTGGTTGACAGCGGCGATTGGTGTTTCCGCCGGGTTGGGGCGTGAGGCGACGGCGGTGTTCAGTACGTTGCTGGCGTTGGCGATTTTCAGTGTGATGCCGAGGATCGTTAAGTTGCTTGAGAAAAACGAGCAGGAAGATAAACCCTGACGGACGGCGCATTTGTGGCGGAGTAGCTTGTGTGGGGAGGGAGCTTGCTCCCGCTGGGGTGAGAAGCTCCTCCAAAAAATCACGACCGCTGCGCAGCCGAAGGGGATGGTGCGGCGTTCCGACAAGCTCCCTCGCCACTTTACTCGGGGGCAACGATCACCGGCGGCATCGTCTCCGGCGGATCTTCCCGCGGCGGCGGGGTAGTCCCCGGCGGCTCCTGCTCGGGCACCGGCGGCGGCTCGGTGGGAGGAATCGTCGGGGTGTCGATGTTTGGATCGGGTGTTTCAGCCGGGATTGGAATACTCATCGTTGAAGCCTCCAGTGGCAGATGGCGCAAGTCGTGCTTAAGTGGATTGACCTCTTTGCATACGAATTGATTCCACCGCAGATGCGGGCAAATCCACGTGAACTTTACCGAAGCCTGTCGCTCGGAACCTAAGTGAGTTCATTCCGGGGCCGCTGGCCTTGCGCGAACGACGATCAGGTACAAGAGCGTCCATGGGGCGTAAAGGAGAGATGCTCGATGACTGCAGAAAAACCGACAGAGCTGAACTACAACCCTCATATGCCGTTGTCGCAGGCCTTGTTGCTGCCGCGCATCGCCATTGAAAACACCATGCCGACCCTGGATGGCGGGCAATTCGCCGCTAAAGCCGTGATCGGGCAAGACGTGGTGGTCACGAGTAAAGTCTTCGCCGACGGGCACGACAAACTGGCCGTGCGGGTTCGCTGGCGCGCTGCCGATGATGACGCCTGGCAAAGCGAAGTCATGGGTGAGCTGGGCAATAACGGGTATCAAGGCCAATTCCGCGTCTCGCGTCAGGGCCGTTATGTGTTCTGCATCGAGGCCTGGATCGATCAGTTCGCCAGCTTCTGCTATGAGCTGGAGAAGAAGCACTCGGCCCGTGTGCCCGTCAGTCTTGAGCTGCAGGAAGGTCGCACCCTGGTTCAACAGGCAGCCGAACGCTCCGAAGGCCAACTGAGTGAAGGGCTGGCAGCGCTGCACCACGAACTGGCCGGGTTGCTCGAAATCGAGCAGGTGGCGCTGTTTCTGCACCAGCGCAGCGCCGACCTGATGTCTCAGGCCGATCACCGCGCCTATTTGAGCTTCAGCCCCGAGTATCCGCTGGACGTCGAACGTGAGATCGCCCAGTTCGCCAGTTGGTATGAGTTGTTTCCGCGCTCGATCACCGACGATCCGGCCCGTCATGGCACATTTAACGACGTGCATTCGCGGCTGCCGATGATTCAGGACATGGGGTTTGATGTGCTGTACTTTCCGCCGATCCACCCGATCGGACGCAGCTACCGCAAAGGCCCGAACAACTCCCTCACCGCCGGCCCCGACGATCCAGGCAGCCCGTATGCCATCGGCAGTGAAGAGGGCGGGCATGAGGCGATTCACTCGGAACTGGGCACCCGCGAAGACTTCCGTCGGTTGGTAGCCGCAGCAGCCGACCATGGCCTGGAAATCGCACTCGACTTCGCCATTCAGTGTTCCCAGGATCATCCGTGGCTCAAACAGCATCCCGGCTGGTTCAACTGGCGCCCGGACGGCACGATCAAATACGCCGAGAACCCGCCGAAGAAATATCAGGATATCGTCAACGTCGACTTCTATGCCGCTGACGCGATCCCCAGCCTCTGGGTCGAATTGCGCGACATCGTGGTCGGCTGGGTCGAGGAGGGCGTGAAGATCTTTCGCGTCGACAACCCGCACACTAAACCGCTGCCGTTCTGGCAGTGGCTGATCGCCGATGTGCGGGCGCTGTACCCGGAAGTGATCTTCCTCGCCGAAGCCTTCACCACGCCGGCGATGATGGCGCGCCTGGGCAAGGTCGGTTATTCGCAGAGCTACACCTACTTCACCTGGCGCAACACCAAGTACGAACTGTCGACGTACTTCACCGAGTTGAACGAGTCGCCGTGGCGCGAATGCTACCGGCCGAATTTCTTCGTCAATACACCGGACATCAACCCGGCGTTTCTGCACGAGTCCGGACGCGCCGGCTTTCTGATCCGTGCGGCCCTGGCAACCATGGGCTCCGGGCTGTGGGGCATGTATTCAGGTTTCGAGCTTTGTGAAGCCGCACCCGTGCCTGGGAAGGAGGAATACTTCAACTCCGAGAAGTACGAAATCCGCCCCAGGGACTTCAACGCGCCGGGCAACATCATTGCCGAGATCGCGCAGCTCAACCGCATTCGCCGGCAGAACCCTGCGTTGCACACGCATCTGGGCCTGAAGGTCTACAACGCCTGGAACGACAACATCCTGTATTTCGGCAAACGCAGCGAGGATGGCAGCAACTTCATTCTGGTCGCGGTCAGCCTCGATCCGCATAACGTTCAGGAAGCGAATTTCGAGTTACCGCTGTGGGAAATGGGGTTGCCCGACGACGCCAGTACTCAGGGCGAGGACTTGATGAGCGGCCATCGCTGGACGTGGCACGGCAAGTACCAATTCATGCGGATCGACCCGGCGCATCAACCGTTCGGCATCTGGCGGATCACTGTCTAGACAGGCTGCCCGCTCTTCTGGTGAGGGAGCTTGCTCCTGCTCGGCTGCGAAGCAGTCGTAAGTCCTGTGGATGCGGTTTGTCAGAACGAAAGCAGGGGCCGCTTCGCAGCCCAGCGGGAGCACGCGCCCTCGCCACAAAAGAGCCTTCTTCTGCAGCCCGTGTGCTTCAGCGGGGGCTTTATTGAATTCAACAGGAGTTTCAAATGGCGAAGAAACCCAAGGCTGCCACCTTTATCAAGGACCCGCTCTGGTACAAGGACGCAGTGATTTACCAGGTTCACGTTAAGTCTTTTTTCGACTCCAACAATGACGGGATCGGCGACTTTCCCGGCCTCATCGCCAAACTCGATTACATCGCCGACCTTGGCGTCAACACCATCTGGCTCCTGCCGTTCTACCCGTCGCCCCGGCGCGACGATGGCTACGACATTGCCGAATACCGTGGCGTGCATCCCGATTACGGCACCATGGCCGACGCCAGGCGCTTTATTTCTGAAGCCCACAAACGTGGCTTGCGGGTCATCACCGAACTGGTCATCAACCACACCTCGGACCAGCACGCCTGGTTCCAGCGGGCGCGAAAAGCCAAACCCGGTTCGGCGGCGCGGGACTTTTACGTCTGGTCCGATGACGATCAAAAATATGACGGCACCCGCATCATCTTTCTCGACACCGAAAAGTCCAACTGGACCTGGGACCCGGTCGCCGGCCAGTACTTCTGGCACCGTTTCTATTCGCACCAGCCGGACCTGAATTTCGATAACCCGCAAGTCATGAAAGCCGTGCTGTCGGTGATGCGCTACTGGCTCGACATGGGCATCGACGGTTTGCGGCTGGATGCGATTCCGTACCTGATCGAACGGGACGGCACCAACAATGAAAACCTGCCCGAGACCCACGACGTCCTCAAGCAGATCCGCGCCGAAATCGACGCCAATTACCCAGATCGCATGCTGCTCGCCGAAGCCAACCAATGGCCGGAAGATACGCAGCTGTACTTTGGTGACACCGATAAAAAAGGCCTCAACGGCGACGAATGCCACATGGCCTTCCACTTCCCGTTGATGCCGCGCATGTACATGGCGCTGGCCCAGGAAGACCGCTTCCCGATCACCGACATTCTGCGCCAGACCCCGGAGATCCCGGCCAACTGCCAGTGGGCCATTTTCCTGCGCAATCACGATGAGCTGACCCTGGAGATGGTCACCGACAAGGAGCGTGACTACCTGTGGAACTACTACGCGGCCGACCGTCGGGCGCGGATCAACCTGGGGATTCGCCGGCGCCTGGCACCGTTGATGGAACGCGACCGTCGCCGTGTGGAGCTGCTGAACAGTCTGTTGCTGTCGATGCCCGGCACGCCGACCCTGTATTACGGTGATGAAATCGGCATGGGCGACAACATCTACCTTGGTGACCGCGATGGCGTGCGCACGCCTATGCAATGGTCGATCGACCGTAACGGCGGCTTCTCCCGCGCCGATCCGGCCAGCCTGGTGCTGCCACCGATCATGGACCCGCAATACGGTTACCTGTCGGTCAACGTCGAAACCCAGGCGGGCGATCCGCATTCATTGTTGAACTGGACCCGGCGCATGCTCGCCGTGCGCAAGCAATCCAAGGCGTTCGGACGCGGCACACTGAAAATGCTGTCGCCGAGCAACCGACGGATTCTGGCTTACACCCGTGAATTCACCGGGGCAGATGGCAAGCACGAGATCATTCTGTGTGTGGCTAACGTGTCCCGCAGTGCACAAGCGGCAGAACTGGACCTGTCGGCCTACGTCGGCATGGTGCCGGTCGAGATGCTGGGCGGTAACGCGTTCCCGCCGATCGGCCAGTTGAATTTTCTCCTGACCCTGGCGCCTTACGGTTTTTACTGGTTCGGACTCGCAGCGGAGAATCAAATGCCTAGCTGGCACGTAGAACCGGCGCAAAGCCTGCCGGACTTCACCACCCTGGTGCTGAAAAAGCGCATGGAAGAACTGCTCGAAGCGCCGTCTCGCGGCACGCTGGAACAGGGCATCCTGCCTAACTGGTTACAAAACCGGCGCTGGTTCGCCGGCAAGGATGCGGCCATTGACAAGGTCAACCTGGCCTATGGCGTGCGCTTCGGTGATGCGTTGCATCCGGTGCTGCTGAGTGAAATCGAAGTCACCAGCGGCGGTCAGACCAGCCGTTACCAATTGCCGTTCGGCTTCATTGCGGATGATCAGGTGGGCCCCGCGTTGCCGCAGCAACTGGCGCTGTCTCGGGTGCGACGAGGTCCGCAAGTGGGCTTGATCACGGATGCGTTCAGCCTCGAAAACTTCATCCGTGCGGTGCTGCAAGGCATGCAGGACAACACTGTGCTGCCGTCCGATGGCGGCGAGATTCGCTTCGAACCGACTGCCGAGTTGGCGAAGCTGGGCCTGAGCGCTGAATCGGAAGTGCGCTATCTGTCGGCCGAGCAGTCCAACAGCTCGGTGGTGATCGGCAGCAGCCTGGTGCTCAAGCTGATCCGCAAGGTGGCCTCAGGCGTTCACCCGGAATTGGAAATGAGCGCGTACCTGACCGATGCGGGTTTCGCCAATATCTCTCCATTGCTGGGGTCGGTGGTCCGTCGCGATGCCAAGGGCGAAGACAACCTGCTGATGATCGCCCAAGGCTATCTGAGCAATCAGGGCGATGCATGGGAATGGACGCAGAACAACCTCGAACGAGCATTGCGCGACGAACTCGCCGATGCCATGTCCGAGCAGGAGCAGCATTACAACGCCCTCGGCGAACTGCGCGACTTCGCCGGGATGCTCGGTCAGCGTCTGGGGGAAATGCATCAGGTGCTGGCAGCGCCCACGGACAACCCGGACTTCGCCCCGCAAGTCACCACGCAAAAAGATGCCCTGGCTTCGGCCAAGGATGTCGCCGCGCAACTGGAACACGCGCTGAAGTTGCTCAAGCAGCATCAAAACGAACTGAACCCGGCGGACAAAACCCTGGTCACTCGTTTACTGGACAACAAAAAAGCCATCCTCAGCCACGTCCAGGAACTGGGCAAAAAGGCGACCGGTGGGTTGCGGATTCGCGTCCATGGCGACTTGCACCTGGGGCAAGTGTTGGTGATCAAGGGCGATGCCTACCTGATCGACTTCGAAGGCGAACCGGCGCGGCCCCTGGCCGAAAGGCGCGGCAAGCACAGCCCCTACAAGGATGTCAGCGGCGTCTTGCGCTCGTTCGACTACGCGGCGGCTATGGCCATCAACGTGCACAACGTCGATAACACCACCGATGCCCGGGCAGCCCGGCTGCGGGTATCGGAACGCTATTTAAATGAAGCGAAACAGGCATTTGTCGACGCTTATCGGCTGGCGGCAGCTAGTCTTGCTCATGCGTGGCAAGATCCGGAAGGCGAGGACGCCGCGCTGGCGTTGTTCGGTCTGGAAAAAGCGGCGTACGAGGTGGCCTATGAAGCAGAAAATCGGCCCACCTGGTTGCCCGTGCCATTGCACGGTTTATATGGATTATTGAGTGGGCTTAAACCCTTTTCCGATCTTGGTGGAGAGTAGTCATGAGTTTCTCGAACAAGGAACAGGGTCACGCTAAAGAGGCGTTACTGCCCAGATCGCGGGACATCGACGCGCTGGTACGCGCCCAGCATCAAGACCCCTTTGCAATTCTCGGCCCCCATGGCGATGGCGCTGGCGGGCAATTCATTCGGGCCTACCTGCCTGACGCGTTGAGCGTACAGGTGTTGGCCAAGGATTCCGGGGAGGAACTCGGCGCCCTTGAGGCCACCGAAACGCCCGGGCTGTTTGTCGGGCATTTCGATCGGGCGCAGCCGTATGTGCTGCGCATGCGTTGGGCGGGCGGCGAACAGGTTTCCGAAGACCCTTACAGCTTCGGTCCGTTGCTCGGTGAAATGGACTTGTACCTGTTCGCTGAAGGCAATCACCGTGACTTGAGCAGTTGCCTGGGTGCGCAGCTGAAAAACGTCGACGGTGTCGACGGCGTGCGTTTCGCCGTGTGGGCTCCGAACGCCAAACGGGTGTCGGTGGTCGGCGACTTCAATAACTGGGATGGCCGTCGGCACCCGATGCGCCTGCGTCACCCGACCGGCGTCTGGGAACTGTTCATCCCGCGCCTGCAGGCAGGCGAGGCTTACAAATACGAGATCCTCGGCACCCACGGCATTCTGCCGCTCAAGGCCGATCCGATGGCCCTGGCCACCACGCTGCCGCCGGACACTGCGTCGAAAGTCGCCTCTCCCTTGAGCATCGAGTGGCAGGATCACGAGTGGATGCAGGCTCGCGTCGAGCGTTCAAAACCGAGCGCGCCGCTGTCGATCTACGAATTGCACGCCGGTTCCTGGCAGTGCGAGCTGGACGATCTGGGCGAAGTGGCGCGCCAGTACTCCTGGCATGAGCTGGGCGAACGCTTGATTCCGTACGTCAAGGAACTGGGGTTCACCCACATTGAACTGATGCCGATCATGGAACATCCGTTCGGCGGCTCATGGGGCTATCAACTGCTCTCACAGTTTGCCCCGAGCGCCCGTTACGGTTCGCCGGATGATTTCGCAGCGTTCGTCAACGCCTGCCACCTGGCCGATATCGGCGTCATTCTCGATTGGGTCCCGGCGCATTTTCCGACCGATACTCACGGCCTGGCGCAATTCGACGGCACCGCGCTGTACGAATACGGTAACCCGCAGGAAGGCTTCCACCAGGATTGGGACACGCTGATCTACAACCTCGGTCGCACCGAAGTGCACGGCTACATGCTGGCCTCTGGGCTGCACTGGCTCAAGCATTTCCACGTCGACGGCCTGCGCGTCGATGCGGTGGCGTCGATGCTGTACCGCGATTACTCGCGCAAGGCCGGCGAGTGGGTGCCGAACCGTCACGGCGGTCGGGAAAACCTTGAAGCGATCGACTTCCTGCGTCACCTCAACGATGTGGTCAACCTCGAAGCGCCCGGCGCGCTGGTGATCGCCGAAGAGTCCACGGCGTGGCCTGGCGTCAGCCAAAGTACGCAGCAGGGTGGCCTGGGTTTCGACTACAAATGGAACATGGGCTGGATGCACGATTCGCTGCACTACATCCAGCAAGATCCGGTGTACCGCGCCCATCACCACAACGAACTGAGTTTCGGCCTGGTGTATGCCTGGTCCGAACGCTTCATCCTGCCGATCTCCCACGACGAAGTGGTTCACGGCAAACACTCGCTGATAGACAAAATGCCCGGTGACCGCTGGCAGAAATTCGCCAACCTGCGGGCTTACCTGAGCTTCATGTGGGCACATCCGGGCAAGAAACTGTTGTTCATGGGCTGCGAATTTGGCCAGTGGCGCGAGTGGAACCACGATCAGCAGCTGGATTGGTACTTGCTGCAGTATTCGGAACACAAAGGCGTGCAGAAACTCGTCGGCGACCTGAACCGGTTGTACCGCGAAGAACCCGCCTTGCACGACCAGGACGACGCCCCACAAGGGTTCCAGTGGTTGATCGGCGATGATGCGATCAACAGCGTTTATGCGTTTATGCGCTGGAGCAAGGACGGCCGGCCGGTGTTAGTGGTGGCCAACTTTACGCCGGTGCCGCGTGAGGGCTATCGGATTGGCGTACCGTTTGCCGGGCGCTGGACTGAGGTGATCAACAGTGATGCGGCGATGTATGCCGGGTCGAATTACGGGAACAGCGGCGGGGCGTTTACCGAGGAAGAGGCGAGTCATGGGCAGGCGCTTTCCTTGGTGTTGAATTTGCCGCCGTTGGCGGTGTTGATGTTGAGGCCGGAGGGATAAGCAGCGTAATAAGTCAGGGGGCCGGCCCCAGATATGTTTCTGGAGCCGGTCGCCTATTATTTTATAGTGATAGGAATTCCGGGGTTTGCAATTTTTATTCTGTCAGCTGCTTCCTGAAGAAAGTCTGGAAGTACCGGCTTTCCATCTGATAGTCGTATATCTTGCTGTGGCAATATAAATATTTCTTCTACTGAAATGGCCCCCGTATTTGGGAAACCAGGATGTATTGAGATATCCTTTCGCCCCACAATAAGAACTTCATTCCAATCGCCGCCGCACTCACTTTGATCTTTGATTAGCTGCTCTGGAGAAACAATTTGGTAATAAGTGTTCAGTTCTGATTTTTCTCCATTGAATTTTGTTTGTCCGTTATGGAATGCTTTGGCAAGACTGCCTTTTTCTTCGGTAGTCTTTGCGTTTCGGCCCGTTTGATTAGGAAAACCGTTATCGAACGGGATGGTTCCTATGATGTTTGCTGCTGGTACTCTAAGTTTAAAAGCAATTTCTCCGAAAGTAATTCTTTTGGATTGGGTGTAATGCTCCGAAGTATTTTCTGGCGAATCAAAGGTCATACCCTCGAATCCACTTAATTGTGTTTTAATATTTTTTGAATAGGTGGCTGTGCTTCGATCGCTAAGCTTTATTAAGCTAGCGCTTATAATATCCCAGCTTGAAAATAACGATGCTGCGCTCTGTGAGAGTAACTCGCTGTTTTTGTGTGATTCCAGATCCAGTCTTAATGTGTGAACCAATAATAATTCATTGGGTAAAATATTCCACTCTCCTAGGTGTTTAAGGTTTTCTGCGTGGAATTTCTGTTTGTTTTTATGCATGGTTGCGAGCTTGTTTTTTGCGGCCTTCATGTTTTTAGATTTTATGGGGGGTGTTGCTTTGACTTTGGAGCCGCATAGTCCACGGGCATCCTGATAGTTAATCAGGTTGTTATAAACCATCAAAAACAAATTCATCCCGTCTATGTATCCCATCGGATCAGGATTGATCCACCGCTGCAACCATGGCGTGTAATAGCGGAATCCGTAGTAATAGAGCCCTGTTGCATCCCGTTCTTTGCCGGAGTAGCGCACGGTTTTGTAGTTGGCCTCGGTCGCATTTCGACCGGCCCAATACGCCGTGCCACCAAACGAGTAATAGCATTCCTGGCTGATCAGGTTGGCGTTTTGATCCAGCTCCAGTGCGCTGGATTTCAGGTGGTCGTTGAGGCCGTAACGCACCTGGTCCTGAGTCATTGGGTCGGGTGGTGCCGACACCCAATGCAGCACCTGCACGCTGTTGCTGCCGGCGTTGGCGGTGATGACATGGAGGATTTCCCCAGTGCCGCTGTGACGGCGGATTTCCAGGCCGGGCAGGTAACGCACCTCACGAGTGACGCTACGGGCATTGGTCTGGCTTGAGTGTACTTTGCGCACGCGTTGACCGCCGCCGTCGTAGAAATAGCATTCACAGTCATCTTCTTTATCTTCGCGCACGACGGGACAGACTTTCCTGAGTTGGTTGCGCAGATCCCAACTTAGCAGCTGGCCGGCTTGCAATTCACACAGATTGCCGTTGGCATCGAAACCGTTGGCCAGTTCTTCCTCGGTCGGTGGCCGGTTGTCGCGCTCGGGCAGGCAGCGGTTGCTGTAACGTGCTCGGGTCAAGGTGCGGCCATGGGCTTGCGCGCCGACGTGCACCAGGTCCAGCAGGTTGCCACCCGCGTCGTAATAAAAGGTTTGCGTGTAGTTGGCGATCTGGCCGGGATCGGGCGGCAAGGGTTGAAAGTCGGGCAGGGCGGGGCCGCCGCGTCCGGATTGGGCCTCACAACCAGTGGCGTAGATCAACTGGTAAAGCGTGTCGTAGCGGTAGGTCTTGATTGGGTCGATGCGCTGATTGTTGAAGTAGCGGATCGGTTGCGCGGCATCCTCGATGCTCAGGACATTGCCCACGGGGTCGTAGAGATATTTGAGGATCTGCATCGGCGTGCCATCGGCTTTGTGGGCGCTCAGTTGCGTCAGCCTGCCGTTGGCCTCGTCGTAGTGGCGGCGGGTGATGACGCCGTTGCCGGCGGTTTCCGTTTCGAGCTGGCCGGTGGCGTTGTAACGGAGATCGCTGACCAGCAGCTTTTCGGTCTGACTGTCGCCGGCGAGGGTCAGCCGGGTGTTTTTCAGTTGGCCATCGATTGTGTAGGTGAACGCCTGGCGGTTACCCAAGGCGTCGGTTTGGCTCCACGGCTCACTGTTGGCGGAATAGGCATTCAATGTCGTCGCACCGTCGCCAGATTCGAGCAGTGCCTCTCGCTCGGCAACCTCCAGCGGCCAGTCAGGCGCCTCGGTGTCGCGTAAAAAGTGCCGGGTGTGGCTCAGCCCGCCACCGGCAAGACTCTGGTCATGCACATGAACCGTGCCCGCCGGGTCGTCGTGGCGAATCAGCAGGCCGCACAGGTTGTGCGCGGCGACCTCTGCACTGGCATCGGCATAGGTGAAACGCTCCAGCGTGTGCTCGGCGACGTCCTGTCCCCATTCACGGATGGCCGTCGGGCGCAGCAGTTCATCGTATTGCGTCAGTAAGTGGCTGCCGCGACCGTCCCACCTCTCCAGGCTCTGCCCGGCTTCACCCTGCAGACCAACGCGCCATCCGGCGTCCACGCTGTCGGTCGCCAACGCGACGCCGGACAGGCTCATGGTCTGCCTCAGGTTGAACGGCGTCGTCTCATCAGTCTTCGCCAGGTCGAACAGATACGGATCACGGCTGGCCACCAACCGTCCAACCGCATCGAAACGTTGTTCGGTTACCCGCGTATCAATCGGGTCATCCACCTCACGCCGGTGAAACTGCACGTCCCGCACCACCAGCCCACGCGCTTCCGACACCCGAAGGGTCGGTGTGCCGGTGTGCGCGTTGGTGAAGATTCCAGTAGGCATCCGTGCTGGCCTTGATCAATGTGGACTGCACATCACAATGCACGACCTTCACACGGCTGCCTACTGTAAGAAGTAACAGGTCGAGGAGCATGGCCAGGACGACGCGCGGCAAGGGTTCCAGTGTTGATCGGTGATGATGCGATCAACAGCGTTTATGCGCTGGAGCAAGGACGGCCGGCCGGTGTTAGTGGTGGCCAACTTTACGCCGGTGCCGCGTGAGGGCTATCGGATTGGCGTACCGTTTGCCGGGCGCTGGACTGAGGTGATCAACAGTGATGCGGCGATGTATGCCGGGTCGAATTACGGAAACAGCGGCGGGGCGTTTACCGAGGAAGAGGCGAGCCATGGCCAAGCGTTGTCGTTGGTGTTGAATTTGCCGCCGTTGGCGGTGTTGATGTTGCGGCCGGAGGGTTGATGGGCATGTAGCTATAAAGGGTGCTGAGTGTATGTTGAAGCGCAAAAACAGGCGAGCGATATCAGTCTGGTGATTTCGGTATATGCCAATGCCCAGTGCCTGTTTGGTTTTAATTAACGAGGCATGGGGATGCGGTTTCCCGTATGACCTCGCACTTCTGTTAGTTTGATAATAACTCTGCCTTCTTTTTCGGTGCTATAACCGACGGCGGTCACTTTGAAGTCTGCATAAGGCGTAAATACGAGGGTTTTTACGGTCGACGCAGAATAATTTGAAACTACGTTTGCGGCACTAAATCCAGATATTATAAAAAGAACAGCTGACTCACTGCGTATAAAATCTACGGCTGTTTCTTTTTCTTTGGCGACGGAAAGAAAACTCTTTGAGTAGACTATGGAACCATCTTCTTGTGCCGTCCTGAATACCTCCAGTGCAGCCGCACTTAAAGATTGTCCTCGAAAATAGGTGCGGGTTGACTCGTTAGTTTGATTGTATAGCTGAGAGCTTATTTGCTTTGTGTCATGAAGATTGAAAACTTTTGCGATTATTTCGATGGATCTTGCAGCTTCTTTTCCGTGCGCCCCCGAAAACTCCTGATCTCCATGGCGATCAGTCAGTTCGCGTATTATTGTTTTTCCGCTGAGTGAAATTTCCTCATTTTTTCTCATGGCCGTGTTGATTGCGTGCGATCCATGAGTGGTTGCGTATATGGCTTTGAATTCTTTCATGTAACTATATTCTTGCGATGGATTGCGTATGAGTTTTTGGTGTGTAGTAACTGTAAGATTGCTCATTTTCTGGGTCAGCGATTCATCGCTGGGAGCCATTCTTTTTTGGACTCGCTTTAGAGCCTTTGCAACAACATCCGGGTCTTCGTCTCTGTGTCTATGGGATAAGTACCTAAATGCCTTCTCTGGACTATCGAGATAGATATCGTGAAATTTGTTGCTATTCATCATTTTGTCCGCTAGCTCGCCCTGCGGCGACAACCCATTGGTGTCAAATAACGCAACTGGATTGTTCCTGACCATACGATAGAAATTGAGACCATCAATCGCCCACGCCGGGTCCGGATTAATCCACCGCTGCAACCACTGCGCGTAATAGCGGAATCCGTAGTAATAAAGCCCTGTGGCATCGCGCTCCTTGCCGGAATAACGCACGGTCTTGTACTTGGCCTCGGTTGCATTTCGTCCAGCCCAATACGCAGTCCCACCGAACGGGTAATACCATTCCTGGCTGATCAGGCCAGCATTTTGATCCAGTTCCCGCGTGCTGGATTTCAGGTGATCGTCAAGGCTGTAACGCACCTGGTCCAAGGCAATTTCATCGGGCGGCTTCGACACCCAATGCAGCACTTGAAGGCTGTTGCTACCGGTGCTGGCGGTGATGACGAGGAGGATTTCCCCGGTGCCGCTGTGACGGCGGATTTCCAGGCCGGGCAGGTAACGTACTTCGCGAATGATCGTGCGCGCGTTGGTTTGACTTGAATTCACCTTGCGCACGCGTTGGCCGTCGCCGTCGTAGATATAGCATTCCCGGTCGTCTTCTTTGTCCTCGCGCACAACGGGGTGGGCTTCTCGCAGTTGGTTACGCAAGTCCCAGAACAGTGACTGACCGGCTTGCAGCTCTCGCAGATTGCCGTTGGCATCGAAGCCGGTGGCCAACTCGTCCTCGGTCGGCGGCCGATTGTCGCGCTGGGGCAAACAGCGGTTGCTGTAGCGGGACCTAGTCAAGGTACGGCCATGAGCTTGGGCGCCAACATGCACCAGATCCAGCAAATTGCCGCCCGCATCGTAATGATAAGTTTGCGTGTAGTTGGCAATCTGACTGGGGTCGGGGGGCAATGGCTGAAAATCGGGCAGGGCGGGGCCGCCGCGGCCGGTTTTGGCCTCACACCCCGTGGCGCAAATCAACTGGTTGAGCGTGTCGTAGCGATAGGTTTTGATCGGCTCAATGCGTTGGTTATTGAAGTAGCGGATCGGTTGCGCGGCATCTTCGATACTCAGCACATTGCCCACCGGGTCATAGAGATAGTTCAGGTCTTGCAGCGGCGTGCCATCGGCTTTGTGGGCGCTGAGTTGCGTCAGCCTGCCGTCGGCCTCGTCGTAGCGGTGGCGGGTGATGACGCCGTTGCCGGCAGTTTCCGTTTCGAGCTGGCCGGTGGCGTTGTAACGGAGATCGCTGACCAGCAGCTTTTCGGTCTGACTGTCGCCGGCGAGGGTCAGCCGGGTGTTTTTCAGTTGGCCATCGATTGTGTAGGTGAACGCCTGGCGGTTACCCAAGGCGTCGGTTTGGCTCCACGGCTCACTGTTGGCGGAATAGGCATTCAATGTCGTCGCACCGTCGCCAGATTCGAGCAGTGCCTCTCGCTCGGCAACCTCCAGCGGCCAGTCGGGCGCCTCGGTGTCGCGTAAAAAGTGCCGGGTGTGGCTCAGCACGCCACCGGCAAGACTCTGGTCATGCACACGAACCGTGCCCGCCGGGTCGTCATGGCGAATCAGCAGGCCGCACAGGTTGTGCGCGGCAGCCTCCGCATTGGCATCGGCATAGGTAAAACGCTCCAGCGTGTGCTCGGCGACGTCCTGTCCCCGCTCTCGGATGGCCGTCGGGCGCAGCAGTTCATCGTATTGCGTCAGTGAGTGGCTGCCGCGACCGTCCCATCTTTCCAGGCTCTGCCCGGCTTCACCCTGCAGGCCAACGCGCCATCCGGCGTCCACGCTGTCGTTCGCCAGCGCGAGGCCGGACAGGCTCATGGTCTGCCTCAGGTTGAACGGCGTCGTCTCATCAGTCTTCGCCAGGTCGAACAGATACGGATCACGGCTGGCCACCAACCGTCCAACCGCATCGAAACGTTGTTCGGTTACCCGCGTATCAATCGGGTCATCCACCTCACGCCGGTGAAACTGCACGTCCCGCACCACCAGCCCACGCGCTTCCGACACCCGAAGGGTCGGTGTGCCGGTGTGCGCGTTGGTGAAGATTCCAGTAGGCATCCGTGCTGGCCTTGATCAATGTGGACTGCGCATCAAAATGCACGACCTTCACGCGCTTGCCTACTGTAAGAAATAACAGTGGAGCCCGGTTTTTTTCACCACCGCATCCGCACACCCAGACTGCCAATCAACCCATTCAAATCATTGTCATCCACATCACTGCTGTAATCGGCGCTGAAGTACAGACTCACGGCGGGCGTCACCCTGGCCACCAGACCCAACCCCACTTCGACGGTGGATGAGTAGCGACTGCTGCTGATCTTGTCGACCTGATCGAGGGTCACGGTATTGCCGGTGTACACCGTGTGCCACAAGTTGGTCCGCACATACGGTTCAACGGCGAGGCCCTTGATGTCGTAACTGCCTTTCAGTCGCGCACCGACCCGGCCGCTCCAGGAGGACAGGTCGCTGGACGAGGCATTTCCCGATCCTGCATAAGGGGTGTCCAGTGTGACTCGCTGATTGATCAACTGCGCCTGAGGTTCGACGACCCAGTTGTCGCTCAGACCAATCGGAAAGCCGCCTTCCACCGAGAAGGTGACTGCGCTGCCTTCGGTGACTTGCCGGGCGCCTTGTTCGCTGCGGCTGATGCCGTTGACCCGACCGCCGCTGGCCGTCAAATCCACGTGCCAGCCTTGGGGGCCGGTCAGCCTGTAGTAGGCGCCGAGGCTCTGACCTTGCAGGTTAAGCGTGTCGGTATTGGGGGCGGCGAGGGCGCGACTGGTCAGCAGGCCGTTGCCGTTACTCTGGAATTGACTGGTGCCGCCGATCAGACCGAACTGCTGGGTATGGCCGCTACCACTTTGCAGGGTCAGGATCGCCGGACCTTTGAATTGATGGGCACCAGGAAGCGTGAAGCCCTGAGACTGGTAATCGGTTTGAGCCTGCCGCGACGTCTGCCCGTACAGCTGATCCCAGGCTAAGGGTGCAGCGTCTTCGATGGTCAGGTGTGAACTTCGCAAATCAGGGTTGGCGCTGAAGCGGCCGGGGTAGGTTGAGGCGAGCGCGGGCAAGGTAAGCGCCGGGACCTCCTGGTCATACCAGAGGGATGTTTCTTCCTCGGCAGGTGAGGCCTGCACTTCCATGGATGAGCACAGCAGGAGTGAGCTCGAGACTGTGCAAAAAGTGACTTTGATCTCTTGTGGGGTGAATGAAGTTTTCATGGAGGTCTACCTTGCAGTCGCATGCGGTATCTCGCTCTGGCGTCTCTCCTACCCCGATTGAGGGGCGACCGAATGGCGTGGGGCAAGCCTTGGCCCGCTCGTTTTCACGGGTGTCTGGGGGATTGCCTCAGGTGTTAATTCCGGGGTAGTACCGTGTAGCTAAGAAGACCCGTGGCGCTGCGTCAAGAAAATGGCCGATAAGTGGTAGTGCTATTTTAGCGTTCGCAAGTGACTGATTTTCGACGGCCATCTAAGTTATTGTTTGTTCGAAAAAACGTCATGAAACCTTCGGGCTAGAGGCTTTTTGGTAGCTTGCTATCATCTTACCAGGTGATTCGCACACCCAGATTTGCCGACCTCCCGCGCAATGGATTGCTGTCGATATTGCTACTGTAGTCGGCACTGGCGTACACGCTGACGGACGACGCGAGGCTCAGCACCACCCCGACACCCAGATCGGCGGAAGCGGATTTTTGTTGGGTTTCGATCGGATAGGTCCCGAATGTCACCGTGTCAGTGCCCGAAAAGGTCTGCCAAAGATTGGCTCGCAGATAGGGCTCGATTGGCCGGCCACTGACTGCATAACGGCCCTTGAGTCGAGCCCCCAGGCGCCCGGTCCAGAGGCCATCGGCATCGAACGAGACGCGTGAAACGCCATCGTCCTGGCTGTCGAGATCGATTTTCTGGTGGATCACTTGCACCTGGGGCTCCACGACCCAGTCGCCCGCTAGCGCAATCGGATAACCGGCCTCGGCCGAAAGGGTGAGGGCGTGGCCGCGGTTGTCGAGTTTCAGTCCGCGTTCGGAACGGTTGTCGCCTCTCAGTCGAGTGCCCATTGCGACGGCGTCGACGTACCAGCCTTCGGGATCAGTCAACGTCCAGTACAGGCCAAAGCTCTCGCCTTCCAGCTTGACTTTGCCCGCACGCTTGCCTTCAAAACCCTGATTGAAACCGTCCACATTGCCCCGCAAGCGGGTGTGGCCGACGAACAGACCAGTGCGCCAGGTCTGGCCGCTGGGCGTTTGTGAGCTGTACACGTCGTTTCCGACTTGAAAACCGTCAAGCGATCCATCGAGTCGCGGCGATACAGTGCCAGCCCAGGTCTGGTCAAGGTTCCTGCCATAGACCCGGCCCCAGCCAGCGCCGACGGTACCGGTTTCTTTAAGCAGGCGCTGATCGCCCTGGCGATCATGGAACGTCCCGAGCGCCGCCATGGTCAGCTGTGCCGCTGCCGGCGGTATGACTGACCAGGTCGGGACCTCCGGACGGTACAAGGGAATCGGCGCCGCTCCGGCGACGGCGATGGGCAAAGTTGGCGTTCCGGCAGCCGCCACCGGAGTGCCCTCGGCAGAGGTCACAATAGTGGAGCGCAGGAACCAACTGTTTTCGCTGCCTGCAGTGATTCCTCCCTTGAACAGAAAGTACTCGTAAGGCCCGCCCGAAACCGGGCCCCTTAGGGCAAAGGCCCCGTTGTCGCTGGTCGTCGTTCCCTGTGCCTGAACCACCTGGACACCGTCTTGCAGGGTCAAACCGCCGGATCCTCCGACGTTGCTGACGGTAAGCAGAGTGTTTCCGGTCATTGTCCCGTTGTTGACCACCAGTTTATCGCTGGGGGAATTGTCTGCGCCGAGCGCGCTTTGCAACACTAACTGACCGCCGCTGCCCGAATAATTGCCCTGTACCGTCAGGGTGTCGTTGGTGCGGGTATTGCCGCTGCTCAAATCGATCGCGCCAGCGTTGTTCAAAGTGACGCGCTGAGCAGCAGAGAACGGCGTGATGCTGCCCTGGGTGGACGTCAGGATGCTATTGCCGTCGATATTGAACACACCCGTACCGCTGGCGTTATCGCCCAGCACAAAATTGCCGGCGAGGTCGAAGCGCGAGCCGTTGTTCAAGTTTACCGTTTCCCAGTTGATATAACGGCTGGCGCCCGCCGAGGCGGTCCGGTCGAACATCAGCATGTCGTTGCCGTTGCCGCCATCGATGGCCGGCGAGGCGGCGAGAATGCTTTCATCAAGACCGCGCAGCGTGGCGCTGTCATTGTCTTCACCCATGAGGATGGCCGAGTGGATGACACCGCCGCCGTCCCAGAGCAAGGTGTCATCACCAGCGCTGAGTCGGACTTCGCCGACGATCTCGCCTCCTGTCACCGTGACGCTATCGTTGCCGCCGCTGACACTGACATTGCCGCCGATCCACCCGCCGGAAACGATAAGGGTGTCAGTGCCAAATCCGGTAACGAGATTGCCAATAATCCGCCCGCCGGAGAGATCGAACAGGTTGTCATCGAGCTTCATGTCGACCCGGCCGATGGTCCCGGCGGTCATTCTGGCGTTATCGCCGTCCTCGAACGCGCCGACGATGGTGCCGCCGGTCATGAGGAAGGTGTCTCGACTGTCGCCTTGGGCGAGGGACGCGATGATTCCACCCGACATGATGAAGTCATCGATACCGTTGCCTTGGCTGACGGCACCGGTTATCTGGCCGGCGCTGATGATCAGTCTGTCGTCGCCATCGCCCTGATCGAGAGTGCCCGCGAGGCTGCCCGAGCTCATGTCTACGGTGTCGTCGCCGGCGCCAAAGATCACATTGCCGTTGAGGGTGCCGGTGCCATTGACGGGAAAGTTCAGGGTGTTATTGCCTGACAGATCGGTCAAAGGCCCACTGCTGCCGCTGTCACAAGTGAAACTGTCGTTGCCGGCGGTTGGTGTGAATGCGCAAGTGGCAAGAGTGGAAGGGGATGCGCCTATGCACAGCGAGAGGGAAATGGCGCAGGCCGAATAACGGCAATGGGGCAGGTGTGTCGAAAACGTCATGCTCGTCTCCACGCGTCGGAGGCGCCCGAGGCCTTCACTCGTCAGGAGTGACAGGGTTTCAGACGCTGTTGGCAGCGCGAATTGCGAGACGACATCGGTAATGCAAAAAAGCCGAACTGAATAAAACCTGGCAATGTTGGCCGCTACGGTTCCATCCGTACCTGCAACTGATACGGACACGTGCACCGTAACAACAGATTCTCAGCGTGGCTACTGTCAGAAATAACAGGTACGGCTGTTTTTTTTTAGCATGGGGTCAAACGAGGCCGGCGGCGAATCACAAATGCACCTCCACCGCCAACGGCAAATGATCCGACAAATGCGTCCATGGCCTGCTGCCCAATATTCGCGGTTCGTGGCTGCTGGCGTTGCGCAGGTAAATCCGGTCCAGGCGCAGCAACGGAAACCGCGCCGTATAGGTTTTGGCAGGACGACCGTGGTGACGTTCGAAGGCTTCGTGCAGGTAGTCACGGCGGGCGAGGGCGGTGTTGCCTTGCAGCTGCCAGTCGTTGAAGTCGCCGGCCTTGTTTCTACTAGGATATTGAAAGTTTTCGAGCAGAAGAACGCTTGGGCTGCTCTTCAATGGCGTGGAGCGTTGCTGTAAGTTCTGGTGAATGGTTTGATTCTGTATCGGAGGAGTGTGAAATTTCCGTTGATATTGTATTTTTTCTTTCAAGATAACTGATTTCATCATACTCAACGATTTCATCTGTAACCGGTTCTACGTAAACATCGAAAGTATCATCTGCGAAGTCTACCCTTATCGCTCTCAGTCCAAAGTCATCCAAAATTCGCTGCGTGGATTTTCCGTTGACTGTTTTATTCATGAAAGCTTCCAACAGTTCTGATGATCCACTTTCCATGTTTCTGGTGACCTGAAGTGTCTGCCGATTGCTAACAGCCCATCGACGTATTATGGAAGGCAGGTGTCCGAAAAAACCTCCAGCTTTCGAGACCCTGTCGTATTGAAATTTCGCTACGTCATTTGCGAAATAGTTTGAGCTGTCTGGGTTTCGATAATTGTCTTCGAACGTCCAGGTATGTCGTTCAAATACATTGGTAAAACTATCTGGCTTGTACACCGATGGGTCATACCGTGATACCGATTGGAATTCGTGCTTCGGTTTTGCGGTGTGTATCAAATTTTCCTTGACCACATCCAATCGTTTTTTTGTTGCTTCGTCGGCTAAGTCGAAGCGCTCTTGTAGGTCTGGATCGTGGTATGAAAGTCTAGACTTGCTGGTCCGCTCTGTTATGGGTGTACGGAACAACCCATCAGCGTCAAAAAAACTCACCGGATTATTTACAGCCATCAGGTATCGATTAAGCCCTTCTACATCACCCGCCGGGTCCGGACACATCCATCGCTGCAACCACGGCGCATAGTAACGATACCCATAGTAATAAAGCCCTGCGGCATCCCGCTCCATTCCCGAATAGCGTCGAGTCTTGTATTTCGTCTCCAAAGAGCTAACTCCCGCCCACCATGCGGTTCCGCCATACGGGTAAAAACCTTCCTGGTTGATCAGGCGAGCGTTTTCATCAAGCTCTGCGGTACATGAACCAAGCAGATCCGTCAGGCCAAAACGACGTTGATCCTGAATAACATCTTTTGGCGGCATTGTTTCCCAATGCAGAACTCGAACCTGGTTCTGGCCCGCCCTCACATTGAGGACGTGGCGCTCTTCGCCGCTCGCGTTATCAATATGTATTTCGAGTCCTTTCAGGTAACGCACCTCAGCGCGCAATGTGCGGCTGCTCGTTTGAGTAAGTCGCACTTTGCGCAGTCGCTCACTGCGCTCACCGTAAACATAAAATTCCAGATCGTCCGGGCCATCCTCCCGCACGACCATCGTGACCCGATGCAGTTGATTTCGAGCGTTCCAGCTCATGACCTGACCGCGCGTTAGTTGCGTTTGATTACCGGCGGCATCAAACCCGCTGGCGATTGCTTCCTCATCAGGTGGAGATGTTTCATCGAACACGGTTAAACAACGGTTACTGCATTTGGAAACGGCCATATTCAATGCCGGCGAGCCGCTATGGTGGCGAGAAAGCAGATTGCCGGAAGCATCATAAGAGAAGGATTGGGTGTAATTGATGAGCTGATTCGCATCCAATGGTGTGGGCAGTATGGATGGGAGGGCAGGGCCATGACTACTTGAAGCCACTTGTCTTCCATGGGCCTTAACCAACTGGTAAAGGCTGTCATAGCAATAGCTATTGCTGGGGTCGGTTCGCTGGTTTTTGAAGTGACGGACGAGCTGTGCCTTGTCTTCGAGGCGACATATATTGCCCACTGGATCGTAGTGGTAATGCAAGTCTTGATGCGGGGCAAAGCCGGGGACACCACTCGACAGTCGAATCAGGCGGCCGTCGTCAGCACTGTATTGCGAGGTCGTCACCACTCCGTTACCGGCCGTTTCGCTTTCAGCTTGGCCCGAGGCGTTGTAATGAATGTCGCTGACCAGCACGTGCGTTGATTGGCCCACACCCGCGAGTTTCAGCCGAACCTCTTTGAGCTCTCCGGCCAGCGTATAGGTAAATGACCGAAGATTATTCCCGGCATCAGTCTCACTGCGCATTGCACCTGCTGCGTAGTAGGAGTGATATGAAACATAACCTGCGCCATCCTCAAGCAATGCATCGCGCATCGGCAGAGCGAGTGGCCAGTCTGGTGTGTCCAGCCTTTTCAAAAAGCGCAGGACTTCTACGATTGGCACACCGCTTACCGTGTACTCCGCCCACAATTGGCTGCCAGCAGCATGATCATGACGAACACGTTGGCCGCATTGGTTATGGGCCGAAAACTCAGTGCTCGCAGTGCCGTAGATCAATCGCTCGACGATAAGCTGTGATTCGCTGGCCAACTGCTCGCTGATGGTAACCGGGCGTTGAAGCCAATCGTACTCGTTTTGACGCTGGCTGCCGCGACTGTCCCAACTCACCAGTGATGAGCTTGCGTCATTCAGCAAATCCACTTTCCAACCAGCGTCGACACTGTTGGTCAGTAGCGTTTGACCCGACAGTCCGTGCACCGTTGCCACATTGGGTGTCGGTGAGTCTTCCCACAGTCTTGGGTCCCAGCTCGCCACCTTTTGCCCGGCAGCGTTGAAGGCTTGACGAGTGATCCGCGACTCCGCGATCTGGATTGCATGCTCACGACAGTAGGCGACGATACGGACAGGCAGCCCCCGAGAGTCCATCACTGCCAACGTCGGAGTGTTGCTGTCGTGACACGCAAGGGAAGTCATCGTGAACCGTCGTTTCCGCCCAATGAACAGTTGACAAAGGATGCCTTCAATCCAGGCGACGGGATACTGTAAGAACTAACAGGTATTGGCTACAAATGCACTTCCACCGCCAATGGCAAATGATCCGACAAATGCGTCCATGGCCTGCTGCCCAATATTCGCGGTTCGTGGCTGCTGGCGTTGCGCAGGTAAATCCGGTCCAGGCGCAGCAACGGAAACCGTGCCGGATAGGTTTTGGCAGGGCGACCGTGGTGACGTTCGAAGGCTTCGTGCAGGTAGTCACGGCGGGCGAGGGCGGTGTTGCCTTGCAGCTGCCAGTCGTTGAAGTCGCCGGCGATGATCACCGGGGCATCGTCGGGCAATGATTCCAGCAGTTGGCAGAGTAATTCGAGCTGCAACTGGCGATGACTTTCCAGCAGGCTCAGGTGCACGCAGATCGCATGGACTTCGGCGTGGCCCGGTACGTCCAGCACACAATGCAGCAGTCCTCGGCGTTCGGGCCCGGTGATCGAGACGTCGAGGTTTCGGTATTCGCGGATAGGGTACTTGGACAGCAGGGCGTTGCCGTGGTGACCATCGGGGTATACCGCATTGCGCCCGTAGGCGAAATCGCTCCACATGCTGTCGGCCAGAAACTCGTATTGCGAGGTCTGCGGCCAATTGTTGAAACGGGAAGAGTGCCGCTCGTGTTCACCGACGACTTCCTGCAGGAACACCAGGTCCGCGGAAGTACTGCGTACCGCCTCACGCAGTTCCGGAAGAATGAAGCGTCGGTTGAGCGCGGTAAACCCCTTGTGGGTGTTGACCGTCAACACCCGCAATCGATGAATTGCCGGGGGCGTGTTCAATGGCACCGAGTCGACGGCCTGCGGCTTGGAATCATTGGTCACGTTCACTCCTCTGAATCAGGGTTGCCTATGCATGCGACTGAAACCGGCGCAGGCAGTTCAGTCCGAATGTAACGCCTTCCCCTGTGGGATCGGTGTCGTTCAGACGAACACGATTTCATACGGCAACCGCATCCGCTCAAGCAGCACCGGTGGCAGCAGCGGGGGAATACCGATGGCCGGTTCACCGTCGAGCTGACTGGCGTAAGCATGGGTGGCGTGGCTTTTGCGCGCAACGGTCCAGGTATCGAGGCGGACCTTGCGTGCGCGGTGCCAGGGGATCAATCCACTGTCACGCGATGGCCAATGCCAGGCCCAGACGGGCATTTCGTTGAACGCCGCACCGACGGAGGCTGCGGCTTTGGCGCTGGCGCGGCCGACGGTTTCATGGTCGACATTGCCGTCCTCGCACCAGGTGGTGAACACCACATCGCCAGGCCGCAGGTAGCGGGTAATGAACTGGGTCAATTGAAGCTCGCGCTCGGCCAGGGCGTTGTCGGTAAAACCGCCGCGAATCCACTTCAGGCTGTGCATCGGCAACCCGAGCCGGCGCAGGGCTTCGACGCTTTCCTGGGGGCGGAACACGCTGAGGCGTTTCTCCGACCACTGCTGCGACCCCGGATGACTGGCGCTGCCGTCGGTGATCGAGATCAATTGCAGGGGATGGCCAAGGGTACTGAGTAATTGCAGGAGACCGCCGCAGGTCACGACTTCGTCACCGGGATGCGGCGCGATCACCACGGCGCGCGCGCCAGCAGGGACCAGGGTCTGAGTGTTGATGACCGGAACATTGTCCAGCTGAAGAGCGCTGTTCCAGACTTGCGCTGATGGACTGCTGTCGCTGATGGAAACGGATTTCATCGGGCTACGTCCTTGTTCACGTTGATAGCAAAGTGCCGCGCTCCGAACCCTGGATTGCAGCGAGCAGAGTATTGCTCAAGATCGGCTATTCGTCGCGTCGAGTTTGATCCGCTCGGCTTTTCATCCGGGATGCACCAGGTCGCGCAAGTAGTCACCGAAGCCACCCCGGGCCCGGCTGTCCAGTCGGGCACTGGTGAGTACCTGGGGCCGATGACTCCAGGCAATTGTCGCGCCGCAGCGTTCGAGTTGCCGCACCAGTTGCACGTCTTCGTCGCATGCCAGGGGTTCGAAACCGCCGGCGAGCCGGTAGGCCTCGGCGCTGATGCCGAGATTGGCGCCGTGAATATGCCGATGTCCTTCACGGTTCTGATAGTGCTGGTGATAGCGAATCTGTGCCAATTCACTGAAGGATTCATCCCAGGTTTCTACGGTCACCGTGCCGCACACCGCATCCACCTCCAGCGACAGTTGCGCCACCAACCAGTCGTGAGCGACGCGACTGTCGGCGTCGGAGCAGGAAATCCAGCGCGCCCCGCGATCCAGCAAAAACCGCGCACCCGCAGCGCGGGCCTGGCCAACATTGCGTGCATTGATTTCCAGGCAGTGCACCGGGTAGTTGCCGACGATGTCGGACGAGCGATCGGTGCAACTGTCGAGCACCACCAGCACCTCGACCGCCTCACCGTCCAGCAGTTCATGTTGCGCGGCACCCAGCGCGGCTTGCAGGCAGTCTTCGAGCAAGGCTTCTTCGTTGTGCGCCGGGATCAGAATGCCAATCATCGCAAGCCCTCCAGCGCCGCCACGGAGCGCGGTTCGCGGCTCCAGAGTTCCAACAGGAAATCGGCTTCCTGATGCAAGACCAGGCGTGGCAGATGCAAATGCTCGTGCAGCAAGTCATGGACCTGCCGGGCATTGAGCGGGCAACCATCGATCGGCGGGCGCCAGTGGCAGGCCAGCAGTTGGCCGTCGGCAGTCAGTGACTGTGTCGCCTGTTTGATGAGTTGATTGAGGTCACCGGCGTCCAGGTAGTAACCGACTTCACTGAGCACGATCAGGTCGAACTGCTCGTTCGGCCAGTCGCCGGGCAAGCGGCTTTGGCGCACTTCAGCGTGGTCGAACAGACTCAGGCGCGTTCTGGCCAGCGTCACGGCGGCGGCTGCGGTGTCGCAACACAACAGACGGTCGCAACGTGTGGCCAGCTCGGCGCTCAGTTCACCGTTGGCGCAACCGGGTTCGAAGATGGAGCGGTAGCGGGGGCGGGGCAACGCGGCGAGGGTGATCGCGCGCTTGCGCTGTTCGTACCAGCGCTGACGAAACGCCCAGGGATCGTCGCTACCGGCGAACAACCCGTCGAAGTAGCGATCCTCGACGCTCATAGAAACACCACTTCGAACGGTTGCAGCAAACGATCAAGCACGTACGGTGCCAGCACCGGCGGCAAGCCGATATTCGGGTCGCCTTCCAGTTGGCTGGCGAAGGCATGGATGGCATGACGCTTGCGCGCGACCAGCGGCGGGGCCAGGAGGATTTTTCGCGCACGCTGCCACGGCACCAGACTGTCTTCAGGGGTTGCCCAATGCCAGGTCCAGACGGGCAGTTCATGCACCGTTGCCCCGACGCGTTTCGCCGCTGCGGCACTGGCACGCCCGACTGCTTCATGGTCGCAATGGCCGTCTTCGCGCCATGTGGTGAAGACCACGTCGTTGGGGCGCAGGTGACGCTCGATGAATTCAGCCAATTGCGTTTCCCGCGCTGCCACCTGACTGTCGGCAAACCCGCCGCGCAGCCATTTAAGGCTGTGTAACGGCAGACCGAGTCGACGCAACGCTTCAACGGATTCCTGCGGACGGACCGCGCTCAAGCGCTCTACCGGCCAGCGCCGGGAGCCGGGGTGGCTGGCACTGCCATCGGTGACCGAGATCAGTTGCAACGGCCGCTGAGCGGCGGCGAGCAATTGCAGGAAACCGCCGCAGCCGAGCACTTCGTCGTCCGGGTGCGGGGCCACGATCACGGCCCGGGAACCTTCGGGCACCAGGTCGAGAATGTCGATCACCGGCATTTGGGCCAGGTGGCTGGAGGTTTGCCACAGGTGCAAGGGTGTGCCCTGACCGACGATGGGATTGGTTTTCATAACGTCCATGTTCCCTTGATGATGTGCTGGCCGAGCGCGGCGAGGTCGCGTTCGGCGTGGCTTTGGCGCAGGAACACCGGCAGGTCGGCGATCAGTCGGGCGAATTGCCGGTCCTTGCAATAAGGGCCGGCGCCGAGGGCGTGGCCGACGTGCAGGATCACCTGTTCGACGGCATTCTCAACCACCGCACGGGCGCGGCGAGCGAGGCGTTCGGCGTTTTCCTGTGGGGCGGCATCGATGCTCAACGCGCTGAATCGCAATACCGTTGCCGCGGCGTGCAGCGCGCTGTCGACGGCGCCAAGGTGGGCGAGGGCGTGGGGTTCTTCGCGATGGCCGCAGTGACTGCGCAGGCGTTCGGCGAGACTCTGCGCCGCGCCGTACCAGCACGCCGCAATGCCGATCCCGCCTTGCCAGAAACCCGGGCGTTGCAGGTAGTCGCCGGGGTTGCCGATGGCCTGCGCCTCGGCGCCGTCGAACAGCACTTCGACGCTGCCGGTGGCGCCCATGCCCAGCGCTTGCCAGCCTTGATCGGTGACGGTTACGCCGGGCTGGTCCAGCGCCACTGCGACCAGTTGCTGGCGCTCCTGTTCATCCCACGCCGTCAGCAACGCGTGGCTCAACACCGCCGCGCCTGAACACCAGGCCTTTCGCCCGTTCAGCGCAACCATCTGGCCTTGAGGGCTGACCCGCACCCGGGCGTCCGGCGGCTCGGCGGCCCACATTCCCCAAGTGCTGGAAGGCGTGGGCGAACCGCCGAGTTGCTGAATGATCGCCAGGGCATCGGTATGACCTTCGTACAACTTGCACAACCCCAGATCATGCCCGCCGACCTCGGCCAGACGCTGAAAGCGCTCCAGCGTCCGGCCGCTGCCCGGCAGCGGAAGCTGATCGAGACCGGCCTCGACCAGCTTCCGCAGGCACCGGCCTAGCGCCCGTGTGTCGGCGTAGTCCGCTGACTGTCGCTGAAGAAAAGCCTGTAGGTCCATTTCACTCTTCTTCCTCATGCTGCAATTCGAACAACAGCAGCGAACGGCCGGTGACGGAATATTCGTGACCGAACTCGAAGCGTTCCTGACCACGAATCGACGGTTGGTTGGTGTCGACCATGCAGGTCCAGAAACCGCCGTCCGGGACTTCGGGCAAGGTGAAGTTGACGATGTCATGGTGGGCGTTGACCACCAGCAGCAAGGTCGCGTCACCGCCCTTGCGGCGGATCCCGGTTTCCTGTGCGCGACCATCAAGCAACATGCCCAGGCATTTGCCGTGCGCGTCTTCCCATTGCTCAATGCTCATCTCGCTGCCGTCCGGTGCGAGCCAGGTGACGTCCTTGACGCCGATGTCCTCGTTGTAATTGCCCACCAGGAATCGTCCGCGACGGAGGATCGGGTAGGTCAGGCGCAACTTGATCAGGCGTTTGACGAACTTCAGCAGGGCCTTGCCGTCTTCGCTCAGGTCCCAGTTGACCCAGCCGATCTCGCTGTCCTGGCAATAAGCGTTGTTGTTGCCCTCCTGAGTACGGGCAAACTCGTCACCGGCCACCAGCATTGGCGTGCCCTGGGACAGCAGCAGCGTGGCGAAGAAATTGCGCATCTGCCGCTGGCGCAGTGCGTTGATTTCAGGGTCGTCGGTCGGGCCTTCGACGCCGTGGTTCCAGGACAGGTTGTTGTTGCTGCCGTCCTGGTTGTTCTCGTCGTTGGCTTCGTTGTGTTTGTCGTTGTACGACACCAGGTCATTGAGGGTGAAACCGTCGTGGGCGGTGATGAAGTTCATCGACGCATACGGCCGGCGGCCACGCTGGTTGAACATTTCGCCCGAAGCCGTCATACGACTGGCGAAGTCGGCCAGTTGACCGTCATCGCCTTTCCAGAATGCACGCACGGTGTCGCGAAATTTGTCGTTCCATTCGACCCAACCTGGCGGAAAGCCGCCGACCTGATAACCACCGGGACCACAGTCCCACGGCTCGGCAATCATTTTCACCTGGCGCAGCACCGGGTCCTGTCGGCAGGCAACGAGGAAGCTGTGACGCTCGTCGAAGCCATCGTGATAGCGACCGAGAATGGTCGCCAGGTCGAAACGGAAACCGTCCACGTGCATTTCCGTGGCCCAGTAACGCAGAGAGTCGGTAACCATTTGCAGCACGCACGGGTGACTCAGGTCCAGGGTGTTGCCGGTGCCGGAATCGTTGATGTAGAAGCGCTTGTCGTCGGGCATCAAGCGATAGTACGAGGCGTTGTCGATGCCGCGCATCGACAGGGTCGGGCCTTGTTCGTTGCCCTCGGCGGTGTGGTTGTAGACCACGTCGAGAATCACTTCGAGATTGGCTTCGTGCAGGTGCGCGACCATCTCCTTGAACTCGGCGATCTTGCCGCTGGCCAGGTAGCGCGGGTCCGGGGCAAAAAACGCGATGCTGTTGTAGCCCCAGTAATTGGTCATGCCCTTGTGCAACAAATGCTGGTCATTCACAAACGCGTGAATCGGCAGCAATTCCACGCTCGACACACCGAGTTTGCGGATGTGTTCCAGCACATCATCGACCATCAACCCGGCGAAGGTGCCACGCACGTTCTCGGGGACGGAAGGGTGCCGCATGCTGATGCCGCGCACGTGGGTCTCATAAATGATCGTCTTGTCCCACGGCACGCTGACGCGATGGTCGTGACCCCAGGTGTGCGCCGGGTCGATGACCTTGCATTTGGGCACGAACGGCGCGCTGTCGCGTTCGTCGAAACTGAGGTCGGCGTCGGGATGGCCGATGGTGTAGCCGAACAGCGCCTCGGACCATTTCAGCTGGCCGACCAGTTGTTTGGCATAAGGATCAATCAGCAGTTTGTTGTGATTGAAGCGATGACCGTTGGCCGGATCATAGGCACCGTAGACCCGGTAACCGTAGATCAGCCCCGGATGGGCGTCGGGCAGGTAACCGTGGTAAATCTCGTCGGTGTATTCCGGCAGTTCGATGCGTTCCAGTTCGACTTCGCCGGCGTCATCGAAAATGCACAGTTCGACCTTGGTCGCGTTGGCGGAAAACAACGCAAAGTTGACCCCCAGACCATCCCAGGTGGCGCCCAGCGGGAAGGGCAAGCCTTCACGGATTCGCGAGGCCTCGGCTTGAGGTGCTGGCGCGGATTTTTTCGGACTGGTCATAGGTGCTCCTGCAAAAATGGGAGTTCTTTGCAGGAGCGCGGCTTGCCCACGTGGGCGGTGAGTCAGACCATTCAAGTGTTGACTGAAACACCGCCTTCGCGGGCAAGCCTCGCTCCTGCTCAATTTTTCGTGTTTTCGTGGGCGAACGCGCCCACTGTGGCGAGCGGGCTCGCCACGAGTTCAATCAAGTGCAAACGAAGTGAAGCGTCAAACCGCGGGTGGTTTTTTCGTGGCACGCGGTTTTTTCTCGGCCACTTTTTCACCCGGCGGCGTTACTTTCGCAGCCGCCGCGGCCGGTTTGCCCTTGGCTTTCGATGCCGCAGCCTTGCCATCGGCCTGCCCGTTGAGCTTGCCATCCGCTTTGACTGCCGGTTTGACGGTGGCGGCTTTGCTCCCGGCGGCTTTCGGTGACTTCTTCGGCGCCAGGGCTTCAGCTTCCGCCAGCTTGCGAGCCATTTCCCAATGACGAGCTTCCTCGCCCTCGGGTTTCCCTTCCGATTCCCAGATCTGATAGGCAAATTCGCGGATGCGTTTTTCGTCGGTGCTCATCGCTATGCTCCTGAACTGAACTCAAGGTTTTGGATAAAGAGATTGACCGGGAAATCCCCCAGCGCGGCGCCAATCATCAGCTCCTTGTGTTCTGTGACTGTGACGCTGGAAAAAAGTCCCTTCAGATTGTCGTCAGGGGTGGTGAACGGTAATTTGACCCGCGTATCGCCCCACAGCTGCGCGCCGACCTTGGGTTCGGCACTGTTTTCCAGCAGGCCCGCACAACGTATCGGTACGATCACGATGGCCCGCTTCTGGTTGTACGAGCGCGCAAATGCCAGCACCCGGTGCGCCTCGCTGCCGACCACTTCCAGGGCTTGATACGACCCTCGCTGAAACAGCTCGGGATGCTCGGCGCGCAGGTTCAACGTGCGCGCAATCAGGGTTTGTTTGATGTGCCCGTTCCGCCAGCTCGCCAGCAGGTCAGGCACGTCCTGCGGACGCTGCATGGCCTGGTGGCGACTGGCGTAATCCACCGGGCGGCGGTTGTCCGGGTCTACCAGCGAGAAGTCCCAGTACTCGTTGCCTTGATAAAGGTCCGGAATGCCCGGCACGGTCATGCGCAGCAAGGTTTGCGCCAAGCCGTTGAGTGCACCGGGTGCAGCAATCGACATCGCCGCTTTACCGAGGGCTGCGCGCAGCCGTTCACCTTCAGGGCTGAGCAGCAGGCGTTCGAGGAATTGGTGAGCTGCGTGTTCGTAAGCGTCGTTCGGCGCGCTCCAGCTGCTTTGCAACTTGGCTTCGCGCAAGGCTTTCTGTTGCCACTGCCACATACGTTGAGTGTAGTGCTCGAACGCGGCTTTATCGTCATTGCGCAGATCCAGTGGCCAGCTGCCAAGGAGCGCCTGATACAGGATCAGCTCATCGCCGGCGGACGGCATCTGGTCGTCGTCGCGCAGCGGCCGGGCCAGTGTTTGCCAGAGCGGCACCTGCCAGGCGAACCACGCGCTGCGCTCGCTCAACACCGCCAGCCTGGCGCGGGTGTCTTCGCCGCGTTTGTGGTCGTGGGTCGCAGTGGCTAACAGGTTATCGGGGAATTCTTCGAGGCGATTGAGGCACGCGGCATGGAAGTCGGCCACCGGCGCGCTGAACTGCTCGGTGCTGAACCCCACATCATTGCGCGACAGCAGAACTGCCGAGCGATAGAACGCGGTGTCTTCCACGGCCTTCGCCGCCGCCGGCGAGGTCAACTGCTGAAAGCGTACGCAGGCATGCTTGAGCATCTTGCGCGGACGGCCCACCGGACGCTTGCGCCACGGTTCACCCCCCAGCCATCGGGCCAGGCAATCGAGCACGGGCCAATCGGCCTCACCGAGGGTTTGCCGCGCACCGTCCAAGGCTTGCTGGAAAAATACATCATCCTGCGCGGAGCGCCCACGGGGACTGATGTAAGTGCGATACACCGGAAAGTGCACGATCAGTTCCTGCAATGCCCGGCGAATCGCGCCGAGGGTCAGGTCGCGGGTCATCAGGTCATCCCGGGCCACTTGCAACAGGGCCTGGGCGACACTTTCGAAATCACCGGCGAGGGAACCGTTGAGGATCTGCTGGCGCGCCAGTTGGGCTTCCTGACGGAAGTCGGCGGGCCGTTCGCTGTAGCGACTCCACAACTCGCTCAGGGTTTGTGCGCCCTCCGGGTCATGTTGCAGCAATGACAACTGGTTCATGAATTCGTAACCCGTGGTGCCATCCACCGACCAGTCACGGTGCAGGGTTTCCCCCTCGCCAAGGATCTTCTCGACGTAGATCGGCAAGTGCCGATCCGGTGCCAGGCTGTCGACCCGCCGGCGCAGTTTGCGGCAGTAACCACGCGGGTCGGCGAGGCCGTCGATGTGGTCGATGCGCAGACCGTCGATCAAGCCTTCAGCCACCAGTTCGAAGATTTTCGCGTGGGTCGCTTCGAACACCGCCGGACGCTCAACGCGCAGGCCGCCCAGTTCGTTGACATCGAAAAAGCGCCGCCAGTTGATGTCGTCCGCTGCCGTACGCCAACTGGCGAGGCGATAGCTCTGGCGCTCCAGTAACTGATGCAGACGCTGGAAGCCGTCGGGCGTGAGCGAATCGTAGGCTTTCAGGTTCTGTTCAATGATGTGCAGCACGGCCGGGTCGGTGGCGAGTTCACGCAGCTCGTCTTTCAACGGCATCGCCAGACGGTGGGCGTCGTTCTGATAACTCAAGGTGCTGAAGCGGTCGGCCAGTGATTTGAGTTGCTCGTCATCCGCTTTCAGCAGTTCGCCAAAATTCATCGGGCAAATCGGGAAGTGATGATCGTAGTGCTCAACGTAAAACGCGCCATGCTGCGCATCGAAACGCAAGGGCAGGGTGCCGTCCTGCAACGCAACGCCGTAATCGCTGCCGAGGAAGGGCAACAACAGCTGGCCTTCCATCAACGGATCGGGCGAATGCCACTGGATGTCGAAGAACTCGCCATAGGGGCTCAGGCGTCCCCATTCCAGCAAGTCCAGCCACCAGGGGTTGTCACCGCCGCCGACCGCCATGTGGTTGGAGACGATGTCGAGGATCAGCCCCATGTCCTGTGCACGCAACGCGCTGACCAGCCGGCGCAATGCCGCTTCGCCGCCCAGTTCAGGATTGACCGTGGTCGGGTCCACCACGTCATAACCATGCATGGAGCCGGCGCGGGCGCTCAGCAGCGGCGAGGCATAGACATGGCTGATGCCGAGGCTGGCGAAATAGGGCACCAGCGGCACCGCATCGTCGAGCGTGAAGCCTTTATGAAACTGCAGTCGCAAGGTCGCCCGCAGCGGTTGGGTACGTGGCGGATTCATCGGTCACGCTCGGCGGCCTGAAGTCGCGCGCAAGCGAGCAGTTCCAGACGCCGGGCGGCGTCCGGGTCATTGAGCAATGCTTCGCTGTCGCCGGGCAAACGTCGCGACCAATTGGGATGCGTATCGATGGTGCCGGGCAGGTTGGCCTGCTGTTCGATGCCCAGGGCATCCTCCAGCGGCAGCAACACCAACGGAGCGCGGGTATGGCCGAGGAAACGAATGGCGGCGTCGAGTACCTGATCGGTTTCGTGGGACTCCTCGCGGAAGTTCTGCGGGTCTTCGCTCAACACCCGCCGCAGGCCTTCGCGCTCCCGTTCGCGATGATGGCGCCACTCGATTTCACCTTGGGCATCGACCAGCCCCAGTCGAGCGTTCCAGTCGATGTCGCGGCCATGCCACCAGCCATTGAGCGTCGGCAAGTCATGGGTGCTGGTGGTCGCCAAGGCGTTGTCCGGCCAGTCGAGGATCGGTTTGAAGCGAGCGTTGTCCTGTTCGAACAGCATCACGCGCATGCCGAGGATCGAGCGGGCGATGAGTTTTTCCCGCAGACCGTCCGGTACCGTCCCGAGATCCTCGCCCAGGACGATGGCCTGATGCCGATGGGATTCCAGGGTCAGAAGGCGCAACAGGTCGTCAACCGGGTAATAGAGATAAGCACCGTCAGCGGGTGAGGCGCCGTTGGGGATCACCCACAACCGTTGCAGCCCCATGACGTGATCGATGCGCAGGCCACCCGCGTGGGCGAAATTGGCCCGGAGCATTTCGATAAAGGCGCGAAAGCCATTGCGTACCAGGCCTTCGGGCGAGAACGCGGAAATTCCCCAGCCCTGGCCGGTGCGGTTGAGGATGTCGGGTGGCGCACCCACGGTCAGGGAGGCGAGCAATTCGTCCTGGCGACTCCAGGCCTGGCTACCGCCGCCGTCGGCACCCACCGCCAGGTCAGCGATCAAGCCGATGCTCATGCCGCTGCTGCGGGCGGCGGTTTGTGCGCGCTCCAGGCAGCGGGTGATCAGCCATTGGCAGAAGGCAAAGAAGCCGATGCGCCCGGCATTCTCTTCGGCGAAGTCAGCCAGCGCCGCGCTACGCGGATCGCGCCATTGCTCGGGCCATTCGCGCCAGTCGAGGTTTTCACCCTTGGCGGCGCGGGCTTCCTGGATGGCTTCGAAGCGACAGTGGTTTTCCAGGGCTTCGCCGGCAGCGTGGCGGAAACTGCTGAAGTCTTCATGCAGCGGGTGTTCGCCCTGGACAAAGCCTTCGTACAGCGCTTGCAACAGACGGTGCTTGGCTTCGGCCGCGACGGGCCAGTCAACCAGTGGCAGCGCCTCGAGGTGCTTGAGTTCCGCGGCGAGCCCGGTGGCATCTATCGCTGTGCGCATTGCGCGCTCACCAAGGATCGCTCCGGGCGCGGCGTACAGGCTGTTGAGAAACAAACGGCTGGACGGCGAATAGGGACTGTAGCGCTGGGTGTCGTTGCTGAACATCGCGTGCAGCGGACTGATCGCCAAGGCTTCGGCGCCCCGTTCACCGGCCACCCGGGCGAGATCCTCGAGGGCCTGGGTATCGCCGAAACCGCCATCGCCGGGACGGCGCAGCGAATACAGCTGCACGCTGAGGCCCCAGGCGCGGGGGATCGGGCTGTCGACGGCGTCGCCGACGCTGTAGCAGCGCGACGGTGCCACGGCCAGCGTAAAGGACTGCCCGTCAATGCTGACGTGCTGGTAACCGACCGGGATCAGACCGGGCAATATCGCCTCGGCATCCAGTTTCAGGCTGAGCCGCGAACCATCTTCAAGGTGGATCTCGCAGGGTGTCTGCGGCTCGAAGTAATGCGCCAGGTTGAGGCCCACGCCAAAGTCTGCGGTCAACAGCGGCGGCAAATGCCGGGTCTGTTGCACCTGCTGCAATTCGAGCAGGCTGGCGTCGATTTCCTGGGCGGTGCCGGCCGGGTGGCCGAGTCCGGTCAGGACGTTACGTAACACTGATGGGGCGACTTTCTGTGGGCGGCCGTTGGCGTCGATCCAGTCGACCGCCAGGCCAGCTCGGCCGGCCAGTATTTCCAGTTGCGCATCGCTCATTGGCGCTCTCCATCCGGGGGTAGCAAAGGGGCCGCGGCCGTGAGGCTGACTAGCGCGCAATACGGGGCAAGGGTGCCCTGATCCAACAGGTCGGCGGACTCCGGCGGGTGTTCGAACAACAACGCATTGCCGGCCTGTGGGGAATGGACCACTGGCTTGCCGCTGAGGTTCAGGTCAATGCGCAGCAGGCTGCCATCGCCCAGTTGCCAGCGCGCCGTGACGGCGCCTTCGGCCAGCACATCGGCGCCCAGTGGATGGGCGCCGGACACGTGTGGCACGATCCGCTCATGGCGGATTTTCAACAGTTGGCAATACAGCTGGTACATGGCGGAGTCTCGACTGGCCGTCAGGCAGGGGCGAGAGTCTTCGAAGGTCTGCTGTGCATTCGGGTCGGGAATCCGTTCACGTTTCTCCGGATCGGCAAACGCATCAAACGCGGCAAACTCGTTACGTCGGCCTTCACGGACCAGTTCCGCGAGCTCGCCGTGATGGCTGGTGAAGAACAGGAACGGTTGCTCGGCGGCGAACTCGTCGCCCATGAACATCAGCGGGATCATCGGCGACAACAGCAACAGTGCGGTCGCGGCTTTCAGCGCGTCGGGGTGGGCCAGTTGCGGCAGACGTTCACCGAACGCACGATTGCCGATCTGGTCATGGTTCTGCAAAAACAATACGAACGCGCTGGGGGGCAGGTGCCCGCTGGGCTCGCCCCGCGCTTCACCGTGTCGGTTGGTGTGGCCCTGGAACACGAAACCCTGGCTCAGGCAACGAGCCAGTTTCTCTGTGGGATTGTCCGCGTAGTCGGCGTAATAGGCATCGGTTTCGCCAGTCAGCAGGACGTGCAACGCGTTGTGGCCGTCGTCGTTCCACTGCGCGTCGAAGCCTTCCTGCAACAGGCTGGCCTGGTTGTGCTCGTTCTCGACCGTCAACCACACATGCCGCACCGGATCGGTCTGCTGGCGAATCCGTTGTGCCAGCTCCTGAAGAAAGTCCGGGCTTTCGATGGCGTGCACTGCATCGAAGCGCAAACCGTCAAAGCGGTATTCCAGCAACCACATCAACGCATTGTCGATGAAGAAATCACGCACCTCGCGCCGCCGGAAATCGATGGCCGCGCCCCAGGGCGTGTGCTTGTCTTCGTTGAAGAAGCCCTTGGCGTAGCGATGCAGGTAATTGCCATCCGGGCCGAAATGGTTGTAGACCACGTCGAGGATCACCGCGAGGCCATGGCCGTGGGCGGTGTCGATCAGGTGCTTGAGTTGTTCAGGGGTGCCATAGGACGCCTGGGGCGCGTAGGGCAGCACCCCGTCATAGCCCCAGTTCCGTTCACCGGGAAATTGTGCGATAGGCATCAGCTCGATGGCCGTAATGCCCAACGCCGCGAGGCGTTCGAGGTGCTGTTCGACTGCGCTGAAGCCGCCCAGCGCACCGACATGCAACTCGTAGATCACCGCCTCGTTCCATGGCCGTCCCAGCCAGGCGCTGTGTTGCCAGGTGTAGCCGAGGGGATCGACCACCACGCTGTGCAGGTGAATGTCGCCGGCCTGCGCGCGGGAGGCGGGGTCGGGGACTTCAATCTCACCGTCTATGTTGTAGCGATAACGCGTACCTGCGGGGCAACGCGCCTTGATCACGAACCAGCCATCGGCCTGAGGCAGTAGCGGCAAGGATTGTCCATCTTCCAGTTCGACACTGACAAAAAACGCATCTGGCGCCCACAAGGCAAAACGCGTGTGTTCTGCGTCCAGCATGATTGCGCCGTGGGGCCAGGTCTCAAGGGTCCGTAACGGCATTGTTCAAAAACCTCTTACTGTCTGTTCGATTTCCCCAGCGCCTTGGCGACCAGCTGTTCGTAGAGTTCTGCGTAGGGTTCGACCGCTTTGCACCAGTTGAACGGCGCCGCCATGGCGCGGCAACGCATGGCATTGAGCAGGTCGGGAAAGGCAAACACCTTGAAAGCCCGGCTCAACGCTTCCTGATAACTCTCGACGGTGGATTCGTCGAACAGGAAACCGGTCACGCCGTTTTCGATGGTGTCGGCCAGGCCGCCGGTGTTACGGGCCACCGGCAACGAGCCGAAGCGCTGGGCGTACATCTGGCTGAGGCCGCACGGTTCATAACGCGATGGCATCAGCAGGAAATCGCTGCCGGCGAACATACGGCGGGCGTCGGTTTCGTTGAAGCCGATGCGTACACCGATTTGCCCGGGGAAACGCAGGGCCAGTTCGCGCATGGCTTGTTCTTCTTCCGGCTCGCCGCGACCGATGATCGCGATCTGGCCACCCGATTGGACGATGTACTCGGACACGGCTTCGGTCAGGTCCAGGCCTTTCTGGTACACCAGGCGCGAGACCACGGCGAACAGCGGACCTTCTGAATCGTCCAGGCCAAACAGGTCGCGCACGTGCGCCGCGTTGACCGCTTTGCCTTCCCAGTCACCGATGCTGAACGGGCGGAACAGGTGCGAGTCGGTGGCGGCGTCCCAGCTTTCATCAATGCCATTGGGAATGCCGCTGAGCAGACCTTGCTGGGTCTTGGCGGCGAGAAAACCGTCGAGACCGCAGCCGAAGGCCGGGGTGGTGATTTCCTGGGCATAGGTGGCGCTGACGGTGGTGATGTGGCTCGAATAGGCCATGCCGGCCTTGAGGAACGACATCTTGCCGTAGAACTCCATGCCTTCCTGTTGCAGAGCATGTGCGGGAATGCCCAGTTCCGGGCACGATCCAAGACTGGTCACGCCCTGGTAGGCGAGGTTGTGAATCGTGAACAGCGTCGGGGTGCGTTGCCCACGCCAGTGCATGTAGGCGGGCGCCAGGCCGGCAGGCCAGTCATGGGCGTGAACCAGGTCCGGGCACCAGTGAATTTGGGCAAGGTTGGCAGCGATATCGGCAGCGGCCAGGCCCAGGCGGGCGAAGCGGATATGGTTGTCCGGCCAGTCGCGACCGTTGTTGGCGCCGTAGGGAGACCCTTCGCGCTCGTAGAGTTCCGGGCAGATCAACACGTAAATGACCAGGCCGTCGGGCATGTCCATGCGCCCGATCTTGCAGGGTGGCAATGCGGCATGACCACCGAGCTCGCCAATAATGTGAATCGGGTTTTCGCTGTGCAGCACTTGCGGGTAACCGGGGATCAGCACACGCACATCGTGCAATAGCGCCATGGCCCGGGGCAGTGCTGCCGAGACGTCGCCCAGACCGCCGGTCTTCACCAGGTCGGCGATTTCCGAGGTCACGAACAACACTTTCTTTCGATTGGGGTTCTGACTGGCCACCGGTATCAGCGTCTTGGTGCTCGGGACGTTGATCGATTTGGCACTTGGGGCGCTCACGGCGCTCGCATCGCCGACCTGCTGATGAGCACGTTCTCCCTGAATGTCTAAAGCCGCACTGATCATATGAATCTCCCGTGTTGTTGATCTAATTCTCAGGTCTGGCAAACGGTGTTTCGTGGCCAATTCCTGTGGCCGGGCGCAAACGCGCGACGCACTGGGCAGCAAACGCGGCCCATGCGTTGAAGCAGATTGGCTGGAGTGGACGCTGCAAGGATTGCACCAGTCGCAACGCACCTACCTTTCAGAGGACCGGCCACGAAGAGCAAAAGTTTCGATTATTTTTGCACTTTGTGACCGACCGGTTTTGCCTCGCGAAAATGAGTCTAGGCCAGAACTTAGAGCGGTGAAGCACAGATGGCAAAATTGTTCGACAATCGGTTCAATGAGGTACGGACGTGCATGAAAAGGGTTCAAACGCTCCGACGAAGTGCACGTTTTTTTGCGATCGAGCCCCAAAAGGTAACCTGGCGTTCACATGAATGTGCGAGTGCTGTCACGCCTGCGCACTACGCTGGTGCGCCCTGCAGTCCCGCTTTTGGCCGAACCGCTGCCTTACTGCCGAACGGCATGCCTTGTTATAGTTCGGGCCTCATTTTTGCCCGGTAAAGGATCACTGCCATGTCTCAGTACACTGCGTTCACCGTCGAACTGGCCGATAAAATTGCCCATGTGCAGATCAATCGTCCGGAGAAGATCAATTCGATGAATGCCGCGTTCTGGAGCGAGATCATCGAGATCTTCCAGTGGATCGACGACACCGACGAAGTGCGGGTGGTGGTGCTCAGTGGCGCCGGCAAACATTTCTCGTCCGGTATCGACCTGATGATGCTGGCCGGCGTGGCCAATGAGCTGGGCAAGGACGTGGGGCGCAACGCCCGCCTGCTGCGGCGCAAGATTCTGGCACTGCAAGCTTCCTTCAATGCCGTCGACAATTGCCGCAAGCCGGTGCTGGCGGCGATTCAGGGTTACTGCCTGGGTGGCGCGATCGATCTGATAGCCGCCTGCGACATGCGTTATGCCGCCGAAGATGCGCAATTCTCGATCAAGGAAATCGACATCGGCATGGCCGCCGACGTTGGCACATTGCAACGCTTGCCGCGGATCATCGGTGACGGCATGCTGCGTGAACTGGCTTACACTGGTCGCTCGTTCGGCGCCGAGGAAGCGCGCACTATCGGTCTGGTCAATCGCGTCTACAGCGACACCGCCAGCCTGCTCGACGGCGTCATGGGCATTGCCCGCGACATCGCCAGCAAGTCGCCGATTGCGGTCACCGGCACCAAGGAGATGATCAGCTACATGCGTGACCATCGCATCGACGACGGCCTCGAATACGTCGCCACCTGGAACGCCGCCATGCTGCAATCTACCGATTTGCGCGTGGCCATGGCCGCCCATATGAGCAAACAGAAACCCGAATTTCTGGATTGATTGAAAAATGACTTCACGCTGGACCACCGCAGTACTGGACACCGATCAACCGGGCGGCTGGGCCGTCGCGCGCAGCCCCGAAGGCTTTCTGTTCGATGACAATGGCGCGCTGTTCCCGCGCGAATGGCTCAAGCGTCAGGACCTGACGATTCTTGCCGAACATGGCATAGGCCACCTGGATGGCGAGCCGGTGTATCTGCTGGAGCTGCGCAGTCACAGCGAAGTGCCGGGCTGCAACTGGAAAGGCCTGCGGGCGTTCATGCTCGACGGTGATCACGCTGTTTACAAGGTGCTGGGGTATGCCGCGCAAATCGGCACCTGGGCCCGCGAGCACCGCTTTTGCGGCAATTGCGGACAGGCCACGAAGCAAGTCATCCGGGAGCGGGCGATGTACTGCGAACCGTGCGACCTGCGTTATTACCCGCGCATTTCGCCGAGCATGATCGTGCTGATTACCCGTGGCGATGAAGTCCTGCTGGCGCGTTCACCGCGTTTTGTCACCGGGGTCTACAGCACGCTGGCCGGATTCGCCGAGCCGGGCGAGTCGGCCGAAGATTGCCTGATTCGCGAGGTTCGCGAGGAAGTGCAGATCGAGGTCAAGAACATCCAGTACATGGGCAGCCAGTGCTGGCCGTTCCCGCACTCGATGATGCTCGGCTTTCACGCCGAGTACGCCGGTGGCGAAATTGTCTGTCAGGAAGACGAGATCGAGGACGCCCAGTGGTTCAACGTGCACGAGCTGCCGCCGTTGCCGGCGTCACGCTCGATTGCCCGTTACCTGATCGACGTCTATGTGGCGCGGCGTCTAGGCCACGCTGAACCAGTGTTGCCAGGCTAGCCGCACGGTCAGGCCCAGCACCACGGTGATGAACACCGGACGAATGAATTTGGCGCCGCCACTGATGGCGGAGCGGGCGCCGAAGAATGCACCGACCATCACCGACAGGCCCATGCACAGGCCGATGATCCAGTCCACTTGCCCGGAAAAGATGAACACCGACAGCGCCGCAATGTTGCTGACGAAGTTCATGCTGCGCGCCACACCGCTGGCCTTCACCAGGTCGATGGGGTACATCAGCATACTGCTGACGGTCCAGAACGCGCCGGTGCCGGGGCCGGCCACGCCGTCGTAGAAACCCAGGCTGAAGCCTTGGGTCGATTGCCACTTTTTCTTGATCGGCGCGTTGCTGTCCAGCGGCGCTTTCGGCGTGCCACCAAACAACAGATAGAGGCCACAGGCGAACACGATCACCGGCAGCATCTTGTTCAGCCATTCGGCGGGCAGGTAATGCGCAACCACCGCACCGGTCAACGCGCCGACCAGCGTGCCGACAATGGCGTGCAGCCACTGCCGGGGATGGAACAGCTTGCGCCGGTAGAAGGTGAAGCTGGCGGTGGCCGAGCCGAAAGTCGAACTGAGTTTGTTGGTGCCCAGCACCAGATGCGGCGGCAAGCCGGCGGTCAGCAGCGCCGGGGTGGTCAACAGACCGCCGCCGCCGGCAATGGCGTCGATGAAACCGGCTATGAAGGCGACAACGGCCAGAATGGCCAGGGTGGAGAGATCAACGCTGAGTTCGAAAGGCATGGAATCGACTTATTCGGCGGGGTGCAGGAAATGGCTGCGGGGAAGGGCCGATATCTTACCTACATCCAACTTCTGCTGCGACCGCGCTGCCTCAATTCCTTGTAGGCTCGGATTCAGATTTTACGGTCGGGCCCATTCTCGATCTGCCACACAAACGGCGGCTCAGTCCCGTTAATCGCCCAATCCCCGACAATCCGCGCATTACGCCAATGCCTGTCGAGCAAACACAAGCAAGCTTGCCCACGATGGCGGCGTCACATTCAACACATTGGCTGACTGACATTCCGCTATCGCGGGCGAGCCCGCTCACAGTTGATCTATGTGAATTCAAAGACCGAGATCGGACAGCCCTGGGTGATCATCCGGCCGACGACCCAGCGGCCAGTGGAACTTGCGGTCGCTTTCCTTGATCGGCATGTCGTTGATGCAGGCGAACCGGTTGGCCATGAGGCCGTTCTCGTCGAACTCCCAGTTTTCGTTGCCGTAGGAACGGAACCAGTTGCCCGAGTCGTCGTGCCATTCATAGGCGTAGCGCACAGCGATGCGGTTGCCGGTGAACGCCCAGAGTTCCTTGATCAGCCGATAGTCCAGTTCCTTGGCCCATTTGCGGGTCAGGAAACCCTTGGCTTCTTCACGGTTGTAGGCGAATTCGGCGCGGTTACGCCATTTGGTGTCCAGGGTGTAGGCGAGGGACACCCGTTCCGGGTCACGGGAGTTCCAGCCGTCTTCGGCCAGGCGAATTTTTTCGATGGCGGACTCACGGGTAAAGGGCGGCAATGGCGGACGAACTTCGGCGTTAGACATGTAAAGTCTCCCTATCAAATTAAAGTTCAAGCAAGTTGTCGGGCTTGGTTAAGTGTTACAGGTCCAATAACTTTCGCGCCATGCATTGCGCATTATCGGCGGCACTGTGATCACCCATGACAAGCGCCACGGTAATGGCACCGTCGATCAGGATCAGCAGCTGTCTGGCCTGCGTCTCCGGGTCTTTGGCGCCATGTTCGGTGCAGAGCTCGCGCACGTAGTCGAGCAGCTTCTGTTTGTGTTCTTTGGCGACCAGGCGAACCGGGTCTTGCGGGTCGCCGGTTTCACCGCTGGTGTTGATGAAGGCACAGCCACGGAAGCCTTCCGAGGCAAACCAGGTCTTGAGCACGGTAAACAGGTTGAGCAGGCGATCGGCCGGGGTTTCGGCCTGGTCGACGGCGGTCCTGTACCAGTGCATCCAGCGCACGTCGCGCCGTTGCAGGGCGGCGACGGTCAGCTCCTCCTTATTGGCGAAGTAGCGGTAAATGCTTTTTCTGGAGACGCCGGCGGTTTTCACCAGAAGATCCATGCCGGTGGCAGAGATGCCACTTTTGTAGATCAACTTTTCGGTGACATCCAGAATGATGTCGCGTGTGTCGTTGCTAGTTATTTCGTTCATGCGGCCAACAGTAGAACGATCGTTCTCCTTGGTCAAGCGGCTTTTTTATTATTGATTGGATAGCTATCGCTTGCAGGCCCGCTCCCACAGGGGAATGCATTTCAGATGTGGCAGCTAGCCTGCTGGCGATGAGGGCAGCACAGACACCAGCAAGACCCAAGCCCATCCATGGTGTAAGCTCTCGAACTCTCCGGATTCGACCCATTGCGAGCCCTATGCCGTCGCTTTTCAAACGCTCTCTGCTGCCTAAACTGCGCAGTTTTCCGCTGACCGCCGATGCCGTCACCATCCTCTCTGGCGCTGCCGAGTTCCGTCGTTGCCTGCTGGAAAAAATCGCCGCAGCGACCCAGCGCATCTACATCGTCGCGCTGTACCTGCAACAGGATGAAGCCGGCCAGGAAATTCTCGATGCCTTGCACGCCGCGAAACTGGCGCGTCCGGAACTGGACGTGGTGGTGGTCGTCGACTGGTTGCGCGCCCAGCGTGGCCTGATCGGTGCCGGCAAGCAGCCGGGCAACTCGGCGTGGTACCAGGAAACCACGCGCACCCACGACAGCGTTGTACCGGTGTACGGCGTGCCGGTGCAGACCCGCGAGCTGTTCGGCGTGCTGCATTTGAAAGGCTTCGTGATTGATGACTGCGTGATCTACAGCGGCGCCAGTCTCAACAACGTCTACCTGCACAAGTTCGACAAATACCGCTACGACCGTTATCACCTGCTGCAGAGCAGCGCGCTGGCCGATTCGATGCAGCACCTGGTCCAGCACGGCCTGGTCGCCTCGAAAGCGGTGCATCGCCTCGATCTGCCGAACCTGCCGACCACCCGCAGCCTGCGCAATGACATCGGCGACCTGCGCAGCCGCCTCAAGCACGCTACGTACGACACCACCATGGGCAGCACTGCCAAGGACGGTTTGTCGGTCAGCCCGTTGCTCGGGGTGGGCAAGAACAATCCGTTGAGCCGGGTGATCTGCGAATTGATCGCCAGCGCGCAGCATCAACTGACGATCTGCACGCCGTACTTCAACTTGCCATTGGCGGTGACCCGGGAAATCAATCGGGCATTGGCGCGTGGCGTGAAGATCGACATCGTGGTCGGCGACAAGACCGCCAATGACTTCTACATCCCGCCGAGCGAGCCTTTCAAGGTGATCGCAGCATTGCCCTACCTCTACGAGATCAGCCTGCGCCGTTTCGCCAAGCGTCATCATCGCAGCGTCGACAGCGGTCAGTTGAACCTGCACCTGTGGAAGGACGGCGACAACACCTATCACCTCAAAGGCATGTGGATCGATCAGCGTTATACCTTGCTGACCGGCAACAACCTCAACCCGCGAGCGTTCCGCCTCGACCTGGAAAACGCGTTGCTGATTGATGACCCAAAAGGGGAGTTGCTGCAACCGCGTCGCAGCGAGCTGGCGGAGATTTTCCAGCACACCACGCGTATCGAGCGGTATCAGGATCTGGAAACCCTGCCGGATTACCCGGCGGCAGTGGCCAAGTTTCTCAAGCGGGTGAGTCGAGTGCGGATCGAGCGATTGTTGTATCGGATTTTGTAAGTTTCAGGTGCTTTGAAGGGGCACCGGACTTTGGGCGTTATTTGATAGTGAGGGGGCGGGACAGGTTCTAGCGTGCCGCCGTGACCTCATGAAACAAGAGATTTCCAATGCCCGCTCCGTGTGGCCCTTCCAATGCAACGCCTTCTGCATTCTCCTTCCGTTCAGGCAATGACACGCCTGATTCGACCCGGGTCAGCAAGCAACTCCTCAAAGCGCAAAACATCCCCACACGCACGATGTTCCCCGGAGCCAGATTTCCGGTGTTCGATTCATCGTTCTCAGCAGAGTTGAACGACCTTTATCCTCCGGTGTATCGCAAGGGGGATGGGTATCCTGGCGAACTGGTCTTCGATCAAATGTCGCTTGAGAAAACCTGGGCTTCCTTGAGAAAGCACTTGAAGACACAGCGGCTTTCGGAACAGGAGGTGCTTGATGTTTTGAAAAGCGGCCTTTTGCAAACCGATGTGGGTCGTTCGATGGCTGACTTGTTCGTGGAGGCGATGATGCGTTCGATTCAGCCCAAAGGCGACCTGACCGTCGAGCGACTGCGTGCCATTGTCGAGGTCATCTGCCATTTGCCGCCTGAGCGCTGGGGGGAGGTATTCGGCGAACGTCTCGAATTGTTCGCAAGCGCCAACCCCGACAGTGTCCTCGGATTTATACAGTTACACAGGAATTCATCGCGACATCAATTAGACGAGCTGATCGCCAATGGTGAGTTGTTGTCGGATCTTCAGTGGCAATGCCTGCGCACCACCGTCAGGGACTGCCGGTCGTCAATCAGGCCATGGCGTGAGGGGCGAATCGAAAGCACGCTGACCAAGCTGGAAGAGTTTTTGACTGTCCGGCCATCACCCGCAGAGACCAGATTTTTATTGGGCGAATTTCTGCAACGCCTGGATGAGACCACTCAACGTGAGCGTTTCCCGGACCGGCACAAACGGGCAGTCCAGGCGCTCTGGCAAAACATCGAGCTGAAGTCTGTGCCGCCATTGTTCAACGAGTGGACAGACCCTGCGTGGCTGACGGCCGGCGTACAGCATTGGGTCAATCGGGCGAATTCGGCACTCAATACACTGGGCGCGTTGCCCGTGATGGATTTGGGTAAAGCATTGTTCAATGGTGCGAAGTCGGCAGGCAAAACTGCGGCAACGGGGGTGTGGGCTAGTGCGTCGACGGCAGTGTCGACGGCGATTATCGCGTTTCAGGAGGAAGCTAAACGGGGCGGCGTTTCTGTCAATAGCGAAGCTGGAAAAGCACTCGCAGACACCGGGCAGGAGGATGGCTTTTCACTGCTCTCGGCGTTGGAAGCAATTAATCAGAATGCTGACTTCTTCAAACATATCGATGTCCGTGGAACACCTGTACCGCAAGGGGGGTGGGCCAAACTGTTGTATGTGCTGAATGCCGTCGACAATGCCCGGCAGCTGAAGGTCCCCGTGGCCGGGCGGCCCGTTCTCCCTGGCCGGCCCGCTCAGCAGGCGCAACCGCCAGTGCAATATGAAAGCGGGAGCCCATCATCCGTTTCGCCACAGATTAATGTGACTGTCGCAAACGCCGCAGTCCTAGGCCAACCCTTCAATGTCCCCCAGCCTGTGCGTTTGGACGGTACACGGCCCCGCCCACATGCACAGGAAAATGTGGCATCACTCTATGTCGGAGCATTTGAGCAAGCCGAACGGTTTGCCCGGCACATCGACGAATTACTTACGCAATCCATGCATTTGCTGACCGGCTGGCACCCCGTCGAAGCAGTCGAGCAGACTGAACTTGTCCCGCTGCGCACCCTGTTTGGAGCGCTTCCAGACCTGCTCAAACCCTTCCTCCCTCATGAGTCGGAACCTGTAGCCAACCCGGACAGTCCTTACGCGCCGACAGTCGAACCGCTGGAACAACAGCAGCGTTTCATCGATACGTTGTACTCCGATCTTGGCGTATGGCTTCAGACAGTCGGCAGTTACCTGTCCGCGATGGGTGTGTCGACGTTGAACTCCGTGACGGGTACTGCCCGGCAGCACCCACGCGCCGCCGCAACGATCGCGATGGCCACAATTTATGCGGCTGTCCATGAATTCCACAAACTCCGGGCCGGAGCAATTATCGGTGGTCCACACTTTATCCAGGAACAAGACGCCGGACTGCGTGGCGACATCTTGAATGAAGTGGAAACCGCCCTGAGCGCAATGCCATCGGTTGACGAGGCTATCAGGGCGCGAATCGCCGACTCGACTTTTGAGGATCCTCACGAGGATCCCCGATTGGTGAACGATGTTGCCGGCTTGTTGCTGCAGCCGGTGCCATGGAACCAGAGCATTAGCAGCGCTGAATTGATCCTCGAGGTCGCCGAACACCCCCGGGATGACTATTTCAAGCACCACGATCTTGCTCCACTCATTGATGAGGGCACGACAGAGCCAGAACGTACACAACGATCAAAACGGGCCGCCGAGTGGGTGTTGGAGACGTTGAATGATCCGGGCGCGCTCTCCACCGCGGATCATCAGCTGCACAGTGACGTCCTTACAGTGCTGGAGTCCAATCGGAACACCCCAGTGGTGATCCCTGCGGGGACGCTGATCCACTCATCGGTCGAACTGTACAAGCAAGCCGTGAACGACAACGCGCTTCTGGAGTTCTTCACTGCCAAAGGCCTGGCCTTGCCAACGCTGCGCATCCATCACGACCGGGTGACAGGGTCCATCACCAAAAACGGCCTGACCACCCTCCACGAATTCGGGCTGTGGGATCATTCGGGGTGGTGGCCGGCGGCAAAATCACTGTTGCCGATCCTGAAATTGCTCGACCCCGGCGATTTCGGGTTGTGTCATTTGAGTTCGGACTCCAACGCCATTCCTCGCGATACTGTGCTCGGGTTTTACGGGGTAAACCCGCCATCCCGGACAGTGAGCGCACAACAAATCGCCAGCCAATTGAAAACTTCGGCGTGGCCCGCGTTCTCTACCGCTAAAAAGGCGCGCCTGGAAAAAGCGATCGAACAGGTCGAACAGATTGCTGACGTTGCCAAGGAGTGCGCACTGTTGGTCACTGCCCTCGAACGGGTGGTAAAGGACAAGGCCGATAGCGCGCCCGTTACCTTGTCGGAAACCATGGCTGGTTTTGTCAGCAGACCACTTGAGCAGGCAAGCCAGGAAATACGCCGTCACCTGCATGATTTACTGGCGTTGCCAGCGATGATCGAACTTTGCCAGGCTCTGAAAATCGACTGCAGCCTATTCCCTGTCAGGCTCGCTGAGCGAAAAATCCAAGTGTTCTCCGAGGGGATCTGGGTTGATCTGACTGGCGCTGTGAACGCACGGCCTGCGTTAAAGGCGGCGCTCGACAAGTTGTTTGAGCAGGCCAGAACATCCGGCGGCGCACTGTACTCCAGTACGTCTGCTGACCTGCTGCAAGTCATCCGTTTCAGAGGCTTTGATGCGCCCAAAAATGTCGCAGAGGTGCGTAACATCATTGGTTGGCTGAACACGTCAATGCCGCCATCCCCACCGTTAGGCAACTATGGGGCAGACTGGCCGTTGGCTAATACTGCGCCTGTCACGCTATCAAACGCTGAAAAGACTCAGATTATTGAGTTGTCCAAAGTACTTCTGGACGGATCGCCGTCAATCTTCCACGCGTTGGGTACTTATCCGCTCACCGGCACCTCAGTCGAACAGCGGCGAAACAATGCCCACCATTTGCTCGCTGAGATTTTCGACACGTATGGTGCCGACGCTTGGGGACAGCAATTGGTCAAAAAACTCAATTGGTACGGAGCCACCGAAGGGCAAACGGCTTCCATGGAGCACTGCCAGCAGCTCCTGTGCACGGCGATAAAACTGAGCGTTGATCCCGACGCGCCTGGCAAGTCCGGAAACATTGCCGGTTACGATGTTTATCAGCCCGGCAACAGAGGGCGTGAACTGGGTGCGATACGTGCCGATATCGAAAATCATTTGATTAGTGACAAGGGTGTCAGCGCGCTGACTGCACCACTGGTGGCGCACTTGTTCCTGGCCGAGGTTGCCCCGGAGTTCCTCGTGCCTGGCGGTAGCAACGTGCACATGGGAACGGTCAACTGGATGACGTTGCGCCTGGGCGTTGCCATCGTGGAAGCAACGAATCAGGGCTGTTCCCGTGCGATGCCCGCCGACCAGCTCATGGCGCTTGCAGTGCTTGATCCAGCCACCGAAGAAAGCCGCCTGTTGTTTCAGAGCGCCGGTGTCGACATCTTAGTGGCATGGGGTGTCATGAACGGCGTTATTCGACAGAGGCACACGTCTTCCTATTCCCCCGGGGATTATGAATACGCCGCCAAAATGTTCGCCAGGCAGCGCACTGACATTGCCAAGGCATTGCAGACCTTTTCCCGGCCGCTGCAAACGCGCAGGGACATGGCAATCATTGAGTTACGCAAGGTATTTCCGGATGCCAGTGATCACGAAATAGGGGCGATGAAACTCTGGTCAAAATTATTGGGTGCCAGCTGGAACCTCCAGGCCGCCAAAGGGACCACCCACGATCTGGTCGAGGTGTACATGGCCGGTGACTTGACCCCTGAAAATTGGTGGCAACCCAGCCGGATGGGGATGACGGAAGGGGTGTGGGAAACCAGAATCCAGGCACTACCAGACCTCGACACGCTTTTAACGTCTTCCGTGGACGGCTATTTCGCCGGATTTTCTGAAGCGTTTATCGCTCCAACCCAACTGCTGTTCGCCGAACTGCCTTTGCAAGACCGCCAATGTATTGAGCTGGGGACCATCGAACTGTTCACCTTGCGAGAAGAAACCGGGAGGATAAAAGAGGATGAAACACGCGAGCTTCAGGCGGCGGCTCGGGGGGGATATGGCACGCTGATACGCTGTGAGCACGGTGGAAAAATCAGCTACTTCGAAGTGTTCCCGGCGCAGATGAAAATCATCAAGCGTTCGGACCTGCCCGATGTGCTGCCGCTGAATGGCGTGATGACAGTCGAAAAAGTCAAAGTCAGTAAAGGTTCTCCAGTCAATGCAGTCGTTCAGCGAGGCGCTGAGTTGCCCTTCGATTTTCTGGCATATACAACAGGGGCCGCACCGCGAACCCATGTCAAATCACCCAAGTTGATCATCGAGAAATTGGGTGACAGCTTTGCCGCTACGCCGCTGGTGGGTTACGCAGATGAAACAATATACGTCCCCAATAGTTACTTCTCGCCCAAGCTGGCGAGGATCATCAATGCGGTGATCAACGATAATTTTCTGCAGGGGCAAAAGGCGGTTCTGCTGGATCGCGCCAAAGGACTCACACCCCGGGACAAGCAGAAGCAATTCTGGGAAAACCTGAAAGGCTTTGCACTGCAGCTGATTCCCTTCGTCGGCTGTGTGAGCGATTTGAGCACCGGGACGCGCATGGGCTTGATCAATGGCGTGTTTGGGTGTTTTTCCGATGCTGTTTCAAGCCTGTCCGGATTGCTCGGTGGAGTGAGTACGGCAGTGGGCGTGGTCAAGTCTGTTTCACCGGTCAAGGTGAAGGCTTTTGAGTTAATGAAAATCAGCGCGGGTTCAGTCCATTCGGTCATCAACCCGTTGAGCGGATTGCCTGATCTCCTCTCGGGCACTGCAAGAGGCATGCGGCGCTTTGGTCAAATGCTGACCAGTCGTGTATTCGATATCACTCAAAACGGCCTCGGTCGCCTGCAAACCGGCCTCAATCAAGTCAGGGGCTTTTTCGGAGGAGCCGCCGGGGCGGCGGGGAAAAAAATGTCGGGTTGGGTGGATGCTGATCACGCGCTCATGCAAGGCATTCACCGAGGCACTAACACCACGGCCATTCATCAGAACAACAAATGGTATGGCGTGGACAATAGCGGTAGGCCTTTCGGGCCTGCACTTGTGGGTTTCATCCCTCTGGATCTAAAACTTCAGCAGCGCTGACCCCGCCTGGACGGCTTCGCGAGCAAGCCTTGCCCGCGAAGCGTCCTTCAAAGGGTTGAAACTCAGTTCAGCCCCAATTTCCCACGCAACGTCGACAAGTCCTCAGCCAATGTATTCACCGGCCCAACCAGCGCTTTACGGTCGCTGTCCTTCACTTTGTCGTAAGTCTCAAAACCCCCATCCCTGGTCTTGTATTTGGCCAATGTCTTGTTCACCGTTGCAAAGTTCTTGTCGACCTTGGCCATGAACACCGCGTCCTGCTTCTCGATCTGCGGACGGAACAGGTCGACGATTTTCTTCGCGCCGTCGATGTTGCCCTGGAAGTCGTAAAGATCGGTGTGGCTGTAGCGATCTTCCTCGCCGGAGATCTTGGTCGCCGCGACTTCTTCCAACAACGCCGCTGCGCCACCCACCACTTTCTCGGGCGGGAAGGTCAGGCCGGCCACGCGGGTTTGCAAGTCTTTGACATCCTTGTTCAAGCCATCAGCCAATTGTCCGAGACCCTTGGTGCTTTTCTCGGAGAACAGCGAATACTCGATGCGGTGGAAACCGGTGAAGTCTTCGGCCTTCACGCCTTTTTCGTGATCGTCGACACGGGAGTCGATGGACGCGTCCAGGTCACTGAACAGTTCGGCGATCGGCTCGATGGACTCGTAGTAAACCCGGGTCGGCGCATAGAGTTTTTGCGCGGTGGCAAGGTCGCCTTTCTTCACGGCGTCGGTGAATTTCTGAGTGTGGCTGGCCAGTTCGTCCAATTGTTCAGTGACGTAGATCTTGTAGTCCGAGATCGGCCCCACCAGTTCCAGCGGCGCCGTCGCCGCGAAAGCCGAAAGCGGGGTGTTGAGCAAACCAAGGGTCAGCAGTAACGCGAGGGGCGACTTTTTCATGGGACGGTTCCGTATGGGGGTGGTTATGCGGTTGTTTTTGGGGAGGCAGCGTCAAGCAGTGAGCGACCGATGAAATCCTGGTCGCCCGTCACACCCGGCAAGGTGAAGAAGTATCCCCCGCCGACCGGCTTGAGGTATTCCTCGAGCGGTTCACCGTTGAGTCGGGTTTGCACAGTGATAAAGCCTTTTTCCAGATCGGCCTGGTAGCAGATGAACAGCAATCCCATGTCCAGCTGACCGTTCTTGTTCACGCCGTTGGAGTAGTTGAACGGCCGGCGCAGGATCAGGTTGGCCTGGCTCGCGGCGGTGCGCGGGTTGGCCAGGCGGATATGGGCGTCAAGCTTGGTCAGCTTGCCTTCCAGGTCCTTGCCGTAATCCGGGACCTCGGTTTCATGAGCGCCACCCATGGGTGCGCCTGTGCTTTTGATTCGTCCGAGGATGCTTTCCTGTTCCTGCAACGGTGTGCGGTCCCAGCGTTCGACGAAGTTGCGGATGATCCGCACCGCTTGATAGCTGCCATTGGCAGCCCAGGCCGGTTCGTCGTTGCCGGGCTGGACCCAGACGATGCTGTCCATGGCCTTGGCGTCGTTGGAGTCGGGGTTGGCCGAGCCGTCGCGAAAGCCCAGAAAGTTGCGCGCGCTCTGTGCCGGCACCCCCGGTTTCGCGGGAGCCTGCGGCGGTACGCTGCCTTCCTGTTTCCAACGCACCAGCAGCAGGTCCGGCAGGTTCTTCACGATATCGCGCAGTGCATGGATGTTGGTGTCGGCGGTGTTGGCGCAGAACTGCAGGCTCAGGTCGCCGTGGCAGCAATCGGCCTCCAGCGCATCGTTGGGAAAGCCAACCATGCGGATCAGCCGTTTCGGTTTGGCGTTCGCCAGGCCGAAGCGCTCATCGAACAACGATTCGCCGACCGACACGGTGATGGTGAGGTTATCCGGCGTCACCACCGGGCCGAGAATGCCTGAATCCACCGGCGGCAGTTTCGGATCGACCTGCGCCACCGGGCCGCCGTGCATCAGGAACGCGATGCGCTCATTGAGCGTGCGGAACAGCCGCTCCAGGTCCTCGCGGTCGCTGGCCAACACATCAAACGACACCAGCATGCCGGACGCCGGTCGAGGGGTGACGATGCCGCTCTGGTGCTGGCCATGGAAATCGTGGCGGTCCTCGGTCTTGTCGCTGCTCGGCGCTTCGGTGACTTGCGCGGGGCTGGCGGCCAGGGCCGGGCAGCTCAAGGCTGAACCGGCCAGGGCCACGCCGGCGACGCCCATGCCCATCAATACCCGGCGCCGCTGAAGGTTGAATTGCTCTGAATCGTTCATCTGAAGTTCGTCTTCTGCTATAGGCCGGAAAGGCCGAGGGCGGGATCGATGCCGTCGAGTGCGTCGGCCAGCGCCTTGGCCTTGTCGGCGATCTGTTTACGCTGTTCGGCGCTGACGCTGTCGTAGCTCGCGTAGCCTTTCTCGACCTTGAAGCCGTCAAGTTCTGCATCGAGGCTGGCGATGGCGTTGTCGAGAGTGGGCAGCAGTTCGGCGGCGGACTTGGTCAGCAGCGGACGCAACAGGTCGACGACTTTGCGGGCAGCAAAGAGGTTGCCGGCGAAACCGTTCAAGTCGGTGTGGCTGTAGCGTTCTTCTTCACCGCTGCTCGCGCGCACTTCGCCCAGGTTGTTGAGGTTGCGCACCACGATGCTGACCAGCTGTTCCGGCGGTAGCGATTGGGCGAGCAGTTGTTGTTTGAGCGTGGTGACGTCGGTCAGCAACCGTTGAGCCACCGGTGTCAGGCCGTCGAGGGTGCGTTGCTGGAACAGCGCATATTCGAGGCGATGGAAACCGCTGAAACCCGGATCCTGCTCGCGTTTTTCAAAGTAATCGGCACGGGCGTTGATCGTGTTGTCGAGTTCGGCGAGGCGCTGTGCGGCCGGGGCGATGCGCTGATACGCGGTGCGGGCCGGGACATACAACGCTTGCGCCTGGCTCAGGTCGCCGGCTTCGATGGCTTGCTCTAGCGCTGTGACGGCTTTGATCAGCGCGGTGCTTTGGCTGCTCAGGTAAACGCGGAACTCCGACAGCGGCCCGACGAAAGCGACCATCGACGGTTTGGCTTTGGCCGCGGCATCGGAAGCGGTGGTAGGCGTCACATGCAGCGTGCCGCGCGGGTTGCTCAGCAGGCCGCAAGTGATCGCGTAATCGCCGGGCATCAGGTTGGCGTTGATCACCTGGCTCAGGCCGGGGGCGATGTTTTCCCGTTCTTCGACCACCAGCACGCCATCGAGGATTTCCCACTCAACGGCGCGGTCCGAGTGGTTGACGATGCGGAAACTGGCGCGACCGGCCGGCACCGTCAATGCATTCGGCTCGCAGCTGTGCGGGTGAATGGTCACCAGCACTTCATCATGGTTGGCCTGACGTTTGGCCGCAGCCATTTTTGAGGCGTAGTAGAACAGGCCGCCGGCGGCGATCATCACGATCACCGAACCGGCCACCGCCCAGCGCAAGGCACGGGGAGGGGAGGCCACTGGAGGAGTAGGCGTTGACATGTAGGCCCTTACTGACTGGAAACGGAAGAAGCGTGTTTAGCGGGTGCAGGCGCGGGGAGAAAAAACATCACCAGCGCCAGCACCAGATAGATCAGGTAGGCACCCAGGGTGCTGACAGTCGGTGCATCCTGATACCCGAACATGCCGGCCAGCACTGACCCCAGCGGGCCATCCATCGGCAGCGTGGCGCTGAAATCGAACAGCACGGTTTGCAGGTGATTCCAGACCCCGGCTTCATGCAGCGCCTGCACCGAGTTGGCGAGAATGCCGGCGGCCACCACGAGGATGAACAGGCCGGTCCAGCGGAAGAACGCGCCGAGGTTCAGGCGCATGCTGCCGGTGTAGATCAGGAAACCGACGATGATCGCCAGGATCAGGCCGAGCAGGGCACCGATCGGTGCGGCCGGCCCTTCGCTCTGCTGGAACACCGCGAGCAGGAAGAACACCGTTTCCAGGCCTTCCCGGGCGACGGCAAAAAACACCATGGCGATCAGCGCTGTCACTTGATGCCTGGAGCCGGTCAACGCATGATCGAGGGAGACGTGCAGCGAATGCTTGATCGAACGCGCCACCTTGCGCATCCAGAACACCATGGAACTGAGAATGCCGACGGCGACCAGGCCGACCACGCCTTCGAACAGTTCCTGTTGTTTCTGCGGGAATTCGGCACTGACCAACTCCAGGCCACCGCCCACCAGCAGGGCCAGCGCGGCGGCGAGAAACACGCCGATCCATACGGCAGGCATCCATTGACCGCGACCGGTTTGCTTGAGGTAGCTGGCGATGATGCCAACGATCAATGCGGCCTCAATGCCTTCGCGCAGCATGATCAGAAAAGGGACAAGCATTCGGCACCGTCTGGGAATTAGATAGGGTGCTAATTTGTAACATAATGACACTCATTACCAAATGGCAATCATTGGCATTAACCTGAACCTAAGCTGAACAGATCAAAAGATCGCAGCCTTCGGCAGCTCCTACAGGTAATGCATACCAAATGCAGGCGCTGCCGAAGGCTGCGATCTTTTGATCTTATCGGGCTAATATGCGCACCATTCATAAAAACAGGGCACACCCCGCTCAATGTCGGAAAAAGACACCATCTCCATTCAACTGGTGCGTGAAGCGCTGTTGCAAAGTTGCGCCCCCGGCGCCTCCACCGACGAGGTGTTGAACAAGGTCGGCATCGATCCGGGGCTGCTCGAATCGACCACAGCCCGCGTGCCGGCCACCGCGTACGCACGGCTTTGGCGCTTGCTGGCGCGGCGTCGGGACGATGAATTTTTTGGCATGGACCCGCGCAAGCTCAAATCCGGCAGTCTGGCGTTTCTGTGCCGCTGTTCCATGGTCCAGCCGAGCCTCGCTGCCGGCCTGACCTCGGGGCTGGGGTTTCTGTCGTTGATGCTCGAACACCTGCCCGCGCAGCTGGTTCGCCAGCAAAGCCTCGCAGAGATCGTGCTGCTGGAAGACGACCAGGCCCCGCGTCGCGCCTTTACCTATTTCACCTACTGGATGATCGTTCACGGCGTTGCCTGTTGGCTGGCGGGGCGACGGATTCCGATTCTGGCCATCGAGTTGCGCTGCCCGCAGCCGGATTTCTGTGACGACTATCAGGTGATGTTTTCCGAGAACCTGCGTTTCGACCGGCCGCGCACCCGGATGATTTTCTCGGCCGACTGCCTGGATTTGCCGATCAAACGCAGCGCCGAAGAACTCAAGCGATTCCTGGCCCATGCGCCGGCCAATATTCTGGTCAAGTACCGCGACCCGGAGAGCCTGGCAAGCCGGATCAAGCACGATTTGCGGCAGTTGCCCGCCGAACAGTGGCCAGAGACCGAACCTCTGGCGCAACAACTGTGCATGTCGGCCTCGACCTTGCGTCGGCGACTGGCGGAAGAGGGGCAGACGTATCAGGGGCTCAAGGACAGCGTGCGCAAGGAACTGGCCATTGTCTGGCTGGCTGAACCGAGTATCAGCTTCGCCGAGATCGCTACGCGGTTGGGGTTTGCCGATGCGAGTTCGTTCTATAAGGCTTTTCGCAAGTGGTCGGGGTCGAATCCGGGGCATTACCGGAGTTTGATTCTGAACGAGGCCGACTGATCCGGATTTTGTAGTGATCGTGCCCGCGATGGCGGCCGCCCAGGCGCCGCATTCCTCAATTCTTGGCCAAACCAGTCAGACAACTTGATAGCTTTGACCATTGCCCCACCCCCCGCGCAGAGCGAGTATTTCCCTGTTGGTTACGGTTCCCCCCAGCCTAATAAAAATACAGAGGGATTCTGGCAATGCGCGATTACTTGTCTGCCACGTCACAGTTCAATTATCAGCACACCGTCGATACCGCACTCGCGGGCGATCTGACGGCCCTCAATGCCTGCGTCGAGTGTTGCGACCGGCATGCGTTGCCAGGCCGCATCGCGCTGTTCTGGGAAGGCCGCGACGGCACCAGCGCCACGTACACGTTCAGCGAGCTGCAGGATAAGGCTGCGCGTTTCGCCAATTTCCTCCTGGCTCAGGGCGTGAAGAAAGGCGACAAGGTCGCCGGCCTGCTGCCGCGCAATATCGAATTATTGATCACCGTGTTCGCCACCTGGCGCATCGGTGCGGTGTATCAGCCGTTGTTCACCGCATTCGGCCCCAAAGCCATCGAGCATCGCCTGAGCAGTTCCGGCGCCAAAGTGGTGGTGACCGACGCGGTCAACCGCTCCAAACTCGCTGAAGTTGCCGACTGCCCGACCATCGTCACCGTCGGTGGCGCGAAAGGCCAGGGCATTGTCCGCGGCGATTTCAGTTTCTGGGCCGAACTGGCCAACTATTCCCCCGAGTGCGAGCCGGTGCTGCTGACCGGTGAAGAGCCGTTCCTGCTGATGTTCACCTCGGGCACCACCGGTCCGTCGAAGGCGTTGTCCGTGCCGCTCAAGGCCATCGTCGCCTTTCAGAGCTACACCCGTGACGCCGTGGACTTGCGCCCGGAAGATGCATTCTGGAACGTCGCCGATCCGGGCTGGGCCTACGGCATCTATTTTGGTGTGACCGGGCCGATGTCGATGGGGCATCCGATCACCTTTTACGATGGCCCGTTCACCCTCGAAAGCACCTGCCGGGTGATCAACAAATACGAGATCACCAACCTCACCGGGTCGCCGACGGCATATCGTTTGCTGATCGCCGGTGGCGACGAGTTCGCCAAATCGATCAAGGGCAAATTGCGCATCGTCAGCAGTGCCGGCGAGCCGTTGAACCCGGAAGTGATTCGCTGGTTCGCCGACAACCTCGGCGTGGTGATTCATGACCATTACGGCCAGACCGAATTGGGCATGGTCCTGTGCAACCACCACGGTCTCGAACATCCGATTCACCTGGGCGCCGCCGGTTTTGCCTCGCCAGGCCACCGCATCGTGGTGCTCGACGACGAGTACCAGGAGCTGGGCGTCGGCCAGCCGGGCATCCTGGCCATCGACCGCACTCAGTCGCCGATGTGCTGGTTTGCCGGTTACGAAGGCGCGCCCACCAAGGCCTTCGTTGGCAACTATTACCTGAGTGGCGACACCGTCGAGTGGAACCCGGACGGCAGCATCAGCTTCGTCGGCCGCAGTGATGACGTGATCACCACCTCCGGCTACCGCGTCGGGCCGTTCGACGTGGAAAGCGCGTTGATCGAACACCCGGCCGTGGTCGAAGCGGCGGTGGTGGGCAAGCCCGATCCGGAGCGCACCGAGCTGGTCAAAGCGTTCGTCGTGCTCAGCGCGCAATACCGCGCCGCCCCCGAATTGGCCGAAGAGCTGCGCCAACATGTGCGCAAGCGTCTGGCCGCGCACTCGTACCCCCGTGAAATCGAATTTGTCAGCGAGTTGCCGAAAACCCCAAGCGGCAAATTGCAGCGCTTTATCTTGCGCAACCAGGAAATCGCCAAGGCTCAAGAGGCCGCGGCGAAGAACGCTTCAGCTTGAATCCAAGGACACAATGATGCAGATCGAAAACAAGGTTTTTCTCGTCACCGGTGGTGCCTCCGGGCTCGGCGCGGCCACGGCTGAAATGCTGGTCGCAGCCGGCGCCAAAGTGATGCTGGTGGACATGAACGCCGACGCTGTTGCGGCCCAGGCTGAACGTCTCGGTGCGCAAAGCGTGGTCGCGGACATCAGCAACGAAGCGGCCGCTGAAGCGGCGGTGCAGGCGACGGTCAAGGCCTTTGGCGGCCTCAACGGCCTGGTCAACTGCGCCGGCATCGTCCGTGGCGAGAAGATCCTCGGCAAGAACGGCCCGCACGCGCTGGCCAGTTTCAGCCAGGTGATCAACGTGAACCTGATCGGCAGCTTCAACATGCTGCGTCTGGCATCGGCGGCGATCGCCGAAACCGAGCCGGATGCCGATGGCGAGCGCGGGGTGATCATCAACACTGCGTCGGCGGCGGCTTACGATGGCCAAATCGGCCAGGCGGCTTATGCCGCGTCCAAAGGCGCGATCGTCAGCCTGACCTTGCCCGCTGCTCGTGAACTGGCGCGTTTCGGCATCCGTGTGATGACCATCGCTCCGGGCATTTTCGAAACCCCGATGATGGCCGGCATGACCCAGGAAGTCCGCGATTCCCTGGCCGCTGGCGTGCCTTTTCCGCCACGTTTGGGCAAACCGGGCGAGTATGCCGCGCTGGTCAGGCATATCATTGAAAACAGCATGCTCAATGGCGAGGTGATCCGTCTCGACGGCGCCTTGCGCATGGCCGCGAAGTAAGGAGGATTTGTCATGACTATTGCCAACGATCCAATCGTTATCGTCAGCGCCGTCCGCACCCCGATGGGTGGTTTCCAGGGCGAACTGAAAAGCCTGACCGCGCCACAACTGGGCGCTGCCGCCATTCGTGCTGCGGTTGAACGTGCAGGTTTGGCGCCGGATGCCATTGAAGAAGTGCTGTTTGGCTGCGTGTTGCCCGCCGGCCTTGGCCAGGCCCCGGCCCGTCAGGCTGCGCTGGGTGCCGGGCTGGATAAATCGACCCGCTGCACCACCCTGAACAAAATGTGCGGTTCGGGCATGGAAGCGGCCATCCTGGCCCACGACATGCTGATCGCCGGCAGCGCCGATGTTGTCGTGGCCGGCGGTATGGAAAGCATGTCCAACGCGCCGTACCTGCTGGACCGCGCCCGCAGCGGTTACCGCATGGGCCACGGTCGTGTGCTCGATTCCATGTTCCTCGATGGCCTGGAAGACGCCTACGACAAGGGCCGCCTGATGGGCACCTTCGCCGAAGATTGCGCCGAAACCAACGGCTTCACTCGCGAGGCTCAGGACGCGTTCGCCATTGCCTCGACCACCCGCGCGCAGCAGGCGATCAAGGACGGCAGCTTCAAGGACGAAATCGTGCCGCTGACCGTGACCGTCGGGAAAGAGCAGGTGGTGATCAGCAACGACGAACAGCCACCGAAAGCCAAACTGGACAAGATCGCCTCGCTCAAGCCGGCGTTCCGTGAAGGCGGCACCGTGACGGCGGCCAACTCCAGTTCGATTTCCGATGGTGCGGCGGCGCTGGTATTGATGCGCCGTTCCGAAGCTGAAAAACGCGGTTTGAAACCCCTTGCGCTGATCCATGGCCACGCGGCATTCGCCGACACGCCGGGCCTGTTCCCGGTGGCACCGATCGGTGCAATCAAGCGGTTGATGAAGAAAACCGGCTGGTCGCTGAACGACGTCGATCTGGTCGAAGTCAACGAAGCGTTTGCCGTGGTCGGCATGGCCGCCATGACCCACCTGGAAATCCCTCACGAGAAACTCAACGTACACGGCGGCGCCTGCGCCCTGGGCCACCCGATCGGGGCCTCGGGTGCTCGGATTCTGGTGACCTTGCTCTCGGCCCTGCGCCAGAAAGGCCTGAAACGCGGTGTCGCAGCGATCTGCATCGGCGGCGGTGAAGCCACGGCGATGGCCGTGGAATGCCTGTACTAGGCCAACCTCACCCCTGTGGGAGCCAGCCAGCAGGCTGGCTCCCAGAGAGTTCTGTGGCGTACCCCGGATTTTAAGGATTCACCATGATTCCCAATGACGACCAACAACAGATCCGCGACATGGCCCGGCAGTTTGCCCAGGAACGCCTGAAACCGTTCGCCGCCGAGTGGGATCGCGAGCACCGTTTCCCCAAGGAAGCCATCGGCGAGATGGCCGATCTGGGTTTCTTCGGCATGCTGGTGCCGGAACAGTGGGGCGGTTGTGACACCGGTTACCTGGCCTACGCCATGGCGCTGGAGGAGATCGCCGCGGGCGACGGCGCCTGCTCGACCATCATGAGCGTGCACAATTCGGTCGGTTGCGTGCCGATTCTCAACTACGGCAACGACGATCAGAAAGAGCGCTTTCTGAAACCGCTGGCCAGCGGTGCGATGCTCGGCGCTTTCGCGTTGACCGAACCGCAAGCCGGTTCCGATGCCAGCGGTTTGAAAACCCGCGCCCGTCTCGAAGGCAATCACTACGTTCTCAACGGCTGCAAGCAGTTCATCACCTCCGGGCAGAACGCCGGGGTGGTGATCGTGTTTGCGGTGACGGACCCGAGTGCCGGCAAACGCGGGATCACCGCGCTGATCGTGCCCACCGATTCGCCAGGCTATAAAGTCGCCCGCGTCGAAGACAAGCTCGGCCAGCATGCCTCCGACACCTGCCAGATTCTGTTCGAAGACGTCAAAGTACCGGTGGCCAATCGCTTGGGCGAGGAGGGCGAAGGTTACCGGATCGCCCTCGCCAACCTCGAAGGCGGCCGCGTTGGCATCGCCTCACAATCGGTGGGCATGGCCCGCGCCGCATTTGAAGCGGCCCGGGACTACGCCCGTGAGCGCGAGAGTTTCGGCAAACCGATCATCGAACACCAGGCCGTCGCGTTCCGTCTGGCCGACATGGCAACCCAGATCGCCGTCGCCCGGCAGATGGTGCATTACGCCGCGGCATTGCGTGACAGCGGCAAACCGGCGTTGGTAGAAGCCTCCATGGCCAAACTTTTCGCCTCGGAAATGGCTGAAAAGGTATGCTCCGCCGCGTTGCAAACCCTCGGCGGTTACGGTTACCTGAACGACTTCCCGCTCGAGCGGATCTACCGCGACGTGCGGGTCTGCCAGATCTACGAAGGCACCAGTGATATTCAGCGCATGGTCATTTCGCGCAGTCTCTAAAAAACACCTACAGAGATTGAGCGTTATGCAAAACAGGAGTTATTTATGAGTTACGAAACGATTTTGCTGGAAACCCACGGCCGTGTCGGCCTGATCACCCTGAACCGTCCGCAGGCGCTGAACGCGTTGAACGCGCAGATCGTCAGCGAGCTGAACCACGCCCTCGATGGCCTGGAAGCGGATTCGAACATCGGTTGCATCGTGCTGACCGGCTCGAAGAAAGCCTTCGCCGCCGGTGCCGACATCAAGGAAATGGCTGAGCTGACCTACCCGCAGATCTACCTCGATGATCTGTTCAGCGACAGTGATCGCGTGGCTAACCGCCGTAAGCCGATCATCGCTGCGGTCAACGGTTTTGCCCTGGGCGGCGGCTGCGAGCTGGCGTTGATGTGCGATTTCATCCTGGCGGGTGACAACGCGAAGTTCGGTCAACCGGAAATCAACCTCGGCGTGCTGCCGGGCATGGGCGGCACCCAGCGCCTGACTCGCGCAGTCGGAAAAGCCAAGGCGATGGAAATGTGCCTGAGCGGGCGTTTGATCGATGCGGTGGAAGCGGAGCGTTGCGGGATTGTCGCGCGGATCGTTCCGGCGGATGAATTGCTGGAGGAAGCGCTGAAAGTCGCGACGTTGATCGCCAGGAAGTCGCTGCCGATTGCGATGATGGTCAAGGAAAGCGTCAACCGCGCGTTTGAGGTGAGCCTGTCGGAAGGCGTGCGCTTTGAGCGTCGGGTGTTCCATGCGGCATTTGCGACGCAGGATCAGAAGGAAGGGATGGCGGCGTTTATTGCCAAGCGTGAGGCGGAGTTCGTCGGCAAGTAATGCGGCGTCCTTGCGGACGCCATCGCGGGCAAGCCCACTCCCACAGGTTCTCCTGTGTACACAACATCTGTGGACACCGGAGATCCCGTGGGAGCGGGCTTGCCCGCGAAGCTTTTAAGGCTTCACACCTGGTAGTTCTTGAGCTCCCGGGCAATCACCATTCGCTGTATCTCGCTCGACCCTTCATAAATCTGCGTAATCCGTGCATCCCGGTAGTAACGCTCCACCGGGTAATCTTCCAGATACCCGTACCCGCCATGAATCTGCATCGCTGACGAGCAGACCTTTTCGGCCATTTCCGAGGCAAACAGCTTGGCCTGCGAAGCCTCCGAGAGACACGGCTTGCCGGCACTGCGCAAGCGCGCGGCATGCAGGATCAGCAACCGTGCAGCATTCAGCCGGGTGTGCATGTCGGCCAGCATGTTGGCGATGCTCTGGTGTTCGATGATCGGCTTGTCGAACTGCACCCGATCACGGGAATAGGCCAGCGCCGCTTCGAACGCGGCACGGGCGATGCCCAGCGCCTGCGCGGCGATGCCGATGCGCCCGCCTTCGAGGTTGGAGAGGGCAATGGCCAGGCCTTTACCGCGTTCGCCCAACAGGTTGGCTTCGGGAATCGTGCAGTTGCTCAGGGTCACCGCGCAGGTATCGGAAGCGCGAATGCCCATCTTGTGTTCGGTGCGATCCACGATGAAACCGGTGGTATCGGTTGGCACCAGAAACGCTGATATACCGCGCTTGCCCAGATCCGGGTCCGTCACGGCAAACACGATTGCCAGTTTCGCCCGTTTGCCGTTGCTGACAAATTGCTTGGCGCCGTTGATCACCCACTGGCCGTCGTGCAGTTCGGCGCGGGTGCGCAGGTTGTGCGCTTCGGAGCCGGCTTGTGGCTCGGTCAGGCAGAAGCAGCCGATGGCCTTGCCGCTGGCCAGGTCCGGCAACCAGGTCTGTTTCTGTTCGTCGGTGCCGTAGTTCATGACCGGCCCGCAACCCACGGAATTGTGGATGCTCATGAGTGCGCCCGTGGCGCCGTCACCGGCGGAAATCTCTTCCACCGCCAGGGCGTAGGCGACGTAATCGACATAAGTGCCGCCCCATTCCTCGGGCACCACCATGCCCAGCAGGCCGAGTTCACCCATCTTCGCCACCAGGCCGTCATCGATCCAGCCGGCCTTTTCCCAGGCTTGCGCGTGGGGCGCGATTTCGCCGCGGGCAAAATCCCGGGCCATGTCGCGGATCATGACTTGTTCTTCGCTCAATTCGATATCGTGCATGGCTCAGCTCCCGCTCCGGTCAAACCCTGTGAAGAAACTCGCGACGTGCTTGGCGTCCAGCGCCTGCAAGGTCGGCGGGTTCCAGCGCGGGCTCTTGTCTTTGTCGATCAGCAAGGCGCGCACGCCTTCAATCAGGTCGCCGCGCTCGAACCACTGACGGTCCAGGTGCAGCTCGAGGGCGAAGCAGTCTTCCAGGCTCAAGTGCCGGCCGCGCCGCAGCATTTCGAGGGTTACAGCCATGGCCAGCGGTGAACGGCTTTCCAGCAGATCGGCCGTGGTCATCGCCCATTCATGGCTGTCGGCAACCGTGACTTCGCGCAGTTGCTCAACAATACTCGGCACGTCGGGGAGGGCGAAGAAGTGATCGATGGCCGGGCGCAGTTTGCTCAGTGGCGCATCGGGCAATTGCTGCACCGCGAGTTGCGCCAACAGGCCCTGCAGGTCTTTTAGCGGCGTGTCGTGCCATTCCAGCTGATCGAGGTGTTCGTCCAGCGCCTCCAGTTTGTTGCTGTCCAGGTACCAGTCGGCCAACCCGCAATAGAGGGCGTCGGCTGCGCGAATCTGCACGCCGCTGACACCGAGGTAAATACCCAGTTCGCCGGGAACGCGCGGCAGGAAGTGACTGCCGCCCACATCCGGGAAGTAACCGATCGCCACTTCCGGCATCGCCAGGCGGCTTTTCTCGGTCACCACCCGCAAGTCGGCCCCTTGTACCAGCCCCATGCCGCCGCCCAGGACAAAACCGTCCATCAAGGCGAGTACGGGTTTGCGGTAATGGTGGATAGCGAGGTCGAGGGCGTATTCCTCGACAAAGAAATCTTTGTGCAGCGTGTCGCCATTCTTGAAGCTGTCATACAGCGAGCGAATATCACCGCCGGCACAGAAGGCTTTCTCGCCTGCGCCGCGCAAAACCACGGCGTGAATCTGCGGATCGTTTGCCCAGGCGTCGAGCTGGCGGTGCAGGTGGCGGACCATGTCCAGGGTGATCGCGTTGAGACCGGCGGGGCGATTGAGGGTCAGGTGACCGATGTGGTTGCGAACCTCGGCCAGCACTTCATATTGCGTGGCATCCATGGACGAAGTCCCCTTCGATGAAACCTGAGCAGTCATCAGTAACTCCCTGCTTTTATTGTTCTTTATAGAGACGCTTGCGCGCGAGCGATGCTGGATCGTACCAGTGCAAATTTGCCATGTACAACCGGGATATGTGCAGTACGAGTCTGCATTTTTACCTTAGGTCGAAAGCAAAAGATCGCAGGCTTCGGCAGCTCCTGCGCCGGATCGTGTTCCAACGCAGGAGCTGCCGAAGGCTGCGATCTTTTGATCTTCTTCAACCCTTTCGAGAAAACACATCCCCAATGCTGCGGCGTTTGGCATGCAATTCACTGACGTGAATCAATTGCTCAAGGTCTTCAGGCGTGACGTCGAAGAAGGCCTCCATTTCCGCCAGGGCCAGTTTCAAATCCTCGGCGGTGATGGCCTGGCGATCGATCGGCGGATGATCGGCAGGCACCACGGCCACCGGTTCACTGGCGCGCTTGGGGTAACGAATGCGCGTCAGGTTGTTATAAGCCAGGGCGCTGAACAACATCGTCGAAGCGCCGAGCATCACCGGGGCGAGGGCTTTCCAGTCCAGGGCGATGGTCGCCGGATCGGCCAGCACCAACGTCAAGGCCACTGCGCCGGCCGGCGGATGCAGGCAGCGCAGCCAGCACATCAGGATCAGTGCCATGCCAGCGGCCAGGCACGCGCTGCCGAGTGTGCGTCCAAGCACATGAGCGACCAGCAGCGCGATCACCCCGGCACTCAAGTAGCCGCCGAGTATCGACCAGGGTTGCGCCAGCGCCCCGGAGGACACCGCGAACAGCAACACCGCCGACGCACCCAGCGGTCCGATCAGGTGCTGCGCGACTTCGATGCCGAAAACCTGGGAGCAGAGCCAGACGCTGAACATCGTGCCCAACGCCATGCCGATGGCAGCGCGGCTCCATTCCGAGGGTCGGGTATTGATGGCGGCAGGTAACCAGCGAGCAAGCATTTGGCAAATGACCCATTGAAAAAATCGAGGCAAAAAAAAGGCTTAGCTGGGATACCCAGAAAGCCCTTGAAGGTGTTCCAACTATTGGGGGAGGAACAGGACACAGTGTGCCGTTCATTCGACATGCTGACAAATTCATATTAATGCAGCTTGAGTGCATTATTTTTGAGGTAAGGCGACTCGACGACCACTCATGAAACACAGGAAACCACCCATGGCCGTCAGTGCGCTCAGCGCATAAAACATCGTCGGCGCCGGCGTGTGCATCAGGAGGAAGCCGCAAATCACTGGACTGAGCGCGCCCCCGAGAGCGGCGAGGTTCTGCGCGCCGTAGTAGCTCCCGCGCAATTCCTCGGGCGCCAGGGTGTCGACGAAGAGGAATTCGGCGGGGTAAATGATCATTTCACCGAGAGTGAAAATGAACATCGCCACGCACCACGACACCAGGCTGTCAGCCAGGCTGAAGCCGATCAGGCCAAGGATGAACAGGCTGGTACCACCGGCAATCCAGTAACGCAGTTGTTCGCGCTTGAGGAAACGCCCGATCTGGTATTGCAGCAGGATCACGCTGATGGCGTTGCAAGCGAGCAGGGCGGCCATGGTTTCCAGGGCGCGCTTGGAGTCGTGGGTCACCAGCAGGTATTGCGACAGGTACAGGGTGAATCGCCCGTGGACCACGGTGCTGAGCAGACAGCCGCAGGTAAACATGATCAGCGTGCGGTCGTTTTTCAGGGTGATCAGGGTTTTCAGGAAACTCTGTGGCTGGCCGATCGCGGGCGTCTGCGCCGAGTCCCTGGGGATTCCGCTCATTAAAAAGATACTGAAAAACGCGATCGCGCCGGCAATCAGGAACGGCGCAATCGGGTACACCCCGGCAATCACCACGCCGAGCATCGGGCCGGTGGCGTAGCCGATGTTGGTCAGGGTGTAGCGCAGTGAAAAGGCCTTGGCGCGCTGGCCCATGGGCAGGTTTTCGCTGAGGATTGCCTTCGACCCGATCAGGAACAGCGCCGACGCCGTTTCAGTGATCACCAGGGTGAGGGTGGTCAAATACAGGTTTTCGGCGAAGGTCAGCAGCACGAAACCGATGGCGCTGGAGAGCATGGCGAGGATCAGCAAGCGACGTTTTTCGAGGCGGTCGATAATGTACCCGCCGTAGAGCGCGAGCAGGGTGGCGATGAACACCGCGATGCCCAGCAGCAAGCCAACGTCCTGTTGGTTGAGGCCGAGCTTGTTGCTCAGGAACAGCGTCAGCAACGGGCTGGTGATGGCGCGGCTGACGACGATGGTCAGCGAGACGATCATCAAGCGGCGGATAACAAGCGAGTAAGTGGCCACGGTGGGGCAAATGTCCTTATTCAGATTCTGTAGTGTTCGGCGTGAGACCGAGCGGCGTCCATCGCGGGCAAGGCAGGATTCAAGTCAACCACCGATCCAGCGACCGAACTGATTCGAGTTCTTCCAACCGCCACAACTGCTCAGCCAATTCTTCAGCCTGCGACCTCGGCATGACCCGCCCGGCCAGACTGAAAAACTTCTGCTCCAGCGCCTCGTCACTCAACGGATTACCCGGCGCACCCAACGGTGGATCGACAAAAAGGCTGGCCTGCCGACCGTCCACGGTCTGCACGCTCACCACGGGCTCGCCATCCTCTGACAGTCGCAGGTCCACTTCAAGGCGAATACGCGACATCCACTGGGCAATCCGCGGATCGCCTCGCTGTTCATCGTCATAGGCTTCCAGTCGGCAATGGCCATGCACCAGCCGGGCGGCCAGGGCATACGGCAGGCTCATCTGCGCGGCCGCCAGCGTGCTCACGTCCTGACCGCCGCACATGTCCTGCAGGAAACCGCACAGCGAGACCTGTATGTCCTCGACCTGATCGACGTTGACCTGCAATTGTTCCAGCAGCAGTCCCAAGGCGTCGATGGCCGAGTGTGTCCCTCGGCATGAGGCATATGGCTTGATTGAACAGCGGGCGAGTTTCCACACAGTCCCGAGATCCGCATCCAGCGCTTCAGGTTGAGCCATCCCGGTGGCCAGGGTCTTTAGAAACCCGCCCCAGACGTCATCGAATAACTTCGTCGGCCCCGTGACGCCTTGCAGAGCAAACCGCGCCGCGAGCAGTCCACCCTCGGCGGCTCGGCCGCTGTGCAGTTTTTTGCTTTGCGAGCCGTCGTGGATGAAGGCCCACAATCCGCCACTGAAACTGCCGGCGATGCCGAGTGCCGCCACCATTTGTCCGGCGTTCAACCCCAGAATGAGCCCACTCGCGGCCGCCGCGCCGAAGACGCCACAGGTCGCCGTGGAGTGCCAGCCGGCGCCGTTGTGCGCCGAGTAACCGCCGCAGGCTTCGAGCACGCGGCGGCCGACGTCGTAACCGATGACCACGGCGGAGATCAACTCGCGACCGCTGACACGTCGAGCGGACATCGACACCGCAGCCATCACCGCCGGCAACACCACCGCACCGGAATGATCGCAGCCACCAGTGTCGTCCAGTTCCAGTGCATGGGCGGCGACGCCGTTGAGCATGGCGGCCTGCGCGGCGCCGACCCGCACTTCCGTGCCCCAGACCCGCGCGGTGCCGCTTTCACCCTCGAACACCTGCCGCGCCTGCTTTGCCACATCGCTGCCAGCCCCGGCCAGCGTCGCGCCAAAGGTGTCGAGAATATGCCGCGTGGCTTGCGCCACCAGTGCCGGCGGCAAGTCTTCAAATCGTGTGTCGACGCAAAACTGCGCCAGTCTTTGCAAGCGTTCGGTCATAGGAGGTAATCCCGATAATGCCGCTCGTACACCGACGCCGGGTGATCCTCGATCACAGGCTGCGCGGATTCGGCCCACCATTGAGCGACTTCGGCACCGCTGGCGATCCACACGTCGTTGTGTTGCTGAATGCCCTGGAGCAATTCGCGCAACACGCCGATCCGTCCGGGTGTGGCAATGATTTCGGGGTGCAGGCGCAGCACATAACAGAGCCCGAAGCGGTGAAACCCGGCGAAGTCCATTTGCAGGTTGCCCAGGGTGTGGCTGTAGGAAGCGATCCGCGATTGCGCCGGCGGCACCGCCGGGCTCAGGTTGAAGGCGAAGTAGGGTTCGTCTTCCAGTTCGTAATGCAATGGCAGCTCGATCACGCCGGGCGCCGTGGGGTGAGCGAACGGCAAATCATCGCCACGCCACGAGGAAGACCACCGAATGCCTTGATCCCGTAATGCCTCGATGAACCCCGGCGCACCGTTGCCGGCCGGAACGCGAAACCCGGTCGGGCGTTGACCGGTCAGCGCTTGCAACGCTTCGCAGCCGCGGGCAATCTCGGCGGTCTGCTGCTTCAGATCGAGGGTGTCGTAGTTCTGGTGACGATACCCGGCGCAGGCAACCTCATGCCCAGCCGCCTGAATCGCCCGGATGTGTTCCGGGTTCTCCTCGGCAACGATGCCGGGGACAAACCAGCTGCTGCAAACACCCAGTTCTTCGAACAGACCCAGCAAGCGGTCGACGCCCCGTTGTGTGCCGTAACGCCAGACTGACAGCGTTTTGTCGCGCCCGGCGACTTCGGGCGCCTGGGTGAGAATGCCGTGGATGTCGTTGTAATCGACGGTCAGCACCACGGCGCAGCGGTAGCCTTTGGGCCAGAGAATGGAATCAGCCATGGTGATGCTCCTTCAGCCACCACTGGGCGACATCGCGGCAGGTGGCAAACCACACGTCGTCGCGCTGGCGCATGTGTTCGAAGAGTTTTTCCAGCAACAGGATGCGTCCTGGTTTGCCGGTGATCTTGGGGTGGAACAGGGTGGTCAGGCACAACCCTTCATTCATGGCACCGTCGTATTCTCGGCACCAGTTGTCCAGGGTCAGCTCATAACTGGCGGTGCGGTCCAACCCGCTGGGGAAGTCCGGCGCACGGGTGTAGGCGAGGGAGGCGTAGTCGTCCATTTCCCAGCGGCCGGGGATTTCCACCAGCGGCGTTTCGAACCCCGGGACGTTGACCAGATAGGGCCGGTCATCGCCGCGCATGCTGCTGGAATAGGCCACGCCTGCTTCCACCAGCATCGCCGGCGTCTCGGCCCGCCAGTCGCCGGACGGTGTGCGGAAGCCTTCAGCGCGAATGTTCAGGTATTTCCAGAACACCTCGCGGGATTTGTTCATCACGTCCTTTTGCTGTTCCAGCGTCAGGGCGTAAAAGGATTCGTGTTTGTAGCCGTGGTACGCCACCTCATGCCCGCGCTCGACGATGGCCTGGCACTGTTTCGGCCAGTTCTCCACGACCCAGGCCGGAACGAAGAAGGTGGTCGGAATCCGGAACTCATCGAGCAGATCGAGAATCCGCGGCAGTGCGCGGTAAGGGCCGTAACCACCGAAACCGAAGTACTCGGGCTTGTGCCAGATCGAGCCGTTGAGCATCGCATCGCCGGTGGGGCCATCGAGGTCGAAGGCCAGGGCGAGGCAAGCTGTGTGCTGGTCGGGCCAGGTGGGTTGGGGTGAGGAGGACATCAGTAGCGCTCCAACTTTTATCAGTTAACACCGGCGCCTGTGGGCGCGAGATTGCCCGCGAAAGTGGTGTGTCATTCAACTTAAATGCCGGCTGACAAGGCCCCTTCGCGAGCAAGCTCGCTCCCACAGGTTTATGGGTTGGTCACAACATTGCGATCGACCGAGACCTCTGTGGGAGCACGCATTACTTGCCCGCGTTGATGGTCGCCGTCTTGATCGCGCCCAATTCCAGGTCCCATTTTTTCAGGATGGTGGCGTAGCTGCCGTCATCGATCATGCTCTGCAACGCGACTTTCACCGCTTCGCTCAGCTCAGGCTTTTTCTTGCTCAGGCCCATGCCGGAGAACTGCACGGAAATCGGCTGGCCGACGGTTTTGTACATGTCCTTTTCTTGAGTTTTCAGGTAAGACAAGGTCTCGCTGCCTTGCATCGCCGCATCAATACGGCTCTGACGCAGTTGCGCGCGGGCATCCGCCGAACCTTCGGTACCGACCACCACGATGGCCGGTTTGCCCGCGGCTTCGCAGTGGGCCTTGCTGTATTCAGCAATTTCCGCCGGGAACGTGGTGCGGCGGCTGGTGCCGACTTTCTTGCCGCACAGGTCGGTGATTTCGTTGAAGTCTTTGTTTTTCTGCAACGTGTAGAACTGTGGACCGCTGGTGAAGTAGTCAACAAATGTCACGCTGGCCTGACGCTCGACGGTGTCGGTCATGCCTGACAGCACCATATCGACGCGGTCGGTGGTGAGCGCGTTGATCATTTGCTCGAAACCGGTTTCCTGCCATTTGATCTTCACGCCCAGACGCTCGGCCAGGGCGTTGCCCAGGTCATAGTCGAGGCCGGTGAGGGTGTTGGTGGCCGGGTCCTTGAAATCCATCGGCGGGTAGTTCGGCATGATCGCGACGACGATCTCGCCTTTTTCCTTGATGCTGGCCGGCAATTCGGCGGCGAAGCTGACGCTGGATGCCATCAGGCCTGCGAGTACTGCTGGGATAACGAAGTTCTTCATGGTCGTTCTCTTATGAGTGTTGTGAGCGCCAAAGGGCACTTAGGTTCGAACGGCAGAAATGAAGCTTTGGGTGCGTGGGTTTTGCGGACTTATTAGTATTTCTTCGGGGCTTCCAGCCTCCACGATCTGCCCGCCGTCCATGAACACCATGCGGTTGGAAACCTCACGGGCGAAGCCCAGTTCATGGGTGACGACGATCATGGTCATGCCGGTTTGCGCCAGATCGCGCATCACCGACAGCACCTCACCGACCAGCTCCGGGTCGAGTGCCGAAGTGGGTTCATCGAACAGCATCAGCTTGGGTCGCATGGCCAATGCACGGGCAATGGCGACGCGCTGTTGCTGACCACCCGAAAGCTCGATCGGGTAGCTGTTGCGCTTGTCGGCCAGGCCGACGCGGGCGAGCAGTTCCACGGCTTCTTCGTGCGCCTCTTTGGGCGAACGCTTGAGCACCTGGCACGGCCCTTCGATGATGTTTTGCAGCACAGTCATGTGCGGGAACAGGTTGAAACGCTGGAACACCATGCCGGTGGACAGGCGTTGACGGGCGATCTGCGCTTCGTTGAGTTCGTGCAGTTTGTTGCCGGCGATGCGGTAACCCACCAGTTCGCCGTCGACCCACAGGCCGCCCTTGTCGATTTTCTCCAGCTGATTGATGCAACGCAGCAAGGTGCTTTTACCGGAGCCGGACGGGCCGATGATGCACAGCACTTCGCCTTGCTCGACTTCGATGTTGACGTCCTTGAGCGCGTGGAACTGGTCGTAATACTTGTTCAGGCTCACAGCCTTGACGATGCTTCTCATGTGGGGCTCCTCAAGAACGCTTGCCGGCGCCGCGAGCGAAACGACGCTCCAGACGGCTTTGACCGAAGGACAGGACAGTGACGGTGGCCAGGTACCAGATACCGGCGACGATCAGCAGCTCCATGACCCGGGCGTTGGCGTAGTAAATGTTCTGGGCGTTGTAGAGCAATTCCGAGTACTGGATGACGCTCGCCAGGGAGGTCATTTTCACCATGCCGATGAATTCGTTGCCGACCGGCGGGATGATCACCCGCATGGCCTGGGGCAGGATGATCCGGCGCAGCGCCTGCAGGCGCGGCATGCCGATCGACTTGGCGGCCTCGTACTGTCCGGTGTCCACCGACAACAGGCCGGCGCGTACCACTTCGGCGGTGTAGGCGCCCTGGTTGATGCTCAAACCGAGGAGGGCGGCCACGAAGGGCGTCATCAGGCTCACGGTGTCCATTTCGAACAGGCCGGGGATGCCGATGGTGGGGAAAATCAGCGCCAGGTTGAACCACAACAGCAGTTGCAGGATCAGCGGCGTGCCGCGGAACAGCCAGGTGTAGGTCACCGCCACGTAGCGCAGGATCGGGTTGGCCGACATGCGCATGATCGCCGTGATCACCCCGAACACAATGCCCAGCCCCATCGCCAGCACCGCCATGACGATGGTATTGAGCAAGCCCCACATGATGGCCTGGGAGGTGAGGAACTGGCCGATATACGACCATTCGATCTTGCCTTCGGCAAAGGCCCGCACCAGGCCGAAGATCGCGATGACGATCACGGTGGCGAAAAAGATCCGCCCGTAATAACGCCGTGGCACGTGATCATACTGGGTGATATCGAACTGGTTTTCCGCCAGTTTGCGCTCCGCCTTGAGTCGTTCTGCCTGAGTCTGGCTCATGTTGTTTCTCCGTACTGTTCTTTCAAATCCAACACAGATCCTTGTGAGAGCGAGCCTGCTGGCGATTGCGGTGTGTCAATCAGCGAATGCTTGTCAGACAGAGCCAAATCGCTGGCAGGCTAGCTCCCACAGGGTTATGCGTGGCGGCCGTTAGAGACGGAAGCCCTGATAGTTCTCGGTCCATTGCTGCTGCGCCGCGAGGGCGGTCTTCAACCGACCGATCTGCTCGCGCACCTGCTGCGGTGCGGTACCGCCCCAGCCACTGCGAGCGGCGATGGCGGCTTCGAGGGTCAGGCTGTCGCGCACTTCCGGGGTGAGTCGCGGATCGATCTCGGCCAGCAGCGCAGGGGACGCTTCCCACAATTCGATGTCGTGCTTCTCACAGGCCTGAACCAGCGCACCGGTGATTTCATGGGCCTCCTTGAACGGCACGCCGCGCATCGCCAGCCAGTCGGCCACTTCGGTGGCCAGGGTGAAACCGAGCGGTGCCTGACGCCGCAATTCTTCGACGTTGACCTTCATGGTCGCGACCATTCCGGCCATCGCCGGCAGCACCAACAGCAAGGTGTCGACGCTGTCGAGCACGCCGTTCTTGTCTTCGCTCAAGTCGCGGTTGTACGACAGCGGCAGGGATTTCAACGTCGAGAGCAGGCCGGTGAGGTTGCCGATCAGGCGGCCAGCCTTGCCCCGGGCCAGTTCGGCAATGTCCGGGTTTTTCTTCTGCGGCATGATCGAGCTGCCGGTGGCGTAGGCATCATCCAGGGCGACCCAGCGAAATTGCCGCGACGACCACAGGCAGAATTCTTCTGCGAGGCGGGAAATATTGATGCCCAGCATGCTGGCGATAAACAGGAACTCGGCGACGTGATCGCGGCTGGCCACGGCATCGATGGAGTTTTCGCAAACGCCGCTGTAGCCCATTTCCTTGGCCGATTGTTGCGGCAGACGTGCGATGGCGGAACCTGCCATGGCGGCGGCACCCAGCGGCGACAGCGAGGTGCGAACGTCCCAGTCCACCAGGCGTTGTACGTCACGCAGCATCGATTGCGCGTGAGCCAGCAGGTGGTGAGCGAAGACGATCGGCTGCGCTTGCTGCAAGTGGGTGAAGCCCGGGCAGATGCTTTCGATGTGTTGCTCGGCCTGATCCACCAGCGCCTGTTGCAGAGCCAATACTTCAACGGCGAGGGTGCGCACGTGGTCACGCAGGAACAGACGCAGGTCATTGGCGGTCTGGTCGTTGCGCGAGCGGCCAGCGCGCAGTTTGCCACCCAAGGCGCCGAGGCGCTCGGTCAGCAAGCGTTCGATAAAGGTGTGGACGTCTTCGTCGTCGAGGGTGGGCGCGATGCTGCCGGCGTTGAAGTCAGCACCGATACCTTCCAGCGCGGCGAGCATGGTCAGGGTTTCCTGCTCGCTCAACAGCCCGGCGCGTTGCAGTTCACGGGCATGGGCCTTGGAACCGGCGAGGTCGTACGGGGTGAGACGAAAATAGCGCTCGGGGCAACGGGACAGGGCCGCCAGGGCTTCGGATGGGCCGCTTTTGAAGCGAGCACCCCAGAGACGGTCGGTGGTTTGAGACATTGTTGTTTTCCTCGTCGGTAGAGCGAACTGAAATCGGTGTGCCGGGCCGCAAACACCCGCCGCAAATCAATGGGGCGTGGTCAGGCCTGTTCAATATTCAAGGGCAGGGGAAAAGCGCAGTTGCGTCAATGCGAGAGCTGATCGAAGTGTCAGCTTTTAATGGTTCGAAATCAGTGAGTTGGCACTGAAGTACGGAGATTATTAGCGGTTGCCAAGCCTGGTTTTCTGTGTTCATTATTATTGGCCAGCTATGTTTTTGTTGTTGGGCACAGGTTGTTGAATAGCGCGCCAGAGGTAAATAAGCATTATGGAAACCCCACTTTCCAATTCCGGAAACCCCGCGCCAAAACCGGTGCAGCGGGCACCGTTGGCCCTCAGCGGACTGGATTTCAAACTGCTCAAAGTGTTCAAGGCCGTGGTCGAGGCCGGTGGTTTCAGCGCGGCGCAGAACGAGCTGAATGTGGGGCTGGCCGCCATCAGCAAACAGATATCCGACCTCGAGATCCGCATCGGCATGCGCCTGTGTACCCGAGGCCGCGAGGGTTTTCATCTGACCGAAGAAGGTCGTCTGGTGTATCAGGCGTCGATTGATTTATTTGCCTCGGTCGACAACTTTCGTGATCGGCTTAGTTCAGCGCAGAACGAACTTGTTGGCGACCTTGGTGTGGGCGTTATTGACAATACTATTTCCGATGTTAATTCGCCGTTAGTTGCAGCGCTTAAACGAATAAATGAAACGTCACCGAAAGTAAGGTTTCAACTTCAGTCGTCGCAGCTGGATGAAGTGGAAAGAGGCGTCGTAGAGGGACGGTTAGTGGCCGGTATCGTCCCTGTTTATCAGAAACGTGAAGAGTTCGATTATTACGCGCTGTATGAAGAACGCTCGGAGGTTTACTGTGCGGTGGGTCACCCGTTGTTCGCGGTGCCGGAGACAGAAATCAACAGCGAGGTGCTCAAGGATTACGAGTGCATCAACCACCGCTACGCGATCCACCGCGACAAATTGAATTTTGCCCGGTATGACAGCTTTTCGGCCTCGGCCACCCAGGTGGAAGCCGTGGCGTTGCTGATCAAGACCGGGCGCTTCGTCGGTTTTCTACCGCAGCATTACGCCGCTTCAATGGTCGCCCAAGGGCAATTTCGCGCGGTACGCCCCGACCTGATTCATATCAGCACTCCGTTCAATCTGATCCTGCGACACAACACCGTGCGCAGTCCGCTGGTCAAGGCGTTCGCCCAGGCAATGGGGGTTGATTTGAAGGCCCCGGTTCAAGGCTGAAGCGCATCGCGCAACGGCGTCCACCGGGTAATCCGTGAGCGATTTCGTCGTTTAATACCCGGGTTAATCGCGGTCCTGTTTCAGCCGGGCTCAATGTTGCGAAGCCCATGCGCCGATAAAACAGTTCATTCCAGGGCAAGTCGCGAAAAGCGGTCAAAGTCAGACCGGCGAGTTCTTGCCCGCGAGCGTATGAAACTGCGGCTAACAGCAACTTTCGCCCGATGCCCCGGCCCTGAAAGGGCTGGCTGACGGACAGTTCCTGAATATGCAGTTGGTTGTCGACTTCCACCGCGCTGAGAAACCCTGCAAGTGCACCCTCGGCCGATTGCGCCACCCAAACCGGTCCGGTCTTTATTGCCTGTTGATGGTGTTCGGCGTCGGGCACCGGGCTGTCGGCCAGCCAGGCCAATGAAGGGTCGCCGCGAAACAATTGAGCAGCGCTACGTTCGATGTCGGGGAGGGCGGGCGCGTCGGTAACCAGGGCGCGGCGCACAATAATCGTCAAGTCTGTCACGGGGTAGATACCATCTTGATTTTCAGCGCTCATGCGCGGTGTTTTCGGTCGAATTCAAGCGCTGCACCTCGGCAAAAATCTCGGTGATCGGGCGTCGCGGTTGGCGTTTATGCAGAGTGCGGACCTGATCGCTCAGGCGCAGCAGTTCTTCACTCGGTTTCGCCCATTGTTCCTTCGGCAACGGCTCGGACCACTGGCGCATCACTTCGGGCATGGCCTGCGGGGCCATTTTTTGAAGGCGGCGGATTTCCCATTCGGTCAGGTGGTTGGGAATCGTCCACAGGGTCATGACGTGGTACAGGTACCAGAAGAAGCCAGATACTCGACCCCGTTGGCCGTCGCGGATTTGCTGATGCATGCGTGCGCGAGCGTTGTGGAAAGTGTGCAGGCCTTCGTGGGGTGGGTCGTTCGGGCCTTCCAGGTCTAGCGGGTCCTGAATGGATTTGAGGTCGTGGATTTCGTATTCCATGTAACCGCGGATGGCTTCCCAGTGGCTGATGGCGATGGGCAGGCCGAAGCAGGGGAATTCGACGCTGGTCAGGGTTTCGCCGTGCTGGAAACCGATGCCCATGCCGTATTGGCGGTGGATGCCGTATTGGGTCGCGCCTTGGGCTTCGATGACCCAGGCGGAGAGGGATTCCCAGGGGACGAAGAGCGGTTCGGTGGCGCCTTCGGGCATGAAGCAGACTTCGCGGCGTTGGCGGTTGAAGCGGGTTGGGATGATTTCGGCGCGTTTGTTGTGGTTGTGATGCCAGACGCCGAGGCCGATTGCCAGCGTGGAAAATCCGGTAACTAAGGCGTATCCATAGATCGCGAAGAATAAATCAATGACAAACTCCCATGTGTATGCGAAGTCATATCCGAACATAAGGCCCATGCAGCCAATTGCTAGTGGGATTAGGAACGTGATCATGAAAGCGCCACTGAATGGTAAGCCTAGAGTCATCTGCCACATAAAGACTTGCGGTGATCCCAGCCCGAAGTCCATGTACACCTCATTCAGTTCCCCGATATGCGGACCATGCGGCGGTATCGCTGTCGGTAATGGCAACGGTGCAAGATAGGTAATCTTCCCACTGGGAAACGGTTCCACATCTCCGGCTTTTCGGGGTTGCTCAAGGTGTGGCGCAGGCAGGGCGCTTTCAAGGTTGGTGGGCATGGTCGGCCAGCTCCAGCAAATGGGTTTCAACCCGCAACAGCGGTGGATGCTCGGTAACGGTTTGAGTGGCCAACGCCGGAAAGCGGCCTTCACCCCGAGGGCTCAGGCGAATGACCCGAATGCGAGAAACCCACACGCCCTTGGCATTCAGGGTCTGGATACAGACGGCCAGTTCTAGCGTTTCGGAGGCAGGAGTAAATTCAGAGTCTGGGTCCACGGGATACTGCAGGCACAGCACCAGCCGGTCGGGTCCTGCTTGCACGATGCGCAGGTTATCCGTGATTTCCTCGCTGATGACGTCCTTGTGTTCTCGCGGCGTGCCGCGACTGTGGAGGGGAACGGACAGACGATGGGCGCCAATCCCCAGGCGATGAGTCGGTTGACCGTTCAGGGGCGGTTGAAAGTCGTTGAGCTTGAGTCCTGGCAACACCAGATGAATGTCTTTGGGCTTGGCCTTTAACAGCAGCTCTTTCATCCAGGAGTCATGCTTGTTCGGGCCCAGTTGCACATACGGAGCGTGAAGCAAATAAGCCAGATAACTTTGATATTCATCAAGGGTATGGTCGCCGCGATGATCCGTATCCAGACTCCAGGGCGTGGTTATCAGCCATTTATCATGAGCGCTAAGGTTGTAGCGGTTGTACAGCCAGGTTCCGCCAAATTCCAATACGGTGAAGAGGGCGCCGGCGAGGTTGAAGCGGAAGAACACGGTGGAGAGGCGTGTGCCTGCGGCGGCCCACGCAGCGGTCCTTGCGGCCGTGTTTTTTGCCATCAGTACGGTGGAACCCGCGTATAAGGTGTGACCAAAGCCATACGCATTGACGGTCGTCATGCCGGCAGCGCCCAGTGTCGCGAGCGCTGCACTATTCCGCGCAGCAGTATTGCCACTACGCGTCGCCTGTTGCCAATTCTGGTGGTGGTTGATGAGGCTGACCATTGAAGATGCAAAACCTAAAACGTAGGTAAAGCCACCCAACCCGATATGCATCTTGCCCATCTGCACATGTACATTCAGCAACGCATGGTGTTGAAGCCCCGCGACGAGTGCAGCGCTACGTGCCTTCAACGCCGTATCAGCCAGACTTTGCGCTGCGGTGAATCCCGCCGCCCCAGTCGCAAAACTCGCAGCAATCAACGGCTCCAACTTACGCTTGTCTCGTGACTGGTTAAACGTTTCCCTCATGACCGAAACCAAATTCACCCCCTGCACCAAAAACACCAACAACCCCATCCCCTCGCTCCGAATCAACTTCCCATTCGGCACCGAGCTAACCCCCAACCGAATATCCTTCAATAAACTCCGGACCTCCAACTGCTGGGCGGGCGGAAACACCACCGTCACGCCCGCCCGAGCCGGCGTCGCGCCGTGCAGCCGCACCGACTGATCCGGCAGTTCGGCAATCGGGCTCAGCGCCCCCGCCAGCCGGCCTTCAAGCTGCGTCAACTGTGCACGCACCCGCACAATTTCTTCCTGCAACTCAACCGCCCTCGGCGTTTTATGCCCTTGGCGGTTTTTGTTGTGGGTGATCTGGTTGCGCTCACGGGTCAGGGTTTTCAGGTAATCGCGCTCCCTCAACATTTCCTTAATCACGGTTTGCAGCGCGCCGTGTTCCGCCGGGCTGGCGACAGTAAAGGTCACGCCAGTGGTTTTTGCCGCATCGAGTATTCGTGGCGACAAGGCTTTAGGCAGGCGCCGGAACAATTCGTCAAGGTCAGGAGTTTTCTCTGCCGACAAGTCAAACCCTTCCAGTGCCCGGCTCAGGCCCAGGTTCAGCGCCGGGCTGAGGCTGTGCTGGGCCGCGTCGGCAACGACGCGGGTATGCTCGGGCAGATCGTCGAGGGCCGGCAGGGGCGGTTGTTCGATTTTCTGCAATTCGCCCAGCCAGTGCGGCAGGTTGTTGAACACGCCCATGCCGGCGTTGAACAACGTCGTGTATTGCGCGGCCCGTTCTGGCTGCAGGCGCAGGGGCAAGGTGTAGAACAGTGGCCGGCTCAACTCCGGGTGTTCTTCCAGATAACCGAGCATTTTTTCGCTGGCGTGGTCGCTGCGGCAAATGTCTTTGAGGCAGGCGTATTCGGCAGTGAAGGCCTGGCCCAGTTGCGATGGTTCGTGCGCGTCGTAGTACCAGGCCGAAAGGTGGTAACGCCCGGCACACACCAGCATCGTGCGGTCGGCGGTGATGCGCTCAAGCATGCGGTTCCAGCGGCTGAGGTCGTCGCGGTGCTGAAACAGCTCCGTGTCCATGGCCTCCCGGTCGATGAAATCGTCGACCCCGCGTTTGCCACTGAAAATCGGGCCTTCGAGCACGTCCTTGATACGTCGGTTGTGCGCCTGGCCGAGGTTGATCAGGGTCTGCAGGTGACGTTCGACGAAATCGCCAGGAGCGACCTCGAAATGCTGGCGCGTGTAGTAACGCCGGTCTGCGTCTTCAATGGCGCGGCTTTCAGCCGTGAAGTCGGGTGTAAGGCTGTCGAACCTGTTGATCTCGCGGGCATGGTCTACGGCTTGATCGCGCAACGGCACCAGTTCCGGTGGCACCGGTACGCCCGTAGGCTCGACCTTGCCGCCCCTGTTCAAGTAATCGAGCAGGGCCTGACGGGTGCGTTCACGGTCCGGTTCGGGTAATTGTTGCAGATCGGTGAACAAGGCTTTGTCTGCTGGTTTATCGCTGGCGTCGGCCAGGTAGCCGACATCCGCCGGGCTGAGCTGGCTCAAGGATTCGATGTAACACGCCAGCAGGTAATTGCGTTCGTTGTGGTCGGCATTGCTCCAGTCGTCGACCCAGCCGACTACGGTGTCCTGATACTCGGCCAGATCACGCAGCACGCCGAGGTCGTCGTGCACCACGAGGAACAAGGTGTCGTCCTGATAAGCCGGGCGCACCCGCCCGAGCAACTCGCCAATGTGCGCCTCGCGAAAGCGCCGCGGCTGCTCCCACAAGTAGGGTTCACGTTCGTGCTCGGGGGCGTCGCTGACCTGTACCGTAGGCAATAGAACGGCGTCCGGTTCGTCAGCACTTTGCTCCGTTTGCGTTTGAGTGGGCGCGTCCGTCGCAACCTCCGCCAGCCACTGCTTGGTTTGCGCGACCGTCAGCAGGTGCTCGCCGCCGGTTTGGCAATGCACCGGGCCAAGGTCGACGGCTTGCATGAAGTGTTCGCGTTCCTCGCGGTTGTCGAGCACTTGCGCGCATTTGGCCGCCGTCCACTGCACTTCGGCGAAGGTCACGTGCAGGGTGCTGCGCCTGGAAAAAACCAACGCCGGACGTTCTTCGATGGGCGTGCGCTGATCGCTGGCGACCTTGGCGCCCTTGTGCAGCAAGGCGCTGACCAGTCCGTTGAGTACCTGATATTCATGCAGGTGGCCGGTGACGCTGTCGATGATGTACAGCCAGCCATCGCGCAGCAGGCGAATGCCCAGCGGTCGGGCCGTCAGGGCATAGGGCAGCTTCAGTTCGGCACTCGGGTCGAGGGGCTTTTCCACCAGTCCGTAACGCAAGGGCAGCAATTGCACGTGGGGCTGCCGCAGCGGGCAAGCCCCCAGAGAGCCGATGGGGGATTTGGAGGCCGCGGCTGCGGCGAGGTTGGCGGGTGAAGTCATGGGTGGCCTCGTTGGCTGGCCCACTGGTGGGCGAGGTCAGCGGCCAGCGCGACGCGCTCGCCGGGGGATTGCAGCGACGGCGTATGCAGCAATCGGTTGATGTGCGGGTGCTGATCGAGCGATGAGCCATCCAGCGAGGCCATGACGTTGGCGTAATAAAACAATTCGGACTGGCTGCTCAAACCCAGCGTGCTGGCCTCAGCCTCCAGTTGCTCGAGCATTGGCCAGCGTTCGGCCACAGTTTCGCTGCCATGGCGTTCGGGGAAGTGTTTGAGCAGATGAGCGTCGAGTTCGAGCAGTACGCGGCGCCGGTCAGCGTGGTCCAGCCCCGAACTCTGTTCAGGGCTCAGGCGATAGGGCGTCGGTAGGTCAGGACGCTCGGACGACCGGGGTTGGTGGCGATGCCAATTAGCGCCGACGATATCGGCCGTTACCACACAGGACAGAGGCCCAAACAATCGCTGATCACCGCTGCCGAACAGGATTCGCGCCACGGCGGCATCGGCCAGACGCAGGACCACCGGTAGACCTTCAGGCAATTCAACGGTCAGCAGTTTGCGCAAGTGCTGGGCGACCTCATGCGCAGGTGCGGTGCTGAACAACAGCACGCCCCACTCTTCATGCGCCTGTTGCAGATAGAACTGAACAATCGGTTCGTCAGGTTGTTGGATCGCCACCAGCATCGGCGAGATATCCCGCAGCGCAGTGAAGGGCGCGCAGTCATACAGCGCAACAGTGCTTGCTCCGGGACAGAGTTTTTTCAACCGTTCCGGCAAATCGCTCAGGGTTGCGCCGTCCAGCAACAGGAAAGCCTGTTGCTCACTCCAGGGCAGGTCGTTTGGCAAGGAGGTCGAAAGGTTCATGCTTGAGCGGCCTCGCAAATCAGGCAGCGCGAGGCACGGGTTGAAATCAATGCATGGCGTTGTTGGGCCGCATCAAACGTCACTTTCAGCAACGGCAAGGCGCCCGGCATCAGAGGCTCCGCTGGCAAGCTCACGGGTGGGGCGCCGCCCACCAGAATCGGCACGCTGCTGAAAATGCCCTCCGGTCCCAACACCAGCCATTGACCGCCACCCATGATCGCGAGGTGCGTCCCGCCATTGATGACGACTTGTTGCACCGCACTGAAGTGAAGCTGTTGCATCGCACTGAGGCGTTGATTCGCGACGCGCACATGTCGATCCCCCAGGACCAGCAGGTGGTCGTCCTGCTTGAGTTCGGTCAGGCGGGTGCCGTGGGTTAAATGGCGTTCCTCGCCACGCAGGTCGTGGCTGGTAGTTCCTCCGACCACCACGTTGCGCTGGTTGTCGACTTGAATGCGCTCATCGTTCAGAACGTGCTGCACGAAATCGCGTTGGGCACGCAGGGCAATTTCCTCGGCGCCTTTTCTGTCCTCGATGCGCAGCTCGTTGTAACCACCACCGCCAGGACTGCTCTGGCTGCGGAAAATGCTGCGGGTCTGTTCCGCGGGCAAATCCAGTGGCACCGGAGTCGAGGCGTTGGGCAGACAGCACAAGACGTAGGGTTTGTCCGGATCGCCGTCGGTAAAACCTACCTGCACCTCCATTCCGACGCGCGGGATCTGCACGCTGCCGTAACGGTCATGAGCCCAACCTGTGGCGACTCGCAGCCAGCAGCTCGATTGTTCGTTTTGCTGACCGTCGCGGTCCCACAGCAGCTGGACTTTCACTCGACCGTACTGATCGCAATAAATCTCTTCACCGGGCGGGCCGGTAACGACGGCGTGCTGATTGCCGGACATACGGGGCTTGGGGTGGTCAAGCGCTGGCCGAAATATCACGTCCCACGGTGTGGCGACGAAGTGATTACGGTAACCCTGGCTGAAACCGTCCGGCGCGCGGGTGTCGGTCATCGACTCTTCCAGCACTTGGGGTTGCAAGCCGACATGCTCGACCTGCGTCAACAACCACAGGCCATTGCGCTCAGGGCATGGATGCTCGGTCATCTCGACAAAGTGACCGCTGCGCAAGGCGCTTTGGTCACTGCGTCCATTGGCCAGCTGGTAATCGGCGCGGTGGCGCTCCAGTGCCAGATTGGTCAGCTGTTTACCGCGCTCACGATGGATGAATTGCCCGGGGAACGCATAGTCCTCAAGGTGCGGCACCAGCGGTTTTTTAGACTCGCTGTCGAGTTGCACGCGTGGTTTTTCGAAATCGTAATCGCGACGGCTGACATGGGTCGGGCGGGTATTCAGTTTTAGCTTGAATTGGTCGATCACTGGCGCTTGCGCAACCATGCCACTGGCTTGCCTGTAGGCGGTTGACCGTTCTGGTTTCGAAAAACTGGTTTGATCGTCGCCGAACACCAGCACATGCCCCTCGGCGCTGTGCTCGAAGTGAAAGTGCAGACCTTCTTCCTCGCACAACCTTTGCAGGAAATGCAGGTCCGTCTCGTACTGCACGCAATACAGCCGGGGTCGGTACTCGGCATTCAGCTGGAAGCGCCAGGTATCAGCCTGCATTCCTTGATCTTTCAGCACCTTTGCAATGATTTGCGGCACGCTGAGGTTTTGAAAAATGCGCTGGTTGTGGCAATGGGAGAGATAGCTGAGGTGCGGCACCAGGGTCATCTGGTAGCGGGTCAGGCGCTTGCCTGAATCACCTTCGGCAATTGCTTGGATTTGCCCGTGGATGCCGGCACCGTCAGCTCCGAAGCGCAAAAAAGCCGAGCGATGATGAAGCGACTTGATGTCCAGGTCGTGGCGTTCGCCGACCAGTTCGAGATTGACTTCGTAGGGTTGATTCAGCGCTTCCCTGGCGCGGAATTCGAGTACCTGAAGGTCACGGGGAAAACCTTGAATGTCGAGGGTGAAAACGACGGGTTTAACGGCGCTGAACATCCACATTTCCTTGTGTCTATTTCAAGACTCGGGACTTTGCGTGGATCGGCTCATTGATGAATGTCAGACGAATCGCTATTTGGCGTAGGGCGAGTCCGTTAAGTTGTAATCTACGGTCAGGTGCGGACCACTGACACATGGTTGTAGGAGGGGGCTGTAGGGCGGGCGCGGGACTGCGCTGTATCGAGGGCGTAAAACGCAGGATGCGTCTGACAAACCCCGGTACTGAACAACACCAGTGCCAGCAGCCCTACCCCCAAGGGACTGCTGACAAATGCTCGGCGAGTTAACGATCAAGCGACGTCGGAAGCCACCGGCCATTGCTGATACGGAATCGGCAGCTTGCGCGAGTCGCCGCGCCCCATCGGGAAGTACATGAATCCGTTGCGCGCCAGGCGATCGGCGTCGTACAGGTTGCGTCCGTCAAAAATCACCGGGGCTTTGAGCCGTTGCTGGATCAGGTTGAAATCCGGTGCCTTGAACTGCTGCCACTCGGTGCAGATGATCAACGCATCGGCGCCGGCGAGCACCGATTCCGGGGTGCCCATGAGCATCAGCTTTGCTTCGTCGGGGTACAAATGCTGGGTTTCCTGCATCGCTTCCGGATCGAACGCGCGCACGCTGGCGCCGGCGGCCCACAGCGATTCGAGCAGCACGCGACTTGGTGCGTCGCGCATGTCATCGGTGTTGGGTTTGAACGCGAGGCCCCACACGGCGAACGTCTTGCCGCGCAGATCGCCCTTGTAGAACGCGTTGATGCGTTCGAACAGCTTGTGTTTCTGCCGCTGGTTGATTGCTTCCACCGCTTGCAGCAGGTCACTGGAGCAATGCGCTTCTTCGGCGCTGTGGATCAGGGCGCGCATGTCTTTGGGAAAACACGAACCGCCGTAACCGCAGCCGGGGTAGATGAAGTGATAGCCGATGCGCGAATCCGCGCCGATGCCCAGGCGCACCGATTCGATGTCGGCGCCAAGGTGCTCGGCCAGTTCAGCGATCTGGTTGATGAAGCTGATCTTGGTTGCGAGCATGCAGTTGGCCGCGTATTTGGTCAGTTCGGCACTGCGCAGGTCCATGAACATGATCCGGTCATGGTTGCGGTTGAACGGTGCGTAAAGATCGCGCATGACGTCGCGGACCTCATCGCTTTCGCAGCCGATGACGATACGGTCCGGGCGCCGGCAATCGGCCACGGCCGAGCCTTCTTTCAGAAACTCCGGGTTGGAGACGATCTCGAACTGCAACAACCGCCCGACCTTGATCAGGCACTTGTCGATGTGTGCGCGCAAGGTATCGCCGGTGCCCACGGGAACGGTGGATTTCTCCACCAGAATCACCGGGTGTTCGCGATGACGGGCCACCGCTTCGCCCACCGACAGTACGTAGCGCAGGTCCGCCGAGCCATCGTCCCGGGACGGCGTGCCCACCGCGATGAACAGCACCTGGCCGTGTTGCACGGCGAACTTTTCATCGGTGGTGAACTGCAGTCGCCTGGCGTCGAGGCTTTCGCGCACCAGGCTGGCGAGCCCCGGTTCGAAAATGCTCACGTGGCCCTGTTGCAGCAACTCGACTTTTTTCTCGTCGATGTCCATGCAGACCACGTCGTGGCCGACTTCTGCCAGCACAGCGGCCTGCACCAGGCCCACGTAACCGCTACCAAACACACTGATTTTCATAGGTCACTCCTGAGGTTGGACGCATGAGCAGGTCGAGAGTTGATGGTGATGACGCCGAGGATGACCAGGGCCACCCCGAGGCTTTTGGAAAGGCTGAATTCTTCGTTGAACGCCGGCAGCGCCACGGCGAGCAGGTACACCAGCGCGTAGCTGATGCTCAACAGCGAGTAAGCCCGGCCCAGTGGCACATCGCGCAGGGCGGCGAGCCAGCTGAACATCGACAGGGCATAGGCGAGGATGGCGACCAGCACCACGACCACAGCGGTCGGATCAATGGCTGCAGTCAGCCAACGCTCGGGGGACGGCAGGCGCGTCATGCTCCAGCGCATGCCCAGCTGCGCGGCGCTGCCCAGCAGCACGCTGCCGAGGGCGAAGGTGAGGCCACGGCGCAGGCTCATGTGTGCAGTCCCAGCAAAATCACGCCGCTCATCACCAGCGCTACGCCCAACCAGTGACGGCGGTCGATGGGTTCGTGGAAGACGAAGCGGGCGATCAGGGTGATCAGCACGAAATTCAGACTCAGCATCGGGTACGCGACGCCGACTTCAAGGCGTTGCAACACCAGCAGCCACACCAGCAAGCCCGCGCCCAACGCTGCGATTGCCAGCCACAACCATGGCGAGCGCAGTTTCTCGCCCCAAGCCGATGACCGGCCGCGCCAGTGCTCCACGGCGTATTTCTGGGCGATCTGGCCCAGGCCGGTGAGCAGGCAGGCTGCCAACACCAGCAACAGGCTCATGACGCACCCTGAGGAAAAATCAGAATCACAAGGTTGCCTTGTTCATAGCGTTTGCCATCCTTGGGCAAGTGTTCGATTTCACGCAGCTCGTCCTCCCCTTTGACCCGCATCAGCACGCCCACCGAACCGTTCCGGCGGGCGTCGCGCATCCACTGCAGCACGCGATCGGGGTCGACGCGCTGCTGCGCGCCGTCAGGATAAGCGAGGCCATATTTCAATTCGCCTATCGTGTTGTACAACGCCACGTCCGGGCGTTTCAGGCGCCAGGCCAGGGCCGAAGCGGCGCCCAGATCGTTGCTCAGCAGTGTTTCGGCCTGGCCGAGTTCCTGTGCGTGCTCGAGGACGAACTGGTCGGGCATCTTGTTGGCCACCACCGCTTCGGGCATCGCCACCGGTAGAACACCGATCAGCAACAGACTGCCGAAGGCCGGCGCCGCCCAGCATTGCAACGGTCGGAACGCTTGCAGCAGGTTGGCCATGATCCAGCCGATCAGGCCTATAAACACCAGCACGAGGCTGTGCAGTTCGTGGTCGTACAGGGGGTTTTTCAGTTGCAGATAGACAAGGGCGAGCAGGGTGGTCAGGCCCAGAAGGAGGTTGAGCAAGCCATTGATGCCCAACGCCAGGTCTTGCTCCAGCCGCAGGCGATCCGCCAGTGCGTTGCCCAGCAACAAGGCCAGGGGCAACAGGCACGGCAGGATGTAAGTCGGCAACTTGCCGTTGCTCAGGCTGAAAAACAGCATCGGCATCAGCAACCACAGCAGCAGAAAGCCGATGCTGGCCTGACCACGGGTTTGCCACGCCTGCTTCAGTGCCGACGGCAATAACGCGGCCCACGGCAGACTGAACGCCACCAGCATTGGCAGGTAGAACCACCACGGCGCGTCATGCTGCGCATCGTCACCGGCGAAACGGCGGATGTGTTCGTGCCAGAAGAAGAACCGCCAGTAATCGGGCTCCTGCGCATGCACCGCCAAGGCCCATGGCAGGCTCACGGCGATGGCCACGGCTATCGCCACCGCGCCGTAGCGCAACAACTCGTGCCAGCGTCTTTGCCAGATCATCCACGGCAGTGCGATCAGTACCGGCAACAGCCAGGCCAGAAATCCCTTGGTCAGGAAGCCCATGCCACACGCCAGGCCCAGCAACGCCCAACCGATCAGGCGCCGGCCACGGCTGACGCTGTCCAGGGCAAACCACAAAGCCACCAGGCTCAGGTTGACCCAAAAGGTAAATTGCGGATCGAGGTTGGCGTAACCTGCTTGCCCGGCCACCACGGTAAAACTCATGTACAGCAGCGCGCAGGCAAAACTCTTGCGCGGCTCGTTCCAGAGCCGGCGGGCAATCAGGTAACACAGCATCACGCTGAGCCCGGTGCTGAGGGCCGAAACGAAACGCACGCCGAACAGGTTGTTGCCAAACACCGCCTGACTGAGGGCGATCATCCAGTAACCGGCCACCGGTTTTTCGAAGTAGCGCAGGCCCATGAAATGCGGCGAAACCCAGTCGCCGCTCAAGAGCATGCCCTGGCTGATTTGCGCGTAGCGGGTTTCGTCCGGAATCCACAAACCGTGGCTGCCCATCGGCAGCAGATAAGCCAACAGACAAAGGCCCAGCAACAACGGCAATGCCCAGCGTTTGCTCATACGCCTTGCACTCCCAGCCAGCCTTCGCGACCGTCGAGCGCGCCGCGCACCACCCGGCCACCGGGCAAGGTGTCCAGTGTTTCGGGCAGCAAATCACCCAAAGGCTGAAAACGGATATCGCGCTGACGCGCATCGGCCAGCAGTTGACGGAAATCGTGGGCCATCAGAATCCCTTCCACTTCGGCGTGGACCGTGTAGACGTTGAGGTTTTGCGCCGTGAATCGTTCAAGAATGAACCCGTTGAAATCCTCGGCCGTGACGGCCGGGCCGACCACTTCATCGAAGGTGGGCAGGTCCACCGGGATCTGGGGCACGCCCAGACCACCATCGGCCAATGTCGGCCGGAACAGACTGCGGCCGCGACAATCGCTGTTGTAGCGAAAACCGAAACCCTGCTTGGCTTCGATCACACGCTCGTCCGCCCGCCAACCCGCCGCCGCCGAGCAGTCGATTTTTTGTCCGAGGATGTCGCTCAGCGTGTCCACGCCCTGACGTATCTGCTCGATCAGCTGTGCGTCGCTCCAGCGTCCGACATTGGCCTGCCAGCCGTGGTGATCCCAGGCATGCAGGCCGACTTCATGCCCGGCCGCCCGGGTTTGCCGCATCAAATGCCCGAGATCGCGGCCGATCGGCTTGCCCGCCCACGCGGTGCCGGCCAGCAGAATGTCCCAGCCGTACAGTCCGGCGGCGTTGGAGCGCAGCATCTTCCAGAGAAACTGCGGGCGGATCAGGCGCCACAGGTGCCGCCCCATGTTGTCCGGCCCGACGCTGAAAAAAAACGTCGCTTTGACCTGGGCCTCATCAAGCATTTCCAGCAATCGCGGCACACCCTCACGAGTGCCTCGGTAGGTGTCGACATCAATCCGGAGGCCCGCTTTCATCAAACGTTGTCCGCGATTTCGAGCAGGGCTTCACGCAAGAAGAAATCCAGCGTGTTGCCGATGGTTTCACTCATCTCCACGGTCGGCGTCCAGTCCAGCAAGCGCTTGGCGTTGTCGATGCTCGGTTTGCGGTGGGACACGTCCTGGTAACCCGCACCGTAGAACGCCTTGCTTTCGACGTCGCGGAACCCGGCGAATGGCGGGAAATTGTGGCGCAGCGGGTGCGCTTCGAACTGACGCAGCAGCTCTTCGCCCAACTGGCGGATGCTCGCTTCGTTGTCCGGGTTGCCGATGTTGATGATCTGGCCGTTGCAGGCATCGTTGCGGTTGTCGATGATCCGCGCCAGTGCTTCCACGCCGTCGGCAATGTCAGTGAAGCAACGTTTTTGCTCACCGCCGTCGAACAGGCGAATCGGCGTGCCTTCCACCAGATTGAGGATCAGTTGCGTGATCGCTCGGGAGCTGCCGATGCGAGCCGAGTCCAGACGGTCGAGGCGCGGCCCCATCCAGTTGAAGGGGCGGAACAGGGTGAAGTTCAGGCCTTTCTGGCCATAAGCCCAGATCACCCGGTCGAGCAGTTGCTTGGAAGTCGAGTAGATCCAGCGTTGCTTGTTGATCGGCCCGACCACCAGGCTGGATGTGTCCTCGTCGAATTTGTCGTCCTGGCACATGCCATAGACCTCCGACGTCGACGGGAAGATCACCCGCTTGTGGTATTTGACGCAGTAGCGAACCAGCTTGAGGTTCTCTTCGAAATCCAGCTCGAACACGCGCAGCGGGTTGCGGGTGTACTCGATAGGCGTGGCGATCGCGACCAGCGGCAGGATCACGTCGCACTTCTTGATGTGGTACTCGATCCACTCGGAATGGATGCTGATATCGCCTTCGACGAAATGGAAATTCGGATGGCTGCGCAAACGCGAGATGGCATCGGAGCCGATGTCGAGCCCGTAGACCTCGTAGCGGTCATCGCGCAGCAAACGCTCGGACAAGTGATTGCCGATGAAACCGTTGACGCCGAGGATCAGCACGCGTGTGCGGCGTGGCGTGCGTGCGGATTCGGCACCTCGCAGCACGGAACCGTCGACCAGACCGAGTTCGCCGGCCAGTTGCGGCCCGCTCAGGTACAAGCCGTTGTCGTTGCGCTGACCGGCGCTGATCACCAGCGAATCTTCGCCGCAAGCGATGCGCAATGGATCGACGCTGATGACCCGCCCCGGCATCTGGCCTTCGTTGCCCTTGACCACTTCGGCGCTCCAGACAACCAGCTTGTGTTCGCCCACCGCGCAGAACGCGCCGGGATAAGGTTGGGTGACGGCGCGCACCAGGTTGAACAGTTCTTCTGCCGGTTTTTGCCAGATCAGTTTGCCGTCGGCGGGCGTGCGGCGACCGAACGTCGTGGCCTGGGATTCGTCTTGCGGCGTTTCACTGACCTTGCCGGCGAGCAGCGCGGGCAAGGTGTCGCGTAACAGGTCGGTAGCGGCCCCGCGCAGTTTGCCGTGCAGGCTCAGCGCGGTGTCGCTGCGCTCGATTCCAACCTTCTTCTGGGCGAGGATGGCACCGGCATCGGCGCGCTTGACCATGCGGTGCAGGGTCACGCCGGTTTCGCTTTCGCCGTTGACCAGCACCCAATTGGCCGGAGCACGACCGCGATAGCGTGGCAGCAACGAACCGTGCAGGTTGAACGCGCCTTTGCGCGCGGTGGCCAGCAGCGGTTCGCTCAGCAGCTGGCGGTAGTAGAACGAGAACAGGTAATCGGGGTTGAGCTGGCTGATGCGCTCGATCCACAGCGGATGGTTGACGTCTTCCGGGGCATGCACCGCAATGCCCCGGCGTGCGCACAGTTGTGCAACGGAGGCGTAGAAAGCGTTCTCCTTGGGATCATCGGCGTGGGTGAACACGGCAGCAATCTCATAACCGCTGTCGAGCAGGGTTTCGATACCGGTACAGCCAATATCGTGATAGGCGAAAACAACTGCTTTTGCGCTCATGAGAGAACCTGATCTGAAGAAGTGGAATTGAGGCCGTCAACGGTGATGACGGGAACGGGTGTGGCGGGCTGGCTGCGAAGGACTTTTTCGATGAAAAACCGCGGACGCGCACGGACATCGCTGTACATGCGCCCCAGGTATTCGCCCAGCAGGCCCATGCCGATGAACTGGCCGCCGGTGAACACGAACAGCACGGCGAACAGCACGAACATCCCGTCACCGGCCCAACTGGCGCCGAACACCAGCCGCAAGACAATCAGCACGGTGGCAAACGCCACGCCGAGCCCGGCCATGGCGAAGCCGACAATGCTCAACAACCGCAACGGCGTGGTGGTCATGCAAGTGATCAGGTCGAACATCAGGTTGATCAGGCGCATGGGGCTGTACTTCGATTCGCCGTGTTCGCGCTCGGCGTGGGTCACCAGGATCTCCGTGGTGTGCCGGGCGAAGCTGTTGGCGAGGATAGGGATGAAGGTGCTGCGCTCGCGGCAGGCGAGCATCGCGTCGACAATCGATCGACGATAGGCGCGGAGCATGCAGCCGTAATCACTCATGGCGACGCCGGTGGAACGCTGCACGGCGAGGTTGATCAGCTTCGACGGCCAACGGCGCAGGGCCGAATCCTGACGGTTGCTACGTACCGTGGCGACCACGTCATAGCCAAGCTCAGCCTGGGCCACCAGGCGAGGAATCTCTTCGGGCGGGTTTTGCAGATCGGCATCGAGGGTGATGACGACATCGCCCTTGCACTGCTCGAAACCGGCCATGATTGCCGCGTGCTGGCCGTAATTGCGGTTGAGAATGACCGCCACCACCGGGCTGCAATCGCGACTGGCGGCCTCTTCGAGGATCTGCGCGGAATTGTCGCGGCTGCCGTCGTCGACCAACACGATTTCGTAGTCGTGGTGCAGTTGCTGGCACGCCACTTCGGTGCGCCTGAGCAATTCGGGCAGGCTGTCCTGCTCATTGTAGACCGGGATGACGATCGACACGCAACGGATCGGGTAAGGTTTCACAGGCGTGTGTCCAGTGTGAGTTCGATGGCGCTGACGACACGGTCGACGTCCTCGGTGGTCATGTCGGGGAACAACGGGATCGAGCACAGGCGTGCCGAGTTCCATTCGGTGTTGGGCAGGTAGATGTTGGGGAAGCGCTGGCGGTACCAGGTGTGCAAGTGGGTGGCGATGAAGTGGATGCCGGTGCCGATGTTCCGCGCCTGCAGGGCTTGCATGAACGCTTCACGGTCGAGTCCGCAGCGCTCGGCATCGATGCGCAGGATGAACAGGTGCCAGGCGTGCTGCTGCGGGTAAAGCGGAATCGCCAGCGGTTGCACCGGCGAGCCTTCCAGACGCTGCAAATAGCGTCTGGCCAGCGCGGTACGCTTGGCATTGATCTCATCCAGGCGTTCCAGTTGCACCAGGGCGATGGCGGCATTGATGTCGGCCAGGTTGTATTTGAACCCCGGTTCGATCACCTGGGCCTGGGGTTTGCGGCCGTGGGTCATGCGGTCATAGGCATCGACGCCGAGCCCGTGAAACTTGAGCATGCGCACCCGGTTGGCCAGCGCCTCATCGTCGCTGACGAACATCGCACCCTCGGCGCAGGTCATGTTCTTGATCGCGTGGAACGAGAAGATCGCCGTGCCTTTCGCGCCGACGTGACGGTTTTTGTAGAAGGTGCCCGCCGCATGGGCAGCATCTTCGATCACCGGGATGCCGTGTTTGTCGGCCAAGGCGTAAAGCGCATCGAGATCGAATGCCGCGCCGGCGTAGTGCACCGGAATGATTGCCCGAGTGCGTGGGGTGATGGCCGCTTCGATGTGTTCGACGCTGCTCATCAGCGTGTCGCGGTCGACGTCGACAAACACCGGCGTCGCGCCCAGCAGGCAGATCATGTTGGCGGTGGAAACCCAGGTCTGGGATGGCGTGATGACTTCGTCGCCGGGTCCGATGCCCAAGGCCAATAACGTGACATGCATGGCGCCGGTGGCCGAGGACAACGCCACGGCATGGCGGCAGCCAACATAGTTGGCGAAGTGTTCTTCGAGTTGCTGGTTTTTCGGCCCGGTAGTGATCCACCCGGAGCGCAATACTTGCTCTACGGCGGCTATTTCTTCATCGCCGATACTGGGGCGGGAGAAGGGGAGAAAAGCCTCACTCATGGAAAACCTCGGGGCGTAGGCCGTCCTTCGGGGGAAGTACCGAAATAAACGGGATTTCAATGGTTTAGTGACCTGTCGGGCACGAGCCTTATTTGACTTTTGCAGCCATGGCCGGCAGGTTGGGAGCCTGTCGAGGCCCACCGGGTAGAGACGAGGTTAGGCCGGTTTTTGTGAAAGGAACATCAAAAAACGGCGACGGAATCGTTTATCTGAACGTTATTAAGCCAATGTTCAGGCTTCTGCCGTTCATCGCGCTCTTTAGTAGAAAAGTCCTGCAGAAGTGTCCCGCTTTATATGAAGAATGTTTCAATCCTTAGTTGTTTTATTGATCTGTTTCCACTCAAGGCCGTTTTGTTTTGATTGACTTACCTGTTACTGATTCAACTGCTGCAAAGACCAATCCGATGCCCCTGTATCTGGCGCGACTGGCGCCATCCAGCCAACTGACCATGCGTTATGTGTTGCAGGACGCCGCCGACCGCCTGGGCTTCGAAGACATGAACGTCGAGGAGATTCCCTGGCACCAGTTGCAGCCCGAGGATGTGATCGCGCTGGTGGCGGCGTTGCGCGCGGACGGCTACGCGCCCAACACGTCTTCGCTGTACGTCAACGCCGTGCGCGGGGTGATGAATGAAGCGTGGCGCATGAGCCTGATCAGCCAGGAACACTTGCTGAAGATGCGCTCGGTCAAGGGCATTGCCGGCACACGATTGTCCCAGGGACGCAATCTGCGCCGCTCGCTGATCCAGGAAATGATGGCAGTCTGTGCCGCCGATCCACGGCCGCAAGGCCTGCGGGACGCGGCGATCATCGGGATTCTGTACGGTTCGGGCATGCGCAAATCAGAGTCGGTGAACCTCGACCTCGATCAGGTGGATTTCACCGAACGCAGCCTGCGGGTGACCGCCAAAGGCAACAAACAGCTGATCAAATACGCACCGGCCTGGGCGTTCGCCAAACTGGATGCCTGGCTGGAGCTGCGCCGCTCGCAACTCAAGGAAGGCGAGGTTGATGATGCGTTCCTGTTCAATCGCATCCGCCGCGGCAGCCACATCACCCGTGAGCGCATCACCAAACATGCGATCTATTACATCGCCCGGCAACGCGGCGCGCAGGTCGGGGTGAAAATCATGCCCCATGACTTTCGGCGCTCGTTCATTACCCGGGTGATCGAGGAACATGACTTGTCGATTGCGCAGAAACTTGCCCATCACAGCAATATCCAGACGACAGCCAACTACGACGTGCGCGATGACAATGAGCGGCGGCGGGCGATAGACCGCTTCGACCTTTAAGATTCACTCAACACATGGGCGTGGCCGATGGTCGAGACGTGAACCGCACTGCCGGTCGGTGGCGCGTACAGGCCCGAACTGCGCACCATCAATGACCGACCGGGCAGGTCGGTGGATGACAGAGGTTCCAGTTCCACGGTCAATGTGCAGGTATTGCCGCTGAAATCGCGCTCGGTCACCACGGCTCGACAACCGGCGGTCTCGACCGAGCTGGAAACGATACCGACCAGTTGCAACTGCTCGGGCCGCAGCATGATCTGCGCACAGTGGTTGTTGCGATGATTGTTGACCGGGATCCGCCCGAGATCGCAATGCGCCCAGCCGGCTTCGATCCGGGCCGGCATGACCACGGCATCGCCGAGGAACATTGCGGTTTGTTCGTCACCGGGATAGCGGTAAAGGTCCAGCGGATGACCGGACTGCACCACACGCCCCTCACGCATGACCGCAAGCTGATCGGCAAACGACAGCGCTTCACTCTGGTCATGGGTGACCAGAATGGTGGTGACACCGGCGTCCGCCAGCAACCGCGCCACCAGTTTGCGCATGGCGGCGCGCAAGCCGGTATCGAGCGCGGAAAATGGCTCATCCAGCAACATCAGGCGCGGCTGTTGCGCCAGCGCTCGCGCCAGTGCCACACGTTGTTGTTGGCCGCCGGAAAGCTCATGGGGCCAACGATTGGCCATGCTGGAATCCAGTGCCACGCTGTCCATCAGTTCGGCAATACGCTCGTGTTTGATGGCGCCCTTGGTCGACAGGCCGAAACCGATGTTGGCGGCCACGGTCATGTGCGGAAACAGGGCGCCGTCCTGCGGGACATAACCGATCTGACGTAGATGCGCCGGGACTTCGTGGGTGTCGTCCACCAACGTCTGGCCATTGAACGTCAGGCGGCCCGAGTCCGGAAACTCGAAACCGGCGATCATGCGCAGCAAGGTGGTTTTACCCGAACCGGAAGGCCCGACGATCACCGTGCGACTACCCGTGGGCACCGTCAGGCTGATGTTTTCCAGGGCGCGATGCGCGCCATAGGATTTGCAGATCGAATGCAGTTCAAGAGCGTTCATCGGCCAGCCGTTCGTTTGGATTGGTGATAGAGGAGCCCGGTCAACGGAAGTGACAGCAGGATCATCAGCAAGGCATAAGGCGCAGCGGCGGCGTAGTCGATCTCGCTGGTCAACGCCCAGAACCCGGTCGCCAGCGTGCGCGTGCCGTTCGGAGCGAGCAGCAGGGTGGCGGTCAATTCATTGGTGATCGCCAGGAACACCAGCGCGGCACCCGCAGCAGCACCGGGCGCGGCGAGGCGCAGGGTAATCAACCACAACGCACGACCGGGAGAGCGACCGAGACTGCGGGCGATGTTCTCCAGCTCAACCGGCGCCTGAGCGATGCCCGCCCGCAAACTCACCAGCGCACGGGGTAAAAACATCAGCAGGTACGCAAGCAACACGGTAATCGTGGTCTGATAAATCGGCCGGGCGAAATGCACCGTGACCGTCACCAACGCCAGGGCGACCACAATGCCCGGCAACGAACTGGTGATGTAGTTGCAGCTTTCGAGGATCCGTTGCAGCCGACCCGGCGAGCGGATCGACAGCCACGCAATCGGAATCGCCGCGCAGGTGGTGAGGGCCGCGCCGGCAACCCCAAGCAGCAGCGTCTGTTGCAGTGCCGGCATCAGCTCGGCCATCTGCCAGACCTGCGAGCCACCGGCGATCAGCCATTTGCCCAAGGTGATCAACGGCACCCCGAGCGCCAGGGCGCAGGTCACCAACAGCAAGGTTAGCGCGAGAACGGTCGGCAACTTTTTCAGGCGTACGACCTGCTGTTCGCGGGCGCTCCCGGAACCGACGCGGGCATACCGCGCATTGCCACGCGCCGCCGATTCGACGGTCAGCATCGCCAGGCAACACAGCGCGAGCACACCCGCCAGCATGTTCGCGGCTGGCCCGTTGAAGGTGGATTTGAACTGATCGAAGATCGCTGTGGTGAAGGTGTCGAAGCGGATCATCGCGTACAGGCCGTATTCGGCGAGCAGGTGCAGCCCGACCAACAAGGCGCCGCCGCAAATGGCCAGACGCAGCTGCGGCAGCACCACGCGAAAAAACACCGCCCAAGGTTTGAGCCCCATCGATTGCGCGACATCTTCGATGGCCGGATCGAGGCGACGCAACGTCGCCGCAATCGGCAAGTAGAGGAACGGGAAGTAGGCGATGACCGACACCAGAACCCCGGCAAACAGCCCGTGAATCGGCGGCACCAGACTGACCCAGGCATAGCTGTGAACGAATGCCGGGACCGCCAGCGGCGCGGTCGCCAGCAACGACCACCAGCGCCGCCCCGGCAGATCGCTGCGCTCGGTCAGCCAGGCGAGTGTCACGCCCAGCGCGACGCACAGGGGAATCGTGATCAGCACCAGCAATACGGTGTTGATGAACAGCTCGCCGACCCGTGGCCGAAACACCAGTGCGAGCAAGGTTGTCCAGCCGGTTTGCACGGACACGCCGATGACAAAAGCGATTGGCAGCAGCGCCAGCAGCGAAACCAGCACCGACAAACCGATCACCCATGCACCGCCGCGACCCACGAACACTCCGCGAGAGCGGCGGCGCAAATGTGCGGGTATCGCCTCAGCGACGACCGCCGGTAATGTTTCAGGCATCAATTAGAGCAGTCCGGCCTGTGTCATCAGCTCAACGGCTTTTTTGCTGTCGAGTTTCGAGGCGTCGACTTTCGGCGCGTCGAGCTGCTGCAGGGGCACCAGTTTTGGGTTGGATTGCGCGTTCTTGCCGACCGCGTATTCAAACGAATTGCCGGTCTTGAGGATGGCCTGGCCATCCTTGCCGGTGATCCATTTCAGAAACGCCTGGGCCTGTTCCTTATGTTGGCTGGACGCCAGGACGCCGCCACCGGAAATGCTGACAAACGCGCCCGGGTCCTGATGTTTGAAGTAATGCAGGGCAGTGTCCTTGCTGTTTTCGCCGGTCCGGGCCTGATCACCGAAGCGGTAATAGTGGTAAATCACACCGCTGTCGATCTGCCCGGCATTCACTGCTTTCAACACGGAGCTGTTGCCCCGATACGCGGTGAAGTTGGTTTTCATCCCCTTGAGCCACTCGAGAGTGGCGGCTTCGCCCTTGAGTTCCAGCACCGCGGCGACAATGGCCTGGAAGTCCGCGCCGGCCGGTGACGCCGCCCAGCGACCTTTCCATTTCGGGTCGGCGAGATCCATCAGTGACTTTGGCAACTCGGCTTCGGGCAGTTTGCCCGGGTTATAGACAAACACAGTCGAGCGCGCGGCGATGCCCACCCACTTGCCATGCGCCGGACGGTAGGCCGCGTCGACTTGTTCCAGAGTGGTTGGCGCTACGGGCGTAAACAGCCCCGCGTTATCCACCAGCACCATGGCCGGGGAGTTTTCGGTCAGAAACACGTCAGCCGGGGAGGCTGCGCCTTCCTGCACGATCTGATTGCCCATTTCCGTGTCGTCGCCATTGCGCACTGTGACCTTGATTCCGGTTTCCTTGGTAAAGCCCTCGATCCAGGCTTTGGTCAGGCTTTCATGCTGGGCGTTGTAGACCACGATACCGTCGGCATCGGCTGAGTAAACGTGACCTGCACCGAACAGGGCGGCGGCCAGCAAGGCGGCTTTCAGGAAAGAGGGGACAGGGCGATTCATGCAGTGGCGGCTCCGTGATTTTAAGATTCGTGCACGCTGGACAGACCGTTGGGTCGTCAATGATTGTAGGTCAATACGAATCATTTGCAGGTTTGAGACGGTGCCAAATGTAAGGGGATGAATGAGAAAAAAACGTCAATTCATTGCGATGCCGGACACCCTTTTTGCGATCCGGCTGCCGCCTGGCTGATCAACGCGGCCAGGCGTTTGACGTTGTTCTGCTGGGCAAGGACCAAGTCGTCGATGGACGGCCCTGAAGGTGTTTGCAACGTACTTCGGCAGCTGACCAGCGTGGTATCGCCTTCGCCGGGACTGCGCAGGCGCCATTTGACGTCCATCAGCGCGTATTGACCGGGAACCGAATCAAAGCGCTGAACCTCCACGCGCACCGACACTTTGCGCTGGGGATTGCTGTTGGCCAGTTGATCGGCCAAGGCGCTGCGCAACTCATCCACCAGGCTCGCAGCCCACCACTCGGTCTCTAGAATCGCCAGGCCACTGTTGCCCTGACGAATGACGATCTGCGGACGATCGACCTGCGGCGGCACGCTGAGGCCTTCGATCAGGATTTCCCCACCGTTGGCGCGTGCCGTCCCGCTCAGTTGCGCCGGCGTCAGGGTATGGAACTGGATCGGCTCACTGCGGCACGCGACGAGCAGCAATAGCGCAGTGACCAACGTCATCTTCAGCGAGGAAACCATGGGTGTTGCTCCTGTTGGTCAGTTGCGCGGCGGTGCCTTCAAGTCCATCGGCGCGGCGTTATCGGGGCGACCGCGAATCAGCGATTCCGGATGCCGGCCCAGGTAATCCGAGAGCTCACGCAAGGAGCGCGACATGCGTCCGAGTTCCTCCAGGGTCTGGGTCAATTGCTCGCGTTGCGGCGAGTCCTCGGCAAGTGTCGAGCTGGCCGATTGCAGGGTCTTGCTGACGTCCGCCAGGGTGGTTTGCACGCCGGGCAAGGTCTTGGCGTTGAATTGCGCGAGGCCTTTGCGCAGCTCGACGAGGTTGCTGTCGAGGTTGCCGGCAATGCGTCCGATGGGCAGATCGTTGATTTTGTTGACCATGCTTTCGAGTTTTTCCTGCAACTGTTCAAGGCTGCCGGGAATGGTCGGGATGGACACAGGCCGAGCGGTTGGATCAAACACGACTTTCTCTGCCTTAGGGTAGAAGTCGAGCGCTATATAGAGCTGACCGGTCAACAGGTTGCCGCTTCGGGCTTGAGCCCGCAGGCCGTTTTCGATGAAGGAGCCCATAAGCCTGACACCGGCGGCTTCGTCATTGGGGTCGTGCTTCAACGCCTCAAGCATTTTGGCGTGAGCCTGACCGAGGCGTTGCGGGTAGATAACGATGCCGACGTTGACCGGAAAGCTGCGCTTTTTTGCATCGAAATCCAGATTGACCGACACCACTGTGCCGAACTCGATGCCAAGGAATTCCACCGGCGCACCGACCTTCAGCCCACGCAATGCCTGGTCGAAACGCAAACTCAGGTATTGCGCCTTGCCATTGGGCGGGGCGAGGGCGGTTTGCTGGTCTTCGAAGAGCTCGAAGGCTTTTTCCTCGGTGGCCGGTTTATCGTTGGGGCTGTACTCCGGGGCGCGGAAGGCGATGCCGCCCACCAACATGGCGGACAGCGACTCGGTCTTCACTGCAAAACCGTTGGCGCCGACATTCACATCAATCCCGCTGGCGTTCCAGAAACGGGTGTTTTCGGTGACGAAGGCATCGTTGGGTGAGTGAATGAAGACTTCGATGTTCACCCCTTTGCCGTCGGCATCCAGGGTGTAAGCGACGACTTGGCCGACCGGAATCTTGCGGTAGTAAACCGGCGAGCCGATGTCCAGCGAACCCAGGTCCGGGGTGTTCAGCATGAAGCGCTTGCCCGGCTCGCCATAAGTGATCGGCGGCGGATTTTCCAGGCCTTTGAAGTTCTTCGACCGCGCATTGGCCTGGCCAATGTCGGCGCCAATGTAGTCCCCGGACAGCAGCGTATCGATACCCGACACGCCGCCCGCGCCGATTCGGGGCCGCACCACCCAGAATTGCGAGTCTTCGCGGGTGAAACTTTCCGCCTGCTTGGCCAGTTTGATGGTGGCGTTGACGCTTTTCTGGTCGTTGCTCAGTTCTACCTCGGAGACTTGCCCGATCACCACGTTACGGTATTTGACCTCGGTCTTGTTGGCGGTCAGGCCGCTGCCGGTCTTGAATGTGACGGTGATGGTCGGTCCTTCCTGCAGGATGCTGTGCACCACCAGCGAAATACCTACCAGCACCGCGATAATCGGGACTATCCATACCAAGGAAACGCTGAAACGACGGGTCTTGATCGGGGCCTGCCCGGGAGCTTGCGGTCCGTCAGTGGCTTGCGACTTCATCCATGACCTCCTCGTGATTCGAATGGTGTTGGTCCCAGATCAAACGCGGGTCAAAACTCATGGCCGAGAGCATGGTGAACACCACGACCAGGCCAAAGAAGAGAATGCCCACGCGGGGTTCGATATCGGCCAGGGCTTGAAACTTGACCAGTGAAGCCACCAGGGCCACCACGATCACGTCGAGCATCGACCAATAACCGATGAGCTCGACGAAGCGGTACATTTTCGACCGCTCCTTGCGCGCCCATTGGCTGTCGCGCTGAACGGTCACCAGCAGGAGCGTCAGAGCGACGAATTTGACGCCCGGCACCGCGATACTGGCGATGAAAATGATCAGGGCAATGTCCCAGGCGCCGTGCTGCCAGAAATCCAGCACACCGCCCATGATGGTGCTGTCGGCGCCGGCGCCAACCATTTTGGTGTTCATCACCGGCAACACATTGGCCGGGATGTAAAACACCAGCGAAGTCAGCAGGTAGGCCCAGGTGCGGGTCAGTGCGTTGGGCTTGCGCCGATGCAGCGGTGCACCGCAACGCTCGCATTCTTGGGGTTCGCCGGTCATGTCACAGGCCAGGCCGCAGCTGTGGCAAAGGCACAGGTTGAGTTCGCTCGCGACCGGAGGCGTGGTCATAAAACATCCCACAGTTCACGTATATCGCGCCCGGCAATGCGGATCATCATCAGGCTGAGAATGGCCAGGGCGAACAGTCCGATGCCGGGCAGCACGTCGAGCAACCCGGCGAGCTTGATCACCGCGACCATCGCCCCCAGCAGGCAGACTTCCAGCATGCTCCAGGGCCGCAGGGTTTCCAGCCAGCGCATGCAGAATCTGAAACCCGGTGAGCGACGGGAGGTGAGGGCGAAGCTCAAGACCCAGATCAACAGCAGCAACTGGAAAATCGGCGCAATGATCATGGAAATGGCGGCCACCAGGGCGATGAAGGTAATCGGGCCCAGCGTCAGGGCCATTATGGAATCCCACAGCGTTGCGCTGTTTTTCAAGCCTTTAAGGCTGATGCTCATCACCGGATAGAAATTGGCGAAAATCCACAGCATCAATGCCGTCACGGTCAACGCCAGCCGCTGCTCCACCGTCAGGCCGTTATAACGCTGAAGCACACCACCGCAGCGCGTACACAGGGTTTTCTGATGTTTGGCGAGCGTGACTTTTTGATACACGCAGTCGCAGTGCTCGCAGATGATCAGTTGGTCAGTCGTAGCCATAGGCCGCACTCGCCAGGACACAGGAAAGTCAGAGCACCTCCTCAATATAGAAGTGCGTTGCGAATGAGCAAATCGAAAGGCAATTTGGCGAGTCAACGGAGGGCGAAGATCGACATTTGTGGCGAGGGGATTTATCCCCGTTCGGCGGCGAAGCCGTCGCTAAACCTGCTTCCGGGGGTTACCTGAAAGAATGCAGGGGGCCGTTTCGCGACCCAACGGGGATAAATACCCTCGCCACAGGTTTTGTGTGAGGTCTGTGCTCCGGTTTCAGCCGAGGATTTCACGCAGCCGATACCAGAACATACCGAGAGCCAGCAACGGCGAACGCAGCATCGGGCCACCGGGAAAGGTCATGTGCGGCACGGCGCTGAACACGTCGAAGCCTTGGCTGTGCCCGGCATGAATCACTTCGCCCAGCAGTTTTGCGCACCAGTGAGTCACGTTCAGCCCGTGGCCGGAGTAACCCTGGGCATAAAACACGTTCGGGTGCTGGCGCAAGCGCCCGACCTGCGGAAAGCGGTTGGCCGTGATGCCAATCTTGCCGCCCCACTGATAATCAATGCGCACATCGGCCAGTTGCGGGAACACCTTGAGCATTTGCGGGCGCATGTAAGCGGCGATGTCTGCAGGATCGCGACCGGAATAATGACAGGCACCGCCGAACAGCAAGCGCCGGTCCGCCGAGAGCCGGTAGTAATCCAGGCCGACTTTCTGGTCGCACAGCGCCAGGTTCTGCGGGATCAATTGCGCGGCAACCTCAGGCGCCAATGGTTCTGTGGCGATGATGTAGCTGCCCGCCGGCAGCACCTTGCCGCTGAGTTTCGGTTCCAGTTCGTCCAGATGCGCATTGCACGCCAGCACCAGACTGCCGGCACGCACCGTGCCGCCGGCACAACGAACCTGCACCGTGCTGCCATGGATCAGTTCCAGCACCGGGCTCTGCTCGAAGATCTGCACCCCGAGCGATTGCGCCAGCCGCGCTTCGCCCAGCACCAGGTTCAGCGGGTGCAAGTGCCCCGAGCCCATGTCGACCAGGCCACCGGCATACACGCCCGAATTGACCACTTGTTCTCGGATCTGCTCCGGCCCGACCAGCCGGGTTTCATGGGCGTAACCCGACTCGGCCAGGCTTTCCCGTTCAGCCTTGAACGCCGTGAATTGCGCCTGGGTGTTCGCCAGTTCGCAAAAACCCCAGCGCAGGTCGCAATCAATATTGTGCTCACGGATGCGCTTGCCCACGAGTTCCACCGATTCGATCCCGGCGCGCTCAAGGTAGCGAACGCCTTCGTGACCGACATGCTTGGTGAATCCACTGACGTCATGCCCGATGCCGCGAATCAGCTGCCCCCCGTTGCGCCCGCTGGCGCCCCAGCCGATCCGTCGGGCCTCCAGCAGAATCACCGAGAGCCCACGCTGCGCCAGTTCGATGGCGGTGTTGACCCCGGTAAACCCGCCGCCGATCACGCAGACATCAGCCACAAGGTCTTTGGTCAAGGCGGGGAACGGCGCCAGCGCATTGGCCGACGCGGCGTAATAGGAGCGCGCATGTTCGTTGCTGTACGGGTTCATTTGTTGGACTTCACTTTGCTCCAGGAACGGGTCATCAAACGCATGATGGTCTGGGGCGGGGTGGTCGAGATGTAGAGTTTGTCGAGCACGGTCTGAGGTGGGTAAACCTCGGGATTGTTGACCAGTTCAGCGTCCATGTACTGCTTGGCGGCAGGGTTCGGGTTGGCGTAACCGACCGAGGCGCTGACGTTGGCGATGACTTGCGGGTCCAGCAGGTAATTGATGAAGGCGTGAGCCTCTTTCGGGTTGCTGGCATCGGCGGGAATCGCCAGCAAATCGAACCACAGATTGCTGCCTTCCTTGGGGATCGCGTAAGCGATGTTCACGCCGTTCTTGGCCTCCTTGGCGCGGTTGGCGGCCTGGAACACATCACCCGAGTAACCGAAGGCCACGCAGATGTCGCCGTTGGCCAGGTCCGACACGTACTTGGACGAGTGGAAGTAGGTGATGTAAGGGCGGATGCTCAGCAGCTTGGCTTCGGCTTTCTTGAAGTCTTCCGGGTTCTCGCTGCGTGGGTCCATGCCCATGTAGTTGAGGATGGCGGGGAACACTTCGTCCGCCGAGTCCATCATCGACACGCCGCACTGACTGAGTTTCTTGATGTTTTCCGGCTCGAACAATACGGCCCAGGAGTCGATGTGATCGATGCCCAGCACTTGTTTGACCTTGTCGACGTTGTAACCGATGCCGTTGGTGCCCCACAGATACGGCACGGAGTGTTCGTTGCCCGGGTCGTTCTTCTCCAGCAGTGCCAGCAGTTTCGGGTCGAGGTTCTTGAAGTTCGGCAACTGCGCGCGATCCAGTTTGAGGAACGCGCCGGCCTTAACCTGGCGGGCGAGGAAGTGGTTGGACGGCACCACCACGTCATACCCGGTACGGCCGGCGAGCAGTTTGCCCTCAAGGGTTTCGTTGGAATCGAAGACATCGTAGATCACCTTGATCCCGGTTTTCGCCTGGAAGTCGGCGAGGGTGGTTTCGCCGATGTAATCGGTCCAGTTGTAGACGCTGACGGTCGGCTGGGCCTGTGCAACGGAGCTGACCAGCATGGCCAGCGCGACCGGGACCACGGATTTCAATAGACGCATATCGACACCTCTTGGAATTATTGGGTTATTCAGGTGTTTCGCTATTCCTGTGGGAGCCAGCCTGCTGGCGATAGCGGTGGGCCAATCGATACAGAGGTTGGCTGTGCCGACGCCATCGCGAGCAGGCTCACTCCCACAGGGGATGTGTGTAGGGCTCAGACGCTGAGCAACAAAAACTCCCGCTCCCACGAACTGATCACCCGCTTGAAGTTCTCGTGCTCCGCGCGCTTGACCGCGACATAACCGCGGACAAACTTGTCACCCAGATAGCGCCCGATGGTTTCGCATTCTTCCATCTGCGTCAGCGCGTCTTCGATGGTGATCGGCAAACGCAGGTTGCGTCGCTCATAGGCCCGGCCCTGCACCGCAGCGCTTGGCTCGATGCGCTCGACCATGCCGAGGTAGCCGCACAACAGGCTGGCAGCGATGGCCAGGTACGGGTTGGCATCCGCGCCCGGCAAGCGGTTTTCCACGCGCATCGCCTCGGGGCTGGAGGTCGGCACACGCAGGCCCACGGTGCGGTTCTCCTCGCCCCATTCGACGTTCACCGGTGCGGAGGTGTCGGGCAGGAAGCGGCGGAACGAGTTCACGTTGGGCGCAAACATCGGCAGTACTTTGGGGATGTATTTCTGCAGGCCGCCAATGTAGTGCAGGAACAGCTCGCTCATCTGCCCGTCGGCATTGGCGAAGATCGGCTGGCCGGTGGCGATGTCCACCACACTCTGGTGGATGTGCATGGCGCTGCCCGGCTCATCGCCGATCGGCTTGGCCATGAACGTCGCCGCGACGTTGTGCTTGAGAGCCGCTTCGCGCATGGTGCGTTTGAACACGGTGATCTGGTCGGCCAGGTCCAGCGCGTCGCCGTGACGGAAGTTGATTTCCATCTGTGCCGGGCCGTCTTCGTGGATCAGCGTGTCGAGGTCCAGACCCTGCAATTCGCACCAGTCGTAGACGTCTTCAAACAGTGGGTCGAATTCGTTGGCCGCGTCGATGGAAAACGACTGGCGACCGCTTTCCGCCCGGCCCGAACGGCCCAGCGGGGCCTTGAGCGGCAGGTCCGGGTCTTCGCAACGCTGGGTCAGGTAGAACTCCATTTCCGGCGCGACAATCGGTTTCCAGCCCTTATCGGTGTAAAGCTGCAGGACTTTCTTCAGCACGTTGCGCGGCGACAGTTCGATCGGGTTGCCAAATTTGTCGAAGGTGTCATGGATCACGATCGCGGTAGGCTCGATGGCCCATGGGATCACGTAGACCGCGTCTGAAACGGGCTTGCACACCATGTCGATGTCGGCCGGGTCGAGCAGGTCGTAGTAGATGTCGTCGTCGACAAAGTCCCCGGTTACCGTTTGCAACAGCACACTTTCCGGCAGGCGCATGCCTCGCTCATGCAGGAACTTGTTGGTGGGTGCAATCTTGCCGCGTGCAATGCCGGTCAGGTCACTGACGACACACTCGACTTCGGTAATCTTGTGATCTTTCAGCCATGTGAGCAGCTGATCGAAAGGGACATTCATAAAGACCTCGTTATTGGTTTTATTAACGCCGGGGAGGGTGGTTTCATCCGCCACACACTTCCCCTGGGACGCGTTGACGACTATCTTGGGCGAGCCTTGACGTTCCATCTATCCACTTTCAGCAGCACCAAAACGCACCAAACGAGTGCGTAAGGTCACCCATGACAACGTGCAATCCATTACAGGTCCAAGCGTTCAACACCGCCGATGTCGCCGAGCAAATCCGCGCCACGCCGGGATGGGTCCAGCATTACCAGCAGATGTCGCCGGGGCATTTTGCCGGGCGGGTGCGGTATCTGGACCTGCAAGGCGTAGAGATCTACGAGGAACACATGAACACTCGGGTCGAACAGAATTTCAGCGCGCCCGAGGGTTCACTGGCGTTCTGTTTCGATCGCAGCGACAACGCGCTGTACGTGTTGAATGAAGAAAGCCGCAACATCTGGATCACGCCGGAGAACTATCAGGAAATTGCCGTGGTGTTCGGGCCTGAGTTCGTTCAACGGCACGGGCTGAATGTCGCCAGGCTCGAAGGGCTGTTCATGGCACCGTTGAACTCGGAGCAGAACGCGCTGTTCAGTCGCTGGTTGAGCGGAACCTTGACCCGTCTGGCGCAGACCCTCGATCCGCCGAGCAAAGAGGCGTTGACCCAGCAGTTGCTGGAAGACTGTCTGTACATCCTCGACAACGCCTGTGTCTGCCTGGACCGCGGCGGTTTGCAGCGTCGCGCCGAAGAGCGGGCGGTGATGAAGCGTATCGGCGAATGGGCGGCCGATTCCCCGGAAGAAACCTTGAATTTGCTGGAACTGTCCCAGGTCGCCGGGGTGTCGCTGCGTCAGTTGCAGCACGCCTTCAAGGCGTACACCGGCATGACGCCGACCCATTGGCTGCGCCTGCGCCGCCTCAACAGCGCTCACCGCGAACTGCTCAGTCGCTCGCCCACGGAAACCACTGTGGCCGAAGTGGCGATGCAATGGTCGTTCTGGCATTTGGGTCGGTTTTCCAGCAGTTATCGCGCGCTGTTCAAAGAGCTGCCGAGTGAAACGCTCAAGCGTGCTGGCCGTCAGTCATAAGTCGGGGGAGGGCGCGCGGGGGTGATCTACACTCTGGAGGCTGAGGACACCTCGGAGGTCATCATGAACAGCTTGTCTTCCCTTGGTCTGTGTGTCGCGCTGTCGATTGCCGCCACGCAGGCGTGGGCCGAAACGGTGGTCCCGTTGAAGGGCCAGACGTCGCAACAAACCCAACTGGACATCGAGGCCTGCCACAACATCGCCGCGGGTCAGACTTCGACGCCGCCGCCTGCATCCGGTGGCCGCCTGAAAGGAGCGGCTGTCGGTGCCGCTGCCGGCGCCACTGGAGCTCAGGTTCGCGGTCGCCAGCACGATGAGTTTTATGACCGTGTGGATGACGATGTGAAGCAGGATTATCGGCAGAACCGGGCCAAAGAGACGGCGGCCGCCGGTGCGGTGGTGGGGGGATCGCGTCAACGCCAGGAACGCCGGGCGCAACAGAAAACCGCCGCTTCCACCAGTTCGACGGCCTACACCAGTTGCCTGCAAGGAAAGGGGTATCAGGTTAATCCCTGAACGCGTTTTGGCGGTCGCTGATCCAGCAGATAAACCATCAGGCACGCATACAACGTCACTAGCATGAACAGTCCCATGCGCACGGCAAATGCCGTGTAGACGTCTTTGCCCGCAAGGCTGTCCTGCACCGACTGACCGAGCAGGATAATCATCGTGATCAGGCTGTTGAGCCAGAACCCCGGGCTCAGCCGGGTCGGGCTCAGGGCGTACAACTTGCGCGCCAGGATCAGACCGAACAGCAGCATCCACAGGAAAAACATCCACAGGTGCACAAACAGGCTCAGCGCACTCCAGAACAACACCGCCAGCACGCCGGCCAGCAGGGTCGAACCGACGAGTTCGCGACCGGCATTTCGGGCCGTGGTGGAACTCTGCTGGCCCAGGCCGACTGCCTTCAGAATGATCGGCAGGTAGCTCGCCGGATCGATCATTGCCAGCAAAAACGCTGGCAACACGATCAGGGTTGCACGCAGCGCAACCCGGCTGACTTCTTCCTCCGGTAACAGCGGCGCAGGGGGTGGCGACGGCGCGTTGGGCGGGTCGGGAAACAGCCAGTGACTCACCGCCACCACCAAAACGGCGAGGAGTAATCCTTTGACCAGGGCGCCAATAACCATCGCCGCGAGGTCGAACTCGGCGACACCGGCTGAAGAAATCATGGTCAGGCCGATCACCAGGAACGTGACGATCAGGTTGTTGCCGCCGCGCAATCCAAAACGAAAAACCAGGAACAGACAGACGCCGACCAGCAGCACGCCACTGACCGGGTAATAACGCAGAACCGGTATCAACAACAGGCCGACTCCGGTGGTCAACATTGCAACGACGGCCAGAACAATTCCGGCCTTGAACGGCAAAGGCCGGTTGACGGTGGCGAGGAGCAACAACGCAAGCACCGGCGCGATAAAGGGAATCGGCAAGCCCAAACCGAAACTCCCGGCGAGACACAACGCAGTGCCCGTGGCCAGGCGCAGTGCGCGTTGAGCCCTGGGTGTGCGTTTAGTAGGCATAGGACAGCCAGCTCATCAGACCAAAAAATAGACGACCGAGCGGGTTCAATGGATTGCCTTGGGTAGGAAAGGCCATGACTTCAGCCTGGCCGCCGGCACGCATCGCACGGCTGTCGCGCAGCCGCGCTTTGGATTCCTCGGAAAACTCAATGATCACGGGGAAGCGCTGGGCTGGACGCAGCCAGTCGCGGCTGTTCTGTACATTGGGCAAGGTACCGGGTGCCGGCGTCTGACCGACACTGACGCCGTAACCGACGCTGCGCACGCGCCCGTCGAACACTTCGCCCGGCAGCGCATCCAGAACAATCGCCACCGGCGTATCGACCCTGACCCGACCGAGGTTGTTCTCGGTCATGTCAGCACTGATCCACACATCGTGGATGGCGATCAGGGTCATCACCGGACTGCCGACGGCGGCGAACTGCCCGGCATCGGTGCGCAGGTCGGTGATCAAGCCTGCCGACCCTGCGCGAATCTGCGTGTTGGCCAGGTCCAGTTCGGCTTTCGACAACGCCGTCGCGGCACTGCGCAGCAGAGCGTTATCTTCCTCACTGCCACCTTCCTGCTCACGCGCACGCTGGACTTCGGCACGGGCCGCGGCGACCTGGCTGACGGCTTGTTCGCGATTGGCCCGAGACACTTCGAGAAGCCGTACGGAAATGGTTCCGGGGTCATCGCGATACAGCCCCTCAAGGCGCTGATTGTCTTGGCGCGCCTTGAGTTCGTTGGCCTGGGCGGCGCGCAGATTGGCTTGTGCCGAGGCAATGCCGGCGGTGCTGGCGCCGATTTGTCGGCGTGTCGATTCGAGGTCTGCGCGTGCGCGGTCGACGGCGATCTGATACGGCTGGGGATCCACCTCGAACAGAACGTCTCCGGCCTTGACGTCCTGATTGTTGCGCACGTTGACGCGATTGACCCGGCCGGCCACTTCAGCCGCCACCGGAATGACAAAGGCGCCTACCCGGGCCTGTTGGGTGTAAGGCGTGAACCGGTCCGCCGACAAATACCAGGCCAGGCTCAGGACGATGACCAGCAACACCCATTTGATGCCTTTCTTCGCCGGATCGGCGGGCGGCTCGGGTGCCTTGGGGGAGGGCGGTGCGGCTTCACTCATGGTCTTTTACCTTGTTGGCTTGTGCAGCTGAAGGCTCATCCAGCAGATCGCCCCAGTCCGTACGTTGCTCCATTTGCCGGCGGGTCGCCGCATCGATTTTCGGCAGCGCGCTATACCAGCCACCGCCCAGGGCTTTGTACAGGGCAATCACATTGCTCACGGCATTGCTGCGGCTGACCAGGTAATTGTCCTGTTGCTCCAGCAAGGCGCGTTGCGCATCCAGCACCCGTTGGAAGTCCGAATAACCTTCACGATATTGCGCGTTGGCCAGCACCAGCGAGCGCTTGGCGGAGACTTCCGCCTCACGCAGGATACGTTCGCGCTCCAGGGATTTGATCAATCCGCTGGCGGCGTCATCGGCCTCACGCGCCGCCTGGCGAACCTTGTCGCGGTAGGCTTCGATCAACTGCTGCAACCGCGCATCCTGGATACGCACGTTGTTGCTGATCTGGCCATGGTCGAAGAGGTTCCAGCGCAGGCTGGGGCCGCCGATGAAGTCCAGGCTTCTGGAGGTGCCGTTCAGCGTGTCGGCCGACCAGACGATGCTGCCGAGCAAAGTCAACGACGGGTAGAACTCGGTTTCGGCCACACCGATCAGCGCCGACTGGGCTGCGACGTTGAGTTCGGCCGCGCGCACATCAGGTCGGCGCAGCAGGAGGTTGGCGGGCACATCCTGCAGCACTGCGCGGTCTACCAGCGGGATCAGTCCTTCATTCTCAAGCAACTGTGACAGTGCACCGGGTGGCTGACCGACCAGCACAGCCAGCGCATTGCGGATACGCAGCACCTGGTCTTCAAAGTTGGGAATGGTGCTCAGGGTGCCCAGGTACTGAGTCTTGGCCTGTTGCAGGTCGAGCTCGGCTTGCTGGCCGCTGTTGAACAGCTTTTCGGTGATCTCGAAATTACGCTTTTGTTGTTTGGCGTTTTCCTTCGCCACACGCAAACGCGCCTCGGTGGTGCGCAACGAAAAGTAGGTGTCCGCCACTTGGGCACGCAGCAGGACGAGCACGTCTTCGTAGTTGGCCTGTGCGGCGAAGTAACCGGCATCGGCGGATTCGATGGCACGGCTGAAGCGACCCCAGAAATCCAGCTCCCAGCCAATGTCGAACCCGGCGCTGTGTTGCCAGAAATGACTGTCCTGCGGATTGCTTCCGCCGGATTGCCTGCGGTTGAAGTACAGACTGTCGACGCTGGCTTGCTGCAATTGCGGGTAGCGCCCGCTTTGAGCGATGCCCAGTTGGGCACGGGCCTCCATCACTCGTAGACCGGCGATTTTCAGATCCGAATTTTGGGCGTCCGCCTCGGCGATCAAACGATCGAGCACCGGATCGCCGAAGACTTGCCACCACTGCCGCAGATCAGGATGCAGGTTGCGCTGGCTGGATTGCTCAAGAGCAGGGGAGCTCCAGTGGTCAATCCAGGCTGGCTTCGGTGACTGAAAATCCGGCCCGAGGCGCACGCAACCACTCAAGCCCAGTACACCCAGCAGGAGCAGTTGGCTTGATCGCGTCAAATGCATGCACGTTTTCCGGTCCATTAAGTTCACAAGAGCATAGACGCCCTGATGATCAGCCGACTGCTAAGCTTTCACGCGGCATCACATTCAATATGACTCGTCAAAAAGGAACGGCAGCCATGAATGCACCGCATGCCGCTGGATGGCGCTTCAGACTGGGCATCGCGATCATAGATCTGATGCTCGGCTCATGGCTGATGGCTCATGGCTGATGGTGCCCATCGTGGCGGCAGCGGCAGCAGGCAAAAGCCCTGTGCGGAGTTTCCCGAGCATTCGGCATTGATTGAACAACTGACAATAGAATGAGGGCTGGGGGGAGTATTGTGGGTTGAGACGGCAGTTCACCCGCCTCAACACGCAGCCTCCCACCAAGACGCTATGCAGCATGGGAAGGAACGAAGAACAAATAGTTAGAGAGAGAAAGCGACCCGTAGCATACCCTCAAGGTCTTTCGGCTTGCGTCCCAACAGTTTTTCAAGCGTATGACTGCTCTGGTCGAAAGCGCCTTTATCAATGGCGTTACCCCAGCCGCTGAGGAATTTCGCGACCGAGGTTGGCCAGCCTTCAGCCTCCCGAGCGGCGATGAATGCTTGAGTGGAAATGGGTTGGTAATCAATCGGCTTCCCCGTCAGTCGAGCCAACCCGTTAGCGATGTCCTGGAATGACCACGTCTGTCCCGCATTCAGCAGGCAAGTGCGGTTTTCATACCCCGTTTCGGTTAACAGTGCGGCACCGGCCTCTGCCAGCTCGGCAAAAGTGGCGAAGCTGGCTCGACCTTGACCTGCTGGGGCACTGAAGTCTTCTTTTGCCGCATCGGCGCCGGTGAGGAAGGGCAAATCGTCGGCGTATAGGGGATGTTGAACAATCGTGTACGTGAGGCCCGACCTCTTGAGCAATCGTTCGGTAGCGATATCGCTTTCAGTCACGCCTTCAATAGGAGCCAGCTCATCGTTGACCCGTTGAATACTGGTGTAAACCACATGGCGAACACCGGCCCGGCCGGCAGCAACGATCACGTTTTTATGCTGGGCAAGACGATCACTGAAGGCTACGGCTGACACCATGTAGATTTTTTCGACGCCTTCGAATGCCGCCACCAACGAATCGTAATCGGTGTAATCCCCGTAGCGCACTTCTATACCCAGTGCAGCCAGGGGCGCGGCTTTTTCAATATCACGTGCCATTGCCACAACATCGGATGCCGGGATTTTTTGTACCAGTGAATGCAAGACAGCATTGCCCAATCTGCCTGTCGCGCCAGTAACGAGAAATTTTGCCATGATGCTTTGCTTCCAATCTTGATAACCAGGAGGAAGCCCATCATGACCAAAGCATAAAAGATAAATTAGTCTTCAATAGGTAGAATCAGCTTCAACCAAAAGTTGGAGATGATCGTGGAAACTCTAGGTAATCTAGAATCCTTCGCCCGTGCCGCGGAAGCCAGCAGCTTTTCCGAAGCCGCACGGCGCATGGGCATTTCCGCAGCCGCTGTCAGTAAGAATGTGGCGCGCCTTGAAGCCAATCTGGGTACGCGCTTGTTCCACCGCAGCACGCGAAGTATCACCCTCACCGAAGCGGGAGAGTTGTTTTACCAACAGGTCGCAGAAGGCCTGGAAACCCTCCAGGGGGCCATCAATCAGATAAGCGAAGCCAGAGAAGTCCCCGCAGGACGATTGCGGGTCAATTTGTCACCATCTTTGGCTTACGATTATGTATTGCCATTGCTCAAGACCTTCATGCAGCGTTACCCCGCGGTGGTGCCAGATTGGCATTTAGAAATACGACGCGTGGATTTGATAGGTGAAGGGTTTGATGTCGCTATCGGTGGCGGCATGGAATTGTCACCTGGCGTTGTGGCACGAGAACTCGCCAAACTTCATCTCGTGGCTGTCGCTGCTCCGTCATGGCTGGAAGGCAAGCCGCTGCCCACTACGCCCAGCGAGTTGCAGGGGGTTGATGGCATCGTAATGCGTTCGACCAACTCAGGGCGTTTGCTGAACTGGACGCTTCGTGATGCTGGGGAAGGGCGGTTCGACCTCAATCTCAAACCCGCAGCCATCATGAACGACCCGGAGGCGCTATGCAGCTGTGCTGTGATGGGGCTAGGTGTCGCACTGCTGCCCTTGGATCGCGCCTGGCCTCGCTTGCAACGCGGTGAGCTGATTCGATTATTGCCAGATTGGTATGTCGATCTGGGCGTGGTTTCGGTTTACTACTCTTCCAAAAAATCTTTGCCGGCCAAAACACGGGTGTTCGTCGATTTTCTGTTGGAGCATTTTCGAGAATCGCTCTGCCAACACTTCCGTGCCGATTGACGCCTACGGCGATTGAGCCAGCATAACTGAAGCAATACTCGCATCGGTGGGCACCCGTCCAGTGACGGTTGTTCACCAGCGACGGCCAGTTATTCGGAATACTTTGTGAATATCAGGTCCGTCGCAGTGGGCAATTTCGTATGGCAAGCGAAGCAGCCATTGACGATCTTTTCACTGGGATTGGGCTTGCCGTTTTCAAACTGCCCGTAACCCCATCCGCCTGTATTGGCGTAACGCTTAGAGTCTTTGACTTCGATCTGGACGTTCGTGGGCTCGCCCGCGATGAAAGATTGGTCCCGACCAAACACAGCGTTGTTTTGCGCGGAGGATTCATATTGATAAGCGAGTCGAGCGATGACAGTGCCATCTGGAAATGGCCGTGTCCCATCCCTGAACGCTTTCATGGCGACATCATTTCCCAGAATGACACGGATGTCAGGTTTATCACCTTCTTCATGAGCAATGCTGACAAATTGCCAGTTCCGGTAGCCCGGTGGGAGTGTCACCCCAAACACTGGCGACCCCTCTGCGGCCGTACCGGGGGTTGAATCAGCGTTTGCAACAATAGAGAAAGCTAGCCCGCAAAGAATACTGGGGGTCGCGGTCAGAACGAGCAATTTGGAAGTCATCACAAATTCTCCAACGATGAGTGTACGCAGTTTCGTCGACGACCTTGTCGAAGGTCTGCAAGTGCATCCGGCCTTTCGGCCAGATGCTGATTGAACGAGTGCCACGACCGTTCCATTGACGGTTGCAGGCAATCGTCATTTGGCAGTGGCAGCCGCTTCAATCAGGCTGGCAACGACCTTCGGATTGGACACCATCACGACATGGGACGCGCCTTTGACCGCGACGGTCTGTCTGGCATGCGCTCGTTCAGCCATGAACGCCTGGGCTTGCGCGGGGATGTTCTTGTCCTTGTCACCGTAAACGAACCATGAAGGAATGGTTTTCCACGCTGGCTCGCTCGACTTTTCGTTGAGCGCCTCTGCGGTCACAGGGCGTTGGGTCGCAGCCATGACCTTGGCGTCGGCGTTCGACACATCCGCGGCGAACTGATCGTGAAACTTGTCCTGTTGGATGTAGAGGTCTTTACCACCGTCGGCCAATTCAACCGGTGGCGCCAAGGTTGGGCCAAGTGTGTTGCCTGGGAAGCGACCCGCCAGGTCTGCGGTGGACTCACCTGCCTCGGGCGCAATAGCAGCGACGTAAACCAAGGCTTTGACGTTGGCATTTCCATAGGCAGCTTCGCTGATGACCGGACCGCCATAAGAGTGCCCGACCAAGACGATTGGAGTCTTGATGCTCGCTAACACATCCGCGACAGACTGTGCGTCACCCTTGAGCGAGCGAAGAGGGTTGGAGGCCGCGATTACCGGATATCCATCCTTTTCCAGAATTCTTACCACACCGTTCCAACTGCTGGAGTCGGCGAAGGCTCCGTGCACCAACACAACGGTTGGTTTGATCGGAGCGGCCAATGCAGCGGTCGAACTGATCATTGTTGCTGCGAGCGCAAGCCCTGCAAATAACTGTTTCATCGAATGTTCCTGTGTATAGAAGATTGACGCAGTCAGGTAAATTTGAAACGGGTGCAGAACTGTCTGCGCCTTCATGGGGAGGGCGTTGGCGCAACGTCTATGGAGCGTTTCAGACACTTTTTTGCGCCATCCAGAAGTCCACGGATCTTCGAGCACAGACAGCTATACCTGTAACGAATCGATCGACTGCGCGGATCATGGTCTGCTTCTATCAATTGCGTGAGAACGACCAAAAAGAACAATCTAATATTTCACTGGGTGAAACAGCCGAAGTTTAAGCGCTGAAAGGCTATTGCCCTCTTACTGGCCTGGCGCTTTCGCCAGAGTGATCTTTTCTTGTATCACGCAGCAACGCGGGTATGGCGAGCAGGTAATGCGCAGGTCGTTGGGTGTGCTAGCAGTGACTTTTCAAAAAAACGCCAATGAGGTGTTTTTTATTTTCATTATCCTCGCGTTCCTATGGTTACCTCAATTCGTGCATCCGGTGCCAATGACGCGGTATTCCAGGATGTGTACTTCACCGTCAGAGTCGTTGTATGTCATCCGCACTGGTGTGGGTCCGCAGACATCAGCTGCCAGTGAGGTTTTGACCACGTTAGCAATGTCTAGATGCATTCCATATTTATATATGTCAACTGTTGGATCTGCGTTGGCTTCTTGTGTGTATGTCGATAATGAGGCCGTAACGGACAAGACGAAAAACAGGAATTTAGTCATGAAAGTGATCTCCGGTTTAATGGATGTGAGCTCGTTGAGAGGGCTTTAATTGGCCCGCACGTCGGCCTGTTGTGCCTGTTATACCGTCAGAAAGGACGTAGCGGCAGGGACTTGCCGTCAAGGGTAATCACTGCACGGTGGCCACCCTCTGGATCTTCAACTTTCTGCATATTCAGCTTGAAGTTGATTGCGCTGAAAATGCCGTCGCCGAACTGCTCGTGAACCAGCGCTTTCAGCGTCGTTCCGTAGATCTGGATCATCTCGTAGAAACGGTAAATGGTTGGATCACTAGGGACCCCTGACAAACTTCCACGCAGTGGAATGATTTGCAGTAAAGCCACGCTCTCGGAGTTCAGGCCCAGTTTTTGGCCGATGATTCTGGCTGCGTCAGCTGGCAGCGGTTGCTGACCCAAGAGGGCTGCAGTAACGTAAGCCAGGCCCAGCCCGGTACCGTTTGACAGGTCCTGCCATGACAGGTTTCTGCTGGCTTTGGCTTGCAGGATTTCGGTCGTCAATGCAATGCTGACTTCGTTATAAACGTGTGACTGTGTCATGGCGTTTCTCCAGTCGAGATTATGTAACGGATGATATTGATTAGTGTTGTTTTAGAAATCGGTAATCATTGTCAAAACTGTTGGTAGTGTCTGAGCCTCCATTCAAGTTCGCCGAATTGATCTGTATGCATTGGGACTGATTGCTTTTGTCACTGGTGTCTGCTCGTTCGGTGTTTTCGTTTGCTTGAACACAGGATAGGACTGTCGCAGCCGATAAGCACTTCGACATAAGGTCGAATTTTTTAGCGCGTGAGTGGTAGCGGCTAATACTTGAGTATTAATGGCGGACGGCGAGATTTTGATTTTTTAATTGTGCTGGACAATTTGTCGGCGTTCAGCTGGGCGAGATTTGTGAGTATGAGTGGGAGTAATAAGAGAGGGGACGGACGGTGGGGCAGGTGCATAGAGGCATTTGCCTGACACTCCAAGAGCGTATTGCTTCCAAGTACACAGTACTTACGCCTTAAATTGATTCAGTGCTTACCTCCTATCCCTAGCGATTCAGCCATTCGTACCAGATCAGCAAACGACTTCGCCTTCATTTTTTTCATCGCGTTCCCGCGGTGAATTTTGACAGTGACTTCACTGATACAGATCTCGCCGGCGATCTGTTTATTCATCAGACCCTTCACGGCATAAGCCATGACTTCGCGTTCCCGGGCAGTCAGTGACTGGTAACAGGCATGCAAACCAGCGTCCTCCTTGGCCAGTTCACGGCGCTTTGTATCTGTCCTTAGTGCAGCCGATACCGCGTCCAGGAGGTCCTGGTCGCGAAACGGTTTGACCAGGAAGTCCAGGGCGCCAGCCTTCATCGCTTTAACAGACATCGCGATGTCGCCATGCCCGGAAATGAAGATGATGGGCAACTTATTCGCCGACTCAAGCAACTCTCGCTGGACATCCAGGCCACTGGACCCTTGTAGGCGAACATCCAGCACCAGGCAGCACGGTGTTTGAGGGTCGGGGCGGCGAATGAATTCGGCCGCGGAGGCGAACGTCTCGACCCGCACATCCATCGAGCGGAAAAGACTGCTCAATGCGATGCGCACGGACTCATCATCATCAACAACGAAGACTATTGGTCCGTTATCCAGAGGCGAATCAGAGAGGGAATCTCGACTCACATGTGCTCCTCCCAGGTAGGTAACGACAAGTGGAAAGCGGCGGTGTCTCCTCGCTCAGAACCTCCCTATGGTCAAAGGCTCGAGCACAAGGCGGGAAGCCTTGCTGTGGCATCTGTGATTGACTGCAAGTCATTGATGAGCAAATGGCTGATCACCTGGCGCCATTGGATGCGGCCTCCCTACGACTTCGACACCAGCGCAATCATATCTAAGGTCTAGCACAATCCTGTTGCCAGGGCGGCGCGAACAGGCATACGGCCGGGGGAGGTTTCCTTGAAGATCGTGACCGCCGTGTCGCCGATGGACCTGCCGTAGAATTAAATCCCGCGACGCAGTTTGCCTGGCGCCTCGCCGTAAAACTCCTTGAATTTCTTGCTGAAGGCCGATTGCGATTGGTACCCGACCTGTACGGCAATATCGCTCAGCCCCAGATGGGAATGGCTCAGCAGGTTGAACGCCATTTCCATACGGACCTGAGTCAACAGCACCCAGGGTGACGCGCCAGCCACACGTGCAAATGCGCGCAGGAACGTTGCGCGGGACATGCTCGCCATTTCCGCCAGCCCTTCAACGGTCCACTCGAATGCAGGGTCGGCCAGCATCGCCTGCCAGGCGCGTCCGAGGCGTTTGTCGCTGAGCAAGGCCAATGAGCCAGTGGTCTGGCCATCGCTTGCCAGGTGCGCTCGCAGGATTAAGGTGAACAGCGCCTGGGATAGCGCGTCGAGCATGAATCTGGAGCAGACCTGGTCGCCGTCCGCTTCGCCACGCAGCATCTCCACCAGCGCAAGTAGCTGCCCACTGGCGGTGGGCGGGATGACCAGATACTCGGGCAGCGCAGCGAAGAGCAGTGACGTGCGATTGAAGTGAAACCCGCCACAGAGCATGTCGAAATCGCGACTGGCCCCGCCAATACGATGCATCGGCACGACACCACCTTCGCTAACGTACGGCACGGTCGGCGCTACGGTTTTGCCTGTGCTGTGCATGACATGCGGCACGCCCCGTGGAAGCAGCAAAATGTCCCCGGTCTTCATGGAAACACGCTCGCCATCTGGAAAATATACCTGGCACTCTCCGGCCAACACGATGTGATAGGGCGCCTTGCCCAAGGCTTCCTGCTCATGCTCGCGAGCCCAATCCCCCTCGAACTGGCAGCGCAAATCCAGGCTGCCGCGCACGTTGGCCAAGCTGATGAGTTTATCGATTGAATTCATTTTGAGTCTTTCGCAATAAAAGCTGAGCCGATCGAACAAACCTGAATCGCGCCACTGGAGAAAACTGAGTGTGTCGAAACAGTACACTCAACCTGCTCAGGAATTTACGCTATGTTCAATAATTGGTCCGAATTATTGCCCACTATCCAGAAAGCCTTCGGCGCACTGGGCAAGAGCAACCCCAAGATGGTCAAAGCCTACATGGCACTCGGTGAAGCCGCTGCCGAAAACGATGTGCTTGATGTCAAGACACGCGAGTTGATCTCGATCGCCGTCGCTGTCACTACTCGTTGCGATGGTTGTATCGCCGCACATACGAACTCAGCGATCAAGGCAGGCGCGAGCCGCGAAGAGGTGGCTGCGACCCTGGCCACGGCTATCTCGATGAACGCGGGCGCTGCTTACATCTATTCGCTACGCACGCTCGAAGCGTTTGATGCGCTGAAAAACTAGCCTGACATCGCGTCCAAGCAGCCTCGGTACTACAAAGTGCCGAGGTTTTTTTACGTCATTGAAACGTGAAGGTCACGTTGAGACGATCAAGCAACAACTTGAGCATGACGAACAAAAGCACTGGTCTCAAAACCAGCAGACTGACTCCACATTCAATGTTCTGGAGAAGTCCCATGCTCACCTCATTTACAACCTGGTTACGGTTCCTCAGCAAAGTGGACACCTTTGGCGCTTCGCTCATGCGACTGGCAATCGGCATCGTTTTCCTGTGGATCGGCGCGCTCAAATTCGTCCCATATGAGGCCGATAGCATCACACCGTTTGTGGCCAACAGTCCCTTCATGTCGTTCTTCTACGAACACCCCCAAGAGTACAAGGCTCACCTGACACATGAAGGTGAACTGAACGTGGAGAAGCGCGCATGGCAGACAGGCAACAACACTTACGGATTCTCGACGGGGTTGGGCATTGTCGAACTCCTGATTGGCTTGTTGGTGCTGTCCAACCCGATCTCACGTCGCACCGGCTTGCTCGGTGGTGCGCTGGCCTTCGGTACGCCGCTGGTGACTTTGAGCTTTCTGATCACTACGCCCGAAGCCTGGGTGGGGGCTCTGGGCGATGCTCAACACGGTTTTCCCTATCTGTCCGGTGGCGGTCGCCTGGTGCTCAAAGACGTATTGATGCTGGCCGGCTCTCTTGCCGTGATGGCCGATTCCGCTCGCAATTTGCTGCGGGAAAGTCACGCATGAACCGCTTATTGGAGAACTTTTCCAAACCGGTGATTGCTCTGACGTTAGCCATTGTTTCCAGCAGCATCGTGGCAGCACCGGCTGAGGAGGTTGCACGGACCGGAATGCCCCTTGATATCGTCAAAACAATCAGCATCACCGATGTCAGTAATGCCTGCGGAATCGTCCCCGTGGTACTGACGTATGACGATTCCCAGGGCCAGCGTCACACCGTGACGTATCAAGTCTGGGGATCGGCGTGCAGCGGCGGCTAAGCGACCCTGACAACACGCGATAAGCCCCCGTGTCTTTCCAGCGACCTCATAGTCGGATGGTCGCTGGAAAGAGGGATTAGCGTGGAATTTGTGACTGTCAATGACCTCGCATAAGACGCTGACGGCAGCCTGATCAGTATGTTCAGAACAACGCCTCGCAGGATTGTTTCACTCAGCACAATTAAGTCATGACATCCCTGCTGGTTCTCTAATTGCCCATACATGGTGAGACTGAACGCAGAAGCAATTGACCCAATTCGGGTGAATGCAGTGTCCATCCAGGGAGTCCCCACATGATTGATGTCGCTCATTCCTGCGACGGTAACCCTTGGCTGGATACTCCGGTCATGGTCGTTACCGAATACGAAGGCGGCTTTTTGCTGCCCCAATTGATGGGAGCGCTGGCTAGCGAATACATCGCGGCTCCTGTCACGTATAGATCCGGCACGCGTCAGAACCAGGCTTCGGTCCTGGAACGGTGCGTCTCGATGTTGCGTGCATTGAAACTTCGTTTTTCTCCCCTTTAACGATATTTGGCAGCACATGTGTTGTGCGACCTTGCAGAGAATTGAGATGACCTACGACTTTGATTTGTTTGTGATTGGCGCTGGTTCCGGCGGTGTCCGTGCAGCGCGTTTTGCCGCGGGATTCGGCGCGAAAGTGGCAGTTGCCGAGAGTCGTTACCTCGGTGGTACATGCGTTAATGTCGGCTGTGTGCCGAAGAAACTCCTGGTCTACGGATCGCATTTTGCCGACGACTTCGATCAGGCCGAGGGCTTTGGCTGGACGGCCGGCAAGGCGCAATTCGACTGGCAAAAATTGATTTCCAACAAGAACCGAGAGATCGAACGACTCAATGGTATTTATCGCAAACTGCTGATCAACAGCGGCGTAACGTTACTCGAAGGCCATGCACGACTGACCGACGCGCATCATGTGGAAATCAATGGACAGCGTTTCAGCGCCGAACGCATTTTGATTGCAACTGGCGGCTGGCCACACATTCCGGAAATTCCAGGTCGCGAGCATGCCATCACTTCGAATGAAGCCTTCTTTCTGGAGCAACTGCCCAAGCGAGTACTGGTGGTGGGCGGCGGTTACATCGCCGTCGAATTCGCCGGCATCTTCAATGGCCTTGGTGCCGACACCAGCCTTCTGTATCGCGGTGATCTGTTCCTGCGTGGGTTTGATAAGGCGGTTCGCACGCACCTGGTGCAGGAGCTGACCAAGCGCGGACTGCAATTGGCATTCAACACCGATATCGTCCGGATCGATAAACAGCCTGACGGTAGTCTATTGGCGACACTCAACGACGGTCGTCAACTGGAGACGGACAGCATTTTCTACGCCACTGGCCGGCGGCCGATGCTCGACAATCTGGGCCTGGAAAATACCCGCGTCGAACTCAATGAGAAGGGTTACATAGACGTCAATGACAACTTTGAAACTCGCGAACCATCGATCCTGGCGTTGGGTGATGTGATTGGACGGGTGCAACTGACCCCTGTTGCAACGGCGGAAGGCATGGCGGTCGCTCGTCGATTGTTCAAACCTGAAGAATATCGTCCAGTAGATTACCGCCACATTCCCACTGCTGTGTTCAGCCAGCCCAACATCGGAACCGTTGGGCTGACTGAGGAACAGGCGCTGGAGAATGGCCAGAATGTGATCGTTTTCGAAAGCCGATTCAAGCCGATGAAACTGACCCTCACGGACTCGTCCGAGCAGACGTTGATGAAGCTGGTGGTGGATGCCGTTACTGATCGGGTCTTGGGCGCGCACATGGTGGGGCCCGACGCCGGAGACATCATCCAGGGGCTGGCCATCGCGTTGAAAGCGGGTGCGACCAAGCGTCTGTTCGATGAAACCATCGGTGTACACCCGACCTCGGCAGAAGAATTTGTGACCCTGCGTACACCTGTCTCTGGCAGATGACAGCAGACGGCCAATTCATATTTTTTTCACGGCATGTGCTTACTTGTCGATGACGCCGGACGCAACGACGGAACGTCACCCTCAAAAAGCTTGGACCTGAGATTCAAAATCCCTCTATGACGTTTTTACACATCCTCGATAGAGGTTGTGTAAAAGCGCTTTTGTACGACTGGTGTCCAGTTTGCTGTTCGCGTCGCACATCAATTCGCCGGAATAACCTTTGGCATTCCTGGTGTTGCCGGGGTATGAGCAATGTCCTGGTGGTTGCTCGATAGCGTCCAGGACCGATATACAATGCAACGCATAAGCACGGCCTATAGAGGGGGAATCCCATGCTGCTACGACACTTGCGCTATTTGTTGGCTGTCGCCGATAACGCCGGCTTCACCCGCGCCGCCGAGGCGCTGCATGTTTCCCAGCCGACCTTGTCGCAACAGATCCGACAGTTGGAAGAGACCCTTGGCGTTGTGCTGTTCGACCGGACCTCGCGCACGGTAAAACCTACCGATGCGGGGCAGGCTTACATCGAATGTGCACGTCGCGTATTGGTTGAGTTGGAAGCTGGCAAGCGCGCGTTGCACGATGTGAAGGATCTGTCCCGCGGTACCCTGCGCCTGGCCATGACACCGACGTTCATGGCGTACCTGGTAGGACCGTTGATGCGCGACTACATGGCTCTCTATCCAAATATCCACCTGGAGATCTTTGAACTCTCCATGGCCGATATCGAAACCGGCCTGGCGGATGACTCACTGGATATCGCCATTGCGTTTGATGAGGTGAGAAACCCGGACATCGAAACGATCCCGGCTTTTATAGAAACCCTGGGGCTGGTGGTGGGGCGGGATCATCCGTTATACGACTGCAAGAAACCGTTGACCGCCGAGCAGGTCGCTCAACTGGACTTTGCGTTGCTGACGCCCGACTTCGCCACCCGCATCTGTATTGACGAGTACTTCGCCAAGACGCAGATCACACCCAAGGTGGTGATCGAGGTCAATTCGGTAAATACCTTGCTGGAAGTCATGCGGCACACGGCGGTCGCCACTATTCTTCCGGAGCCTATCGCTACCCAGGACCGAGCCCTGCGCAGGATCGCGCTGCTGGACAAGGGGCCACGGCGCGGAGCCGCGCTGTTACGGCGTAAAAACAACTATCACAGCGCGGCGTCAGTGGCCTTTATGGACTTGATGCTGGGAGTGTCGGGAGGGGCAGCAGGGTCGGAAAAAAATGATTATTACATGCAATGAAATGCTGGATTGTAATTGCTGGTCATTCCGCTGTTTACGAGAGGAGGGGAAGATAACTCCATCGACGCGATCACCGGGTCGAAGTCTAACAACTATCGGAGCACGTCATGTCTCAGCAAGCGATCAAACTCTATCGTCACCCTTTGTCTGGCCACTCTCATCGGGTCGAACTGATGCTGTCCCTGCTGGGACTGCCAACCGAACTGGTTTTCGTGGATCTGATGAAGGGCGCGCACAAAGCGCCTGATTTCCTGGCGCTCAACCGCTTCGGCCAAGTGCCGGTGATCGATGACAACGGCACCGTCCTGGCAGATTCCAACGCCATCGTGGTTTACCTCGCCGCCAAATATGGCAAGGGCCAATGGCTGCCAACCGATCCTTTAGAGCAAGCCAAGGTTCAACGCTGGTTGTCGGTGGCCGCCGGTCAAATCAGTTCGGGTCCTGCCGCCGCACGATTGATCACGGTGTTTGGTGCCGGTCTTGACGCTGAAGATACGATCAAACGCTCTCATTCCCTGCTTAAGGTCATGGAAGAAGAGTTGGGTCAGAGCACATTCCTGGCCGGCGACAAGCCGACCGTCGCCGATGTTGCTGCCTACACTTACGTGTCCCACGCGCCGGAAGGTAACGTGGCGCTGACTGACTACCCGAATGTCCGTGCCTGGTTGAGCAGCATCGAAGGTTTGCCGAACTTCGTTGGCATGCAACGTACTGCTGTAGGCTTGCAAGAGGCTTGACTCGATTCTGAAGGAGCTTGCCGGGAAAATAATTCCGGCCAGCTCCTTTTCATTTGTTTCGCGGTTTTCCCAGGACGCTTTACGTAAATGCAGCCAGCCCGACGGCGCGTGCGAAAGTCGCTGTAGCCGACGATACTGGCAATCAGGTCTTACCGCGCAAGCGGCCAGATACCTCGCTGTCCTCTCATCAAGACAGGGGCGACTATGGATCGTTTTCAAGAAATGCAGATATTCATGGCCGTGGCCGAGGAAGAAGGCTTTGCCGCCGCCGCCCGGCTGTTGAATATCTCTCCCCCCAGCGTGACCCGTGCCATTGCCGCGATGGAGGAGCGAATCGGCACACAGCTCCTTTCTCGAACCACTCGCAGCCTGCATCTTACCGAAGCGGGTCAACGCTATCTCGAGGATTGTCGGCGTATCCTCAGTGATATCGACGAGGCGGAGGAGGCGGCTGCCGGGAGTTACTCGATACCGTGCGGGCATTTGACCGTGACCGCGTCGGTGCTGTTTGGCGAGTTGTACATCGCGCCGCTACTGGCCGACTACGTGGACCAGTTTCCTTCGGTGCACCTCAATGCCTTGCTGGTGGATCGTGTCGTGAACATGACGGACGAGGGTATCGATGTGGCCATACGCATCGGCCACTTGCATGAGACTAATCAGCACGCCATCAAAGTTGGCGAAGTACGTCAGGTGATCTGCGGTACTCCCGATTATTTCGAACGCAACGGCAGGCCGCGTCATCCCGGTGAACTCAGTAACGCCAACATCGTCATGTCTTCGGCCAGCCATTTGCTGAGCGACTGGCAATTCGTCAACGACGGCAACGCCCTGAGCTTTCGATTCGAACCGCGATTGGTGGTCACCGCCAATCAGGCCGCGATCAATATCGCCAGCCTGGGCTGGGGTGTCACGCGGGTGTTGTCCTATCAGGTGGCCAACCAGGTGGCGGCTGGCGAACTGGAACTGGTGCTGGAGGACTTCGAACCACCGGCGCTGCCCATTCAAGTGGTCTACCTCAAGAGCACCCGAATTCCGGCAAAGGTTCGTACCTTCGTGGATTTTCTCGCGGATCGACTCGGCAAGGACTCGGCGCTCAAGGCTGTGGTGAAGGGTTCCAACTGATGGATCGCTACCATGAAATGCTGATGTTCGAAGCGTTATCGGAGCGTCCCAGTCTCGCTGCTGCGGCCCGTCGTCTGGATGTGTCCGGACCTACGGTCGTTCGCGCCATTGCACGGCTGGAGGAACGTCTTGGCGTGCCTCTGTTGATTCGAAGCACCCGTGGGGTGTCGCTGACCGAGGCCGGCGCCGGTTTCATGGTCGATTGTTCACGCATTCTCAGGGCCATCGAAGACGCAGAGGCTTCGGCCAAGGGCTTGCATGTACAGGCCCAAGGCAATCTCACGGTGCTGATGCCTTTGCTGTTCAGCCGTTATGTCATGACCTCGATTCTGACGGACTACATGAGCCTGTACCCGGAGGTAAAAGTCTTTGCGCAATACCATGATCGTTTTCCGAACATGAATGAAGAAGGCATCGATGTGGCGGTGCTGGTCGGCCATCTACCCAGTTCGTCATTGATCGCACGACAGGTGGGCTACGTACGCTCGATGGTATGCAGCAGCCCGGCTTATCTGGCTACTCACGGGGAGCCCAGCGAACCCGAGGAACTGCAAAATCATCGACTGGTCGCCACCCATGCTTATCGAGACCGAGTCCAGTGGGACTTCCAACACGACGGTGAGATCAATCACTTGAAAGCCCGTACACGGATCAGTTGCGCGACGGTACAGGCGGCCATCGATGCAGCCGCTTATGGCGCCGGCATTACCCGTTGCCTGAGCTATCCGTTGTATGAGTATTTGAACACTGGGCGATTGCGGCGTGTGTTGCAGCCCTATGAGTTACCGGCGCTGCCGGTGCACGTGGTGTACCGCGAAGGGCGCAAGGCCTCGATGCGGGTGCGCAGTTTTGTTGACCACATCGTCGACGGCCTGCGCGAGCATCCGGCCATGCAGCCGGATGTGCTTTGAACGCTTGCAGCGCACCAACCGCGGAGGTCACTGCGAGCCATTACTTGGCAGTGGCAGCTGTTTCAAACAGGCAGGCAACGACTGTCGGATTGGACACCATCATCCCAAGGGACGCGTCTTTGACTACGACAGTCTTCTTCGCGTGTGCCCGCTCGGGCATTTCAGTGCGCGAAATAGTGGATTGTATTTTCTGGTCGTTCTCTACATCGCGCTTAAGGCGGAGCATAAGCACACACTCTTCCATGCTGTACCGCAGAGGCTAATGACTGATGAAACGCGTGCTTATGTTACTGGCCAACGGCGTGGAGCCCCTGGAAATGGCCGCTTTTACCGATGTGCTTGGCTGGGCCAACCTGCTGGGTGATCACCCTGTGGAACTGGTCAACGCCGGCCTTCGCAGAAAGATCGTGACCACCTTTGGCCTCATGCTCAATCCGAGTTTTTTATTGAGCGATCTGGACGTGAGCAGCTTCGATGCCCTGGCACTGCCGGGTGGTTTTGAACCGTCGGGTTTTTACGAGGAAGCCTTGAGTGAACCCTTCCTGGCGACCATCCGGCATTTCGTCGAAGCGGGTAAACCCGTCGCCAGCGTGTGCGTGTCTTCCGTATGCCTCGGCGTGGCCGGCGTGTTGCGTGACAGGAACGCTACGACCTATCACCAGGAGGGAGGCAAGCGGAAAAACCAACTGTTGGAAACCGGTGCACGCTTTGTCGATCGCCCCGTGGTTGTCGATGACCAGATCATCACGTCAAGCGGGCCGGGGACTGCCACTGAAGTTGCATTCGTACTGCTCGAAAAAATAACCAGCGTCGAAAATGCCGCTGTTATCCGCAAGAAGATGCGCTTCGCCACCCCCAGCCGTGATTGGTACGAAACGCCGCAAGTGCCCTGAAATGATCCGCCAACTCCGACGGCGTTCATGGCTGCCTTGAGCTGAGCACTGACGAGTATGTGACCTAGGTTTTCATTCTGTTGCCGAATTGGGGAACCCAATGTTCAATCTTTCCAGTGCTGTCGATTACTATTACTGGCCAACCCCCAACGGGCAGAAGGTCGCCATTTTTCTGGAGGAGTCGGAACATCCCTACGTCGCGCACCCCGTCAATATCAGCAATGGTGAGCAATTTTCCACCGAGTTCACCCGGATTTCGCCCAATCAGCGTATTCCAGCGATAGTCGACAGAGAGACTGGGGTATCGGTCTTTGAGTCAGGGGCGATTTTGTTGTACCTGGCTCAGCGTCGCGGGCAATTCATGCCCGCCGATGCGAAAGGGGCGGCTGAAGTCATGCAGTGGCTGTTCTGGCAAGCGGCGAACCTGGGGCCGATATTGGGACAGACAGTGTTCTTCCTGAATTACGCCGCTGAACATGTGCCGCTCGCCGTGTCACGGTTCAGTAAAGAGACCGAACGTTTGTATGGCGTTCTGGAGCAGCAATTGAGCGAACGGCCTTATGTCGCCGGCGAGTACTCCATTGCCGATATGGCGATCTATCCTTGGGTGCTGCAACATGACAAGCAAGGAATGACGCTCGATGGTTATCCTAACGTCGCCGCTTGGCTAGAGAAAATCAGTAAGCGTCCAGCAGTGGTTCGCGCCTACGTTAAAGGCGAGCGAATTCGTCCATCTGGTCAAACTGATCAAGACAGAAAAAAGCTATATGGGCTTCCATAGCGGGGTCGCTACCCCCCTTAGGCGATTCCGGGTTGCTCGAGTGCGTGCAGGGTCTGTATCGAGCTTCCTGAGGTTGCAAAACGCAGAGTTGATGATCACCGGCAATGGCGTATTTACCCCGCTGCCGGGGATTCAACCATTCCTCGCCGGGCGGCGGGTGAAGGACACCTGTTTACGAATGCGTAGAGGTGATCATGAGTCAGTCGGACGCGCCAGGAACAACCCCTTGGCATGCGGGTGAGCGTGAATTGCAGGAAAGCGTCGGCGTCGCCGATCAAATGGAGATATTCGGACGCAAGGTCGTGCGTGACTTCATGCCTGATCAGCATCGATTGTTTTACAACCAGTTGCCTTACCTGGTGGTGGGCGCGGTCGATGAACAAGGGATGCCTTGGGCCACGTTGATCGAAGGCCCCCCTGGCTTCATCCATTCTCCCGATCCGCGAATGCTGCAACTCGACCGCCTGCCCGCCGAGGGTGATCCGGTTCGGGCGGCCCTTAAGCAGGGCGCTGCGGTGGGACTGCTGGGTATTGACCTGAAGACCCGAAGGCGCAATCGCATGAACGGCAACATCAGTACCGCCTCGTCAGGCGGTTTTGCCGTTTCTGTGGTGCACGCTTTCGGCAACTGCCCGCAATACATCCAGTTGCGAGGCGTTGAGCCGGTCAGCCTTGGCCAAGCCTCGGCAAACGTGGCGGTCGAATGCCTCAGTGAACTGGATGAAGCCGCGAAGGCGACCATCAGCAAGGCCGATACCTTTTTCATCGCCAGCTATGTCGACCTGGATGGCGACGCAACCCGGCGCTCGGTAGACGTTTCTCACCGAGGTGGCAATTCAGGTTTCGTCAGGATAGAAAGCAACGTGCTGACGATTCCCGATTTCGCCGGCAACCTGCACTTCAACACCTTGGGTAATTTCCTGCTCAACCCGCGCGCGGGGCTGGTGTTCATCGATTTTGAAACAGGCGACATGCTGCAAGTCAGCGGGCGTACCGAGATCATCCTCGAGGGGCCGGAGATTGCCGCCTTTCAGGGGGCCGAACGGCTCTGGACGCTGACCGTGGAACAGGTGGTTCGACGTCAGGCTGTGTTGGCCCTCCGTTGGCGGTTTGAAGGTTTTTCACCTAACAGCCTGATGACGGGCAGCTGGAAGCAAGCTGAGGGCCGATTGCAAGCCGATTACCTGCGCGATCAATGGCGGCCGCTGAGGGTGACGCGGATCGTTGACGAGAGCAGTTCCATTCGCTCCTTCTATTTTGAACCGGCCGATGGCGCGGGCATACCGCGGTTCGAGGCTGGCCAACATCTGCCGGTTCGCTTTTGCCTTGCTGAAGGACAGGCGCCTCTGGTCAGAACCTACAGCCTGTCGAGTGCGCCGTCGGACAGTTTTTTCCGCATCAGCGTCAAGCGTGACGGACTCATCTCGTCGCATCTGCACGACCGCGTTCAGGTAGGGGATCTGGTCGAAGCCCGCGCCCCTCAAGGGCGTTTCACGGTGCAAGCCGATGAATATCGACCGTTGGTTTTGCTGGCCGCGGGCGTGGGCGTGACGCCACTGCTGTCGATGCTGCGCGAAGTGATTTATGAAGGCGAACGCATCCGTCGCACTCGACCCACCTGGTTCATCCAAAGTGCGCGCAGCCTGGGTGAACTCGGGTTTCGCGATGAGCTTTACGAACTGGCGACTCGAGCCAAGGATAAAATTCGTGCGCTGCGCCTGCTCAGCCAGCCGGAAACTCATGCTCGCGTTGGTGAGGATTTTGAGGTGGCGGGGCGGGTGGATGTCGAACTGCTCAAGGCTTTGCTGCCGCTGGACGATTACGACTTTTACCTGTGTGGCCCTGGTGCTTTTACCCAGGCGCTTTACGACGGCCTGCGTCAGTTGCGTATTGGCGATGACCGTATTCACGCGGAGACTTTCGGTCCTTCGACCCTGGTTCGCCAACGGGATCATTTAACCCCGGCGGTCGAGCAGATACCCGCGGCAAGCAGCCCGGTCAAAGTGCTGTTTTCGGCGTCGGCGAAGGAAGCTCGTTGGGAGCCGGGTGGCGGGAGTTTACTGGAACTGGCCGAGAGCCGCGGCCTGAACCCGGACTTCAGTTGCCGGGGCGGATCGTGCGGTACATGCCGGACCCGATTGGTCAGTGGCCAAGTGCATTATCTGAACCTGCCGGCTGAGATGCCGGCCGAAGGGGAAGTACTGATTTGCTGTGCGGTGCCAGCGCAAGCCAAGGAGGGCGACGCCCCCCTGGTGCTGGAATTGTGAGCTGGCGTCATCGGTGCTCATCCCGCCATGCGCGGGTTGAGTACCGGGTCGATGCCGCCTTCGCTTTCAAGTTGAGCCAGGTCATCGAAGCCGCCAACGTGCCAGTTGCCGAAGAAGATCTGCGGGACGGTATGGCGACCGCTTCGGCTGATCATTTCGTTTTTCACGTCGACTGAGCGCACATCGATTTCCTTGTACGCCACCCCTTTGGTATCGAGCAAACGCTTGGCATTGCGGCAGTAGGGGCAGGTCGTGGTGGTGTACATAGTGACTTCAAGCATGTTGAGTACTCCTGGAAATTAGTGGCTGATTCAGGCAACAGCTTTTGCTGGACGGGCATGAACGGCAACGGTGTTCGGATGCTTGACCAGTGACTTGAAGGTCTTGTTGTCGGCGTCCAGGGCGTCGATTGAACCGGTCCCGATGTCGTAGACCCAGCCATGCAGATTCACCAGACCTTTTTCCTGAGCCAGGCGCACGCTTGGATGAGTCTGAATGTTGGCCAGTTGGGCAATGACGTTTTCACGCACCATGGAACTGACTTTGGCGCTTTCACTGGCGTGAGGACGCGATTCGTTGATGACTTTCGCCGACTCGGCATGCTGCAACCAACCGGCGACCGCAGGCAGGTGATCCATGCACTTGCACTTGGCGACAGCGGTCATGGCACCACAATCGGAATGGCCGCAGATCACGATATCAGTCACGCCCAGTACGGCGACGGCGTATTCGACCGTGGCCGACACACCGCCGGAATGAGGGCTGTAGGACGGCACGATGTTGCCAGCGTTACGGATTACGAACAGTTCGCCAGGCTCTTGCTGGGTCAACAGTTCCGGTACGACGCGGCTGTCGGAACAGGTGATGAACAAGGTGCCCGGATGTTGCGTGGTGGCCAGGTGTTTGAACAGGTCAGTGCGTTGTGGGAATGCTTCTTTTTGGAACTTCAAAAAACCTTCGATGAGCGCTTTCATGATGTTTTACCTTTCATTGAGTATTGAGTGAGTGACCGTCAGTTGGTGCAGCCGCTACCGATCACGCTGTATTCCAGGATGTGGGTTTCACCGTGCGAATCACGGTAAGCCATTTGCACGGCTGTCGGACCGCAGACATCCGCCGTCGGGGTGATGTGAATGACTTTGGCGATATCCAGCTGCATGCCATACGCATATGGAATGGCCTCCGGTGCGACTACGGCTGGCTGGGCGTAGGCCGACAGCGAAGCGGTCAGTGACAGGGCAAGAAACAGAATTTTTTTCATGACGGATCCTCCATTCAAATGTGGTGATTGATCGAAAAGGGTTAAGAATTTTTTTGAAGCAGGCCCGCAAGGCTGCGGGCCGATTTACAGGTCCGGTTGCATCCTTAGAAAGGACGCAGTGGCAGGAACTTGCCGTCGAGGGTGATCACTGCACGGTGACCGCCTTCCGGATCTTCAACTTTCTGCATGTTCAGCTTGAAGTTGATCGCGCTGATGATGCCGTCGCCGAACTGTTCGTGAACCAGGGCTTTCAGGGTGGTGCCGTAGATCTGAATCATTTCGTAGAAGCGGTAGATGGTCGGGTCCGTTGGAACACCCGACAGGCTGCCGCGCAGTGGGATGATTTGCAGACGGGCGACCGAGTCGGCGTCCAGGTCCAGTTTGTCGCCGATCACTTTGGCTGCGGCTTCAGGCAGTGGATGCTGGCCGAGCAGGGCGGCGGTGACATAAGCCAGACCGAGGCCGGTGCCTTGGGCCACGTCTTCGAAGGACAGGTTTTTACGCGCCTTGGCGTCGAGGATTTTCGCGGTCAGCTCGAGGCTGGAGTCGTTGTAAGCGTGGGACTGTTGCATGGTGTTTCTCCTATCGGGTTTGCTTGGTGGCGGTTGCCAGGTTGGTGTTGCTTGGGTGTGAAGCAATCTTCTGCCGTTTGCTCCATAGCGTCCAAGACCGATATACAATCCTGCGCATAGGTGGTTCCTATAGATGCAGGTCGGAGTGTTGATGAACGTTGAAAACTCAGAGGCACTGCTATTGATCCCCAACGGCTTTCCGGTGTGGATTGACGTAGCCCAGGCAAGCATTGGAGGGGCGGGCACGGCGATGCGCTTTGTGTTGCCCTTACAGGCTCACAACCTACCGTTGATGCATCGTCAGGAAACCAAACTGGTGGTGGCGCTCAAGGGCGAACTGGATATTCGTGCCGGTCGACAGCGAATCGCCTTACTTCAGGAAGGCGAGGCTATAAAACTCGCTCCCGGGATCGCTCACCGCATCCATCAGCGTGGAACGGTGGCGAGCACTGTCGGTGCGGTGTTATGGCCAGGTGCGGTCGAACAAGCATTTCGAGAACTTGCGGTGGCCGCCCTTGAAAAGGCTTACCAACGCAGCGACATGATTGAGATCCTCGCTCGTTACGATGTGGTCTGGACCACGCAATCCCATGACCATGATCCTGAATCGATAACGGTCCGGCCTTTCCGGGATTGGCTAAGCGATCTGCCAGAGGCATTGGCGAGGCTGTTGGCGCTGCGGTGGGGAGGGTGAAGCTTTCGCCTCGATCTGGCCGACGAGGCGAAGCTTTGTGTAAGTCGCAGAGGGGAAAGTCAAGGACAGGCGCAATCTACTTCCACAGCCGTAATTTTTTAGGGAGTAACGGCCTGCAGTCGTCTGCCTTTGACACTTACAAATTTTCGTGTGAAGAGCGCACTACTCTCCAAACCACGTTTCGCTACATCGTCTGTCGAACGCCAATGGTTACAGGCCTAGATCAGAAAGACCTGGATGATCGTCAGGGCGACGGCCTAACGGCCAACGAAATTTTCGCTCCGATTCTTTGATTGGCATGTCATTGACGCAGGCAAACCGATGAGCCATCAGTCCGTTTTCAGCAAACTCCCAATTCTCGTTTCCGTATGAGCGATACCAATGACCGGAGTCATCGTGCCATTCGTAGGCGTAACGTACCGCGATGCGGTTATCGGTAAATGCCCACAACTCTTTGATCAGTCGATAGTCCAGCTCTTTGTTCCATTTTCGGGTGAGGAATGCTGCGGCTTCAGACCTGTTTACTGCGAAGTCGACTCGATTTCGCCACTGGGTATCAGTGGTGTAAGCCAGTGAAACTTTTTCTGCATCGCGGGAGTTCCAGCCATCTTCTGCAAGCCGGACTTTAAGAATCGCCGATTCGCGATCGAAAGGGGGCAGTGGGGGACGGGTTTCAGATTCAGCCATGATTTTCACTCCGAATGTGTGGGGACATCGTGGTCGAGCAGGCAATGTGCTTAGGCAACAGGTTAGTCCTATGCCGTAGTTTCCGGGAACTCCGCCAATGGAACGAATGTGTTGGTTCTGCCATCGAGCGCGACGATGGACCCTGTTTCGATGTCGTACACCCAACCATGCAGATTCAGTTTTTTCTGTTCCAAAGCCAATCTGACGCTGGGGTGGGTTTTCAGGTTGGAGAGCTGAGCGATAACATTTTCCCGAACCATCGAGCTGACACGTTCTTTATCGGATGCGTGGGTACGGGTCGCGTTCATAACTTTTGCGGACTCTGCATAGCTCATCCAGGCTGCCACTGCCGGTAAATGATTCAATGATCTGCCACTGGAAACCGCCGTCATTGCTCCGCAATCCGAGTGACCGCAAATGACGATGTCACGGACCCCGAGTACCGCAACGGCATACTCGACAGAGGCGGTGACACCCCCCGGCTGCGGCCCATAGGAGGGAACTATGTTTCCAGCGTTGCGTATAACGAACAGCTCTCCGGGTTCTTGCTGTGTGAGCAGTTCCGGAATGACTCTACTGTCGGAGCACGTGATAAATAACGTTTCTGGATTTTGAGTGGTGGCGAGATATTTGAAAAGATCCGTTCTCTGCGGGAAAACTTCTTTTTGAAACTTTATGAAGCCTTCGATGAGTGCTTTCATGTGCAAGTACCGGCGTTAAGCCTCTGTGTGAGATTGCGATGACCAATGTTATAAGTCTTGCTAAACATCGTCCAAGAATAAGAGGGAGTAACGATTTATCTGTTAGATAGGATGAATCTAATACTGTTGAACTTTTGTGCTGCCTGCGTATTGTTTAAGGGAGGTTGTGATTTTCCCTGCCAATTATTGAAATAATTAGCCTTGGTGGGTCTTAATTATTAACTGAAATCTTAAGCCGCTTCTTTTTTTGCACTAATTTCGATCAAGGTTCCACTTTTTTCACTTAAATAATCAGTAATTCTCGAGCGTAACCAACGCTCGCCTGGATCGTTGTCCAATGTGGCGCTCCATGACATGGATAGATCGAGAGTCGGGAGACTCATCGGAACGGGGTCCGCGCGTAAACCACCTTGTCGAATCATGGCCTTGGCCACGTAATCGGGTACGACGGCCAACATCTGCGTGTCCTCAAGCAGTGTTTTAAGCGCACTGTATTGCGGAACTGCCAGGATAATCTGGCGTTGCCGCCCCAGAGATCCCAACGCCCGGTCAATGTAATCGGACGCTTCACCGTTGACCGAAACAGAGACATGTGGCCGATTACAGTACTCGTTGAGGTCCAGTAGACCCGTGAGGGTGTTGGCACTTAAAACAGTCGGCCGGATGCTGCGCAGAAATTTTCGTTTGGCATTGGCGGGGAGTTCCCGGGAGTGGCACACGCCCAGTGACACCTCGCCCGTAGCCAGTTGGTTGGCCAGCAAAGAATGGTCGGTACGGCGCACGACGAAACTGACTTGAGGCGCTTCCATACGCAGTTGGCGAAGCAGGCCCGGCAGCAAGGAGTACTCCACATCATCGGAAAGTCCAATTCTGAAGACGTTGGTACTGGTCGTGGGATCAAATTCGCTAACATTGCTCAGCGCAGCCGCCATGTTGTCCAGCGCCGGAGTCAACGTGAGTTGTATTTCAAATGCTCTGCTCGTGGGCTCCATGGTTCGACCCATCCGAATAAACAGCGGATCATCGAAAAACTGACGCAACCGATTTAAGGAAGCACTGATTGCCGATTGACAGAGAAATAATTTCTCACCGGCGCGGGTAAGATTTCGTTCGTGCATCAGCGTTTCGAAAACGATCAGAAGGCTGAAGTCGATTTTGCGAAGATCGTTTCTATTCATCGTCATCACCAAAAGGGTTGCGGCCCGTTATTGTGCTTCGGCGCGCAAAGAGCGGTGTTCAAAGGACATCTGGCTCATTGCTTGTGAGCCTCTAGGCGGGCGGTAATAACCGAATCAATTAAACAGCGTTGATGGCTGATATTTAATTGAAATGCCGCTGTCGTTGGCTTGGTTGTATAGTGATTGATGATGACTTGCTTGGCACTTCTACGTAGGTTTTGTTTGTCTAGGGTGTAAGTGGTAAGGGCTAATACTTGAGTATGTAGGTGTTAGTTGAGTGGGTTAAGGCTGGGCGTCGGAAAAGAGACAGTTAATGTTGGCCGTTAAACCGCTGGGCTTTGCTGGACGCCTCGCGGTTGTCAATTTGTGACAAGGCCTGTCTCCCTATTTCTCAAGATTTGTTCAATACAGTCAATCATGACTTGTCCATCAAATGGTTTACTGAGAAAGCAGATCGCCCCTGCGGAATTTGCACGTTTGCGAACCAACTCCTCCGGGTATGCGGTGATGAAAATAATGGGGATGTCGTGCCCTTTACTGAGGAGTTCAGATTGCAGGTCCAGGCCAGTCATGCCCGGCATTTGAACGTCCGAGATCAGGCAGTCCGTGCTGTAGCTTTTGGCGCAGGCGAGAAAATCTTCGGCGCAGGAAAAAAGACTGGGTTCACAGCCCATGGAGCGCACCAGGCTACTGAGTGCTATTCGACCAGATTCGTCATCGTCGACAATGGAGATCACAGGGATTTTATTCATCGCGCAGATCCTGGCGCGATATCAATGGGTTCGAAACAGCTGAAAAGCTATCGCGCCAATTCCACTCTATTTGCCGATAGCCTTAAAAGAAATCATACACACGTATGTGTTGCTCAGCGTTTTGGTCCGATCCCCAGGGCTTGTGCCGTTCGAACCAGGTCTGCAAACGACTTTGCGTGCATTTTTTTCATCACATGCCCGCGATGGATTTTGACGGTGATTTCACTCAGATTCATTTCTCCCGCAATCTGTTTGTTCATCAGGCCCTTGGCTGCGTGGGCCATGACCTCTCGCTCCCGGGGTGTCAGCGTTTGGTAGCAGGCATGCATTTCGGCGTCCTGCTGGTCGATTTCCCGACGCTTGGCATCCCTGTGGTGAGCAGCGGCGACGGCATCCAGCAAATCCTGATCGCGGAACGGTTTGACCAGAAAATCCACGGCCCCGGCTTTCATCGCCTTGACTGACATGGCGATGTCTCCATGTCCGGAGATGAAGATGATGGGCAATGCGATCTTCGATTCCACTAACTGATGTTGGAACTCCAGGCCACTGGCGCCTTGAAGCCGTACATCGAGGACCAGACAGCTGGGCGCATCGGGATCGGGTAGTTGTAGAAATTCTGTCGGCGAGGCAAACGTCTGCACTTGGAGCCCCACCGAACGAAAGAGACTACTGAGCGCTTCGCGCATGGGGGCCTCGTCGTCAATCACAAAGACAACCGGGGCCTTATCTATGGAAGAAATATCTGCGTTCACGCAGGCTCCTCATTGCTGGAGGGGAAGGACAAGTGGAATACCGCGCCTTCACCTGCTTCACTTGTTGCCCAGATACGGCCACCGTGAGCATCAATGATCGATCGACAAATGGATAACCCCATACCCATTCCATCGGGCTTGGTGGTGTAGAAAGCGTTGAAGAGTTTAGGCATGCTTTGCGGCGAAATACCGGGGCCGTTGTCTTTGACATCAACGCACAGTTCGCCCGCATCAGAACGCCTGAGGCGCAAATGGAGTGTGCGATGTTTACCTTTGGTATTGGACATTGCCTGCACACCATTCATGATCAGATTGATGATGACCTGCTGAAGTTGGACACGGTCACCAATAATCTGGGCAACCTCAGTATCGTATTGATGGTCTAGCACAATTTTGTTCCGTCTGACCTCTCTGTCGACCAGTGCCAATGACTCTTCTATGACTTCCACGAGATCAACCGGGACGCTTTGAGGATCGGTCTTGCGTGACATTGCGCGGATACGTCGAATCACCTCGCTCGCTCGATGGGTCTCGCTCATCATCCGCTCCATTGCACTGCGCACCTCGTCGATGTCTGGCACCTCGCGATTCAACCAACGCAAACCGGCAGTGCCATTGGTGGTTACGGCCGCCAATGGCTGGTTGACTTCATGTGCTATCGATGCGGCCAGTTCACCCAACGTTGTGATTCGGGTCACGTGAGCCAATTCTGTCTGCGAGCGGTGGAGCGCTTCCTCAGACATTTTTGCATCGGTGACGTCCATCAGTGCTCCGATGTATTCAAAATTCCCGGCGGCATCCTGGACGGGATGAGCCAGCATTTGCACATGCTTGATCCGCCCGTCAGTCATCAAAAGCCGGTAGTCCACCTTGATGTGAGGCTCTTTCTGATAGGCGTGCTTGATTGATACTTTGACCACGTCCAGATCATCTGGATGGGTTTTTTTCAGGACGCTGGACAGCAGTGGTTCCTCGTCGTCGCCGAACTCGAATATCCGCCGAGCCTCGTCGGACCAATACATCTCGCCGCTTGGGATTTTCAGACCAATGCTCCCGGTCTGACTCAGCCATTGAGCACCGGCCAGAAACGCTTCGCTGCGTCGCAGGGCATTGATGGCCCTTTTTTGCTCGGTGATGTCGTTGTGAGTGGCCAAAACCGCTTTTGGTTGATTGCTCTCGTCCCGTGACAGGGAGCAACGACTTACAACCGTCACGGGTGTTCCGTCACGACGGTGTTCCACAACTTCGCCTTCCCATCGGCCGGTTTCAATCAGCGAGTTCATCACGTGCTCCCAGGTGAGCGTCAGCTGAGGCCGCAGGAGCTTTCGAAAATCCTGACCAATAGCTTGTGCTTTTGACCAGCCATACAAGGCTTCGGCGCCCGGGCTCCACGTGGTGATGATGCCATTCATGTCTCGAACGATGATGGCGTCGTGGGTTTGCGCGAGCATCCGCACCTGCTCCTGCAACTCGTCATTGGCCGCTTTGTTTTTCAGTGCCAGTAAAGTGGTGATACCGATCGCGGACAGGCTGACCAGGCAACGGGCGAACGCGGAGCTATTGAAGTCGCTGCCATGGGAAATAAAAAACGCAGCCAACGTCAATCCAAAGCAGGAGAGCGAAACGCCAATTACACCTTTCCGGGAAAACAGGTTCACCGACATCAAAATCACGGCGACGTAGAGCACCGCAATGGCGATATGGATGGAAGTGAGTGTGTCGATGATGAAGATGGCGGCTGAAAGCGTGGCGGCGCCAAATCTCTGGAGGTGCATATGAAGGGTAGGGGGGGCGGGATTTTCTACAGCTACCGTCGGTTCAATTGAGATTTTCATATCAATCAATAGGCCTGCTGGGAACGCATTTCGTTACGGGTGATTGCAGTGAACACCCCTGGCGAAATTGCAGCAAGCAAAACCCATATCCGAAAGCAAAGCGTTTTGGTTCGTGCCGGGAAACGACGTCGCTCCCGCGTTTCTATGAGTGAAGACAGCTAACATAAAGTTGGGGAAGCGTACGACAAACTAAGCTATCAAACCTGTCTTCGACGAGAAAAGTATGCGCACCAAGCGGAAAGGGCGATGGAGGTACTCGGTAACTTGTGCGCTGTAGCTATTGCCGTTAATACACCAATTGCAAAAGTGTTCGCAGTTGTTTGACAGTATTTTGTACTGTGATTCACCGACTCTCGACATGGCCCGCACAATGATCTCGTCGCTGGAAAAAGCGCACTGCTCCTGATCTACCCAGATGGAACTGCCGTTGCCGAAGCGATCCAGGTCAGTGACTTCGATAGGGCCGGCTTGCAGCGATGCACTCAATCCAGAGTAATGAGCGACCTTGCCATCGCCAAGGTAGATGCCGTGATGAACATAGAACTTGCGCGGACTCATCAGGTGCGATCCGGGGCTCAGGCGATCAGCGTCGCGGACTATGAAGGCTGCATGCTTTGAGTCTGCTTCCCATGGTGTTGGCGCACTGTTAACGCTGCAGACACGGGAACCGTTTTCAAAAAACGGGTCATTCACGCTTGATTCACATTCCATATTGACGACTACCGAGTTCAAACAGATCGAACCCAGGGAGGATACAATGCCAATTGTTTTCATCAGTAGCTTGTTCACGATGAAGTCCTCTGGAACCTTTGAAAGTAGAGTAACTTTCCAGAGGGAAATAAGCAGTCGTGCATAGGTTTGTAGCCGATAGTCACTGTATATGGGCGTCTCATACTTCAGTATTATTCCGGGCGCCAATCGAGTTCTATCCGAATCGATGACTCATCCGAGAGCCTCTCGCTCTGGTTGAGCCGACCTGACCGAAGGGGTTGTATCAAGTGCTCCAGTTGTTAAGGCAGTGATTTCGCGCCGGTTCCGACGCGAATGGGCGAACACCACAGTCGCCAATGAAACAGCTCTTCAATAATTGGGATTCAGGCTTGCTTTACCAGTGCCAGCCTTACGGAGAATCCTATGAGAAGAGTACCGAACAGCCATTGCTGAATACGTTGCGCCAGCGCGCTTCGTTCAAGCCAAAAGCCATCAATTTTTTTTCTTGAAGATAATCGTCGAAATGCATGGACGCCGGTACGCAAGTCCCGCCCAAGGAATGGTTTTTCTTCTGCTCATCACGATTTCCGGTGGTCGGGCAGCGTGAGGCGATGTCATCAATTGAAGAAACAATACAAGTATTGCCATCAGATTCATGGGCGGTTTCGCAGGATGGCCGATCAGTGTGTTCCGGCAGGCCGGATAGACTGGACACGTTCGAAATACATTGAGTTCGGCTTTAATCGTGACGGGCGTAGCGCAGCGCTCGCTCGGTAAACTCGCTGTAGCCCAGACGATGCTCAAACGCTTCAAAGTCTTCGATCAATGCGTCCGAGCGATTTGCGTCGGGGCTACTTGTAAATTGATCGAGTGCCACTTGCAGAGCCTTGCTCGCCGCCAGCAGGCAGAATGCGTAATCGATCACGACATCGGCAGCGCCATCCCACTCATCCCGATTGCGTATGCTGGGCAGGTTGATCACGATGTAGTTGCCCGGCACCTGCTTTTTGATTTCTCGCAACGTGGCCGGGTCTGCACCGTTCGCAAAAAAGTGCGTGATGCCGATTTGCGCAAACGCTTTCAAGCGTGTAACGCACTCATCGACATTGTGAGTCGCCCAGATGGCATCGGTTCGAGCGATGATGATGAATTCCGGGTTGCGTCGCGCATCCATGGCGGCCTGCAAACGTTGCAGCATCAGCTCTAACGGAATCAGCTTCTGTTCCAGATTGGTGTGTTTGCCACCGGCATGATCCTCGATATGAATAGCCGACACGCCCGCGTCTTCGAAGGCCTGCACAGTGCGCCAGATATTGGCGGGGTCGAAGAAACCACCCTCGGCATCAGCAATCACTGGCACGCTGACTGCGCCGCTGACCGACTTGGCATGCCGGGCCAGCTCATCCAGCGTCAGCACGCCGACGTCCGCCAGGCCAAATCCGGCGGCCGCCGTTGCATAGCTACCGACATAGACCGCCGGATAACCGGCCGCTTGTACCAGCATGGCGCTCAATGCATCGTAGGCCCCTGGAATCACTAGCGCCTTGGGGCCGCTGAAGGCTTCGGTCAGTGGGTAAAAGCTGTTCTTTGCGCGCATTTCGGTTCTCCTGAGGAAGTCTATCGGCATTGCCGTTGTTGTTTGATGTAGGGAATGAGCCCTCCGGCCTCGAGCACATGCAGGTCGGATTGGCTGAAGGGCCGGAACGTCAGTTCGGTGCCTTGACTGTGGTTGATCACCCGAAGGCGCTGCCAATCCACTTCAATCTCGTCCCAGCGCTTCACCAGTCGGGTGATGCCCGGGCATTCGATTTGCGGAAAGCCTTCGGCCATTTCTCCCCACCAGTAACCTGGCGAAAAGGACTCGGCGATCACCGCAGTGATACCCAATTGGCGCATGGCGATCATCGGTGGGTAGTGTGGATGCCCATAGCCGAAGTTGGCAGCACCGACCAACACGTCACCGGGTCGCATGTCCCGCGCAAAGTGTTCGTCGTAAGCACTCATGGCCAACTTGGCCAACGCTTCGGCATCGCTTGTGCGGATATTCTTGACCCCCACAATTTGATCGATATCGAAATTTTCCTCTTCGAATACGTAAGCCACACGGCCGCGTAGATTGAGCAGGCTCATGACGAATCCTCAAAGATAATGGCGAGGGTCAGCGACCTTGCCTTCGATTGCGGCAGCAGCCACAGCGGCGGCGCTGCACAGGTAGATTTCAGCGTCGGTACTGCCCATCCGACCACGTACGTTCAAGGTTCCGGTGGAAACGGCACGCTGTCCCGCATTCATGGTGCCTATCCGGCCATAGCAGTAGTCGCAACTGGGCGACGAGACAAAAGCGCCGGCCTCCACCAGCGTGGTCAACAAGCCTTCCCGGGCCGCTTCGGCCATGATGTGTTGACTGGTCGGAACGACATACAACGTGAAGCCAGGCGCCAATGTGCGGCCGCGAAGAATACGCGCCGCGATGCGCAGGTCTTCCAGGCGTCCGGAGGCGCAGGAACCGAGATAGCCGACTTGCACTTCCATACCGATGTACTCGGCAAGATCGCGGGTACCGGCGGAGCTGGGTGGAATGACAATAACCGGCTCGATAGCGCTCAAGTCGATGGTGTGGATCGCCTGATACCGGGCATCCGGATCGCTGTATACCGGCTCGAGAACTTTTCGAGCCAGAGGCAGGGCATAGTCAAGGCGCGCGGCATCAGGCGCGACAATCGCGGAAATTGCACCGGTGAACATCGCCAGGCCGGTAATGGTCTGCAAGCCTTCGACGGACAGGTTGGCGAGCCCGCGACCGCCCAACTCCATCACGCAGAACTGGCAGGCGCTCGGGCCCAGGGTTTTGACCAGATGATTCAGCACATCGCGGGCCATGACACCGTCTTGCAAATGGCCGATGAAATCGATCCGCACAGTCTCCGGCACTCGCAAGGAAACCGTATCCTGAACATAGGCTTGTAGCATGTTGCGGTGAATGCCCAGGGCTAATGTACCGAACGTTCCCAACTGCGAAATGTGTGGATCAAAATGCACAGCCAATGCGCCAGGCACCGCATAACCGACTTCAGCCGCCACCTGATGACCAATGCCGCGACGCTCGAATACTTCCACACCGTTACGCGTTGTCCAGTCCCGGGTTTCCTTGTGGAAGTTTTCTTCTTCCGGATTAATGGCCGGCACCATGTGATCGATAAATACGCCAAAGCGTTCTGGCTCTTTTACCTGGATAACCTGAAACTCGCTTTCCATTTCCTTGAAGTAGCGATCGGTATAACCGGGAAAGTCATATGCCAATACGAAATCCGGTTTGACTTGAACTTCATCGCCGGCGTTGACTGCTGCCAACCCAGCGGTACGGGCCAGAATCTTTTCAGTCATGGTGTAGCCCATAGGAATACTCCTGCGTGAGCGCAAATAATGGGTTGTCTATAAGTTGATTATTTGATTTTGATGCCGAACGGGCAAACGCATAATTCTGATTGCAGCCAGTCACTGTTCTAATTGATTGACGGAAAAAGCGCAGGACGAGACTGACTGAAATAAGACAGTCTCGTCCTGCGATGCGGTTACCTAATGGCTGAAATCAGAAAAGCATCTCAGACAACTACAGGTTTGTTTTGCGGTTCCAGGCGCACGAATCCCACCACCAGCAACGAGCCGATTACCAGCAACGCCGCGATGAGAAACAACCCGTTGTCCAGACTGCCTGTATTGGTCTTGATCAGGCCCAGCATGTAAGGGCTGGCCACGCCGCCCAACAAACCGATCGTGTTGACAAAGGCAATACCGCCCGGAGCAGCTTTGCCGGACAGATAGCACATGGGCATTGCCAAGGTAATCGGCATGGCAGAGAAGACCGCCGTGCTGGCCAGGGTCAAAGCTGCCATGGTCAGGAAGAAATTGTCGTGTACAAACGGAAGCAGACCGAGGCCTAGCGCCCCAAGCAAGGCACAGGTCGCTGCATGCCATCGACGCTCCATGACTTTGTCGGAGTGACGCGATATCAACACCATGCCAATGGCTGCGAAGCCGTAGGGAATGATCGACCACAGGCCGATCTGAGTGGAGGTTTTGATCCCGGCGTCCTGCATGAGCATGGGCATCCAGAAAGCCACGGCATAAATACCGCAAATCACGGTAAACCAGGCGAGAGCAATGTAATAAATGACCGGATCGCGCAACGCGTCGATAAAACCATGGTGGGCTGTTGACTGCCCGGTAACCAGTTCGGCCTTGATGCGATTTTTTTCTTCAGGTGTAAGCCAGCTTGCCGCGCCAGGGCGATCCGGCAACATCACCAATGCCATCAAACCCAGAAAAACCGAAGGAATACCTTCGAGCATGAACAGCCATTGCCATCCATGCAATCCGGCGTATTCATCCAGTGCGTCGAGCATCCAGCCGGAGATTGGCGCGCCGATCAAACCTGCGACTGCGGCACCACTGAGAAAAATAGCAGCCATCTGTGCCCTGCGTGCCGGTGGATACCACAGCGTCAGATACAACAGCACTCCGGGTGCAAAGCCGGCTTCGAAGACGCCCAATAAAAGCCGTAACAGATAAAACGACGTCGGACTGGTCACCAGCATCATGCAACTGGATACCAGCCCCCAGCAGATCATGATGCGGGCGATGGTCAAGCGGGCGCCTATTTTGTTCATCAGCAAATTACTGGGGATTTCACACATGAAATAACCGATAAAGAATACGCCGGCACCCAACCCGTAAACAGCATCGGTAAAGTTCAGATCAGCTTTCATTTGCACAGCGGCGAATCCGATATTGACCCGATCGAGATACGCAAACACATAGGCGATGAATAAATAGGGAAGCAAGCGCCAGGTTATTTTTTTGTAAGTGGCATCAAGCGGGTCGGATTTTCCGACGGTAGAGTTAGAGTGCATTATGTTGTCTCCGAAAATTATTATTGGAAGCACGAGAGAGCATCAACGCTGTTATTTATTGCGGTGTTTTTTTACGCGCGCGCGAAAACGTTACTGGCGATCATCTTTATGCCGCGGTATTTACTGTTGCCGTTTTTTAATTGATCAAGTTGTTGTGCGATCGCAAATGAAAGTGCACATCGGGTACCGATATGGAGCGTGGGGAATTTATTGCGCTTGCATGCGCAGTGCGGCGTCCAGCCGGATGACCGAGCCGTTGAGCATCGGATTTTCTATGATCGCGCCGACCATCGCGGAAAACTCGGACGGTTTTCCGAAGCGATGAGGAAACGGTATATCAGCGATCAGTCGCTCCTTGATGTCGGCGTCGATTGCCTCAAGCATCGCAGTGCCGAACAAGCCTGGCGCAATCGCCGTCACGCGAATGCCAAAACGTGCCAACTCCCTGGCTGCGGGCAATGTCATGGAGACGATTGCTCCCTTGGAGGCGGCATAGGCACTTTGGCCGATCTGGCCTTCATAGGCGGCTATCGAGGCGGTATTGATGATCACGCCTCGTTCACCATCATCGTTGGGCGTATTGTCTTTCATGGCGTCTGCCGCCAGACGCAGCCAGTTGAAGGTGCCCAACAGATTAATACGAATGACCCGTTCGAAATCACTGAGCGATGCCGGGCCCCGTTTGCCAATGATTCGCGCGGAAGGGGCAATGCCCGCACAATTGACCAGTACGTGAGGTCGTCCGACACGTTCCACAATCGTCTGCATGGCGATCCGAGACGCCTCGTCATCCGCCACGTCGCAGATGACTGCCAAGCCGTCAACTTTGCTGGCGACCTCGTGCACGGCCTGTTCGTTAAGGTCCACGATCACCACGCGGGCGCCACGCGCCGCAAGATCCTGGGCCGTTGCCTGGCCAAGACCTGAGCCGCCACCGGCGACCACCACAACCTTATTGTCGATATCCATCCTGTAGCTCCGGGTTTTGTTGTTCAGTTCAAAGTGACGACGAACTGCGCGAATGCCGATAACGGCGCGCGTTCGGCAATGAAACTGTTTGACGGCGCACTCGGGTCGGCAAAACCAAGCGCCATGCCGCACACTAGCCTCTGGTTGTCATCCAGGCCCAGGCGCCGAGCGATCAGCGTTTCGTATTTGACGAAGGCCTGCTGGGCACAGGTGTCGAGACCATGGGCTTTTGCCGCCAGCATCAGGGTCTGCAGGAACATCCCGTAATCGAGCCAGCGGCCGTTATCGAGATCCCGATCGATGGTAAAGAACAGCCCAACCGGGGCATCGAAAAAAACGAAGTTGCGTGATGTTTGCACACGCATTTTTTGCATTTCATCGCGATTGATATTCACGGCCTGGTACAAGTCCTGAGCGACTTTTCGACGCCGGGAGCGGTACGGTTCGCGCACGTGATGCACTTGCGGGTTTTCGGCGTGCTCCGACTCTGCATTCAGCGCCAGGGCTTGCAGTTCCTGGCCGAGATCGTAGAGCGGGGCGCCTGTCAGTACCCAAACCTGCCAGGGTTGAACATTCGATCCACTTGGTGCGCGGGCTGCCAGTTCCAGAACGTGCTCGACTGTCTCGCGTGGTACCGGCGTGCGCAAAAAAGCGCGTACCGAACGGCGTGACGTGATGGCTTGCCGAGTACTGAGCTGCGGATCGTGAATGTTCATGGAAAAGGCCTTTGTGTTCATGCTGACCTCATCGTTCGGGCATATGCACCGGACTGTTCATGTTCAGGTTCGCCAACTCATAGCCACGTTCGAAGTCCTGAATGTGTTTTTCCATCCAGCCCCGGGCATTGACCGTGTCGTGATCGCGAATGGCCTGGTAAATATGTTCGTGAGCGGTCAATAAGCGCTGACCCGCATTGAGCTGCGACATCACCGTGTAAAAGGGCGGATAAAAAAGCGTGCTCAATGGCGCCCTGGCCATTTGGATCGCCCGGTTGCGTGTTGCCTTGGCCACTAATTCGTGGAACTCGATATCCAGTTCCACCAGGCTTGCACAGTCCTCCAGTGCCTGGCGCGTCGCGGCGAGATTGACCTCGATTGCGGCAAAATCCTCGTCGTTGCCACGTACCGCTGCGGCAGCTGCGGCTGCCGGCTCCAGGGCGTACATCGCTTCCCACAACTCCTCGAACGTCACCTGGTTGAGCACCATGGTGGCGGTGAGGCGCTGGGAGATCTCACCGGAATGCGGGATCGAGGTGATCAACTTGCGTCGCCCCGGTTCGCGTTTGACAAAACCGTTCTGCTCCAGGACCCGGATGGCCTCCCGGATGGTCGAGCGGTTTACGCCCAGTTGTTCCGCCAGCCTGGCTTCAGCCGGCAGGATGTCCCCGGGATTGATTTCCCCGGAGAGGATCTGCTGTTCAATGGTTCGGGCCACCACGCGGAAGCTGGATTCCGTAGAGGTGGTATCAATTGGCAGTGCCATGAATGGGCTGTTCTTCAAGGGTGAGTCTCTTTTTTTTCAAGTGCCCTGAGTGCGCTGCGCTGAATCTTGCCTGTCTGGGTCTTGGGCAGCGCGTCGACGAACTCAATGGCGCGTGGGTATTTATAGGGCGCAGTCATGTGTTTGACATGGTCCTGCAAGTCACTGACAAGTTGATCTTTCGGCGCCATACCGGGGCGCAGCACCACGAACGCCTTGACGATTTCACCGCGTTCCTCGTGGGGCGCGCCAATCACGGCACATTCCAGAACGCCAGGGTGACTGAGCAGGGCATTTTCCACTTCGGTTGGACCGATTCGGTAACCCGCCGAGTTGATGACGTCATCACGTCGGCCACTGTAGAAGAAGTAACCGTCCGCGTCTCGCGCTCCGATATCTCCCGTAATGAACCAACGCCCATCGTCGCCGTCGACGTACGACTCTTGGGTGCGCGCTTCGTCCTTTAAGTAACCGAGCATCAGCAATGGATTAGGAACGCGAATCGCGATATCGCCTTCACTGCCCCAGGGCAGTCGGCGGCCTTGGGCATCGATGATGTCGACGTCGCTACCCGGCATCGGTAGCCCCATCGATCCTTCGCGCGTCGCAACACAGGCAAAGTTTGCCAGGGTCATCAGGGTTTCGGTCTGTCCGTAGGCTTCCATGACCGGGACCCCGGTTTTCTTACGCCATTTCTCTGCCACGCAAGCGTTTAACCGCTCGCCGGCCGATACCGTGTGACGCAGCTGCGACAGGTCGTAGCGGGAGAGATCCTCGTCGACCACGCGAAACAGTTCGGTGCCAGGGGCGCAATAGACGCTGACCTGGTATTTGGCCAACAACGCAAGACGCTGTGCTGGATCGAACGGGCCGTCATAAAAAAAAGTACAGGCACCGGCGCTCCATGGGCCAAACAGGATGGACGTGCCGGCCTTGCTCCAACCTACGTCGGCGGTGCACCAAATCACATCGTTGCGATCCAGATCGAGCCAGTGCCGTGCGGCTTCGCGCCAGGCAAACAGGCTTCGGGTCGGGTGCAGCACACCTTTGGGTTCGCCGGTAGAACCGCTGGTGTAATACAGCACCGCCGGTTCATCGAGGGACAACACCGCGGGCTCGAAGACGCCGTCGGCGTTGATCATCGCGTTCTCGTACGACTCAAAACCCGGTGCGATGCCCAGCGATAACTTGACCGCCACGTCGTTCATCACATCGGCGAACTTTTCGACGTGCTCAGACCTGGCCACCACCGCGCGCACGTCGGCGTGACGGACGCGGTAATTAATATCCTTGCGGGTGAGCATTTCCACGGAAGGAATCGGAATCGCCCCTATCTTGAGGCAGCCGACCATCGCGATCTGCCAATCCGGAATACGCGGCAGCATGATAAGCACTCGATCGCCGCGTCGTATGCCGCGTTGAGTCAACACTGAGGCGAATCGGTCGGTGAGTTGTGATATGTCGGAATACGAGAGGCGGATTTCTTCCCCGGCGGCATTCGCCCAAATCAATGCGGGACCATCGGCTTCGCGAGCGTAACGATCGACCACATCGGTGCCGAAGTTAAACGTCGGCGGAAGTTCCCATTTGAAATCCCGATAGCTCTGATCGTAGTGACTCATATTGCGGGCCATGATTTTTCTCCTCAGGAGTCATTATTGTTTTTCGTCAAAATCACTGGCGGGTTCAGATCACCCGCGATTGTCGAAGCGCATCGATTTGACCGGCGCTGTAGCCGAGGGCGCCGAGTACTGTTTCATTGTGCTCGCCCAGCAATGGAGGCGGGCTTCTGAGGGTACAAGGCGTCAGGGAGTACTTCACCGGGAAGCCCAGTTGTGGAATCACACCTTCCACCGGATGCTCAATGTGTTGAAGCATTTGTCGGTGCCTGGCGTGTGGTGCATCCAGTGCTTCGGCGATGTCCAGTACCGGCCCGACCGGCAGGTCGACGTCATTGAAGGTTTCCACCCAGGCATCGCGGGACTGCCTGGCAAACAGGCTGGCCAGCAATTGCTTTTGCTGCACGCAGCGCTCGCCGGTTGGCCATTGCTCGTTCTCAAGCTCTTCGAGTTGCAGATGCTGGCAAAACCGCAGCCAGAAATGTGCCTCGATCAAGCCCAGCGCGAAGTACTTGCCATCGGCGCAGCGGTAGACGTTGTAGCAGGGCGCCTGGCCAATAAACGGGCGCTCGCCGCCTCGGGGTTCGATGCCGGCGAACAATGAGTCGGCGGCATGCAGGGCCAGCCAGGAAATCGCGCCGTCATGCATCGACACGTCCACCAATTGGCCTTTACCGGTCCGGTGACGGGCATGCAGTGCAGACAGAATGCCGGTGGTCGCCATCAGCGAACCGCCACCGACGTCGGCAATCGACAGGCCCGGCACCATCGGTCCCTCGCCAGCCTTGCCGAACAACTGCAACGCCCCGGCCTGCGCCATATAGTTGAGATCGTGGCCAGCCTTGAGGTGGTCAGGACCGTCCTGGCCGTAGCCGGAAATGGCGCAATAGATAAGCCGTGGATTGATCTCGCTCAACGTCTCGTAAGCCAGACCCAAACGTCGCATCACGCCTGGGCGGAAGCCTTCGATCAACACGTCCGCATCCCGCGCCAGATCCAGCAGGATCTGCTTTCCCTGTTCGCTTTTCAGATTGAGCGTGATGCTTTGTTTGTTACGGTTAAGCAGGAGAAAGGAGCCAGACTCGACCTTGTTCAGCGGGGTAAACGCGCGGTTGTAATCGCCGCTCAGTGGCTGCTCAATCTTGATCACTTCAGCCCCCAGATCGGCCAGGATCTGCGTGCAGAATGCACCGGGCAGCAGGCGGGTCAGGTCGAGAATCTTCAGGCCTTCGAGCGCCATCACAGGAGTGCTCATGGTCTATGCCTCCCTCAGCACGCGGTCCAGCCGCCATCAACGGCCAATGAATGACCGGTGACATACGAGGCTGCCGATGAGGCCAGAAACAGACTGGCGCCGACGATTTCCTGGAGCTCGCCGAAGCGCCCCAACGGCGTGCGATCCATGACTCTGCGACCCAGGACCGGATGCGTGCGCAGGCCTTCGGTCAAGTCGGTGGCGAAGTAGCCGGGTGCAACGGCGTTAACCCGAATGCCTCTTGCTGCCCACTCCAGTGCCAACTGGCGCGTCAGCATCTCGACCCCGCCTTTGGCCGCGCAGTAGGCGGTGGTCTTGGCCAGGCCCACGCGACCGGCCACGGAGGTGATGTTGATGATGGAGCCCTGGCCCGCGTTGAGCATCAATTGGCCGGCATATTTACAGGTGAGGAACACGCCCGTCAGGTTGACGTCGATGATTTGCCGCCACTCCTGCAGCGTGGTGTTTTCCGCAGATTTATACCAGGGATTGATACCGGCGTTGTTCACCAATACGTCAATCCGGCCATAGGTGTCATGCACTGATTTACACAGGGCGGACACGCTGTCTTCATCGGCGATATCGGCCTGGAACGCGGCGGCTTTGCCACCCGCTTCATTGATCTCGCGCACGGCGATGTTCAGTTGTTCAAGGCTGCGCCCTACCAGCACCACTGTGGCACCTTGCTTGGCGAAGCCATCGGCAATGGTTCGCCCCAGGCCTCGGCCACCGCCGGTAATGATCACGACTTTATCGGCGAGGTCGGAAAACACGGCGAACGCGGGTGAGTTTTCACCGTTCATTGGGCCTTCCTCCCCAGGCGACGGGCGATGCTCCAGCGGTGGACTTCGGACGGGCCGTCGTAGATACGGAAAGCCCGCACGTCACGGAAAATCCGCTCGACCTCGGTGTCGGCTGTGACGCCCATGCCACCCAGCACCTGCACGCAACGATCGACGACTCGCCAGATCGCTTCTGACGCATGAACTTTGACCATGCTGCTTTCGGCGCTTGCGCGCTCACCCTGGTCGAGCAGCCAGGCGGTATGCCAGATACTCAGACGGGTGGTGTGCAAATCGATTTCGTTGTCGGCAAGCATGAAGCCGATGCCTTCGTGAGCGATGATGGGCAGGCCAAAGGCTTCACGTTTTTGTGCGTAGACCACGGCAATGTCATGGGCCCTTTGCGCGGCACCCAGCCAGCGCATGCAGTGGGTCAAACGGGCCGGGACCAATCGCACCTGGGCATAGCGAAAACCTTCGCCGACTTCCCCAAGTACATCGGTTCTGGATACGCGCAAGTTATCCAGCACGACTTCGGCATGACCGCCGGTGAAGGACGAATCAAGGGTGTCCAGGGCGCGCTCGATGCGAAATCCCGGGTTAGGCAGATCAACCAGAAACATCGTGGCGCCCACGTCCACGTCATCGACAATCGTGCGGGCCATGATGATGGTGAACGCTGCGCCGTCTGCACCGGTGATCAACCATTTACGGCCATTGATGATGAAGTCGTCGCCATCGTTGATGGCTGTAGTCATCAGCAATGTCGGGTCGGAGCCGGCGCCTGGCGACGGTTCTGTCATGCAAAAGCAGGAGCGCGTCTTGCCTTGCGCCAAGGGCACGAGCCAGCGTTGTTTTTGCTCGGCAGAGGCCACGGTCTGCATCAAATGCATGTTGCCCTCATCCGGCGCTGCACAATTGAGCGCTACAGGCCCGAGCATCGAATAACCCGCAGCTTCGAAAACCACGGCGCGGCCCACATGGGAAAGCCCCAGACCACCCAGATCGCGGTCTACGTGTGGACTTAACAGGCCGGCATCACGAGCCTGGGTGATCAGTTCGCTGCGCAACTCGTCGCTTGGCCCGTGGGCGCTGCGTCGAGGGTCTTTCTCATAGGGAATCACCACCTCCTGAATGAAGGTACAGGTCTTGTCTCGCAATTGAGCGAGCGAATCAGGCAACGTGAAGTCCACGGCGAAATCCTCAGAAAATCTTATTGTTGGAAATATCGAGGGTGAATTCGAAAAGCTCTTCTGCCAGTTGACCGAAGTCGGCGTAACGGGGGTCGCTGGTTTCGCCGACCAAATACCGGCGGTGAAGTTGTTGAAACACAACCGCCAGTTTGAACATGGTGAGCACGCGATAAGACTTGAGGTCGTCAAGACTTTGTCCAGTCAATGCGCTGTAGGTGGTGGCAATGTCTTGCCGGGTGGAAAAGCCCGGTTGCATCGTTGGCATCTGCGCCAAGCGGTGCATGCAGGAAGGGTCGTCGGGCTCGCCCCAGTAACTGAGCAGCGTGGCGAGATCGAACAGGCCGTCACCTTGTGTGCCCATGTCCCAATCGACAATGGCCCTAGGTTGCAATGTCTGCGGGTCGATCAGAATGTTGTCGAGTTTGAAGTCGTTATGCAGCAGCACGGGTTTGCCTGCGATCGGGTCCTTGATGTCGGTTAACCATTGCGCCAGCGCTTGCGCTGGACGGCTCAAGTCACCATTGACCACCCACTGCGCGCGCTTGATCCAGCCCTGCGCAGTGCGTCTGAAAAAGCCTTCCGGCCGCCCGAGGTTTTCCAGCCCGACACTGGCCAGGTCGACGGTATGCAACTGAGCGAGCGTATCGACCAGCATGTTTGATAATTGGTGCCCGGTGGTTTCGCTGGCAGGCAAGGGGTGAACACTGTCGCCTCGCAAAGACAAGCCGGCCCGGTAGTCGATCAAGAGAAACGGCGCGCCAGCGACGCCCGCGTCGGCACAGAAATGATGGCTGCGTGGCGCCAGCGCAAATACGCGCCAGAGTCGGGAAAGAATCCGGTGCTCACGTTGCATGTCATTGGCGCCCGGTGGTAGCGGTCCTGCGGGAGGACGACGCAGCACCATCCAGGTGTGATTGATGCGCACCAGAAAATTCAGGTTGGCCAGTCCGCCCGACAGTTGCCTCGGTGCGTGGCCAGGGTCCATCCGCAAGTTTTGGCTGGCGAGATAGCGCTCAATAGTGACCCAGTCAAGCTCGTGGCTTGCCTCTTTGGGCCTGAGGGCAACACCTTCGGGTAAGCGCTGACGGGCAGCGGGAGTGAATCCGATCTCGACCATAGCTACGTTCATCCGACGTTGAGATTGAATCGATTATTGTCGGACCGAAAATACATCGTCAAGCATTAAAATGAGCTATTGCGGGAATTGAGCGTAACGATTAAGAATATTGTCGGACTGAAAATAGGCTTTGTCGGGGAGGCAGCTATGTTCGGCAATATTATTGGTTGGGCGCATACACCATTCGGCAAGCTTGCGGGCGAGTCGCTGGAATCGTTGATTACTCGGGTGACTCTGGACGCGTTGGCACATGCGCATTTGGAGGCTCGGGATATCGACGAGATTGTCATCGGGCATTTCAACCAGGGTATGGATCCCCAAGGCTCGCCGGCCTCACTGGTCTTGCAGGCCGACAGCGGTTTGCGTTTTACGCCGTCGACAAGGGTGGAAAACGCCTGCGCCACCGGGTCTGCAGCGGTGCGCCAGGCGTCGAGCCTGATCGCGTCGGGCCAGGCGAAAATTGTTTTGGTGGTGGGCGTGGAGAAGATGACGGCTGCCACGGAGGAAGCGGTGCGCCAGGCATTGGTATCCGCCAGTTATGTCGCCGAGGAGGGCGGGGCGCAGGCGTCTTTTGTCGGGTTGTTCGCCGATATTACCCAACAGTACTTCTCCCGTTACGGGGATCAATCTCATGCGCTGGCTTGCATTGCGGCGAAAAACCATCACAACGGGAGCATCAATCCATTGGCTCACTTGCGGAAAAGCCTGGACGTGAGTTTTTGCGGTCAGGAATCCGCAAGCAATCCTTACGTGGTCAAACCTTTACGTCGTACCGATTGTTCGCTGGTGTCGGACGGCGCGGCAGCCCTGGTGTTGGCTTGCGATGACGTCGCGATGCGCAGGGAGCAGCGTATTTCGATACGAGCCCAGGTGCAGGTCAACGATTACCTGCCGATCAGCCGACGCGACATCACGCGTTTCGAAGGTGCTTCCAAGGCGTGGCACAAGGCGTTGAGCATGGCGAGCCTGACGCTCGATGACCTGAACTTCGTCGAGACCCACGATTGTTTCACTATCGCCGAATTGATTGAGTACGAAGCCATGGGCCTGACGCTGCCTGGCCAAGGCGCCAAGGCAATTCTTGAGGGGTTGACGCAGCCTGACGGGCGTTTGCCGGTCAATCTGTCGGGGGGATTGAAAGCCAAAGGTCATCCCATCGGGGCGACCGGTGTCTCAATGCACGTGCTGACCGCCATGCAATTGGCAGGCGAGTCACCTGGCCTGCAACTGACCAACACACCAAGCCTGGGAGGCCTGTTCAACATGGGCGGTGCGGCGGTCGCCAACTACGTCAGCATTCTGGAGCGCACGCGTTAGGCAACGCTGACGAAATAACTGCATCAGGAGAACGATATGCAAGATGAGGTCTGTTTAAGCCACCTGCTTTATGTGCGCGCCAGCCGTAATGCCCGGGTCGGATGGATCACGCTGGACCGTCCCGAAGCGTTGAATGCCTTGAACACGCAGATGATCGCGGAAATTTCCCAGGCATTGGATTGTTTTGAAAAAGATCCTCAGATCGGCTGCGTGGTGTTGACCGGCAGCGCCAAAGCTTTTGCCGCCGGTGCTGACATTCTGGAAACCCGCGACCAGACATTTCCGCAAACCAGCCTTGATAACTTTCTTGGCGAGTGGGACCGGATCGCACGGTGTCGCAAACCGATGATCGCCGCAGTCGCGGGGTACGCACTGGGGGGCGGGTGTGAAGTGGCCATGATGTGCGATTTGATCATTGCGGCGGACAACGCCAGTTTCGCTTTGCCGGAAATTTCCCTTGGCTTGATTCCTGGCGCCGGCGGAACACAGCGACTCTCGCGCTGGGTCGGTAAAGCCAAAGCGATGGACTTGTGCCTGACGGGGCGCCGAATCGGGGCCGAGGAGGCCGAACGAATCGGGCTGGTTTCACGAGTGGTGGCTTCAGGGCAATTACTGATTGAAGTCGGCACGATCGCGCAGAACATTGCCGCGCGCTCTTTGCCCAGTCTGTTGCTGATGAAGGAATGTGTAAACCAGGCGTACGAAACCGGGTTGGGCGAAGGGCTCGGCTATGAGCGACGCGCGTTTCACTCCTTGTTCGCGACACAGGATCAGAAGGAAGGAGCCAGCGCGTTCATTGAGAAACGAGCGCCGATCTTCCAGCATCGCTGATACATAACAAGACATTCGTTTATGCCAATGGGCCGGACTTTTATTCTGGCTTGTCGGTTTTGCGTGTCCGTCATTCGAGTTTGTTTAGTCATTTCCGAAGTCCCCACAACAACAATACAGGTATACAAAACATGACTCCGAAGTTGTTCTCTGTCTCTCTGGCAGGCGCATTGGCCGGGCTGCCGGCGCTGGCACACGCTGATTTCATTGAAGACAGTCACGTCAATTTCAGCACCAAGAATTATTACTTCAATCGCGATTACCGCGACGGTACCGGGCCGTCGAAAGCGGAGGAGTGGGCGCAAAGCTTTATCCTCAAATACCAGTCCGGTTATACCGAAGGGCCGCTTGGTTTCGGCCTCGATGCAATGGGTATGCTCGGGATCAAACTTGACTCGGCACCGGAGCGGTCGGGTACCGGGATTCTGGCGCGCCAGGCTGATTCCGACGATCCGGCCAAGCCCTTCGCCAAACGTGCCGCTGACGAATATTCAAAACTTGGACTGACCGCCAAGGCGCGGTTGTTTGAAAGCAATGAATTGTTCGTGGGCAGTTTGCAACCGTCTGGCATCGCGGTGATACAACCGAACACCAGCCGTGCATTCCCCCAGACATTCGAAGGCCAGCAACTCACCAGCAAGGCCGTGCAAAACATGACCCTCAACCTGGGCCATATCAGTCGGGTCAAGCAACGCGACTCCACGGATTTCGAAAAAATGGGCATCACCAGCCAGTCTGGGCAGTATGCAAGCAGCGCACGCTCGGACGATTTCAAATTCGCGGCAGTCGATTATCTGGTCACTCCGGATCTGCTCGCCAGCCTGCATTACGGTCAACTGCAGGACATCTATCAGCAAGGGTTCGCCGGGTTGAAATACAGCACGCCATGGGGGCCGGGCCGGATCCTGGGTGAAGTTCGATACTTTGACGGCAGTGAAACGGGCGCGGCGCTGGGCGGCAAGGTCGATAACCAAACGCTCAGTACCAATCTGGGGTACTCCCTCAATGGCCATACCATCAGCGGTGGCTATCAGAAATTGTGGGGCGATACCGCCTATCCGTTGATCGACGGCACGATCAGCTACCTTTTCACTGAACTACAGGTCAGTAACTTCTCGCGCGCCCAGGAACGTTCATGGCGCGCGCGTTACGACTATAACTTTGCTGCAGCGGGCATACCGGGCCTGACGTTGACCACCCTATACGTACGTGGCGACCAGGCTAATGTGATCAACATGAGCCAGGAGGGTAAAGAGTGGGAACGCGACACCTACATCACGTACGTGGTGCAGGACGGACCGTTGAAAAACGTCGGTGTGCAATGGCTCAATGCGACCCAGCGCTCTAACTACACGCGCGACACAGACGAAAATCGCTTGATATTCAGCTACACCCTGGCGCTGAAGTAACCCCATGCCAGAAACGCAAAAGCCGTCGCAAGACGGCTTTTGCAAGACTCAACACCCGAGGGTCAGACGCGGGAAGTTTCCCCTTCAGCCAGGCAGACTTGCATGATCCGCAGGTTTTTATCGGTGACACGGGTAGGGAATACCTCGCTCAACCGATCCTCGTGCACCGGGATCACCCGTTTGGCCTCGTAATCCACGGCCTTGAGCATTTCCTCGGTGGCAAGCACAAGATTGGTATTGCTGTTCTGCGCCAGCCCGACGGGCCGGTATTCCAATGTCCCGGTGATATCACCTTGGTCTATTTTCGGGTTGGCCAGCATATTGTCGTACACGTACACCAAGTCTCCGGCCAACACCCAACTGTTGTGTGAACTGGAGGCCAGATCATTGCGTACGTGAACCCACATGCAGCCGAATGTATGGCTGTCGAACGCGACGCGCAGATCGATACCCGGTGCTACGTCCTCTATCTCACCTTCCACGCAGATAAGGCGGCCCTGGCGCGCCAGATCGACCGCTCGCAAAATGTCCGAAGGATCGAGTCCGGTGCGGGTCCAGTTCAGACGGTCCGGAAGCGCCATGGCCCAGATCCACTTCGACAGCTCCCGCTCCTGAAGATAAAACCGTGCATTGGGAAAGGCATCGGTGTTGCCGAAATGATCAAAGTGAGCATGAGTCACAAACACCGTATCGACCTCTTCAGGCGTGACATTGCACTCGGCCAGAACGTCCCGTGGCGAGTGCCAGTCGCCAACCCCAAATTGCTTGGCCAATGCCTGGCCGTAATCGCGATGGTTGTAACCGACGTCCACCATGATCGTGCGGCCATTACCTTTGATCAGCACATAGCAATAGGGCAATTTGCGGGTCCCTTCATTATGTACGCCGTATTTGATGCCGCTGACCGGAAAGTTCGGAATATTGGCAAATTCGAGAATCCAGATCGAATAGGGGGACATGACAGCCTCTTTTATGAGTGTTTGAATGAAAGCGATATCAATGCTGCGAACAGCAAAAACAGGCGTTTTGCAGATCGACAGGCATAAGCCCCAACTGTGCATTGGATGCGCAGCGCAGCATGGCATTGGTGTTATTGAGTCCCTTCAGTAAGGCCGGTGTGCGCTCCCTGAGTACTGCACCATTACTGATGTTTCGCTGCAGTTCTCGGGCGATGTGCAACAAACTGCTGGCCGTGTGCGACAAGTGGTTGAAATGCGCTGACGCCATCACCGGGATATTGAGATTGCCCAGCAGATCCATAACTTCGATCAGATCCTGTTCCGGCGTGCGCGCCAGTTGAGCGTAAGTACTGAAGCCATTATCGGCTTGCCCAAGAATCAACAGCCCGGCGATTTGTGCTATCACCCGATTGAGCTTTGCATAGGGGCGTTCGATCAGCGCTACATAGTGATTGAGTTCATCTTTGGTATGGATGACCGGACGAACCGCCGACTCGGTCATGGACTCGACTTCCGCGCTGAAGGGAGCCAGCCGGCCATCCATGCAATCCTGGCTGAACGACAACGTATAAGGCGTAGCCAGGGAACGTGGCGTATTGGACATGTGGGGTCTCTCTTATTGTCTTTGGCATTTCTGCGTTTTGAGTATTTGAGTGACCAATGCCCTTGGCAAACGAATAAATCAGATTGCAGCCAGTGGTTAAGCCAATAAATCCTGGCCTGTCTGCCAGTCTTTATTTCGCCACCTATGAATTGGCACCGCTGTGACCAAAATTCACAGCCGGTGTGAAATCTTGAGGATATTCAGCCTTTCAGAGATGTAATAGTTTAAGCACCATGATCCCCAAGCCCCGGTCATTGACCGGCTGACAACTGATAAAAACGGGAGGTGAGATCTGGACAACTATTCGCAAATGCTCGCCTTCATACGCGCAGCCGAGCACGGCAGTTTTTCCGCGGCGGCCCGGGCAAGCCATCTGACGCCCTCGGCAGTAAGCAAGCTGATTTCACGGCTGGAAGAACGCTTGCAAGTGCGTTTGTTTGTTCGAAGTTCCAGAGCATTGCTACTGACGGAAGAGGGAGCGGTCTATCTGAAAAGTGCCTTGGCGGTCGTTGATGCCATGAGCGAGGCTGACTCATTAGCCGAACGTCTGCCCACCCGGGTCAGCGGCATGTTGCGCGTGCATACGATGACCACTTTTGCAAAGCACCAGATCCTGCCGTGGCTGCCACAGTTTCTGGAAACCTATCCGTTACTCGATCTTGATATTCAATTGGGGGCGCAATACCTCGATCTGTTTGAGCAAGGTGTCGATGTCGCCATTCACAGCGGTTTTTTACCCAGTTCATCGAGGGTTGCCCGTCGCTTGAACGACAACGAATGGATTATCTGTGCCTCGCCGCAGTATCTGGCTAATCACGCGCCATTACTTCATCCGCAGGATTTGCTGGCCCACCAATGTTTTGGCTTTGACTTCGAAAGCCAATGGAGCGCGTGGTCATTTCAGGAAAACGGGCGCTTGTTCAAAGTGCCGTTTCGCAGTCGCTCTTCGTTCGGTCAGGGTGACCTGCTACGAGATTTGGCGTTACAGGGAGCGGGCATCGTCAAGCTCGCGGGATTTCATATTGGTGAAGATATTCGCCATGGGCGGCTGGTACCGCTGTTGCCAGAGTTCTATACCGGTGAAAAAGAATCGGTGAGCCTGATATATGCGAATCGAAAATATTTAAGTCCGCGGATAAAAGTGTTTATTGATTTTCTCAGCGATCGAGTGAAAGACCAGCGCTGGACGATAACCTGACGCACGGCGAAAAGTTAAGTTGATCTTTTTTGAGTGCGCTCCTATTGGGTGCGCTCATTGGGGGAGTTCGCATGTTAAATGCAAACTTTATGATGTTTGCGATAGCGATATCGTATTTGCTAAATGCTTGACCGTGAGGTGATCTGAAAATGACTGCACAAGAAACAAGTTTGGCTAGACCCGTGATGACGGCCGCGCGTGGCGATCAATCCAAAGTGCCTTATCAGTTTGATCAACCGGCAGGAATGCCGGCGGATTTTTTGCTGCCAGGCGCACTGAATCTTGACTGTGACGAACGAGAGTGGGTGCCACAAGCTGAAGGCGTATGGTTTCGTCCGTTGATCCTGAGTTTGTCGGGCGGCTACTTCGTCAATCTGACCCGCGTGCGTCGTGCCGGTGTTCTTTCCCGTCACCGACATGGTGGGCCGGTGCATGCGATTACCCTGCGCGGCCATTGGCATTATCTTGAACACGAATGGGTCGCTACCGAGGGCAGCTATGCCTTCGAACCACCAGGAGAGACCCATACATTGGTTGTGCCGGAAGACGTGACCGAAATGATCACGCTGTTTCACGTGACCGGCAACTACGTCTATGTCGATCCTTACGGCAAGGCGCTGGACTATGAGGACGTATACACCAAACTGGAAAGTGCCCGTCGTCATTACGAATCCGTCGGGTTGGGTGCTGATTACGCCGACCAGTTCATTCGCTGATCCGACTTGAAAAATAACGGTTAAGAAAAGTTCCAAAGCGTTAATTGGCATCGGATTGAAAGTCTCGATGACGGCATCGCGTTATCCGGTGATTACAGTGTCGAGTTAATACGAACACTTTGCGAACAATCTGGCCCGGCCGCGAGCTTAAAATGAATTGACGTTTATTCATTTTGTTCGCGGCTTGTACGTATTCGAACTTCCATGGATCTGGATGCACTTGCCCAACCGCTTTGACTGCAAAAGAGACAAACATTCATCAACGTAACTCTTCCGCATCCAATAACAATAGCAGCAGGAGATTCAATCCATGCATTCCACACCCTCCAACGCTAATGGCGTTGCGCCGCAGATCGATGATAACGATCCCGTCTATCGCAAGATTGCCTGGCGGCTGATGCCCTTTTTGTTCATTTGTTATGTGTTCGCCTACCTGGACAGGGTTAACGTTGGCTTTGCCGCGCTGCATATGAAAGCAGACCTGAACTTTACCGACGCCGTATACGGAATGGGCGCCGGAATTTTCTTTTTTGGCTACATCTGCTGCGAGATCCCCAGCAACCTGCTGATGAAACGCCTCGGTGCACGCATCACCATTGCCCGCATCATGATCGGTTGGGGCTTTGTCTCTTGCTGCACCATGCTGGTCCAAAGCCCAACTTCGTTTTATCTGATGCGCTTACTGCTGGGGGCATTCGAAGCTGGCTTTGCCCCTGGGGTACTGCTGTACCTGACTTTTTGGTTTCCTCCGGCTCGAAGGGCGCAGATGGCCGCCATTTTCCTTTGCGGTTCGGCCATCGCTGGCGTAGCAGGAGCGCCCTTGTCAGGGATGATTCTCGACGTATTCCAGGGCACGGCCGGGCTGCAAGGCTGGCAATGGTTGTTTGTCATTGAGGGCATTCCTTCGATTGTGTTGGGGGTCTTGGCGCTGTGGTTGCTGTCTGATGGTCCCGCCACCTGCAGGTGGTTGCGAGCCGATGAAAAAGTCAAAGTGATCGGTCATCTGGCCAGTTTCCAGCCAGCGCGTGATGACGGCTTTATCGGCGCGTTGCGCGGGCCAACTATCCATCTTATCGCCATAACCTGGTTCACCATTGTTTGTGGGCACAACGCGGTGAATTTCTGGATGCCCATGATGCTGCGTGAAGCCGGCTTGACCACGGGGACTGAAATCGGCCTGTGGGCGATGGTGCCTTACAGCATCACCACGATTGGCATGATCCTTATCTCCCGGCATTCCGATCGACGTTTGGAGCGCCGCGCGCATATTTCAGTGTGCTCATTAATGGCTGCCATCGGTTTCGGGATGTTGCCTTTTGTGCAAGGTAATTTTGGCTTGAGTATTGTCGGGCTGACCTTGGCTGCACTCGGCGTGTTTTCGGCGATGCCGATAATCCTCGCCATGCCCATGAGTTACTTGCCGGCTGGCGCCGCGCCCGGTGGCATTGCTTACGTGAATACCGTTGGCATGGTGGGCGGTTTTGTGGGGCCTTACTTGATGGGAGCCATCAAAACAGCTACCGGAAGTTTTGCCTATGGGCTCTACGCCGTCACCGGATTATTGCTGCTTGGGATTTTGATCATGATGTGCATGGTGCGTACCCCGCGCATCGAACCGGTTCTTGGTGCGCAAGTACCGGCAGTATAAAACTGCGGGTTCAAACAGGATTGAACGATAAAATCGCTGAGCTGTGCTCGGCGATTTTTTTGTGCTTGTGTCCCTCGGAACATCGCGGTCACTTTGAGTTTCGGACACAATGCGGTTCCATATAGCCATCGAATGGAAAGGAATGAGGGGGATGTCGAAGAAGGGGGGGAAGGGTGCTTGCTTTCTTGTTCTTGTTTCTGCAAGCGAGTAGGAGTTCATTCAGGTAGCGAGGTGATTTCAGCCGCTTGCAGCTGCACAGTCCGACGACAGAACGATGTATTCAAGACCTTTGAGACGGCCTTCGGAGTCGCGATAAATCATGGTGACCGGTGATGCGTTGCATTTGTCTGCCGGCGTCGTAGTGGAGATGACGCTGGCGATATCCAATTGCATTCCATAGTGGTATTGCTCAACTTTTATCGGACCCTCATTGTGCTCCTGTTGAGCCATGACAGAAAAAGCACAGACGAGCGTCATCCACGGAAGATAATTCTTCATTAACGTATCCTCATTGGTAAATGACTCCCTCAACTTTGTTGCGTGGACAAGAGCGGAGGGAGTTTTCGAGACAAAAGTGCCGTCGTGTGACGACCTTATAGAGCCATCAAGTCGCGATGGACTTCGAGCGAGTTACGCTCAACCCAGTTATGCGCCAGCAAGCCGTCTGGACGAACCTCCCAAACCGCGGTACCGAGCATTTCAAAAGGTGTGCGGCATGAACGACCGCCAATGAACCCCTGGTTTCTTCCAGCGAGTTTCCAGCGCGAAGCCACTCGAGTACCTTCATGATTTTGAAAGGTTTCGATACTGCCAAACGTGAAGTCTTCAATCTTCGACAGGAAAACTCCAATCCACTCAATAAAGGCTTCACGTCCGACAATATCGACACCGCCCGACGTGATAATGAAGTCTTCTGCAACAAAGCGTGCGGCGGCTTGCGGGTCTCTCGCCTGCCAGACTTCACGCCAGAAGCTTTCAACAATTTCTACAGCTTTATTGTCTGCCATCTTGGGTTCCTCGGTTTTTTGGGGCCTTACAGCCCGCTTCAGTGGTGACGCAAAACAGATATCAGTGGGTCAGAGTTCTTGACCGATAAACCAATGCCAGTGCGGCGATCAGAACCCAGGCATCAAGGGCAAACGCGAACCGTATTGAGAGGTTCCAGTCGCTGACGGCGTGCAGCAAAATCCCGATCACCGCCACACCAGTGAGTGCGCCGATCTGGCGGTTTGCGTTAAGCGCGGCGGCGGCCACGTTGGAGTTAAGGGCACCGCTCACATGCATGACTGTGCTGATGACTGCCGGTATCGCTAACGCCATGCCGCCCGTGCACAGTGCTGCGCCAAGGGCTATCCAGACATAGGCCGCCTTACCGCCGATCAAGGCCGTGGCAAGGGCGCCTGCTACCCCAATGCCTAACCCGCAAAGCATTACCAAACGCTCGCCATACCGGTGTGAAAGATGTCCTGAGGCGTAATTGATGATCGGCACCACGCCCATGATCGGTAGCATCCAAGTGCCGGTTTGCAGCGCCGTGGTGTGATGGAACTGTTGCAGGAACAGGCTGATGAAGAAGATCTCGCCAAATAAGACGAAGTTGATCAGAAACCCCAGCCCGTTGAGGGTCCAAAAATTTTTGTTGCCCCGCAGTTGGATCGGGATGACTGGCGCTGCCGAGACTTTTTCCCGCCAGACCACGGCCAATCCGCCTACTACCGTAACAGCCAGTGCAATTTGGCTGCTCTTGGCGCGCCAGCCGAGCGTGGGGCCTTCAATGAGCACGAAACTGGCACCGCCCAATGCGAGCATAATCAGCAAATGCGTGCTGGGGTTGAAGCTGACCGGGCGGCGAGCAGAAGCGGACAATGTCCACTGGGACAGGAGAATACCGATGATGCCGATCGGTATATTCAAATAGAAAATGCTTCTCCAGCCCAGGGTGTTGACGAGTACACCGCCTACAAATGGTCCGGTTCCTGCTGCCGTACCGACGATGGCGCCCCAGATTCCAACCATTCGCATACGCACACTGCGATCAGGAAATACTTCGCTGAGCAGGCTCAAGGAGCTTGGCATGAACAGCGCGGCACCGATGCCTTGCATGAAACGGGCTACGATCAGCTCCGGCGCAGATGTGGCCAGACTGCATCCTAAAGAGGCCAGAATGAACCAGGCCAGGCCGAGCATGTAAGCCCGCTTGGCTCCGAGCATGTTTGCCAGCGCACCGCCCAGCAGCAGGAATGAAGCAAATGTAAGCGTATAAGCATCAATGACCCAAACCAGGGAGGATAAGGGTACGTCGAACTCGCGTTGCAGATCCGACAGCGCAACGTTCACCACAGTGACATCCAGCATGGCCATGACGAATCCAAGTGCTACTGCCATAAGCACAAGTGCGTTGGATATCACTTTCATGACCGAGGGCCTGGATTCTGATTCATTCATCCACACGCTCCTGATCCGGTTTGTCGGGCCAACTCGATTGGCTTCATGACCCGATATTCGGAGTTTGCTATCAAGAACTCAAACGCATAAAGTTAATGGTATCTAGTAGAAAGGCGAATTCATCATGCAAGCTGGAGACGTTGAAATCGATTTGTTGCGGGCGTTCATCGCCGTGGCGGAAACCGGCAGTTTTACTGCCGCGGCCGACGTGATTTCCCGGTCGCAATCGGCGGTCAGCCAGAAGATCATCCGCCTGGAAGAAGTGCTGGGCCTGCGAGTGTTCGAACGTACCAGCCGTGCGTTGACCCTGACGCCGGACGGCGAACGCCTGCTGGTCGGCGCGCGCAAGATGATGGTGCACTTCGACAGTTTCGTTCGGGAAATAAGGGAACCCGCGGAGGTAAGCCTGCTACGTCTGGGGATCTCGGAAAATCTCGTGCCCACTCAGTTGCCCAAGCTGTTGTCGCGGTTCAGCAAGCTTTACCCCGATGTCCAGCTTGAACTCACAACAGGCCTGAGTAACGACCTGTTGAACGACTACGAAGCCGGCCAGCTGGATGTAGTGATTGCCAAACGCAAGATCAGCAACAGCGCTCAGCGTGGTCGAATCATTTGGCGCGAGCCGCTGGTGTGGATCGCTGCCAAAGACTATGAAATCGAAGCCTCGCGCCCGGTTCGCCTGGTGATGATGCGACCACCGTGTGCCTACCGCGCAATCATGATCGAAGCGATGGCGTCGGTACGACGTGAATGGTCTTCAGCTTGTCTTGCCAGCAACCTGATTGGGGTTCAGGCTGCCGTCGCGGCCGGACTCGGCATTACCGCGCTGGGCACTTCATTCCTGCAGGAAGGCATGCGGATTGTCGAACCCTCGGAAAAATTACCGACGTTGCCAACGACGGAAGTGGCGGTGATCGGTGATGAGTTGCGCACGCAGCATCTGGTCCAGCCTCTGGTTTCGTTGCTGACCGAAGGCTTGATGTCGGGAACCAGTTTGACCTGAGGTCTAAGGCTGCGCGGCCGGATGAACCGTGCAACCTGGTTTCATTGTTGCTCTCGCAAGAGACTGATCAGTGCTTTGACGCATCCTGGCAATGCATCGAAGTCCCGTATGAGAATACTGCGGTCGCGCACCACCCAGGGTTCGTCCAGCTCCAGAATGGCCAGTTTCATGGTTTTGCTATTGCGCAGGGCGGCGGACTCCGGAATCACACCTATACCGACGCCTGCTTCAACCATGCGGCAGACTGCTTCGAAACTGGACAACTGAATTCGCCAGACCAGAGTTTCACCCATCAATTCGGCTTTATCGCGTACAAATGCCTGAAGGGTACTGCCTTCTTGCATGCCGACATGGTGAAAGGCAACGGTATCTCGCAGCCTGATGTGTTTACGCCGGGTCAGTTCGTGCCCCTCGGGCACTATGAGCACCAGTCGGTCAGTGCTGAATTGCAGCACTTGCAGATTTTTCGCCGTCACCGGGCCGGCAATGATACCGATGTCCGTCGAACCATCGAGCACGCCTCGAATGATGTCGCGGGACAACCGTTCCCGCAGGTCCACAGTCACGCCGGGACGTTGTGCGAGGAATCCGGAAAGCAATTCGGGCAAGAACTCCGTGACGGCCGTTGTATTGGCAAAAATACGGATATGCCCGGATGAATCGGCGCCGAACTCGGTGAACTCGGTTTTCAAATACCCCACCTGACGCATGATCAACCGTGCGTGTTGCAGCAGCTTGCTGCCCGCATCGGTCAGTTCGACGCCTTTGCTGTCTCGATACAGCAAATGGTTGTTCAACTGCGCCTCCAGCGCCTTGATACGTACGCTTGCCGCAGCAGGTGACATAAATGCCCGTCGAGCCCCCTGGCTTAAGCTGGCGGCTTCGGCGATGTGAATGAACAGGCGCAGATCAGTCAAATCAAAGTGCATGCCGCAAGTCTCTTCTGATGGTCTTTGGTGTTAATTCTGGTTTAACGAAGGCTTAAAGAAAAGTAGATTCACAGAACACCACGCCACTCGCATCATCGGTCGTAACGCAACATACCGAGGATGCAAATTTGATGAGTAATCACGACCTAAATGCGTGGCTCGGCAACACCGAAGAAGCGACCGACGATTTGGGCGCCAGTCTGCTTAAACGGGTGGCTGCGACTTTCGGCGTGCCACCGCTGAAGCCGGGGGCGGCACTTCCAGCACTGTGGCACTGGTGCTTTTTTCAGGAGCCTGTCGCGCCGTCCGGTTTGGGCGAGGACGGCCATCCGGCGAGGGGTGGATTCCTGCCGCCAGCGGCCCGGCGCAATCGTATGTGGGCCGGCAGCCGGGTCGAATTCATCCAGCCTCTACGCGCTGGAACCGAAGCTTCACGCCTGTCGACCATTACCCGCATCGAGGAGAAAAACGGTCGTAGCGGGCAATTGCTCTTCGTGACGGTAAGCCACGAATTTTCCCAGGGCGGGCAACTGTGCATTCGCGAAGAGCAGGACATCGTCTATCGCGAAATGACGGCGCCGAACCTCGCGCCCGGTGACCCCGCGCCGGTCACACAATGGCACGAAACCGTCTTCCCAGACGCCGTGATGTTGTTCCGTTATTCCGCTATCACGTTCAACGGTCACCGTATTCATTACGACGTGCCTTATGTGGTGGATGTCGAGGGCTACCCCGAAAAAGTCGTCCATGGTCCTTTGATCGCAACGCTGAATTTGCAAGCGTTCCTGCGTGCCCATCCTTACGCCCAACCACGCGCGTTCAATTTCCGCGGTGTGCGCCCTTTGATTGCTCCACAGCCGTTTGACGTCGGTGGAGCCGTTCTCGCGCCTGGCCGTGCGCAACTGTGGGCGAGCAATGACGGTGGTCTGGCACAGATCGCCGAACTGGTTTTCGACTGAGTGGGCAGACTCACTTCCAAGCACCCTGAGAGCGATAGATATGCAAAACAACAATGAAGAACTCAATGCCATTCGTGAAGGTGTGCGAGCGCTGTGCGGGGAATTTAACGCCGCGTATTGGCGCGAAATCGATGAGCGCAAAGGCTTTCCCGAAGCCTTCGTCCTTGCCATGACCCAAGCCGGCTGGTTGTCGGCGATGATCCCCGAAGAATATGGTGGTTCCGGCCTCGGACTGGCCGAAGCGTCAGTGATCCTGGAAGAGGTCAATCGTTGCGGCGGTAATTCCGGCACTATTCACGGACAGATGTACAACATGTTTACCCTGCTGCGCCACGGTAGCGAGAGCCAAAAAAGTTACTACCTGCCAAAGCTCGCCAATGGCGAGTTGCGCCTGCAATCCATGGGGGTTACCGAGCCGACCACGGGAACCGACACCACCAAGATCAAAACCACGGCCGTGCGCAAAGGCGACAAGTACATCATCAACGGGCAGAAAGTCTGGATTTCGCGCATCCAGCATTCCGACCTGATGATCCTGCTGGCGCGCACCACGCCGTTGGCTGAAGTGAAGAAAAAGTCCGAAGGCATGTCGATTTTCCTCGTCGACCTGCGCGAAGCCATCGACAACGGCCTGACCGTGCAGCCGATCGCAAATATGGTCAATCACGAGACCAACGAGCTGTTCTTCGACAACCTGGAAATTCCTGCCGACAGCCTCATCGGCGAAGAGGGCCAGGGCTTCCGCTACATCCTCGATGGCTTGAATGCCGAGCGCACATTGATCGCTGCCGAATGCATCGGCGACGGTCGATGGTTTATCGAAAAGTCGGCGTCGTACGCTCGTGACCGAGTAGTGTTTGGTCGTCCCATCGGCCAGAACCAGGGGGTGCAGTTCCCGATTGCCGAAGCCCATATCGAAATCGAAGCCGCAGACCTGATGCGCTGGCGTGCCTGTGAGGAATACGACAGCGGCATCAATGCCGGTGCCAGCGCCAACATGGCCAAGTACCTGGCGGCGAAGGCTTCCTGGGAGGCCGCCAATGCCTGCCTGCAAACCCACGGTGGTTTCGGCTTCGCCTGCGAGTACGACGTGGAACGCAAATTCCGCGAAACCCGGCTGTACCAGGTAGCGCCCATCTCTACCAACCTGATCCTGTCTTACGTTGCCGAGCATCTGCTCGAACTGCCGCGCAGTTTCTAAGGAGCCTGTCATGAGTCATACACAACAACTGGCGCAGTTCCTCGCGGAACTGGAGTACGCCAGCATCCCGGACAGTGTTCTTGATCGCACTGAAGACTTGTTCCTGGACTGGCTCGGTTCGGCGTTTGCCAGTCAGGGCGCGCACCCGATCCCGCTGTTCGAGCGTTATGCGCAAAAGATGGGACCGGCGCACGGTAACGCCAAAATACTGGTCAATGGTCGCGGCACTTCGGCGTATTTTGCGGCCTTGGTCAACGGTGCATCATCGCATCTGGTCGAGCAGGATGACTTGCATAATAGCTCGGTGCTGCATCCGGCGACCGTGGTGTTTCCGGCGGTGTTGGCTGCCGCGCAGGAGCGCGGCAAATCCGGCCGTGACCTGTTGTTGGCCTCGGTTGCCGGCTATGAGGCCGGCATTCGTATCGGTGAGTTCCTGGGGCGCTCGCACTACCGGATTTTCCACACCACCGCGACCGTCGGTACGCTGGCGTCAGCGGTGGCGGTAGGCAAGCTGCTTGGATTCAACGAGGAGCAGTTCATCAACCTGTTGGGGACGGCAGGCACCCAGGCCGCCGGGTTGTGGGAGTTCTTGCGCGATGCCGCAGACTCCAAGCAACTGCACACGGCCAAAGCCGCTGCTGACGGTTTGCTCGCCGCGTACTTGACTGAAGAAGGTCTATCCGGGGCACGCAATATTCTGGAGGGTGATCAAGGCATGGCTGCAGGCATGTCCAGCGATGCCGATCCGAGCAAATTATCACTGGGCCTGGGCAGTCGTTGGGCATTGCTTGAAACCTCTTTCAAATTCCACGCCTCGTGTCGCCACACCCATCCCGCCGCGGATGCATTGCTGGCCTTGATGCGTGAGCAGAGCCTGACCCACGAGCAGATCGCCAAGGTGGTCACGCATGTCCATCAAGCCGCCATCGACGTGCTGGGCCGAGTCGTCCTGCCAAAAACCGTGCACCAGGCCAAGTTTTCCATGGGCACCGTGCTGGGTTTGATTGCGGTACACGCCAAGGCTGGGCTAACCGAGTTCGACCGGCTGGCGCTGACCGACCCAGAGGTCGCCGCGTTCGCCAAAAACGTCAGCATGGAGCTCGACCTGCAAGTCGACCAAGCCTATCCCCAGCGTTGGCTGGGCCGTGTAGAGGTCACCACAACCGATGGTCGCGTTCTCTTTGGCCGCTGCGATGAGCCTAAGGGCGATCCGGGTAACACGTTATCCCGGCCTGAGCTGGAGGAAAAATTCCGCCAGTTACTGGCGTTTTCCGCAGCCCGAACGCTTGAAGAATCTAGCCTTCTGATTGACCGTGTCTGGGCGTTGCGTGAAGCCCAAGACCTGTCCACCTTCGCGGAGTAGCCGTTCATGAGTCAGCACTTTGATAGATCGCGCCCGCTGGACGGCATCACGGTCGTCAGCCTTGAACACGCGATCGCCGCACCCTTTTGCACGCGTCAGCTGGCGGATATGGGCGCGCGCGTGATCAAGGTCGAGCGGCCCAATGTCGGTGATTTTGCACGCGGATATGACACGCGCACCAACGGTCTGGCATCGCACTTCGTATGGTGCAACCGCTCCAAGGAGAGCCTGGCGCTGGACGTGAAAGCGGAAGGCGCCGACAACGTTCTCGACGCGCTACTGGCTAAAGCCGATGTGTTGGTTCAGAACCTTGCGCCAGGCGCAGCGGCGCGGATGGGATTGTCTTTTGAAGCACTGCACGAAAAGTACCCGCAACTGGTCGTCTGCGATATTTCCGGGTACGGGGAGGGCGGTCCCTACTCGGACAAGAAGGCTTATGACTTGTTGATTCAGAGCGAGAGTGGATTTCTGTCGGTTACGGGCGGTGCGGGTCAGGACGAGATGGCAAAGGCCGGGTGTTCAATTGCAGACATTGCGGCGGGTATGTACGCGTACAGCGGTGTTCTGTCGGCGCTCCTGTTGCGTGGACGTACGGGGCAGGGTAGCCGCGTTGACGTCAGCATGCTTGAAAGCCTGGCTGAGTGGATGAGTTTTCCCCTGTATTACGCTTACGACGGTGCAGCGCCGCCGCCACGCGCAGGCGCTTCCCACGCAACGATTTACCCCTATGGTCCGTTTCCTGCCGGTGATGGCGGGGCGGTCATGCTGGGCCTGCAAAACGAGCGTGAATGGTCGGCGTTTTGTGATCAGGTTCTGCTGATGCCGACTCTCAAACAGGACGAGCGGTTTTGCGCCAACGTCAAACGCTCGGCTAATCGCAAGGCGCTGCGACAAATCATTATCGACACCTTCGCTGATTTAAACGTAACGCAAATCGTCGAGCGGCTGGATCGTGCGCAAATTGCCAACGCCAACGTCAATGACATGCGTGGGTTGTGGAACCATCCCCAACTCAAGGCGCGCAAACGCTGGGTTGATATCGGCAGTCCGGCAGGCGTGTTGCCGGCTTTGTTGCCACCGGCGAGCAATAGTGCGTTCGAACCGCGCATGGGCGCAGTCCCTGCATTGGGCGAGCACAGTGAAGCCATACTCATTGAGCTCGGGTACACCAGCGACGCAATCGCGAAGATGAAACAGGGAGCGGTTATATGAGCAAGCGAAATGGGCCTGCGATCGTCACCGCACTGTTCGTTCCGGGTAGTCGCCCGGAGCGTTTCGCCAAGGCGCTGGCCAGCGGAGCAGGGCGGGTTATCGTTGATTTTGAGGACGCTGTAGAAGAACCGCTCAAACAACAGGCGCGGCAGAACCTGGCGGAGTTTCTACGCAGTCATTGCCAGGCGCGGGTCATGGTACGCATTAATGCTCCTGATCATGCCGAGCATACTGCCGACATTGAATTTTGTGCCCGGCATCCGGGGGTCATCGGCGTGATTCTGCCCAAAACAGAAAGTGTGGATCAGGTCGACGCCTTATCCGTTTGCGCAAAACCCGTGTGGCCACTGATCGAAACGGCCCAGGGACTTCTTGCGCTAGAGCAAATCGTTGGCGGCCCCGGGGTGGAACGCTTGAGTTTCGGTGGCCTGGATCTGGCCCTGGATCTGGGCATCAAAGGTACCGAAGGAGGCGCAACGATCATCGACCATGTCCGCTATCAATTGGTATTGCAAAGCGCGGCAGCAGGTTTGGCGGCACCGGTCGATACGGTTTTTCCCGACATCAGTGACCTCGATGGTTTGTCACACGCTGCGCGACGCGCCCGCGGTATGGGCTTTGATGGCTTGCTGTGTATTCATCCTGCACAGGTGGCAGCAGTCCAGCAAGCATTTGCGCCGGTTAGAGAGGAGTTGGCGTGGGCACGCAAAGTCCTGGCCGCGGCTGAACATGAAGGCGGAGCGTTTCGACTTGATGGCCAGATGATCGATGCGCCGGTACTGCGCCGTGCGCGTCAGGTGCTGGCTCATGAAAGGTCGTAAGCGGTTTTGCCTCAGATACCGAATCGCGCTAACCAGATGGGTGATCGATCTGGGCCGATTACCGGTCTATGCGTAATGGATAAGCAGAGTTCGATCGAGAATGAACGCGGTTTTCAAACAACGGCCTGCATTGTGCGAAGCTGACATTGTGCAGGCGGCCACGCTCTTGATGCTCGACTGTGGTTACAGTGCAATGTCGATGCGTATGTTGGCCAAGACGCTCGGAGTGCACGCGGGTAGTCTCTACTATCATTTTCCTGGCAAGGTTGAGCTGCTCGAGCAGGTGCTCAGCTCAGTGCTGCAACGGCGGCTCGACGATTGGAAAGTTTGCAAACCCAAGCGTCGGGGCGCGCTGGAAAACCTCAATGCGTTTGTGTTGTTCCATTTACAACGCAGCTCAGCGTTCGCCAATGAAGAACGGTTGTTCGAGCGTGAATTGCGCCACGTCGATGATGGATTGCAAACCCGACTGGTTGCACTTCATGGGCGATACTTGGGGGCGCTCAGCGAAATCATTGTTCAGGGCATTCGGCATGGCCAGTTTCAAGTGTGCAATATCGACCTGACTTCGCAGTGTTTACTGTCGATGATCTCGGGTGTCACCAAAACGGTGGGTTCGGTCAATGCAATGGACCGGTCCGTCACCGAATCCATCGCGATGCTTTGCCGAAGGTTGATGCAGACGCAATAGACGCGCTGATCGTGTTTGCGCCCGTCAAATCACACAAAGTGTGATTTGACGGGCGCTTTCCGGCTTACTGAAAAAACGGGAAGTCGGTATAGCCCTTCTCACCGTCGCGTGTATAGAAGGTGTCAGGATGCGCTTCAGCGAGCGGCCAATTGTTTGTCATGCGCTCCACTAAATCTGGATTGGCAATGAAGGGTCTGCCGAAAGCAATCAGGTCTGCCCAGCCTTCATCCAATGCCGCCCGAGCCGAGTTTTGGTCAAATCCTCCACACCAGATCAATGTCCCCTGAAAGGCTTTTCGCACCTTGCGCACCAAGTCGTCACTTAGATTCTTTTCGTTAAACTCACTGTCCACCGTGTTGCCTGCAGGTAACGGTTGGTAAACGACATGCAGATAAGCAATCTCACGGCGATTCAACTCGCTGCACAGGTACAGCAATGTTTCTTCAGCGAATGGGTCAGACGGCATGCTATTGAATTTTCCGAAGGGGGAAACGCGAACGCCGACCTTGCCGGCCCCCAGTTCGCGAATCGCCAGATCGACCACATCCAGCAGCAGGCGCGTGCGTGTTTGAGGTGTCTGCCCCCCGAACTGATCTGAGCGCGTGTTAAGGGTCGAGTTCATGAACTGATCGAAGAGATAACCATTGGCCCCGTGAATTTCCACACCATCAAACTTGGCAGCCCTTGCGTTCCTGAAAGCGAGGGTGAACTCATCGAGCAGATCTGCGACCTCGTCGGTCTCAATCTTGCGCGGCGTATCCGCGGGAACGAAAACCGCCTTGCCGGTACTGTCGTAGATAAATACTTGGGATTGTGCTGCCCGCTCATCGGTCGCACCACGCGGTGCCTCTCCGTTAGGTAGCATTGTATGATGGGCCATTCTGCCGACATGCCAGATTTGCAGAAAAATCGTTCCGCCGTGGAGATGGACTCGGTCGGTTACCAGGCGCCAACCTTGAGTCTGCTCCGCTGTATAAATGCCGGGGGTGCACGCATAGCCATTGCTAGATGCCGAGACATCTGTAGCTTCCGTAATGATCAGGCCAGCGCTCACTCGTTGCGCATAATAGGCCGCCATCAGCGCATTGGGGACATCCCCGCTGGAGGTGCGCGATCGGGTCATGGGGGCCATGACGATGCGGTTTTTCAGTTTAAGGGGACCTCGTGTATAAGCCTTGAACAAGGAGGACATCTGAATTAACTCCAAAGTGGACTGGAGAACCAGATTAGTTAGCGCTTATTCTCCTATCTACACACCCTTTGGTATGCAAGATTTAATCGCCCTATGACCCTGACAAAATTGCTTCCCCGCCTACCCATCGAGCGTGCCCTTGGAATCATTTCAGGACGCTGGAAAGCCGTCATCATCCATGTGTTGCTGGAGGGTCCCAAGCGGACGTGTGAGATAGAGGCGCAAATTGCCGGCATCTCGCAGAAAGTTTTGATTCAACAGCTCAAGGCGCTGGAAGAACACGGTATTGTTTGGCGAAAAACCTATCCTGAAGAGCCGCAACGCGTCGATTACATGCTGACGCCATTGGGGTTGAGTCTTCAGCCGCTGATTTCGTCGCTTCAGGAATGGGGCCAGCAGCACGCGAATGAACAGGGGGATGCCCATCGACTATTATCGTGCGATGCGGTCGTGCGTTCGCTTGATGGCCAGCGGTAGTGCGAGTCTGCCGCTAACTGGAGGTTGAAGGGTGGGAGCAGTTGGCTCCCTCCCCATCGTTCATCAAACTTGAGGAGAGCATCATGCTGTTCCATGTGAAAATGACCGTGAATTTGCCATTCGACATGCCCCCTGAACTCGCCTCCCAGCTCAAGGCTGATGAGGTAGCCTTGGCGAAGCGCCTGCAACAACAAGGGAAGTGGCGTCACCTGTGGCGCATCGCCGGGCACTACGCCAATTACAGCATCTTTGACGTTGACAGCGTGCAGGAACTGCACGACTTGTTGATGCAACTGCCGTTACATCCCTATATGGCAATTGAGGTGGATGCGATCTGCCGGCACCCCGCATCCATTCATGAAGATGATCGCTAGGCTGATGCTGTTCGTGAGTGAGCGTCAAGGCCCATGGTCCTTCTCAACGCGGGCAGTCTCATGAGGGACTCGTCAGTCAGACGCTATCGTCGCGGCCCTCGTGCCGTCCGGCTTCGACGTCTTGCGTACCTGAATCAACAACATCAACACGAGAACGACGTTGACTAGCGCAAGGCCACCCAGGACTATCATGGTCACCGTTGCGCCATAACGCTGCTGCAAGTACCCGCCTGCCAAAGGTGTCAATGCTTGCGCAATCAATGTAGGGCGAGCAATTCGGCCCAGTATGATCGGGTAGATGCGCGCACCGAAAAGCGCCAGGGGCAGAGTGCCGCGAACTATGGAACGAATGCCGCTACCTGCGCCGTAGAGCACGATGCCTACGGCTGCCATCGTAGGAGACATAATCACGCACAGCAGACCCAGTGCGACGAGCACCGAAGAGCCTAACGCGCTCCAGATCGGGTGAGTTTGCTTGCCGATGAACAGGTCGATGGCGCGGGCACCCACTTGGCTGGGGCCGAGCAATGCGGCAATACCCAGGGCTGCAGGGAGCGAGATGCCTTGCGCTTGTAGTATCGCGATCAGTTGCACCGAAATGGCGGTCATGATCACCGAGGCCAGGATGAAGCCCGCGGTCAGTAGCTTGAACATCCTTTCCTGCGCCACGCTCGATAGCGCATGTTCGATGCCTGAGTGCACCTTTGGTGTTTGCACGGCGGGGACGTGCTTGGGAAACACCCACAGGTAGATCGGCAGCACCATCAGCGCAAGTCCAGCGCTGTACACCAGACAGGTTTCCCGCCAGCCGAGGTGCTCGATGAGGATGGCAATCAGTGGCCAGACAATGGTGGTGCAGAAACCCGAAATCAGCGTGATCCGGGTGATCGCACTGCGCGCATTGTCTCCATAGAGTTGCCCCAGCGCGGCAAACAAAGGGTCGTAAAGTCCAACCGCCATACCGATACCAATCACCACCCAGGCCAGAACGAAACAAGGCAGGTTGGGGGCGCTGGCGAGCAAGAACAGGCCCAATGCGATGATGAGGCCACTGCTTGCAAGGACCAGTCGACCACCGATCCTGGCGATCCCGCGGCCGACCATCGGTGCCAGCAGCCCAGAAATTAAAATGCCTAGCGACAGTGAGCCGTACACCCATTGCTGTGACCAGCCCGTGTCCTTGACCACCGGGCCTGCAAGCATCGCCATCAAAAAAAATGAACCACCCCAGACCATAATCTGTGCGATAGCCAACAAAACGGAAGCAACAACCGTTGGTTTTGGGTGCGTGTCGGTCACTGAAATCCTCGAAGGGTATGAATGGAGTGATCGGGCATTCGTGATCCTATTTTTGCCGCTGGATAGTTCCCTTCGCCAGCCTGAAAAAGTGCGGGCAGCGTCCGCAAAAATGCACATCCGTCCCTGTGCACGGGTTCAGTTATCAAAGCAGGATGCGAGAAAACTCATTACCGCCTGCACAGCCGGGGTATAGCGGATGTCGCTATGGACCACTAGCCACACTTCCCGCGCAAAATCCGCTCCCACGGTCTCCATCGCTTGCAGACCGTAGTGGCGACCCAGGAAGTAGGGCAGTGCGGCAACACCGGCGCCTGCTTGAGCGCAGGTGGCCTGGATATTCAGGTCATTGCTGCGCAGCAGGATAGGACGATCACCCGCTTGCGCCTGGAGCCAGTCCTGCTGTGGTGTTTGTTCCATCGTCTCGTCGTAGGCGATGAAAGTCAGGTCCTGCGCGGCGGTGTTGGCCAAATAGTCCGCCGAGCCGTAGAGGTGGAACGGCAACGTCGCAACCTTGCGGGCCACCAGGTCCGGCTCTGTGGGGCGGCTCAGTCGCACAGCTATATCCGCCTCCCGTCGTGATAAGGAAGCGCTGCCCAGGCTACCGATCAATTGCAGGGACAGCTGCGGATGTTTCATGCGCAATTCATTGATGCGGGGCGCGATCAGGGTACAGGCGAGCGCTGGCGGGGCACTGACGATGACTTCGCCGGTATAGCTTTCCTGCCCGGCCAACGCGGTCCGCTGCACCGCGAAGGATTCGCTTTCCATGCGTCGCCCCAGCTGAGCGATACGTTCCCCGTCTTCGGTGATCACGTACGAGCGAGGGCGGCGGTCCACCAGTTTGAGGTTAAGCGAGCCCTCGAGGGCGCTGATGCGGCGCGCCACGGTGGCATGGTCGACCTTGAGCTTGCGTGCCGCCGCCGATAAAGAGTGTTCATGGGCGAAGACAATGAAATAGCGAAGATCCTCCCAGTCAAACATGGGCGTTTTCTCATATGACAGGTGAATAAATGGGGAATTTTTCCCCGTCGACGGGTCTGCAAGAATCTTTCAACACCTGACAAACAGGTGCAAAGAGCCCCGCGTGCTGCCGGGTTTTCATCGCACGACTTGACGAGGAAAAAGCCATGTCTAAATCAACGCCTCTCGCGTATGCCGGCATCGTGGGTGCCACATTTTTCTGGGGCACCAACTTCAACGCGGGTGCCTACATCATCAAGAGCATGGCACCCATCAGCGCTTCCATTGAGCGCTTTTCGATTTCTACCCTGTTACTCGTACTGATTTTCGGTCTGGCCGGCAAGTTGCGCCTGAGCACGCTGAAGAACAATCTGGTGGCTTTTATCGGCCTGGGCCTGCTTGGATTCACTGCGTTCAACCTTGCGACATTCTTTGGCCTGCAAAGCACCACCCCCATCAACGGCGCATTGATCCTGGCGACCACGCCGCTCTGGACCATGCTCTTTGCAGTTCTGCTTGAGGGCGATCGCATTGATCGCGGGCGTGCCATAGGTCTCGTATTGGGCTTGCTGGGCGTCGGCCTGGTGATCACCCGAGGGGATATCCAGGTGCTTCTGGGGCTGAAAGTGGCCACCGGTGATGCGATCATTCTGGCCGGCAGCATTGCATGGGCTGCGAACATGGTCGGCACACGGCGCTTTGTCAAAAATGCAACGCCGCTGGAAACAACAACCTTCTCGATGTTGTTCGGTGTCATTGGCCTGATTGTGCTGGGATTCATCTATGAGGCTCCGGTTGCCAGCATCAGTACCGCTTCGCTGTCCATTCATGGTGCAGTCATCTACCTGGCGGTCTGCGGCTCGTTGATTGCGTACTTGCTGTGGTTCAAAGGCATCCACGCCATCGGCGCCGCACGCACGTCGATCTTTTTCAATCTGGCCCCAGTGTTCACCATGCTGGTTTCCTCGGTGTTGGGTGTAGCACCCAATGTCTGGCAACTGCTTGGCGCTGGCGGCGTCATTCTGGGCGTAGTGTTTGCCTCGGGTCTGGTGTTCAGGCCGACACAACCTGACCCGTTAGCCGCTGCTCCCAGCCCGCGCTGAGCTCCGCAAGGCGTTCAGCAACCCATCGCAGGCAAGCGGGCGGCTGACATGATGCTATCCGGGCTTGATATCCAGCCGTTTGAACCTTGAAGCCAACGTCGTGGGTTTCAGCCCAAGAAGTTCAGCGGCTCCACCTTTGCCAAACAATCTGCCGTCAGCGGCCTTGAGCGCAGCCTGCATGTTGTTGCGCTCCAGTTCGCGCAACTGGGCGTCGGTCATGATCGTGGGGGAGATGCTGGAGGGTTGAGTCAGCAGAGGACTGTGTTTGTTCTCTTCGGGCAGATCGAGCGTCAGGTCTACGCCGATTGAAGTGATCAGCGCACGCTCAATGACGTTTTGCAGCTCGCGGATATTGCCCGGCCAGGAGTAGCGCTGCAGGCGCTCGATATCCAGGTTGCGCAGTCGACGCCCAGGCATGTTTAGCCGCTTTGCGGTTTGTTTAAGGAAGTGCGCAGCGAGCGGCGCGATGTCCATGGGACGATCGCGAAGTGCGGGAGACTGGATCGGGAATACGTTAAGGCGAAAATACAAGTCTTCGCGAAAACGCTTGTCCGCCACTTCCAGACGCAAGTCCCGATTGGTGGCAGCAATGATCCGGACATCGACCTTGCGCGTGCGCTCCTCGCCGACCCGTTCGAATTGGCCTTCCTGCAAAACCCGCAGCAGCTTGCTTTGCAGCTCCAGGGGGATTTCGCCAATCTCGTCGAGAAACAGCGTGCCGCCATCGGCCAGTTCGAAGCGCCCGACGCGATCGCGGACAGCACCGGTAAAGGCGCCACGGATATGTCCGAAGAATTCGCTTTCAAACAGCTCGGTGGGAATTGCCGCGCAGTTGACCCGGATCAGCGGACTTGCGTTGCGACGGCTGGCCTGATGAATCGCACGGGCGATCAATTCCTTACCCGTGCCCGACTCGCCGTTGATCAGTACGCTGGCATCGGTAGGGGCAACCACGTCGATCTGCTTGATGATTTTTAGAATGGGGGCGCTCTGGCCAACGATTTCGCGGAAGTTGTGCTCGATATGAATCTCTTCCTGCAAGTAGGCGTTTTGCTCTTCCAGCCGTTTTTTCAGTACCTGCAGCTCATCAAGCGCACTTTGCAGTTGGTTTTCGGTATTGCGCCGTTCGGTAATATCCCGAAAAACCACCACGGCCCCGACGATTCGGCCATCGGAAATCACTGGAGTACTGGTGAACTCCACCGGGAACGAACTGCCATCGCGGCGCCAGAAAATCTCCTGGCGTCCTTCATGAACCACACCATCACGCACCGCCTTGTAGATCGGACAGCTCTCGACCGGGTAATGGCTGCCGTCGGCATGGGTGTGGTGGTGTATGCGGTGGATGTTCTTGCCGATCATGTCCTTGGGCTCCCAACCCAGCATCCGAGCCCCGGCCGGATTGACAAAAGTAGCCAGGCCCTCTGTGTTGATGCTGTAGATACCGTCCCCCACCGAACTGAGCAGTAACTGGTTATCACGCTCCGATTCCTGGAACAGGTTGAGGATATTGCGCCACTCGATCAGCCCGCCGCGCATGGTGCGCTCAGTGTGGGCCTGGTCACGCTGGTATTGCTCATGGCTCAGTTCTCGCAGTACCAGGATAAGCTGCTGCTGGCCCTTGATCTGCAAGGTTGTGGCAGAAATCGTCAATTCGATGCGCTCACCGGTCTTGCAGTTGCAACTCAGTTCTTCAGTCCAGCCGCGACCTTTGTCCATGACGGCTTGGGTAAACACGATCAAGTCCGCCAACTGATGACCAAACAGTTTGCTCACAGGCAGATCAAGCAGTTCCTGACGCGGGTAACCGAGCAACTTGCAGGTTGCGATGTTCAGGTCCACCAAGCGGTCGGAGAAGGGGTTGAGCAGGGCAATGGCTTCGGCGCAATGCTCGAAAACCATATGTCGTGAAGAGTAGGCCAGGTCGGCCCAGCCAGTGATGGAGTCGGTTTCGTTCATGGGTACGACATCTCGTGGCGTTACGAATTTTCGTATATCTACGGGAGTTCGGGGTTCATTGATAGCATCAGATGAGCCGTAAAAAACCATCGCAGATTGATGTGATGAGCGCCAGCGGTGAAAGGTCAGGTGCTAGTTGTTTGAGGTAAAACAGGCAGAACAACCGTTTAAAAAAAAGATATCAGATAGGGCGCGCCTACCGGGCAGGTTCAGTTGAGTCTGATCCTGTTTTTATACGAGATCTGAATCTGTAATGAATATCAGCGCAAGCGCAGCCTTGGGCAAAGTGATCGCCCCGTCGTTGAGTACCGAGCAAATTGCGGTGCGTGAAGACAAATCCCCTGACGACGCCCTCAGGGGGCTGGCTGGTATGAGCGTGCAGTATGGGCGCTTGGCGATTGAGCCCCGGCCGCTGTTTCGGCGCCGCTGAATCCTGCCGCATTCCGTGCGCGGCTTTGAACAGATTGTTGCTCGACAAGGCTCATCAACTGATTGGCGATTTCGAGCACATCGTCTCCTGGGCCGAAGACGGCACGCACACCCTGCTGGGTGAGTGAGGCGATGTCCGATTGCGCAATGATCCCGCCCAGCACGACGGGAACGTCGATGCGCTGGCGATGCAGCTGTAGGAGCAGGTCGCAGAGTATTTCGTTGTGCGCACCTGCAAGGCTGGAAAATCCGATCAGATCGACCGGCCCATCGGCGTTCATGGAGGCCAGCAGTTCGGCTGGACTCTGGAACAGTGGCAGCATCGTGACCCGAAATCCTGCTTCGACGAGCACTGAGGCGATCAAGCGGATCCCGCGATCATGGCCATCCTGGCCGAGTTTTCCGAGCAGTACCTGTGGCGGCCGGCCATGCTGTGTCGAAAAGCGTGAAGTACGTACACAAAGTGCCGACCAACCAGGTAATTGGCCGCGCAGGGCACCATAGCCGCGGGGTAGAAAAGCAGGTGCCTGACGGTGACGAGGCCAGGCTTTCTCCAGTGCCTTCGTACACTCACCTACGGTCGCTCTGACGCTGATCGCGGCAATGCCGAGTTCCAGCAGATTGCCCTGACCGTTCCGTGCGCAATGGGTGAGCGCCTGAAGGTGCGCCTGTACCGCCGCCTCGTCTCGCCTGATACGCAATTGCGTGAGTCGCTGGTTCTGACGCTGACGCACCGCGCAGCTGTCCACCGGATAGGCCGTATGGAGGGCTTGCGATGTCGGGCTGGCTGTCCGTTCTCCGACCCGTCGTAGCGCTCCGGTATCGAGCCGCGCTTGTGTCTGCACTGCCTGGGCATGGATCATCGTGCTGATCGAGCCATTATTGATCGCCGCGACCACGCCGCCTTCGCTGTCTATGCGTGCAATACACGCGCGAACCTCGCGGCACACTGACGCGGTCAAGGACTCCATCATGTAGGAGCCGGCCCAAGGGTCAATGACATCGGTCAGACCGGTTTCTTCTTGCAGGACTTGTTGGGTGTTGCTTGCCAGCCTTGCCGAACTTGCGCTGGGCAGTGCGAGGGCTTCATCCCAGGCATTGGTGTGCAGTGACTGGGTGCCGCCAAATACTGCGGCCATGGCCTGTGCGGTCGTGCGCACGACATTGTTCATCGGGTCCTGTGCGCATAACGTCCAGCCGGAGGTTTGGCAATGCATGCGCATGGCCCTGGCGCTCGGCTTGTCGGCCCCCATCTGTTCGCTGATCTCATTCCATAAAACACGCGCAGCCCGTAGCTTTGCCACCTCCGTAAAGAAGTCGTTGCCGACACCAAAGAAGAAGCTCATTCGCGCGCAAAAGGCGTTGATATCCAGCCCTCTAAGTCGCACCTGCTCGACATAGGTTCGCGCGTTGAGGAGGGTCAGTGCCAATTCGAGTATTGGATCGGCGCCGGCTTCCTGGAAGTGATAGCCGGACACTGAAATGGGGTTGAAACGTGGCATGTGCCGGGCGAGGTATTCGATGATATCGGTGCAGATCCGCAGCGAAGGTTCGGGCGCAAAGATATAAGTGTTGCGCACCATGAACTCTTTGAGAATGTCGTTCTGGATGGTACCGCTCAGTTGCTCCCTGGCGATGCCGCGCTCCTGGGCGGCCACGATAAAGGCTGCCAGAACTGGAAGAACCGCGCCGTTCATTGTCATCGACACGGAAACCCGGTCCAGTGCAATGCCGTCGAACAATTCAAGCATGTCCTCGACACTGTCGATGGCCACGCCGGCCTTGCCGACGTCGGCGCTGCAGTGAGTGTCGTCAGAATCGTAACCACGATGGGTCGGCAGATCGAATGCAACGGACAGTCCCTGGGCCCCCTCGGCGAGGCTTTGGCGTAAACGCTGATTGGACAACCGGGCGTCGGCAAAACCGCTGTATTGACGGATCGTCCAGGGTTTGTGGGTGTACATGCTGGCGTAGGGGCCGCGCAGATAAGGCGGCTTGCCCGGATCGCTATCCAGATGTTCGATGCCGGCAAGATCGCAGGGGCGGTAAAGCGCTTTGAGTTGCAGGCCGGGGGCGCGGTACAACGGAGAACGAGTCATGGCCTTGTGCACTCCCGAAGCCAGGTTTTCTCGGTAAAGACATCGGCAAGCTTGTAGCCATCGGACTGGCGAAAAACCTCGCACCAATGCCGTGAATGTTGGCCAGCTTCTGCGGTATGCAGATGAACGTGAACGCTGTCGCCAATGTTGAGGTTGCCGTGGAAGTGGATTTCACGTTGCCTTACCAAACCTGGGCGGCGCAGCCCCAGTACGCTCCACTCGGCGCGCTCGACCAGCGCCTGGAAGTTGGCAAAGTAAAGAAATTCGGCGCCATTGAAGTCGACGTCGGGGCAAGGGGTGAATGAGAAGACCGATGTTGCTGATGACGCGGCACGGCTGATCTCGAAGTGCTTGAGCCAGTCGCCTTTACGCAGCTGTTTGCCGAACGCATGCAAGGTTTGCAGGGAGGTGGGGAGGGTGGCCTCAATCGGTGCTGTGCCCCTGAGGCTGGCTTTGGCGACGCTACGGTTGTCCCCCGGCGTATGGCGGCTGACAAAGGCCGACATCAGGCTGATTTCTGCGACGCAACGCTGGCCGAGCATTAGCCGATGTTCGCTGTAATGCCGGGTTTGGCCCGCCCGGCCGAGTTTTGTTTCTATCCTGAACGAGCGATTCTCGGTGATCGCCTGCAACTGCAGCCCCTGGCTTTTGACCAGGGTGAAGGCGGCATAGGCTGTGCGCCCCTGTGCGTCGACAAAATCGGGGAGTGGTCGGTCGTAGAGTCCGGCGAGCGCCAGCCAGTGTTGGTGACCGCATTCCTTGAGCAGCCAGTTTTCGGACAAGCCGGTGTACGCCAGATTGGGCATGCTGGCGAGGTAAGTCTGTTCGAGGCTGACGTTATGCATGCGAAACCCCTGACGTCGGCCCGCGCAGGGCCGACGGATAAATGCCCGCCGAAAGGTCAGCGGCAAGCAGCGAGATGCTCGACCACGAACTGCGCATCGCGCGCCACCCCGGAAAACCGCCCCGAGCCCCAAGTGTGTAGCCATGGCAAACCGAGGAAGTACAGGCCCTTCCGGGCGGTCACGCCGCGTTGATGGCCGGGATAGCTGCGGCCGTTGAATACGGGGACGTCGACCCAGGTAAAGTCCGGCTGGAAGCCGATGCACCAGATGATGCTGGTGATGCCCGAGCCTGCCAGGTTCAGATCGGTGGTTTCCTGCCCGGGCGTCCACAGTGGCTCATAGACCGTGCCGGCGGGGGCCTCAATACCTTTTTCCGCAATGTACTTGTCGATGCTCGCATTGATTCGGTTGTACACGGCATCCGCTGCGTCGAGGTTGGTGCCAAGATCAGGGGCGAACTTCAGGGTGGTGCCGTCCAGGCTTTCCAGGCGGCCGAACAGTTGCATGCCTTCGCTGGCGAAGCGGCGCAGGTCAATGTCACGCCCGCCGTCACGGCCGGTGACGTAATGGTTAGTGTTGTCGCGTACGCCCTCGCGCAGAGGGTGCACATCAACACCGATGTCGTAGTAGCCCATCTCGGCCAGCCAGTCGACCACGTCTTTGCCGCGGTGAAAGCGCGCGCAGCGCGGCGCATCGCCTACTGCAAGGAAGACTTTGCGGCCGGCCAGGTGCAGGTCTTCGGCGATTTGCGCGCCGGACTGCCCAGAGCCGACCACCAGGACTGCACCCTCTGGCAGCGCATCGGGGTTGCGGTACTGTTCGGAGTGGATTTGCTTGATCTCGGCTGGCAGGCGTTCGGCCAGGCGCGGAATGATCGGGGTGTGGTAGCCGCCGCTGGCGACGATGACCTGGTCGGCGCTGAAGTCGCCTGCACTGGTGTTGAGCAGGTAACCGCCTTCTGCGCGGGCGCTCATGCGCTGTACGGTCACGCCCTCACGCACCGGGGCGTTGACCTTGGCGATGAATCCGTCCAGGTAGCGGATGATCTGATCCTTTTTCATGAACCCGTGCGGGTCGTCACCGGCATAGGGATAGCCGGGCAGGGCGCATTGCCAGTTGGGAGTCACCAGGCAAAAGGCGTCCCAGCGCTGGTTGCGCCAGGTGTGGGTCAGGGTGTGCTTTTCCAGCACCAGGTGGTCGATGTCTTGCTGTTGCAGGTAGTAACTGGCAGAAAGGCCTGCCTGGCCGCCGCCGACGACGATCGCTTTGTAGTGATTCATGCTGTGGTCCTCTGAGAAGTCGTGATTCAAATGTCGGAAAATCCGGCGTAGTTAACCTGCCCGGCGCCCTGGTTCTTGATTTCCAGTACCTCGACCTGCGCCTCGCGCGCATTGAACTTGCTCGCGCTCAGGCGCAGGCTGCCGAGCGTGTCCATCGCAGCGCTGCAATAAAAACCCTTGACCTGCCTGACCCGTTCGGAGGCGTTGTTGAGGCCGGTTTCCGCCCGGCGCAGAAATTCGTCGAGGGGATAGCTTTGACCCGCTTGCAGGTAGTCGTAGATGGTGGTGGACGGCGAGTAGGCGTTGCTCTCCTGGCCATCGGGCCAGCGCAAGCGGATGTTGACGGCGGGCATGTCAGTGCTCCTTGATCAGGTTGGGGTAGCTGAAACCGGTAAAGGGCTGTCGTCGCAAGTTCCAGAATTCGTCGTGCTGGTTGGCCAGTTGTACGTCGAGGCTGGCGCTGTCGTTGATCGTGCCGATTGGCGCGCAGTGCAAACCTTCAAAGGCGAAGGCCGCCTGCACAGTGGCCAGGTCTTCTGGCTTGAGGGTCAACAGGAAGCCGTAGCTGGGGAAGGCTTGCAGCCAGCGTTCCAAAGGCGCATTCCCAGGTCGGGGCAGGGCGCCGAGATCGACTCGCGCGCCACATCCTGTCGGCTCCAGCAACATCAGCAAGGAACCAAGAATCCCCGCGTTGCTGATGTCCTTGGCGGCCAGCAACAGGCCTGCCTCGGCCAGGCGCGGAATGACTTCGAGCTTTTCCCGCAATCGTTCGCCGGGCACACCTTCGAACGCTTTCCAGTACGGCGCCTGGCCGTGCCATTGGCCGTTCAGGTCCACGACCATGGCCAGGGCCTGACCGGGCGCGACATGAAGGCTCGAGAGCAGGCTCCGGGCCCAGCCAGTGATCGCCACGGCGAGTGCCGTCGGATTGTCCGGGGTGAGGCTGGTGTGACCGCCCGCGAGGATCAGGCCATAGGCATTGCAGGCGTCGCGAATGCCGGCGAGCACGCTGTCGGCTGCTTCGACATCGTGATGCCAATAGGCATTGACCACTGCCGTGGCGCGACCGCCCATGGCGGTAATATCACTGACGTTGGCCATGACAGACGACCAACCGGCGAACCACGGCGCCTGGGCGACAAAGTTCGGCAGCATGCCCTCGATGGCGAGCAGTTGGTATTGGTCGCCACAACGGATGGCTGCGGTGTCGTCACCGGGTAACGCGTAGCGCGCATCGTCGCTGCACGTCAACGCTTGCATGAATCGCGCTGGTTGCTGGATAGCTTGTTTGGAACGCATTGCTGGCGTGTTCTTCAATGCTGCCAACAGGGTGTGCAGATCAGTCCCCATGACAGCGGCTCCGGCGAGGCGTCAAGGCAACCTGACGCCGCATGAAGGGATAGCAATCAAGGTCTGCCTGCATCAGCATGTGGGGCTGGCCAAGCAGCTCGATTGCCTCAAGCGTCTGCCAGTGCAAGCCATGGAAATACTGCTGGTTGGCAACCTGCACGGTGGCCAGGAAGGTCTGGCAGCCCAGGTCGATAGCCCGCGATACCGCTTCGTTGACGAGGGCTTTGCCGATCATGCCGTGGCGGCGGTAGGCCCGCTCCACGCATAGGCGACCGCCGAACCAGACACCGGGCTCGGTCTGGTAGATCCGCACGGCGCCAATCACTTGTTCCGGCATGCCGCAGTGGTGGGCGATGGCAACAATGGGAATGGCCTGAAAGTCGCGTTCGTCCTTGTCTTTCTCCAGCAAACGTTGTTCTTCGCAGAACACTGTGCGGCGCAGTGCGTAATATCCGCTGCGCTCCCAGGTTTCACTGGCTGGCTTGACGAGCAAATCGTCGGCGAGAAAATCCCGGAACGTGTCTTCGCTCAAGGCAAATGCGTGTTCGGCCATGGTCAGGCTCCTGTCACTCGTAATGTTTCAGGGCCGAGCAGGCGCCGCATTTGGCGCAGCCGGCGTTGATGTTGTCCGAATGCAGCCCATGCCGGCGCAAGCTCGCACCGATACGCGGATAGAGCCGTTGCATAAAGGCGCTGTCGGGTTTTGGGTGGTGGGCCAGTGGAGTGCCGTCGATGGGCACGAAGGGCACCACGAAGGGGTATACGCCCATGCGTGCGAGCCTTTCGCACATGTTGGCGATGGCCTCCTCGCTGTCGCCAAGTCCGGCGAGGATGTAGGTGCTGACCTGGCCATGGCCGAAGACCTTGACCGCGGCCTCGAAGGCGCTGAAGTAGCGTTGCAACGGGACTTCGGCCTTGCCCGGCATGATCCGCCGGCGAACTTCGTCGGTGACTGCTTCCAGGTGCATGCCCAGCGAGACCACGCCGCTGTCCTTGAGACGCTCGAACCAGACATCGTCGTCTGGCGGCTCGCATTGGGCCTGGATGGGAAGGTCGACCGCGGCCGTTACGGCCGCCGCCGATTCGCAAAGGATTGCCGCACCACGGTCGGGCGTCTGCGGCGTGCCAGTGGTCATCACCATGTGCTTGACGCCGTCCAGCTCGACCGCCGCTTTTGCGACCGCTGCCAATTGTGCAGGGCGCTTGCGGGCAATGGTCTTGCCCGACGTCAGGGACTGGTCGATGGCGCAGAACTGGCAGGAGGTGGCCGCTTCGTTCATGCGGATGCAGTGTTGCAGCACGGTTGTGGCCAACACGTCCTTGCTGTGCAACGTGGCGATCTTCCAGTACGGCGTACCGTCTTCGGTGCTCAAACTGTAGAAATTCGGCACGCCCGGCAGTTGTACCAGGCCAACCTGCAAGCCTTCGCGAAAGATCAGCGCCTGGCCGCCGGTGGCGTCAGGTTCGGCAGAGTAGGGCGAGTCCAGGGAGGCGCGGTTGAGCATCGGCACCATGGCGGTGTGCGCGCCCAGGCTCAGCGCCTTGTGGTCCGACGGGCCCGCTCCGCCCTTGCGGCTCAGACCTTCGGCGCCTTGCCAGCGAACGCCATGGCATTGCAGTTGGGCCAGCAGATCGCTGGCAATCATTGGGCTATTCATGTTCGCAAGCCTCGCCACGCTCATGCACATGTGCCGTGACTCGGCGGTCGATCTGCAGGCTGAGCAATTCCGGGCGGCTGTAATGGCCGACTGAATCCATCATGCGTTTACGCTTGTCGATCAAGGCAAAGTCGAGGTCGGCGATGATCACCCCTTCGCCCTCGGTCATCTGCGCGAGCAGCTTGCCTTCCGGCGAAACGATGGCCGTGAAGCAACCACCTGAGATAGGTTCGATGGCACAACCTGTGTCGGCCATGATTTGTGCCTGTTGCCCGGCATCCAACCAGGCAGTGGCGTTGACCACAAAACAGCCGCTTTCCAGGGCGTGATGGCGGATGGTGACTTCGATCTGATCAGCGAAGATCTGACCGACCAGGGAACCGGGGAACATCGCTGCGTGAATCTGTTCTGCATCGGCCATCAGCGCGTAGCGCGCCAGCGGGTTGTAATGTTCCCAACAAGCGAGGGCGCCGATGCGGCCGACGGCGCTGTCGGTAGCGCGCAGACCGGAGCCATCGCCCTGGCCCCAGACCATGCGCTCGTGATAGGTGGGGGTTATCTTGCGTCGGTGCTGGATAAGCGTGCCGTCGGCGTCGAACAGCAGTTGAGCGTTGTAGATTGTGCCGCCATCGCGTTCGTTGACACCGATGCAGGCGACGAGGTTAGCTTCGCGGCAGGCTTCGCCGATCTGGCGGGTGACGTCCGAGGGCACGGTGACCGACTCTTCGAGCAGCATGAGGTGTTGCCTGGCCATGGCACAGGGCGGCTGCACGAACGAGAAGTAGGGGTAGTACGGCACCACGGTTTCCGGAAAGACAGCAAACTGCACGCCTTCGCGGCCCAGTTCCAGCAGCTGGCGGCAGAGTTTGTCGACGGTTGCCTGGCGCGAGTAAAGCACGGGACTGAACTGCACGGCGGCGGCGCGAATAACGGGCATGGGGTAATTCCTTGGGGCGGCGGAGTGAGGCTGAAGGTCTTTGCAGGCCCGCCCGCTTCCTGCGCGGAGCGGGCGGGCCGCGACTCAGGCAGTCCAGGTATCGATGATCATCGCGCCCTCACGACGCATCAGCAGACGCAGGTCCATGACATCCAGAGGGTTGATTGGGCGAATGCCTTCGATCAGGGCTTTTTCGGTTTGCCCATACAGCGCCTGCAAGGCAAAGCGGCAGGCATAGACTTCACCGCCTTCAGCCATGAATGCCTTGATCTGGTTATTGACGGCCAAGTGGCCGGGGAAGGCCTCGGCGCCCAAGGTGGGGAAGCCGCGTTGCACGCCAAGTTGCACGCCTGGCCCGTAGAGCAGGATCTTGGTTTCAAAACCTTTGCGCAGCAGGCGCTTGGCTTGCAGCATGTTGACCAGGCCAATGGAGCCTTCGAAGGCGATCGTGTGGAAGGTCAACAGGGCCTTGTCACCGGGTGCGGCCTTGACGTCCTCGAAGACCTTTTCTTCGTAGTTGACCAAAAAGTCGCCGTCTTGATAGTGGGCAATGTCCACATTGGGCATGTCGTCGTCTCCAGTAGTACTTGCTGTTATCGATGGCCGGGATCGGCCGATCGGTTACAGGGACTGGAGCGAGAAGTGTGCCACTTGAATCCTGTTGGTCTTGGCGATCATCAACTTATTGAAATACAACGATAAATTAAAACTTAAAACGTCTTGAAAGCCCCTCGGGGTTCATCTCCGGATCACGAATTTGCGTATAAATACGGAGTTTCGTAGTGGCTCGGTACGAAATATCGTAGTGGTGCGCTTCAGGTTCCGCGATATTTGCCGCGAGCTTGAACAACCAGGTGTTTTGCAGAAAAGAAAAAACCCGGGACCCTCCACCGCGTTGCGATGAAAGGGCCCGGGTTTCAGCCATTGGCCGTCAGAGGGCGTCGCTACAGTGCAATGCCTTCGATGCCTGTAGCGCGGCAATCTGTGCTTCGGAAAACGCAAAGTCGCGCAGCACCGAGCGCGAATGTTCACCGTTTTGCGGGGCGGGCCCATAGGCTGTTTGCGCAGCCTGCACGCTGTTGATGGGGAACCCCGGGACCCGCACGACGCCCTGTACAGGATCGTTGAGCTCAACCAGCATGCGATTGCTGGCAATCTGTGGATGCGTCATCAGATCGCTGTAGTCGGCCACCTTCGAACAGAGAATGTCCGCTTCATGCAACACCTGCAGCCAATGGGCCGTTGGTTTGCTGATGAAAACGTCAGTCAACGCGGCGCACATCTCAGCGCGGTGGACGACTCGCTGTGCGGAGCTGACGTAGCGTGGGTCGGTGATCCATTCTTCGTGGTTCAGTACTTTGCACAGGGTCGGCCAGCGGTTGCCGTTGTAGGCCGCAACCATCAGCCAGCCATCCGCAGTCTGGAAGGCTTCGTTGGGTGCCGAGTAGGGTGCGCCGCTGCCGATGCGAGTCGGCAACTTTCCATCACTCAGATAGCTGGTGATGGACGACTGTTGCAGTGCAAGCGCCGAATTCATCAGGCTGACATCCAGATGGCCGCCCAAACCATCGCTCTGACGGGCGTGCAGCTTGGCCAATACGGCCATGCAGGCCATGTAGCCAGTGACCACGTCCACCACCGGAGCCTGCACTTTGCAGGGCGCCGAGCCCGGCGTGCCAATCAGGCTCATCAGGCCGGAATCCGCTTGTAGAATCCCGTCGACACCCGCCCGGTCCGAATAGGGTCCTTCCTGGCCGTAGGCCGAGATCGAGCAATAGATCAGGTCAGGCTTGAGTGCGGCGAGGGTTTCATAACCCAGGCCCAGCCGCGTCATCACACCTGGGCGCATGCTTTCGATCAGCACATCGGCTTGCAGCACCAGGCGTTTGATGACCTCGATGCTGTCCGGGTGCTTGAGGTCCAGGCCAATGCATTGCTTGCCGCGATTGAAAGCGTGGTAAAGCGCACTGTCCTCGCCCACCCAGGCTGGCCCCAGGGTGCGACCCAGCTCTCCTTCGCGGGGTTCGACCTTGATCACACGAGCGCCCATGTCGGCCATCAGCATGGTCGCCGTCGGGCCTGCGGCGATCTGGGTGAAATCGAGGACGGTGAGGCCCTCCAGTGCGTTACGTAACATGATTACCTCCGCGGATCGACGCCCGGGGTTTCTTGAAGGTCCCTTGGGCGGTGGCCAGAAGAACGCCGGTGTCGGACAGCAGCTCGGCTTCGGCGAAGTAGAGGCTCCTGCCGGCGCGGCGAACCCGGCCCAATGCGCTAACGCTCCCTTCGAATGCCGGTTGCAGGTAGGCAATGTTCAACATTGCGGTGAGTCCATGGATCTCAGCTTCGCCTTCGCCAGTGTGCAAGCCTGCATAGCCACACGCCGCGTCCATCAGTGTGGCGATCATCCCGCCGTGCAAGGCGCCCTGACGGTTGAGATGTTGTTCGGCGATGTGCAGCTGAAATTCGGCCTCTCCCGGTTCCCAGCGGATCAACTTGACACCCAGGCCCTGAAGAAAGGGATTGTGCAATTGCATGATCTCTCCTCGGGCCACCTAGCGGCCCTTGTAGTGCGGTACACGTTTCTCGGCGAAGGCTTGACGGCCCTCGATTCGATCTTCGGTATCGCGCAGCACCCCCCAGTACAACTCGGTCAACCGCTGGGCATCGCGGTCGCTGAGGTGCGCAGTGCTGCGTGACAGGGTTTGCAGTGCCTGTATGGCCAGTGGCGCCTGCTGTGCAATTCGCTCGGCGAGCTCCATGGCACGCGCCAGCAATGCGTCGTGGCTGTCCAGCCGTTCGGAGATCAGGCCGATGCTGTGTGCCTGGTGTGCATCGATGCGTTGCCCGGTCAAGGCCATCTGCATGGCAGGGGCCGCCGGTATCGCCCGCATCAGCCGGTGCAAACCACTGACCGCAGGGATAGAGCCCACGGCAGCCTCGGGCAGCCCGAAGGAGGCGCTGCTGCAGGCGATGCGCAGGTCGCATTGCAACGCCAGCTCCAGGCCACCGCCCAGGCAGTGACCGTTGACAGCGGCAATCAGTGGCTTGTGCAGGTCGAGGTCGCTGAGGTCCATCAAGCGGATGTAAAGACCGGCATCGGCAGCAGGGTCATTGGCCAGGAACAGCGCCTGGGCATATGAGGCTGACGAAGAACGGGTACTTTTAAGGTCCGCGCCGACGCAAAACGCCCGCTCGCCGGCACCGGTGATGACGGCGACGCGCAGCGCGGGGTTATCGCGCACATTCACCAGGTGCTCCCGAAGGACCTGGAGCGAGTCCAGATCGAGGGCATTCAAGGCCTGCGGACGATCCAGTGTGATCAGCGCAATCGCACCCTGTAGTTCCATTGAGACTGACATGGCGCTCACCTCAAACACTGGCCGATGACAGACTGCGTCCGCCACAGACATACAAGGTTTGTCCGGTCACATAGGAACTGGCCGGGTCGAGGAAAAACTCGACGGCGTTGGCGATGTCCTCTGGGGTACCGATGCGTTTTACCGGCACGGTTTCCTTGAGTTTTGCCTGAACCTCAGGGGCGAAGCTCTGGAACAGCGGGGTATCGACAATGCCGGGCGCGATCGCGTTGACAGTGATGCCCTTGGCGGCAAACTCGATGGCTAGGCTGCGGGTCAAACTCACCACGCCGCCCTTGGCCGCCGAGTAGTTGGCCTGACCGAAACCGCCGAGCCAGGCCCTGGAGGACATGTTGACGATACGGCCGAAGCCTTTTTCCAGCATCAACGGCAGGGCGGCCTTGCAGCACAGAAACTGGGCACGCAAGTTGGTATCGACGACCAGGTCCCAATCCTGCTCAGTCATGCTCAGGAAACGCTTGTCCCTGACCACACCGGCGTTATTGACGAGAAAGTCGAGCGTCCCGTGGGCTTCGTGGATCCGCGCAAACGCTGCATTGACGGCCTCACCTTCGGTCAAGTCCAGCGCAATGCCGGCGACTTTCAAACCATGCCCCGTCAAGGCCTCAACACTTGCGGCGAGTGCTGCTTCGTCGCGGTCCAACAGATAGACAAATACGCCTTGGCGCGCCAGTCGTTCAGCGATAGCCAGACCAATGCCGCGAGCGGCGCCGGTGATTGCGGCGACCTGTGTAGCAGTGAAATGTCGAGTGCTCATCTCAAACTCCCAGAATGTGGACGGCAGAGGCGGCGTGATCGACGCCCGCAATACCGCCACCGGTGCATTGCGCCAGGCCCAGCTTCGGTGTGCCGGCCTGACGACTGCCGGCGCGCCCTTGCAATTGCCAGGTCAGCTCGACCATTTGCGCGACGCCGGTAGCGCCCAGCGGATGACCCTTGGCCAGCAGACCGCCACTTGGGTTAACCGGTACGCGACCGCCAAGCGCGGTGGCCCCTGAGTGCAACAGCGACACGGCTTCGCCCGGCGCCGCCAGGCCAAGGGCTTCGTAATAGAGCAGTTCGGCGATTGTGAAGGCGTCATGCAGCTCGACCACGCCAATGTCGGCGGGCGCAACCCCGGCTTGCTCATAGGCCAGGCGCGCCGCGCGTGCGGTGATTTCGGCATCGAGAATGTCGTCATCACCGGTTTCGCGCATGCCCGAGACAATGATCGAGCCCAACACCTTGACAGCTTTGGCCTGTGGCCCAGGCTGCGTTCCGAGCACCATGGCGGCGGCGCCATCGACTTGCGACGGGCAGCACTGCAACAGGGTCAGCGGGTCGGCGATCATCCGTGAACTGAGCACCTGTTCCAGGCTGACTTCGGTACGCTGCTGCGCATACTCATTGAGCGAACCATGGTGGCGGTTTTTCACTGCAACAGCTGCGAGGTCGGCTGGCTTGGCTTCTCGCTCATGGATAAAGCGTGTGGCGCGCATGGCATAAACTGCCGGCAGGACCATACCGGCCGTGGCGTACAGATCAGTCATGCGATCGTTGCGCTGCATGGGGATGGTGCCACCGCCCAACGCCGTCAGTTGCTCGATACCAAACACCAGTACCCGCTCGTATTGCCCGGACATCAGCGCATGCCGAGCGAGGTGGACGGCGGTGGCGCCGCTGGCGCAGGCGTTTTCGATGTTGTAGACCGGAATGCCCTTGAGGCCCAGGTCACGCAGGATCACTTGTCCGAGAATCATCCCGCCCAGCACATTGGCGCAATAGACCGCCTGTATGTCTGCAAGGGAGACGCCGGCATCGGCCACCGCGTCAAGGATCGCTCGCTGGGCAAGTTCCGGCGCCATCACGCCAATGTGGCGGCCAAAGGGCGTCATCGCAGCGCCCATTACATGCATCTGGGTCATGGACGTATCTCCAGGGATTCAAATACGTAGCCGAAAGTCTCATCGGCAATCACGCGGCATTTTTCGCCAATGAATGGACGGTCACCGCTGGCGTTGAGGCGGCCGAAAAGACGCACAGGACCGGGCAGGTCGACGTAGGCCAGGACGAAGGGATTCAAACCACTTTTGGGGCTGGGGTGCATGATGGTGAAGCTGTACACGCGGCCTTCCACGCTCAGGGTGGTGTCCTGGAACTGATCGGCCAGGGGCGAATCGGCAGTGACCGCAGGAAAGAAGATTTCGCCAGTGCCCAAATGTCGTGAAGCAGCAAGCCGGGGCGGTGTAGTGGATGCCCAGACGGGTGACGGACTGTTCATGTGACCTCCTGTTTTTATTGCGCTCGATTGCGAACGTCTGGAGGTATGTTCGGGCACGCCTCAATGGGCGACAAACGATATAAAAACGCGGTTGAATTGAGAAAAAATCAAACCAGCAGCCGCAGAGGGCACCTTCAAAGGCACAGATGACGGCGGGCCTTATCGGCCCGCCTGGTTTATTTTACGCTTTGAAAACTGCGGGCCAAGCCAGCTTGCCTGCATCCAGAAAAGGAGGGGGGTGAGCCTAGGATGAGGTATGCCCGTCGATGGTTGCGCCGGCCATTTTCTCGAGCACCTTGACCACATGGGTCATGTCGCGTGCTGGGTCACCGTCGCTCATGGCTTGATCAAAGAACTGCTTGACCACGGCGCAGGTGAAGGCCGGTGTGCCGACGTTTTCCGCCTCTGCGAGGAACAGTCGTACATCCTTGCGCATCAAGTCCAGGCGAAAGCCGAAATCGAATTCGCGCTGCATCACGGTGCCGGCCAGTATCTGTTCGCTGCTGAAGCTGCGCGCAGTGCTGGCGTTGAGCATTTCCAGCATTTGCCCGGGTTCGAGCCCGGACTTGATACCGAACAGCATTGCTTCGCTAGTGGCGACCAGCGTGGCGCCAACGATCATGTTGTTGACCAGCTTCAAGGTCTGGCCCAGGCCTGGCGTTGTGCCGATGTGTTCGACTTTTTTGCCGAAACAGGCGAATACCGGTTCACACAGTTGGTAGGCAGTTTTGTCACCGCCCACCATCACCGAGAGGGTGCCATTGAGTGCGCCGGTCACGCCACCCGCCAATGGCGCGTCCAATGCCTGGATACCATGATCGCGCAGTGCCTGTTCAATACGTCGGGCCATACTCGGACCGGTGGTTGAGTGGTCCACCAGGATTTTCACCTGTTGGCCGTGGATGACCCCATTGTCACCCAGCACCACATGTTCGACGATCTCCGGAGTGGGCACGCAGATCAGCACGATCCGCGCGTGATCGGCGACATCACGGGGACTGCCATGACTGCGCGCTCCGCGTGCGAGCAAGGGCGCCAATACCTGCGGATTGGGGTCAAACAGACTCAGGTCATAGCCATTGTCGAGCAGGTGATGGGCCATTTTCTGGCCCATGGCGCCCAACCCGATAAAACCGATGGTTTCGATGGATGCAGCGTCTGAATGCGTTGGAAGTCGGCTCATCGCGTGTCGTCCTTATTATTGGGAAGACACCATCCTAGGTTTGCCGTTTACCCTGCGACAAAGGAGTTATTGGCGCGTTTTGGTTGATAAAAACTCAAGCGCCTTCGCGGGTCAAACGTGCCTGCTCGAGGATCCACTCGCGGAAAACCCGGGTGTCATCGCTCTCTTCGCGGTGCCTTGGCGTGAGCAGATAATAGGTGTACACGCCCATGTCGACGACTTGATCGAAAGGTTTGATCAGCGTGCCGTCACGCAACTCCTTCTCGACCAGGAACAACTGCGCCATGGCAATGCCCTGGCCACCAGCGGCAGCGGCATAGACCATCGAAGAACTCTGATATGACATTCCGGCAAGCGCATCGACGTCACGGCTCACGCCGCTTGCCTCCAGCCAGTAGCGCCAATCTTCGGGCCTGGCGATCGAGTGCAGCATGGTGTACTGCGCGATGTCGGCGGGTGTACTCAGGCCCGGACCATGTTGCAAAAGAGAAGGGCTGCAGACGGGTGCAAGACGGTTATCGCTCAGCACGTAACAATTGCAATTGGGCCATTCGCCGGCACCAAGACGGATCGCGGCATCGATGTCTTCCTTGTGAAAGTCGACCGGCTCGAGCGATGCGGTCAACAGCACCTCGATCTTGGGATGTTCGGCGTGAAAGCTGGCGAGCCTGGGTATCAACCACTGCATGGCAAACGTGGTGTAGGCACGCACCTTGATTTGCCGCCGCAGGGGCGGCGACATGAGTTTCTTCGTGGCGCCGCGCAAGTCTTCGATCATCCTGGCCACAGCACGGAAATATTGTTCGCCGGAATGGGTCAAGGTGATTTGCCGATGCCCGCGCACAAACAGGTCGAGGCCGAGAAAATCCTCGAGTGCGCGGATCTGCCGACTGACCGCACCCGGCGTGACATTCAACTCATCGGCGGCATGGGTGATGCTCAAATGACGCGCTACGGACTCAAACGCACGGATGGCATTCAGTGGCGGCAGTCGGTCCATGGAAGTCATCTCTTGTTGTTGGAAGTTACTGTATTGGAAAAAACGAGGACGCGGAGTGTATTTAATTGCCCGGCGCATCCCAACAATAAAGTGAACGCTTGATAAAAGCTCAAGGTGGGCGCCCGTTTTATTCGATTGTCGTCAGGGGGCTGCGATTTCTACGATCGGCGCGCACGCGCCATCTGGTCGTGATGCAGCTCCCGACAACAATAAGAGATCCATTCATGAAGATCGCCAAAACGCGCCATCGCAAGCATTTTCAACGCGCCTCAGGACTGGCATTGTGCGGCGCAGTCAGCACTGTGCATTCGCCGGCTTTTGCGGACTTCATCACCGACAGCAAAGCCAGCATGGATTTACGCAACTACTACTTCAATCGCGACTTTCGCCAATCAGGTGCGGCTCAAAGCAAGGCAGAGGAGTGGGCCCAGGGTTTTCTCCTGCGCTATGAATCCGGCTTTACTCCCGGAGTGATCGGCGTTGGCATGGATGCATTGGGCATGCTCGGCATCAAGTTGGACTCGGGCCCATCCAGAACCGGCACAGGGTTGCTCGTTACTGATCGCGACCCGGGCGGCCGTGCCCAGGATGAATATAGCGAGTTGGGGCTGACCGCCAAGTTACGCATGGCGCAAAGCACACTGAAAGCCGGCACCCTGACGCCCAAACTGCCCGTGGCGATGTACAACGACACGCGTTTGTTGCCGCAGACGTTTCGCGGCGCCTGGTTCAATAGTGCCGACCTGAGCAATACGACTTTCGATCTCGGGCGGTTCGACCGGATCAACCTGCGTAACTCAAGCGACAATGAGCCCATGACGGTATTCAACGGCGCTGCACGCAATATCCGGCCAGGCCGGAAGACAAGCAGTGAGCGCTTCGATTTTGCGGGGGGGACCTATCGCTGGACGCCAGCATTGAGTACGGCCTACCACTATGGCGCTCTTGATGGCATTTACCGGCAGCACTACCTGACCTTGAACCACAAGTTGGCGCTCACCGAAGGACAAACGCTTACGTCCGATATCCGCTGGGCGCGAAGCCTTGATGAGGGCGGTAGCAACGTCGAAAACTCTGCCCTCGGCGCGATGTTCACTTATAGCGCGATCGGCCATTCGCTGGGCCTTGGCTATCAACGCATGAGCGGGGCAACCGGCTTTGCCAACCTCAACGGCACCGACGCGTATTTGATCAATCTGGTACAGATAAATGATTTCGGCAATCAAGATGAGCGTTCCTGGCAACTGCGCTACGACTACAACTTCACGGCGCTTGGCATTCCTGGCCTGACTTTCATGACGCGCTATCTGTCGGGCGACCAGGTGAGTGTGCGCAACCAGGTTCAGGCTGGAAAAGAGTGGGAACGAGACACTGAATTGGCGTATGTCATTCAGAGCGGTGCGTTGAAAAACCTTGCCGTTAGATGGAAAAACGCCAGCACGCGCAGCAACTTTGCCAGCGATATCGACGAGAACCGGGTGATCCTCAGCTACTCCCTGCCGATCTGGTAAACAGTCGTCGACCGTAAACGAAAAGGGCATAGCCAATGGCTGTGCCCTTTTTTTTGTGTGTGAAAAGTATTTAAAGGCGAATGATCACGGATTTGAGCTGGGTATAGTGGGAGAGGGCGTCGATGCCTTGTTCGCGACCGTAGCCACTTTGCTTGAAGCCACCGCATGGCGTCTGGACGAAACCGCCACTGTACTCGTTGACGACAATCCGGCCGGCCTCCAGTTGCGCGGCGACCCGATGCACCCGGCCGATGTCACGGCTCCAGATACCGGCACCGAGGCCGAATTCGCTGTCGTTGGCAATCCGCAGCGCATCGGCTTCATCCTTGAAGGGAATGACGCAGACAATAGGCCCGAAGATCTCCTCGCGGGCCAGGGTCATATCGTTGTTCACACCGGTGTATACCGTCGGTTCGATGTACCAACCCTCTTCATAGCCCTCGTGTACGGCCACCTTGCCGCCGATTGCAGGCTTGAGCCCCTCGCGTTCGGCGATGGCGAAGTAGCTCTGGATCTTCTCGAACTGCGCATGAGTGGTAATCGGCCCGGACGTCGAGTCATCCTCCGGGCCGACGCGCAGGGCACCCACCTCGGCAACCAACTTGTCGACGAAGCGGTCATGAATATTCTCCTGGACCAGCAACCGCGTGCCTGCAGCGCACCATTGGCCGCTGTTCCAGGTAAATGCCTTGGTCGAGCCTTTGGCGGCCGCATCGAGGTCGGCGTCGTCGAACACAATGTTGGCGGACTTGCCGCCCAGTTCAAGGGTCAGCGGTAGGATGCGTTCAGCGGCAATGTGTCCCAGTTCCTGCCCCGCGCGCAGACCGCCGGTAAAGGAAATCTTGCGGATATGCGGGTTGTGAGCCATGGCGGGGCCGATCACGCTCCCTTTGCCCACGATGACGTTGAAGACTCCGGCAGGCACTCCGGCTTGCACGGCAATGCGTGCCAGTTCCACCAGTGAGGCAGAGGTGTGTTCGGAGGGTTTGGCCACCACGGTATTGCCGGTAGCGAGGGCGGGAGCGATAGCGCGCGCTGCCTGGTGCAGCGGGGCGTTCCAAGGCAGGATGACCCCAATCACGCCAAAGGGATCTCGGCGTGTATAGATGTGATAGTCGGGGCCCTGGTTAATCACGTCCCCGTCCATGACGTTGACGATGCCACCATAAAACTCAAAGTATTGGGCGGTCAGGTCCATCAGCGCCGCCATCTCGCTGCCGGGTTTACCGGTATCGGCCTTTTCCAGCGCGCCCAGCGTATTTTCGCTTTGACGGATGATGCGCCCGAATTCATTGAGGATGCGCCCACGTTCGGCGGGGCGCATGTCGCGCCAGCCTTGCAGCGCGGAGGCTGCCGACTCGATTGCCAGAGCCACATCCTTCGGCCCGCTGCTGGCGACTTCACTGATCTTGGCTCCGGTGCGCGGATCGATCTTGTCGACATACTGCCCGTCAGCCGGCTCCATGGAACGGCCATCGACGAAGCTGTTAACTTTTATAAACATTGTGTGTCTCCTCTGAAACTGCAGTGAGGCTCGTCTTTATTGTTTAAAACTCCATTACGAATACCTATTACAACCAGCAGATTCATATTGCTCAACTGAGTTTTATGGTGTTGGCGATTGAGCAAATATCAAACAACTTTCAATAGCCTGAAATATTCAATAGATGCCTATGCATTGAGATTTAATCAACGATGCAGGGCGAAAATCTCGATTCACCGGGGCGCGGGTAAATTGCAGTATGAACCCGTGACAAGACGAGGCCGCGACTAGAGGTCAATAATAATAGCGCCCACGGGAGCCGTAGAAATGAGTAACGACAATAGTTTGATGAGTGCACTGTCGCCAGAGTCGGCATCAGGCGCCGGTGCAAATGTTCAGGGGCGGCAACTGACCTATGGCGAGAAAAAGGCCATTGTCGCCGCAACGCTCGGCACCATAGTCGAATATACCGACTGGGTGATTTACGCCACGTTTTCTTCCATCCTTGCCCGACAGTTCTTCCCCGCTGGGGATAGTCTTACTAACTTGCTGTCAGTGTTGGCGATTTTCGCCGTTGGTTTCATCATGCGGCCAATCGGTGGTGCGGTTCTCGGCCAAATAGCCGACCGCTACGGCCGCAAGAAAGGCTTGACGCTTTCTATCCTGCTGATGTCGCTGGCCTCGCTGGTCATCGGCCTATGCCCCAACTACGACAGCATTGGAATTGCCGCACCGATCATTTTGGTCTTAGCGCGCCTGGTCCAAGGGTTTTCCGCTGGGGGGGAATTCGGCTCTGCTTCGGCGTTCCTGATCGAGTCAGCCCCTGCACACCGCCGCGCCTTCGCCGGCTCATGGCAATGGTTCGCGATCAATGCCGGGACCATGGTTTCGTTCCTTCTGGGCTTTGGTCTGGCATCGCTGGGAAGTGACGCTGCGTTGAACGACTGGGGTTGGCGCGTTGCCTTTATCATTGCCGCTCTGATGGGGGTGATCGCGCTGTGGATCCGCCTGTCGGTGCGCGAGACTGAAATTTTCAAGGCGCGCTCCGCGAGCAACATGAAAAAAAGGCCTCTGCGTGATCTGTTTTTCAGCCATAAAAAAGATGCGATGCGGGTGATCGGCATCGCCATGGCCGGCAACTTGCTCAACTATGTATGGATGGTGAGCTATCCCTCGCAGGTTCACCTGATCACCGGTATGTCGATCCGTGACACATTGCTGGCAGGCGTGATCTCGGTAGGGGTGTCACTGGTGCTAATGCCTTTTGCCGGGAAACTTGCTGACAGACTCGGTCGCCGGCCGGTTCTGATCGGATTTGCCGTCGCTTCGGTACTGTGGGCGTGGCCAAGTTTCGGTCTGTTGCATGTCGGTATCAGTCTGACGGAAGTGACCATCCTGCAAACCATATCAATGGTCATCATGACAGGCTTCGGCGCAGCTTCTGCAGTGACCATGGCGGAGCAATTTCCGGCTGAAGTTCGAGTGACCGGTATCGCCTTGCCGTACGCATTATCAGTGACACTGTTTGGCGGAACCGCACCGTATCTCATGGCCGCGATGGCCGGATGGGGCTATGGGCACTTGTTCTGGATCTACCTGGCGGTGATCAGCGCCATCAGTGCCGTGGTCTATTTGCGCATGCCAGAAACCAGGGGCCTGCCTCTGCGCTAATTGAGTGTTACACCGATTTAACCGAACGCCTGATGCACCGCATCGGGCGTTTGGCATTGCAGTAATGGTTTAGGCAGCACGCCTATCAGGTTTTCACTTGACCAACGGTAAAAACGGCCACTTCTGCGCGTTCGATACCGATGAAGTGCGGTGAGTGTGGGTTTTGTGCTTTCTTGATCGATGTCAACCACATGGAGCCGACGGCTCAGTAGTCTCCAGAGATCGACATACCCGTGCGTAACGGGTTGCCTTGACTCAAGGCGACACCTCCATGATCTATCCGCTGATTCTGACGTTGCATCTGTTTGCCGCCCTGATCTTTATCGGTACGGTGTTCTTCGAAGTTCTGTTCCTTGAAAGTATCCGCAAACAGCTACCCACCAGGGTCATGTTGCTGGTGGAGGAAGGCATCGGCCGGCGAGCGCGCTCGCTGATGCCGTGGGTGCTGCTGGTATTGTTCGGTGCGGGGCTCGGCATGGTCTGGCTGCGCTACCTGCCAGTCCTTGCCTCACCATTGGCTTCATCGTTCGGCACATTGCTGGCCTTGAAAGTCGCGGTGGCCGTGAGCGTACTGCTGCACTTCCTGGTGGCCATGTTTTTGTTCAAACGTGGCCGAATGAGTCCGCGGTACCTGCAGTTCATCCACGGCAGCCTGTTTTGTCACATGGTCGTTATCGTGCTGCTGGCCAAGGGAATGTTTTATCTGACCTGGTGATCGGCTTTGAAGGGTGGTCTGTTCTTCCAAGACGTTGCCTTGTGCTTGATGCAAATCAAGGCGTATTGATCGTTGAACCCCGACACTGATGACCCGCAGCCAGTGTCGGAGACCTTCATGCTCGATTTCTTTCACAACCCCGGCGAGCTGGTCGCCCGGTGCGATCAGGGCGTGCTCGACCCCAACTGTCATGCCGACACGCAAAAATTCCATGAGGGTATCGGATCACTGGATCTGCTTCGCGCGTTGCGCGTCAGCCGCCAGAAGCGACGTCCGCTGTCCCTGAACGTGCAGCTACCCTCCAGCCTCAAGCTTGCCTTTTGTTCCCCTCGTGATAGCGCCGACGAGCACCAGGGTATTGAGCAGTACCTCCAGCATCTGGAGCAGGAGATCGACCTCGTCGGTTGCCACCTGGATGCGCAGCAACGGGTGGAACAGTTTCATCTGGGCGGCGCAACACTCACCATTGCTCACATAGGGCGGCTGATGAGTCATCTGCGTCGCCGTTTCAACTTTCTCTTACATGATTGCGGCGACTACAGCGTCGAGGTGGACCTTTATCAAACCGATTGGGCGACCATGGGCGTGCTGCGCGACCAGGGGTTCAATCATGTCAGCATCGGTGTACCGGATTTCGACAGCGACTGTGAGAGGTCGGTGGCCTGCTACCAGAACCCGGCGCCGATCCAGTCGCTCATGGACGCGGCGCGGACCTTTGGTTTTCGATCCATCAACGTCGATCTGGGTTTTGGCCATGCCTGGCAGACGCCAGACAGTTTTGCGTTGAAGCTGGCGAGCATTATCAAGCTGGAGCCAGACCGGCTGATGGTGTTCGATTATGCCCGGCCACCACGACGCTATCGTCCGGTGCTCGGTGATAAAGTCAGAGAGCAGTGCAGCCAGGTCGATAAAGGCGCGATGCGCCAGATCTGCTTTGATCAACTGCTTTGCGCGGGTTATCACTACATCGGTATGGGGCAGTTTGTCCGGCCCGATGATGATTTGGCAGTCGCCCAGGAGCGAGGCCGGTTGCGCCGTACCTGTGAGGGCTTCTCCCGTCACGGCTATTGCGATCATGTTGGATTCGGTTTGGGTGCCATTAGCCAGATCGACGATTTGTACACGCAAAACACCGACGAGATTGAACGCTATCAGCAGCAACTGGACAGGCAGCAATTGCCGACGTGTCGAGGCTGGCGCTTCGAGGCGGGGGAGCAAATCAGGCAAATGGTCATGGAGCGACTGGCGTGCGATCTGGAACTGGATATACGCGCCATCGAAAGACGTTATGGGCTGGTTTTTTCCAGGTATTTCTCGTCGGTCTGGCCGTTGCTGGAGCAATTGAGTCGTGAGGGGTTGATTGAGTTGTCAGGCCGCTTCATCAGCATTCTCCCTGCCGGTCGGCCGGAAGTGGATGCCATCTGCAACCTGTTTGAAAAGGATGTGGGCGGTGCGAGGTGTTAACCCATTTGCGAGTTGATTGATCATGAAGCCTTCCTTTGATTTCAATCGCGCCCTGGTCGAAAAGTATGACCGCCCGGGGCCGCGCTACACTTCTTACCCAACCGCGCCACAGTTCCATCAGGCCTTTGCCGTTGACGACTATCAGCGTGCCGCCCGCGAGAGCAACCAGGCAAGCGCGTCGAAACCGCTGTCGGTGTATATCCATATTCCGTTTTGCAAAAGTCTTTGTTACTACTGCGCCTGCAACAAAATCATTACCCAGAAAACCCATCGCGCCGTCGAGTACCTTCGGTACCTCAAGCTTGAGATTGCGATGCAGGCGGCCTTGTTCGATAGCACCCGTAAACTCACGCAATTGCACCTGGGCGGCGGCACGCCGACTTATTTAACCAGTGAACAGCTCGCGGACCTGATGGATTGCCTGCATCAGGCGTTCAACATGGATGACAGCGATGACCATGAATTTTCCATCGAAGTCGACCCGCGCACCATCAGCACCGAGCAGATCCGGTCGCTGCGCCAGTTGGGCTTCAATCGCCTGAGCTTCGGTGTTCAGGATTTCGACCCCGACGTGCAGGCCGCGGTCAATCGCCAGCAAAGTGAAGAGCAGATTTATGCGCTGGTTGCTGCGGCACGCGAGGCGCAATTCAAGTCGATCAGCGTCGATCTGATCTATGGCCTGCCGTTGCAAACCGTGCAGAGTTTCGACGTCACCCTCAGCAAGATCATCGCGCTGCGTCCGGACCGGATTGCTGCCTACAGCTATGCGCACCTGCCGGAAATGGTTCGCGCACAACGGTTGATTCGTCCCGCCGACATGCCGCCGCCGGAGCGCAAGCTGGAATTGCTTGAACTGATCATCCGCCGTCTGACCGCGGCCGGTTACGTCTATATCGGCATGGATCATTTCGCCTTGCCGGACGACGAGCTGTCGCTGGCCCGCGCCAATGGCACCCTGCAGCGTAACTTTCAGGGCTACTCCACCCACGCCGACTGCGACTTGATAGGCCTCGGCGTGTCCTCGATCGGCAAGGTCGGCGACAGCTACAGCCAGAGCGTCAAGGAGCTGTCTCAGTACTACGCGCGTCTGGACCAAGGCCTGCTACCGGTGCATCGCGGTTACCGCTTGAGCGCAGACGACTTGCTGCGCCGCGAAGTGATCAGCGACCTGATGTGCCACGGCCGTATTACGTTTAACCGCTATGAAATGCGTCATGACATTCTCTTCACCGAGTACTTTGCCGATGCCTTGGCCCAACTGGAGGAACATGTTCGCGACGGACTGCTGCTGATCCACTGCGACGAACTGGTGCTGTTACCACAGGGGCACTTGATGATGCGCAGTGCCGCGATGGCGTTTGACGCCTATCTGGGTAGTGAGCAAAAAGGCCTGTTTTCACGCACGGTTTGAGTCATTGGCGCCTGTCCTCATGGGCTAATTTCTCAAGTTGATTTCAATCAAGGGCAGGGGGCGCAACGCTCCCTAACATGACCGAAAGCCCTTTTGAAATCAGCGAGCCCATGACAATCCATCCGCCTTCGATACACGGCAACCTGCGCGCCTTGGGCGTCGGGCTGGTGGTCATGCTAATGCTGATACTCGCCACCTTTGAGGCGGTGCAAGCCAAGCAATACGGCGACATCGAGCAGCAGCGCATCGAGAAAACCTTCCCTCAGACCGATTCCGTTTCCGCCCCCGAAGGCCGGTTCAAGGTGCGCACGCTGTCCGCCGCCGGCAAGGTGCTCGGCTATGTGTTCCAGAGTCTGGACGTGGTGGACATCCCTGCCTACTCGGGCAAGCCGATCAATACCCAGGTGATCCTCGACACTGCAGGTGCGATTCAGGATGCCTATGTGCTGGAGCACCATGAGCCCATTCTGCTGATCGGCATTCCTGAGGCAAAACTTCACGGCTTCAGCGCCAGGTACAAGGGCATCAAGGTCAGCCAGCGGGTGGTCGTCGGCCATTCCAGCGACCCGAAGGCCGTCACCGTCGATGCGATTGCCGGGGCTACCGTCACGGCGATGGTGGTCAACGAGGTCATCATGCGCGCCGCCCACGACGTGGCCGTATCGCTCAAGCTGATCGAGGACACGGGCGGTGTGGCACGCATGCCTGCCACCGTGCGCCAGGACTTTTTCGAACCCGCCACCTGGGAACAACTGACCGGCAACGGCGCCATCCGCCGCTTGAACCTGACCCGTGGTCAGGTCGACGCCGCCTTCAAGGGCACCGACGCCGAAGGCGTGGAAAACGCCGCCGCCGATCAGGTGGATGAGACCTTTATCGAGCTCTACACCGCCGACCTGAATCCGCCGACCATCGGCCGTGCGCTGCTGGGCGACAATCAATATCGCTTACTTATGCAGGACCTCAAGCCCGGCGAGCAGGCCATTGTGGTGCTGGGTCGTGGGCTTTTTTCCTATAAAGGCTCGGGGTATGTGCGCGGCGGGATTTTCGATCGGGTGCAATTGCGCCAGTTCGGCAACGTCATCAGTTTTCGCGACATGGACCATCAGCGGCTCTCCGACGTCTTTGCCAGCGGCATGCCGGAATTCACCGAAATGTCGATTTTCATTGTGCGCGAGCCGGCCCGGTTCGACCCGGGATCGCCCTGGTCCCTGGAATTGCTGGTGCGTCGTCAAACCGGGCCGCTCAGTAGCACCTTCAGCAGCTTCGAACTGCCTTATCAACTGCCCGAGCCGTACCTTGAGCGGCCACTGCCCAGCGTCGAAGAATTGGCCGCCCTCGAGGAAGCCGGTCGGCCGATGTGGTTGACCATCTGGTACCAGAAAACCTTTCAGATCACCGTGCTCGGCAGCGCTTTACTGCTGCTGATGGCGATCCTGTTCCTGCAGGACTCCTTCACGCGTCGGCCACGTTTTCTGCACTGGCTGCGCCGAGGTTACCTGGTCTTTACCGTGGTGTTTCTCGGCTGGTATGCGCTGGGGCAACTGTCGGTGGTCAATGTGCTGACCTTCGCCCATGCGCTGTTCGATCACTTTCGCTGGGAGTTGTTTCTCACCGACCCGCTGATCTTCATGCTCTGGGTCTTCGCCGCCGCGAGCATTCTGTTGTGGGGGCGGGGCGTATTCTGCGGCTGGTTGTGCCCGTTCGGTGCCTTGCAGGAGCTGATCAACGAAGCCGCGCGCAAGCTGAGAATCCCCCAATACGAATTGCCTTTCGCGGTGCATGAACGGCTGTGGGCCATCAAATACATCATTTTGCTGCTGCTGTTCGGCCTCTCCCTGGAGTCGATGTCCACCGCCGAATTGTTCGCCGAGGTGGAACCGTTCAAGACCGCGATCACCCTCAGGTTCGACCGCCAATGGTGGTTCGTTCTCTACGCGGTGGCACTGCTGGTCATCAACCTCTTCACCCGCAAAGTCTATTGCCGCTACATCTGCCCGTTGGGAGCCGCGCTGGCGATTCCGAGCAAATTTCGCCTGTTCGACTGGCTCAAACGCCGCAAGGACTGTGGCACACCCTGCCAGCTGTGCGCTAAGGAGTGCGAGATCCAGGCGATTCATCCCGATGGCCGAATCAATGCCAACGAGTGCCACTACTGCCTCGATTGCCAGATGACTTACCACAACGACAACAAGTGTCCGCCACTGATCAACAAGCGCAAGAAGCGCGGCAAACCGGCACCCATCGCTGTGCAACTGATACCTGTCGTGGAAGTGAGCGCTCTGGAATGAACCCCGCGAGCGCCTGTGCGCTGCGACCGTTTTTATCCTTCAAGGAATACACCTGATGAACGACACAGAATCCAAAAAAGCCACTGAAGTGCCGGAATCGACCGGCCTCAGTCGTCGCGGTTTCCTGGGCACCAGCGCGGTGACCGGCGCGGTACTGGCCGGTGCCACGGCCATCGGTGGCGCGGTGTTTACCCGTGAGACCTGGGCGGCAGCGGCCAAGGACGCGCAACTGAAAACCCACGTCGGGCCGGGCGAACTGGACCAGTACTACGGTTTCTGGAGTGGCGGTCATCAGGGTGAAGTGCGGATCATGGGCATTCCGTCGATGCGCGAGCTGTTGCGTGTACCGGTGTTCAACGTCGACTCCGCCACTGGCTGGGGCCTGACCAACGAAAGCAAACGGATCATGGGCGACAGCGCGCATTTCCAGAATGGCGACTGCCACCACCCGCATTTGTCCATGACTGACGGCAAGTACGATGGCAAATACCTGTTCATCAATGACAAGGCCAACAGCCGTGTTGCGCGTATCCGTCTGGACATCATGAAGTGCGACAAGATGCTCACCGTGCCCAATGTGCAGGCCGTTCACGGGCTGCGCCTGCAAAAAGTGCCGCACACAAAATACGTGTTCGCCAATGCTGAATTCGTGATTCCACACCCCAATGACGGCAGCACCTTCGACCTGCAGGACAAGAATAGCTACACGATGTTCAACGCCATCGATGCCGAGAAAATGGAGATGGCCTTCCAGGTCATTGTCGATGGCAACCTGGACAACACCGACGCCGACTACACCGGCAAATACGCGGCGTCCACCTGCTACAACTCGGAGAAGGCCTACGACCTGGGCGGCATGATGCGCAACGAGCGCGACTGGGTGGTGGTGTTCAACATCCCGCGCATCGAAGCGGCGATCAAGGCTGGCAGGTTCATCACCCTGGACGGCTCGAAAGTGCCGGTGGTCGACGGTCGTAAAAACGAAGGCAAGGACAGCACGTTCACCCGCTACATCCCGGTGCCGAAGAACCCCCACGGCATCAATATGACGCCCGATGGCAAGTACTTCATTGCCGCGGGCAAACTTTCGCCCACCTGCACGATCATCGCCACCGCGAAGCTGGATGATCTGTTCGACGACAAATTCAAGGACCCGCGCGATGCGGTGGTCGGCGAACCGGAACTGGGGCTGGGCCCGCTTCACACCACCTACGACGGCCGCGGCAATGCCTATACCACGCTGTTTATCGACAGCCAGGTGGTGAAGTGGAACGTGGAGGAGGCCATTCGCGCGTACACCGGCGAGAAGATCAACTACATCAAGCAGAAACTCGACGTGCAATACCAGCCGGGCCACAACCATGCCTCGCTGACCGAAACCAGAGACGCCGATGGCCAATGGCTGATGGTGCTCAGCAAATTTTCCAAGGATCGCTTCCTGCCGACCGGCCCGCTGCACCCGGAAAACGATCAACTGATCGATATCTCCGGCGAGGAAATGAAACTGGTGCATGACGGCCCGGCCTTCGCCGAACCCCACGACTGCGTCATGGCCCGCCGCGACCAGATCAAGACCAAGAAGATCTGGGACCGCAACGACCCGTTTTTCGCCGAGACGGTGGCGATCGCCGCCAAAGACGGGATCAAGCTGGAGACCGACAACAAGGTCATCCGCGACGGCAACAAAGTCCGCGTCTACATGACCTCGATGGCCCCGGCCTACGGTTTGCCGGAGTTCACCGTCAAACAAGGCAACGAGGTCACGGTGACCATCACCAACATCGACCAGATTGAAGACGTGACCCACGGCTTCGTGATGACCAACCATGGCGTGAGCATGGAAATCAGCCCGCAGCAGACCTCGTCGATCACCTTCATCGCCGACAAGGCCGGCCTGCACTGGTACTACTGCAGCTGGTTCTGCCATGCACTGCACATGGAAATGGTCGGCCGCATGAAGGTCGAGAAGGCCTGACCGTTGCCCATCGACAGGAGCGAAGCAATGACTGATAGCAAGGGAAACCCGGTGACGGTCATTGCATTTGCGCTCCTGCTGATGTCCGGCAGCGCGCTGGCGGTGCAACCCATCACCTCGTTGCCGCTGCGGGTAGACGCCAATCAACGCTGGCACCTGCCGGCGGGGGAATACCGGGGCTCGTTCAGTGTCGATCAACCGATGCAGATTCTCTGCGAGCCCGGCGCGGTATTTCAGGGGGACGGGCAGGGCAACGGTGTGATCATCGGCGCGCCGGATGTCGCCATCGAAGGCTGCACCTTTCTAAACTGGGGACACGACCTCACCGCCATGAATGCGGCGCTGTTCATCCAGCCCATGGCCTATGGCGCGGTGATCAAAGGCAATCGCCTGCAGGGCAAGGGCTTCGGTATCTGGGTCGACGGCACTCAGAATGTGAGCCTGATCGACAACCGCATTCAGGGTGATCCGGCGATGCGCTCCCAGGATCGCGGCAACGGCATTCATCTGTATGCGGTGCATGGCGCCAAGGTCATTGGCAACCAGGTGCGCGACACCCGCGATGGCATCTACATCGACACCTCCAACGGCAACCTGCTGCAAGGCAATACCCTGGAAGACCTGCGCTACGGCGTGCATTACATGTTCGCCAACGATAACCAACTGATCGGCAACACCACCCGCCGCACCCGCACCGGCTACGCCTTGATGCAAAGCCGCAAGCTCACGGTGATCGGCAATCGCTCCGAACAGGATCAGAACTACGGGATCCTGATGAACTACATCACTTACTCAACCTTGCGTGACAACTTCGTCACTGACGTGCGCGACGGCTCGACCGGCGACAGCATGATCAGCGGCGCCGAGGGCAAGGCGCTGTTCATCTATAACGCGCTGTTCAACAGCATCGAACACAACCACTTCGAGCGCAGCGCCGTGGGCATCCATCTCACCGCCGGCTCGGAAGACAACCGCATCGCCGACAACGCGTTTGTCGGCAACCAGCGACAGGTCAAGTACGTCGCCACCCGCTTGCAGGAGTGGTCGGTGGATGGCCGCGGTAACTACTGGAGCGATTACCTGGGCTGGGACCGCAACAACGACGGCCTCGGCGATATCGCCTACGAACCCAATGACAACGTCGACCGCCTGCTCTGGCTGTACCCGCAGGTGCGGTTGCTGATGAACAGCCCTGGGATCGAGTTGCTGCGCTGGGTGCAACGAGCCTTTCCGGTGATGAAATCGCCGGGGGTGCTGGACAGCCATCCGCTGATGAAATCATCCACTCAACCCCTGACCCAGGAGCCCAACTCATGAACGTCATCGACATCGAAGGCGTCAGCCAGCGCTATGGGCATGCCACCGTGTTGCATCAGCTCAACCTCAGCCTGGCGGAAGGTGAAGTGCTGGGTTTGTTCGGGCATAACGGCGCGGGCAAGACCACCAGCATGAAACTGGTGCTGGGCCTGCTCCAGCCCAGCGAAGGGCAGGTCCGGGTGTTCGGTCGCTTGCCTTGCGATCCCCATGTGCGGCGCCTGCTCGGTTATCTGCCGGAAAACGTCACGTTTTACCCGCAACTGAGCGGTGTCGAGACTTTGCGTCATTTCGCGCGACTCAAAGGCGCCGCGTCCGCCCAAGTGGACGCACTGCTGGAGGAAGTCGGCCTGGCCGGTGCGGCGCATCGACGGGTCAAGACGTACTCCAAGGGCATGCGTCAACGCCTCGGGCTGGCGCAAGCGCTGCTTGGTGAGCCGCGTTTGTTGTTGCTTGACGAACCAACAGTCGGCCTCGATCCCATCGCCACTCAGGACTTGTATCGGTTGCTCGATCGCCTGCGTAGCCAAGGCACCAGCATCATTCTGTGTTCCCACGTCTTGCCCGGTGTCGAGGCGCACATCAACCGCGCCGCGATTCTGACCCAGGGACGTCTGCTGGCACTGGGAAGTCTACGCAGTTTGCGCGAGGAAGCCGGGTTGCCGACGCTGATTCGCGCCAACGGCCTCAAGCACGCCGGGCCCTTGCAGCAACGCTGGAACAACGCCGGGCACCTCACCGAACGCTGGGGCGTCGAAGGTCTTGAAGTGGCCGCGCTCAATGGCAGCAAACTCGGGCTGTTGCGCCAGCTGCTCAATGAAGACGAACCGGCCGACGTGGAAATCCATCAACCGTCGCTGGAAGATATTTACCGCTACTACATGAGCCGGGCCGGTGCGATGCCAATCGGGGAGACCGTATGAACGCTGTCTGGAACATGGCCCGCAAGGAATTCAGTGACGGGTTGCGCAATCGCTGGTTGTTGGCAATCAGTGTGTTGTTCGCGGTGCTGGCCATCGGCATCGCCTGGCTGGGCGCGGCGGCCTCCGGGCAATTGGGGTTTACCTCGGTGCCAGCCACCATTGCCAGCCTCGCCAGTCTGGCAACGTTTTTGATGCCGTTGATTGCGTTGCTGTTGGCTTATGACGCCATCGTCGGCGAGGACGAGAGCGGCACGTTGCTGCTGTTGCTGACGTACCCCTTGGGTCGCGGGCAGATTCTGCTCGGCAAGTTTGTCGGCCACGGGTTGATCCTGGCGCTGGCGACGCTGATCGGTTTCGGCTGCGCCATGCTGGCCATCGCGGTGCTGGTGGACGATATCCAGCTGAGCCTGCTGCTCTGGGCCTTCGGTCGGTTCATGGCGTCGTCGACGTTATTGGGCTGGGGGTTTCTGGGGTTGGCCTATGTGCTGAGCAGTGCGTCGGCCGAGAAATCCACGGCGGCCGGGCTGGCGCTGGGCGTGTGGTTCTTCTTCGTGCTGGTGTTCGATCTGGCTTTGCTGGCGCTGTTGGTGCTCAGCGAAGGGCAGTTCAACCCGAAAGTGCTGCCCTGGTTGCTGCTGCTCAACCCCGCTGACATCTATCGCCTGATCAACCTCTCCGGCTTTGAACCCGGCGCCAGTACCGCGGCTGTGCTGACGCTGGGCAGCGATTTGCCGATGCCGGGCTCGATGCTCTGGCTATGCCTGTCGCTGTGGGTGGCGGTGCCATTGGGCTCGGCCTGGCTGTTGTTTCGTCGCCGGGCGACATGAATTTCCACTTTGATGGTTTTGGAGTAGTTGACGATGAGTACGTTTTATCTGACGACGATGCGCGCGGTGGCGGGCCTGATGATGTGCCTCCTGCTGACGGCCTGTGACAACCCAGTGCAAGCCACTTACAGCGACGCCGCCGCAGCCTTTCATCCCAGTGATGAATGCCATGTCTGCGGGATGATTATCGACGGATTCCCCGGGCCCAAGGGCGAAGTGGTCGAGCGGGCCGGGGTCAGGAAGTTCTGTTCCACGGCGGAAATGATCGGCTGGTGGTTGCAGCCGGAAAACCATCATGGCGATGCAAAACTGTATGTCCATGACATGGGCCGCAGCCCGTGGAACGCGCCGAATGACGCCCACCTGATCGATGCCAAAGACGCCTTCTACGTGGTCGGCACCCAACTCAAAGGCGCCATGGGCGTGGTGCTGGCGTCGTTCTCAAGTCGCGAGGCCGCTGAAAAGCTTGCCGCTGAACAGGGCGGTCGCTTGCTGCGCTTCAGCGAGATCACTCCGGCACTGCTGCAGCAACGCTAACGTCGTTTAAAAAGCCTGATCGCCGTCAAGTCGTTTTTTCGTCTCCTGCTCAAAGATAGGTCTCGCTACGTCCCCAGTGCTGGCATCCGTGATGCCCAGGAGAAAATGATGAAAACCGAGTTTCAAGATCGTTTGGCGGTGGTCACAGGTGCCAGCTCCGGGATCGGCCTGGCTCTGTGCGCCGCGCTATTACCGCGCGGGGTCAAGGTGCTGGCGATGTCACGGACTCTCGGTGAATTGCCGGCCTTGCAGCAGATCTACGGCGAGCGGTTGCAGTGGTTTGCCGGGGACGTCACAAGTCAGCAAGACCTGAGCGAACTGGCCGAGCGCGCTGCGGCGATGGGCCCCGTGGACTATTTGGTGCCTAACGCGGGTGTCGCCGAGATGGCCGACAGCCTGGATATGCAGGCCTTCCAGCGTCAGTGGGCGGTCAACGGCGCCGGGGCGTTGAACACCCTGGCGGCGTTACGCGGTGAATTGGCGAGCCCGGCTTCGGTGGTGTTTGTCGGGAGCTTCCTGACCGGCTCGAGCTTTCCCGGGTTGGCCGCTTGCATTGCCAGCAAGGCTGCGCTCGCGGCTCAGGCACGCACGCTGGCGGTGGAGTTCGCGAATTTTGATGTGCGCATCAATCTGGTCTCGCCGGGACCGACGGCTACCTCGATGTGGGATCACTTGGGGTTGAGCGATGGGGAGCTTGACGATGTTGCCGACACGCTTGGTAAACGTCTGTTGCCGGGGCATTTTCTTGATGCGGCGGCGGTGGCCAATGTGATTGTTTTTCAGCTGTCGCAGGGGGCTCGGGGTGTTTACGGCCAGGACTGGAAGGTTGATAACGGTTACACCTTGGGTTAAAGGGCGAAGACAAACCTGTGGCGAGGGAGCTTGCTCCCGCTCGGCTGCGTAGCAGTCGTAAAACCAGCGCCTGCGTTTAATCTGAATGTACCCAGTGACGGTTTGTAGGGGCGCTGCGCGCCCCAGCGGGAGCAAGCTCCCTCGCCACAAGTGCGATGTATATTTCGGTATTGGGGCACAAGGCCTAATGCGAAGTCCCCTCGGCAAACTCAATCTTGTTCCCCACGTTGTACTTGCCCGAAGGCTTGTTCATCGGAATGCGTTTGATCTCCTGCAAGGTGTTGCTGTCGTAGACGATCAGCGCGCCATCGGTGGCCCAGATGCTCAGCAGCAAGTAGCGGCCGTCGCGAGTGAACTCAACATGAGCGGCGGTTTTGCCGGGGACCGGGCGCAGTGTGTGGGCGATTTCCAGGGTCTGTTTGTCGATCAGGTGGATCGCATCGTTGTCGGGCCCGAAGAACACGTCAGTCCAGGCGTACCGCGAGTTGACATGACTGCGCATGAAGAAGCCCGGCCCCAGGGTCGGGATTTCCTTGATCAGTTTCCAGGTCTTGAAGTCGATGACCGAGATCAGCCCCTTGCTGATATTCGGCGTGGCGAACACCCATTCACCGTTGCGTTTCCAATAGGTCCCCGACCCCAAATGCGGCATGCCCGGCAGCGGTATGTCGGTGACCACCTTGCCGCTGTCGAGGTCGATGACCTGGCCGCCCTGGGCCTTGCGCGACGTAGCCAGCAGCTGTTTGTAGTCCGGCGAAAAGGAAAAATCATCGAGAAAATCCCCGGCAGGAATCCGCCGGGGTTCGAAATCCGGTATGCCCGACCAGGACAGCTCCCAGACTTCCTTCACGTCCTTGAGTGCGACGATGAAGCTGTCGCGCGGCGGAGCGGAGTAAACCGCGCTGACCCGTGACGCGGTACCGTTCTGACCGATGGTCGGGATGGTTTTGACCAGCGACAGATCGCGGGCATCGAGCACCACCAGGTTGCCGGGCAAATAGTTGCCCACCAGCACCCAGCGTCCATCCTTGCTCACCGCCAGGTTGCGGGTGTTAAGGCCGGCGCGGACCTCGGCGATCAGCTTCAGGTTGTGCAAGTCATACAGACTGATCCAGCCGTCACGGGAAGCGAAGTAGACGAAGCGCCCATCGGGCGAGAACTTCGGCCCGCCGTGCACGGCGAAGTGCGAAGCGAACCGCGCGAGCACCTCAAAGCGGTCACCGTCGAGGATGTCGATGTGATGGTCGCCAGCTTCTACCACCACAAACAGGTTCATCGGGTCGGCGCCGTGCTGGGGCGTGGAGGGCAGTTTGCTAAGGTCCGCGAGCAGCGAGTAACTGCCGAGAATGTCGTCATTGCTCCAGGTGGGCGGGGTGGCAGGCGGTTGCTGAAGGTAATCCACCAGCGCGTCGATCTGCGCGGGGCTGAACACGTTGGCATAGCCGGTCATCTGGCTCGCGGGGCGACCGTTTTGAATCACGCTGCGGATTTCATCAGGTTTGATCCGGCTGAGGCTCTCAGGCAACAACGCCGGCCCTGCGCCGCCGAGACGGTTGATACCGTGACAGCTTTGGCAATGCTGCTGATAGAGTTGCGCCGCGTGTTCAAGTGCCGGCACTGCTGCGCCGGCCTGGGCCGCACTGACCCCTAACAGGTGGGCAAGGACGATGCGCCTCATATCGCCACCTTGGCGCGACGTAGCAGGGCTTGGGTCGGGTAGAGTCGCGCCGGGTATTCCAGCTGTTCTGCGTCAAACATATCGACCACTGAGCCGATTACCGTCAGTGTCGGAATACCCGGTGGACAATCCAGCGCCAGGGTCGGCAATTGGTGCAGCTTGCCGCGGGCGACGTGCTGGTCGGGTCGCGTGCCGTTGCTGATCAGCGCCGCCGGTGTGTCGGCCGACAGCCCGGCTTCGATCAAGCGTTGAGCGATGATTCCCAGGTTCGACAAGCCCATGTAAAACACCAGCGTCTGGCTACTGTCGGCGAGGCTGCTCCAGGGCAACGACAACTCGCCATCGCGTTGCAAATGGCCGGTGATGAACCGGCAGGAATTGACCAGGTCGCGGTGGGTCAACGGTATGCCTGCATAGGCGCTGCAGCCGGAAGCGGCGGTGATTCCCGGCACCACCTGGCAATCAATGCCGCGTTGCAGCAGGTACTCCAGCTCCTCGGCACCGCGACCGAAAATGAACGGGTCGCCGCCCTTGAGCCGGACCACGCGTTGCCCTTGATCGGCGAGGTCGGCCAGCAGTTCGTTGATCTGTTCCTGGGGCAGGCTGTGGCAACCGCTGGCCTTGCCGACGTAATGACGGGCGCAGGCGAGGGGAATCAAGTTCAGCAGTTCGGGGCTGATCAGCCGGTCGTACACCACGGCGTCGGCCTGCATCAACAGGCTCCACGCGCGCAGGGTCAGCAGGCGTGGGTCGCCGGGGCCAGCGCCGACAAGGGCGACTTCGCCCGGCCGGAACGGCGACTCAAGTGTGGCCGGTATAGCAATTGATGGAGGCATGGGACGTCCTTGGTGCTTCATCAGGTTGACCGGCCCCAGCCTTTGTCAGGTGGTTGGCCGGACGGGCTATTCAGTGGGTAATGCAAGGGATGTTCGTTGACGGCGTAACACCGATTTCGTCATCGCTGAGGTGGCAGCCGGGGTCCTGGCCCCACAGATCTCCCTCGGCCCAGGCACGCGTGCGGGTGTTGCCGTTGCAGATGGGCAACCAGCGGCATTGCGCGCAACGACCACCGACGGCGCGGGGATGCTCACGCAGGCGCAACAGCAGGGCATCCGGCTGATCCAGCCACAACGTGCGGAACGGCGTGCGCCGGACATTGCCCACCGAGTGCTGCCACCAGTAGGTGTCCGGGTGCACTTCGCCGGTGTTGTCGATATTGGCGATGCCGCTGCCGGAGGCGTTGCCACCCCAGGCGCGGAGCATGTTTTCCAGGCGTGGGTAATGCTCGGGAATACGAAGGGCTGCCCATTGCAGCATCAGAATGGCATCGGCATCGTTGTTGCCGCTGACAAAATCGCTGTCGCGCCCCTGTTGGATGTCTTCCCAGGCTCGCTCAAAGATCAACGTCATGGCCTCGCGGCTCATCTGCTGGTGCGCGTCGAGTTTGCGACTGCGTTTACCGCGACCGCTGTAGTTGAGGTGCGACAGATAAAACTTCTGCACGTCGTACTCGCGCATCAGCGCCAGTAATTGGGGTAACTGCGGATGGTTTTCCTGGGTCAGGGTAGTGCGCAGCCCGACGCGAATGCCTTGTTCGCGACAGAGCCGGATCGCCTGCATGGAGCGGGCGAAGCTGCCCTTGAGTTGGCGGAAAGCGTCATGGGTGGCTTCCAGGCCGTCAATGCTGATCCCGACGTAGTCGAAATTCGCCGCACTGATCTGCGCAATGTTCTGCTCATCGATCAGCGTGCCGTTGGTGGACAAGGCCACATAGAAACCTTTGGCCCGGGCGTAGGCGCTGAGCACAAACAGATCCTCGCGCAACAGCGGTTCGCCACCGGAAAGAATCAACACCTTCACCCCGGCATCGTGCAAGTCGTCGATCACGGTCAGCGCGGCGGCCGTATCCAGTTCGTCGCGAAAGACACTGTCGGCCGAGGTGGCGTAGCAATGTTTGCAGGTCAGGTTGCAGCGCCTGAGCAGGTTCCAGATCACCACCGGCGCCCGGTTACTGCCCGGTGGACTGGTTCTGGGTGCAGGCGCCTGGCCTGCCAGCGCACGCAAGTATTGGCTGATCCTCAACATGCAACTCTCCTTGAGTCAGGGCGTGTTCAGTGCGAAGCGACAGGTAATCGCAAGCCGGTTTTCTTCAGGATGCGGCTGCTCACCAGCATCTCGTCGGCAACACAGGCCTCGCCCAACAAATAGCGCAGGTGCTCGCGGTAGCTGTTGATCTCATCGCGGCTGCGGCCATGCACCATGGCGAACAGGTTGTAGCGCCATCCGGTTCGGCGCGGGCGGCGATAGCAATGGCTGACGAAAGGCTGCGCGCCGATCAGCGCGCCGAGGCGCGTTATGTCGGTGTCGCGCACATCCCAGACCGTCATGCCGTTGTGGCGATAGCCCAGTCGGTAGTGATTGGGTACGGCGGCAATGCGCCGAATCGCGCCCTCGGCCTGCAAGCGCTTAAGCAGGTCCAGGGTGGATTCGACGCTTAATTCCAGTTGTTCGGCGAGCCACGCCCACGGGTCATCCAGTAACGGCAGACCGGCCTGGGTCAACGCAATCAGACGCTGGGCGAGGGTGTCTTCAGACCGGGAAATACAGACCGACATGGTAAGTCTCCTCCTTAGGCAGGTTGAGCAGGGGCAGGCCGGTCAGGGTTTCGATGCGCTGCAGCGTCTCGGCGATGCCTTCTTCGGTCGCGCAGCCAAGCACGAACCACATGTTCCAGGCGTGTTCGCGTCGGTAGTTGTGCGCCACTTCCGGCAGGCCATTGAGTTGTTCGGCGACGTCATCGAAACGTTCTTCCGGCACCGCCAACGCGGCGAGGGTGAAGGCGCCGCCCAGCCGTTCAATGTCGAACATCGGGCCGAAGCGTGTGAGCACGCCATCAGCGAGCAGGGTGTGCAATCGGTCGAGCAGTTCAGTGCTGCTGCTCTGCAGTTCGGCCGCCAATACCCGCCAGGGGTGGCGCACCAGCGGCAAGCCCAATTGCAAACGGTTGATCAGTCGGCGGTCGAGGTCATCCATGGGTCGGTACTCCGGTGCGCGAGGGCGCAAAACGGCCGCCGCACTGTTTGAAGACCTGGGTGCTGAACAGTAATTGATGGGGCAGGTCGCTCAGTAGATGCTCCTCCAACAACGCCTGGATCTGCGCCTCAACCTGCTCACGTTGACGCCCGTGCACCATGCAAAACAGGTTGTACCGCCACTGCGGCAGGCGCCGGGGCCGCTGATAGCAGAGGTTGATGCCGGGCGCTCGCCCCAGGCGCTGGCCGACTTCGTCAATCAGCGCATCGGGAACATCCAGCACCAGCATGGCGTTGGCGGTAAAGCCCAGCGCTCGATGGTGCAGCACTAGGCCGATACGGCGAAACAGCCCTAGCTCGCTCCATTGGCGCATCTGTTCGAGCACCTGATTTTCGTCAGCGTTGAGCCGTTCGGCGAGAGCCTGATACGGGCGCGACACCAGCGGCAACCCGCCTTCGAGGTGCCGGCGCAGCGCCAATGCTTGTTTGGGGTTCAATCCTGGTGTCATGAGTTTTCTCCCAGGGCAAAGCCCAGGTCGATGCGGTAGGCGGTCAACATCGGCAGGTCCAGCGGCATGAGGCCGGTGTCGTCCTCCAGTTCCTTGAGCACGCGGTCGATGTGTTGGCGATCAGGGGCGGTCAGCACAAACCACAGGTTGTAAAAATGTTCCCGTGCGTAGTTGTGATTGACCTCGGGGTACTGACTGACGCGCTCGGCCACCTGTTGCAGGCGGTCGGCGGGCACGGCGAGGGCGGCGAGGGTGCTGGCCCCGGCACGGCTGTGTTCGAACACCGGGCCGATGCGTGAAAGGGTGCCGGCCTGATCCATTTCTTCCAGGCAGGCCATCACCTGGGATTCGCGGCAACCGAGAATCCTGGCCATCTCCTTGTACGGTGACGGACACAGCGGCATGCCGTGCTGAAAGCGGTCGATGAGTTGGCGACTGAGCAGCTCAAGGTTCATTTCAATACCCCATTTTCTGCGCACGACTGCTGAAGAAGATGCCGCTCGGTGCTCTGGCGGGCAGGGTGCTCAGCAGCTCCAGTCGGTACGGTTCCCAGATCTGGACCTGATCACCGTCGCGTAATGACAGCCACAATTGGTCGCCGCGTGCGGTGAATTCCATGTGCAGCACCGCTGGCCCGGGGCGCAGATCGGCGACCACGGCGTGGGTTTCGGTGTCGATGACCTGAACCCGATCATTGTCCGGGTAGGCGAAATTGACCCACAGCTGCCGACCGTCCGGGCGCGACGTGACGAACACCGGTTGGCCGGCCACTGGAATCACGGCGGTCTGCTGCCAGGTGCGTGAATCCATCACCAACACCTGATGCCGGCCGACGGCGGGCACGAAGGCCTGGTTATCGGCGACGGCCCAACCTTCCAGGTGCGGCATCTTGTAGACCGGGAGTTTCGCCTGACCGCGTCCGTAATCGCCGAGCACTCGCTGCACGCCGCGTTCTGGATGCCAGAGGTCGAGTTGCGCCATGCCGTCTTCACCGAACAGGCCGGCCATGTAATAGCGTCCATCGGGGGTAATCAAGGCGTCGTAGGGTTGCTGGCCGATACCGGTGAAACGGCTGATCTGCGGCGTGCTGCCCTGACTGAAATCGGCGGTCCAGATCTCGCCGGTATCGAACAGGCTGAAGACAAAACGTTGCCCCGGCGCGTCGACCAGGCCGACCACCCGGGAGCGCTTGGTGCCATCGGCCAGGGGCGTGGCCGGAATATCGGCCACCAGTTGCAGGGTATCGGCATCGAACACCTTGACCCCGCCGGGCATGTAGTTGGACACGGCGATCAACTTGCCGTCCTGACTGATGGCGCCACCAATGCTGTTGCCGCCCTGGATGACGCGATGATCGATACGCCAGGTCAGCAAGTCGATTTTGCTCAACCCGCCGTCGCGCCCGAACACATAGGCGTAGCGCTGGTCACGGGAGAACACCACCGAGGCATGGGACAGGTCGCCAAAACCCTCGAGCCGGGCCAGCGCGGTGTGGGTGTCGCTTTCGATGATTTGTACGCTTGCGGTGGCGCGCTCCACGACCAGTCCCAAGTCGCCGGTGCCACGCAATGGTGGCTGAACGCAAGCGGACAACAACAGCCCGGTCGCCGCTGACAGCAGGATTGAACGGATCATGGTGCGGGATATCCCTGGAGAAGTAGATCGACCAGCCAACGGATGTCGCCGGGGCTGAGCAGCGGAGCCCAACCGGGCATCGCGGTGCCGGGCCGGCCTTGGGTGACGGTGGCAATCAGGCTGTCCCTGGATTTGCCGGCCAGTGCTGCGTGCGTCAGTTCTGGGCCAAGCCCGCCAGTCAGGTGCAGTCCATGGCAGGCGCCGCAGTCCTGGGTCAGCAAGTGTTCGAGTTGTGCCTGACGTTGGGCGTCCGGCGCCGCAACCGCGGTTGCGCAAATGAGGAGGAGGGCCGCCAGAATCACAGCGTGTCGATACACCATCAAGACGCCCTCCTGGCGGTTATTTGAGTGTCAGTACCCAAGTCGCGAGCGTTTTCGCTTCTTCTTCAGTCACCGGGTTGGCCGGCATGGGCATCGGCCCCCAGTTGCCTTGTGTACCGTTCTTGATGTGGCTCGCGAGGGTGTCCACGGCTCCGGGTACGCCAGCGTTCTTGGCCGCTACATCCTTGAGCGCAGGGCCGACAATCTTGGTGTCGATGGAATGACAGGCTGCGCAGGGTTTGCTCTTGAACAGCTCCAGCGCGTCTTGGGCCATGGCCGGTTGCACACTCAGCGCGGCGGTCAGGGCGAACAGTGAAAACAAAGTATTTTTCATGGTGGTTCCTTGCATTGATGGAGCTCAATAGATGTCGTGTTGGGTGTTGTAGACGTTGAACTTCCCGGTGGGTGTGATCAGTCGTTTGTCCTTGATGACTGACTTGAGCTTCAGTGTTTTGTCGTCGATCACCACCAGCGCCGACTCGTCTGCCTGGCCACTCCACACGGAGAACCAGACTTCATCGCCGGCCTTGTTGTATTCCGGTTGCACGACGCGCATGGCGCCTTGCTTGATGCCCGCGTATTCAGCGATGGGCAGCACGGTGTAGCCGGCGTCGAGTTTGTCGAGGTTGAACACCGCCACTGACTGACTGAGTTTTGTATCCGGGTTGAGGGTGGTATCGACGTACAGATGACGGGAGTTGGGATGGGTTTTGATGAACAGCGATCCACCGCCCTGACCCTTGAGCGAGGCGACCTGCTTCCAGGCGTATTGCGGGTGTTTGGTCGGGTCGGTGCCGATCAGCGAGATGCCATCATCACCCAGATGGCTGGTGGCCCAGACTGGGCCATAGGTCGGGTGATTAAAGTTGGCGCCGCGACCCGGGTGAGGGGTTTTGCCGACGTCCACCAGAGCGGCCAACTTGCGCTCCTTGGAGTCGATCACGGCGACCTTGTTGGAGTTGTTGGCGGCGGTCATGAAGTAGCGGTGCGTGCTGTCCCAACCGCCGTCATGCAGGAAAGGCGCGGCGTCGATGTAGGTGACGGTGAGGTTTTTGATGTCCTGGTAATTGACCAGCATCACCTTGCCGGTTTCCTTGACGTTGACGATGAACTCCGGCCATTCGTGGGAGGCGATGATCGCCGCGACCCGAGGCTCCGGGTGATATTCCTGTTTGTCGACGGTCATGCCGCGGGTCGAAACGATCTGCTTCGGCTCCAGGGTTTCGCCATCCATGATGGTGAATTGCGGCGGCCAATAAGAGCCGGCGATGGTGTATCTGTCTTCGTAGCCTTTGAACTTTGAGGTCTCGACCGAGCGTGCCTCGATGCCCACTTTGACTTCGGCGACCTTGGTCGGCTCCACCGGCCAGAGGTCGATCATGTCGATCCGGGCGTCTCGGCCAATCACCAACAGGTAGCGACCCGAAGCAGAAATGCGCGAGATGTGCACCGCGTAACCGGTCTCTATCAGCTTGACGATCTTCTTGCTGTCACCGTCGATCAGGGCGATCTTGCCGTCATCGCGCAACGTCACCGAAAACAGGTTCGGCAGGTTGAGTTTGCTCAGCTGCTTCTTCGGACGATCTTCGGGTTTGACCAACACTTTCCAGGTTTTCAGCGTCTCGGCCATGCCCCATTCCGGTGGCGTCGGCGGCGTGTGCTGAATGAACTTGGCCATGACCGTGATCTGATCCTTGGTCAGCGCATTGGACGTCCCCCAGTTCGGCATGCCCGCCGGCGACCCATAGGTAATCAAGGCCTCCAGGTACGGCTGCCCGCGGTTCTGGGTAATGTCCGGCGTCAACGGTTTGCCCGTGGCCCCTTTGCGCAAAACGCCGTGGCAGCCTGCGCAGCGCTGGAAGTAGATTTCCTTGGATGAGTCGAACTCGGCCTGGCTCATGTCGGGAGCGCCGGCGGTTTTGACCATGGGCGAATTGGCCGCAGCGGCGGCGGGCTCGTCAGCGCTGGCGGCATGACTCACCGCCAGGGCCAGTGACGAACACAATGTGGCGAGGGTCAGGGCAAACATTTTTCTGTTGCTGATCAGCATTCCATTTCTCCTCAGGCAAGACCTTTGCGATGTGCTGAAACGGCAGCGCAGAACGCAGGTTCTTAGTGCCGTGCAAGGCTATGCCCGAGCAGGCCATTGTTCGCTTGACGACGATCAAGTTTGCCGGCCATCTCACTTGCCAGGTTGTCGCAGGGGCCCGTAGCGTGTTCCTTGAATCCGCTTTTGGAACAGACAGCCCATGGACCGTAACCCGTCTTGCGAACCCTTCTATCAACCGCTCAATAATGAGGAGGCGCTGTTCGAGCAAGCCTGGCGACACGGCATGCCGGTGCTGATCAAAGGCCCGACGGGATGCGGCAAGACCCGCTTTGTCCAGCACATGGCCCATCGGCTGAAACTGCCGCTGTACACCGTGGCTTGCCATGACGATCTGAGCGCGGCCGACCTGATCGGCCGCCACCTGATCGGTGCCCAAGGCACCTGGTGGCAGGACGGACCGCTGACCCGGGCGGTGCGTGAAGGCGGCATCTGTTACCTCGACGAAGTGGTCGAGGCGCGTCAGGACACCGTGGTGGTGTTGCATCCATTGGCCGATGATCGTCGTGAACTGTTCCTGGAACGCACCGGCGAAGTGCTGAAGGCGCCGCCGTCCTTCATGCTGGTGGTCTCCTACAACCCCGGTTACCAGAACCTGCTCAAAGGCATGAAACCCAGCACCCGCCAACGTTTCGTGGCGATGCGTTTCGACTATCCACCGGTGGCCGACGAGGAACGTATCGTGGCCCGGGAAGCCCAGGTGGACAACGCGCTGGCGGCGCAAGTGGTGCGGTTGGGCCAGGCGCTGCGCCGGCTCGATCAACATGATCTGGAAGAGGTCGCCTCAACGCGGCTGCTGATTTTTACCGCGCGCATGATCCGTTCCGGCATGACCCCGCGTGAGGCCTGCATGGCCTGCCTGGCCGAGCCGCTGAGTGATGATCCGCTGACCGTTGCGGCGCTGATGGACGTGGTTGATGTCCACTTCGGTTGAGTCCAGCGGTGTGGCGCCCAGGCATTTGCCGGGCGATCTGGCGATGTGGTTTTTCATACTGGCCGAGCTGTCGGTGTTCGCCATCCTGATCCTGGCGTTCGCCGTCACCCAAGCGATCAAGCCGCAGATGTTCAGTGAAAGCCGCCTGTTGCTGAACACCTCAACCGGGTTGGCGATGACCCTGAGCCTGCTCACCGCGGGGCTGTTCGCCGCGCTGGCGCAGGAGCAAGTCAGGCGCTCACGGCCGCGCCACGGTGCGGTCTTCCTGCTGATGGCGTTACTCGCCGCCAGTGTCTACGTGGTGCTGAAACTCACGGAATACCGGCACTTGCTGGCCTCGGGACTGGGCATTGAGCACAACACCTTTTTCACCCTCTACTGGATCCTCACCGGTTTTCATTTTCTCCATGTACTGCTCGGTATGGTCATTCTCGGGTGGCTCGCGGAGCGCTGTCGCCGTGGCCTGTACAACGCCGCCAACCGCAGCGGGCTTGAATCGGGTGTGCTGTATTGGCACATGGTCGATCTGATCTGGGTGGTGCTGTTTCCGCTGGTCTACGTGCTGAGTTGACGAGGTTCTCATGTCTGTTTCCAGGGTATTGCTCGTCTGTTGGGCGGCGCTTGCCACGTTAAGTGTGTGCACGGTGGCGTTGGCCCACGTTGGCTCGACATCGCTGCTGTCGATGGCCATCTTGCTGGTGGCGGTGGGCAAGGCGTGGCTGATCACCGATGGCTTCATGGAGATGCGCCACGCGCCGCGACTGTGGCGCCGGTTGATGTTGAGCTGGGCGCTGGTGTTGGCAACGGTGATCGGGATGACACTGATGTCGTTCCGCTGAAGGAATACTCATGTGGGAGCGGGCTTGCTCGCTCCCATTCGATTTGCGTTGTCAGTAATACCCGACCAAAACCATCTGTCTTTCTTGATCGCCATCAAGCAGGTTTCAACCCTTCGCTTCCTATCATGGACGGGCCAAGCAAAGAGGAAGCGACCATGTCAGAGACCTTCACTAAAGGCATGGCCAGGAATATCTACTTCGGGGGAAGCATCTTCTTCTTCCTGATATTCCTGGCCTTGACCTATCACACGGAACAAACCTTTCCGGCCCGCAGCAATGAGGCGCAGCTCACCGAATCCGTGGTGCGCGGAAAGTTGGTCTGGGAGCAAAACAATTGCATCGGCTGCCACACGCTGCTGGGCGAGGGCGCCTACTTTGCGCCTGAGCTGGGCAACGTGTTCCAGCGGCGCGGTGGGGACGCGGGCTTCAAACCCTTTCTGCATGCCTGGATGAAAATGCAGCCACTGGGCGTACCCGGCCGGCGCGCGATGCCGCAGTTCAAGTTGAGTGACCAGGAGGTGGATGACATCGCAGAGTTCCTCAAATGGAGCTCGAACATCAACACCAATGGCTGGCCGCCAAACAAGGAGGGCTAAGCGATGAGCATTGCTAATCCGCATCTGAAATTTGCCTCGCAAGCCGTGGCCAAACCTTACTTCGTGTTCGCCCTGATGCTGTTTCTCGGTCAGGTGCTGTTCGGGTTGATCATGGGCCTGCAATACGTGATAGGGGACTTTCTGTTCCCGATCATTCCCTTCAACGTGGCGCGGATGGTGCACACCAACCTGCTGATCGTCTGGCTGCTGTTCGGGTTCATGGGCGCTGCCTATTACCTGATTCCGGAAGAGGCCGACCGCGAACTGCACAGTCCGAAGCTGGCGATCATCCTGTTCTGGGTCTTCGCCGCCGCGGGTGTGCTGACGATCCTGGGCTATCTGCTGGTGCCGTATGCCGGCCTGGCCAGGCTGACCCACAACGAACTGTTGCCGACCATGGGCCGGGAGTTCCTGGAGCAACCGACCATCACCAAGATGGGCATTGTGGTGGTGTGCCTGGGCTTCCTCTACAACATCGGCATGACCCTGCTCAAAGGTCGCAAGACCACCGTCAGCATGGTGATGATGACCGGGTTGATCGGGCTCGCGGTGTTCTTCCTGTTCTCCTTCTATAACCCCGGCAACCTGGCCCGCGACAAGTTCTACTGGTGGTGGGTGGTGCATCTTTGGGTGGAAGGCGTGTGGGAACTGATCATGGGTTCGATGCTCGCGTTTGTCCTGATCAAGATCACCGGGGTAGACCGGGAAGTCGTGGAGAAATGGCTGTATGTGATCATCGCCATGGCGCTGATTACCGGGATCATCGGCACCGGTCACCACTTCTTCTGGATCGGTGCGCCTGAGGTCTGGTTGTGGGTCGGTTCAATCTTCTCGGCACTCGAACCGCTGCCGTTCCTGGCCATGGTGATCTTCGCCTTCAGCATGGTGAAGAACCGCCGCCGGCAACACCCGAACCGCGCCGCCACCCTGTGGGCCAAGGGAACCGTCGTCACAGCGTTCTTCGGTGCTGGCGTCTGGGGCTTTTTACATACCTTGGCACCGGTCAACTTCTACACCCACGGTTCGCAACTGACGGCGGCGCACGGCCATCTGGCTTTCTACGGTGCTTACGCGATGATCGTGATGACCTTGATCAGCTACGCCATGCCACGACTGCGCGGGTTGGGTGAAGCAGGCGATGAGCGCTCGCAGACCTTCGAAATCTGGGGCTTCTGGTTGATGACCCTGTCGATGGTGATGATCACGCTGTTCCTCACCGCAGCCGGTGTCGTTCAGGTCTACCTGCAACGCTGGCAGGTCGATGGTGTCGCGTTGCCCTTCATGGCCACGGTCGAACATCTGCAGGTGCTGTTCTGGGCCCGTTTTGGCGCCGGTCTTGGTTTCCTTGCGGGACTGCTCTGTTACCTGTTCAGCTTCAAACAACGTGGCCGCGCAGCCTTGCGCGCCCCGGCGGCCGTGGTGCCTTCATGAGTCGCTGTCAAGGCTAGAAAAGGTCGGCCCGGCTGATACAGCGGGCCGTTTTTTTGCTTTACAAAAAGGGCAATGATCATGGCCTTTACCGTCGAACTGGAAGAGTGGGTCGGCAGCGTCTGGCATCGCTTCATCACCCGGCGCGCCAGCCCGGACTTCCCCGAAGCACGCGTCGAACTGGCCAGCCAGCAACGTCCGCTGGCGCTGCTGTTTCGCGCCATGGGCGGCGCCAGTGGCATCGGTGTCGAAGCCGCCAGCGACCGCGATCTGCTGTTGCGGCGCAACGTGTTGCAGCAGATCGCCGGCACCTGCAAGCAAGTGCCCCTGGCGTGGTGCGATGCGAGCAACCTTCGTCTGCCGTCGAGCCTCGCGGTGTTTCCCGAAGTCGCGCTGAACGAAGAACTCTATCGTTGGCTCGCCTTGCTGGCGGCACAGGCCGGCCAGATGCGGCACTGGGGCCGGGACAATCAACGCTGGACGCAACTGCTGTTAGGGCGTTATCCCGCGTTGCGTGCCAGGTACAAACGTCTGGTCGATGCTCACCTGCAATTGCGCCCGGATCCGGCCACATTGAGTAGCGGCGAAGCGGCCCTGGAACGGGCGTTATGCCAGGCGCTGCGCGAGCCCGGCAGTGTCGAACATTTTCCCCGCAGCGAACGGGCCGCGTGGCCGTTGCCGCTGTGGTTGTACCCGCCGCAAAACCTCGCGAGCCCTCAGGCTGCCGACCTGGGGGAGGAGTCCGAAGAATCGTTGACGACCCCGCCCGGTGAGCAAAAGGGCGCAAGCAAACGCGCCAAGCGGATAGATGAAAGCACCCGTGACGGCGGGTTGTTAATCGTGCGTCTGGAGAACCTGTTCAGCTGGACCGAACACGTGGACCTGGATCGCTGGTCGGACGACAGCGAGGACCCGGACGCGGCCAAAGTCGCCGAGGACCTCGACGAGTTGAGCCTGTCGCGCACCCGTCTGCGCAAGGGCGGCGGCCTCAAGCTGCACCTGGATTTACCGCCGGCCGATGTCGACGATATTCCCCTGGGCGAGGGCATCAAGTTGCCGGAGTGGGACTATCGCAAACAGCAGATGCAAGACGCCTTCGTCAATCTGCAAATGATGGTGCCCCGGGACTGCGAGGCGCAGCCACTGCCGCCACGGCTGAAAGCTTCGGCGCACCGTCTGCGGCGCCAGTTCGAGCACCTGCGCAATGACCGCCAATGGTTACGCCAGCAACCCCAAGGGTCTGAACTGGATATGCAGGCCTGGCTGGATTTTCACGTTGAACGCGAGCATGGCCAGTGTGCGGAACGCGGTTTGTTCATGGAACAACGGCAGACACGCCGTGACCTGGCGTGCCTGTTGCTGGCCGATGTGTCGATGTCCACCGACGCGCACCTGAACGATGAGCATCGGGTGATTGATGTCATCCGCGACAGCTTGCTGCTGTTCGGTGAGACCCTGTCGGTGCTCGGTGATGATTTCGCCCTGTACGGGTTTTCCTCGTTGCGCCGTCATCAAGTGCGGATGCAGGAACTCAAGTCTTTCACCCAGCGTTATGACGACAACACCCGCGGTCGTATTCAAGGGCTCAAACCGGGTTATTACACGCGCATGGGCGCCGCCATCCGCCAGGCCACCCAACTGCTGGGCGAGAGCAAGCGCCGCAGCAAACTGTTGCTGCTGCTCACGGATGGCAAACCAAACGATCTGGACTTGTACGAGGGACGTTACGGCGTTGAAGACACCCGCGAAGCGGTGCTGGAGGCGCGGCGCAAGGGGTTGACGCCGTTCTGCATCACGATTGATCGCGAGGCCGGGGAATACCTGCCTTACATGTTCGGCGCCAATGGCTACACCTTGATCCGTCAGCCCGAGCAATTACCCCTGCGATTGCCGCAGCTGTACCGCCAGTTGACCCAACCTTGAGGGGGGCACGCAGCATCAACTGCTGCCGCGTGGCAGCCAGAAAAACATCGCCACGCAGAAGATCGTCAGGCCAATGCAGAACCACGTGAATCGGCGCAGCCGACGTTGCGCCGCGTGTGCGGCCAATACCGGCAGGGGCATGCCGCACTGGAGGCACTCGGTTTCTTGTGCGGGGTTGGCGCGTTGGCAATACAAACAGACGGGCAGGGCACTCACTCGAACTGTTCCAGGCGCAGACGATCAAGAATGGCGATCTGGCGGCCGTCCTGGGTGATGATGTTTTCATCGATCAGGCGACGGATGATCCGCGAAAAGGTTTCCGGCTGGATCGACAGGTGCCCGGCAATCAGTTGCTTGGCCATTGGCAGTTCGAATTGGCTGCCAACGGTTTGCTGGCGCACCAGTTGCGTCAGCAGATAACGCACGACCCGGTGGGTGGCGTTTTTCAGTGACAGGGTTTCGATTTCGTTGACCCGTTGATGCAAGCGAACGCACAGCTTGCCGAGCAGCGCAAAGGTCAGTCGGCTGTTACTTTGCAGCAGGCGCATATAGGTGTTGTTGGATAACCGATAGAGCTGAGTGGGGCAGATCGCTTCGGCCGAGGCCACATAGTCCGGGGTGTCCATCAGCATCATCGCTTCGGCGAAGGTTTGCCGGTCACCAATGACCTCAAACACTTTCTCCTGCCCGTCCGGCGTCAGGCGATAGATTTTCACCGCGCCGGCAATCACGAAATAGAACGAGTCAGCCGGCTCGCCCTGACGGAACAACGGTTCGCCTTTGTCGATGCTCAGCAAATGGCTGGTACTCATCAACTCATCCAGCTGTTCTTCGTTCAACGGCTCGAACAAGTGGTGACTGCGCAGAATCTGGTGATGGACGCGATGAAGCACCATAAGAATTCATCCTGAGGTTTGAGGAGGGGATGGCGATCAAGTCAAACGAGGCCCAGCGAGACACCGCTGGCCAACGCCAGCACCGAGGTCAGCACAACAAACCAGGCCAATGGCTGGATGACTTTTTTCATGACGACTCCTGGGGATCGAGAAGGATCAGGTTTTCCTTGATTTCTGAACCATTGAGCAAGACGCGGGCCATGCCTGGAGTCCGTTGTTTACTGGGGTTGTCAGATAGGAGGGTGAAAACGACCACGGAGTTTAGGGTTGAAATAACCCTTAAATGGTCATTTCTACCCTGAGCCGGTCCCACAGGGGGCAGGTCCTCTCACCACAGCGGGCGAATGAACATCAGGGCACGGCCCTTGCACACTTGATCTGCGACAAAGGCAATTAATCGTCAATACCCGATGATTGCCCCCGGACTTGCCTCGACGCGTGTGGGTTGGCGTCAGGTCAGCAGCAAGGTAAAGGAGTAGCTTTATGCAAGTGCTTGACCGCCGTAAAGCGATGGCTATCGCGCCGCTGTTGCGTTTGGCCTTTCGGCCATTTTTCCTCGCCGGCTGCCTGCTGGCGGTGCTGGTCATTCCGCTCTGGCTGTTCGCCTTCAGTGGTGAGCTTTCCGGCTGGCAGCCGGCGGGTGGCTGGCTGGGCTGGCATCGACACGAATTGCTGTTCGGATTCGGCTTGGCGATCATCGCCGGCTTTCTGCTGACGGCGGTGCAGACCTGGACCGGTCGTCCCGGCATCAGCGGGCAACCACTGGCCATGCTGGCGCTGCTGTGGTTGTTGGCGCGCGTGGCCTGGCTGGTCAATGCACCGTTGCCGGTGCTCGCGGTGCTGGAACTGGCGTTCCCGCTGGCGGTGGCTGCGCTCATGGGATTCACCTTGTGGAAGGTGCGGCAGAAACGTAACTACCCCATTGCGGTGGTGTTGCTGCTGTTAGCGGCGGCCGATGGGTTGTCCCTGTATGGTCTGGTCGAAGGTCATGAAGGCTGGCAGCGTCAAGGCGTGTTGACGGGTCTGTGGCTGGTGGCGGCAATGATGGGTTTGATCGGTGGGCGCGTCATTCCGTTCTTCATCCAGCGCGGCCTCGGCAAGGTCGAGGGCGTTACCCCTTGGCCGTGGCTGGATTGGCTGCTGCTTATTGTCTCACCGCTGGTGGCGTTGCTCTATGCCGCGGGACCTGCGCTTGCCCCCGATTTCTGGGTGGGCCTGTTGTTCGCTGTGTTGGCCGCAGGGCATCTGGTGCGCCTGGTGCGCTGGCATGATCGCGCCCTCTGGCATGTGCCGTTGTTGTGGTCGTTGTACCTGGCTTATGCCTGGTTGGCGGTGGCCTGTCTCGGGATGGCGCTGTGGCATTTCGGTGTGCCGATCAATCCGAGTCTGGCGGTGCATTGCCTGTCCATTGGCGCCATGGGTGGCCTGGTGCTGGCGATGATTGCACGGGTCAGCCTGGGGCATACCGGCCGCGCGCTGGAGCCGCCGTCGGGCATGACCCTGGCGTTCATTCTGCTCAACCTGGCCTGTCTGAGCCGGGTCGTGTTGATCCTGTTTTTCCCCTTGCCGGCGTTGTGGCTGGCCGGTCTGTGTTGGGTGCTGGCGTTTGCGCTATACGCCTGGCGCTATGGGCCGATGCTGTTGCAGTCCCGGGTGGACGGCCATCCGGGCTAAGCACGCTAACTGATGGAGGCTGCCGGTGATGTATCCCTTTTTACTGGTCACCCACTTGCTGGCGGCGATTGCCTTCATCGGCACGCTGTTTTTCGAGGTGGTGATCTGGCACAACGCCCGCCAGCAGGTGGCGGTTAGCGCGCAAACGAGCGCCGATCAAGCGATTGCAGTGCGTTCGCGCAAGGTGCTGCATGGCGTGGTGTTGCTGTTGTATGGCGCCGGTATCAGCCTGGCGTGGCAACACCGGGGTGTATTGAGTCAGCCGCTGGCGAGCAGTTTTGGTACGCTGCTGAGCCTGAAGATCATCCTGGCCCTGAGCATCATCGGCCATTATTTTCTGCTGGCGTACTGGCTGAAAAGCGCATGCCTGACCACGACGCGCGCCACTTGGATTCGCCGCAGCATCCTCGGGCACATGGTGCTGATCGTGATCCTGGCCAAGGCCATGTTCTATTGGCACGGTTGATCGCGCTGGAGAACCCGCAACCCTGTAACGGCGCCATTCGCGAGCAGGCTCGCTCCCACATTGGGATACCGTTCCCCTGTGAGAGCGAGCTGGCTCGCGAAAGCTGTGTCACTGGTTTTGTATGACCCGCAATCGATCAATGGCGAGGTTTAAGTGCGTTGACGAACAACACGTTGTTTTCCAGATGGATGTGTTGCATCAAGTCATCACGGAACTCCAGCAGCCCGCGATACAGGGCACGCCAGGTATTACAGGCATCGGCCGGCGGGGTGATGTTGTTGGTCAGCGCAAGCAGCCTTTCCAATGCTTCGCCATGTTGATCATGTTCAAAGCGCAGCACCTGGATCGGCGGTGCGGCCTGAGGGCCGATGCCTTGTTGCAGCATCGGGAAGAGCACTTGTTCTTCCTTGAGCATGTGGCCTTCAAGTTCTTGTTGCATGTCGGTCAAGAGATCGGCCAGGCCGTTGGGGCAACTGCTGCGGGCACCATGGACCTGCTCGACTCGGCGGGCCAGACGAATCAGCTCCGGCAGTTGTTCGCGATGGCGGGCGTGGTAGCGCGCCAGAAGATGGGCGATCAACAGCTCCGAGGGTTCGTTGCGCCAGTCGTGCTGGGTTTCGCCGGTGTCTTGCAGCCGGTGCAGCGCATCGGCAATCAGGGCCGGATCAAGGCCTTTGCCAGCGGCTGCTTCAAGCAGGCTTTTATGCCCGCCACAACAGAAGTCCAGTTTAAAGGTGTGGAAAATCCGCGTGGCGCCGGGAATGTCGCACGCCAGTTGGCCGAGGCTTTGTTCCAATAGGGTCAGGCTCATCAGGGGTTCCTTGTTTGGATTTCAACGGTTCCCCAAGCTCATTGCACCCGGTATGCCATATTTAACGCATTGAAAAATATGGCTTAATTTTTAGTTGTGGTGATAGACACCCGGACGCTTTAGGGTGAATCCAACCATAGAGGGTAATAACTACCATGCTGCGTGAAAGCCTGGCGGCCGACCTGATCGTCGAGTTGCCGAATGCTGTGCGGTTGCAACGTTTGGTCCAGACCCTGCGCGAGTACTTCAACAGTGGCGCCGTGGGATTGCTGCGTCTGGATGACGACAGCCTCAGGCCGGTCGCGACGGTGGGGCTGGTGCATGAAGCGTTGGGCCGCCGGTTTGTCATCGCTCAGCATCCGCGGCTGGCGGCGATCATGGCGTCGCGCGAACCCACCTGGTTCGAGCCCGACAGTCGGCTGCCGGATCCCTATGATGGCTTGCTCGACAATCACGCCGGCGAACCGATGCCAGTGCATGACTGCATGGGCGTGAGCCTGTATGTGGAAGGTCGGATCTGGGGGGCGATCACCCTCGATGCGCTGCATGCCGGGACCTTCGACAGCCGTGCGCGGGAAGAACTCAAGCGCTGCACCTTGCAGATCGAAGCCGCCGTGCGAGTCACCCGACTGGAACAGGAAAACCGCAGCCTGCGCTTGTCCCGCAGCGATATTCAAGACGTACGCAGACCGGCGGACGAAGGCGAAATCCTCGGGCAAAGTGAAGTGCTGCACCAGTTGCTCAATGAACTGGATGTACTGGCCGATTCCGAGCTGCCGGTGTTGCTGCTGGGCGAGACCGGCGTCGGCAAAGAGCTGTTCGCCCGGCGCTTGCATCGTCTGTCGCGTCGCAGTCATAAGCCGCTGGTGCAGGTCAACTGCGCTGCTTTGCCGGAGTCTCTGGCGGAAAGTGAATTGTTCGGCCATGTCAAAGGCGCGTTTTCCGGCGCCACCAGTGACCGTGCCGGGCGTTTCGATGCGGCCAACGGCGGCACGCTGTTTCTCGATGAAGTGGGTGAATTGCCATTGGCTGTGCAGGCGAAACTGCTGCGCACCCTGCAGAACGGCGAGATCCAGCGCCTCGGCGCCGACAAGCCGTTGCACGTCGATGTGCGCATCATCGCCGCGACGAACCGGCACCTGCCGGACAGCATCCGCGATGGCTTGTTTCGGGCGGATTTGTATCACCGGCTCTCGGTCTATCCGGTGCCGATTCCGCCGTTGCGCGAGCGGGGTAACGATGTGTTGATGCTGGCCGGGCACTTCCTTGAGCTGAATCGGGCGCGGCTTGGCTTGCGCGGTTTGCGTCTGTCGCCGGCCGCCGAGCGCGCGCTGCTGACTTACAGCTGGCCGGGCAACGTGCGCGAGCTGGAACATGTGATTAGCCGAGCCGCGTTGAAGACGCTCAGCCGCGGCACGAGTCGCACCCTGATCATGACGCTGGAACCCGAGATTCTGGACCTCGACAGTGCCATGGGCGGGCAGGGCGTGGTCGTCGAAAGTCCTCTGGACGAAACGGCTGACGCGCCGTTCCAGCCCCTGGGGGAAGCGGTCGACGATTACCAGCGCAAGAAAATTCTCCAGGCCTTGAGCCTGTCCGGGGATAACTGGGCCAGCGCCGCGCGGATCCTGGAAATCGATCCCAGCAACCTGCACAAACTGGCGCGGCGGTTACGCCTCAAGTAAGGCTGGGCATGCTCAGTGTTGATGGTGATCAAGGTGCTGTTGCGCGAAGTCTCGCACGCTGGGCAGAACCTTTTCGGAGATCACCCTCATGCCGCTTTCCCTGGCACAGATGCGCCGCAACTACATCCTTTTTGGCCTGCAAGACGAGGCGGCGCTGGACGACCCGCTGGCCATGTTCCGACAGTGGATGCAACTGGCCCGCGACACCGAGCCCGCGCCTGTCGAAGCCAACAGCATGGTGTTGGCGACCGTCGACAGTGAAGGTCGCCCGCACTGTCGGGTCCTGCTGCTCAAGGGCTTTAGTGATGAAGGCTTCACGTTTTTCGGTCATTACCAGAGCGACAAGGGGCAGCAATTGGCTGCTAATCCGTATGCTGCGATGACCTTTTTTTGGCCGGGGCTGGAGCGTCAGGTGCGGATCGAGGGGCAAGTGTCCAGGCTCGCCCCGACGCTGTCGGATGCGTACTTCGATTCCCGCTCACAGGACAGTCGCCTGGGCGCCTGGGCCTCACCGCAAAGCCGACCATTGGCCAATCGGGCCGAGCTTGAGTCGCTGTTGATACAAACCACCCAACGGTTTGCCGGCCAGGCCGTGCCGCGGCCCGAGCACTGGGGCGGCTACTGCTTGCAGCCTGATCGCCTGGAATTCTGGCAAGGCCGTGCCGACCGCTTGCATGACCGTCTCGATTACCGGTTGCGCGATGGCGTATGGCAACGGAACCGCTTGGCACCTTGAACCCGCAGAACGCGCAGCGATGGAGAACAATGTGGGAGCGAGCCTGCTCGCGATAGCAGTGGGTCAGTCGACATCAATGTTGCCTGACAAGCCGCTATCGCGAGCAGGCTCGCTCCCACAGGTATCGTGTGGCCTACACGTTCTTCATATGTCCCTGTAGAGGTACCTCCTTGGAGGAATAGGCTCATCGGGCATTCCAGTTCAGGCTTTGCCCCATACCCTCATTTACGGGAAGGCTTGGATATGGCCCATCTGGCGCAACGCACGTTTGAACCCCTGAACATTGCCGTGCTGACCATCAGCGATACGCGCACCTTTGACACCGACACCTCGGGGCAGACCCTCACGGATTTGCTGCAAACGGCCGGGCATGTATTGATCGATCGTGGTCTGGTCAAGGACGACATTTATCAGATCCGCGCCAAGGTTTCCCACTGGATCGCCGACCCCAAGGTGCAGGTGGTATTGATGACCGGCGGCACCGGTTTCACCGCGCGCGACAACACACCACAAGCGGTTTTGCCGTTGCTGGACAAACACGTGGAAGGCTTCGGTGAACTGTTCCGTCAGGTGTCCCTTGCGGAAATCGGCATGTCCAGCCTGCAATCCCGGGCATTGGCAGGGATGAGCAATGGCGTGCTGGTGTGCTGCGTTCCGGGTTCGCCGGGCGCGTGTCGAACGGCCTGGAACCAGATCCTGCTCGAACAGCTGGACAGCCGCACCGGCCCATGCAATTTCGCCCCCCATTTGAAACCGCAAGGGCAACGGGTCGTCGACGCCTGCGAGACCCGCTCATGACCGGCCGGGTGTGTGACCTTGGTCACTTGATGCCGGTGGACGAGGCCATCAATCGTTTGCTGGACCAGGCACCGCCGCCGCCCCTGGCGCAAAAGATCGACCTGGATCAAGCCTTGGGTCGGGTGCTGGCGGCGGACATTCATTCCCCCGTCGACCTGCCGGCCTGGGACAACAGCGCCATGGACGGTTATGCCCTCAGGGCCGCTGACCTGCCACCGGAGGGTGGCTGGTTGTTGATTGGCGGACGAATCGCAGCGGGGGATTCGGCGTGCTCACCGTTGCTCGCGCAGCAAGCAGTGCAGATTTTTACCGGTGCACCATTACCTGCAGGCGCCGACACCGTGGTGCCACAGGAGCGTTGTCGGATCGAGGGCAAGCGCGTGTGGTTCCCGCCCGTCAATACTGGCGATCACGTGCGCAAAGAAGGTGAGGAGGTTCGCCGCGGCGACCTGTTAATCCAGGCCGGCAAACGTCTGCGTGCGCAAGAAGTGGGATTGCTGGCTGGCGCTGGCATCGGGCGGCTCGAGGTCTATCGACCGTTGCAGGTGTGCTTGCTCAGCAGTGGCAATGAACTGCGTGAGCCGGGTGATTCATTGGCGCCCGGGCAGATTTACAACAGCAATCGTTACTGCCTCGCCGCGTTGTTGAGCGGTTGGGGGGTCGAGGTGCATGACTATGGCGTCATGGCCGATGAGTTGGCCGCCAGCCGGCATGCGTTAAGCCTGGCGTCTTCGGAATGCGACCTGTTGTTGAGTTCCGGTGGCGTCTCGGTGGGTGAGGAAGATCACCTCAAACAAGCGATCGAGGAACTCGGCAGCCTGGATTTCTGGCGGCTGGCCATTCAGCCGGGCAAGCCGCTGGCCTTCGGCGAAGTCGCCGGCAAACCCTGGATCGGCATGCCGGGCAATCCTTCGGCGGCGCTGATTACCGCGTTGGTGGTGGTGCGCCCGTTCCTGCTCAGGGCTCAGGGCGTCAGCGATGTGTTGCCGGCGCCACTGGCCGTGCCCGCCGGGTTCGATTGGTTGCAGCGCAACAAACGTCGGCAGTACCTGCGGGCTCGGCTGACACCCGGTGCTGATGGTCAGTTGAGCGTGGAGCTGCACCCCCAGCAAAGCTCGGCGATGTTGACCGCCGCGTGCTGGGCCGATGGTCTGGCGGTGATCGAGTGCGAGCAGCAAGTGCTCAAGCACGACAACGTGATGTTCCTGTCCTTCGCCGACCTGATGCATTGATCGCAATTGATTGCCGTCAAGGCTGTGCCTGCCGGTTTCGCTAGACTGGCAGCGCCTTTTTCGATCGCTGTGCCACAGGCATCGGGGGAGGGTTCAGACGCGTTTTCCCATGAGGATTACCCATGCAACTGGTCTGCCCGGCAGGCAACCTGCCTGCGCTAAAAGCGGCGGTGCGCCAAGGCGCCGATGCCGTTTATGTCGGTTTTCGCGATGACACCAATGCCCGGCATTTTGCAGGGCTGAACATGGACGACAAACAATTCGACGCGGCGGTCGCCCACATTCGTCAGCATCAACGAAAACTCTATGTCGCGGTCAACACCTACCCGCAACCCAAGGGCTGGGAACGCTGGCAGCGCGCGGTTGATCGCGCCGCCGATTTTGGCGTGGATGCGCTGATCGCCGCCGACCCCGGCGTACTCAACTACGCCAGCCAGCGGCATCCGCAACTGGCGCTGCACCTGTCGGTACAGGGCTCGGCGACCCATGCCGCGGCCCTGGAGTTTTATGCGCAGCGCTACGGAATTCGTCGCGCGGTACTGCCACGGGTGTTGTCGTTGGCGCAGGTGCGTCAGGTCGCTGCAAGCAGCCCGGTGCCCATCGAAGTCTTTGGCTTCGGCAGCTTGTGCATCATGGCTGAAGGGCGTTGCCATCTGTCTTCGTACATTACCGGTGAGTCGCCGAACCTCTGTGGCGTCTGTTCGCCGGCCAAAGCGGTGCGCTGGAGCGAAGACGCCGACGGCTTGAGTGCACGGCTCAGTGAAGTGCTGATCGACCGTTACACCCCTGAGGAATCCGCCGGTTATCCGACCCTGTGCAAAGGCCGTTTCCTGGTCGGCGGCAAACGCTTTCATGCGCTGGAAGAACCCACCAGCCTCGACACCCTGGACTTGCTGCCGGAATTGACGGCCATCGGCGTCGAGGCGGTCAAAATCGAGGGCCGGCAACGCAGCCCGGCGTATGTCGAACAAGTCACCCGTGTCTGGCGTGCGGCGCTGGATGCCCATCGTGGTTCGCCGGGCAGTTTTCGGGTCAAGGAGGAATGGCGACGGGTGTTGGCCGGTTTGTCCGAAGGCAGCCAGACCACTTTGGGTGCTTACCATCGATCATGGCAATGAGGGAGGCGACATGAAGCTCAGCCTTGGACCGGTCCTGTTTTATTGGGACAAAGCGCAACTCAGCAACTTTTACGCCGAGATGTCGGCCTTGCCCCTGGATGTGATTTATCTGGGGGAAACCGTGTGCTCGAAACGCCGGTCATTTTCATTGGATCAATGGTTGGGGCTGGGGCGCGAGTTACAAGAATGCAGCCAGGCACAACTGGTTCTCTCCAGCCTGACGCTTATCGAAGCGGCCTCCGAACTCTCTAGCCTGCGGCGGCTCTGCGACAACGGCCAACTGTTGGTGGAAGCCAACGACATGGGCGCGGTGCAGTTTCTGGCCGAGCGCAAGTTGCCGTTCGTGGGCGGTCCTGCGCTGAATGTGTACAACGGGCATACGCTCACGCAACTGCTGGACGGCGGGATGACCCGTTGGGTGCCGCCCGTGGAGTGTTCGGCGACGCTGATTAGCGATGTGCTCGATCAGGTGCGGGAACTGGGTCGAGAGGTCCCGGAAGTCGAGGTCTTCGCTTATGGGCATTTGCCGTTGGCCTATTCCGCACGCTGCTTCACCGCGCGGGCGGAAAACCGGCCCAAGGACGACTGCCAGTTTTGCTGCATCAACTACCCCGACGGCCTGCCGCTGACCAGTCAGGAAGGGCAGGCACTGTTCACCATTAATGGCATTCAAACGATGTCGGCCGAGGTGACCAATCTCCTGGCCGATTACGCAGGGCTGGTGGCCTGCGGCGCTGATTTGTTGCGACTGAGCCCTCGTTATCAAGGCATGGCGCAGGTCATTGCCGCCTATCAACGGGTTCGTCTGGGCGAGACACCGCCGGTGTTCGTCGACGGCTGTAACGGTTACTGGCATGGCCAGGCCGGCATGTTGCGCGTCGAAGAGGTCGGCCTGTGAATCGGAAGAAGTGGCTGCTCAAAGGCGCCGACCGGTTGTTGCCGTTGGTGCGCCGGGTGCCTTTTGCCGTGCAGCGTCTGGCGTTGCAGCAGGCGCTCAATCGCTGCCTCGCGGAGCCGTTGCGCGACGGCGAGTTTGAAGTGTTGCGTGGGCGCTGGTTGTGCTTGCGGATTCCGGACCTGGGGTTGTCCTGGTTTCTTACGCTGACCAGTGAAGGGTTGCGAATTGCTGAACGCGCCAACGCGCATGTGACCATCAGTGGTAACTGGCGTGAGTTTTTATTGCTGGCGAGTCGTCAGGAGGATCCGGATACGTTGTTCTTTCGCAGGCGTTTGGTAATTGAGGGTGATACGGAGTTGGGGCTGGCGCTGAAGAACCTTATCGACAGCCTCGATCCAGATGTGTTGCCGGTTTGGCTGTGGCGCAATCTGGAGCGGGCAGGGAAGGGGTTGGCGGCGCAGTAGAACCTGCAAACGCCGGTCAAAATGTGAGAGCGGGCTTGCTCGCGAAGGCTGTGTGTCAGTCAACATCAATGTTGAATATCAGTCCGCCTTCGCGAGCAGGCCTGCGCCCACATTAGAATGTATTTGTTCCACAGACTGGCGGGCATCACTGGCGATCAACTGCTTGATCCCTTCAAACAACTCATCCCCCTGCGCCTCCGTACAGTCCTCGCCAAAGCGTTTGCGCAACCCGTAATGGCTAAGAATCAAATGCACATCCGCGTGCAAACCATGCTGCTTCAGGCAGTTTTCGACGCATTGCAACGGACAACCATCCAAAGCAAAAATCCGCCGTCCCGAGCGTGCCTTGTTGACCAACGCCGCCACGTGCCCGCCGACCCCGACGATGCAGGACATTTCCGCCAGTCCGCTGCGATCAAGCCGCACGGCCAGGGTATTGGCCAGTTGGGCAACGTTGGAGCAGCCTGAGCAGGAGTAAATCAGGGGCAAGGTTGAACGGGACATGAGCGCTCTCCATGGATGGACATCTTCAGTGTGCAAGAGCGGTGGCATTGCGCATTGACGGCGGTCAATTACGACTATTGGAAGGCCGCGAGATCCTCTTCGGCGAGGATGCTGATGTTGCGGCGTTCCATCGCGATCAGGCCGCTGTCCACCAGGCGGTGCAAGATCCGCGAAAAGGTTTCCGGCTGAATGCCCAGCTTCGAGGCCACCAGGCGTTTGGACACCTGCAACACAATCAAACCGCTGACCGGGTTGCGTTCCTGGAACAGGAAGTTGATCACCCGGCGGCTCGCACTGGCCATGGTCAAGGTGTCGATGTCGCGCAGACGCAGGTGCAGGTGCACGCTCATGCTCGCCAGGATCGCCAGGCAGACTTTCGGCTGATCTTCCAGGGCATTGCGGTAGTGGTTGCCCTCGATACTCACCAGTACGCTGTCTTTCAGCGCCGTGGCGCTGACCGGGTAGAGACGGGCCTGGCTGAACAGTAAAGCTTCGGCAAAGGTCTGGCCCGGCTGGATGATCTCCACCAGATTCTCCTGGCCTTCGCCGGTCAGCCGATACAACTTGATCTGGCCGCTGACCAGCAGGAAGAAACGCTTGGCCGGATCCCCTTGGTGCATGAGTGTGCTGTGACAACTCAGGCGCTTGAGCATCGCCAGGCTGCAGACTTCCTCGAAGATTTTCTCCGGAAGTTGGCTGAACAGATGGTGACGGCGCAACGTTAAAACGATGGAAGGGTGGGTCAGCATGGCGTACCTCCGCTGACGCTCATAGTAGAGAGTGTCGGCCGGATGACCTATGCCTCTGCCGGTCTACCTCCAAAGAGGCATACCCGTCATCCGGCATTGCGCAGATGCTCCATGGCCCATACCGCGGCCTCGACCCGCGAGCGCAAGCCGAGTTTGTGCAGCAGGTTTTTCACATGAACCTTGACCGTCCCTTCGGTGATGCCGAGCTTGTGCCCGATGACTTTGTTGCTGAAGCCGCTGGCGATGGTTTTCAGCACCTGACGTTCACGCTCGGTCAGTTCCACCACGGTCTGGCGCTGGGGTGAGCGCAGTGCCTGGGCCATGACCTGGGTCAGCCCCGGGCTGATCACCAATTCGCCGTTCAAGGCATTGCGGATGTACTGAATCAACAGCTCGGGCTCCATGTCCTTGAGCAGGTAGCCGTCGGCATCCAGACGCAGCGCGTCGCGAATATCGTCTTCGGCATCCGAGACCGTAAACAGCAGCACCTTGCCGTTGTAGTGCATCGCCCGTAACTGGCGCAGGGTTTCAATGCCATTCATCACCGGCATGTTGTTATCGAGCAATACCAGATCCGGTTGCAGCGGCTCGATCAGTCCGAGCGCTTCTTCGCCGTTGCTGGCTTCACCGACGATCAGGAAATCATCTTCGAGTTCGAGCATCTGGCGGATGCCGTGACGCATCATCGGATGGTCATCGACCAGCAGGATGGTGTGTTGCAGGGACGGGTTCATGTGACGCTACCTTCTGTTTTTTGTCCCAGAAACTCCGGTTGGAATTCCAGTTGGACACGGGTGCCTTGCGGCTCCCTGGAAACTATTTCGAGTTGACCGCGCAAGCTGCGGGCCCGCTCATCCATGATTTTCAGGCCGTGATGCTCGCGTTGGTCGACGTTGCCGCTGAAGCCACGCCCGTCGTCTTCAACGATCAGCCTCACGGTTTCACCGTCCTGACGCAGTTGCAGCCAGGCGTTTTGCGCATGGGCATGACGCAGGCAATTGGAGAGCGCCTCGCGGGTGATCTGCAGAATGTGGATTTGTTCGCTGGCCGATAATTGAAAGGCCAGCGCGTCGACGTGCAGGTGCACCTGGCACTCCCCGCGACGGGAGAACTCTTCGGCGGTGTCCTTGAGCTCCTGCACCAGCCCCGCATCGTGAATCTGCAAGCGAAAGGTGGTCAGCAACTCGCGTAACTGGCGATAGGCATTGTTCAGCCCTTCGCGCAGTTCGGCGGTGACGTTCTCCAGGGTCTCGACCGGTTCGCCACGACGCATCAGGGTTTGCAGACGGCTGACTTGCAGCTTCATGTAGGACAGGGCCTGGGCCAGTGAGTCGTGGAGCTCGCGGGCAATGATCGTGCGTTCGTCGAGCAACAGCAGGCGATGATCCTGTTCCCGTTGGCGCTTGAGCGACAGCGAGGTGCCGATCAGGTTGGCCAGGGCCTGGATCAGTTGGGTTTCCCAGGCTTGCGTCGGGTGTCCATCGACAAAATGCGCCTTGAGCTCACCCAGTTCGCTGCCCTGGTTGCTGATGCTGAAGGTTTGCGGGCTGGCTTTATGGTGCTTCTGGCACGTGGCGCAATCGCTGCTGGCGCAGACTTCGCGGATGTTGGCGCCATGCAGGGCGAGCAACTGTTGGGCCGGGGCCTGCAATTGACCTTGCAGGCACAGCGACAGGCGCAAGCCGGGCAGGCGTTGCTGGAAGCGCCGGATCAACTCATCCAAACCTTCGGCATTGGCCAGGCGTGTAGCCAGGCTTCGACTGCTTTGGTACAGCAATTCAAGGGCCGCATTGGCTTGTTGCAGGTTCAGGGTTTTCTGCTGGACCTGACTCTCAAGGGTGCGATGCGAGTCTTCGATCGTCTCGGCCATGGCGTTGAAACTCATGGCCAATTGGCCCAATTCGTCCTGGGACTGATGGTTGACCCGCACCTTGAAATCGCCACGACGAAAACGCTGGGTCGCGTCCACCAACTCTTTCAGGGGCGTGACCACGCCATATTGCAGTTCGTAAAGCCCAAGCAGCAGGACGATCATCGTGGTGAACAGCGCCAAGCCCTGGATAACTTGTTGCCAGCCTTGCTTCTGTTCACTTTGGCGCTGCAACAGGTCGACGAAATGGTTCAGTTGCTCAACGAAGGGCAGGGCCTGGAGCTGAAAATAGGCGGCATCACCGCGTTCCAGTGCCGGACGCAAATCCTCGTTCCATTGTTGCTGGATTTGCCCGTAGCTGATCTGCAGTGCGGTGGTCGGGCCATCTTCCAGCACGGCTTTGAGTGACTGGCTGTTTAAACGGGTTTGCAGGCTGTCGGTGATGGCGAGGATTTCTTCGCCGGTTGCCCCTGCGGCCAGTTTCCAGCTCAGGTGGTAGGTCTCCATGCGCACAGAGCCTGCGGTGTTGATGGCAGCCGCATCACCCTGGCTGAACCAGGCGATCAGTCCGGCACTCAACGAACTGGCGAGGGCGAGCACGGCGATCAGGATCACAGCCAGCCCGGCGCGAGCGGGCAGGGAGCTGCGCAACCAGCGCATCATCAGCGCAGGTTCCGGACAATTTCAGGAAAACAGAGCATGTGGAACCCCAGGTCAGGGTTTTGCCGCCGATCCAGGGCGCGCTACCTCTAAAGAGTTGTCGACTGATCCTTGTCAGCAAAAACCGCGGCGAAAAACCTTAAGACACTGATAAACAAACGGTTTTAGGGTTCTTCTGTACTACCTCCTTAGAGGTAGACCCCGCAAGCATAGGCCTATGCCCCCATGGGCTTCGTTGACGTAGGTCAAGTTTTTGCGGGGTTGGCCTCTCTAGTCTGCCGCCATGGCTAACTGACTGGAGAGCATTGTGACCGAACCCCGTGTACGACAAGGCCTGGTGCTGGGCATGAGCACATTGGCCTTCACTGTCTGCTTCATGGTCTGGATGATGTTTGCCGTGCTCGGGGTGCCGATCAAGGACCTTCTCCAGCTCAACGAAACCCAGTTCGGCCTGCTGGCCGCGACGCCGGTGCTGACCGGCTCGCTGGTGCGTCTGCCACTGGGGCTGCTGACCGACCGCTTTGGTGGGCGCAGCGTGTTCTTCCTGCTGATGCTGGCCTGTGTCGCGCCGCTGTACCTGATCAGTCACGCCACCGCCTATTGGCAGTTCCTGGTGCTGGGCTTGTTCGTCGGCCTGGCCGGCGGCTCGTTCTCGGTGGGGATTGCCTACGTCGCCAAATGGTTCGACAAGGAGAATCAGGGCTTCGCCATGGGCATCTTCGGCGCCGGTAACGCCGGAGCCGCGGTGACCAAGTTTCTGGCCCCGGCATTGATCGCTGCCGGCAGTTGGCAGCTGGTGCCGAAAGTTTTCAGCGCCATTCTATTTATCACCGCGCTGTTGTTCTGGTTCCTCAGCGCCGAGAACAAAAACCACCGCAGCGCTTCGGGCGCCACGTTGCGTGAGCAATTGAGTTCGCTGAAGGACCCGGCCGTGTGGCGCTACTGCCAGTACTACTCGATCGTCTTCGGTGGTTATGTCGCCCTGGCGCTGTGGATGACCAAATACTACGTGCAGGAATACGGTTTCAGCCTGCAAAGCGCGGCGCTGCTGGCGGCCTGTTTTTCCCTGCCCGGTGGCGTGCTGCGTGCGGTCGGTGGCTGGATGTCGGATCGCTGGGGTGCGCAAAGCGTGACCTGGTGGGTGTTGTGGATCAGCTGGATCTGCCTGTTCCTGCTCTCGTATCCCCAGACCCAACTGCAAGTGCAAACGATCAACGGCCCGGTGGATTTTCACATCGGCCTCAACCCCGCGCTGTTCACCGTACTGCTGTTCGTCATGGGCATCGCCTTCGCGTTCGGCAAGGCCTCGGTCTTCAAATACATCGCCAATGACTACCCGAAAAACATGGGTGCGGTGTCCGGCATCGTCGGCCTCGCCGGTGGCCTGGGCGGCTTCGTGTTGCCAATCCTGTTCGGCGCCCTGGTGGACCTCACCGGCGTGCGCTCTTCCTGCTTCATGTTGATGTACGGCGTGGTCTGGGTCTCCCTCACCTGGATGTACTTCAGCGAAATACGCAAAAGCCCGGTGCTGGGTAAAGCGCCGCTGCTGACACCGTCCCCGATTTCCAGCATTGCCCTAGGAGAAGAACATGTCCGTTCTGCAAAAGCCTGACAAAGGCCCGGTCATTCATGACTGGCGCCCCGAGGACCCCGCGTTCTGGGGAAGTAGCGGCAAACAGACCGCCACGCGCAACTTGTGGATTTCCATTCCTGCGTTGCTGCTGGCCTTTGCGGTGTGGATGGTCTGGAGCACGGTGATCGTGCGTTTGAACGCCATCGGTTTCTCCTTCACCACCGACCAGCTGTTCTGGCTGGCGGCGTTGCCGGGGCTGTCCGGGGCGACCTTGCGGGTCTTCTATTCCTTTATGGTGCCGATCTTCGGTGGCCGTCGCTGGACCGCCCTGAGCACCGCGTCGCTGTTGCTGCCATCGATCTGGATGGGCTTCGCCGTGCAGGACCCGAGCACCTCCTACAGCGTGTTCGTGTTGATTGCGTTGCTCTGCGGTTTTGGTGGCGGCAACTTCGCGTCGAGCATGTCCAACATCAGTTTCTTCTATCCGAAGTCGCAGCAGGGCACGGCCCTTGGCCTCAACGCGGGGCTGGGTAACCTGGGCGTCTCGGTGATGCAGTTCTGTGTGCCGCTGGTGATTACCTTCGGTGTGTTCGGTTTCATGGGCGGCTCGCCGCAAGCACTGCCGGACGGCGGCCAGTTGTGGTTGCAGAACGCCGGCTTCATCTGGGTGCCGTTTATTGTCCTGGTGACCGTGCTGGCCTGGTTTGGCATGAATGATCTGTCCAGTGCACGGGCCTCGTTCAGCGAACAGGCGGTGATCTTCAAACGCAAACACAACTGGCTGATGTGCTGGTTGTACCTGGCGACCTTCGGTTCGTTCATCGGTTTCTCCGCCGCGTTTCCGCTGCTGATCAAAACCTCGTTCCCTGACGTCATTGCCTTGAAGTTCGCTTTCCTCGGCCCGTTGGTGGGTGCGCTTGTGCGTCCATTGGGCGGCTGGCTGGCGGACAAGCTCGGCGGTGCGAAGGTGACCTTGTGGAACTTCGTGCTGATGATCGTGATGGTCTTCGGTGTTCTGCACTTTCTGCCGCAAAGCGGCCAGGGCGGTAACTTCTACGGCTTCCTCGGTATGTTCATGCTGCTGTTCATCACCACCGGCGTCGGCAACGGTTCCACCTTCCGCATGATCCCGGTGATCTTCCGCACCCAGCATGAAAAAGCCTCGGCCGGCAAACCAGCCGCCGTGCGCGAACAAGCGCTCAAGGATGCCGGCAAAGAATCAGCTGCGGTCCTGGGCTTCAGTTCGGCCATGGGCGCCTTCGGCGCGTTCTTTATTCCCAAATCCTTCGGCACTTCGATGGCCCAGACCGGCGGTCCGGAGATGGCCTTCTACATGTTCGTCGGCTTTTACCTGAGCTGCATCGTGGTGACCTGGTGGTGGTACGCGCGCAAAGGCGCCGCGACACCCTGCTGAGCCGAGCTGCATCCAACCATTGCGTGGGCGGGGCACAGACCCCGCGACAAAGCCTGAGAGGACTACACCGTGAGTCATTTACTGGATCAATTGCGGTTTTTCAACCGCAAGCAAAACGAGTTTTCCGACGGTCATGGCGAGACCCGCAAAGAGTCCCGTGACTGGGAGAACGTCTACCGTTCGCGCTGGCAGTACGACAAGATCGTGCGTTCCACCCACGGGGTGAACTGCACCGGTTCCTGCTCGTGGAAAATCTACGTCAAGAACGGCCTGATCACCTGGGAAACCCAGCAGACCGACTACCCGCGTACCCGTAACGATCTGCCGAACCATGAGCCCCGTGGCTGTCCGCGTGGTGCCAGTTACAGCTGGTACATCTACAGCGCCAACCGGCTCAAGTACCCGAAAATCCGCAAGCCATTGCTCAAGCTCTGGCGCGATGCGCGGCAGACCATGGCGCCAGTGGAAGCCTGGGCCAGCATCGTCGAGGACAAGGCCAAGGCCGACTCCTATAAAAGCAAGCGTGGCATGGGTGGCTTCATCCGCTCCAACTGGGAGGAAGTCAACGAGATCATTGCCGCGGCCAACGTCTATACGATCAAGCAATACGGCCCGGACCGGATCGTCGGCTTCTCGCCGATCCCGGCAATGTCGATGGTCAGCTATGCCGCAGGCTCGCGTTACCTGTCGCTGATCGGTGGCGCCTGCCTGAGCTTCTACGATTGGTACTGCGACTTGCCGCCGGCCTCGCCGATGGTCTGGGGCGAACAGACCGACGTGCCGGAATCGGCCGACTGGTACAACTCCAACTACATCATTGCCTGGGGCTCCAACGTCCCGCAAACCCGTACCCCGGACGCGCACTTCTTTACCGAAGTCCGCTACAAGGGCACCAAGACCGTGGCGATCACCCCGGACTACTCGGAAGTCGCCAAGCTCACCGACCTGTGGCTGAACCCTAAGCAAGGCACTGACGCGGCGCTGGCGCAGGCGTTCAACCATGTGATCTTCAAAGAATTCCACCTGGACAAACCGAGCGCCTATTTCACCGACTACGCCAAGCGCTTCACCGATCTGCCGGTGCTGGTGCTGCTCAAGCAAATGGTCGACAAGGCACCGGGCGCCGGTTATCAGCCGGACCGTTTCCTGCGCGCCAGCGACCTGACCGACAACCTCGGCCAGGAAAACAACCCGGAATGGAAAACCATCGCCCTCGACGTCAGCGGCGAACTGGTTTCGCCTCAGGGTTCCATCGGTTATCGCTGGGGCGAGAAGGGCAAGTGGAACATCCTTCCCCGTGAAGGTGGCGAAGGCCGTGAGATCGATCTGAAACTGAGCCTGATTGGCGGTGACGTTGCCGAAGTGGCGTTCCCGTATTTTGCCGGCGAGTCCCACGAGCACTTCCAGCACGTGGCCGGCGATGCTGTGCAATACCGCCGCGTGCCGGTTCACAGCGTGGTGCTGGCGGACGGCAGCGTGGCCAAAGTCGCCACCGTGTTCGACCTGTCGGCTGCCAACCTGGCCATTGATCGCGGCCTCGGTGGCGATAATGTGGCCAAGGACTACGACGACGCTTCTGTACCGGGTACGCCGGCGTGGCAGGAGCAGATCACTGGCGTCAGCCGTGAGAAAGCCATCCAGATTGCCCGTGAGTTCGCCGACAACGCCGACAAGACCAAGGGTCGCTCGATGATCATCGTCGGCGCGGCGATGAACCACTGGTACCACATGGACATGAACTACCGCGGGCTGATCAACATGCTCATGCTCTGCGGGTGTGTCGGCCAGACCGGTGGCGGTTGGGCGCACTACGTAGGCCAGGAAAAACTCCGTCCGCAATGCGGCTGGCTGCCCCTGGCATTCGGCCTGGACTGGAACCGTCCGCCTCGCCAAATGAACGGCACCAGCTTCTTCTACGCCCACAGCTCGCAATGGCGTCACGAGAAAATGAGCATGCACGACGTGCTCTCGCCATTGGCCGATAAATCAAAATTCCCCGAGCATGCCCTGGACTACAACATCCGCGCCGAACGCGCCGGCTGGTTGCCCAGCGCACCGCAACTCAACACTAACCCTTTGCACATTTGCCGTGACGCGGCGGCGGCCGGCATGGACCCGAAAGACTACGTGGTCAAGTCGCTGCAGGACGGTTCGCTGCGCTTCTCCTGCGAACAGCCGGACAGCCCGGTCAACTTCCCGCGCAACATGTTCATCTGGCGTTCCAACCTGCTGGGCTCCTCGGGCAAGGGCCACGAGTACATGCTCAAGTACCTGCTCGGCACCAAAAACGGGGTGATGAACGAAGACATCGGCCAGGTCGGCGATTGCAAACCTGAAGAAGCCGAATGGGTGGATGAGGGCGCCATCGGCAAGCTTGATCTGGTCACTACGCTGGACTTTCGCATGTCCTCGACCTGTGTCTATTCCGACATCGTGTTGCCGACCGCGACCTGGTACGAAAAAGACGACATGAACACCTCGGACATGCACCCGTTCATTCACCCGTTGTCGGCAGCGATCGACCCGGCGTGGGAATCGCGTTCCGACTGGGAAATCTACAAAGGCATCGCCAAGGCGTTTTCCAGCATGTCCGAAGGGCATCTGGGCGTTGAAAAGGATCTGGTGACCATCCCGCTGATGCACGACAGCGTCGGCGAACTGGCCCAGCCGTTTGGCGGCACCGACTGGAAAAGCGCCGGCGTGGCACCGGTGCCAGGCAAAAACGCACCGAATCTGCACGTGGTGGAGCGTGACTACCCGAACATCTACAAACAGTTCTCATCTCTCGGGCCATTGCTGGAAAAACACGGCAACGGCGGCAAGGGCATCAACTGGAACACCGAAGACGAAGTGAAATTCCTCGGTGAACTCAATCACAAAGAAGGCGATGCCGGTATCAGTCACGGCCGTCCGAAAATCGACACGGCCATTGATGCCGCTGAAGTGATTCTGTCCCTGGCGCCGGAAACCAACGGCCAGGTGGCGGTCAAGGCCTGGGCCGCGCTCTCGGAATTTACCGGCATCGATCACAGCCACCTGGCGCTGTCCAAGGCCCACGAGGCGATTCGTTTTCGCGACATTCAGGCACAGCCGCGCAAGATCATATCCAGCCCGACCTGGTCGGGCCTCGAAGACGATCACGTCAGCTACAACGCCGGCTACACCAACGTTCACGAAGGGATCCCGTGGCGCACCATCACCGGTCGCCAGCAGTTTTACCAGGATCACCCGTGGATGCAGGCGTTCGGCGAGCAACTGATGAGTTATCGCCCGCCGGTCAACACCCGCACCATCGAAGGGGTGAAAGGCAAGCGCAGCAACGGCCACAAGGAAATCGTCCTGAACTGGATCACCCCACACCAGAAATGGGGCATTCACAGCACTTACAGCGACAACCTGCTGATGCTGACCCTCAGCCGTGGCGGGCCGATTGTCTGGCTCTCGGAGAACGACGCGAAAAGCGCCGGCATCGAGGACAACGACTGGATCGAGTGCTTCAACGTCAACGGTGCACTGACCGCCCGGGCGGTGGTCAGCCAGCGCGTCAAGGACGGCATGGTGATGATGTATCACGCACAGGAACGGATCGTGAACGTGCCAGGTTCGGAAACCACCAAGACCCGTGGCGGCCACCACAACTCGGTCACCCGCGTCGTGCTCAAACCGACCCACATGATCGGCGGCTATGCCCAACAGGCCTACGGTTTCAACTATTACGGCACGGTCGGTTGCAACCGCGATGAATTCGTCGTGGTGCGCAAAATGTCCAAAGTCGACTGGCTCGATGGTTCAAGTGGCGATGACCTGCCACGTCCGCTGCCGACCGATATTGAGGAGAACTGAGATGAAGATTCGCTCACAAATCGGCATGGTTCTGAACCTGGACAAATGCATCGGTTGCCACACCTGTTCGATCACTTGCAAAAACGTCTGGACCAGCCGCGAAGGCATGGAATACGCCTGGTTCAACAACGTCGAATCAAAACCCGGGATCGGCTACCCGAAAGAATGGGAAAACCAGGACAAGTGGAAGGGCGGCTGGATCCGCAACGCCAACGGCACGATCAACCCGCGCATCGGCGGTAAATTCCGCGTGTTGGCGAACATTTTCGCCAACCCGGACCTGCCGAGCCTCGACGACTACTACGAACCGTTCGACTTCGATTACCAGCACCTGCACACCGCGCCGCTGGGCGAGCATCAACCCACCGCGCGTCCGCGTTCGCTGATCTCCGGCAAGCGCATGGAAAAAATCGAGTGGGGCCCGAACTGGGAAGAAATCCTCGGCACCGAATTCGCCAAACGTCGCAAGGACAAGAACTTCGACAAGATTCAGGCGGACATTTACGGCGAGTACGAAAACACGTTCATGATGTATTTGCCGCGCCTGTGCGAGCACTGCCTCAACCCGACGTGCGCGGCGTCGTGCCCGAGCGGTGCGATCTACAAGCGTGAAGAAGACGGCATCGTCCTGATCGACCAGGAAAAATGCCGTGGCTGGCGGATGTGCATCAGCGGCTGCCCGTACAAGAAGATCTATTTCAACTGGAAAAGCGGTAAGTCCGAGAAATGCATCTTCTGCTACCCGCGTATCGAAGCCGGGATGCCGACCGTTTGCGCGGAAACCTGCGTCGGGCGCATCCGCTACCTCGGCGTGCTGCTGTATGACGCCGACCGCATCAGCGAAGTGGCGAGCACCGCCAATGAGCAGGACCTGTACGAGAAACAACTGGAGATCTTCCTCGATCCGAACGATCCGGCAGTGATTCGTCAGGCCCTGGCCGATGGCGTACCGCAATCGGTGATCGATTCCGCTCAGCGTTCGCCGGTCTACAAAATGGCCGTGGACTGGAAACTCGCGCTGCCGCTGCACCCGGAATACCGCACCTTGCCGATGGTCTGGTACGTGCCGCCACTGTCGCCGATCCAGAACGCTGCCACTGCCGGCACCGTCGGCATGAACGGGGTGATCCCGGATGTCGACAGCCTGCGTATTCCCCTGAAGTACCTGGCGAACCTGCTGACGGCGGGTGATGAAAAGCCGGTCAAGCGTGCGCTTAAACGTTTGCTGGCGATGCGCGCCTACAAACGTTCCGAGCAAGTCGACGGCGTGCAGGACCTGCAGGTGCTGGCGGATGTCGGCCTGAGTGTGGCCCAGGTCGAGGAGATGTATCGCTACCTGGCAATCGCCAACTACGAAGACCGCTTTGTGGTACCGAGCGCCCACCGTGAAGACGCTATGAGCGACGCCTTTGCCGAGCGCTCCGGTTGCGGTTTCAGCTTTGGTAGCGGCTGCAGCGGCAGCTCCGACACCAACATGTTCGGTGCGAAGAAAGCCAACCGCCGCGACATCCTGAAAACCGTCCAGTTGTGGGAGGAATGAGCATGCAAATTCTCAAAGTGATTTCGCTGCTGCTCGATTACCCGACCGAGACACTGATTGGCGGTCGCGACGAACTCGAGCAAGCGATCATCCAGTCACGGGAAATCAGCCCGAAGCAACGGGGTGCGTTGTTCGAATTGTTGGAGTTGATCTGCGCCAATGACCTGATGGATGGGCAGGAACACTACGGTGCGCTGTTCGGTCGAGGCCGCTCGCTGTCGCTGCTCTTGTTCGAGCACGTGCATGGCGAATCCCGCGATCGCGGCCAGGCGATGGTCGACATGATGGCGCAATACGAAGAAGCCGGTTTTGCCATCGGCGTCAAAGAGCTGCCCGATTACATCCCGCTGTACCTGGAGTTCCTGTCCACCCGCGAAGACATCGAGGCCCGGGAGGGCCTGGCGGATGTTTCGCACTTGCTGGCCTTGCTCGCCGCACGTCTGGAAGAGCGCGAAAGCGCCTATGCCAGCTGCTTCCGGGCGCTGCTGCAAATTGCCGGGGCCGAGCCGCATCAAGCGGTGGCCGACCTGCGGGCGCAGGTGGCGGCGGAGCCGCGCGACGACTCCCTGGAAGCCCTCGACAAGATCTGGGAAGAGGAGGCCGTGGACTTTCTCCAGGCCGAACAGCAGGACCGTTGCAGTGGACTGCCAAGCGCACCGGGCAAGGCCCGGGAAGAAAGCGCGGTGCCGTTGCACTGGGTGGATTTTCAGCATGAAGGGTTGGCCGCCGTGCCGGCCAAGGAGGTAGGCAATGTCTAAATGGAACCTGTTGTTGTTCGGGGTCTATCCCTACGTCGCCCTGGCGATTTGCCTGATTGGCAGCTGGGCGCGTTTTGATCTGTCGCAGTACACCTGGAAGGCCGGCTCGAGCCAGATGCTCAATCAGCGCGGCATGCGCGTGGCGAGCAACTTCTTCCACATCGGTGTGTTGTTCGTACTGGCCGGACACTTTGTCGGCCTGCTGACCCCTGCGTCGGTTTATCACCACGTGATCAGCACTGAGAACAAGCAGTTGCTGGCGATGGTGTCCGGTGGCTTCTTTGGTCTGTTGTGCCTGATTGGCTTGCTGATGCTGGTCAATCGGCGGCTGACCGATCCACGGGTCCGCGCCACGTCCAGCCCCTCGGACATTCTGATTCTGCTGGTGCTGCTGGCGCAGTTGCTGCTGGGGCTGCTGACGATCGTTGCGTCCACCGCGCATATGGACGGCTCGGTGATGGTGATGCTCGCCGATTGGGCACAGAACACCGTGTTGTTGCGTCCGGTGGAAGCAGCGGCGGCCATCGCGCCGGTTGGGCTGATCTACAAGCTGCATGTGTTTCTCGGTTTGACCCTGTTTGTGCTGTTCCCCTTCACCCGTCTCGTACACATGATCAGCGCACCGATCTGGTACCTGGGGCGCCGTTATCAAATCGTTCGTCAGAAGTACTGAGGAGACAATCATGTCAGGTGGATGCGGATGTGGTGGCGGTAATGGGGGCGGCGGTGGCTGCGGTTCTTCAAAAAAAGCGGAGGCCGTTCTCGACATGGCGCCGGTCGCAGAGGCGCAGTTCGAAGCGCTGCCGGTTGAGCCCGCAGGGGCCGATGACGCCCCGGCGCAGTTGATCGCCAGCAGTGAACAGGAGTGGCCGATCATCAGCGTCAACGAGGTGTCGATCACGCCGGAAGCGATGGCCCAGGAGCTGCAATATCACCCGGCCGAAAGCCGCGAAGAAGCGGTGTACTTGGCCGCCCGGGCACTGGTGATCCGCGAGTTGTTGCAGCAGCGCATTGCCGAACTCGGCGTATCGATGGAGATCGGTGCTGGCGAGAACGAAGAAGAAGCGGCCACTCGCTTGTTGCTCGAACGTGAGGTGAAGGTGCCGCAGTGCGACGAGGAGTCGAGTCTGCGTTACTACGAAAACAATCGCGGGCGCTTCCACAGTGCTCCGTTGCTGGCGGTGCGGCACATCCTGCTCGAATGTGCGCCGGACGATGTCGAGGCGCGCAGCCTTGCGCATGTTCAGGCGGAAATCCTGCTGCAACGTCTGGATGAATTCCCCGGCACTTTCGCCGAACTGGCGGTGAACTATTCGGCCTGCCCGTCGAAGGCCCAGGGTGGTTCTTTGGGGCAGATCAGTAAGGGCCAGACCGTGCCTGAACTGGAACGTCAGTTGTTCACTCTGGCACCGGGCCTGGCCAGCAAACCGCTGGAAAGTCGCTACGGCTGGCATGTGGTCAGTGTCGATCAGCGGATCGAAGGCATGCCGTTGCCCTATGAAGTGGTGTCGACGGCGATTCGCACGCAGTTGCAGCAAGGCGTCTGGCAAAAAGCCCTGGTGCAATACCTGCAAACCCTGATCGGTGCGGCGGATATTCGCGGTATCCATCTGCAGGGCGCCGACTCACCGCTGGTGCAGTGAGCATCAAGGTAAACCGGGAGATGTGATGAACGCTGTAATGCAGGATGGCTTTGGACGGCAGATTGATTATCTGCGGATGTCGGTGACGGACCGCTGTGATTTTCGCTGTGTGTATTGCATGGCGAAAAACATGACCTTCCTGCCGCGTCAGCAGGTGCTCACCCTTGAAGAGTTGCAGCGTTTGGCAACGTTGTTCGTTGGCCTGGGTGTACGCAAGATTCGCCTGACCGGCGGCGAGCCGCTGATTCGTCCGGGCATTGTCGAACTTTGTCGCAACATCGCCGCGTTGCCCGGTTTGCGCGAACTGGTGATGACCAGCAACGGCTCGCAGCTGGTCCGTTTGGCCCGGCCGTTGGTCGATGCCGGGGTGAAGCGGATGAACATCAGCCTCGATAGCCTGGACGGGCAGAAATTCCGCGCAATCACCCGCATCGGCGATCTCGATCAGGTGCTCAACGGCATTGAAGCGGCGCGGGACGCGGGGTTCGAGCGGATCAAACTCAACTGCGTGGTGATGAAGAGCCGCAACTTTGATGAAGTCCCGGCGTTGGTGCAGTACGCCATCGACCAGCGCATCGATATCAGTTTCATCGAGGAAATGCCCTTGGGCGATGTCGGGCGTTCCCGGGGTGAATCATTTTGTTCCAGCGACGAGGTTCGGTCGCTGATCGCCAGCCAGCATCGGTTACTCGACAGCACTGAAAACAGCGGCGGACCGGCACGCTATGTGCGACTGGAACGCCATCCGGAGACCCGGATCGGTTTCATCTCACCCAACAGCCACAACTTCTGCGGCAGCTGCAACCGGGTACGGATGACCGTTGAAGGGAAGCTGTTGCTGTGTTTGGGGCAGGACGATGCCCTGGATTTAAAAGGATTGCTGCGGCGTTATCCGCTGGATGATCAGCCCGTGATCAATGCTGTGCAGAAGGCCTTGCGCGGCAAGCCGTTGCGCCACGATTTCAGCCCCGAAGGGGAGGTGCAGATTGTACGGTTCATGAACATGAGTGGCGGTTGAGCTGATCTGTAAAACACAGCAAATCAATGTGCGAGCGAGCCTGCTCGCGATAGCGGTAGAACAATCGACATCAATGTTGAGCGTGCTGCAGTCATCGCGAGCAGGCTCGCTCCCACATTAGATTTTCTTCTGCCGTCATCGGACGTTTTTTCGCCGGGAAATCTTGATGTCGATCAATTGCAGATCAGCCCTTTGTCCGTAGTCTTCACTGCATGTTGTGTTTATTTGTCTATAAACATCTATATGTAGTATCTGGAGGCCGAATGCAAAGTACGCTGATCGCAGTAGGATGTAACCGCTTGCACAAACGCGATGGCAGTCAGGTCGCCTTCGATGCCGACAAAATCCGTCAGGCATTGATCGCCGCCGGCAAGGCGACGGGGGAGTACGCCGAGGTTGAGGTTGAAGGCTTGCTTAACGCGGTATTGGCCAGGCTCGAAGGTTTGCCAAGACTCCATGTCGAGCAAATCCAGGACCGCGTTGAACGGGTGTTGATGGACGCCGGATATTTCCTCGCCATGCGTGCCTACATCGTCTACCGCGAACAGCACGGGCGCTTGCGCCGCGACCGCCGGACCATGGTCGAGGTGGCGACTTCGATGAACGAATACCTGGACCGTGAAGACTGGCGGGTCCAGGCCAACGCCAATCAGGGGTATTCACTGGGCGGACTGGTGTTGAACGTGTCGGGCAAGGTCACTGCCAACTACTGGCTGGACGAGGTGTACAGCGAGGCCATCGGCCAGGCCCACCGTGAGGCGGATTTGCATGTGCACGACCTCGACATGCTCGCCGGTTACTGCGCCGGCTGGTCGCTGCGCACCCTGTTGCATGAAGGGCTCAACGGTGTGCCGGGGCGTGTCGAAGCCGGTCCGCCAAAGCACTTGAGCAGTGCCTTGGGGCAGATGGTGAATTTTCTCGGCACCCTGCAAAACGAATGGGCCGGCGCCCAGGCGTTCAGCTCGTTCGACACCTATCTGGCGCCCTACGTGCGCAAGGATCAACTGAGTTTTCAGGAAGTACGCCAGGCGATCCAGGAGTTCATCTACAACCTCAACGTACCGTCACGCTGGGGCACGCAGACGCCATTTACCAACCTGACCTTCGACTGGGTTTGCCCCCAGGATTTGCGTGAGCAGATACCCGTCATCGGCGGTGAAGAAATGCCGTTTGCCTATGGTGACCTGCAAGCCGAAATGGAGCTGCTCAACCGCGCTTACATCGAAGTGATGCAGGCCGGCGACGCGAAAGGGCGGGTGTTCACCTTTCCGATCCCGACCTACAACATCACCCATGACTTTCCGTGGGACAGTGAAAACGCCGATCGTCTGTTCGAGATGACCGCGCGGTACGGTCTGCCGTATTTCCAGAACTTCCTCAATTCGGACCTGCAACCCAATCAGGTGCGCTCGATGTGCTGCCGTTTGCAGCTGGATGTGCGCGAGTTGCTCAAGCGTGGTGGCGGCTTGTTCGGCTCAGCGGAACAGACCGGATCGCTCGGCGTTGTCACCATCAACTGCGCTCGGCTGGGCTATGTGTTCAAGGGTGATACCAGCGGTTTACTGCAGCGTCTGGACACTCTGATGGAACTGGCGATGGAAAGCCTGGAGGTCAAGCGCAAGGTGATTCAGCACCACATGGATGCCGGTTTGTACCCGTACACCAAGCGATACCTCGGAACCCTGCGCAACCATTTTTCCACCATCGGCCTCAACGGCATGCATGAAATGCTGCGCAATTTCACCGGCGACGAGGAGGGCATGCACACCGAGCAGGGCCGCCAGTTCGCTTTGAAGATGCTCGATCATGTGCGCGCCACGTTGCTGCGGTTCCAGGAAGAAACCGGCCACATGTACAACCTTGAAGCGACGCCGGCCGAGGGCACGACTTACCGCTTCGCCAAGGAAGACCTCAAGCGTTACCCCGGCATTCTCCAGGCCGGCAGCGTGCAGGCGCCGTATTACACCAACTCCTCCCAACTGCCCGTGGGCTACACCGAAGACCCCTTCGAGGCGTTGGAACTTCAGGACGAACTGCAATGCAAATACACCGGCGGTACCGTCTTGCATCTGTACATGGCCGAGCGGATTTCCTCGACCGAGGCGTGCAAGCAACTGGTGCGCAAAGCCCTTGGCCGCTTCCGCCTGCCGTACCTGACCGTGACCCCGACGTTCTCCATCTGCCCGGTGCACGGCTACCTCGATGGCGAGCATGAGTTCTGCCCCAAATGCGACGAGGTCTTGCTGCTGCAAGAACAGAAGCTCGGCACCGTTCATTGATTTCGATCCACTCAACCGCAAGGAGCTTCACCATGACTGCATCGCAAACACTGCCCCAGGCTCAACGTCAACGCTGCGAAGTCTGGACCCGGGTGATGGGCTATCACCGCCCTGTGTCGGCGTTCAATCCGGGTAAACAGTCGGAGCACCGTGAGCGGGTGCACTTCACTGAAAGCGCGGCGCTGGCCGGGCGCCAATGAGTCGAACGCTACGGGTCGGGGGCATGGTGCCCCTGACCACTATCGACTATCCGGGACAGCTCGCCTGCGTGCTGTTTTGCCAGGGTTGCGCTTGGCGTTGTCGTTACTGCCATAACCCGCAGTTGATCCCGCCTCGAGGCGCAGACGAGGTGGATTGGCGGCGGGTGCTGGCGTTTCTGAAACGGCGTCAGGACCTGCTCGATGCAGTGGTGTTCAGTGGCGGTGAGCCGACCCTGCAGGACGGTTTGCTCGGCGCCATGGAGGAGGTGCGGGCGATGGGATTTCGTATCGGTTTGCACAGCGCCGGCATCAAACCCGCGGCGTTCGCCAAGGCACTGGCCGGGGCCGATTGGGTCGGTTTCGATGTCAAGGCGTTGCCCGAGGATTGCCAGGCGATCACCCGGGTCGAGGGCAGCGGAACGGCCAACTGGCGCAGCCTTGAGCATCTGCTGGCCAGCAGTGTCGACTACGAATGTCGCACCACCGTGCATTGGCATCTGTTTGAACCGGCGCGTCTGCTGATCCTCGCCAAGCGCTTGAGCGAACTCGGCGTCAAACGCTTCGCCGTGCAGTTGGTCCGCACCGAGCGGATGTTCGATCCGCTGCTGCCGAGTGTTTCGGCACAAGCCTTGCTACCTGACTTATGGGAAACCATGCGCGAGCTGTTTCCCGCTTTCGTGTTACGGGGGTAACCGTGGCTGCGAATCAACGTTTAACGGTGACATCCATCATTAGGTTTTCAAATGCGCTGCCAATCGGCAGGTATCAAACAGGGAGCATTTGATATGGCCAAATTAACGACAGCACAACGTATCGTCATCGGCTTTGCCATCGCGCCGTTGGCGCTGATGGGCATGGCGTTTTACGCGTTGCACGATCTGGCAACGCTCAAGGAACAGGCGGTAGTAATCGTCAAGCAGGACTGGCCGAAGATCGATCCGATCATGGTCATCGCCACCGGCGTGCGTGATAACGCCAGGAACACCCGGGATCTACTGATCGATAAAGATAATCAGCAGGTGCAGCAGTCAATCGACGCTACCAAGAAACGGATTACCCAGGCACTCGATACGCTTGAACCATTGTTCTATTTGCCAGAGGGCAAAACCGCTTATGCCGCGTTGAAGAAGAATCGTGAAGCCTACGTGGCGGCGTTCACTCAAGTGCAGGTGTTGATCCGGCAAGGGGCTTTCGATGACGCCATGGCACAGCTGAAACAAAAGGTCGTGCCGGCCGAACGCGAGGTTTATGGCAGCCTGGATCAGTTGATGGCGCTGCAAGGCAGAATATTCGCCGACCGGGAGCAGTCGGCGCAGGCACTGTACAGCGATGCCCGGCGCAATATGCTCGGGTTGTTTTTGTTCTGTGTGGCGCTGGTCATCGCCGCGGCGGTGATCGTCACGCGCAGTGTGACCCGTCCATTGGGCGGCGAGCCGGATGATGCCGCACGGTTTTTAAATCAGATCGCTCAAGGCGACCTGACGATTCAGGTACCCGTGAACTCAAGTGCCGGCGGCAGCGTGATGATGAACATGCATCAGATGCAGCAAAGTCTGAATGCCATGGTCAGGCACATCGCGATGTCGGTGGACCAGGTGGCCAGTTCCTCCGAAGAGCTGAGTGCGGTCAGCAGCCAGACCAGCAGCAACCTGCAATTGCAAGGGCTGGAGATCGAGCAGGCGGCCACCGCCGTGAACCAGATGACCGCGGCGGTCGATGAAGTGGCGCGCAATGCGGTCAGCACCTCCGAGGCCTCGCGGCAGTCCGAGCAAACCGCGCAACGCGGGCGTGAACAGGTTCAGGAAACCGTGGTTTCAATCGGCGCACTGGCCGATGGGGTCACCGACACCTCACAGCGCATCGAGCAACTGGCGGGCCGGGTGCAGGACATCAGCAAGGTGCTGGACGTGATTCGCAGCATCGCCGAGCAGACCAATTTGCTGGCCCTTAACGCGGCCATTGAAGCGGCTCGTGCCGGTGATGCCGGACGCGGTTTTGCCGTGGTCGCCGATGAAGTACGCGCCCTGGCGCATCGCACTCAAGAGTCCACCCAGGAAATCGAGCAGATGATCGGCAACATTCGTCTCGATACCGGGCATGCGGTGACGGCCATGCAAAGCAGCAGCAACCTGGTGCGGGCCACCCTGGAAGTGGCGCAACGGTCGGGCGATGCATTGGATGAAATCACCCGGTCGATCTCGCAGATCAACGAGCGCAACATGATGATTGCCAGCGCTACGGAGGAGCAGGCATTGGTGGCGCGTGAGGTGGATCGCAATCTGATGGGGATTCGCAACTTGTCAGAGCAGGTCTTGCTGGGTGCCCAACATACTCACACCGCAGGTCACGATTTGGCGCAGATGGCCGGGGCGCTGCACCAGACGGTGGCGCGTTTTAAAGTCTAGGTAATTCGGGTTGGTGGTTGTGGATGAGGGCGCTCAGGACCAGCCCCAGAACTGCAACCACCAGTCGAACCCTACCAAGCCGATGGCGAGTAGCAGGCAAGTGCTGCCAGCGCAGCGACGAGCCTGGGAAAGGCCTTCGCGGTCCAGCCGTTTCCAACCCAGCAACAGGCTCCACCCCATCGCGGCCATTAACAGACAAGCCCTGGCCGGTTGTACCCACTCCAGTAGCAGACCTTCATAGCGCAGCAATTTCACCGTTGTGGCCGACAGCCCGAGAAACAATCCCGCACCACCCAAGGGCGTGAGTGTCAGCGCCAGGGGCCAATACAGTGCAGGATCTTGCGCCAGTCGAGCCGTCAGGCGCAGAAGGATCATCAACGCCGTGCCCAACACCATCGAACTCAAACTCAAGTAAGCGACGATGCTGAAACCGTCGAGCCAGCTGAAGCTGTCGTTGAGCTGCGGGTAATGGGTCAGCAGCCACCAGGGCGCGTTGTCCTCAAGGGCCCAGAGTTGGTCGTGCTCGACCAGCCATTGGGCGAGGGTTTGTTTGAGGGCGACGAACCATGGGCTGACCGTCCACTGAAAGGCGCCCATGGCCAGACCGATCACACCGAACAGCAATAGACGCGCGTCCCATGGTGAAAGCGTCTGCGCCGTCGCATGAAGAATCTCTTGGTTGCTGGAGCGCGCGATCAGCTGAACCGCGCCGCGTTGTCCGCTGCAACGTCCGCAGGCATGGCAGTCACTGGCGCCTTGCATACGACGGATATCGAGCAAGGGCGCGCAGTTGGGCGGCGGCAGGCGTGGCGCGGCGTTTTCCATCCAGCGTTGTTCGTCGACCTGAAAATGCACGGGCGCCAGTCGGGCGAGCAGGGCGAAGACGCCACTGACCGGGCACAGGTAACGGCACCAGACCCGCTTGCCCCGGGCGAACAGCAACCCGACGACGACCGCGGCGACGGTCGAACCGCCCAGAATCAACAGCGCCGCCTGGGCGTAGTCATAGACGCTGATCAACTGGCCGTAGAGGGTTGTCAGGCAGAACGCCAGGGTTGGCCAGCCACCCCAGCGCAACCAGCGCGGCACACCCAAACCTTTGCCGTAATGGCTGGCCCATTCGCTGAGTGAACCTTCCGGACAGAGAACGCCACACCAGAGTCGTCCGAACAGCACGATCGACAACAGCACGAACGGCCACCATATGCCCCAGAAAAAAAACTGCGCGAACAGGGTCAGGTTATCGAACAGCCGTGCCTGGCTGTCCGGCAGCGGCAACACCGCCGGGATCACCAACAGCAATGCATAGAACAGAACAACGGCCCACTGCACGGCACGGATGACGGGCGCTTGACGACGCATGCCGTCGCCCAGGCGCTGCAGCCATTGATTGCGGCGACTCAGCTCAGGCATGGGACTTTTTCCACAGCACGCTGGCGCAGCCAACCGCCGACGGTCAGCCAATAACCGGCCAGCACCAGTAACGTCATGCCGCTGGGCGTCGCACGATAACCGGCAAAACCGGCAAGAAAACCACCCAGTCCATGGCTGTCGCTGAGCAAGGCACTGCTGTCCCAAAGCGCATCACCAACGAGGCTGTACATCACCTCCGGTAAATCCATGGCGAGTAATTGGCCGCCAATTCGCTCGGTACCGCTGACCAGCAACGCCGCGCCGAGTACCAGCAAAACAGCTTCGCTGATGGCAAAGAATCGCTGCCACGAGATGAACCGGCGACTGCTGTGCAGCAGGGCAATGGTCAGCGCCGACAGCACCAACCCCATTGCGCCGCCGACGGCAAACAAACCGAGCTGCGGACCTCGCAACTGAGCACCGGAGCCATAGAGAAAGACTACCGTTTCACTGCCTTCGCGGCTGACGGCGAGCAGGGCCAGCAGTAACAGACCCGCGCCACCTTGCCGAGCCAGGTGGCTTTCGGCGTGTCGTTGCAAATCGTGCTTGAGCGTGCGCCCGTGGCGGTGCATCCAGCCGACCATTTGCACGATCAGCAGGCTGGCCACCAGCGCAAGTGCAGCCTGGAACCATTCACTGGCTGAACCGCTCATGGCCTCACCGGCAAACAGAATCAACACCGCCAGCAGGCCCGAAAGCATCAACCCCAGCACGACGCCTGCCCACAAGTACTTCGCCAGTCGATCACCCTGATGCTGCTGACTGACCCAGGCCTGGAGAATGCCGATCACCAGCAGCGCCTCGACGCTTTCGCGCCAGACAATGAACATTGATTGATTCATGAAAACTCCGTGTTTGAACGGCTTATTTCGCGAGGATGCCGCCCTCGGGCAGTTGTGGATTGAACTCGTCGAAGAAGGGGTAGTGGCCGGGCCTGAGCGGGTGAATGACCACGAAGGTTGTCACGCCCGGCGACAGTACTTTTTCAACCCGCAATGGCGTGCTCTCGAATTCGGCTGGGCCTTGGCCGATATTTTTCAGGATGATCTTGAAGCGCTGACCGGCCGGAACCTCCAACAGGGCAGGAGTGAAGTGGCCATCGCGCAGGCTGAGTTCATAGCTGGGTAATTCGGCATAGGCCGTGAACGGCGCCACTGCTCCGGCAAGCATCAGCCAGGCAATCTCCAGGCGCTTCATTCAATAGCCGCCTTTTTTACCAATGCCGGCGTAGATGAACTCGTAGTGCAATTCGCAGCGTTCAAACCAGGGGGCTACGCCGGTTTCCTTATCGGTATGACGGCCAAGGGACCCATGACCGCCGGGTGGCAGGACGGTGAAGGTCAGCTGATATTTGCCTGGGCCGAGCAGCTTTACATTGTCGCCATAGTGCGGGCCGTCATTGGCGACCATGGCGTGGAAATCGCCTTTGAGTTCGTTCTCGCTGCCCTGTTTTTTCAGATTGAACGAGACATTGAGGTAAGGCACGAAACTGCCTTCCTGAAAGCCCTGTCGATTGTCCGCCGTGGCGCGAATGTCGGCTTCCAGATGCACATCGGAATCCGCGGTGGCCCGCATCATTCCGGCAGGTGCCATCTCGATTGGCTGCAAATACACCGCCCCGACTTCCAGCCCAGGACACAACTGTGGCTCACCGATCGGGTATTCCTTGGCGTGAGCCAGCGGTGTGAGCAAGAGCAGGGCAAGCGAAAGCGACAAGGGGGTACGCATAATTTCTTCCTGGGCATTGACGAGTAGGAGCCCGAGTCTAGGAAGCTTTGCTGCGAACAATAATGATTGGCATCAAGTTTCGAGCAATTAAACCGATGGCACATCACTCTGGCGAAATCGCTGGGCGCGCTCGACGGTGTGGGTCATCTGTTCGGCTGCGTGAATGGTCAGCGGATGCTGGGTAAAACCGGGTCTGGGGGATATGTAGGTGGCCATCTCCCGAGCAACGGCGAGCTGATGTTCCGAGCCAGTGGCCAGCAGGGCGATGACCAGGTTTTCAAGGGCAATCACTCGGACACGCAGATGAACCAGTTCGGCGTTCGTCAAGGCGGGCGGAGCGGTAAACGTTTTGTCATCGAGAGATGTTGCGGCATCTTGATCGTTCCAAGTTGATAGGCCGCTTGAGAAAGGATTTTTATTGAGCATGAGAGACGTCTCCAAGTCTATTAAAGCGTTAGCTTAGCCCCGGGATTGCGAAGGAGGTGAGCGCAGTCGCCCGATGTCGATTCTTGATGCGTATCAAGGCTGACTTTGTGTAAGGGCTGTAGGTTGGAAGAACGCCTCCCAAAGACCGGAGATCGGCATGGCTAAGAACTTCCCTATCAACCCCAAATACCCCGAACGGATCTGTTGGGGGTGCGACCGGTATTGTCCGGCGAAGTCCCTAGCCTGTGGCAATGGCTCCGACCGTACGATGCATCCGGCCGAACTTTTCGGCGAGGATTGGCACCTGCCTGGTGACTGGGGTATCGAGAAGCTCATCACAACTGACAAACCGACATATGATGCAGCGGACACCTCAGTGATATCCGAAAAGACCCCATCTGGATCTACCTGACACCAATATCTGAACAGTAAGCGAGGCTCGATATTTCCGAAATATTGATCCACGATGCTCGCGGGGGGCACGGCCAATTTAGGTTCTGGCCATTGCTGGGCTAAAACACCTAATGGTTCGCCAGATGAATAAACAACCCATGGCATCCGCTTTGATGATGCTGGCGTCTACGGCAAAGCCTTCACCTTTGACCAAACCTGCGTCCATGCAACCACGCAGCACTTCATTGAACAGCCAGCCTATCGGGATTGAGCATCAGCACTTATTGCTTAAGGTAGAAAGATTCAACGCCGCTGCGATATAAAGCCAAACAAGGTAAGGAAACAGAATCAAGACAGTAATCACGTCAAACTGCGATGCCATCACCACCATCGCATCGGCTACAACCCAGAGTAGCTTCAGGATCACCATGCCGGCGAAAATGTGGTGAGCGCCTAAAGACACCAGTGTCCATAGCGTATTAAGGGCAATCTGCTCCGCTCATAAAGCCAGCACCGCCTGACTTCCAGGAACCAATGTCAACCGGTACCCGGCCTGATCACAAATTCCCGAATCACCGGCGTTCATCGGCTGTTTTGCTATCGTGCATTAAATTTGTGATTACAAAGAGATAAGAAATGGCGATTCCAATGTGGCAAGGTCAAGTCGCTCTGGTCAGCGGTGCGGGCAGTGAAAGTGGTATTGGTCTGGCGATCGCCCGACGCTTGGGCCGCGAAGGCGTGCGAGTCTTGATCACTGCCAGCAGTGCGCGGATCCAGCAACGTGTCGCCGAGTTGCAGGCTGAGGGTATAGACGCTCGGGCGATGACAGCCGACCTGACTGACGAATTGCAGGTCAAGAAGCTGACCGATTGGGCTTATGAGCAGTTCGGTCATATCGACATTTTGGTCAATAACGCCGGTATGGCTATGGTCGGCAGCCCGGAACCCTTCGTTCAAGTGGCTGACATGGATTTGGCGACCTGGAATCTATCTCTGGCGCGCAATCTGACCAGCGCTTTTTTGCTGACTCGTGCGGTGTTACCTGGGATGAAGACGCGCGGTTACGGACGCATCGTCCACATCAGTTCGACGTCAGGTACACGCGGCAGCAATCCAGGTGAGGCGGCTTATAGTGCGGCAAAAGCAGCGATGGTCGGGATGAATATGGGCCTGGCGCTGGAAGTCGGTAAACGGGGCATCACCGTCAATAGCGTTGCCCCAGGCTGGATTGATACGGGGGCATTGACAGAGGAAGAAAGCCGCGCCGGTACCTACACTCCAATCGGCCGCGCCGGTCGTCCAGAAGAGGTTGCCGCTGCAGTGGCGTTTTTGGCGTCTCCGGAAGCCAGCTATATCACCGGTGAAGTGCTGGTGGTGGATGGCGGTAATTGTCTGATCGAAAACAAGGCGCCCTGACGCTAGCTTGGACTGCTGTTTTGTAGTGAGCCTACTATTTAGCGATGACGTAGGGCATAGGTATACGCCAAACTTGGCGAAAGGCCAGGCCATTGGCATATCGCCGGATAGCTGGAATGGGTCATGACCTTGTGCACCATCTGATTACTATTACGGCTGTGTACGAGTTCTAGCGGATCATTGCGAGTGAGAACTCACCAGTCCCTGGTTCAGAAACAGGGACGTTTTTACGAGTGGATACTGGATCGTTAACCCATCGAGTGCGGATCCATCTAGGCTTTAGATTGAAATTGAGCCAGTTGAGTCTTCAGTTGTGCGACCTCAGCTTCCAGTTCACGCACTCGTTCCTTGGCCTCAACTTCGACGCTGACGTCCTTCTGGATACCGATGAAGTAGGTGAGTTGATCGGTGTCGTTGAACACTGGGGTGATCGACAGTTCGTTCCAGAAGGCGCTGCCGTCCTTGCGATAGTTGCGAATGACTTGGCGGCAGGGGAGCATGTTCCTTATCGCCTCGCGAATTACTGTCAAACCAGCTTGATTACGGTCGTCACCCTGCAGGAAGCGGCAGTCCTGGTACAGGATGTCGTCAACGCTGTACCCCGTAAGGCGCTGAAAGGCGGGGTTGGCATAGATCAGGATGTTTTCGTCGCCTTCCTGCTCTGCTACCACGATGCCGTCGTTGGATGCTTCAACCACCAGTTTCAGCAGTTCTGCGTCGATCATTTTCAGAGCCCCAGTGAGTGACATCTCATTTTTAGCGGTTACCCGCCATACACGGAGTAATCAGTATAACGTACGGCCAAAAGCGACAAGGTCGGCCAGTCCTGAATCCAGCAACTGCGTAGCGCTTTGTGCACTGTAACGACTGGCGTAGATGATCAGCCCCGCTGAAAGTACTACGGAATCCGCGACGGAACGATTCCGGCATCCGTGGTGCATTATCCCAGTCCGCTGCGGCGATGGAGAGGTATCTCAGGGGGGGGATGAGTGGCCCGCTATTCGTGTTCAAGGATCAGAAAGGTGCTGTCACCGGCATCACCTCCTGTAACGTGAGCCAAGCCTGAGGAGTGAGCGTGGTCATCGCTGAAGGTTTTGATGCCGAAAAGTTAAGCGACAGTGCCGCCCTTTTGATTAGGGGCGGCTGTCTTCACCTTCGGACGGTATCCATTGGTATCGCTTAACGATCAATTTCCTCGGTATGTGGAGAAACCGTAAGGGCTCAGAAGCAACGGGATGTGATAGTGAGGTACGGTACCGTCCACCTCAAAAATGACGGGTACCTCCGGAAAGAAACTGGACGTTTTGTGCGACTTGAACCACTCGCCAGTCTTGAAGGTGACACGGTAGGTACCTTTCTCCAGACCCCGACCTTCCGGATACAGCCCGGTGATACGACCTTGCTCGTTGGTTTTCGCGCTGTTGAGCATGTCCCAGTCTTTCCCATCCTGTTTTTCCAACGTGACATTGACTCCAGGGGAGGGCAGGCCATCCTGCAAATTGAGTACATGCACGCTCAATGGATTCGTTGCCGCTGATGCAAACGCTGAAAGGGCACTCAATACAGCGCCAGCGAAGAAACTCTTCAATACAGTCATGGTGATGTCCTTAGTTTTTAACGGCAGGTAAAACTTTGTTGATAGCGACCTCTGCACAACCTTCATCGTTTGCAGCGCCGCCTGCACCGGCCACCCCGATGGCGCCGATGACCTGACCATCGAATTTCAATGGCACGCCTCCACCGAGCAATAACAACTCATCGAGGGTGTTGAGGTTTTCAGCATCTGGATTAGCGCGAGCGCGCTCAGCTAACAACCGCGTCGAAGTCTTGGTCGACAGGGCGGTATAGGCTTTGCGTTGCGCGGCTAACGTGTTGTGCGGGCCGACATTGTCATCGCGTTGCACGGCAACCAGATTGCCGCCACGGTCGACAACTGCGGCAACGGCTGTGCGGCCATCGGCGTGACAGGCGGTCAGCGCGGCCGTTAGCAAATCGTTGGCCATTGCAAGTGACACGTCCTGGCGCTGCGCAACCTGATCCGGAGCTGCAACGGCGAACGCAGAGTTCATTGCGAGTGTGATCAGCAATGAAGTCGATAGGCTTGTACGCATGCTGTTCCCTTGGTTGGTTGAGTCTGTCTGGGTCATTGCCAGACATCATGACCAGCTCGCTCCGTCAGAATGATTACCTCCTGATTACCAATATGTAATGTGAGAAATCAGCGAAGCGGGCTAGCCTGTGCGCCAGTCCTGGAGGAAAAAATGCGTATCCTGGTGGTTGAAGATGAAACGAAAATGGCGGATTACCTGCGCAAAGCCCTGACTGAATCGGGCTATTCGGTAGAGATCGCTCTTGACGGCCTTGATGGCCAGCATTTGGCACAGGAGAGTGAGTTCGATCTGATCATTCTGGATGTCATGTTGCCGAGGTTGGATGGCTGGCAATTGCTGCAAATCATCCGGCGTAAGTGCCAGACCCCGGTACTGTTTCTTACCGCACGTGATTCGGTTGATGATCGGGTCAAAGGGCTGGAGTTGGGGGCTGATGATTATCTGGTGAAACCCTTTTCCTATGCCGAGTTGTTGGCACGCGTACGCACTTTGCTGCGCCGTGGTCCGCCTCGCGAGGTGGAGCATTTTGTGGCTGGTGACCTTAGTCTGGACTTGTTGCGACGCAGGGTAACGCGCAGCGGCGAGCGCCTCACCCTGACCAACAAGGAGTTCGCCCTACTGCACTTGCTGCTTAGTCGTGAAGGGGAGGTGCTCTCGCGTTCGCTGATTGCCTCACAGATTTGGCAAATGAACTTTGACAGTGACACTAATGTGGTCGATGTCGCCATCCGCCGACTGCGGGCCAAGGTTGATGATCCTTACCCGCTGAAGTTGATACACACAGTCCGTGGTATCGGTTACATGCTCGAGGTGCAATCCTGAATCTATATCCGCGCACTCTGAGCCTGCGCCTGGCCATCATGTTCGCACTGGTCAGCGTGCTATTACTGGGCTCCATTGGTTTTTATCTTTATCAATCGTTACAGCGAGAGATTGCATGGCGCGACGACCAGGCCTTGCTGGGACGCCTGGAGCGAATGCAAGCATTGATCAGCGATAGCGACAGCATCGAGCAACTGCGAGGTCGGCCCAAGCTCTACGAAAACATGTTGGGCAATCGCGACAGTCTGCTATGGATTGTCGATGACACCGGCAAGGTGTTGATCGAAATCAACCCGGTGGGTATGACCTTTCCAAAGTTGCCGGCTGCCCACCAGGCGCGCCTTGTTGAAGATCACTCTTCCGAGCCTGTGCGGCTTGCCTGGCAGGATGTCATGCAAGGTGATCGCGGCTTGACCCTGATCGCTGGCAAGTTGTTGGGTGAGCGCGAGCAGATGCTGGGGGTTTACCGACTCAGGCTTTGGCTGGCCATGTCAGTCGGAGCGCTATTGGCTTTTGCATTCGGTTGGTGGGTTAGTCAACGAGGCCTGCACCCTGTGCGCCTGCTGGCCAATCGCGCTGCCGCAATCGATGTGCAGCATCTGCATCTGCGGCTGGATGAGTTCAGTGAGCTGAATGAGCTCAAACCGCTCTGTAATGCCCTCAACCAGATGCTTGCACGTCTTGAGGACGGATTCGCCCAGCTTTCACGTTTCTCGGAAGACCTCGCCCATGAGATGCGAACCCCACTAGGCAACCTGATGGGACATACCCAACAAACCCTGAGGCGCAGTCGCTCTATAGAGGACTATCAGAACCTGCTGGTTTCCAATCAGGAAGAGTATGAAAGGCTGGCCCGCATGATCGACAGCATGCTGTTTCTCGCTCGCACCGAGCAGCCAAACGCTTGCGTAAAATTCGAGCAAATCAACCTGCACGATCTGATCGAGCAGCTCTGTGAGTATTTCGAAGGGGTAGCGCAAGAACGAGATGTACAGCTGATAAACCAGACCCAGGATCAATTGCTGGGTGATCCCGGCTTGATCCGTCGAGCACTTGCTAACTTACTGGCGAATGCGCTGCGCTACGCAACTCCTACCTCTGCAGTGACGATCAGCAGCAGGGTTTTGGAGCACCGTCTCGACATCACGGTGCACAACCACGGCGAGCCGATTGCGGCAGAACATCTTCCACGATTGTTTGAGCGCTTTTACCGGTGTGACCCATCACGTAATCAACCCGACGATTCCGGTGGTCTGGGATTGGCCATCGTTCGTTCGATTATGCAACTGCATGGCGGTTGTATAACCGTTGACAGCACTGACGCAGGTACGAGCTTTCACTTGGAGTTTCCCCTTATAAACGCCTGAGCTCGAACCGAAGTTATTGCACACGACACAGCGAATGCTGGCAAATTGCCCTATAGTGAGTTTCGTTGCAGTGGTGAACATCTAGGAAGCAGCAAATGGGGCTCGAAAATTTTTCTTTCGATCACATGCGAAAGGGGTAGTCGCAGTGCAGAGCAGAAATCGTATCGGAACTGATTCCTTGGGAATTGTTTTCAATGCTCAGCGACCTTCAAATCGGCATTTATCGGTCGTTCACCCGCGATCTCTTTTAGCTTCAACGGTGCTTGCCAAGGCTCGGCTCTCGCTCTGCGCCTTGGAAAAGTTAAAGTGATGCTTACTAGGCGGCGCAGCTCCCTGGCAGGTTTCATTATTCTTGCTGTCGGTCTGGTTGGTTTTTCGGCCATGTTGCTACTGAAGTCAGAGACCCAAAGCAGGGAAACGCGTTTCTCGGAATACGTTCAGAATATTTCCGGCGTCGTGCGAAATCAGCTTGATACCAATGAAGCTGTATTGGCAGGTTTCTCAGCATTTCTCCAAGCCGTGGATCAGAGCGATACTGAAGCTGCGGCCCGTTATGCGGCAGCCGTTTTATCAGCTTACCCTCATATTTACATGCTCGAGGCTGCTAGGGCAGTACCCATCGCCGAACAGGCTGCCTTTGAAGATCTGTTGCGCCGTACCTGGCGGCCAGACTTTGAACTCAAAGACTTCCCGAGCCTCACCCAGCAGCCTGCCCAAAATCAGGTGTATCTCAGCGAGACTTGGCCGGTGTTGTTCATGTACCCGTTACTCCCTGAATCCAGTTCGATCTATGGCGTCAGATTAGAAACCGTCGCCTATCTCTCCTATGCGCTGGCTCGAACCCACAATAATCAGAAGCCCGTTGTATCACCCGTTTTTACAATGTATGAGGGTGGCAACGCATACATTCTGATGCAATCAGTCATTCGGCCTGAACAGTTGCGAGAGAACACCCGCCCCAATTTTTTTGGCAGCACGATGGTGTCTTTGCTATTGATCAAAACGGGCGCGCTACTGGATGCAGTGAATAATGCAAACCTGGATCCCCTGGTTCACATCAGTGCAGTCCTGAAAACCGCTGCTGGGACTGAAAGCAGTGTGTTTTCAACACAGGTTCAACAAGCAAGTTTTCTAGATCGCCTCTTCTTGCCGCAATTGGCTGACCGAGTCGAGATCCGCAGTACATCGCAGCCAATGACGTTGGTCTTCGAGCGGCAACTCCGTGTCGGGGATGTCCTCACCAAAGAAATGTTGATGATACTTTTTGTCCTCGCCGGGGCACTGGTGTTGATGCCGATGGTATTGATTCGGCATTTCAAGGCGTTAGAAAGGGCTGAAGTTGAGCACCAGCGCTCGGCCTACCTCGCAACACATGACGTGCTCACGCAACTGCCTAACCGTTACTTGTTCGCCGAACGTTTTGCCCAGGCCTGCTCGGATTGGGAGGCTAAAGGGATTCCGTTTGCTGTGCTTTTGATCGACTTGGATCATTTTAAGGAAATCAACGACAAGTACGGCCATGAAGTAGGCGACCAGGTTCTGCGAGCGGTCGCACACCGCATGCTTCAAGCCACCCGCTCATGTGACACCGTTGCCCGGTACGGTGGCGACGAATTCGTGATGCTGATCTCTAAACTATCTGACCCCGAGAGTGCTGAGTCGCAGGCATTGAGGGTGTTCGACACCATCGCGCAGACAGTCGTGACAAGTGCAGGAGAGCTATCGGTATCGTGCAGTGTCGGAGTTTCGCTGTGTCCTATTCATGGCCAGAATCTCGACACATTGCTTAAAGCGGCGGATCAGGCCATGTATGGAGTCAAGCAACTTGGTCGGAGGGGTGTAGGGATGACGTAATCCCCTGCTGCATGAGACTTGTGCCGTTTTGAATGGACAAGCGGGTCAAAGACTAAGCGACTTATGAGTTACATCACGCTGATGAGGCTCGGCATTCAGGAGTGAACAAACAGCCTCCGCATCCGTCCTGATTTTGAAGACACCGTGCTTGCTAGCTGAGCCTCCTTCGACGAGATCAACGACTCTGTATCGCTTAGCGCCATCTTCCATGCCGGTGGTCTCGATGACTCTGAATCTTGGGTGCATGGTGCGTTCCCTGCTGAAGATTGGTGCCCTACAAGTACCGGCAAAAGGAGACCACTTCAAGAACGGGACGGACTGAAGCTGAGACAATTTATTACGGTGCACCATGCTTCTCATCGCATGAAGCACGGTTAGCAGTAGGTAGCGTGTTGAGCCATTTTTCCTATAGTCGATGCTTCGGGCCAGCAGGGCCCGGCTATTCAAGAGGATCATCGAGTCCTACGGATTCTTTCATCCCATAATATTCGTATCTACGGTTAAGGGGGCAGATGAGGAAGCAAGCGACCTCGACATAATCGCTTCGATACCATCAGACATGGAAGGAAAATGAATAACAGTCTTGAGTTTCGGACGCTGACTTGTTGGCTCGTAACGCACTTTTTTAAAATGCCCATACCGGCGCAGTCGAATTAGTTTTGGCCAAGGTCAGTTATCCCGCCACGCGTCGCGAGGCGTGTTTGCCTGCGATAAAAGGCGTGAATTGCCCATACCACTCCTACCAGTAGCAACCCTGTCCCAAGCGCTTCCATAGGAGAGGGCCAGCGTTGGTTGATCAGCAGGCCCATCGTAGTAGCATAAATGGTTCCGCTGGCGATCAATTGCCCGCTGAGCGCCAGAGGTAGACGTCGAGTTGCAATCGACCATGCCCAGGCACCTGCAAGGGTGGCCCCTAACCCCTGAATCAACCCACAGACTATTAGCGCCTGAGTACCTGCTAACCCGCTCGGATGGCTAGCGAAGTGGGACAGGTTCAAGTGCAGACCAACGGGTATGAACGCCAGCATCTCGACGCTGCACATGAAGATCAGCATGGCTGACCACAACATGGGTGACATGCTTGGACGCTGAGCCAAAGCGCTTTCATTTAACAATCCAAAGCCAGTCCAAAATCCAATTGCCATTAACGATGCGAGCAGCCCCAGCAATATCGAATGGGTCGGGAGCACCACCTTTGCGGCGCTAAAATCAAACACGCTCAAGTTGACCAAACTTATGCCCAATGCCGCCACCAGCAGCGGCCCGGCAATGGCGCGCCAGGGCACGCTGGAGCTTCGCATGTTGCCGGCAATCGCGAGCACAATCGGTACTGACCCCATCATTACCGGAGGGATCACCGGCCCAGCTGCCAAGACCGCAGTGGTGATCAGGAAGAAGTAGCCGATGTATCCCAAGAAGCCCAGCAGTGCGGCACAGGCCCAGTCGCTCAGTCGCAACTGCCGAACTTCGCAGCGGTAAACAAACAGCACAAGCAGGCTACCTAAACCGGCAAAGGAATAGCTCACCACAGCCAGATCAAAAAGGCTGTAATCGCCGACCAACCCCGGAAAGATGTAGAGCAGCGACCAGGAAAAAGTGGCGGCAATGGCCGCTAATAGGCCTAGGGTCATACGCGATGCTCCTGTTGGGCCTGCTTCCGGATCCAGCAATGAGCTACGTGTCGGGCAGTGTCGAATACCCGCACGTCCTGGCCCATGGTGCCGCTGACAAAACTGCCCTCCAGTAAGATAAACAGCCCCTCAGCAACTACGTCTGGGTCACTTATACCGGCGCTCACGGCCAAGGCATTAAGATTGTCGCGTATCCCTTGCTTATGCCTGCTCACTGCTAAATGTACAGGGTGGCTAAACTGGGGGAATTCAGCCGCACTGTTGACGAACAGGCACCCGCGTTCGCTGTCTTGTAAAAGAAAACGTTGATACAAATCGAAAAAAGCGAGCATGCCACTGACCGGGTCAGGATGCCCTGCCAAGGTGCGCGCTACCTCTTCACGCCAGCGTCGGTCACGCTCCTCAAGGCAAGCCACTATCAGCGCATCCTTGGAGGGGAAATGGCTGTAGAGCGTCATCTTGGTAACACCCGCCATCGCGGCGATGGCCATCACACCAGTAATGTGTATACCTTGCGACAGAAACAGCTTCAACGCTGAGTCAATCAAGCGTTCACGGGTATTGTCCAATTTAAGGCACTCCGGCGTAGGGACGGAGCTAACTATACTGACCGGTAAGATTGGGGTGCATCCAAATACGACCTGAATCATGGCCGCTACGACGCAGACCGCAGTATGCAAAAGCAGCAGTAAATCGCAGGATTTGGCCAGCCAGGACGTTCGTTACGCTAGCTAAACGCACCCTGCACCCGAGTGGTTAACGCATACGCTCTCTCACCATTCAATGCTCCTGCGCCGTTGGCAACGCTCCGAGCAGTAGCGCACCTCAGCCCAGCAGCGCGCCCATTTCTTGCGCCAGGCGAAAGGCAATCCGCAGACCGCACAGGTTTTGATCGGTAGTTCACTCTTCTTCAAAACGACTCCCCGGCATCTAGTTTGACGAGCAGTTTCTGGCCACGATCCCAGAGTGCTTGCTGCTTGGATTCAGTCATACGATCGAGGTTTTTATAGACCATGCCCATGCGCTGATTGCTGCGCAGAAGGTCGCCATGACGTATTAGAAAATGCCAGTAAAGCGAATTGAAAGGGCAGGCGTCGTCCGTCGTGCTTTCACTGACTTTGTACGCACAATTACGGCAGTAGTCAGACATGCGCTTTATATATTGGCCACTGGCGCAGTAAGGCTTAGAGCCCAGGTAACCACCATCGGCATGCATGACCATGCCCAATGTATTGGGTAGCTCGACCCAGTCGAATGCGTCCATGTAGATCGCCAGGTACCAGTCGCAAATCTGGGACGGAGCGATGCCGGCCAGCAGTGCAAAGTTGCCGGTCACCATCAGCCGCTGGATGTGGTGGGCATAGGCATGTTTCAAACTTTGGCCGATCGCCTGGCCCATGCAGTTCATCTTGGTGTCGCCAGTCCAATAGAACTCTGGAAGCGGCCTGCTGTTGCCAAACAGATTGCCGCCGGCGTAGTCGGGCATTTTCAGCCAGTACACGCCGCGTACATATTCACGCCAGCCAATGAGTTGACGGATAAAGCCTTCGGCTGCGTTTAATGGAATGCTGTGCGCCCAGTAAGCAGCCTCGACGTCGCTGCACAATTGACGTAGATCCAACAGGCCAATATTCAGTGCGGCGCTGATCCGCGCATGGAACAGAAAAGGTTCATCACTGGCCATCGCATCTTGGTAGTCGCCGAAAGCAGCGAGGCTCCAATCGAGGAAGTAATCCCACAACGCTTGGGCATCGGCGTGGGTTACCGGGTAATCAAAAGTGTCGAGTGCGCCATAGTGGCTGGAGAAGTTTTTTGCGACCAGCTCAAGCACTTCCTGGGTGATTGCATCGGCTGAAAATCGCACTGGCGAGGGAGCTCTCACGCCTTTGGGCAGTGCCTTGCGGTTATCGGCATCAAAGTTCCAGGCGCCGCCGACCGGGCTGCCGTCGCCGTTGAGCAACAGACCACTCTTGCGTCGCATCTCACGGTAGAAGAACTCCATGCGCAGCTGCTTTTTGCCTTCGGCCCAGGACGCAAACTCGAGTCGGGTGCAGAGAAAACGGGTATCGGTATGCCACTGGATCGCCAAGCCACAATCTTTCAGCGACTGCTCCAGGCGCCAGTCACCGCATTCTGTCAGGTGCAGCTCATCCGGTTGCAGCAGTGATTGCCAGCGCCGTAACTCTTCCGGTACCGATCCGCTATTTTGCGGATCATCGAGCGTGACGTATTGCACGCGGATGCCACGCTGCTGCAACGCCTCAGCAAAATGGCGCATCGCACTGAAGATCAGTGCGATTTTTTGCGGGTGATGGGGCACATGGCTGGCTTCCTCCATCACTTCGACCAGCAAAACCGTATCGCGCTCGCTGTCCAGCCCCTTCAATGAGGCCAGGTCAAAAGACAACTGGTCGCCCAAGACCAGGCATAGTCGGTGAGTCTTGTTCATTCGAAAGAGTCCAACGGAAGATGACTCACCAAGGCGCAGTCAGCGAGAATGGAATGCGTAACGGCTCAATGCGCCCTTCACGTGAGCCGCACATCTCGTCATGGACGCACTGCTGCACAAGCACGCAGGGGAAAGGCGGCACAAACTGCAACAACTCACGCAGGTGATTGATGGAGCGAAGGCGCATAGGCTTTGCTTCGTCGTCCAGCAGTGTGAACTGGCCGTGATCCAGCCCGACTCGCGCCAGATAAAAACCGCCTTCCAGAGACAGCAGCTCCAACTCTCGTACTTCGCCATTCGCGGCCCGTTCGGTCAACGCTTGCAGATTCAAGGTTCACTCCCTGCCTACCACGGTAGGCGTTCTCCGTTATAAGCAAAGAAATTGCCGCTGTCGGCAGGCGCCAAGCGGTCAATCAGTGATAACAATTCGCGGGCAACGAGGCTTGCAGGCCTGGCGGCAGAAGCGCCTTTAAAGGGCTGGGACAGGCCCGAAATGACCGTGCCTGGATGAAGACTCAGCAAACGGGTCTGAGGGCGTGTTCGTGCCAGTTCAATCGCAGCCGTTTTAATCAACATGTTCAACGCTGCCTTGGAGGCGCGATAGGCATACCAGCCGCCCAGACGGTTATCGCCAATACTGCCGACCTTGGCGGAGAGCACCGCCATTGCGCCGCGAGGGTCTAGCAAGGGTAGAAAGTGACGCAAAACCAGCGCAGGCCCGAGCGCGTTGACTTGGAATATCGCCTGAAGCGCATCAGCTTCAATAGAGGTGTAACTTTTTTCAGGCTTGATGTCTTCGCGATGTAGCAGACCGGCAGCATGCAAAATCAACTGATACGGGGCTTCTTCGGCTAATTCGGCGGCTGCGCTGGCGATACTGTCTGGCTTTTCCAGATCCAATCCTGGAGCACTATTGCGCCCCAGCTCACGAACAACCGAGCATCTTGGATCTTCGTTGAGCAACTCACAAAACGCCGCGCCGAGCGCTCCACTGGCTCCTATCACCAAGGCACGGTAGCCGTAGCCGAGTGAGTTCATCTCAAAGGAACTGTTCATTTCGCCTCTCCCACGCCTTGTGCGGATTTGGGGCCTTAGCTGCGTCGCCCAATCAGTTGCAGGAACTCGAGACGCGTAGCGGATGACTCGCGAAAGGCCCCCAGCATCACTGAGGTCGTCATCACAGAGTTTTGCTTTTCCACGCCCCGCATCATCATGCACATGTGCTTTGCCTCAATGACCACGGCCACGCCGGCCGCATCGGTGATGTGATGGATGGCATCAGCAATTTGTTTTGTGAGGTTTTCCTGGATCTGTAAGCGGCGGGCGAACATATCGACGACTCGGGCGACCTTTGATAGACCCAGTACCCTTCCTGTGGGGATGTACGCGACATGAGCCTTGCCGATGAAGGGCAGCAGGTGATGCTCACACAATGAATACAGTTCGATATCGCGCACGATGACCATTTCATCGTTTTGCGATTCGAACAGGGCACCGTTGGTCACGTCTTCCAGACTCATCGTGTAGCCGTTGCAAAGGTATTGCATCGCTTTGGCTGCGCGCTTGGGCGTGTCCAGCAGTCCTTCACGCTCAGGGTTCTCGCCTACAGCGATGAGAATTTCACGGTAATGCTTGGCTATTGATGGGTTCATTTTGATTCCTCGCAGCCATGCTGTGCTTAAAGAGGCGGCAATCCTTGGCAGTAGGGGAGTGCCTGCTGCGCACCAGATAACAAGGAGTTCGCCAGATCATCTGTTGCTCAGGTTCTGCGTCGGCCCGATGGGAAAGCGAAGTTTTCTAGGTCTGTTTTGTTTTCAAAGTGGGCTGCTCGTCTGGTGCGGGTTTTGACTCCGGCCCACCGCAACGGTCATCGACACAGCGACGGCGGCCATCAGGGTGAGGAAGCCACGCCAAATGGGGGCGTAAGCGGCAGAAGAGGCGATAACCTAAAGCAAGCAGCGGTCGGGTGGCACGCCATGTCAATGGCGCAGCCCAAAACCCCAAGCCCGCGGCTCGCCAGCTCCACAAGGTGGCGTCCAGACCGGTTACCCAGCGGCCATCGGCGAAACGGGCGTGCAGCGAGGACTGCATTTGCTCGAACGTGAACCCGAGTACCTTGGCGTCGAACGCTCCGCTGCTGATGTCAATAAATAGCAGTCGACTCTCTGCGGCGTGTCGATTCAGGATCTTGATTTCGCGCGCACACAGCGGACATTGACCGTCAAAGTACAGCGTCAGTGGCCAATCCTTTTTATTGTACATTTTCAGCCGCCATGTATAGGTTTTGCACAAGATATGCTGAAAGAAAAGGACTGACAATGGGCCCGCCCTAAGCCAAGTTGAAAAATGCGACCTTCTGGGTAAGACGATCCGCAAGCTGCGCTAACTCCTGGCTGGCCGTTGCAACTTCACGAGAGCCCGTTGCTGATTGCACCGTTGAGCTATGGATGCGCGTGATATTTTGCGCAACGTCTTCGGCCACTACGCTTTGCTGGATAGATGCGCTGGCGATTTGGGCATTCATGTGGTTTATGGCGCCGACTTGCTGGCTGATTTTAGATAGCGCCGTCTGGGCGTTGCGGGTTTGCGCAACGGTGTGGCTTACCAGTTCGCAACTATTACGCATGGTTTGTGCAGCCGTTTCGGTACCGCTCTGCAGTGTGCCTATCATTTCTCGAATTTCCCGCGTCGACTCCTGAGTGCGATTAGCTAGAGAGCGCACTTCATCGGCCACAACTGCAAACCCTCTGCCATGCTCACCTGCTCGGGCCGCTTCGATGGCTGCGTTCAGCGCCAACAGGTTAGTTTGCGTTGCAATTGAATTGATTACCTCGATCACTATTTCAATCTCTTCGCTACGCTTGGACACCTGTTCTACCGTATGGGTGGTTTCAACCAGTGTGTTCGCTAATTGTTCGATAGCGAGAGTGGTGTCCGCAACGACGCGATTACCGCTTACAACTTCCGCATCGGCTAGACGCGTTGCGTCCGCTGCTTGAGATGCATAACCTGAAACTTCATTGACCGTTGCCGCCATTTGCGTAATTGCAGTTGCCACCTGTTCGGCTTCGCGGTTCTGCAGGCTGATTTGATTGTTATTGGTGGACGATGTGGTCAATAGTTGCCTAGATGAATTGTTGACCTCTTGGGCCGCAATGCGTACTTCACTAATGGTATCAGCCAAACGGCTTAGGGCAGTTTTCAGGACGCCCATCACGCTGTTCGGATAATCGGTAACAATGATTTGTTGCAAGTCACCTGCCGCCAATCGCTGGATAGCCTGTGCAACCAGAGTCGGCTCAGCACCCAGCGTTGACTTGACGAAGCGAATAATTGAGATCGCCAGGATAATGCTCAGCAGCAGCGCTATCCCGGTGGCCATGAGCATCAGTCCTCGAAACTCACTAGCGGTGGCTTGTACCGCACTGAGTTGGCTTTTGATCGAGGCTTCTTCATAGTCAATCAATGCATTCACGCGTTTCAACCACTCACTGTATTCACCGGAGGTTTGGCGCAGCAGCAAAGCCTGTGCACCTGAAATATCTCCGGCGCGACGCAAAGCAATTACCGACTTGGTGGAAGCTAGCGTTTGCTTTTCAATATCTTTAATCGCCAGTAACAGCTGTTGCTCCTGCAATGTTACCCCTGCAGTTGCAAATAGCTGATCCATTGGCATGGCTGAATCGGAGTAGGCCTGTTCTAGATTGATAACTTCATTGAGGTGGACGGTTAAGTCTTTATCACTATCCACCAACACTGCGTCCCGAATAGCAATGGCTCGGTTGTGTACACTCCCGCGAAAATTAATAGCGTAACGTTGAATCTTGGCCGCATTTTCGCTTACGTGTTCCAGGGTGGAGTCGATAAAGCCCACACGTTGGATGCCCACGGCGGTGATTAGTATGAGCAGCGACACAATTACGGCGAAACCAAGGCCTATGCGCGAGGCTAGTGTGATGGAGTTTTTCATCGGCTGAACTCTTAGATAGACCCTGTACGGGCAAGACGTGGTGGTTCTGTTTTGCTGTCCGTGTTAAGGGCTACTTGTCTCTACCGCCCATTTGAAAGTGACGAGAGCCCGGCGAGGTACGAGCGTGAGCCGCTGGTGATAGCTGACTGATGGCAGAGTGACACAGATTGCAGAAAACCTATACACAAAGTTATTTTTGTATAGGTATTATCGCTTCTCTCAAGGTCGAGCCACGGCAGTCACAGTCTGGTTTCGGTGATGCACCAGGATGGCGAGCGGATCGGTTCGTAAAAGCTAGGTGGCCCGATGAAGGACTGGGATTCGTCAGCGAGAGCCCGGGCTCGTATGCTTAAAACCGATGGTGAAACGACCAGACATCTCCGAAAATTTGTAGTCGTGATTTTCGTGTTCTAGCGCCTGTTCATCTCATACAGCGTCGCCAGCCACATCGCGTCATGACTTACTGCAAGCAATCTTGGACGACCAGGCAAAGCACTGCTGGCGCGGTTTTCCTATTGATTTTGGTTTCAAGAATCTGTTGATTGCATTGGCACGTTTTAAAAACCCGCTCACGAAGAACTGAAGGCTGGAAGGGTTCTAAGGTGCTGTCGACTTGGTAAATGCAGGCACTGAGCATGATCTCAAGGATGCGAAGCGCCTCATATGGCGTCGCCTGATTGCCCGAAAAGCAATGGGGCAATGACCTGATTCTACAAAGCGACTCATTACGTTGACCTCAGCTTCGGATCGCCATCAATCTCGCCCAAGCGGGGCTTTTGGGCCTACAGTCTTGAGTGTCGCTCACTGCAAGGAATACAAATGAACGCGTTGCCTTCAACCTCTCTGCCAAAGCACGTCAGCCTGCTGGGTTATGGCGGTCTGTTGCCGTTTATTTTTCTGGCGCTGCTGATCCCGTTCTCTCTCGACTATCGGCCGTTGTTTGCGATGGCGCTTGTTAACTATGGCGCAGTCATCCTGAGCTTCGTCGGCGCCTTACACTGGGGCTTCGCCATGACAGTGAAAGACATGAGCGCCGAGCAGGGCAGCGACCGGTTCATCTGGAGTGTCATTCCTGCGCTTATTGCTTGGATTGCCACGTTACTGCCAATGCCATTGGGTTGCTTGCTGCTGGTCATCGGCTTTGTTGTCCACCTTCGGCAGGACAGGCAGCTGTTGCGGGTTACGAGCTTGCCCGCCTGGTACCTGCCGATGCGATTACGGCTTACCCTCGTGGCGAGCGTCTGCTTGCTGCTCGCCGCGATCGTTGAGGCGCTTCATTCATGAAGCCTCGTGTGCCCGGCTCGTTGCCCGTGCCTGGCAGCCGCTTATCGCGGTTGATGCGTTTAGGCAGTTTGGCCTCGGGCGTCGCGGGCGGCATGCTAGCCGAAGGCGCTCGGCAGTGGGTTCAGGGCAAACGTCCGGCGCTCAGCGAACTGCTGTTGACGTCGGGCAATGTGCATCGGGTGGTCGAGCAACTGTCGCAACTGCGTGGCGCCGCCATGAAGATTGGGCAGTTGTTATCGATGGATGCAGGTGATCTGTTGCCGCGCGAGTTCAGCGAAATCCTTTCTCGTCTGCGTTGCGACGCTCATCCTATGCCCATGAGCCAGTTGGTGGCAGTCCTTAACGAAAGCTGGGGCAAGGGCTGGGAAGGGCGCTTCGAACGGTTTTCCTTCACGCCATTGGCGGCAGCGTCCATCGGCCAGGTTCATGTTGCGAAAGGAAAGGACGGCCAAAGCCTGGCGATCAAGGTGCAATACCCTGGCGTGCGCGAGAGTATTTCCAGCGATGTGGATAACGTTGCTTCCTTGCTGCGCATGTCCGGGATGCTGCCTAAGGGCATGGACGTCGGCCCATTGCTCAAAGAGGCCAAGCGTCAGCTACAGGATGAAGCGGACTACATGAAAGAAACCGATCACTTACAGCGCTTTGATCAACTGTTGGCGGACAGTCCTGACTTTCTGGTTCCTCGTGCGTATGTCCAGTTCAGCACGCCGAATATTTTGGTGATGTCCTTCGTTGACGGGGTAGCGGTGGAGTCACTAGAGCACGCGCCCCAAGCAGAGCGCGACCGGATCATCATGTTGCTATTCGGCCTGTTTCTGCGCGAGGTGTTCGAGTTCCAGTGCGTGCAGACCGACCCTAACTTTGCCAATTACCGTTATCAGCAAGGCTCAGGACGGATGGTGTTGTTGGACTTCGGCGCCACGCGACTTTATGACCGCAACACTACCGAGGCTTATCGCCGCTTGTTGAATGGAGGCCTGCATGAAGACCGTGCCGCCATCACCAATGCCGCGCTGGACGTCGGCTACTTTCAGCCTGAAACGCTGCCCAAACACCGAGCGGTACTCACTGATCTCATTACACAGGCCTGCGAGCCACTGAGGCATCAAGGTGCCTATGACTTTGCGACGTCTGACCTGGCCGTACGCCTACGTGATACCGGTTGGGAACTAGGTGCCGACCGCGACTTCTGGCACACGCCACCTGTGGATGTGCTGTTTCTGCATCGCAAGGTGGTAGGTTTGTACCTGTTGGCCGCGAAGCTGAAGGCGCGGGTGAATGTCCGGAGGCTGTTCGAGCCTTACGTGATTTGAGCGCTTTATGGACGGTAAATGCACGCCTTGGGTACCGCTACCGTTTAACCATGCCTTTGCATAATTCTCGGCCCGCAAATATCTGATCTCTGATTCAATTGGCGATTTGCTGGGCTGCGGAGCTATAGCTACATCGGCTATCGCTCATTCGGGCTTAAGCCCGGCTCGACCCAAAGTCTTCATATGCCCTGAGCGGTTCACTCCGCAGTTGGCCGACCACGATTGATTCGCGAAGCGCATTGCAGCTGTCTCATTTCTCCTGGACGTTACCAAGCTGCCTGCTATTCCATGCTTCCGTGAGCTCGTCTATCCGATCCGTGATTTGAGGCTTTTTTGATAGGACAAGGCAGCGCATGTTGCCAACAAATTCGTCTATCAAATACACAGCGTCGCCGACCAGTTCGCGCTCCCGCAGCGCTTCGTCCCGGATCCGTCCGGGGCATTGTGGAGAGGCGCCCAACCACGGCTGAGCGCCATTTGACTCAGCCAGTGTGGTGACTCTCGGCAAGGCCGTAGACGGACGTGTTGATGCCTTGGAAGCGCGCTTTTAACTGCAGCGCCAGATACAGCGAATAATGCCGTGACTGATGCAGGTTGCCACCGTGAAACCAGAGGTTTTCTTGCTGTGTTGGCTTCCACATGTTCCGCAGTTCGCCCTCGTATGGGCCAGGGTCATTCGTGGTTCCGGAACCCAGGCCCCAGCAGCGACCGACCTTGTCAGCGACTTCTTGGGAAATCAGCTTCGCGGCCCAACCATTCATTGAGCCATAGCCTGTGGCGTAGACGATCAGGTCTGCTGGTAGCCGGCTGCCATCGTTGAGCACGACGGCATCTGCTTCGATGCGTTCGACACCCAGGCCAGGAGCACTCTTGAGCTTGATCGTGCCGTTGGCGATCAGTTCGGAGGCGCCGACGTCGATGTAGTAACCAGAACCACGGCGTACGTACTTCATGAAAAGGCCAGACTCGTCGTCACCAAAATCCAGCATGAACCCGGCCTTGGCCAAGCGCTCGTAAAAGTCCTTGTCACGCTCCTTGATCGCTTCGAAGATTGGTTGATGAAAGCTTGGCATTACCTTGTAGGGGATCGAGGCGAACAGCATGTCGGCCTTGTCGGTGGTCAAACCCGACTCCAAGGCATCTTCGGAGTAGAGCCCCCCGAAGACGAGATCCATTAAGCTGTCAGAGCGCACGATGTGAGTACTGGAGCGTTGCACCATGGTCACCTCGGCACCGTTCTCCACAAGGTCGGCGCAGATATCGTGAGCCGAATTGTTCGCGCCGATTACTACCGCGCGCTTGCCGCTCCAGGCGTTTCCGCCGGGATGGCGGCTGGAATGATGCTGCTGGCCATTGAAAGCCTCGGCACCCGGATAAGTGGGAACATTGGGTACGCCAGACATGCCGGTGGCGAGGATTAACTGGGTAGGCTGTAAAGTCACATGCTCGCCATCGCGCTGCACTTCAACCTTCCAAGTGCCACTTTGCTCGTCAAAGTTGGCACTTACGCATTCGGTACGCGGCCAATAATTGAGCTCCATGACTTTGGTGTACATTTCCAGCCAGTCGCCAATCTGGTCTTTTGGGGTGAAGACTGGCCAGTGATCGGGGAAGGGCAGGTAAGGCATATGGTCGTACCAGACAGGGTCGTGCAGGCACAGCGACTTGTAGCGACCGCGCCACTGATCTCCAGGACGCTCGGCTTTGTCGACGATCAGAGTTGGCACGCCCATTCGCTTGAGCCGCGCAGCGAGCCCCAGCCCACCTTGGCCGCCACCAACGATCAGGCAGTAAGGTTGGGTGGTGATGCCTAGCGAAGCTTCTTCATCTTGGCGACGCTCTAACCAGTTGCGTTTGTCGGCGTGGGTGTGACCGTGACTTGCACCCATTGGACGACGGCGGCCACTGGGTTCTTCAAAGCCTTTGAGCTCGCGCATGGCTGTCAACAGCGTCCAGCACACACCGTCTTTTAGGCGAACGTAACCTTTACCTCGCGCCGCTTCGGTTTCCAGGCTGATCCAACCTTCGAGCACACCGTCATTCAGCGTCGCTTCACCTTCCAGTTTCCATCGCTCAGGACGAGTCTGGTCGAGGCGTGCTTCGAGCATGTCTCGGATGGCAGGCTTGCCTTCGAGGGTCACCAGGTTCCAGCTGAAAAGTAGCAGGTCACGCCAGTGACACTCTTCGGCAAACAGTTCCAGTACGCCGTCCACATCACGTTGGGCGAGACGCTCGCCGAGGTTTTCGACCCAAGCCGCGAGTTGAGCAGTTGGCGTGTGCAGAGGTGTTTCAACAGCGATGTTCATTGGGCTTCTCCGATCTTGTTGTTTTTGTACAACTTGCCCCTGAGCAAGGCTCGGGCCACCTTCGCGAAAGCCCCATTGCAGAGCGCTGCTGCGGTGTTGCTCAGCCTTGGATTCGGAGATCTGTCACGATTCTGGAAATGGTGGATGACAGAGTGTCACTCGGTGCAAAAAGCGCTGGTTCCGGTCTTTTCATATAAGCTGCAAACAGACCCGTGTCCTGACCGTAACGGAGAACAAGAATAATGAAGCCGGCCTTGATCAACGCCCATGCACAACAAGTGCTGCAAGCCGTGCAGGGCACTCACGCCACCCATGGCCCTATTGCTGACTTGGCCATCACACGATCCTGGCGCCGGTGCCTGGATCAATATCAGCTCGATCCTGCCAGTCGCCGCGCACCTAACGTGGTTGAGCATCCACGCTTGCAGGATCACCGCGCGCCACTGGAACACATCATCGCTGTGGCGCACTGGCAGATGAGCAACTTGCACCAACAGCTCGGACGTGATGGCCACGTGGTGCTACTCACCGATGCTCGCGGTGTGGCGATCGACAGTGTGTTTAACGAATCCGAACGAGCCGAATTTCAGCGTTCCGGATTATGGCTCGGTTCGATATGGAGCGAGGATTGCGAGGGTACCAACGGTGTCGGCACCTGCTTGGTCGAGCGACAGCATGTCACTATCCGTCGTGATCAACATTTCCGTGGCAAGCATGCCGGCTTAACCTGTTCGGCCAGCCCGATATTTGATGCGAACGGAGAGCTGCTCGCCGTTCTTAACCTCTCTTCTGTGCGAGAGGAACAAGGTCTTCAGCAGCACTTCAAAGCAATGGCATTGACCAACCTGACGGCCCATATGATCGAGAGCTGTTATTTCCTGGGGCATGATCCGCAGCGATACTTGCTGCGCTTCCACCCGGAGTCCGGCTACGTCGGGCTGTTGGGGGAGGGGTTGCTCAGTTTTGACGAGAGCGCTTGTATCTGTTCAGTCAATCATGCGGCGCTCGAGCTGCTGGGCCTCAGCCGTGAGCAGGTGGTTGGGCAATCTCTGACGATGCTGCTGGAGACACCTCTCGATCAGGTGATGAGTCAGGCCAGCTCGCAGCCAAGTGTCTGCTGGCCAATGCGGCTGCTGGACGGACGCCTGCTCTACGGACAGTTGCGAGAACCCTTACGCAAGGTGCCTTTAGTCACTCCTGCAATCCCCAAAATTAACGACGTGCATGTGTGCCTGGAAGACCCGCGCCTGCAACGCGGCTTTGCTCGCGCATTGCGTGTTTTGGAGCGTGACGTTCCGGTGTTTTTACAGGGCGAAACCGGTACCGGCAAAGAGGCTTTTGCTGCGGCGCTGCATCGCGCCAGCTCCAGAGCGAGCCAGCCGTTTGTGGCGATAAATTGCGCGGCCATTCCAGAAGCGCTGATCGAGAGCGAGCTGTTCGGCTATCGCGGTGGCAGCTTCACCGGCGCACGCAAGGACGGAATGATCGGTAAGCTGGAACAGGCCCATGGCGGCATACTATTTCTTGATGAGATCGCCGATATGCCACTGGCTTTACAGACTCGCCTGCTGCGCGTGCTGGAAGAGCGTCAGGTGGTGCCCTTAGGCGGCGCGACGGCACGTCCGCTCGATGTTCGCCTCATCAGTGCCAGCCACCAGGATCTACACGTCTGCGTGGCCGAAGGGCGCTTGCGCGAGGATCTGTTCTACCGCATTGCGGGGTTCGCCGTGCACCTTCCACCGCTGCGCGAACGATCAGACAAGGGGCTTTTACTCGACCTATTGCTGCGCGATGAGGGGGCAGGGGGCAGAATTCGGCTAGAGCCTGGCGTCAGAGAGCGTCTGCTGACGCAGCCTTGGCCGGGCAACGTCCGGCAGCTGCGTACGTGCCTGCGCACACTGGTAGCGTTGGCGTTGGAAGGGCGTGTGACCCTGGATGATTTGGAGGAGTTGCTGCCGGTAGTGCCAGCGACAATTGCGCTGGCAGAAAATCCGCTGGGCGTATCCGAGCGGCAGACACTGCTCACATTGATTGAGGCGGAACACTGGCATATCGCCCACGTTGCTGCTCGCTTGGGGATCAGCCGCAATACGCTCTATCGCAAATTGCGCCACCACGGTATTTCACGACCCGGTTGAATGCAGAATGATATCGTCGTGTTTCCTGTCTCTGTGGACTTGGACTGAGGGTAGATACGACATGTGTTCTCGACCTAATCGGTTGACCGGAGAGGGAAGGGCTCGCTTGAGCTTCGTTACGTGCCTCATTCAGCGGTAGCACCTGATGTTGATTGTTGTGATCGCTCATTCGGGCAAGGCCCGGCTTAATGGTAGCGATTTAGCTACATCACGGGATGGCGCGACAAGCGTAATTGACACCTCACAGGGCACCCCTCCAGCTAGCGCCAAATGAGCCGGAGCCGGTGATTAAAGCCAGTTCGTGCAGCTGAAATATCGATGAAACATTCTGGTCATATGATTCGCGTCACTGAAATCCAGGGAGTTGGAGATGAATCAACCATCAAGAAGCATGCGCAAACTGCTCGACTCCGTCGCCACTAACAATGAGGTAGCGGCGCTCGATATGATGCGCGCAGTAGAGCAGCTTCAAGACGAAGTGCTACGTCAACGGTTGCTCAACATGATTCACCGACTCAACCAGGACGCTATTGACTTACGAATGGCGCGTGACGATATCCAAGGCGGAGCCATAAAGCTCGCGTGATTGGGCTTGGTGACGTTTCTTAGTCTGTATGCCGCACTGGTCTCTTGGGCAAGTGCGTGATGACCCGAGCTATCCCAGTGGGTCCGCTAGGTAGTTGAGTCGACGTTCATCTGCTTCGGAGCAGCCATCCTGACTATTCGTCGACAGACTGCATAAGAGGAGGGCCGCGAGATACCGATTGCTGCAGCACGGGCGCCAAAACATCACCACTGATTTGATGAAGCGCCTGCCTCTTTTAAGCCAGGGTAATCATCGAGCGCAAGGCTAGATTAACCATCGTCCTTCAAGTGGTTATTCACCAGCAGCTCGACCGTTTCAAACAGTACGGAGCTTGTTCTTTTTCTGACGCCGAGGCTGGTTGATTGCTAATATAACTAAACTAAAGAACTATTTAGCATAGTTATAACTTAATCGTATTAAATACCAGCAGAAGCAGAGGGCTGTAACTCTCATTCCTCCAGTTTCCCGCCCGCGAAACTCCCGCCGTGGTTGAGTTTCGCTAGGTACTTGATCAGATCCTTTTCCTCGTAGTCATTGAATTGTCCGCGCAAAGCTCATTTAGCCAGGCCTCGCTCAGGCCCAAGACGGCTGCTGCATTTGTAATTCCGCCTGTTGAGCGGTTTAGCATGTGGCTGAACTTTCCCCGAGCCCGTTCACTTGCAAGCTGACTCAGCCGATCATCAGACTGTCTATCGAGAAGGCAATAGCTGGGATGGAGCTGGATATGTTGCGGCAAGTGCTGAGGAGTTTTTGTTCACGAGTTGCGTTCGTTGGTTGTCTGACGAAGGCTTTGTCCGGTTCTCCAAAGAGCTTCCAGCTAGCTTTAAAGGGGCTGTTCTGACACATCAAGGGCTGAACCTGGTGAGCGGCAATCCCGCTTCGTTGACCCGTGAACATTACATCAACGATTGACCGTAGGCTGAATTGAGCGTGGTCGGGGGCTTTCAGCACATTGAAAGGCGCGTCTCTTGGCTCCCAGGCTCTTATCCAAAGGTGCGCATAATGTATATTATGTTAAATCATGTGTTAGGACGGAACTTCTACCAAAGGGCTCTTTAGAGTTACCAATCCCCAAACTCATTCCCCACGGATCCAGTCATCAACGCTCAAACCGTCTGATCACCCACCCCGGGCAGCTTCGGCGACGCGTTCGTTGACAGGCGCCCAGAGCAATCGTCAACCGGCTACTCCCTGCGGCGACGAATCATCCCTTCAATTCTAATCGCAGGTTTACGATGGCGATGACCGACATCATGGAATTCGCGACTGAGCTGCGAAGCTTTCGTAAGCAACCTTAAAAGCCGCGCTGGAGACATCCTGATGTTCATTGAGCATCAAGCGACGCGCCTCGTTTAACCGCAGCCATTTCCGATACTGCAGCGGTCTCATCGCGATGAATATCTCTTGAAAAACCACAAGGCACACCAAGGTGAGTCTTGTGGTCCCAGTGGAACAATCGTCTCACAGCTGCAATGATAATTTTTGAACTCTTAAATAAGGCATTCGCACAGCTTAAAGCGCGATCATGCCTTTTCGACTTCTTGCAGATGCGCATAGCTATCAACGAAACGCTTAAACTTGTGTTTGCCACACGTGTAGGCTTCGTACTTCGCGGGCAAAGTCTCACTGACACAGGTTGGTACAGGCTCGACAACCGCATCGAAATCCAAATCAATAAAGAAAGGTATTGAATAACGCTCTAGACCGCTGGTATTTATGACGCGATGCATTGTCGAGGTATAGCGATCGTTGGTGAGTGTTTGAACCAGATCACCAATGTTGACAATAAAAGTGCCTTCAACTGGAGGGGCGGTAACCCACTCCCCTGCCCGGTTCCTGACTTGCAAACCGCCAACTGCGTCTTGAGACAGGACAGTCAAGAAACCGTAGTCCGTATGCGCCCCGATACCAATCTCTTCCTGGGAGATCCTTCCGATCTGGGGCGGGTAGTGCAAAATTCGCTGAATAGTGATGGGCTTGCGTTGAAGATGTTCAAAGTAATCTTGTGGCAGCCCCAAACTCAGCGCTATCCCGCCGATGAGTTTTCTTGCGAGCGCCAATACAGCGGAGTGATACGCTTCGGCAACCTTCTCGAATTGCGGCAGTGCCGACGGCATTTGATTAGGACCAAAAAAGGGAGAGACCTCGTCGTAATGAGCTCCGCAATCAAAGCACTCTTTGAAATCGCGGGTATTAGCCGGATCGACGTTCTCCGCATACATCGGTATATAACCACGTAGCGTGAGCCCGGAGTTTACGACATTGAGTTTGTTTTTCTCCTCATAAGGAAGTTCGAAAAATCTTTTGGTTAACGTGTACATCTCATCGATGAGTTGCTGGTCAACGCCATGGTTTTTTATATAAAAGAACCCCACCTTTTCGCAGGCATCACCTATTTGGGTTGCCACCGGCAGCGGATTGTTGCCGTGTATGAGCGACGATATATCGATGACTGGAATTTCAGTGAAAGCTGTCTGTTTACTAGCCAGCCGAATATCAAATAACTCTGTCACGTGCCCTCTCCTATCCAAACAAGTCGGTCTTGGTTTTGACGGATGTTAATCCTGGATTTTTTGGCACGCAAGCAAAATGTACACCTGTGTCACCAAGCGTTGACACAGGTGTACATTTGTCCTAATTTCAAGTGGCCAAGCCTGATGAAGCCCACTTTGGAGCGCACCACGATGTCCAGCGATCCCTTGCTGCAACCCTATAAAATCAAGAATCTGACCCTCAGAAACCGGATCATGACCACCTCCCATGAACCGGCCTACCCTGTGGACGGCATGCCCAAGGATCTCTATCGCGCCTACCACGTGGAGCGCGCCAAGGCCGGTGTCGCCCTGACCATGACTGCCGGCTCCGCTGCCGTATCCCGAGACAGTCCGCCGGTGTTCAACAATGTGCTCGCCTACAAGGACGAAGTAGTCGGATGGTTGAAGGACCTGACCGATGAATGCCACGAACATGGCGCGGCAGTGATGATCCAGTTGACTCACCTGGGTCGTCGCACCCGCTGGGACAAGGCCGACTGGTTACCGGTGGTGTCGCCGTCACACCGTCGCGAGGCTTCGCACCGCTCCTTCCCGAAGAAAATGGAGGAATGGGACATCGAGCGGATCATCAAGGACTATGTAGACGCCGCGGAACGCATGAAGGCCGCGGGCCTCGATGGTCTGGAACTCCAGGCTTACGGGCATTTGATGGACCAGTTCTGGTCGCCGTTGACCAATGACCTCGACGGCCCTTACGGCGGCTCGCTGGAAAACCGCATGCGTTTTACCTTCGACGTCTTGCGTGGCATACGTCAGCGGGTAGGCGAAGACTTTCTACTGGGAGTTCGTTACACCGGTGATGAAGAATTGCCCGGTGGTTTCACTGCCAGCGAGGGCATGCAGGTTTCTCACATGCTCAAGGACAGCGGACTGGTCGACTTCCTGAATGTCGTGCGTGGTCACATCGATACAGACGCCGGCCTGACTGATGTCATCCCGATCCAGGGTATGCGCAACTCACCCCATCTCGACTTCGCAGGCGAGATCCGCTCCTCGACAGGCTTTCCGACCTTTCACGCGGCGAAGATTCCTGACGTGGCCACCGCGCGCTACGCGATCGCCTCGGGCAAAGTGGACATGGTGGGCATGACCCGCGCGCACATGACCGATCCGCACATCGTGCGCAAAATCATCGAGAAGCGCGAAGAAGACATTCGCCCGTGCGTGGGCGCCAACTATTGCCTGGATCGCATCTATCAGGGAGGCGCGGCCTACTGCATTCACAACGCAGCGACGGGTCGGGAAACCACCATGCCACATGACATTCCCAAAGCCGCCGTCAAGCGCAAGGTTCTGATAGTCGGTACCGGCCCTGCCGGGCTGGAAGCGGCGCGGGTCGCCGGTGAGCGCGGCCATGAGGTAACAGTGCTTGAGGCGGCTGACCAACCAGGCGGGCAGATTCGTCTGACGGCGTTGAGCGAACGTCGTCGTGAGATGATCAGCATCATTGATTGGCGCATGGCGCAATGCGAGCGGCTGGGGGTGAAGTTCCACTTCAACACCTGGGCCGAAGCCGACACTGTGCAAGCCTTCGAGCCCGACGTGGTCATCGTTGCGACCGGCGGCCTGCCTGATACCGAGGTGCTGCGCAAAGGCAACGAACTCGTGGTTTCAACCTGGGACATCATTTCCGGCGACATCAAACCCGGTCGCAACGTACTGATCTTCGACGATGCTGGCGACCATGCTGCCCTGCAGGCTGCCGAGGTCATCGCGCAAAGCGGTGCGAAAGTCGAAATCGTCACCCCCGACCGCTCGTTTGCACCTGAAGTCATGGCTATGAATCTGGTGCCCTACATGCGAAGCCTGCAGGACCTGGACGTCACCTTCACCGTCACCTACCGGGTCGATACCGTGGAAAAACGTGATGGCGGGCTCGTTGCAACCTTTGGCAGCGATTACGGAAAGGTCCACAAGCAGCGTGTGGTCGATCAGGTTGTCGTCAACCACGGCACCCTTCCCCTGGACGATTTGTACTTCGACCTGCGTCCTCTCTCCACCAATGGCGGCGCGGTAGAGCAGCATGACCTGATCGCCGGCACGGCACAGAACATCGTCACCAATCCTGAAGGGCGCTTCCAGCTGTTCCGGATCGGTGACGCCGTGTCTGCTCGCAACACCCACGCAGCCATCTACGACGCTTTGCGCCTGGTGAAAGAAATCTAAGTCCAAAAGTGAAGGCCCTTCAGCGGGCCTTCACTGTATATCCCCTGCCCCAGCTACATTCCCCGCCGCGCAACCTCAGCGCCAGCCTTTACTGCTCGCCCCACAATGGATTCGATATCCTGATCGGCCATCGACTGCAGCGCTGCGGCCGTCACGCCACGATAAGCCATCAACGACTCGATCATTTGCCGCGGATCGCGGCGGGCAAGCATCTGGCCGCCCCCCACTACTACGCCTTGTGCAGCGCGCTGCGCGATGGCAAGAGGAATTCCCGCAGCCACCGCCTGATTAGTCAGTGCCATTTGCAACATTGCCGGAAAGGCCGGCCCAGTCCCGGACAACGCGCTGAGGTAATCAATGCAGTCTTCATCAGGCACTTCGTCCGCCGAGCCTACGCACTCGAACAGTCGCTGCATCCAGTTACGATCGCGCTCAAAAAGGTTTCCGACACAGTACCAGGGCGTGTACGACTGTCTGATTTCCACGGCCGCATTCGGCATGGCCCGCACTATTACATCCGCACCGGTGGCCGCGCTGATGGCTGCCGCCGGAACGCCGGCCATCAGAGAAATCACTCGCTTGCCGCGGGCGTTGATCTGCAGTTCACGAAACTGCTCCGGCCGGATGGACAGCACGACAATATCGCTGAGGTCCACCAACTGTTGATTGTCGGACAGCAGCTTCACACCAGGCTCGAAGGTACTGATGCCGGAGCGGTTCGAGATCAACAAATGGTCAGGCTTGATGAAACCGTTATCAAGGAGCGCCTCGGCAATTGCACGCCCGAGCCAGCCGGTGCCGCCAATGATGCCCAGCGTTCTATTCTCCATCGGCAGTGGATTCCTCGAATGTCTCGACCAAGGGGACGAAAACGCCGGGTTCTTTTTCTGCGTAGCCGAACTTTCCATAAAAGCGGTCCAGCTCGCGCCTCTTCGGTACTTTGCCGGTAAACACGCTCACGTACTGAGGAATCCGTCTGAATCGAACGACAATATCTTCATTGGTTTTCATGGAGATGTAGCCGATCTGCGTGAGGTAGATCGTCCTGGCCCGAACGTCAGCCCCCTCGGCGTCGTAGCCAAACCGCCGGAACATCGCGGCCAGGGCATTCATCCGTGCCTCATCGGCCAGAGCGATTTCAGCTTTGACTTCGTCCGATTGCAGCGCCCAGCTGCGCACGGCAAATTCGAACTGTGAATCGAACAGCTCGGGGTTCACCCAGCACTCGAAGACGTTGAGAATCGCTTCGGAAATACTTTCCGCATAACTCTCACATTGGCTGACCATACCGCCGGTGTTCTTGTCCCGCCATCGAGCGAGGAGCGCCGCCAGCAGCTGTTCCCGATCTTCATAGAACCAATAGAAGCTGGTGCGAGACAAGTTCAAGCGTTTGGCCAGCGGCATCACCCGCACAGCCTCCACTCCCGACTCTTTAAGAGCATCGTAGGCGGCATCCAGCCAACCATCGACGGAGCCTCGCCAGCCTGCATCCTGCGCTTTGGTTTTCGCCCTTCCTGTCTGTGACATTCGGGTTGCACCTTCATTTAAGAATTCTTCCCCACTGTACACCTCAGGGGCCGTGGCGTACACGGCATGTACAGCTGTGTACATTTTTTAGACGATGATTCGCATTCGATCTCACAACGGACTGCCTCATTGAATACCGCCCGAGCCGGACGACGGGTCACTGTTGATCACCAGCGGATTCCAACTTTTAGATAACAAAAAGTTATCTTTGCCCCTATAAAAAAGTTGCTGGACGATTAGAACCGATGAAACCAAATAATGGCTCTACCGAAAACAACAATAGGTAGGTGTCATGAAGTTTAATAATAAAGTGGTCATCATCACCGGCGCTGCCGGGGGCGTCGGACAGGCGTTAGCATTATTGTTCGCCCGAGAAGGCGCAAAGCTTGTGTTATCTGATCTTGATGAAGCCGGTTGCAAATCTATTTCCGCCAAAGTCCGTGACCTGGGCGCTGAAGTGCATTACGTGGCTGGCGACTTACGCCGTAAGGAATATTGCGAGGCGATTGTCCAAACTGCCGTCGATATCTTTTCGGGAATCGACATCGTATTGAACAATGCCGGCATTATTCCCCGTGGCACGATTGAGGAAACGACTGACGACATGTGGTTTGACGCCATGGGCGTAAACCTGAATGCAGTGTTCTTCATCTGCCGTGCCGCGATACCTCACATGAAAAATCGCCCGGGCGCCGCAATCGTCAACACATCATCTGTCTGGGGCATTTATCCCGGTCCAGCCCATGTGGCGTATTGCACAAGCAAAGGGGCCGTCGCGGCTTTAACCAAGAATCTGGGCCGCGATTGCGCCCCTTTGGGCATCCGTGTCAACGCCGTGTGCCCGCACGAAATCAATACCCCGATGATACGCAGCGGCTTTGAGCGTCGAGGCCTGGATCCCGACAAAGCCGTACAGGAACTGAACAAGAGCGTGCCATTAGGCCGCATCGCCGAGCCTGAAGACATTGCGGATGTCATCGCATTTCTGGCGTCCGACGAGGCCAGGTACATCGCCGGTGAAACGGTAGAAGTCACAGGCGCGAAGCCGGTATCCGGCTAAGGAGAGGTTGCGATGCTCAACGGTAAAAATGTGGTGGTGACCGGGGGCGGCAGAGGGATTGGCCGCGGCATCACCGAACAATTGCTGGAGGCAGGCGCTTCTGTGTTGATCGCTCAGCGCCAGGCACTGGACGCCGACTTGCAAAATCACCCTCAAGTCTATTTCGTCGAGGCTGATCTCGCTTCGATGGAGACACCGAGTTTGATTGCTCAGGTCGCCCAGGAGCAGCTTGGCGGAGTCGATGTATTGGTTAACAACGCCGGGTTCATGTTCGAAAAGTCCATCGATGATATGACCGAGCAGGACTGGGATCGCATGATGGCTGTCAATCTGCGAGCGCCAGCATTCCTGTGCAAGGCGTTGGTGCCTCAGATGCGTCAGCGAGGCGGTGGCAGCATCATCAACATCGGGTCGATCGAAGGGTTAGGCGCCAACCCTGAACATGCCGCGTACTGTGCCTCCAAGGCGGGTATCCATGGGCTGACCCGAGCCTTGGCCATCGATCTCGGCCGAGATGGCATTCGCTGCAATGCCATTGCTCCGGGATGGATAAATTCCGAGTTGAGTGATGCATACCTTTCCGCTCAAGCCGATCCGCGTGCGGCGCGCCAGGCACTCCTGCGCCTTCACCCGGTCGGGCGTACCGGATTACCGGCGGATGTGGGCGGGACAGTCGTTTTCCTGGCCTCCGAATCGTCGGCCTTCATCACCGGGCAGGTGCTGGTGGTGGATGGGGGGCGAACGGCAAAACTGCCACTGCCGTTTTGATCGAAGCAGACTGACCGGCGACGGCGGAAGGCACTTGCCCTCCTCCGTTGCAGGTTGCCGGAACCAGACGGCCTCCAGAGGATTAAGTTGAACGCTGTATTACCTGTTCACGTCTTCGCTTTGATCGCATACAGACCACCGATAATCACCAACGCTGCGCCGACAAACACCCAGGTATCAGGGCGCTCGGCAAAAACGATGACACCAATCAGCGTGGCGAATACCAGAAGCGCATAGTTGAAAGGCTGCAAGCTAGAAGCGGTTGCGTATTTCAATGCTTGAATGAAGAGAATCTGTGCGACTACTCCCGTCAATGCCAGTAACCCCATCAAGAGGCCCTGGACTGGAGTCGGAGAAACCCATGCCGGCAGCCCTGCAAATGTGACCGTCAGGGCACCCACACACGCCATAAAAAGCATGTTCGTAGCAAGGGAGTCGTGCAGGCTAATCCGGCGGGTAAGTACGTTGAACACCGCGAATGCCAAAGCAGCCACCAGCGGAATCAGCGCCGCGAGTTCAAAGACGCCTGCGCCTGGCCGGAGGATGATCAGTGTGCCGGTGAACCCTATCGCGGCAGCAACCCAGCGTCGAAGGCCGATGAACTCCCCAAGCAACGCTCCCGCCAACGCCAGTGTCATCAGCGGAAATACCGCATATATCGCGTGCATTTCCGCCAGGCCCAAATATCGTAGCCCCGCCGCGAACAGTATGGTTTCGCCCACGGCCAGCAACGCTCGAAGGATTTGGAGCCAGGGATGCTTACTGCGAAACGACGCCTTTACCCTACCTTGGTAGGCGGCATATCCGAGAGCAAAAACGACAAACACCCAATAACGCACCATGACCAATTGGGCGACCGGGAAGTCTTTGACCAGCACCTTGGTTATGCCGTCCTGGCTCGCAAAGATCAGCATTGAAAGCAGGCATAAAAATATCCCGAGCTGGGGCCTTGTGACCCCAGGAGTGGCGATAACGGTGGGCGTCGTTAAGTGCGCGGTGTTGGTTGTTCGGTCGCTCTTCAATCAAGTTTTCCTTCGTAGATCGTTCCGATCAGACTTTGAAGTCGGTCAATAGCCGACAACTTGAATTCGCTAGCCTTCTCGCCCGGCCCAAAACTCATGCCAGCGAATAACCGAACTGACGCCCAGCTTCGTTATTATCCGGGGTGGTAGTTTGCTGGGGCCAGGTGCGTGACTGAAGCTATCAAGAAACTCCGAACGCGTACCCGATGCCAACTCCGCAGCCATCACACCTGCCAGGGTGCTTTTCACAGTACCCAGCCCGTTTTCGCAGCAAGCCGAATACAGGTTTTCTTCAATCTCGCCAAATGCAGCCGCGCTGTTTCGACTCAGGCACAGACGGCCGGCCCAACTGAATTCCAACGCAGTGGATTTCAATTCGGGAAAGCGCGCATCCAAGGAATGTCGCTGTTCTTTGGCCACCGCAGCTACCCGCTCTGGAGTGACCTGAATACTCGGGTCATAGGTAAACTTTGTCCGGATGACGATACGCGATTGACCGTCTGAAGAGATCTTGCGAACGGTCGCGCCCATTGGATCCGCCGGCAACAACGCCCACCTGGCCTTGCCCGGCACCTCTTTGCTGAATACATCATCACTGTAAGCGGCCGTCATGGACGCGTAAGTGAAGACGTGCAACAGGCGGCCTTGATAATGGCCAAAGTCTTCGATGTGCCCGTTAACGCCCAGAATGACCTTGGGCGCGTACACCGTCCCGTTATCAGATCGAGCGCTCCAGCCACTTCCCTGCTTGGTCAATTCAATAATCGGAGAGCGTTCGAACAACGTGATTTTCCCTTCGAGCCCTGCTGCCAGGTCCCTGATGTATTGCGCGGGTTGAATCATCACTGCGCCGGGGGTGTAGATTCCGCCGTGGTAATAGGTGGACCCGGTGATTTCGCGCATGTGCGCGGCATCAAACATCTCGAACTTCTCGCCAATGCGTTCAAGGGATTGAGCGTAATTGACGTTCAGCTTCAATCCCCGTTCAGTGGCGGCCGCGTTGATCTTCCCGGAAGGGTCGAACGTGTCGGCAGACATGCCGTACTCTTGCGCGGCGGCAGCGGCAAATGCAATCGCAAAGCGGTTCTGCGCAATTTCCAGCGCCGTTGCAGACTCACTCGCCACGGAGTATTCCCCGGACGACAGACTGTGCGGCACATCAATCATGAAACCCGAGTTTCTGCCCGCCGGCCCCTTGGCGACTTCATGAGCATCGATCACAACGATGCTGTCACCCGGGTGCAGCTGTGAAAGTCTGCGAGCGGCGGACAGGCCGGCAAAGCCGGCACCGATGATCAGCCAGTCCGCCGTCACGTTTCCATCAAGCATGCGGACAGGCGCAGTGCGTGCGGAAATCGCCTCCCAACCCGAAACCCCGGTGTCTACCGGCAGGCGCTTGATGGTATGGGTGCTCATTTTTCGGTCTCTTCATCCGACCGATCAGACACATCGATCCAGATGGTTTTGATTTCGGTGTACTGGTCATGGGCAAAAATGGATTTGTCCCGACCGCCGAAGCCCGACTCCTTGTAGCCACCGAAGGGGGTCGATGCGTCGCCCTCACCAAAGCAATTCACGGTGACGATGCCCGCGCGAATTTCCCGCGACAACTTGATTGCCCGCCGCAGGCTGCCGGTGTAAACAGAGGCCGCCAGGCCGTAGACCGTGTCATTGGCCAGCGCAATGGCCTCGGAGATCGTGTTGAAGGTGGTGACCGAAAGAATCGGGCCGAAGATCTCCTCCTGGAACAGCCGATTGTCTCGACCAACACCGTCAATCACCGTCGGCTCTACAAAGGCACCGTCTTTGGTTGCGCCACCGTAAACCACCTCAAGCTTTCCGGCGGCGGCGTGCTCAAGGTAGGACTTCACTTTGGCAAAATGCTCAGGGCTGACCAGCGACCCTACGCGGTTTTCCGGATCCAGTGGGTCACCCATCTTCCATTCACGGATGTAGGCGCCCATGCGCTCCAGCAGTTCGTCTTTCACGGACGCGTGGACGATCAGGCGCGAGGTTGCGGAGCAGTTTTCTCCCATGTTCCAGAACGCGCCATTGACCACGTGCTGGGCGACGAGATCCAGGTCTTGGGTATCGTCCATCACCACGGCCGGATTTTTTCCGCCGCACTCAAGGACGATGCGTTTCAGGTTCGAATCGGCGGCGTAATGCAGGAAGCGGCGGCCGGTCGCGGTGGAGCCGGTGAAGCTGACCATGTCGACATCGTTATGCAAACCGATCGGCTCACCGACGTCTTTGCCCGTACCGGTGACAATGTTGAGTACACCAGCGGGAACACCGGTTTCAAACGCCAGCTGCGCGACGCGCAACGTGGTCAGCGAGGTTTGTTCAGCAGGCTTGACGATCACCGAACAGCCCGCGGCGAGCGCCGGGCCGATTTTCCAGGCCAGCATCAGCAGCGGGAAGTTCCAGGGCAATACGCAGCCCACCACGCCGATCGGCTCCCGGACCACCATGGTCAGCGCGTCACTGCCCACCGGGGCTGTGTTGTCATAAATCTTGTCGATCAGTTCTGCGTGCCAGCGGATCGTGTGGATGGTGTCCGGAATGTCGACCAACTGACATTCACTGACGGGTTTGCCGCTATCGAGACTTTCGAGGACGGCCAGTTCGTATTGATGGCCTTCAAGCAGGTTTGCAAACTTCAACAGAACCGCTTTGCGCTCTCGAGGAGAAACAGATCTCCAGCGTCCATCTTCAAAGGCCTCCTTGGCGTTGCTCACCGCGAAGTCGACATCATCGGACGAACACGCTGCGACGTCGGTCAAAAAGTCACCGGTCGCCGGATTGTTCGTGGCGAAGGTTTTGCCGGACATTGCGGGCTTGAATGCGCCATTGATGAACGCCTTGGATGGCAACGAAATGTCTTTGGCCAGAGCGGCGTATTCGGCCTTGCTCAGTAGATCACCCATGGCTGGCTCCCGAAGAAACATTGGCTACGTTACGTTTGAGTTCAGTAATGACCGACGCGAAATTCTGCTTTTCGTCCGCTTCAAGGGGCTGCAATGGCAGGCGCACGTTACCGACTTTCAATCCGGCCACTTCGCAGCCGTACTTGATCGACTGCACGAACTTGCCGCCGTCCAGGGCATTCATCAGCGGCATCATTGCCGACATGATCTGACGGCCTTTGTCGAAGTTCTTTTCGATCACGCAGGCTTCATAAAGCGCCACGTGTTCCCTGGGCAGGAAGTTGGAACCTGCACACACCCAACTACGGGCACCCCAGGCAAAAAACTCGAGGGCCTGGTCGTCCCATCCGCAGGACAAGGCGATGTTGGGGAACTGCCGGGCCAGCATATGCACCTGGCCCATGTCGCCGGAACTTTCCTTGATGGCGACGACGTTTTTCGACTGGCTGACACGCGTGAAATATTCTTCATCCATCGAAACGCACATGCGCCCCGGATAGTTGTAAAGCATGATTGGCAGGTCGGCGGCGCGATCAATGGTCAATGCGTGAATCGCGTTCTCTTGGGAGGTCGGCAGCGCATACGGCGGGCTGGTGACGAGAATGGCGTCCGCTTTGATCGATTTGGCATCCTTGGCGTACTGAACCGCGTCTTCGGTACGGATCGCCCCGGTACTGACGATCAGTTGCACCCGAGTGCCGATCACATCTTTGGCGTAGGCCGCTAACTCGGTACGTTCTTCCGACGTCTGCGCATAATATTCGCCGGTCGACCCGCCAATAATAATGCCGTGCACCTTCGCCTCAATCAGCGACTCCAAGACTTCCGAATACACGTTCCAGTCAATCTCCCCATCAGAGTTATAAGGAGTTACTGCTGGCGTATAAATACCTTCAAATTTCAAGATAAATGCTCCGAATGCGAGTTAGGTGGAAGATCAACGAGCGCGTTAGCCTGGATGCCTTTAGGCGCGATAAAAATCTTCATGTTTTCACGGGGCGGATGCCCAGGCTCAAACATGAGATCAATTGCGGCACTTTGCTTAACTGTTGAATCCAGACTGGCATGGGCCAAGAAGGTGGTCAATAGAGTGTATTTCTCGCGCCTACAGTTCCAGATGGTTGCTTCACCCGCCCTTGAAAATATATTTTTCTTTTATTTCAATAGCTTGAAATTTCATCACCGCGGCCGCGACCTCAATCGATAACATTTGTTTATGCATTGATAAGAGTAAATGTTTCTTGTTGATGCATGATTACCGTCGTAGCCTTACAACAGCGATATTCTACCGACTAATTGGATAAGTGAATTTCGCGAGCATTCGCTCCATTAGTTAGAGTCTGTTTGCTCAGGCTTGAATAAGGTGCTGTAGAAATGTTGCTATTGACGCAAACATCGGCATTACGGAATTGTCTGCCGTAATAAGGATTCGATCGAGATGAGTGCACGGATGGCACCACCATCCAAGAAGGCACATTTTTCGTAAAACGCTTCCTGGACGTGGCAAAACGTTCCGGATCGCGGCTAGCAGCAGCACGGTTTGATGGGCTTGCATCCACAGACGGTACTGCGAACTCAGGACCGTTTGGCCTCACCTCGCTGAGCAGGCTGAATGTGTCGCCCCCTTGGTATTTTGGAGTGTGTTGACCGTGAGCACTAAATCGGCAGTTTCAAATCTAATCGCGCAGCGCAAGCCTGACCACGCGCTGCCAGGTGCCCTTTATAGCGATCCCGACGTTTACAGGCAGGATCTGCAACAGATCTGGCACAAAAGCTGGATCTTCGCCGGGCACACATTTGAGCTGGAGAAATCGGGTCAATACATGTCGCTGCAAATCGGCGATTACCCGGTCGCTATCGTGCGCGGCGCAGACAAGCAGATCCGTGCCTTCCACAACGCCTGTCGCCATCGCGGTTCCAAGGTGTGCCCGGAAGCAAGCGGCAAGGTCGCCAAGCTGGTGTGCCCTTACCACAAATGGACATTCGAACTGGATGGCCGCTTGCTGTTCGCCGGGAACATGGGGGAAGATTTCGACAAGTCTCAGCATGGGTTGAAGTCCGTGCATTGTGAGGTCGTCGAAACGTACATCTACGTGTGCGTAGCAGATGTCGCCCCAGACTTTTCGTCGTTCAGAAAATCCGTCACCCCTTTCGTTGCACCTCATAACCTGGACGACTGCAAAGTCGCGTTTGAGTCGAACATCATCGAGAAAGGCAACTGGAAACTGGTGTTCGAGAACAACCGTGAGTGCTACCACTGCGATTTTACTCACCCGGAATTGATGCATTCATTCGTGGACAACCCATCCGTGGGCGGCGCCGGCGGCGATGAAGATCTCGAACTCAAGGAGCACTGGGATCGCTGGGAGGCGGCCGGTCTGCCTAGCCGATTGGTCATGGATGATGAAGGTCGTTTCCGAATGACGCGCATTCCCCTGTTTTCCGGGGCCGTCAGCTACACAATGGATGGCAAGCCTGCGGTCGCTGGCCGGTTGGACACCACCGGTGAGGCCAACATCGGTGCGCTGCTTTATTTCAACTACCCATCAACCTGGAACCACTTTCTGGGCGATCACGCGCTGAGCTTCCGCGTTCTGCCCATCGGTCCGGGCGAGACGTTGGTCACTACAAAATGGCTCGTCAAGAAGGACGCGCAGGAAGGTGTCGACTACGACATCGATCGCCTGACCAAGGTTTGGCTTGCCACCAATGACCAGGACCGCACCTTGGTTGAAGGTGCACAGGTGGGTGTCAGCTCTCCAGCTTTCGAGCCAGGTCCGTTGTCGGTGGCCAGCGAAATTGGTGTGTGCCAGTTTGATGACTGGTACTGCAAAACGATGCTTGAGCAGCTCAATGACACGATCCCGTTAAGATCTGTCGGCTAAGTGCAGCACTGCCGGTGGTGAGAACCACGAATGATCACCACCGGTATCTTGATTCACACCTTCAATCCCCTCTCCTCTCCGCCACCCCAGTGACTGCTCAGCCGCTGGCCGTGTTCCTTTCTTCCAGACAGCTCAGGAAAACTGAGCGAGAATCCAGTCGCGTAGCCGGCAACAGGCATCGTCATTGATCCGGTCTTCACGAAATGTCAGGTAGTGCTGACTTTCATGAAGAACCACTTCCTCTTCGATCGGCCGAATCAGCGTGCCGTTTTCGATCAGGGTTGCCACCAGGTGATTCCATCCGAGGGCTACGCCCTGATGGGTCAACACCATGCTGATGACCAGGTTGTAGTCGTTGGCGTTGAAAACATGAGGGCTGTCGTGGGGGCGTTTCTCGATATCAACATCGTGATAAGCCAGCCATACGCCCCAGTCAACGTGCTCCGCTACCTGGGATCTGCCATAGGGGCTGAGGTTGAGCAGAACCCCGTCGCGTAATCCTTCCAGACTGGACAGCTCAGGGTGCTCCTCTTTGTAACGAGGTGTGCACACCGGGTAGATGACGTCGTGAAACAACGGATAACTGCGGTAGCCATCCTGAATTCTGGCCATTTTGGTGATGAAGATGTCCGGAGTAACACCCGGCTCCATCGACAAAAAGTTTTGAGTGGTGACCAGATTGAGGTCGATGTCTGCGTTCCTGGTAAAAAAACCCGGCAACTTCGCTGCGAGCCAGAGGGCCGAAAACGCGGGAGAACAGCAAAGCGTCAACGTACGCTTGCCCGCATTGTTGGTACGAATGCGCTCCGCCGCCTGGGAAATATTGACGAAAGATAGCTGTGCCGCATCAAAAAAGATGGACCCGGCTTCCGTCAACTCGACTGCTCGCCCGACCCTCTTGAAGAGATCCACCCCAAGGTACGCCTCAAGCTCCCGAATCTGACGGCTGATGGCCGCTTGAGTAACGCACAGCGCTTCAGCAGCACGCGTAAAGCTCTGATATTTGGCGGCGGCTACGAATGACTTCACTGCTTTCAGAGACGGCATTTTCAGCAGCGTCATGTCTGGATCGATGTGCTTAACCATAACCTAGAGTATTGAATATCCGGTTCGGGGCCGTTTGGAGGGCCGTGAGCGATGAGTTCGGCGAGAAGGTTCCATCTAGAGCCTACGCTGGAGCGTAGCCGAAACAGAGGGGCTAAGACAGCGCCAGCGGCAGTCGCCTTCGCAACTAGCATCATCGCAGTCGCAAATTGACATATTTAAATGATTGATAACATGACGTTATTGATTGGCTGGAAGAAATGTTGTTAGACGCTGACTCTATAAGGTAATAACTTGGGTCTCAAGGCACTGATTAATTCAGCACCGATAAAACAAGAATAATAAACATCACATAATAAAGAGGATGGTCACAATGACTAACTCGCAACCTTTCTCCCAGCTTGACTGCCCCCATAAGCACCGTTTTCACTGATCAAGATACGTATATCCAAATTCTTGATCTTACGTCGTATTTGCAGCAGGAGGGGTTATGAGTCTTGGTGACGAGATACTCTCGGTAAAAAACATTTACAAAGTCTTTGGTGCTCAGCCAAAGCTCGCGATGGAGATGCTGGCTCGCGGTGCTGATAAAAGTGAAATTTTCAGCAAAACAGGTCAAGTCGTTGGCGTTTTTGATGCCAGTTTCTCCGTAAAACGTGGAGAGATTTTCGTCATCATGGGGCTTTCCGGTTCCGGGAAGTCGACGATGGTCCGGTTGTTCAATCGACTGATCGAGCCCACCTCCGGAACCATCCATCTCAACGGCCAGGAAATCACCGGCCTGTCGGATGCCGATCTCCTCAGCGTTCGTCGCAAAGACATGAGCATGGTGTTTCAATCGTTTGCCCTGATGCCCCACATGAGTGTGATCGACAACGTTGCTTTCGGCCTGGAAATCTCGGGCGTCGAGGAAAGTGAGCGGCATAAACGTGCGCTCGAAGCACTCAAGCAGGTGGGGCTCGATGGCCACGCCTACAGCTATCCGCACCAATTGTCCGGCGGTATGCAACAGCGGGTAGGCCTGGCCCGAGCGCTGGCCAACGACCCCGCCATCCTGCTGATGGACGAAGCCTTCTCCGCACTCGACCCGTTGATTCGCCACGAAATGCAGGGTGAACTGATCCGCCTGCAGGCAGAACAGCATCGCACCATCATCTTCATCTCCCATGACATTGAAGAGGCGATTCGCATCGGCCATCGCATTGCGATCATGGAGGGTGGCCAGGTTGTACAGATCGGTACCCCGCAAGCGCTGCTTTGCAATCCCGCGAACGATTATGTCAGAGCTTTCTTCAAAGGCTTTGATGCCTCGAAGATCCTCAAGGCTGGCGATGTTGCCAAGATCTGCGCAGAGCATCCGTACGCCATGGATCAATCCACGCCAACGCTGCGCGACGATGTACTCCTGCAGGACGTCTTTCACATTGTGGCTGATGCCGTTAATCCAGTGGCTGTGCTGGATCGCCAGGGTGTGTTCAAAGGCACGATCTCCAAGAGCCTGCTGCTTCAAACAATGAGCCGACATTAATAGTCACTATTTGCTGGCTTGCCAGGCTCGGATACTCAGGTGATGACATGAACGAATTCAGTTTTCTAGACCCGTTTCAATCCATCAATGTTCCTTTGGGCCAATGGGTAGAAGTTGCCCTGAATTATCTGGTTCATAATTTTCGCGAAGTATTCCGTTCAATAAGATGGCCAATCGACCAGGTACTTAATGGTATTCAGTTCGGATTGTTGGCTATTCCTCCGTCAATATTCATTATTTTTGCGACGCTCCTGGGCTGGCAGGTAGGAGGGAGAAAGATTGGAATCCTCTGTTTCGTCACCCTGACCCTCTTGGGAGTGATCGGCGTATGGAGCGACGCCATGGTCACCCTCGCCCTGGTGCTCACTTCACTGTTCTTCTGTGCAGCTATCGGCATACCACTGGGTGTCCTGTGTGCCCGGAGTGACCGGCTGGAGATGCTGCTGCGGCCGGTACTCGATGCCATGCAAACACTGCCCGCATTTGTCTACCTGGTGCCCGTGGTGATGCTGTTTGGTATAGGCAACGTACCGGGGGTGCTGGTCACGATCATCTTTTCGGTAGCACCACTGGTCAGGCTTACCAATCTGGGAATTCGGCAGGTACCGGAAGACAAGATTGAGGCGGCCCGGGCTTTCGGATGCACCCCTCGCCAGATGCTGAGGCGGGTCCAGTTGCCTTTGGCTGCACCGACGATCATGGCCGGTCTGAATCAGGCATTAATGCTGTCACTTTCCATGGTGGTGATCGCATCAATGATTTCGGTGGGTGGCTTGGGGATGATGGTTCTTCGCGGGATTGGCCGCCTTGATATGGGCTTGGCAACCGTCGGTGGACTGGGCCTGGTACTGCTGGCGATTTTCCTCGACCGCCTGACCCAGGCAATGGGCGAACGCAGTAACAGGGCAACCAAAGGCGAGCACTGGTATCAGACCGGCCCTGCGGGTGTCGTTTACCGTCTGAAGAGAAAGAACACTATTACAAAGATAGAAGTGAGTCCCAAAGAAAGTTAATTCGCTTAGCGGCGCGTTGTGAACCAAAAGAAATGCCAACTTCTTAACCAGCCAAGGTAAACGATAATGAACTTCACAACCTTCGGAATAAAACAGAAATTCATTCATTCTGTGGCGCTTTTAGTGTTAGCGGTATCACCTGTGTTCGCATCGGCCGCCTCGGCGCAGGAGCCCGGAAAAGGGGTCTCCATCACCCCGATCTTTCCGTCAATCGCCGAGGAGCGGTTTCGCGGAGAAATTGCAATGGCGGGCCTCAAGGAATTGGGTTACGACGTTGAAACGCCAAAGGAAACCGAGTACTCAACCATGATGGTTGCGATTGCCAATGGTGACGCGGATTTCTCCGTGCATCTGTGGGAGGAACTGCACAAATCCTTCTACGAGAAGGCTGGCGGCGATGAGGTGATGGTGAAAACCGGCGCTATCATGCCGGGCGTGTTGCAGGGCTACATGATTGACAAAAAAACGGCCGATGAGCACCACATCACCTCGCTCGCAGATTTGCAGAAACCGGAAATTGCCAAACTGTTCGATGCCAATGGTGACGGTAAAGCCGACCTCACGGGTTGCAACCCGGGTTGGGGCTGTGAGCTCATCATTGCGCACCAGATGAAAGCCTATGACTTGACGAAGACCGTTTCCAATAACCAGGGCTCCTATTTTGCATTGATGGCGGACACCATCGCTCGTTATAAACAAGGTAAGCCGATTCTCTATTACACCTGGGTACCTCAGTGGATCTCCGGTGTTCTGGTCGAAGGTAAAGATGTTGTGTGGTTGACCGTGCCGCGTACGGATCTTCCAGGTGGCAAAAACGATACCAACACGACCTTCGATGGTAAAAACCTTGGGTTCGCGGTAGACAGTGTCAGAGCGGTCATCAATAAAGAGTTCGCCGAGAAAAATCCGGCCGCCGTGAAGTTCCTGTCTGAAATGCAGATCACTACCGACGATGAAAGCGCGCAAAATCTCAAAATGCACAATGGTGAGAAAAGTGCAGCCGACATTACTCGTCACGCCAAAGAGTGGATCGCGGCCCATCGCGCGAAATACGACACCTGGCTGGCAGACGCACGCGCTGCGGCGAATACCGCCACCGCCAAAAACTAGTCCCTTCATTTAAATCTGCATAAGAGGTTGCCCTCCCCCGGGCAACTTTTTCATCTGTTTCGGTGTTCATCATTCAGGAATCATGAAATGCAGTTGTATTCATTCGTCCAGAATTTCAGTTACAAGGACGCTCCCCTGCATACACGCGAGTTGGTTAAAACCTGCCTGCTCGACATCATTGGTGTGGCCGCCGGAGCTCGCAACAATCAAACCAGCGCGATGCTCAAAACCTACGCTGACACCCATTACTCCGCCAACAAGCTGTCCAGCCGCCTCTGGTTCGACGGCAGAGCCGTACATCCATTGGGTGCCGCGTATGCGGGCGGTTTCTGCGTTGATAGCCTGGATGCACATGAAGGTCACTTCACCTCCAAGGGGCATGCGGGTGCGACCGTGGTCCCGGCCATCGTTGCATTGGTCGACGCCTGTCGCAGTCAAGGCAAGGACATCAGCGGCGAAGAATTTCTCAGCGCACTGTGCATCGGTTACGAGACCGCGTTACGGGCGGGCCAGGCATTGATGGCCACCGCCCCTGAATATCATGCCTCAGGTGCTTTTTCCGGGATCGGGGTCGTTTGTGCTGGCGCCCGCTTGCTGAAGCTTGATGAAACCACGTTCCGTCATGCGCTTGGTATCGCGGAATACTTCGGCCCGAGGTGCCCGATGATGCGCCTGGTGAGCTTCCCGACGATGTTGCGTGATGCCCACGGCGCCGGGGCGTATGCCGGACTGAACGCACTATTGATGGCACAGGTAGGTGTCACCGGCGCTCCAGCCGCCACCGTTGAACCTTTGGAAATTTCCACTTTCTGGCAGGACATCGGAACCCGCTGGGAGATCGACGAGCAATATTTCAAACCGTGGCCGGTCTGTCGCTGGGCGCAACCGGCGCTCACGGCCATGACTGATTTGATGCGAGCACATCCGGTCATCACTGCAGCGTTGATCGAGACCATTGATGTGGAAACTTTCCACGAGTCTGTGTGCCTGCAGGGGCATTTTCCAAAGAATGCGGACGAGGCCCAGTATGCGCTGGCGTTCCCCTTGGCTGCCCTGATCGTTCGCGGGAAGCTGGGGCCTGAAGAGGTCACCGGGGATTCCATTCACGCGCCAGACATCTTGAGTATCAGCGAGAAAATAACCCTCCATGAGGCGCCAGACCTGTCCGCCAGGTTCCCGGAGGAAATTCTGTCCCGCGTCACGGTTACCCTGAAAGACGGCACGCGCCTTACGAGCCCGACCGCAACGGCCAAGGGCGACCCCGGCAACCCTATGTCGAGTGACGAACTCACCGCTAAATACCATCTGCTGGCTGATGACAGCTTGGGGACCACACTCAGCAATGCCATCAAGCACAGTGTTGAAGCATTGCCCGGCAGTGGTGACTGCCAATCATTCTTTGAGTTGTTGTTGTCCGCTCCAAAAACCGCTGCCTAGATTGCACAACGGTTTCATGGCTATTCGTTCAGGTTTCAAAGAGGATTTATGGCCTTCGTATTCGAGAGCGTGCTCAAAGACAAGAACAGGGGCTACTCCTGTACGGCGCAGAAACCAGTAAAGCCGCAGGCGGTGACTCGTGTAGCTTTCGTACTGATGAACAACTTCTCGATGATGTCATTTACCGGTGCTATCGATGCGCTGGTGACTGCCAACCTGATCAGCGATACACCGGCGTTTGAAGTGTTGACTGTCGGCATCAGGGGCCGTCTGGTGATGAGCGATCTGGGAATTGCGATTTCAGCAGACCTGGAGCTATCACAACTACCGGATCGCATCGACGTTCTCATCGTCGCCGGTGGGTTGCGAGTGAAGCTGATCAGCGACCCGTTATTACGGCGCAAGCTGCGTAACGCCGCCTCCCTCGGCGCGACCATGGGCGGTTTGTGGAACGGGGCATTTTTCCTGGCAGAAGCTCAACTCATGGACGGCGTCGAGTGTGCCTTCCATCCCGATGGGCGAGCGATGATGGAGGATGTTTTCCCCAAGGTGCTGGTCTCTTGTCGAACGCACGTCATCGATCGCAACCGCATCACGTGCGCCGGCGCCAGCAGTTCGTTACGCATGATGCTGGAGCTCATCACCGCTAAACAAGGCGTGTCGCTGACCCATGCTGTCGAGGAAATACTCAGTTGCGATCAAACCCTTGAAGTCTCCGGGATATCGACTGTCATAGTTGACTCAGACCCCACCTTGCCCCAAACCCTGAAGCTCGCTTTAGAACTGATGCAAAAGAATATCGAAGAACCGCTATCGATCGACGAGCTGGCTGAGTGTGTGAATATTTCCCGACGACAACTGGAGCGCCGCTTCTGCCGTTTCGTGGGCGCCACGCCCACACGCTACTACCTTGAACTTAGATTGACTCGGGCGCGGCAGCTTATTCTGCAGAGCAATCGGCCTATCACCGATATCGCGATTGCGACCGGCTTTTGTAGTTTCGCCAACTTCCATATGCGCTTTCGGGACTTCTTTGGCGTGGCGCCAAGCAGTTATAGAGCGACGTATGAGCGCAGGCGTTAGGTTTTCCGAAAATCGGGCCCGCAAAAAAACCTGAATCCGCACTGTCCAGGCCGAGCAAACGATGGCTAGCATCATCGATAAGGAATACCGAGAATTATGAATGCGCCATCCCCGGTATTGGTCCCCACGGCTAACCACCGCGAGCGGATGTCTACACGCATCGCCTTCCTGATCGCGGGCTTACTCATGTCCGCATGGGCGCCTATGGTCCCATTGGTCAAAGCCCGTGCGGGCCTGGACGATGGTGGCCTGGGGTTGCTGCTGCTTGGCTTGGGTGGTGGATCCATTGTGGCCATGCCCTTCGCGGGCTATCTCACTGCACACTATGGATGCCGCCCGGTCGTAATCTGGGCGACGATTGTCTTGTGCGCCGTTTTTCCGCTGTTGAGCACCGTGGCGTGGCTGCCTGGCTTGGTCATCGCTGTCGTTATATTCGGGGCCAGCATGGGCATGCTGGATTGCGCCATGAACATACAGTCCGTCATCGTCGAGAAAAACAGCGGGCAGGCACTTCAGTCCGGCTTCCATGGCCTTTACAGCGTTGGAGGCATATTGGGCGCCGGGGCGATGACGGCTCTGCTGACCTTGGGCCTGCATCCGCTGATTGCTGTGCTCTGCATCGTTGCCACCGTTTTGGGAGCGCTCTACAAGGCAGCGCCTGCTTTTCTGACTTATGGCACTGAACGGGGTGGGCCATTGTTCGCGGTGCCCAGGGGTATCGTGCTGTTTTTAGGCGCGCTCTGTTTCATCGTCTTCCTCACTGAAGGTGCAATACTCGACTGGAGCGCAGTTTTCCTTGTCTCGACCCGAGGGTTAGAGCCAAGCATGGCCGGCTTGGGCTATGCCTCCTTCGCGGCGGCCATGACGGTGGGCCGCCTGACAGGGGATGCCATCGTCAGCAAACTGGGCGGCGTGCGCGTCGTTGCGCTTGGCGGACTCTGCGCGGCCGCAGGCATGCTCGTATCGCTTGGTATCGATGGCTGGGCCGCGTCCCTGATTGGCTACGCGCTGGTCGGTGCCGGATGCTCGAACATTGTCCCTGTGCTCTTTACTGCTGTAGGCCGCCAGCAACGCATGCCACAGGCGGTAGCCATCCCCGCTGTCATCTCGATGGGCTACGCTGGGATTCTGGTAGGACCCGTATTTATCGGGGCAGTCGCCCATCTGAGCACTTTGTCATTCGCTCTTGGCTGCGTGAGTGTGCTGCTGGTTTTTGTCAGTGCTACGGCTCGGTTGCTTCGCAATTAGCCGGATTTTTTCAGGCGCCACTTCGGCATAGGCCATTGCGAATCGAGCTCATCCTTCAGAAAGGGTCACGCGACAACTCGATGGATGTATCACTTGGGCAATCCCTGCGACGAAGCACTTTATAGATCTCGGAAACCACCTGCATCGTTGCGTCTTCGATCGATCCTTCGTTACGGCACAACACCCAGCCGTGATCGGCAATTGCTCGCTCGAACGCCTCTGTACAAGCGACATGTTCTTCCAGCTTATGAATCACGGTACTGCCCAGCCCGCGCCCTCGTGCCGCCGCCCTCGCCCACGAAATGTCAGGAGTGGTGACGACCCCGACATGCAGGTCTGGCACTCGCACGTTTCGGTCAATGTTCAACTGTAGAATTTCTGCAAACGGGACTAACCGGCGAAACGCCGCATCTGACGGGTACCACCGATCGATCAGGATGATGCTGTCTGGTGGCTGTTTAGTCAGCACGTGCCGGGAAATCCAGGTACGGCTATCCGCAAAGCGCTCACAAACCCTCAACTCCAGATCCCGAGTGGGATTTCTGACGAGCTTGTTAACGAGGGTCATTGTTTCCCCCCGATAGGGATCGCTTTTTTTCTCGCAAAGTCGGATCACCTTTTTGTTGTCGGCCCTCAGTACTTTCGTCACGGCTTCCAACAGTGTGGTTTTGCCGGCTCCCTTGGGCCCATCCAGAGAAACAAACAGCGGACGATTCATTCTTCACATAACGATTGAGATTCGGTTTTTTTGCCCGGTTCGTTCGCTGGAAGCGCTTGGCGCGACTACGCGAATCGAGTGGAGGGACCTTATGAACGGACTTTGATGAACACTCTAACTTGGTTTCTGGCTAACGGGTCTCAAAACTGCCAATGCTCAAGCTTGATCGGCTCATCGAGCACATTCCTGACCTTCGGCCGCAGAGGGGACACCTTTGCCATGACGCCATGACGCCATCCGCCGTCCAGTTCAGGAATACGATTAACGGTCCGATACCCAATCTCGGTTGTAACCTATTGATAGATATAGGCTCTCGACTACGCATCCGCGCTACAATTATTTGCTTACAAAATAGCAGCTCGCAAAACATCGAACCTGTAACTACAAGTGATAGGTTGAGCGGCCTGAATTGGCCATGAGATGCACAGCCTTAATCATGCGCATCCACCTACCCACCCTCCCTGCCTTCGGGGCCTATTTAGCCCTTTCCTGCCTGTTTTCGGTCGCATGGTTCACCCATCCTGCTCCGGTGCACTCATCCTTTGCCTTGATGAGTCCCGTAAGAGCGGTGACTGATCAAGTTGCCAAACCCATCTATACCAGTCGTTTTGCCTCATCCGGCCTGGTGGACTTCGTGCATTCCTCGGCGGTAACCGCCTTGCCTGACGGCAGTCTGATGTCGGTCTGGTTCGCGGGTACCCGCGAAGGCGCATCCGACGTTCAGGTGCGCTCTGCCCGCTTCGACGCGGTAACTGGCGAATGGGGGGCGGAACAGGTATTGGCGACGCGGGATTCGACCCAACAGGGCACAGGAAAATACATCCGCAAACTGGGCAACCCGGTCATTGCGCTCGCACCGGACAACCGCCTCTGGCTGTTCTACGTGTCGGTGTCCATGGGGGGCTGGGCCGGTAGTGCGGTCAATGTGATGGTCTCTGACGATTATGGTCGCCAGTGGTCCGCGCCGCGCCAATTGATCACCTCGCCCTTTCTGAATATCAGCACCCTGGTACGTTCCGCCCCGGTGTTTCATGCCGACGGTTCCATCGGCTTGCCGGTCTATCACGAATTTCTGGGCAAGTTTGCCGAGTACCTGTACCTGAGCGCAGACGGTGATGTGATCGATAAATTCCGCATCAGCCATGGCAACAACTCATTGCAACCCACGGTCGTTCCGCTGGATGGACAGCGCGGTATCGCCTTGTTGCGCTATGCCGGAAACACCCATCACCGTGTGCTGGCGGCCCGCACTGAAGACGCCGGGCAATCCTGGAGCGATCCTTATCCGCTCGACCCCTCCAATCCGAACTCCTCGTTGGCCGCCATCGCAACGCCCAAACACGGGTTGCTGGTGGCGCTCAATGATTTGCAGGAGGGCCGCTTCAAACTGAGTCTTTATGGTACCGACGCAAAAATGGACGATTGGCGCTCGCTGCGGGATCTCGACAAATCACCCGATCCGGAGGGCGATACGTTTTCACCCGAGGCGTACAAGGAAATCATCGGCAGAGAGTTTCGCGGATCCAGTGGCGCACTTCGCCAACCGCTGGAGGCGCAGTTCCTGAACAACCTCGACACCCGGGTCTGTAAGGCGCAAGGCTGCAGTTTCGAATATGAATACCCGTACTTCATCCGAAGTCCCGACGGTATGTATCACCTGGTTTATTCCTGGAACAACACTTTCATCAAGCACGTCACCTTCAACGATGCATGGTTGTCGGAGCGTGCCAAATGATCAACCTGTGGCAAGCCCATATCAGCTTCACCCTGATCATCTTTCTGTTGCTGCCTTCCTTCGGTTTAAAGACGACCGCGAGGATCACGCTGTTGATCGCCTTGCTGGCAGCCAGCTTCATACCGCTGGGTGGCTTGTCGTTGGCTGCGTACTTGCGCAGCCACATTGATGACCTGGCGGTCACGACATTGGTGTTCATGGCGTGGGGGTGTTTGCGGAGACTCGGTTTCCTGCCGCCTGCGCAGCAAAGCACGACCAGCGTATTGATCGTCTTCGCTGCGATGGCGCTGGTGCTCTACCCGGCAACGCTGGGGTTGAGTTATCTGGACCCTTACCGGTTTGGCTTCAGCCCGCGTCCGTTGCTGATCTTCGTCGCACTGCTCACGGCAGGTCTGTTTTACCTGCGCAGCTACCTGGCCGTCGTGATGCTCGCGAGTGCGACCCTGGCCTTCATCGTCGGGGTAAAACCTTCGCATAACTATTGGGATTACCTGGTTGATCCGCTGCTGGGCCTGTATTGCTGCGCGGCACTGCTGATGCTGGCGGTGCGCTGGTCGTATGGCAGGTTGAGCACGCTGCGTGGCTCAGTGAAAGAGTCCGGATCCGTTTGAGATTCAACGACATTTTTAACAGGGGAACAGGGATGGGTTGGCTGCAATCGAGACGTTTGCATTATTGGCTAGGCGCAACAGCCATTGTATTTGTGCTGTTTGCATTGCTACGGGTGGTGTTCTTTTTCGGTTTTTCCGGTTTCGACGCCAAAGCATTGAGCGACGACCATGCAGTCCTGGAAACGCTGGGCATCGGCTTTCGTTTCGATCTGCGCCTGGCCATCCTGGTCATGTTGCCACTGGCGTTGCTGGCCTGGATTCCGCGTTGGAATCTCGTCAGCAGCCGCCTGCTTCGCCAATTGGCACGCGTGTATGTGCCAGTCGCCATGGGCGCCCTGCTGCTGATCTATATCGTCGATTTTGGCCATTACGCCTACCTGGGCGTGAGGATCAACGCCACCGTGCTGCGCTTCATCGAAGATGCGCAAATATCCCGAGACATGGTCTGGCAAACCTACCCGGTCATCTGGATTTCATTGGGGTGGCTGGCAACAGTTGCATTGGTGACGCTGGCCCTGGTGCGCCTGGAACGCGTGACACTGGACCGCCCACGCAAAGCCATTCACCCGCTCTCCGCCACCTGGGGTGGTGCGTTGATGTTCGTGTTGGTGCTGTTGGGCATTTTGGGGCGTGTCGAGAACATGAACCTTGAAAACCCTGTCCCGTTGCGCTGGAGCGACGCGTTCTTCTCTGGCAATAACCAGGTCGCTGCGCTGGGTCTGAACCCGGTGATTTTCCTCTATGACACGGTCAAGGTCGGCCAGTCGCGCTATGACGAAGCGCAGGTGCGTGAACACTACGCCGTGATTGCCAAGTACCTGGGGGTCGACCAGCCCGACCCGCAAACCCTGAATTTCGTCCGTCATCAAGCGCCACAACCCTACAAAGTATCCAGCACACGGCCGCCGAACGTGATGTTTGTGATGCTTGAGTCGCTGGGCACGAGTGCCGTCGGGGCCTATGGCAACCCGATCAATCCGACGCCCAATATCGATCGCCTGGCCACTCAGAGCTGGTTCTTCGAGCACTTCTACGTACCGGTCACCGGGACCGCAAAAACCGTTTGGGCCAGCATCAGCGGGGTTCCAGACGTCACTCGGCAGGAAACCGCGACGCGTAATCCGCTGATCACCAAACAGCACACATTGATCAATGCCTTCACCGGTTACGAGAAGATCTACACCATTGGCGGCAACTCCGGTTGGGCCAACATGAACGCCTTGATCCGGCAAAGTATCGACGGGGTTCGTTTGCTTGAGGAGCGGGACTGGGAATCCCCGGTCGTGGATGTCTGGGGGATTTCTGATCTGGATCTGTTCAAGGAAACCGACAAGATCCTGCAGGCATTGCCCAAGGACAAACCGTTCTTTGCCTATGTGCAGACGGCCGGCAACCATCGCCCCTTTACGATTCCCAAGAGTAATGACGGATTCGAGGTCAAGCACCCTACCCTGGCGGAAGTTCAGGCCGCAGGATCGCGCAGTGTCGAGCAGTACAACGCCGTGCGCTTGCTGGACTTCAACATTGGGCGCTTGATGGAAATCGCCAAGGAAGGTGGCTACTACGACAACACCATTTTCGTGCTGTTTGGCGACCACAACACCCGTATCGCCCAGATCCCTTTCCTGGCACCGGCTTATGAGCAACTGGGTCTGGAAAGTAACGCGGTGCCCATGATCATCCACGCACCGGGCCTGCTCGGCACGCGGACCGTCAAGGAAGCCGTCGGCCTGGTGGACTTGCTGCCAACCGTGGCCGGCATGGCCGGCCTCGAGTTTCGCAACAGCGGCCTGGGGCGTGATATCCAGCAGCCTGCGCCAGAGGGGGAACGCGTGGTGCCACTGGTGCTGCGTGAAGGTACGTTCCCGTTGATTGCGGGCGTCACGCAACACTACATGGTGCAGATGCAGCACGATGGCAGCTCGCCGACGTTGCACGACCTGGCCTCACCGACGCCGCTGGACAACGTGGCCGGGCAAAACCCCGGAGAGTTCGAGCGCCTGGTGCAGCTGACCCGCGGCCTGCATGAAACTTCAAGGTTGATGCTGTACCAGAACGTGCGTAAGTAACCGGGATCGCCAGCCCGATTACGTCGGGGCCGGACTACCGCACCGGCCCCGATAGCGTGCACGCACGATCATTTACTCGCGATCCTCGCCCTGCCCTTCCTTCCCGTCCTCCGAATGGACCTTGAGGTAGCTGTTGACCGCGACGCCTAATGTCGGAAAGAACGCAGCTTCACCAAACCGCTCGAAAAGCCCGAAGCGCTTCAGCTTGTCTTTGACGGGGTCCTTCATCTCCGCCACGCAGAGCGTGATGCCAGCTGCGTTCAAGGTTTCATCCAGTTCGGCCAGCATGTCGGCGGAAGTCACATCCACGCTGGTGACCGGCTCCGCTGCTACCACCAGCCAACGAACCGGCGTGGGCGATGTCGCCACGGCGTCCAGCACTCGGTCATGGAACAGTTCTGCGTTGGCAAAAAACAACGGGGCATCCCAGCGAAACAGCACCAGACCGGGAATAAGATTCGCCTGCGGATAACGCGTGATGTCGTGATAGCCCTGGACGCCTTTGGCGCGCCCCAAGACCGCAGAATACGGGCGCCAGGCATCCCATAGAAACTCGATCACCGCTACGACGATGGCCAGGCCAATGCCTTCGATGGCGCCGAATACGGCCACACCTGCCGTACAAACGATCGATAACCAGAACTCCCAGCGCTGGATACGATAAATCCGTCGCAAGTCGGTGATTTCGATCAGGCCGATCGCCGATGCGATGACCACCGCCGCCAGTGCGCTGGTGGGCAGGTTCTTCAGCAAATCCGGGGCAAACACCAGCAATAAAGCAACAGCCAGTGCTCCCACCACGCCGGCAAGTTGTGTTCGGGCGCCCGCAGCCTCGGCCACGGGAGTCCGTGAAGAACTGCTGCTGATCGGAAAGCCCTGGAACAAACCGCTGGCAAGGTTGGCGACGCCGAGTCCTACCATCTCCTGGTTTGGGTCGACATAGGTCTGGGTTCGCGCCGCATAGACACGCGAGAGCACACTGGTGTCGGCGAACGAGACAAGCGCAACGGCGCACCCCCCGATCAGCACAGGAACGATATCGGCACTGCTGATCCAGGGGATGGCAAACCCCGGCAGGCCTTGGGGCAGAGAACCGAGGACCGCCACATCGTAGGATGCAAGATCCAGCACGCCAACGGCAACGGTGGCTCCTGCCACGGCGATCAGAATCCCCGGCACGCGTTTTTTGTCCTTGAGCAACAAGATGACCGCCATGGTGGCCGCGCCGATCATGAAGGTGGTCCAGTTGGTTTTTCCATCCATCACCGAGGTGGCAATGGCCCACAGGTTGCGCAACGGTCCGTCGGTTTCGATCGAAAAGCCGAAAAGCCTGGGTAGTTGGCTGATCAATACCGTCAGTGCAATGCCGTTCATGTAGCCATAGCGGATCGGTTTGGAAAGCAGCTCGGTGACGAAACCCAGCCGCGCTATACCCGCCAGGATGCACACGGTCCCCGAGACGATCGCCATCATGCCGGCAAGGGCAATCGCGCGATGCGGGTCGCCGCCGGACAACGGCAGTACTACCGCGAGAATGACGGCAGCCAATGAGGAATCGGGCCCCAGCACCAGGATTCGGCTCGGGCCAAACAACGCATAAGCGAGCAATGGAACAATGGTCGCGTAAAGGCCATAAATGCCGGGCACCCCCGATGCCACCGCGTAGGCGATACCGACGGGCACCAGCATGGTAGTGAGCACGAGTCCGGCCACAATGTCGTGCTGCAGCCATGCCATCTTATAGCGACCCAACGTCTGCAGCCCCGGCAGCCAACGGCGCCAGGTGGTTTGATCGCCAGTGTGCTTGCGTGTAATCCGACCCGGTTCAGGACCGGGAGGCAGAGCATCCGAATCGCTCATGGGACTTTAGCCCTCAGGGTTAACAAATCGCGTGCGGCAGGTGTGGAACAAGCTCGAGACTTAGGGTGTTCAAACGTCGCAAATTCATAAATGTACGCCGGTCAAACGATGTTCTTCTCCTGAGCCTCAGCGGATGATGTCAATGTGCCCTCATTGCAACTGATGCTGACCTTCTCGATCTCTATCGCTTAGCTGACTCAGGAATTATGGACTATGGAAAGCTGGAAGATCAGGACTCACCTGCTTGTGCTCACCAGCACTTTGCTGCTGGGTCTATTGTGTGTCGGCGGGCTCGGACTCTTGGGAATGCAATCCGCTGTACACAGTCTGGAGACCGTGTATCTCGATCGAGTCGTGCCCCTGCGCGACTTGAAAAAAATCGCTGACCTGTACGCCGTGGACATCGTCGATGCCACCCACAAGGCACGTAATGGAAACTTTACCTACGCTGAATCATTGACCCGGATAGAGCAAGCGCAGAGGGAAATCGATCAGACGTGGCAAGCATACAAATCGACAACACTGATTCCCGCGGAAACCCGTTTAATCGCGCAAATCAATCCGCTAATGGAAGCCACCCACGGGCCATTGCAAAACTTGCAGGGCATGCTGCGCCAGAACGACAACGCCGGGCTTGCACGTTTCGCAACAGAGCAGTTGTATCCACTGATCGATCCCTTGTCAGCCAAGTTTTCCGAGTTGATCGAGGTTCAGCTGGTGGAGGCCAAGAACCAGTTCGAGCTGAACCAGATCGCCTATACCTCCAGTCTCCGGTTCAGCCTGTTGATTCTGGCATTGGCGCTGATCGCGGGCGTGGCCTACACGTTTTTGTTCTCCCGACTGTTGAGTCGCCAGCTCGGTGCCGAACCGGCAGAACTTGCCGTCATCAGTTCGAACATCGCCCAGGGGCAACTGGCCGCTACACAGTTTGATCTCCAACAGCAGTCGACGGGGGTGCTGCACTCCGTCCAGGCGATGCGCCACAGCTTGAGCGACATGATCGGCAAGATCAGCCAGGCCTCCGAGCAGATCGAGAGTGCCACACTGCAACTGTCTGCATCTTCCGAACAAGGATTGAGCAGCGCCGCCCTGCAAAGCGAGACAGCTTCCTCCATGGCGGCCACAGTGGAAGAGCTTTCCGTCAGCATCACGCACATTGCCGACAATGCCCGACAGGCACAGAGCACCGCGCAGAAAGCGGGCGAAATCACCAGCGAAGGCATGGAGGTCATGCAAGCATCCATCCAGGAAATGGATCAGATTGCCGATCTGGTTGCACAAAGCTCATCTGACATCGATCAACTGGCGGTTCAGTCTAACGACATCAGTCTGATTGTCGGGGTGATTCGGGGCATCGCCGAACAGACCAATCTCCTGGCCCTCAATGCCGCCATCGAAGCGGCACGCGCGGGCGAACAAGGTCGCGGCTTCGCCGTGGTCGCCGATGAAGTGCGCAGCCTGGCCGCACGCACAGCCCAATCCACCACGGAAATCGTGGCCTTGGTCAACGCCATACAAAACGGCATGGTCAAAGCCAAAGACAGCATGGCCGCTGGCTGTGAGCGCGTAACCCATGGCCAGAAACTGGTCGAAAGCGCGGGCCTTTCCATGGGCAGGATCAAGGGTGCACTGGACGAATCCCTTGCGGCCGTCAGTTTCATTTCGTTGTCGCTCCAGGAACAACGCGCCGCCAGTGAACAGGTCGCCTGCAACGTCGAAAGAGTGGCGCAAAGTGTGGAAGAGAACGCCACAGCCCAAGGCGGGATCGTTCGAACGACCCAGGAACTCAAGGCAATGTCCGACGGACTGGGCGTTATTTTGCAGCGGTTCAGTTTCTGAAAGACCTGACCCCCGTCAAACCATCAACGGCAGTTTGATAGCTATGACGGGGGCGGTAATGAGCATTTTCCAAGGTCTTGTATTTGCTTGCCCCGTGTCGTTAGCTTCCCGGATTACTGACTGACCGGTAAGTGCAACTGCCAATCCTTCGGAGTGCCACTTCAATCCTCTGCCGGTCTTCTGAACACCAGCAACTTCCCGGTGGCGCGCTGTACCACCTTGTCGTTCTGGTTCAACGTTTCCATGAACAGCGTCACCACGCCCCGATCCGGTTTGGTGGCGGACGGTTCGATGGCCTGCACGGTGCTGAACAGGCGCAGCACGTCGTCCGGATAAGTCGGCGTCGGCCAACTCAGCTCGATGCCCAGGCCAATGATGCCGTCCGCCAGAGGCACGCTGGCCACCAGCATTTTCATGGTCAGGGCAGCGGTGTTCCAGCCGCTCGCTGCCAGGCCGCCGAACAGGCTCAACCCGCCCTCTTCGGCGCTCAGGTGAAAGGGTTGCGGGTCGTACTCGCGAGCAAAGGCCAGCATCGCTTCCCGGTGGACGCGAACAGGGTCGCTTTCAAATTCCTGACCCAGGCTCAGGTCATCGAGGTAGAGTTTTTCCCAGGAATGCGCGGTCATGATTCATTCCTCCGCAATGCATTACGAATAGTCGATGTCGGCTTCGACATAGCCATGAACGTACTGGGCGGCAGGCAGGTCACCGCTGACCTCCACGTTGTAGTCGTGTCGACGTAGCAGAAAGTCTTTACCGAAGTAGAAATCCTGCACCGCGCAATGCGTGGCGATGTTCTCGGGAAAGGTTGAGTCAGCCCTTTCATTGCCCAGAGCGAGCCACCGGTCACGAGGGTGGCGCACCTGGCTGAAGCTGTTCCAGCGCTCCAGCCCTCCGTGGGCGGTCAGTACCTGATCTCAGCAGATCATCACCCTGCGCATTCATGCTTGCGGCCCTGGCCGATCCCGTACCCATTGCCAGAATAATTGATACGCGACCGCCAGCACTACCGGGCCGATGAACAGCCCGAGAATCCCGCCAGTGACCATGCCACCCAGGGCGCCGATCAGAATCACCGGCATCGGCACATCGACACCGCGCCCCAGCAGCAAGGGTTTGAGTACGTTATCCACCAGGCCGGCAACGAAGACATAGATTGCAAAGACAATCGTCGCCGTGCTGGCACCTTCCGTGGCGAACACAAAGGCAATCACGGGGAGCGTAATCAAGGTTGCCGGCAACTGCATGATTCCGAGCAGCAGCACCCCCAGTGCGAGCAACCCGGCACCGGGAACCCCCTTGAACACGAAACCCAGGCCTACCAGCAGCATCTGGATGAAGGCGATGCCGACCACCCCCAGTGCGACCGCACGAATCGTTGCGGTGCAAAGCCCGGCGATCTTCGCCCCTTTTTCCGGGCCGATGATGCGGGAGGCTATCTGGACCGAGCTGCGGTAACCGTTTTCACCATAGGCCATGAAGATCCCGGCGATGATCAAGGCGAAAATGAACATCAGGAAACCCATGCCGACACCGGCGAGTTTGCCCAACAGGGTGAGGCTGATGCCTTTGATTTGCGGAATGTATTTCTCTGTCAGGCTCGGAAGATCGGTGTAAGCCTGTAGCCAAAGGGCCGACAGTGGCTTGCCCACCAATGGCCATTCGGCGACTGAATCGGCGGGCGGCGGAATGTGGAAACCACCGTTCTTGATCACGCTGATGGCGTGCTCGACCGAGTCGGCAATCGAGATGCCCATCAGATAGATCGGCACCATCAGGATAAGGATGGCGACCAGTATGATCAGCGTCGCAATGCGCCCTTCCTTTTGCCCCAGCGGCCCCTTCAGCCGCTCTTGCAGTGGGTAAAGGGTGATCGCCAGGATCAGCGACCACAGCATCAGGTCGCGGAACGGGCTGAAGATCTGGAAGCAGAACAGCACCAGAACGGCGATCAGCCCGGCCCGGATAAACACATCGAGCAGCGTGCGCGTCAGCTTTGTTTCGGATAAGGACGTGGGTTCCATGGCAGCCTCCCTGATCACTGCAACGGTACAGGATCGGTTAGCCCAGCATAGACGTTCGGTGGAAAACGCGAGGGTTCAACGCAGTTTCAATGGATCAACCAGTCCGGCGGCAATGGCCATGCCGACCAGGTCCGGCAGGGTATTGGCCTGCATGCGCTTCATCACGCGTGAGCGGTAGAGGTCGACCGTTTTCGCGCTGACCTCCAATTGTTCGGCGATTTCCCGGGTGGTGTAACCCTGCACCAGCGGCAGCAAGACGTCCCGCTCCCGTGGGGTCAGCGTGAGCAAGCGCGCCTGCAATGCTTCATGCCCTTGATTGCCCGAACGGTGGGTCGCGCAATTGCTGAGGGCCTGTTGCACGCTGTCCAGCAGCAATTGTTCGTTGTAGGGCTTTTCTATGAAGTCGTGAGCGCCAGCCTTGAACGCACGTACCACGATCGGGACATCGGCGTGACCGCTGACGAAGATGATCGGCAGGTTCAGTTCGCGCAAACGCATTTCTTCCTGCACGTTCAAGCCGCCCATGCCAGGCATGCGCACATCCAGCAGGACACAGGCCGCCAGACTGGCGTCGCAGGCATTGAGGAACTCGACGCCACTGGTGAACGGCAACGCCTTGAGGCCGACCGACTCCAATAACCAGACCGTCGAATCGAGCATGCCTTGATCGTCATCGACCACATACACCACGTGCTCCGCCACACCTGCCATTGCATTATTCCTGTTGTTGTTTTGTTGGGCCGGCAAGCGGCAAGCGACAGCACATCAGCAGCCCGACCGGTTGGCGCCGGGCCTGCAATTCGCCGCCGAAACCTTCAATGATGCTGCGACTCATGGACAAGCCGAGCCCCAGGCCATCGGCCTTGCTGGTATAGAACGGGGTAAAGATCTGCTCCAGTTCCGGCTCGCTCACGCCAGGGCCCTGGTCTTGCACATTGATATCCACACTGGCAGCACTGCCCTGCCCCGCCGTCATCACGATCAACGAAGGCTGGCCGGGATGTTGTTCGCGGTTGGCATCGATGGCATTGCGCAGCAGATTGAGCAGGACTTGTTCCAGCAACACCCGGTCGGCATAAACCGGCGGCAGATTATCCGGCAGTCGATCCTCGATTGTCACTTGGCAATTGCTCGCCTCCCAGTCGCACAAACGCACGGCTTCGCGGGCGACATCGGTGACATTCAGCGCCTGCATGCGACGCTGGCCTTTGCGCAAAAATGCCCGCAGACGTCGGATCACTTCCGAAGCATGAGTGGCGTGGTGGGTGATGCGCTCCAGGCCTTGTGCCACCCGGGCGGCGGCCTGGGGATTGGAATCCACAGTCTGCAAATAGCGCTGGCTGGCATTGGCGTAATTGACCACGGCGGCCAGCGGCTGGTTGATTTCATGAGCGATACCCGAAGCCAGTTCACCGAGGGTGACCAGGCGCGCGGTGTGCGCCAGTTCATCCTGATGGCGACGTTGTTGCACTTCGCGCAATTCACGTTCGGTCATGTCCCGAGCGACCAGGGAATAGTAACGCTCGCCACCTGCTGAACGGTGCGCCAACAGCACCAGCGACACTGGCACCGACGCGCCGCCACCCGGTGGTTGCAAACGCGCATCGGTGCTCCAGACGCCGTCGCGTTCGGCGCCGCTCCAGCCGTCACGTTGCAGGCGTGTCAGGTCAGCGCTGGCGAACAGTTCAGCCAGGGTCGGCATCGGCTGTTGCTCGCCAATCCCGAGAATGCGTCGTGCCGCCGGGTTGAGGTAGGTAACTTGCCCTTCGGGGGCGATAAACAGCACCGGGTCAATGTTGGCCTCGACGACTTCGGCCAGGCGCCGTTTGTTCTCTTCGGCCTGCACCCGGGCGGTAATGTCCCGGGACACGCTGACCACCTCGACCACCGTGCCAGTGTAGGTTTCACGAATCGCCCGGCTGGCGGTTTCGAACCACAGGTAATGCCCGTCCCGATGGCGAATGCGGTACGTCATCGTGTGATAACCATCCTGCTCAAGCGCATCGCGGGCGCGCTGCATCAGGCTGGCCAGTTCCTGGCCATGGAACAGGCCCTGGGCCATTTTTCCGCGCAATTCTTCCGGCCAGTAACCGAGCAATGTCCAGGAGGCGGGCGAGGCATCGAGAAAACAGCCGTCCGGTGTGTGCCGGGAAATCAGGTCGGTGGTGTTCTCGATGATCAACCGGTACAGCCGCCGCGCCTGGGCTGCTTCGCGTTCGGCCAGCACTTGCGTGGTGGCGTCGCGACAACGGGCGAGCACGCGGTTGTCCTGGGGATCGGGAATGAACGTCCAGATCAGGATCTGCGCCTCGAACTGTGCTTCGACCCCTTCAATGGCCCGTTGCTGGTCCAGACAGGCACGTACCAGCACCCGATGATTGACCGGCAGAAATCCCAGCACGTCGGTCAGCGGCTTTTCGGCCAGTAGCGCCAGCAACGCCGCGTTGAATTCCTGCGGCCGCCCCTGCGCATCGAGTAACAGGCTCGGCTGTGGATCGTGGCCCAACAACGGCGAGCCGCGCAGCATGCCGTTGACGCTACTGAGCAAGGTCGTCAGCAAATCCTGCACCCAACCCAGCCAATCGAAACTCACGCCCTCGCACACTTCCACCAGCAACAGGCCCGCCTGCCCAGGCGTCAACGCCAGATCAAATACCTGACCATGGCTGATCGCGGCGCGGCGCAGTCGGCCGGCCAACCAGCAATCCAGTCGCCGTACTTGCGCGAGATCAAGGCGCCCCGCTTCCAGCAGCCGATCGAACAACAACTGATCGCTGGCCTGCGAAGGGTCGCCCTGGCCCGGTGGAAAATGCTGGGCCGCGCCTTCGTGGCTGTAGATCCGCGCCTGGGGTTGCCAGCTCAGGTAAACCGCGCGACGCACCTCGGGGCAATCCTGCAACGCACGGCACAACGCATCGGCCCGGGCGGCCAGAGAAACGCCCTCGCGCTGCAGGCGCAACCAGCTGTGCAATCGAACGGGAGTCAGGGTCATCACGGGTCCGCTTGGTGGGGGAAGCCAAGGATATACCGGCCTTGGCGATATGACTGCAGTCATTTAGATCAGCAAGAATCAAATATAGTATATGTACTATAAGCTATAGGTTGTACTTCCATATTTGTGGTGGATTGTTATATAAAGCAGGCCGGACATAAAAGGTGACCTCAGCGGCTACGCTGAAGGGCCACCGATAGAGCTAACAATCAGCCACCGAGTACCCGCACATGTCGATCTATGAACAGGGGCTAAGCCCTTCGGCTGTCAATCACATCGCCCTGTCTCCGCTCAGTTTTCTTGAGCGTACGGCCAACGTTTACCCAGACTACCCCGCCGTCATCCACGGCTCCATTCGCCGTACCTGGGCGCAGACCTACACCCGTTGCCGACGCCTGGCCTCGGCGCTGGCCGGTCGCGGCATCGGCAAGAACGACACCGTGGCGGTGATGCTGCCCAACATCCCCGAAATGCTCGAAGTGCATTTTGGCGTACCGATGATCGGCGCCGTGCTTAACCCGCTCAACGTACGCCTGGATGCCGAAGCCATTGCCTTCATGCTCCAGCACGGCGAGGCCAAGGTGCTGATCACCGACCGCGAGTTCCATAATGTGATTCATGCCGCCATCGGCATGCTGGATCACCCGCCGCTGGTGATCGACGTCAACGACCCGGAGTACGGCGAAGGTCAGGCCGTCAGCGATCTGGACTATGAAGCCCTGCTGGCCGAGGGCGATCCGGCATTCGCCTGGCAATGGCCAGTGGACGAGTGGCAAGCCATCTCGTTGAACTACACCTCCGGCACCACCGGCAATCCGAAAGGCGTGGTCTATCACCACCGCGGCGCTTATCTGAATGCCTTGGGCAACCAGATGACCTGGGCCATGGGCAATCACCCGGTGTACCTCTGGACCCTGCCGATGTTCCATTGCAACGGCTGGTGCTACCCGTGGACCATCACTGCGCTGGCCGGTGTGCATGTGTTCCTGCGCCGGGTCGATCCACAGAAAATCCTCACGCTGATCCGTGAACACCAGATCACCCATCTGTGCGGCGCGCCAATCGTGCTCAATGCGCTGGTCAACATGCCGGAATCGGCGAAGGCCGCCATCGATCACCCGGTCAACGCCATGGTCGCCGGTGCTGCACCGCCGGCCAAAGTCATTGGCGCCGTGGAAGAAATGGGCATCAAGGTCACCCACGTCTACGGCCTGACCGAAACCTATGGCCCGGTGACGCTGTGCGCCTGGCATTCCGAATGGGATGAACTGCCGCTGGAAGAACGGGCGCAGATCAAATCCCGCCAGGGTGTGCGCTACCCGACGCTCGAAGGCGTGATGGTCGGCGACTCGAAGACGCTGGAGCCGACCCCGCGCGACGGTCAGACCATCGGCGAAGTGTTCATGCGCGGTAACACCGTGATGAAGGGCTACCTGAAAAACCCGACGGCCACCGCTGAAGCGTTCGAGGGTGGCTGGTTCCATACCGGCGACCTGGCGGTGTGTCATCCCGACGGTTATGTCGAAATCAAGGATCGCCTCAAAGACATCATCATTTCCGGTGGCGAGAACATTTCCACCATCGAACTCGAAGGCGTGCTCTACCGCCATCCAGGTGTGATGGAGGCCGCAGTAGTCGCCCGTCCCGATGAAAAATGGGGCGAAACGCCCTGCGCCTTCATCACCTTGAAGGCTGATCACCAGGACGTTCGCGAAGCCGACATCATCGGTTTCTGCCGCGAACACCTCGCCGGTTTCAAAGTCCCGCGCACGGTGATTTTCACCCTGCTGCCGAAGACTTCTACCGGCAAGATCCAGAAGTACGTGCTGCGCGACAGGGCCAAGGCTCTCTAACCCTCACCCACGTTTCACCTATCAGGCGGCAGGTGCCTTACCTGCCGCTTCGGGCTCGTGCACGCCGGATTCGGCCTGTACGGCCGGCCACCTCACACCGATAACAACAACAATGTGGAGCGCACCATGATCGACATCCATGCAACCGATACCCAACGCTGTGAACGTATTCGGACCAACCCGAAATTCCTTCAATTGGTCAGCAGCCGTTCGCGCCTGGCCTGGTCGTTGAGTGCTGCCGTGCTGGGCACTTATTACCTGTTCATGCTCGTGGTGGCGTTTGCCCCGCAGTGGCTGCACGCACCGCTTGGCGAGCATCGGATGTTGACCCTGGGCATGCCGGTTGGCGCGGCGATCATCATTTTTTCCTGGCTGTTGACAGGCTGGTATGTCTACAGCGCCAACACGCGCTTCGACGCGCTGGGCGCCGCCATTCTTGAGGAGAGCAAGTGATGCGTAAACTCATCCTCGCCGCAGCGTGCCTGTTGCCGGCTTCCGCTGTGCTCGCCGCACCCGCGTTGGGCACCATAGAAAAACAACCGCTGAACCTGCATGCCATCGGCATGTTCTTCCTGTTCGTCCTCGGCACGCTGGCGATCACCTGGTGGGCTGCACGCCAGACCAAATCCACGTCGGACTTCTACACCGCCGGCGGTGGTATCACCGGGTTTCAAAACGGCCTGGCGATTGCCGGTGACTACATGTCCGCCGCCACATTGCTGGGGCTGTCCAGCCTGGTGTTCGCCAAGGGGTACGACGGTTTCATCTACACCATCGGCTTCTTTGTCGGCTGGCCGATCATCACCTTCCTGATGGCCGAACGCTTGCGCAATCTGGGGCGCTACACCTTTGCCGACATCGTTTCCTATCGTCTGGACCAGAACAAAGTACGGATCTTCGCCGCGTTCGGTTCGTTGACGGTGGTGTGCTGCTACCTGATCGTGCAGATGGTCGGTGCCGGCCAGTTGATCAAATTGCTGTTCGGTCTCGACTACCCGGTAGCCGTGATGATCGTCGGCGCGTTGATGCTGGTGTATGTGATTTTCGGCGGGATGATCGCCACCACCTGGGTACAGATCATCAAAGCCGTGCTGCTGCTGGCCGGCGGCACGACCCTCGCGGTCATGGCCATGTCGCAGTTCGGCTTCAGCTACGAAACTCTCGCCACCAAAGCGGTCGAGGCGCATGCCAGCGGCTGGAACATCATGGGCCCCGGTTCAATGCTCTCCGACCCGATCAACACCGCTTCGATGTCCCTCGGACTGGTGTTTGGTATCGCCGGCCTGCCGCACATCCTGATGCGTTTCTTCACTGTGCCCAACGCCAAGGAAGCGCGTAAATCGGTGTTCTACGCCACAGGGTTCATCGGCTTCTTCTTCCTGGTGGTGTGCACCCTGGGCTTCGCCGCGATGGTGATCATCGGTACCGATCCGCAGTACTACGTCAACGGCGAAGTCGGCGGTGCCTTGATCGGCGGCGGCAACATGGTCGCGATGCATCTGGCCAAAGCGGTGGGCGGCAACCTGTTCTTCGGGTTCCTCTCGGCCGTGGCCTTCGCCACCATTCTTGCAGTGGTCTCCGGGTTGGCCCTGGCCGGTGCGTCGGCGATTTCTCACGATCTTTACGCCACCGTGTTCAAGAAAGGCAAAGCCACTCAGAAACAGGAAATGCGCGTGACCCGCATGGCCACCGTGGGCCTGGGCGTCATCGCGATTCTGCTGGGCATTCTGTTCGAGAAGATGAACGTCGCGTTCCTGGTGGGCCTGACCTTTGGCATCGCCGCCTCGACCAACTTCCCGGTACTGATCATGGCCATGTACTGGAAAGGCCTGACCACCAAAGGCGCGATCATCGGCGGTTTCGCCGGCCTGATCTGCGCCCTGGTGCTGGTGATCCTGTCCCCGGCCGTGTGGGTGACCGTGCTCGGTCATGCTCACGCGATTTTCCCTTACGACCACCCGGCGCTGTTCTCCATGCCGTTGGCGTTCCTGGTGATCGTCGTCGTGTCCCGCCTCGACCGCAGCGTGCGGGCCGACAAGGAACGCGATGCCTACGCCGACCAGTTCGTGCGCGCCCAGACCGGTCTTGGTGCTGCCGCCGCTTCCAGTCATTGATTGAAAGGCACGGCGCCCGGTTGCGGCGCCGTGCACAACCGTCCTGTCGAGGTTCACGTTATGCCCGAATTCAAAGCCCCTCTGCGCGACCTGCGCTTCGTCCTGCATGAAGTGTTCGACGCCCCTGCCCTGTGGGCGCGCCTGCCTGCCTTGGCTGACAACATCGATGCCGACATCGCCGACGCAATCCTTGAGGAAGCGGGGAAAGTCACCGCGCACCTGATTGCACCCTTGAACCGCAGCGGCGACGAAGAAGGCGCGCAGTGGCATGAAGGCCAGGTCACGACGCCGATCGGCTTCAAACAGGCTTATGCGACTTACATCGAAGGTGGCTGGGTCGGTTTGTCCGGTAACGCCGAATACGGCGGCATGGGCATGCCGAAGATGCTGGCGGTGCAGTTTGAAGAGATGCTTTACGGCGCCAATTCAAGCTTCGCGTTGTACTCGGCATTGAGCTCCGGTGCCTGCCTGGCACTGGATGCCCACGCCAGCGACAGCTTGAAAGAGCTGTACCTGCCGCCGATGTACGAAGGTCGCTGGGCCGGTTCCATGTGCCTGACCGAAGCCCATGCCGGCACCGACCTGGGGCTCATCCGCACCCGCGCCGAACCTCGGGCCGACGGAAGTTACAGCATCACCGGCAGCAAGATCTTCATCACCGGTGGCGATCAGGACCTGACCGAAAACATCGTCCATCTGGTGCTGGCCAAACTGCCCGACGCACCGGCCGGGCCAAAAGGCATCTCGCTGTTTGTGGTGCCCAAAGTGCTGGTCAATGCCGACGGTTCCCTCGGTGACGCCAACGCCGTGAGTTGCGGTTCGATCGAACACAAGATGGGCATCAAGGCCTCGGCCACTTGCGTGATGAATTTCGACGGTGCCAGCGGCTGGCTGGTGGGCGAAGCCAACAAAGGCCTCGCGGCGATGTTCACCATGATGAACTACGAACGCCTGTCCATCGGCATTCAGGGCATTGGCTGCGCCGAAGCGTCCTACCAGAGCGCCGTGGCCTACGCCCGTGAACGTATCCAGAGCCGCGCCCCGACCGGCGCCATGGCCCCGGACAAAGTCGCCGATCCGATCATCGTTCACCCCGACGTGCGCCGCATGCTGCTCAGCATGAAAGCCATGACCGAAGGTGGCCGCGCGTTCGCCAGTTATGTCGGACAGCAGCTCGATCTGGCGAAATTTTCCGATGACGCGCAAGAACGCGACACCGCGCAAACCCTGGTCGCCCTGCTGACACCGATTGCCAAGGCCTTCTTCACCGACACCGGTCTGGAAAGCTGCATCAACGGCCAGCAAGTGTTCGGCGGCCATGGCTACATCCGCGAATGGGGCCAGGAACAATTGGTCCGCGACGTGCGCATCGCCCAGATCTACGAAGGCACCAACGGCATCCAGGCGCTGGACCTGCTCGGGCGCAAGGTGCTGGCTGACAACGGTGCCGCGTTGCGTCAGTTCACCGGAGAGATCCGCCATTTTGCCCACCAGCCTGACGCGCCCTACTCCGCGCAACTGTTCGATGCCGTGCAGCGCCTGGAAGACCTCAGCGACTGGTTACAGGACCGGGCGGCGACCAACCGCAACGAAGTTGGCGCCGCTTCCGTGGAATATCTGCACCTGTTCGGTTATGTCGCTTACGCCTGGCTGTGGGCGCGCATGGCACAGGTGGCCCAGCAAAAACGCGGCGAAGACGAAGGGTTCTACGGGGCGAAGATCGCCACCGCCGACTTCTACATCCACCGCTTGCTGCCACGCATTTTGAGCCTCGAGCAGTCGATTCGCGCCGGCAGCGCCTCGTTGTTCGGTCTGAGTGCCGAGCAGTTCTAACGATTGAACCGCACGCGGCGCCACGCTCCTCTCTTTTCGGTGTCCGCGTTTTTTATTGATAAGCCCTCGCCCGGTTGGCGAGGGTCGCACAAGCCGTCATTCCATAATAAAAACAAAGGGGCTTCACATGGATCGCAACACCCGCATTCTCGCTACCCGACTGTTGCTGGCCGGTGGCGTCATCAGCCTCTCGGCCCCCGCCGCTGCTGACTTTATCAAGGACAGCAAGGCCAGCCTCGAGCTGCGTAACTTCTACTTCAACCGTGATTACCGTCAGGCCAACGCGGCGCAATCGAAACAGGAGGAATGGGCGCAGGGTTTCCTGCTGCGCTACGAATCCGGCTTTACCGAGGGGATGATCGGGTTTGGTTTCGATACGATCGGCCTGCTGGGCGTCAAACTCGACTCCAGCCCGGATCGCGCCGGTTCCGGTGTGCTCCAGCGTCATCGCGATACGCGCAAAGGCGCTCAGGACGAGTACGGTGAACTGGGCCTGACCGCCAAAGTGCGCGCCTCGAAAAGCACGCTGAAACTCGGCACGCTGCTGCCCAAGCTGCCGACGGTGCTGGCTAACGATTCACGGTTGTTGCCGCAAACCTTCAAGGGCGGTCAGTTGACCTCCCTGGAAATCGAAGGCCTGAGCGTGGATGCCGGTCGACTGACGCAGGTCAACCAGCGCGACTCCTCGGACTACGAGGACATGGGCATCACCCGTACCGGCGCCAAGGGCATCACCAGCCGCCATCTGGATAGCGACAGCTTCGATTTCGCCAGCCTCAACTACAAATGGACCAGTAACCTCGCCACCGGCTACAGCTACGGTCACCTCGACAATTTCTACAGCCAGCACCTGGTCAACCTGACCTATGTGTTGCCGGTCACCACCGGCCAGTCGTTGAAGACCGACCTGCGCTTCGCCCGCTCCACCGATGATGGCGGCAGCAATGTCGATAACAACGCCATCGGTGCGATGTTCACTTACAGCCTCGGCGGGCATGCGTTCGGCCTGGGTTATCAGGGCATGAGTGGTGACACCGGGTATGCCTACGTCAATGGCACCGATGCGTTCCTGGTGAACTTCGTGCAGATCGGCGACTTCGCCAGCAAGGACGAAAAATCCTGGCAGGCCCGTTACGACTACAACTTTGCCGCCCTCGGAATGCCCGGCCTGACGTTCATGACCCGCTATATCACCGGTGACAATATCGACCTGGGCGGCAACCGCCCGGAAGGCAAGGAATGGGAGCGTGATACCGATATCGGGTATGTCGTGCAAAGCGGGCCGTTGAAGAACGTCGGGGTGAAATGGCGTAATGCGACCGTTCGCTCGACCAATTTTGGCAGCGATCTTGATGAAAACCGTTTGATTGTCAGCTACACGTTGCCGATCTGGTAACCGATTCAGGTTTCACAAAGGGGACTCGCTTGGCGGCGCAGTCCTCTTTTTTTTTCGGATTTTCGCTGTGATTGCGGGCCTCTTCGCGAGCAAGCCCGCACACACATTGGATCTTCGGTGTTCGCAAGTCCCCTGTGGGAGCGGGCTTGCTCGCGAAGACGGCTTCAGGAGCACTGAAGATGTTGAGCCTGGCATCCCTCCCCCGACACCATCCCGCGGCCGCAGCCATTGTAGGTTAAGATGCCTGAAAACCAGGCTCGCCACGAGACGCCCCGCATGCCAGATAACAGTCGGAACACCCCCCGCCTGATCAAGAAGTATCCCAATCGCCGACTGTATGACACCCACACCAGCAGTCACCTGACCCTGGCGGACATACGCCAGTTGGTCGTCGACAAGATTGCGTTTCAGGTGGTCGATGCCAAGTCTGGCGAGGATCTGACGCGCAGCATCCTGCTGCAAGTGATTCTGGAAGCCGAAAGCGGCGGTGAGCCGATATTCACCAGCGACATGCTGATGGGGATTATCCAGTTCTACGGTCCATATCAGGGTGTACTGGGCAGCTACCTGGACAAAAGTATCCAGACCGTCATCGACATCCAGTCCCAGACCGGCGCGCAATCGTCCGAAGCGTGGAGCGACTTCATGCACCAACAGGCACCGGTCATGCAGGACCTGATGCGCCAGTATGTCGACCAGTCCAAGGCCTTGTACCTCAATACCCAGAACCTGTTCGGCATGTTTGGCGCCAAGCCCGGCACCGATAGCGGGCCGAAAAAAAATGGCGATGGGGAATAAACCCATCGCCATTTCTTGTGCCGCCGGCCTGATTTGACTTACTTGTTACCGCTGGTGGTCTTGGCGCTGGCTTCTGGCGCCGCTTTGGCGGCAGCGGCAGTGGCGGCGTCAAAATTGCTCTGAGCCACATCGGAAGCCTGTTTCACGGCTTTCTGTGCGCTTTCAAACACCGTACCGGCATTCGCCAGGCCCGACTTGAATGCAGCCACTACAGGCTCGGAGCCGGCCGGTGCATGCTTGCTGATCGACTCAACAAACTCATTCACCTGCTGGGTACCAGCCTCGACCTGACTCGACGTCAGTTTGGCGATGTCCGACTGCGTACCCACGATCAGCGCCTGAACCTGACGATTGAACTCGGCCAGGCGTTCGCTTTGCGCGCTCGGCTGGGTGAACGATGCCTGCAAGTCAGCAAAGCCTTGGGCATCGCGCACGGCGAGCAATTTGCGAACGCCTTCGAAATGTTCTTCGGTGGAGTCGCGCAGTGCCTTGAACTGCAGCTGGCTCAGCTGTTCAACGCTGGCGAACACTTTGCCGCTGATTTGTTGCAGCAGGTCGAGGTTGGCTTTCTGAGCGGTTTGCAGATTTTCCGGGTTGAAAAAAGACATGCTTGGATCTCCTGGTACGGGAAGGCCCGGATGGGCCTGAGGACGCGATAGCGATCCTGCCAGTCATCGCGCCGGATTGATATTGCAGCGCACAAAACCATTTGGCAATGGCTATTTTGTGCAGTGCACAATAAAGTTCGCTTCCTCGACTGATATTCCCTATACACTCGTGAAAATCGAATGGCCGGCTTGGCTTCTATTAGTCAGGGCAACATTCCCACGCATGGCGTCAGGAGTTCACGATGGGTCAGGAAGAAAATATTGCGCTGCAAGATGAAGGGCTTTCAGCCCCGTCCGGGTTGTTCGAGCACCTGAACCATCTCCAGCGCCTCAACACCCTCAACGTTCTCGACGCCGTGCAACAGCGCCAGGCCAAAACCTACGCGCCTTCCAGCCTTGGGCTACTCACCCAGCCGAACGCCGCTGACTGGCAGGAATACCTCACCGACCTGGGCCAACGCAGCGTGCTGTTCTGGGACACCTTGCGTCAGCGTGGCGACAACACCCTGGCCCACGAACGCGCCGGGTATCCGCTGCTGCTCAAGTTCGATCATGAAACCCTGATCGCCGGCGAAGACCTGCTTCGCCCGGTCAACTACTCGTTGCTGCAGATCCTCGCAGGGCCAGGGCAACGGCTCGACAGCAAAAAACAGCCGGTGATCATCATTGACCCACGCGGCGGTCACGGCTCGGGGATTGGCGGTTTCAAGCAGGATTCAGTCATCGGCGAAAGCCTGCGCGCCGGCCATCCGACCTACTTCATCTCGTTCCGCCATTCGCCATGCCCCGGGCAGACCCTGGCGGACATCGTTGAAGCCCAGGCGCGGTTCCTCGAAGAAGTCAGCGCGCGACATCCCGCCAGCGCAAAACCCGTGGTGATCGGCAACTGCCAGGCCGGCTGGGCATTGATGGGCCTGGCGGCGACCCGCCCGGAACTGCCAGGACTGATCATCGTCAATGGTGCACCTTTGTCGTACTGGGCCGGCGTCAACGGGCGCAATCCGATGCGCTACACCGGCGGTTTGCTGGGTGGCGGCTGGATGGCGCGCCTGGGCAGCGACCTGGGCAATGACCGTTTCGACGGCACCTGGCTGGTGAGCAATTTCGAAAGCCTCGACCCGGCCAACACCTGGTGGGGCAAGTACTACCACCTGTTCAGCGAAGTCGACAGCGAAGCCCCGCGCTTTCTGGACTTCGAACGCTGGTGGGGCAGCCCGACCCTGCTCAATGGCGAAGAGATCGAAATGATTGTCGACGACCTATTCATCGGCAATCAGCTGTCCGGCGGCCTCGGGCGCAAGAGCAGCGGGCTCGACCTCAAACGCATCGAAGTGCCGGTGGTAGTGTTCTGCTCCTATGGCGACAACATCACATCGCCACAACAGGCGCTGGACTGGATCACCGACGTCTATCCCAGCGATCTCGCCCTGCAAAATGCCGGTCGCACAATCGTTTACCTGCGGCACGCGAGCATCGGTCACCTGGGCATCTTCGTGTCGGGTGAAGTGGCGCGGCGTGAACACCGTGAGTTGCTGGGCGCGGTCGACGCGATCAATGAGTTGCCGGGCGGACTCTATGAAATGCTCATCGATGACCTGCCGGAAAACTCGGATACGCCGTACGCCGTGCGTTTCGAGCGAAGGCGTATCGCCGACATCCACGGTAAAGTGCAGCCGCCCCGCGACGACGATCGCGAGTTCGCACTGGTCGAACGTGCCTCTGATTTCAACAACACGCTTTATGACGGATTTGTACGGCCGTGGTTGCGTCAGTTGATCAACGAGCCGACCGCCGAACTGATGCGCAAGGCCCACCCGTTTCACCAGCAACAGGTGATGTGGAACAGTTTGAACCCGGCGCTCTGGTGGCTGGCGGGCAGTGCCGCTCAAGTGAACAAGGATCGACATCCCGCCAGCCCGTCCAATCCGTTGCTGGCCTGGCAGGAACTGTTTTCCAACCAGATACAGGACGCCTTGAACGGCTATCGGGACCTGCGTGATGCCGCTCAGGAGATGAGTTTTTATGGCGTGTATGGCGTCCTCAATAGCCTCGCCGGCAATACCCCGGGGCGAGATCTCCAGGCGCATGCCAGGCAGCATGATAAAGCCCTGACCGAACGCCTTCAGGACGCCCTGCCCCTTGGTGGTTTGATGGAAGCCTTGATCCGGATCCTGTTCCTGTTGGGCCGCGACGGCGATGAACCGGGCAAGCAAAGCGTCGAGAAACTGATCCTGCAACTGCAAGTGCTGCTGCAGGACTACAGCGCCGAGCCGCTGGACCTGCGTGAAACCCTTCGTCTGCAAAAACTGCTGGTTGCCACCCACCCTCAGGAAAGCCTGGACAGCCTGCCCCTGATGCTGGGTGCGGTCGAAGAACGCCAACAAGTGCTGGCGGCTGTCGCCAATTTGCTGCCGGAACTGCAGACCAACGGTGCGGACAACCCGTTCTGGTGCGAGCTGCACACGCTGCTCGATGTGCCGCTGCCGGGGTTCAGCCTGACCCGCTCACCCGACGAAGCCGATCCGGTTCCAGTGGTTAGCCCTGAACCGATCGCGCCAGTAACGCCGGCAAAAACGCACAAACCCGCAAAGGGCAAAAAAGGCGCGAAGAAACCTCCCGCACCCTGATGAGCAACCTGTGGGAGCGGGCCTGTGTGTGGCGAGGGAGCTTGCTCCCGCTGGGTCGCGAAGCGGCCCCAAAATCCTTGCGACTGCTTCGCAGCCGAGCGGGAGCAAGCTCCCTCGCCACACAACCCCGCTCCCGCAGGGAAAGTCACACCGGCGCGGCTTCCTCGATCTCAAACGATTCATCGGACCGGTACTGCCCCGGCGTCATGCCAAACCAGCGGCTGCAGGCTTTGTTGAAGCTGCTGTGATCATGAAAACCAAGGAGATACGCGACATGCTTCATGTTGAAGTGAGAATGACGCAGGTAGAAATCCGCCAGTTGTCGACGCACCGCGTTCAGCACGTCCCTGAATTGTGTCCCTTCCTTTTCCAGCGCACGTTGCAGTGTTCGTTTGCTGATGTTCAACGCCGCCGCGATCGATTCCATGTCGCACTGCCCCTGCCCCTGACTCAAGCGCTCGGTAATCAGCGCGCGAATCCGGCCGACAATGCAAAAACCGAACAGCAGGTCCAGCTGCGCCTCGGCGAAGCTGTCATGCAGCACCGCCAACGCTTCGTTGGCCATGCTCAAAGGCCGCATCAGCTCCTCCCGGTCAAACAAAATGCTGTCGTAAGCCGCGTCGAACTGCAGATTGCAGCCAAACAGCCGCTGATGCTCGGAGATGTCTTCGGGCTCGGGATAAGTGAACTCAACGCTCAAGGGTTGCGGTGCGTTGCCGCCCGACAGCTTGCGACAGAAACCCAGCAATGATGCCAGCCCGGCATCGGTGTATTGCCGCGGCTTGACCGACCCCTGCTGTTGATGGTCGAGCCCGGACAGACGGTAATGTTGCTGTTCCGAAGTAAAGAAAAGGCTGAACCCGGTGCCAATCAACGGACTGAAACGGACCAGGCGTTCAAGGGCTTTTTTCAGATTCAGGCTGGACATCATGGTGTAGCCCACGATCTGAAAGCTGCCGGGGTGGAAACTGCCATAGGCCCGTAGGCCAATGTCCGGATCGCCCGAGGCCTCAGTGGCCAGTTCCCAGAGTCGATAGATGGCCTTTCGCTCGCAAAACGCTCCGGGTTTATTGGCGAGATCAATGTCTAGTCCAGCCTCCCGACACAGACTGGCAACATCCAGTCCTTGAGCCGAGAGCGTATTTACCAGCACGCTGGCATAGCCTGAACTCATTTTATACATGGCGTCCTCAATGACCTGTGGAGCCGGACATCCTGTCCGGAGCCATGACTGATCTGCGATGAATCAAAATTCTAACGGGTGATGTCGTTGCCAATATTGATCCCAGTATAGGTAGTCCTCACCTTTAGCCACTGTTTCAGGCCATTCGTCGCATCGGAGTCGCCAAACCGCGCATGGCACCGTTGGACACCACACCGTCACCTCCCAACACTTCCGCATCCCCTGCCAATACCGAACAATCGCCCATCTTGCAGCGCAAAAACAAAAAAGGATTGGAGCTTATGAAGTCGCTTGGTCGTATTGCGTTGGTCACGGGTGGTATGGGTGGGATTGGCACGGCCATAAGCCAGCGCCTGTACAAGGAAGGATTCAAGGTCATCGTCGGTTGCAGCGCCGATTCCGCCCGCAAGAACGACTGGATTGCCACCCAGCTGGCAGCGGGTTACCAGTTCGAGTGCATCTACGGCGACATCACCGACTGGGAGTCGACGCGCAAGGCTTTCGAGACGGCCCACGAACAATTCGGAGCGGTGGACGTGCTGGTCAACAACGCCGGCATTACCCGCGATGCGTCCTTTCGCAAACTGACCCCCGAAGACTGGAACGCGGTGATCGGCACCAACCTCAGCGGCCTGTTCAACACCACCAAACAGGTGATCGAAGGCATGCTGACCAAGGGCTGGGGACGGGTCATCAACATTTCTTCGATCAACGGTCAACGCGGCCAGTTCGGCCAGACCAATTACAGCGCGGCCAAAGCCGGCATCCACGGTTTCACCATGGCACTGGCGCGGGAAGTGTCCGGCAAGGGCGTCACCGTCAACACCGTCTCGCCGGGTTACATCCAGACCAGCATGACCGCCGCCATCCGCCCGGACATCCTCGACACCATGATTGCGGCCACCCCGGTCGGGCGCCTCGGCCAACCCGAAGAAATCGCTTCGATCGTGGCCTGGCTGGCTTCCGATGAATCGGGCTACAGCACCGGCGCCGACTTCTCGGTGAACGGCGGCATGAACATGCAGTAGACCGATCAGGGCACGGACGCCCTGCTCCCGCAGGACAAAATTTTAATGAGGTCATGCATGAACGAAGTCGTAATCGTTGCCGCTACTCGTACCGCCATTGGCAGTTTTCAGGGTGCCTTGTCCGCGATTCCAGCCACCGAGCTGGGTGCCACAGTGATTCGCCGTCTGCTGGAAGAAACCGGTCTGGACGGCGCGCAGATCGATGAAGTGATCCTCGGCCAGGTCCTCACCGCAGGCTCGGGACAAAACCCGGCACGCCAGACGGCGATCAAGGCCGGCCTGCCCTTTACTACCCCGGCCCTGACCCTGAACAAGGTCTGCGGCTCGGGCCTCAAGGCCGTGCAACTGGCTGTTCAAGCGATCCGTTGCGGCGACGCCGAACTGGTGATTGCCGGCGGCCAGGAAAACATGAGCCTGGCGCCCTATGTGCTGCCCAAGGCACGCACCGGGCTGCGTCTGGGTCATGCGCAATTGCAAGACAGCGTGATTCAGGACGGTTTGTGGGACGTTTTCAACGACTACCACATGGGCATCACCGCTGAAAATCTGGCCACGCGGTACAGCCTCACCCGCGAAGACCAGGACGCCTTCGCCGCCGCCTCGCAACAGAAAGCGGCTGCCGCCGTCGAAGCAGGCTACTTCAAGCGTGAAATCACGCCGATCCTGATCCCTCAGCGCAAGGGCGATCCGCTGGTGTTCGATACGGATGAACAACCGCGCCCGGGCAGCACGCTGCAAGCCTTGAGCAATCTGAAACCGGCGTTCCAGAAAGACGGCAGCGTGACCGCCGGTAACTCGTCGACCCTCAACGATGGCGCCGCCGTGTTGCTGCTGGCCAGCGCCACCACGGCCCAGGCCCTCGGCTTGCCGGTGCTGGCACGCATCAAGGCTTACGCCAGCGCAGGCGTCGACCCGTCGATCATGGGCATCGGCCCGGTTCCGGCCACCCGTCTGGTGCTGGAGAAAGCCGGCTGGAGCCTGGACGACCTCGACCTGATCGAAGCCAACGAAGCGTTCGCCGCGCAATCACTGGCAGTTGGCAAGGAACTGGGCTGGGACACCCGCAAGGTCAACGTCAACGGTGGCGCGATTGCACTGGGCCATCCGATCGGCGCGTCGGGCGCGCGGATTCTGGTGTCGCTGGTGCACGAACTGATTCGCCGTGACGGCAAAAAGGGCCTGGCCACGTTGTGCATTGGCGGCGGCCAAGGCGTCAGTCTGGTCATCGAACGATAAGAAGAAACACAGGACTGCTTGCTTGACTGCTGACGCGGTGCCGAATTCCGGCACCGCGGTTTTTTTCTGCCCGGTTTACTGATGTGGGCAAGGAGTTCCATGGACAATAACGCGCACACCTTCAATACCTTCTGGTCCGGCCAGGTACCGTTCATTGCCTCCTTTGCAGTGCAACAATTACGTTTATGGGTCAGCACCAATCCGTGGTTTACCGGGCAGGAATACAACGAGTGGTTCGACTTGCCGCGCGACACCCTGGACAGCCTCCAGTCGGACTATCAGCTGCAATGGGCGGACCTCGGGCACCGCCTGATGAGCGGCCAGCCCTTCACCTTTGAGGATCGACGTTTTGCCAGTGGCAACTGGCGCGAGCCGCTGTTCGGCTCCCTCGCCGCGTTTTACCTGCTGAACGCCGGGTTCCTGCTCAAACTGCTCGACAAACTTCCGATCAAAGACAAGAAACCCCGCCAGCGCCTGCTGTACCTCGTAGAGCAAGCCATCGCCGCGGGTGCGCCGAGCAATTTTCTGGTGAGCAATCCCGATGCCCTGCAGCGGGCCGCGGACACTCAAGGCGCCAGCCTGCTCACGGGCCTGTTGCACCTGGCCAGCGACCTGCAGGAAGGCAAGATGCGCCAGTGCGACAGCGGCGCCTTCAAGGTCGGCGTCGACCTGGCCAGCACGCCCGGCGAAGTGGTATTCGAGAACGACCTCTTCCAGTTGATTCAGTACTACCCGCAAAGCGACACCCAATACCGGCGACCGGTATTCATCGTCCCGCCGTCGATCAACAAGTACTACATCCTTGACCTGCGCCCGGACAACTCGATGGTTCGCCACCTGTTGCAACAAGGTCATCCAGTGTTTCTGATGTCATGGCGCAACTTCGATAAGGCACATGCAGGCACCACGTGGGACGACCTGATCGAAACCGGCATCATCAAAGGCCTGCAAGTGACCCGTGAAATCAGCGGCGAGCAACGGCCCAATTGCGTCGGTTTCTGCATCGGCGGCACGCTGCTGAGCACCGCGCTGGCGGTGCTGGCGGCCCGCGGTGATCGCGAAATCGGCAGCGTGAGCCTGTTGACCACGTTCCTGGACTACCTCGACACCGGCCCTATCGACATCTTCGTCGACGAGCAACTGGTGGCTTACCGCGAGCGCACCATCGGTGGCGTTGACGGCCCCATCGGCCTGTTCAAGGGCGAGGACATGGGCAACACCTTCTCGCTGTTGCGCCCCAATGATTTGTGGTGGAACTACAACGTCGACAAGTACCTCAAGGGCCAGAAGCCGATCCCTCTCGATTTGCTGTTCTGGAACAACGACAGCACCAACCTTCCCGGCCCGATGTATTGCTGGTATTTGCGCCACACCTATTTGCAGAACGATCTGAAATCCGGCGAGCTGGACTGCTGCGGCGCCAGGCTCGATCTGCGCGCCATCGACGCGCCGGCGTACATCCTCGCTACCCATGACGATCACATCGTGCCTTGGCGAAGCGCCTACGCCAGCACCGAACTGCTGTCCGGCACCAAGCGCTTCGTGCTGGGTGCTTCGGGGCATATTGCCGGGGTCATCAACCCGCCCGCCAAGGAGAAGCGCCATTACTGGACCAATAACCGGGTCACGAAAAACCCCGATACCTGGTTCAAGAATGCCGAGCAACATCCCGGCAGCTGGTGGAGCGACTGGTTCGCCTGGCTCGCCGAACACGGCGGCGAACGCCAGCCTTCGGCGCCGCACAGCGGCAATGCGCAGTATCCTGCACTTGAATCGGCCCCCGGTCGGTACGTGAAGCAATGATGGACTGTCCCGTGCGATAGCTTTTATTGCGCGGGGCGGCGCGGTGATCCCGCCCCGCAAGAAAGTCAAAACACAGCACACCGGTTCAATATCCCCGAATGAATTTACGCAACCATGGCCTCCTCACTCACCCGTAAGGACCTCGCCATGGCTATCGCAAAAGCAGTTCCCGGCAAAACCCTGCTGACCCCGACCGACCACACACTGATCATGATCGACCACCAGTCGCAGATGTCCTTTGCGACCAAGTCGATCGACGCCGTGACCCTGCGCAACAACGCCGCGCTGGTGGCCAAGGCTGCACGTGGCTTCAAGGTCTCGACCATCCTCACCACGGTTGCCGAGAAGAGCTTCTCAGGCCCGATCTTCGACGAAATCAAATCGGTATTCCCGGAACACAACGTCATCGACCGTACCAGCATGAACACCTGGGAAGACGAACGCATCGCCGTCGAAGTCAACAAGATCGGCAAACAGAAAATCGTCCTCGCCGGCCTGTGGACCTCCGTGTGCATCGTCGGCCCGGCGCTGTCGGCCATCGACCAGGGTTTCGAGGTCTATGTGATTGCCGATGCCTGTGGCGACGTCAGCACCGAAGCTCATGAAATGGCCATGCAGCGCATGATCCAGATCGGCGCGCGGCCGATGACCTCGCTGCAATACCTGCTTGAACTGCAGCGCGACTGGGCACGTACCGAGACCTATGACGAAACCGTAAAAACCTCGATTGCCAACGGTGGTTCCTACGGTCTGGGGCTGATTTACGCCAAGACCATGTTCGGGGCTTCGGAAGGCCACTAAGCGGTTTCCTTTTAATAGCAAGCGACTGTGGACATTCCGCAGTCGCTGGTGCGTGGTCATTGACGATGAAGTTTCGCAAGCAAGATCTTCGCGCCGGGTTGCCCTTCTGGTTATCGATGCTGTTCGCCGGAACAGCCCTGGCTGATGAACCCGCACAAGGGTTTCTGGACGGCGCGACGCTTGACGTGCTCAGCCGCAACTTTTACCTCAATAGCGATTACCGATCCCCTTCGCCGACAGGCAAAAGCTATAAAGCGGAATGGGCTCAAGGCTTTATCGGCGCTTTTGAATCCGGTTTCACACCCGGTACGCTTGGGTTTGGCCTGGATGCTCATGCCTTTGTGGGATTGAAACTGGATGGCGGCAAGGGGCATTCCGGGACCGGATTGCTGCCCGTAAATGATGACGGTCGTAGCGAAGGCAACTACTCCAGTGGCGGTGGCGCGCTGAAAATCAGAGCCTCCCGAACCACCTTGGCCTTCGGTGAAATGATGGTCGAAACCCCGGTATTCGACACCGCGGACAAACGCCTGCAACCGGAGTACGCCACAGGCTTGCTGCTGAACAGCCGCGAAATCGACGACCTGAATCTGGTGGCCGGTCATTTCACGGCGTTCAAGAACCAGGACAGTTCGTCGGGCAAAGGCGACTTCTATGGCTATGGCGCCAACACAGAGGCTGGCGGCATTACATTTCTCGGCACCGACCTGTTCACCCAACGCCCCGTCGGCGGTGCGCTTTACGCCTCCGAACTCAGCGACACCTGGCGTCAGTATTACGCCAACCTGCACCTGAAGCAGCCCGGGGTATTCCTCGACGCCAATCTCTACCATACGCAGGACACCGGCAAAGCGCTGGCCGGCGCCATCGATAACACCGCGTTCAGTCTCTCGGGCAAGTACACCGTCGCTGCACATGCCTTCACGCTGGCGTATCAAAAAATCACGGGCGACACGCCATTCGATTTTGTCGGCGGCGATTCGATCTACCTGGCCAACTCGATCAAGTACGCCGACTTCAACGGCGCCAATGAACGCTCATGGCAGGCACGTTACGACCTCGATTTGGGCACCTTAGGGATTCCCGGCCTGAATTTCATGACGCGTTACGTCATGGGCAGCCAGATCGACGGCACCCATGCGCCCAAGGGCGGCGCCTACAACCCTTTTGATGAGTCCGTCGGTGACTACATGCCGCAACAAGGCGATGGCGGCCGGCATTGGGAGCGCGACATAGACCTGCGCTACGTCGTGCAGTCCGGCACGGCCAAAGGATTGTCCCTGCAATTGTCCCATGTGTCCCATCGAGCCAACACCGCCCAGGCAGGCGATGACATCGACCGGGTGTACGTGGTCATCCAGTACCCGCTGAACTTCGGGCATCTGTGAAGGGAAATTGGCGGAAGGCAGCCGGAGTCGAACCTGCCCGGGAACGGATGCCGTCCCCAACCGGGTTTGAAGCCCGGCCGCGCCACCGGGCGCGATTGCCTTCCTTGAAGTCAGTTTTCTGCTCGTTGCGCCAGGGCATTGTCGAGGCGGATATGACGTTTGTCGCCAAAGCGTCGGGTCAGGCCCAGCCGGTCGAAGTATTCGAGAATCTGGATACTGCGCTTGCGCCCCAGGCCCACCGCATCGCGAAACGCCGTGACTTGAATCACCTCGTTTTGCGCCGCCAGTTGCAAGAGCATAGCCGCCATACGACGCAGCATTGCGTCTGTATAAAACAGGTCGCGGACCACTTGATGCACCAGGCTCAGGCGCGCCATCTTGCGCAGCAGCAAGCGCACCGTCACCTCATCGAAACCCAGGTCACGCACCCACGGGGGATCGAATCCGGCCTGTTCGAACAACGGTTGCAAGTGTTGCCACAGGGCTTCGTCCTCCGCGCTCAAGCGTACTTGATGACCGGGCAAGTGCAGCCACGGTCCGCTGGCAGCGAGAGTGCCAGCGGCCAGCAGTTCGTCGATCAGACTGACGAACGTCGCACGGTCCAGCGCCGTGCCGGCGAACCGGCGCAGGCGATCCCGGTCCGGGCCCATTTGATCCGGTTCCAGTTGATGAAAGCGCGCCAGATGTTCCAGCAGCAATGCTTTTTGCGTTTCCCAGCGCAGTGTGCGGAACAACAGTTGTCCCTGGCGCGTATCGATCAGGCGGACATCCTCGGGTAAATGCCAGGTGCTGCGCGGGCGGTTGAACTGACGTTCCAGACGCTGCGGGTCTAGCCCGGTGTCGCTGTTGGCCAGCAACGCCGGCAAGACCTCTTCCAGATGTGTCGTCGAGGCCAGCGCCTGCAATTGCGCCAGTCGCTCTGGGCTTCGGCGCTGTCGCGATGGCGCGAACGGGTCCAGCACCCGGCCACCGCCGAGGGTGCGCTGAGCGCTTTGGTCACGCAGGATCAAAGGGTCGTCGTGCACCGCCTGCACGGGGGCATTGAGCAGGAGTTGCGCGAACATGCGCTCACCCGGCGCCAGGCTGGAACCCTCCAGTAACGCCACTCGCCCCGTTACGTCCTGAGTCCCGAGGTGCACGTGCACAGGCTGAAAATGTTCGAACGTCCTGGCTTCGCTGATCAACAGATGCAGGTCGATGTCCAGCCGCTGGGTCGGCGCATACAGCCACTCGGCCAGCAGCCAGTGCCCTCGGTGAATCTGCTCCAGTGACAGGCGCTCGGCGCTCAGGTTCAACGCCACTCGCTGGCCCGCCGTGGCGCTGTCGGCTGCCTGATTCTGCGCATGCAGGCCACGCACCCGCACCGGTTTGCCCTGTGGACCGAGCGATAGTGTGTCGCCGACCGCCACCTGCCCGGACAACGCCGTGCCGGTCACCACAATTCCCGCACCAGCGACGCTGAAAGCCCGATCAATTGCCAGGCGAAATCCGCCGTGGGTACTGCGCAGGAGCACTTCTTTTTGCGCATCCAGCAAGGCCTGGCGCAGCGTTTCGATACCCTCGCCAGTCGTGTTCGACAGCGCAATCTGTGGTGCGCCGGCATAAGGTCCGGGCGCGAGCAAAGCGGCGATCTGTTCGCGCACGGCCTGCACTCTAAAAGTATCGACCCGGTCGCATTTGGTGATCGCAATCAGCGCCCGGGGAATGCCCAACAGTTCGACGATGGCCAGGTGTTCCCGGGTCTGGGGCATGACGCCGTCATCGGCGGCCACCACCAGCAGCGCCAGATCAATGCCTTGCGCTCCAGCCAGCATGTTGTGGGTGAAGCGTTCATGACCGGGCACGTCGATAAAACCGGTCAGGGCCGCGCCGGGTTCGAGCGCCGAATACAGATAACCGAGGTCGATGGTCATGCCTCGGTCACGCTCTTCCCGGCGACGGTCGCCCGCCTGACCGGTCAAGGCCTGCAGCAAGGACGTCTTGCCGTGATCGATATGCCCTGCGGTGCCGACGATCACCCGGTCACCTGCAGTTGATCGAGCTGCGCCAGCCATGCCGGCTCGTCGTCCAGTTGCCGCAGATCCAGCCACAGCGCGTCATCATCGAGGCGACCGAGCACGGGAATGGCCAGCTTTCTGAAGGCAGCCTCCAGCTCAAGCAACCGTCGACCGCGCAGGCGCTTGCTGACCTCCGGTCGCAGGCACAGTGCCGCGCTCGGCAGGCGCGCCACGGGTTGGCTGCCACTGCCGATCATGCCCAGCGATGGCACTGCGCTGACGCGCCAGCCCTCGCCCAACACCCTGGCCAGCGATGGTTGCAGGCGCTCGGCCTGGGCGAAGATGTCTGTCTGCGGGCGGATGAGTAGACGCAAACTCGGCAGGCGTTCCGCCAGGCGATCCGGATCGCGGTAAAGCCCCAGCACGGCTTCGAGGGCGGCCAGGGTCAGTTTGTCGACGCGCAACGCCCTTTTCAGGGGGTTCTTCTTGATCTTCGCGATCAGGTCTTTGCGACCCACGATCAGCCCGGCCTGCGGGCCACCGAGCAGTTTGTCGCCGCTGAAGGTAACAATGTCTGCACCGTCGAGCAGTGCCTGGCGCACCGTCGGTTCGGCGGGCAAGCCCCAGCGAGTCAAGTCCAGCAGGCTGCCGCTGCCGAGGTCTTCGAGCAGCGGCAAACCGTGTTTGTGCGCCAGCTCCGCCAATTCGGCAGTTGGCACGCTCGTGGTGAAGCCTTGAATGCTGTAGTTGCTGGCATGCACGCGCATCACCAATCCACTGCGCGGGCCGATGGCGGCTTCGTAATCCTTGGCGTGGGTGCGATTGGTGGTGCCGACTTCATGCAGCTTCACCCCGGCCCGGGCCATGATGTCGGGAATGCGGAACGCACCGCCGATTTCGATCAGTTCGCCCCGGGAAATGATCCCTTCCTTGCGCGCGCCCAGGCTGTTGAGCGTCAGCAGCACGGCGGCGGCGTTATTGTTGACCACGGTGACCGCTTCGGCACCGGTCAGTTCGCGGATCAGGCCTTCGATCAGGTCGTCGCGGTCGCCGCGCTTGCCGCTGTGCAGGTCGAATTCCAGGTTGAGCGGATAGCGGGCGGCCATCTGCACCGCGTCAATCGCTTCCTGCGGCAGTAACGCGCGACCGAGGTTGGTGTGCAACACGGTGCCGGTGAGATTGAATACGCGACGGACATGGCTGCGATGCTGCCGGGCAAGGCGTTCGCCAGCCCTGCCCGCCAACGTGTCGGGGGTGATTTCGATGGCGTCGAGTTGCCCTGAAATGACCGGTTCACGCAGGTCATCCAGCAGTTGCCGTAAACTGCCCAGCAGCGCTTCGCGCCCATAGCGCTCGGACAGTGGCTGGCATGCCGGATGGCGCAGCAAACTGTCGATGGAAGGCAATCGCAAGGCCGGGTTGGCGGATCTGGAGGGCATCAGGGGCTCCCGTAAACGGCTGACCGCCTGAGTGTAGTCGCTGGGACTCTTTGCGAGCGGGCTCGCTCCCGCAATGAATTTGCGTATGCCTGGCGCTCGTACGATGGCGACCTGACAGCCGACCTTTTTTTTGGACTGAGCGCAGAACCTGCGCTCGGCCTTCCGACGGGGCAGATCAAGATCAAAAGCAAAAGCGAGGCGGCCTGATAGCCGGCCTGAAGTTTGTCAGGATCATTGGTGGGAAACACCCGTGTCATGCCCGCCAACAATCCCCTGTGGGAGCTAGCTGTGATCTCTCTGTAGGTTGTTCACTCGGGGCTTTTCCGGGAAATTGGAGGTGCGAACCAAACCAAGCACCCGGAGGCCCCGAGTGAACGCTCATAAAAATGCCCGATTAACCGTTTCCGGTCGAGCCCTTCTTGTTCAACGAATCCTTAAGGAAGGCCTGAGACCTGTTGAGGTAGCTCAGTCTCAAGGAGTCAGTGTTCGCACTGCCTACAAGTGGCTTAATCGCTATCGTGCTGAAGGCGAGGAAGGACTGCAGGATCGTTCGTCCCGGCCCAAGTTCTGTCCGCATGCGCTTCCTGAGATGCGCCAGGAACAAGTGCTTGAGCTACGTCGCCAGCGAAAAACCTATCGCCAAATCAGCCAGGACTTGAAGGTGGGACACAGCACTGTGGGCAGGTTATTGAGCCGTAACGGCCTCAACCGTTTGGCATACCTGGAGCCGCCACCGCCAGTGATTCGCTACGAATATTCTCAGCCCGGAGGTCTGCTTCACCTGGACATCAAGAAGCTGGGGCGTTTTAACAAACCAGGTCATCGAGTGACACGAGACCGCCTAAAAGGCCGCTCTTACCATGTCGGTTGGGAATACGCCCATGTTGCCATCGACGATAACAGTCGAGTGGCACACAGCGGTTTGTACGCAGACCAAAGTGGGCGTAGCGCCTGCCTCGCGCTGATCCGGGCCCTGCGCTACTACGCAAGCCTTGGCGTTTGCTTCGAGCGGGTAATGACCGATAACGGCCCTTGCTACAAGTCCGGACGTTTCAAGCGTCTATGTCGACGGCTGGGGCTTAAACACATCTATACCAAACCTTACACACCACGAACGAATGGCAAGGCAGAGCGATTTATCCAAACCGCTCTGCGCGAATGGGCCTACGCCAGAAGTTACGAAAGCTCAGACCAACGTGCGACCTACCTGACGTCGTGGTTGCACGAGTACAACTGGCATCGCCCGCATGCCAGCCTGAGTTATTTGCCACCAATTAGCCGAATAGCATCCGTGAACAACGTGGTGGGTTTACACAGCTAGCCTGCTAGCGATGGACGTCCAGACACCGCGTTGATTCAGATCGCCCGCTTTATCGTTAACGATCATCGCTAGCAGGCTAGCTCCCACAGGAGATCGGGTTCCGAACGAACGGGGCAATAGCGCTTGGTTAGTTGGCGCTTTTCCAAGTAACCCGCTGTAAGAGCGGAACCATAGGCGGCCGTTACCGAAGAAATGGAGATGTCGCCGAGAGGCCCCAGCAAGAAAGCTTCAATCCCCCCCAGGCGCAAACAAAAGATTCGGCGCCACCCGCTGATACCCTTCCTGCTCCAGGCGCATGTCCAGCATCAGACTGGTCAAATCCCCCGACAGCGCTTCAGCTTCAGCATCATTTTCCAGATACAACAATTTCAGATAACTGCGACAACCGGGACAAACCTCGGCGCGCAACGGCGCCTGATTGGCAGCATGGCGATCATCATCAAGACTGACATATTCCAGACCCTTGCTCTGCTCGCAATACACGCATTTGACCCGCACCACATGCCATTCACAGGCACACAGCGAACACACCAGATAGCGCAAGCCGTTGTGCTTGCCGCGATGCCGAATCACCCCGGCCATCGCCGGAGAACCGCAGGCCGGACACTGGCTGAGACTGTCGCCGGGTTTCAAGGCCAGATCAGGCGTGCTGAGCAACCAATGGCTCCAGGCGGCCTGCAACGCGGCGCCCAGAAATGGCACCAACTCCGCCGGCAGCAACGCAAACTGGCCGCTGACCAAAGCAATTGCCCAGGCTTTGAGTTGGCCGACGCTGGCATTTCGCAAACGGGTTATCGTGCTCTCGACTTCCATTTGCGACGGTGGCCGATAACGCTGCAACAGCGCATGCAGCCAAGGCAACCAATCGTCCTCGCGCACCAGACCGTCGGCAGCGAACGGCGGCAAGCCATGCTGCTGGCAAACCCGCAGACGTTCGGGGTCCGGCAACGTAGCGACGGGGGGATCGTCCATCAACTGCTGCTGAACACCACACAGGCCAGCCACCAGAAGCAGGTAATCGGCCAAAGGATGCCCCTCAGCCAACCGTTCCAGTCGCTGTGCTCGCAACGCGAACAGGTTGTTCGGCGGCAAGTGCAGGAACGGCGGAGAACTCGCCGCCGCTTCAATCTCGCCAGGCTGAAGAATTGTCGCCAAGGGGCTTATCCTTTTTTGCTGACCGGCCGTTCGGGGTGTTCATCGCGCGTGACTTCCCGGTACCAGAGCTCATGGTGTTTCCTTGCCCAGGCACGGCTGACCCAGCCATGCACCATGGCGCTGACCGAGCCCTTGATCCAGATACCGGCGTAGATGTGCACGATGATGCTCAACACCAATACAAATCCCGCCAAGGCATGCAGCAACATCGCCCAGCGAATCGAGGTGATGCCGAAATACTCGCTGAAATATGCCCGCCAGATCACCAGCCCGCTGAACAGCAGCACGAGCATGCACAGCAGCAAGGTCCAGAACAGCAGCTTCTGCCCCGGGTTGTACTTGCCGATCGGCGGCACGCCCTCCTCCTCGTTCTGGATCACTCGCCCGACGCGGCGCAGCCACAAGCGGTCATTGCTGATAAAGAAGTTCGCCCGAAAGAACTGAATCACCAGCCCCAGGAACAGCACGAACATCACCACACCCATGAACGGATGCAGGATGCGCGTCCATGGCCCGCCGCCGAACAGGTGACTGAGCCAGAACAACGCTGGATGAAACAACGCCAGCCCCGACAACGCCGCCATGAAGAAAAAGATCGCCACCAGCCAGTGATTGGTGCGCTGGTTCGAGGTGTAGCGCAGGATCTGTCTGCGGATCATGGTCTGTCCTCCCCGCGCGGATCGAAGGTGTGCACCGCCGGATCGACTTCATGCACCGCAGGGTCTTTGAGGACCGGAAGTTCGTCTTCCTCGACGATCTGCGGGCCAACGCGCACGTAGTGGAAGAACCCGGCCAACACCGCCAGCCCCATGGCCAGCAAGCCCAACGGTTTGCTCACGCCTTTCCACAATTCCACCAGCGGACTGATCGTCGGGCTATTCGGCAGACCGGCATAGAGCACCGGCGTGTCGGCGTGATGCAACACATACATGACGTGGGTGCCGCCCACGCCCTTGGGATCGTACAGCCCGGCGTTGGCGAAGCCGCGGCTCTTGAGATCGACGATGCGTTCGGCGGCGTGTTCCTTCATGTCGTCCTTGGTGCCGAACACAATCGCCCCGGTCGGACAGGTTTTCACGCAGGCCGGTTCCAGGCCTACAGCGACCCGGTCCGAGCACAACGTGCACTTGTAGGCCTTGTGATCCTTTTGCGAGATCCGCGGGATGTTGAACGGGCAACCGGTGATGCAATAACCGCAGCCGATACAGTGGTCCTGATCGAAATCGACGATACCGTTGGCGTGCTTGATAATCGCCCCCGGACTCGGGCACGCCGCCAGGCAGCCTGGCTCGGCGCAATGCATGCAGCCGTCCTTGCGGATCAGCCATTCGAGGTTGCCAGCGTCGGTTTCGTGCTCGGTGAAGCGCATCAGGGTCCAGGTTTCCGCGCTCAGGTCCTGGGGATTGTCGTAGGTGCCGAGGTTGTGACCGACGTCGTCGCGCAGTTCGTTCCATTCCGAACAGGCGACCTGGCAGGCCTTGCAGCCGATGCACTTGGTGGTGTCGATCAGCTTGGCCACTTCCTCCTGATTGCGCACAGACGGCGAAACCGTCGTGGTGGCCGAGCGGGCAATGATGTCTTGGCTGGCCATTCAGACTTTCTCCACGTTGACCAGGAATGACTTGGATTCCGGGGTCTGGGTGTTGCCATCGCCGAGGAACGGCACCAGGGTATTGGTCAGGTAACCGTGACGCGTGAGCCCGGTAAATCCCCAGTGCAACGGGATGCCGATCTGGTGCACCACCTGATTGTTGACCTGCAGCGGGCGTATCCGCTTGGTCACCACCGCCACCGCTTCGATATGCCCGCGTTTGCTGCTGACCCGCACCCGGTCACCGGCAACGATGCCTTTTTCCTTGGCCAGCACCTCGCCGATCTCGACGAACTGCTCCGGCTGGGAAATGGCGTTGAGCTTGCAATGCTTGCTCCAGAAGTGGAAATGCTCGGTCAGCCGGTAGCTAGTGGCGGCGTACGGGTAATCCTTGGCCACGCCGAGGGAATCCCATACCGAATCGAAGATCCGCGCCGCCGGGTTACTGGTGGCTTTCTTGTTTTCCGGGTGCAGCGGGTTGATGCCGATGGGCGTCTCGAACGGCTCGTAGTGTTCCGGGAACGGACCTTCGTTCATCTTGTCGACGGCAAAGAACCGCGCCACGCCTTCAGGGTTCATGATGAACGGATTCATCCCGGCTTCCGGTGGCGAGTCGGCCTTGAAGTCCGGCACGTCGGTGCCGCCCCAGACTTTACCGTTCCACCACACCAGGCGTTTTTTCTCGTCCCACGGTTTGCCTAGCGGGTCGGAGGAGGCGCGGTTGTAGAGAATCCGCCGGTTCGCCGGCCAGGCCCAGGCCCAGCCCTGGTGCTGTTTCATGCCATACGGATCGCTGTTGTCGCGCCGGGCCATCTGGTTACCGGCCTCGGTCCAGCTGCCGCAAAAGATCCAGCAGCCTGACGCGGTGCTGCCGTCGTCCTTGAGTTGACCAAAGCCGGCCAGTTGCGCCTTGCCCTTGATCGCCACACCCGTCGCATCGGTGAAGTCGGTGGTGGCGTAGCCGTTGATCTCCCTGGCCAGCTCTTCCGGCGCCGGTTCGTCGGCAATCCTGTAGGGCCACGACAGTTTGAGGATCGGGTCGGGATAAGTGCCGCCATGGGCTTGATAGCGTTGACGCAGGCGCAGGAACAGCTCGCTCATGATCTGCACGTCGGTGCGCGCTTCGCCAGGGCCGTCGGCGCCTTTCCAGTGCCATTGCAGCCAGCGACTGCTGTTGACCAGAGAGCCGTCTTCCTCGGCGAAACAGGTGGTAGGCAGGCGAATCACTTCGGTCTGGATGCCGGCGGTTTCCACATCGTTATACGGCCCGACGTTGCGCCAGAATTCCGAGGTCTCGGTGGACAGCGGGTCCATCACCACCAGCCATTTCAACCTGGCCAGCGCCGCCATCACCCGGTTTTTGTCGGGCAACGCGGCAATCGGGTTGAAGCCCTGGCACATGTAACCGTTGACCTTGCCCTGCCCCATCAGGTCGAACACCTTGAGGATGTCGTAGTTGGGGATGTCGAGTTTCGGCAAATAGTCGTACGCCCAATTGTTCTCGGCCGTAGCGTTGCCGGCGTACCAGGCTTTCATCAGGCTGACGTGGAATTTGCTGTAGTTCTGCCAGTAGGACAGCTGCCCCGGCCGCAATGGTTTTTGCGTGCGTTTGGTGATGTAGGCGTTGTAGTCCTGCTCCGCGTCCTGCGGCAACGTCAGATAGCCCGGCAGCGCATTGGACAGCAGCCCGAGGTCCGTCAACCCCTGGATATTGGAGTGCCCGCGCAAGGCATTGACGCCCCCGCCCGGCATGCCGACGTTGCCCAGCAGCAACTGCACCATGGCGGCGCTGCGAATGATTTGCGAACCGATCGAGTGCTGCGTCCAGCCCAAGGCATAGAGGATCGTCATGGTCTTGCCCGGTTGCGAGCAGGTGGCGATCTCTTCCCAGATCTTTTGCATGGCGTCCACGGGCATGCCGCAAATCTGACTGGCCAGCTCGATGTTGTAGCGGCTGTAATGCTGCTTCATCAATTGATAGACGCAGTGCGGGTCTTGCAGGGTCGGGTCGACCTTGACGAAGCCGTCTTCACCGAGTTCATAACCCCAGCCGGACTTGTCGGTGTACGCGCGTTTGGTCACGTCGTACCCGCTGAAGATTCCGTCCTCGAAGCCATACCCGGCTTTGACGATGAATGACACGTCGGTGTAATTGCGCACGTACTCGTGCTGGATCTTGTCCTCGGTCAGCAGATAATTGATCAGCCCGCCCATGAAGGCGATGTCGGTGCCGGTGCGAATCGGCGCGTAATAGTCGGCCACGGACGCAGTGCGGGTGAATCGCGGGTCGACCACGATCAGCCGCGCGGCATTGTGCGCCTTGGCTTCGGTCACCCATTTGAAACCGCATGGGTGCGCTTCTGCTGCGTTGCCGCCCATCACCAGGATCAGATTCGCGTTGGCGATATCGGTCCAGGTATTGGTCATGGCACCACGGCCGTACGTCGGGGCAAGACTTGCCACCGTCGGGCCGTGTCAGACACGCGCCTGGTTATCAAACCCCAGCATGCCGAGACTGCGAATGACCTTGTGGGTGATGTAACCCGCTTCGTTGGACGCCGCCGAAGCCGCAAGAAAACCAGTGGTCAGCCAGCGGTTCACCGTTTGACCCTGGGCGTTTTTCTCGATGAAGTTGGCGTCGCGGTCGGCCTTCATCAGGTCGGCGACGCGATCCAGCGCTTCATCCCAGGAAATGCGCGTCCACTCCGTGCTGCCCGGCTTGCGCACCTGCGGATACTGCAGGCGGCCGGGGCTGTGAATGAAATCCAGCAGGCCCGCGCCTTTCGGGCACAGCGTGCCGCGATTGACCGGATGGTCGGCATCGCCTTCGATGTGGATGATGTTTTGCGCGACATTCTTGGCGGCATCGCCCTGGCTGTACATGATCAAGCCGCAGCCTACCGAGCAGTACGGGCAGGTGTTGCGGGTTTCATGGGTGTGGGCGAGCTTGAAGTGGCGCACCTGCTCGGCGAAGGCCGGCGCCGGGGCCATGCCCAGCGCGCCCAGGCTCGAGCCTGCAAGGCCGATACCGGCGACCTTGAAGAACTGACGACGGTTGAGATCCATCGTGCACTCCTGATCAGGTGAAGACCCGGTACTTGTGCCGGGTTTTTCGGGGCAATCACGGCGGCGGCAGCGTAGCTACCGACACTTCAAACTCTAGACAATGCAGTCGAAGACTGTGTGAAAACCGACCGCCGGCCCAGGTTTTTCCGCCGTGGGAGAGCCTTTGTGGCGAGGAGTTTATCCCCGTTGGGCTGCGAAGCAGCCCCCTGCATTCTTTCGGTCATACCGGGTTGACAGGATCTACGACGGCTTCGCCGCCGAACGGGGATAAATCCCCTCGCCACAAAAAACCTCACCACAAATCCCCTCTCCACTCGGCTCGCTCCCACAGGGGCTTGGCCTTATCATGTCTGCCGAATTAATCCCGGCCTTTATGAGATGAGCATGACTTTCGATTTTGATCAGGTGTTCGACCGCCACAACACCGGCAGCACCAAGTGGAGCCGCTACCCGGCCGAGGTTCTGCCGATGTGGGTCGCCGACATGGACTTCGCCGCGCCGCCGGTGATTATCCAGGCCCTGCAAAAACGTCTGGAGCATCCATTGCTCGGCTACAGCGTGGCGCAGGACGACTTGCGCGACGCCATCGTTGCCGACCTCTGGAACAAATACACCTGGCGCGTCGAGCCGCAGGAACTGATTTTCCTGCCGGGTGTGGAGTCGGGTTTCAACATGGCCTTGAACGCACTGGTGCAACCGCAACAGAACGTCGTGGTCCAGGTTCCGAACTACCCGCCGCTGCGGCATGCCCCCGGCCATTGGGGCCTGAACAAGGTTGAACTGAATTTCGACACACAGGCTGACGGCACCTACATCACGCCGCTCGATACCTTGCGCCAGTCGCTGGCCGGTGGCGGCGCGTTGCTGCTGAGCAATCCGCACAACCCGCTGGGCAAGGCGTTCCCACGGAACGAACTGCAAGCGGTGGCAGACATCTGCCGCGAACAGGACGCCTGGATCATCTCCGACGAAATCCACGCCGAACTGTGCTTCGACGGGCGCAAACATGTTCCCACCGCGTCGTTGAGCCCTGAAATCGCCCGGCGCACCATTACGCTGATGTCGGCGAGCAAGGCCTACAACATCGCCGGCCTGAAGACCTCGTTCATGATCATTCAGGACCGGGCTTTGCGTGAGCGAGTCAACCACGCCCGTTGCGGCATGGTCGATAGCGTCAACCCGCTGGGTATGGAAGCGACACGCGTGGCTTATACCGAAGCCGGGCCGTGGCTGACCGAGCTGGTGGGTTACCTGCAAGCCAACCGCGATTACCTGGTCGATGCCGTTCGCACCCGGCTGCCGGGCGTCACCATTAACGTACCGCAGAGCACTTATCTGGCGTGGCTCGATTGCTCGGCGCTGGGTCTGGAGAATCCGCAGCAGTTCTTCCTTGAACAGGCGAAGGTCGGGCTCAGCCCAGGCCTGGATTTTGGCGATGACTGCAAACAGTTCGTCCGCCTGAATTTCGGTTGTCCGCGCGCGTTGCTGGAAGAAGGGATTGCGCGGATGGAGCGCAGCCTGATCAATCTCAAGGCCTGATTCCATCTGAAGGTAAAGACAATCCCCCCCGTGGGAGCTAGCCTGCTAGCGATGGCGGAGTGTCAGTCGACATAGACGCTGACTGATCCGACGCCATCGCTAGCAGGCTAGCCCCACAGGAGGTCGGGTTGATTTGAAGGTTTCAGCAACCGTCCGAAATCCAACCGAACTCAAGACAAAAGAGCGGGGTCCACCCTTTGACTCTTCTGCCTTGAGAACGGAGATTTCCGATGACTGACTATCCAAAACCACCTTTCAAGAAACAGGGCCAGCCGGTCCCCGGCTCCCAGAAGAAAATGGACCCGTATCCGGATTGTGGCGAGCAGAGCTACAAAGGCTCCGGCCGCCTGGACGGCAAAATTGCCCTGATCACCGGCGCCGACAGCGGGATCGGCCGCGCAGTCGCGATCGCCTTCGCCCGTGAAGGCGCGGACGTCGCCGTGGCCTACCTCAACGAACATGAAGATGCGCAGGAAACCGCGCGCTGGGTCGAACAGGCCGGGCGTCAGTGCGTGTTGCTGCCCGGCGACATCGCGCACAAAGCGCAATGCCAGGCGCTGGTCGACAAAACCGTCGAGCGTTTTGGCCGTATCGACATTCTGGTCAACAACGCCGCGTTCCAGATGACCCACGAAAACTTCGAGGACATCCCGGACGAAGAATGGGTGATGACCTTCGACGTCAACATCACCGCCATCTTCCGGATCTGCCAGGCGGCGCTGAAGCACATGAAACCCGGCAGTTCGATCATCAACACCAGCTCGGTCAATTCGGACATGCCCAAGCCGACGCTCCTTCCCTACGCCACGACCAAGGGCGCGATTGCCAATTTCACAGCCGGCCTGGCGCAAATGCTGGGGCCGAAAAACATCCGGGTGAACTGCGTGGCGCCGGGGCCCATCTGGACACCGTTGATCGTCTCGACCATGCCGGATGAGGAAGTGCAGAATTTTGGCGGGCAGACACCCCTGGGACGGCCGGGACAACCGGTAGAAGTGGCGCCGATTTATGTGCTGCTGGCGTCGGATGAGGCCAGCTACATCACCGGTCAGCGCTATGGGATTACCGGTGGCAAACCGATGCTTTGAAGGAACAACATGGTGCTTGCTCGCGCTTGAGTGCGCTGCGCTTACAAAAATGGCATTGGATGTCGGATTTGGGGGCTGCTTCGCAGCCCAGCGGGAGCAAGCCCCCTCGCCACAGAAGCGGCTCAGGGCGCGACAGCTCAGCATCAATCGCAATCAACGTGACGATGACCGGCATCGAATTGGCCAGGGAACACTCATCGCCCACAACTTTCTCCTGCGCCTCGCTCACCGGCCAACGCACGCCGATGGAAGTCCGGCAGCAGCTTCAGGGCATGTTCTGCGGCCATCAGTTGCACCTGAGTCCGAGTGCCGAAAAACCGCTCCTGCTGACTGAAGACACTGCGCCCATGACGGGTCTGATAGGCCCAGGCAAAACAAATGGTGCCGGCCGGTATGCCATCGACGTCTTCCGGACCAAGGATGCCGGTGGTCGCCACGGCAACATTGGCGGTGCTGTCGCGCAGTGCCCCTTCTGCCATTTCCCGGGCGACTTCACAACTGGTCAGGTTGAACGTTTCGATTGTCGAAGGGCTGACGTTGAGCAAACGTTGTTTCGCTTCGGGGGAATAGACCACGTAGCCGCTCTCGATCAACTCACCGCTGTGCGGCACCTCCGCCAGAAGCGTGACGATTTTTCCGGCGGTGCAGGACTCTGCAGTGGTCAGCAGCAAATCGTTCTGACGCAAATACTCGACCACGGACTGGCTGACGCTCATGGCAATTCTCCCGACACAGAGCTGCTCGGTTGACCTTCCCCGCCAGCAAACATTCCCTCTATCGGAACACTCCACTGCGGCGGCCAGAAAAAGTGAACCCCTGACAATGCGCGCCCCTCAATACGTTTAGGGGCCCCTGTCACGGGGCCGCCCCCCGATCAGGAGGTCGTCATGTCCGCACCTATCGTCAAACTGTTTACCCAACCGAATTTCGCGTGGACGGATATCCGCAAGGAAGAGGAAGCCCACCCGCGCCACTACCTCGCTCATTTGTTGCTGCTCGCCTTGATCCCTGCCGTGTGCCTGTTTATCGGGACCACCTACGTCGGATGGAGCCTGGCCGAAAACGAAACGGTGAAGCTCAGCAGCAGTAGCGCGCTGCAATTATGCGTGCTGCTTTACGTGACCATTGTCGCCGGCGTGGCGCTGATGGGGCTGTTCATACGCTGGATGTCCCGTACGTTCGATGCCCGGCCGACGGTCAACCAGTGCATCGGTTTTGCCGCGTATACCGTCACCCCGTTTTTCCTTGCAGGCTTTGCCGGTCTGTACCCGAGTCGTTGGCTGGCGATCGCCGTGCTCGGGGCGGCCTCGATCTACTCGACGTTTTTGCTGTTTGTCGGCATGCCGACCTTCATGCACGAACGCAAGGAACAGGGCTTGCTGAATGCCGCCTGCGTGTGGGGTGTCGGGTTGTTGGTGCTGGTCACTGTCCTGGTGGAAATGATCCTGGTGTGGTTCAACGTCCTGACACCTGAATACCTGCGCGCGACTGCCGGTTGATCGCCCACGGCCCAACATCGCAACACCTGTCCGGCGAGTACAGCGCATGAGCTTCATTCTCTGGGTGGCGGTGTTGGGTGCGGTGCTGCTGACACTGGCGTTGACGTCGTCGTACCTGCGCTGGATGCCGGTGACCACCTCGGCGGTGTGCCTGATGCTGGGAATCGCCATCGGGCCGGCAGCACTCGGCCTGTTGAAGCTGGACATGAACGACGCCTCGACCTGGATGGAGCACCTGACGGAAGTCGCGGTGCTCTTTTCGTTGTTTGTGTGCGGCCTGAAATTGCGTTCGCCCTTCAAGGACAAAAACTGGCGCATCGCCGTGGGACTGGCTGGCCCGGTGATGGTGTTGACCATTACCGGCGTGTCGCTGCTGCTGCACTACGGTTTCGAATTGTCTTGGGGCGCGGCCGTGTTGATTGGATCGATACTGGCACCCACCGACCCGGTTCTCGCCGCGCTGGTGCAAGTCAACGACGCCCGGGATGACGACAGTGTGCGATTTGGCCTCTCCGGTGAAGCGGGGCTCAACGACGGAATTGCCTTTCCGTTCGTGATCCTCGGGTTGCTGTTGTTGCAACACGACGGCAACCCCGGCTGGCTGGGCGACTGGGCTTTGCGCAGCCTGCTCTGGGCCGTCCCTGCCGGCTTGCTCACGGGTTATGCGATGGGGCGCGGCATTGGTCGCCTGACGTTGGTACTGCGGATCAAAAATGACGACAGCACTCTTTCCCCCAACGACTACCTGGCCCTCGCGCTGATCGCCCTGGCGTACGTCGCTGCCGAATCGATTCATGGCTACGGCTTTTTGTCCGTGTTCGCCGCGGGCCTGGGGCTTCGCCATGTGGAAGTCCAATCCACCGGCGACGACGAACTGCCCGCCGAGCATCGAGTCCAGCCGGTGGTCGGCCATCAGAATGTCGAACCGCACCAGGCCGTTCATGGCGACACCGAAGGTCTTGAAGACACGCAGGTCGCCGCCGGTATCATGATGGGCGACATGCTCGCCTTCGGCGGTCTGGTCGAACGCGCCATGGAAGTGTTTCTGGTGACGCTGCTTGGTGTCGTGCTGATTGGGCGCTGGGACTGGCGAGCGCTGCTGATCGGCGGCGTGTTGTTTTGCCTGATCCGACCGCTGAGCGTCGCCGCCCTGCCCTGGCGTGGATTGCTGGACGGGCGCCAGCGCCTGTTGATCGGCTGGTTCGGCATTCGCGGCATCGGCAGCCTGTATTACCTTTTCTATGCCCTTAACCATGGGCTCGCGCCTTCAATCGCAGCTATTTGCACTGACCTCACGTTGTCGGTGGTTGCGCTGAGCATCCTCATCCATGGCATCAGCACGCAACCGATGCTGGCGTGGTACGAGCATCGCAAAAAACAAAAGACTTGAGCTAAAGCGAGCAGTCGGAGCAAACCGGTGTGGCGAGGGAGCTTGCTCCCTCGACACATAAACCCGCGTTCACAACGGGGCGAATCTAGAGTGCCGGTATCGGGGTGGTTTCCAGGTTCTCGGTCAGCGGTACATCACTGGAACCGGGTTGCTCGGCACCGAGCATTTTTGCGCAGGCTGCACTCAACAAACCCACCGGTCCTGCGCCATAGATCGCAATGCTTCAACCCGGGCTGCATCCTCGCTGTTCGATAAAGAAAGGCATCGGTGTCTGTATTAAGGGAGCGAGGGTTCACGGCGAGTTCAGTTGCGTGAGTGGCGAATCTGATCAGTGGTCGCACTGAAAAAACCGGGCGGATCGCGCTGTAAAAAGAAAGCCGCGAACTGCATGAGTCAAAATCCGGACTCATGCAGCCTGCATGACTACAGTTCGCCATCAGCGACTTCAAGCTATTGATTTTAAAGGCACTTGTTTCAATGGCCAGTCGGCACGACAAATGCTCCAGGACTATGAGCGACCTTCGGCCTTGAGACCGTTTGCGCTCATCCCCGTGACTATTCGAGAGAATCGACCATGAACGCCATTGACCTTTTGCAAGCCGACCATGAACGCGTAAAGGGCATCCTGACCCAACTGAGCGAAACCACTGAACGCGGTATAAAGAAACGCACCGAGCTGCTGGCCAAGCTTGAAATGGAGATCACTATCCATACCCGTCTCGAAGAGGAAGTCTTGTACCCCGCGTATAAAAAAGCGGGCGGCAAGGAACAGGACGTCATGTATTACGAAGCCAAGGAAGAACACCGCACCGTTGACTCGCTGGTGCTGCCTGACTTGAAAGTCACCGATCCGTCCTCTGTGGAGTTCGCCGGCCGCGTGAAAGTGGTCAAGGAGCTGTTGGAGCACCACATCGAAGAGGAAGAAACGGAAATGTTTCCTCAGGCCAAAAAACTGCTGGGCAAAGCCACCCTCGAAGAATTGGGGGCGCAAATGGAGAGTCTTAAGGCTCAGTACAAGAAAGAAATGAGTGCAGCCAATCTGGCAGCCTGATCAAAGTGACAGGCAAAAAAAGGCCCGACGCTTGCCGGGCCTTTTTACTTTTGCGTCTTATGCGCCAGGATTGGTCACTTGGATAAAAACCGCGTAACTGCCCAGCAATACCCAGAACGTGGCAAAAATCCAGGGTGTACGCACCGAGAACAACAGCGACTTGCGATAGCCCTTGTGGGAGGACTCCATTTCGCTGAACAACGGCGACTCGTCGTAAGCGAGTCCCATCAGGGGTTCGCTGCGCAGCAGTTCACTCTGCTTGAAGTGCCAGTGATCGATGATGTCATACGCCGCGCGAATGCCCGGCCAGGCGTTGAGTGAACTGAGCAGCCCCAGCAGCGCCAGAAACGGCGGCACCACCAGGGTGAAGAGTTTGCCCCACTCGGGATTAAGGTTGGACATGCACGATGCGAAGGCAATCACCAGAAACGATTGCGCCGCGAGGTAGGCATCGGTGCGATTGGCCAGAATGCTGGTTTCGTACTGGATTTCCCGGCGGTAGAAATCCAGACGTTCCTTGGGCGAGCCGAACATCTTGGCGTTGTGTTCGGTCAAGGCTTCTTCGGCTGGGGTTTCAGTCAGTATTCTTGGCAAGGGAGTCACACACAGAATGGAAAACCTTTAGAAGAAACGCCTACTGACAAGTTCAGCTGGATTGAAACTGCAAGGGGTCTGCAATGGACGATCTTGATTGGGTGCAATGGCCAGCAATGCTGGTCACGGTGCTGGCGGCCTGGCTGATCGGTTCACGAAACCCCAGGCGCCGGGTCTGGGGGTTCATCTGTTTTATCCTCAGCAACATTTTATGGGTGATCTGGGGCTATCACACACAGGCCTACGCGTTGATCGTGTTGCAATTTTGCCTGTGTGCCATGAACTTGCGCGGGTTCAAAAAGAACGCAGGCTCCGCGACCGGACAATGAGTCATTTCATCGTCGAGGCAATGACCTCCACCAGATTCAGCTGAGTAAATGGTTTCGACAGGCGCGGGAGTCTGGTCGCAAAGCCTTCCAGCCGCTCCGCGTAACCCGTGGCGAGGATGATCGGCAGGTCCGGTTTGATGCTTCGGATTGCCTGCGCCAGTTGCGCGCCATCCATTTGTGGCATGGCCATGTCGGTAATGACCAGATCGATGGTCTGCTCGCTGTCGAACACCTTCAGCGCTTGAGCCCCGGAGACTGCACTGATCACCCGATGCCCCAAATCTTCGAGCAATAGGCACGTACTGGTCAGCACCAGATTGTCGTCGTCCACCACCAGCACGCACAGGCGCGGCACCGGCAGCGCGGCGTCCTCCTGGGCAGGCTTGGCAGCCAAACCGTTTGTGGCGACGGGTATCCACAGTTCGGCCGTGGTTCCCTTGTCCTCTTGGCTTTTCAGAATGAATCGCCCGCCCAATTGTTCGATGAAGCCATGCACCATCGACAATCCCAGCCCCGTGCCTTTGCCCACCCCCTTGGTGGTGAAGAACGGGTCCATCGCCGTGGAAAGAGTGGCGTCATCCATGCCCTCCCCCGTATCAACGACGCTCAGGCAGACATAGCGGCCTGACTTTGGCGCGAGCGAAGAGTGATCCCCGGCCTCTTCAGACTTGGCGCTGATCAGGATTTTCCCGCCGTGGGGCATTGCATCCCGGGCGTTGGTCACCAGGTTCAGGACCGCCAGTTCGAGCTGGTTGACGTCGGCCAGCACAGGTTCGAGCGCTTGCGAAAAGCGGGTTTCGAGCACCACGGAAGGCCCGAGGGAACTGCGCAACAGTCCGGTAATGCCCTCCACCAACATCGGGATGTCGACAGGCTCGGTCTTCAGTTCCTGGCGCCTGGCAAAGGCCAGCATGCGTTGGGTCAGCGAAACTCCGCGCTGGGCACCCTGAGTGGCGTTGTCCAGCAACCGGGTGATTTTCGGATCGTCCCCCACGCGCTTGCGGACGATTTCCAGATTGCCGAGGATCACTGTCAGCAGGTTATTGAAGTCATGGGCAATGCCTCCGCTGAGTTGCCCGATGGCTTGCATCTTTTGCGCCTGAAAAAGCGCCTCGCGGGTTTGTTCCAGGGCCTGCTGGGCGTGGGTCGCTTCGGTGATATCACGGGTGATCTTGGCGAAACCGAGCAACGTGCCGGTTTCGCCCCAGATCGGATCGACCACGACATGCGCCAGGAACCGTGTGCCGTCCTTGCGCAGCCGCCAGCCCTTGTTTTCGAATCGCCCCTCACGTACCGCAATGTCCAGCGTGCGCTTCGGTTCGCCGGCTTCGCGATCTTCCGGGGTGTAGAACATCGAAAAATGCTGGCCGATGACTTCTTCGGGCAGGTACCCCTTGATGCGCTGGGCACCAGGGTTCCAGTTGGTCAGGCGTCCATCGGCGTCGAGCATGTAGATGGCGTAGTCCGTGACGCTTTGAACCAGTAGCCGGAACTGCTGCTCGCTTTGTTTGAGGACTTCTTCGGCCATCTTGCGGTCGGTCAGGTCCCGGGTGATCTTGGCAAATCCCAACAAGGTGCCCGCCGCATCGAAAATCGGATCGATCACTACATGGCACCAGAAATGCGTACCGTCCTTGCGAACCCGCCAGCCTTCGCCCTCGAACCGTCCCTCGCGGATCGCCGTGTCCAGCGCCCGTTGGGGCATTCCTTTGAGGCGATCCTCTTCGGTGTAGAAACGCGAGAAATGCTGGCCGAGAATCTCGGCTTCCTCATACCCCTTGAAGCGCTTGGCGCCAGCATTCCAGCTGGTAATGATGCCGTCGGGATCAATCATGTAGATCGCGTAGTCAATCACCGCGTCGATCAACAGGCGAAAACGCCCGTCCTCGATGGTGCTGGCCTTGGTTCGATCTTCGCTCATTGAGCCCTCACGTCAGGAATGTTTTTTGGAGTATGGGACAAATCAGGATGGTAAGAAGCCGGCAATAAGACGCTTGCCTCCCCGAAGCTATCGATACACGTACCTGACGAGGTAGGCGTACAAGTCGTTATAGACAAATTGTGGGACGTCCGCGGCATGGGTAGAGGCTTTGAGCAATGCCAAATGGCATTCTTTAATTATTTCGTTGCGATCGTTTCTTGCGAAGACGAGGTTCTGAATAATGTTGGAGTAGATGCTATAGGTAAAATTCATCCCGGTAGTCGTTGTGGTGACGGAACCATCATTGTTTTTGATATAGGCGCTATGTGCACGAAGGATACGTTCGTTCAACGCTCCGAATCCACGCTCATAGACAAACATTTGCGAACCGCTGACCGCTTTTGCCGCCGTTTCGAAGGCCAGAATGATCGCTTGCGAAAGGCCTGTGCTGATATCCAGCTTCTCCGCCGTGAGAAATCTTTCCAGGTCCTGCACTTCCAGGCTCTTTAGCCCTCGTTTAATGCTCGATACATGAGCGAATTCTTGAGTGCAGCCAACAATGTGAGTCTCGAACTGATACCCGGCAGCGGTCGCCAACGGCGGAAAGGCAGCGAAATCCAGGCTGTCGAAGGCGCTTTCCATGATGATGTTGTATTTACTGTCGAACGCCTGCGCAAAGATCTTTGCGCAGACTTCCCGAACAAACTCCTCAGTGTGCTCGTAAGCATGCAAAACGCCCTTTTTGATTATCTGCGCGTACTGAGGGTGCTTTTTCCTGTACTCGGTCAGGTACAGGCGCACGTAGTTTTTATAGCGGCCAGTAGGCAGCAGGCTCTTTTCCAGCAAGTACGTTTTGCCTGACGCCTCGATCCCAGCCACGACCAGCATTTTGGGTACAGCTTCGACGGTGATACCGCTGAAAATCGTCGCGATGATTTCATCGAATGCCTGCGTGACCTGGTCGGGGGTGTACTCATACATTTTTGCTGCTGACATGCCTTGATTTCCTTATCAAAGTCGGGCTTGAAAGTGATGGCTTGCCGAATCAATAAAGCGTGTACTCACCCATTGTTCAAACGGTGAGAGCTTTCAAGGTATGTCGATGTTTTTTGGGGTAAAAGTTCCTACTCGACAGAGAGCAAAATCGACGGGGCCACCGACCACCAGCGCGGCAGCAGCTGTTTGACCTTGCTGTCGCCAAAGCGATCATCGATCAACATCACCACCCCTTGATCCTGTTGGGTACGGATGACGCGCCCTGCTGCCTGAACGACTTTCTGCACGCCGGGAAACAGGTAGGTGTAGTCATAACCGGCTCCGAAAATCGCCGCCATACGATGTTTCAGCTGTTCATTGACCGGGTTGAGTTGCGCCAGTCCGAGGGTGGCGATAAAGGCGCCGATCAACCGGGCACCGGGCAAGTCGATGCCTTCACCAAACGCCCCGCCCAGCACCGCGAAGCCGATGCCCTGGCTGTGCGCGGTGAACTGATCGAGGAAGTCTTGACGCTGCCCTTCCCCCATGCCTCGGGATTGCGACCAGAGATTGATGTGTGGATGTGTCTCGGCCAGCAACTGCGCCACTTGCTGCAAGTAATCGAAGCTGCTGAAAAACGCCAGGTAGTTCCCGGGGCATTGGGTGAACTGCCTGGCGATCAGCTCGACGATCGGCGCCAGAGAAGACTGTCGATGGACAAACCGCGTGGAAATCTGGCTGACGATATGGACCTTCAACTGGTCAGCGTGAAACGGTGATTCGACGTCGATCCAGACTGTGCTCGCGGGCGTCCCGAGCAAATCGGCATAGTAATGACGAGGGCTCAACGTCGCGGAAAACAGCACGGTACTGCGTGCCGCCGTCAGGCGGGGTCGGATGAAACCGGCGGGAACCACGTTGCGCAGGCACAATTGCGACAGGTTGCGTTTGCGGTCAAGGTCGCGTTTGCTGATGTCGAACAGGAACTGTTCATCGAAAAGCTCGGCGACGCGACAGAACTGCAGCATGTCGAAATAGAAACTCTGCAAGGCGCTGTCCAGGCCCTGGGGATGATCATTGAGATAGTCGCCGATGCTCGCGCTGCATGACGACAATGCCTGTAGCAGTTTTTCCGGGGGTTTGTCGTAGGCCTGGTATGGCGCGAGTTGCAGGTTATGCAGGGCGTTCCATTCACGATTGACCCGTTGCAAGGCTTTCTTCAATGGCTCGGGAGCGGTTTTGCGCACACCGTTGAGCGTCGACTGGTCAAGGCTGGCGCTGTACATCTGCCGCCCGCGCTCCACCAGATTGTGGGCTTCGTCCACCAGTACCGCGACTTTCCAGTTGTTGGCCTGGGCCAGCCCGAACAGCAGCGCGCTGAAATCGAAATAGTAGTTGTAGTCAGCGACCACCACGTCGGCCCAACGGGCCATTTCCTGGCTCAGGTAGTAAGGACAGACACTGTGTTTCAGGGCGACGTCGCGCAAGGCGTTCTGATTCAACAGTGACAGCTCGCTGGCGGCCTGGCGCGCAGCCGGCAACCGATCATAGAAACCCTGGGCCAACGGGCAGGATTCGCCATGGCAGGCCTTGTCCGGATGCTCGCAGGCCTTGTCCCGGGCAATCATTTCCAGAACACGCAACGGTGGCGCAGTCGCGCTGTCGAGAATGACCTGCGTCGCATCGAGCGCCAGTTTGCGCCCGGGGGTTTTCGCCGTGAGGAAAAACACCTTGTCCAGCTGCTGCGGCGCCAGGGCCTTGAGCATTGGAAACAGCGTGCCGACGGTCTTGCCGATACCTGTCGGCGCCTGGGCCATCAGGCAACGGCCGGTGCTGACGGCCTTGAACACGGACTCCGCCAGATGCCGTTGCCCCGGACGAAAATCGGCATGGGGAAATGCCAGTTGCTGAGCCGCGCCGTTGCGTGCTTCGCGATGGGCCATCTCCTGTTCAGCCCAGCGCAGGAACAGCTGGCAATGATGCTCGAAAAACCCCTTCAGTTCTTCAGCGCTGAACGCTTCGACCAGACAGGTTTCCTTTTCGCTGACGATGTCGAAGTACACCAGCGCCAGGTTGATCTGCGCCAGATCCAGTTTCTGACACATCAACCAGCCGTAGACCTTGGCCTGCGCCCAGTGCAGCTGACGGTGGTTGGTCGGTTGTTTGCTCAGGTCACCGCGGTAGGTTTTCACTTCTTCCAGGCAGTTTTGCACCGGATCGTAGCCGTCCGCCCTGCCCTTGACCTTCAACGTTTGATACTGGCCTTCAAGCGCGACTTCACCCTGATATCCGTCGCTGCGCCGGGACGCCACCGTCCGGTGGCCGACGATGCCTTCCAGCGCAGTCGGCGAGGGTGTAAAGCGCAAGTCGAGGTCGCCGACCTTGGCGGTGAACTCACACAACGCCCGCACTGCGATGCTGTAGCTCAAGCGCTCTGCTCCGCCCATTGCACGTAGCAGACGGCAATCGGCATCTGGTGTTCATGGCAGAACTCGAGCCAGCGCAACTGGTTGTCTTGCAGGCGATCGCCAGGGCCTTTGACTTCGATCATGCGATAGGTCTTGTGCTGCGGCCAGAACTGAATCAGGTCCGGCATGCCGGCGCGGTTGGCCTTTATGTCCAGCAGTAAACGGTTGAACCAGTGTTTGAGGTGCTCGGCCGGCAGACAATCAAGCGCCTGGTCGAGCAGGTCTTCGGTTAACGCGCCCCAGAACACAAACGGCGATTGCACGCCCCACTTGGCGGCATACCGTTCCCGGATCGTCTGGAGGTAACGCCCGTCATCGAGCTCGGCGAGGCAGGCCTTGAACAGATCGGCGCGTCGTGCATGGAAGTCTTCATTAAGCAGATCCACCGGCCCACGCTGGAACGGGTGGAAAAACGCCCCGGGCAAGGGCGCGAAGATCGCCGGCCAGCACAGCAACCCGAACAGCGAGTTGATCAGGCTGTTTTCGACGTAGTGCACCGGTGCCGAATCCTCCGCCAGATGCGCCTGTACGTAGAACTCCACCGATAGCGCTGGATCGACTCTGGGCAGTTGCAGCTCCAGGCGCAGCATTTCCCTTGGGGACGAACGTTTTGCTGGCGGCCCGCCAAGCTTGCGACGCAGCCGGGGCAATACGCGCAGCAGTTGCTGTTGTTCGGCAGCGCTTTCCGGCGATTGGCCAGCCACTGTGGCCAGTTCCATGGCCAGTTGATACTCGCCACAGCGCTCCAGCACACGAATCAACCGCGCCCTCGCACCGGGCCACGCGCAGTTGCGGTAAATCCCCAGCGCATTGGCAAAATCCGCCACGCGCTCGCAGTGCTGACCGATCTGGAACAACAGCTTGCCGCGCCGTTTCTGCAACCAGGGATTGGTGAGTGTCAGCCCGTTGATCTGCTCGACAATCCCCGCCACCGCCTCGCCCGCTTCCAATCGCTGCTGGCATTCGTGAAGGAAGAAACAGGCATCCACGTCCTCGCGACTGCGCAAGCCTCGGGATTCCGCGCAGAACTCGACTTTTTCGTAGGTAAAGATGCCGAGGTCGGCCAGTACGAACTCCGACCAGTCCTGATAAAGATTGCCGAAGAACATCAGGCGCAGACGATCACACAGACCCATGATGGTCAGGCTGAACAACCGGTCTTCCAGGGGGGCGCACCATTGGCTAAAACTGAGTGCTTCGGGAAATCGCTCGCTCAGGGGCGGGAGCCACTCGGTCTTTTTTCCTTTGGGCTGATCAATGACGGTGCCGAAGCACTGCACGATTTCCGCCTTGAGCAATACGTCGAATAGCGTTTCGAGTGAGAGCGGCGCCTGCTCATCGATCCAGCCCAGTTCCAGTAATGGCGCGGCGGCGCTGGCGATGTCGCCAATCTCGAGGTAATGCAGTTTGCCAGCCCGGAAATGAATCCCCTTGCGCATCACCATCCGTACCAGCAGCGCCCTGGACTCGCGGGGCAACCGGTTGAATTCACGGATGAAGGTTTGCTCCTCGACCGTCAGCACATCGGCATAGCGGTGCTCAAGCCAATCAAGCACTTGCGTGAAGTTGTTCAAGTAATAGAACGGATCGTCGAGCGGATTCTGGGTCACAGGAAAACAGGGCCATGGGGAGCGAATACTGGTTATGCGTACAGATACCAGCAACGCCCTGTCCGGTGCAAACGGAAAAGGATAAGCGGCGGCGTGATCGGGATTATTTCGACTGCCTGTCGAACTTTCCCGCGATCCATCGTACCAACCGCGTTAGAGGTACAGTGACGATTGAAGGATTCGCAGCAGTCGCGCTGTTTTTTGGAGGATGAGAGGTGGTTATGAATATCAAGACTCTGGGTTTGCCCCTGGCTATGGCGGCGCTGCTGGCCCTTGCTGGTTGCTCGACGCCAACGGTAGTGACACTGCAGAACGGCACCCAGTATTTGACCAAAGACATGCCGAAAGCCAATAACACGGAAGGTTTTTACGAATTTGAAGATATTTCCGGGACGAAAGTGAAGGTCAAGGTTGATGAAGTGGCTACGGTTCGCAAGGAAGACTGAAGACCGCGTTATCGTTCATCGCGGGCAAGCCCGCGATGTGTCCCTTGCAGACGTCACATCAGCTTCAGGCAATAACAACACCGCCCAGGCTATCCAGCCCCACCCCGACCAACGTCACAGAATCACCGCCAAACGTCAGCACCGTATCGTTCCCGACCACCGTGGCATGAGCCCGGTAATCATCATCCGGCGCCACCCCCTGAACCCCGAGAAACACCAGTTTGTCATTCGCCTGATAACCCAACACCCGGTCATGGCCAAACGCGCCACTGAACAGGAACGTGTCGCTCCCGCCGCCCGATTCCATCAGGTCATTCCCCGCGCCGCCGACAAACACGTCGTTGCCTTGACCACCGATCAAATGGTCGTTGCCGTCCAGGCCAAACAACCAATCACCACTCGCGTGAGCCTTTAGCGTATCGGCGCCCGCTCCGCCCTTCAGCGTCGAGGCGTATTGAGTCAGGTTGTTTCCCACCGCCAAACCGTTGGCCGTAACGCTGTGGCTCACGTCATCCTTGAACAGTCCCCAGAGAAACCCCGGCTCCCTGGTGGTAATGCTGCCAATGTCGCGGGTGATATTGATACCGCCCTGCCCATCGCGGATATACAGGTTGCCGGCGCCGTCATTGGCGAAATCGAAGTTTTTCACCGACTGCTGCAAGTCCAGCACATTGTTGCCCTTGCCACCCAGCACAATGTTGTAGCCACCACCGTCGCGGAAGGTGTCATTGCCATCGCGGCCTTCCAGGTAGTCGTTGCCCTTGCCGCCCTGGATCAGGTCGTTGCCGTCGCTGCCGATGATGAAGGTGCTGCCCTTATGGGTCTCGGCGTTGCGATCGAGGTCCTGGACCCAGGTGTTGCTGCTCGCCGGATCAGACAGGTTGGCGACAATAATGGTCGAGTCCTTGCTGGTCAGTTCATAGAACTTCGACTCGATCAGCCGGGACATGCCATCGCCGTAACCCGTGGGCAGGTGAGAAATCCAGGTCGGGATATTGAGGATGGAAAACGGCAGCACATTCCACGCCGTCGAGGCGTAATGATCGTTGAAGCTGACGATGTTGTTGGTCGCCGAGTCCTGATGGGCGTCGTGCACGCCCACTGAAGACAGATTGAAGGATGAGCCGTCGAGCGCGCGGAATACCGGGTCGTTCTCATAACCGACGTTGAGCACTTTATCGGTGCTGCTTTGGGTCGGTGAGGCGTAGGCAATGTAGTTGGAGTCCTTGTAGAACCCGGCCCAGTTGTCGTTGCTCAGGTCCGCCAGGCTGTTGACCGCCAGACCGCCGAGGCTGTGGCCGCTGACCAGCACATCCTTGCCCGACAAGCCATTGGCACGGGCCAATGCCGCGACATCGCCCAGCAAGTCGCCAAACGCTTCGCCCACGTAGTTCTTCGCGTAATCCTTCGGCCCCAATGCGGCGAGCAGATCGTTGATCACGTCGGCGACCGAGTCACTGATCAGGCTTTCCCGAGGACCACTGGTGCCGCGAAAGGCGATGCCGATTTCGCTGAGATGGCCCAGGGCGTCGTACTTGCCGAGGATTTCGACCTGGGCGCTGGTGAATCCGGCCTTCTCGCCGAAGAAGGTTCCGCGGGCATCGACCTTGCCGTCATAACCCAATTGAGTCGCGGTAATGGGCGTCCAGCCAGCCTTCTGCACCGCGTCGAGCGCGGCTTTTTCCGAATCCGGATTCCATGGCACGCCGGGGATTACGCCTTGGGAGTCGGTGCCGCCAATCAGTGCGGTGACCAGCGTTGCCGGCAAACCGGGGCCAAAGCCGTGGTGTTGGTAACCGGTGGCAAAGCCGTTATCGAGGTTGTGATAGGAGTACAGCGTGATCGCCATGGCGTCGGTGAACAACGCCTTTGAATCTGCCGTGCCGAAGTTTTTGTAGTCGTACACACCCATGGTAAAGCCTCTCTTGTTGTTGGAATGCTGTACCGCTGTGCCCTCGCCACAGGTTTCCCTGACTCAAGACTCTGCATTGCCCTAGATATCCTTGCGGCGTGACGGCGGGCCTTGCCCAAACGCCTCGTCAACTTTGGCCAGGTCTTGCTCGCTCAGGGTTCCGGCGTAGTAATGCAACTTGATCCAGGCCATCAAATAGTCGTACCGCGTTTGGGCCAGGTCGCGGCGTGTGGTGTAGAGCTGTTGTTCGGCATTGAGCGCATCGAGGTTGACCCGTTCACCGCCAAGGATGCTCTGCTTCGTCGAGACCACCAGTGCTTCAGCGGACGCCAGGGCTTTCTGGTAGGCCCGCAACTTGCTCACCCCCGACTGGCACGCGCTGAACTGCCGGCGCAGTTCGATCAGTGTCTGCCGGGTCTGACCATCAAGCTGGAACTGCGCCTGCTCCATGGCGCGGCTGGCCTGGCGTGTCGAGGCGGAAACCCCACCGCCGGCATACAGCGGCACGTTGACCTCGATGCCGATGGTGTTGGTGTCGTAGCGCTGGTTGTAAGTGTTGCCGCTTTCCGATTCGTTCTGCCGCACCGAGGCGTAGGCACTGACTTTCGGCAGGTGCCCGGCGCGATTGCGTTCGACTTCGTAGCGCGCCACTTCCACGGCCTGGCGCTGCGACGCCAGGTTCGGGTTATTCGCCACGGCCATCTCGTGCCAGGTGTCGTATCGGGCGGGTTGCAGGGTGAAGGTCTGAAAGTCGTGATCAAGCGGCGCCAGATCGGCGATGTCGATGGCCGGCGCACCGATCAGCGCACCGAGTTCTCGCAAGGACGCATCCTGCTCGTTGCGCGCCTCGATTTCCTCGGCGGTCGCCAGTTCGTAACGGGATTCAGCCTCGAGAATATCGGTGCGCGTGCCCTCACCCTGGCGGAACATGTGTTCGTTCTGCTGGAACTGTTGTTCGAAGGCTTTCTTTTTCGCCAGTGCAATGTCGATCTGGTCTTGGGCGAACAGCGCCTGGGTATAGTTTTCCAGCACGCGTACCAACAATTCCTGGCTCTTGCCGCGAAAGGCTTCATCGGCGAACAGCGATTGCGCTACGCCTTTTCGGTACGCCGCATAGGCTTCGTAATCGATCAACGGCTGTTGCAGCGTCAAGGTCGAGCCATAACTGCTGTAGTTGCGATCATCGCGCTGATTTTGTCCGCGCTCGTTGAGGTAGGTGACCTTGGAAGTGTTGCGGCCCTTGTTGTAGGTGTAACCCAGGTGTGGCAACAGCCCGGCGCGGCCGATGGCGCGGTTTTCCAGGCCGGCATCGCGTTCCTTGATGGCGCCGAGAAACACCGGATCATTGCGCAACGCTTGTTCGTAGATGTCGAACGGGCCCATGGCCATTGAAGCGTTGCAGGTCAGCAACGCGAGACTCGCGGCGAAGAACGAAAGCTTATTCATACAGCGGAACATCCTTATTCCTCGGTTAACGCGGAACCTGCGCGGTCGAGCAGCGGTTTGAACAGATAGTTGAGGAGTGAACGCTCGCCGGTGCGCACGAACATTTCCGCAGGCATGCCGGGTTTGATCACCATCCCGTTGAGTTTTTCCATGGCCTGATCGCTGACACTGCTGCGCAGCACGTAATACGGCACACCGGTTTTCTCATCGACCATCTGGTCGGCGGAAATCAGGCTGACTTCGCCGGGTACACGCGGTGTGCGGCTCTGGTTGAACGCGGTGAACAGAATGTCCACCGGCAGGTGCGTGCCGACCTTGTCGATCAGGTTGATCGGCAGGTGCCCTTCGACTTCCAGGTGGGTGCCTTGCGGGACGATCTCCAGCAGGGTTTCGCCCTGACGCACTACGGCGCCTTCGGTGTGCACCCCGAGGTTGACCGCAATGCCGTCCGCTGTGGCAATGATCTCGCTGTGTTGCAGGTCGAATCCGGCAGAGGTCAGTTGCTCTTCAAGGGTCACGCTTTTGAGCTGCGCATCGGCCAGTTGAGTGCGGACTTCTTTTTGGTATTCCTCGATATGTTGTTGCAGCTTCAGGCGCGATTCGAGGATTCCCTGCTCTACCCGACCGCTTTCACCGGTGTTTTCTGCCAATTGTTGTTGAACTTGCGATAACTGGCGCTGGTACTCCATCAGCCGGTTGCGCGGGATGTAGCCGTTGTCCGCCAGCGGCTGCAGATTGCCCAGTTGTTGTTGCAGCGAGCTGGCCTGGGCCGACAGGTCCGAACGGGCGCGGCGCATGCCGGCCAGTTGCGCCCCGGCGCCCTCGATGCTGGCGCGCAAGGCGGCCTGTTCGCGGGAAAACGCTTCGCGGCGACTGCTGAACAGCTGCCGTTGGCCTTCCAGCACCAATGCCAGGCGCGGGTCAGGATCGCTGCTCAGCGCTACGGGAAAACTCACATGCTTGAGGTTGTCCCGCTCACTTTGCCAGCGAGCCAGGCTGGCCCAGGCCATGCGGTATTGCGCGCGCAGGGATTGCACGTCGGCGACGACTTGCGTGCGGTCGAGCTGGAACAACGGCTGGCCCTGCTTCACCGCCTCGCCTTCGCGGACCAGAATCTGGCTGACCACGCCGCTGCTCATCGATTGCACGGCTTTGCGTTTACCGGAGACCACGACCGTGCCTTGCACGGGAATGCCTTGGTCGAGCGGCGCGAGGCTGGCCCACGTAAAGAAACTGCCTGCACCGACAATCGCCAGTATCCAGCCCACGCGGGCGAAATAGCGCGCATCGCGTTCAGGGCGCTCGGCGATGTAATCGTGTTCCAGGGTGGCTTCGCTGTTGTTGCTCATACGCCCGAATTCCTTGTCGAGGACGGATACTGCCGGCTCATGCTCAGCCCGGCCGGTGCCTGCGCGGGCTTTTGTTCCTGAGCGCCGGCTAGCGCCTTGAGCACGTCCTGGCTCGGGCCGAACGCCTGCAAACGTCCATCATTGAGGACCAGCAATTTGTCCGCCTGGGCCAGCGCCGAAGAACGGTGAGTCACCAGAATCACGCTGGTGCCCTGGGCTTTCATTTGCGCAATCGCGCCGGCCAATGCGGCTTCGCCGACGGTGTCGAGGTTGGAGTTCGGTTCATCCAGCACCACCAGGCTCGGTTTTCCGTACAGCGCTCGCGCGAGCGCCACGCGCTGTTTTTGACCGCCGGACAACCCGCAGCCATCCTCGCCAAGCGCCGTGTCGTAGCCTTGAGGCAGGCGCAGGATCAAGTCATGGACGCCCGCCTGATGGGCCGCTTCTACGACTTTTTGCGGATCGGCCTCACGGAACCGGGCGATGTTTTGCGCGATGCTGCCGCTGAACAATTCGATGTCCTGCGGCAAGTAACCGATGTAGGGGCCGAGTTCGTCGCGATTCCAGCGATGGATGTCGGCGCCGTCGAGCCGCACGGTGCCACCGAGGGTCGGCCACACGCCGACCAGCACTCGGGCCAGCGTCGACTTGCCGGAACCGGAGGCACCCAGCACGCCCAGCACTTCACCGCTGCCGAGCTGGAAACTGACCAGGTGCAACGTCGCGCCCCGTTGTCCGGGAGGACCGGCACTGACCTGTTCGAAGGTGATCTGCCCTTTCGGCGCCGGCAACGCCATGGCGTCGTCGCTTGGTGGAAAGGCTTGAAGCAGCGCGTCGAGACGCCGATAGGCGAGTTTCGCGCCGCTCCATTGTTTCCATACGGCGATCAACTGGTCGATGGGGCTCAGCACCCGTCCCATCAGGATCGAGCCGGCGATCATCATCCCGGCCGTCATGTCGCCCTTGATCACCAGCAATGCGCCAAGTCCCAGCACGAGGGATTGCAGGCACAGGCGCAAGGTTTTGCTCAGGGAGCTGATGACCGCGCCGGTATCACTGGCCTGATTCTGCAGGCCGAGGAACCGCGAGTGCACCTGGAACCAGCGATGGCGCAAGGCGCCGAGCATGCCCATCGCTTGAATGGTTTCCGCGTTGTGCAAGTGACTGGTGGCCATCTGGCTGGACTTCTGGGAAAAAACCGCCGCCTCACCGAGCGGCTTTTTGGTCATCGCCTCGTTGAGACACGCCAGCCCGATCAGCAACACCGCGCCCGCCGTGGCAAACACGCCGAGCCAGACGTTGAACAGGTAAATCACGAACAGGTACACCGGAAACCAAGGCGCATCGAAGAAGGCAAACAGCGCCGGGCCGGTAACGAACTGACGAATATGCGTCAGATCCCCCAGCGACTGCCCGGCGTTGCCCTCGCCCCGGAACAGGTTGCGCTCGAAAGCCGCCTGATACACCCGCAGGTTGAAGCGTCGCTCCAGTTGGCTGCCGATACGAATCACGATGAAACTGCGGATAATCTCCAGCAAACCGATAAACACAAAGAACCCGACGACCATGAGCGACAACATGGCCAGCGTGGTTTCATTGTGTGAAGACAATACCCGGTCATAAACCTGAAGCATGTAGATAGAGGGCACTAACATCAGAATGTTGATCAGCGCCGTAAAACAGCCGACGCTGATCAGAATGCTCTTGTAGTCGCCCAGCGCCATAATTAACGGTGCGGTGACCGGATTCTTAGCCATCTTCATGCGCTCTTCCTGAGGTGTTATCCCTCGCCTGCCTGGCGAGGTTGTTACTTACACTTTAATAACAACTTGGAGGGTTTCGATTAATGCAGCGGGTGCTCAAGTTCAATGACCAGTCCGGTCTTCGAAGTGCCTCGATACAGTCCGTCACGCTGACGACTGAAAAACACAAGCTTCGACCCTTCCTTACCGGTGAGCGCGATGCCGTCGGGCTCGGGAAACCAACCGATCGGCTGCTCTCCCAGCCATCCAGCGAGGCACTCGGTGCCGTCGCCCAAGGTCTGGTTAGCTTTGAATTCCAGGGGGCAAACGTTCGATGGGTTGCCCTGCTGCGTCACCCGCCATTTACCCGCCAGTTCCGACGGGTCTGCCAACTTCAGGCTGCTTGCCATGGCTACATCTCCAAAAAACATCATGAGCGTCGCGAAAAGCCACGCGGTTGCTTTGCAGGTCAAAGCGTCTGGGATCATAAGGCGTTTTACTCAGGGTTGCGGCTCAAGGGACAAAGAGCGGCGCTTTCGGCGCCGCCCTCCTTTTGCCTTGAATCAGGCCACGATGTCCGAGAATGCTGCCTGGCCAACGGTACTGACCAGGAAGTCAGCCACGCCATGCCCGGAGAAGTCCACCGACACCAGGCTGTTGCCACCGGAGGTGGTCAGCACTGCATCGCCCGCCGCCCCCGTGAAGGCGCTCACAAAATGCAGGCCTGCGCCGTTGGTGATACCGCTCAGGTCGATCTTGTCGAGACCGCTGACAAAATCGAGGATCTGATCGACCGCACCCGGCTTGGAGTCGCTGCTGGCCGCGAACACGAAGGTGTCCGAACCGGCGCCGCCCCACAACGTGTCTGCACCGCCCGCGCCGTAAAGGATGTCGTTGCCGGCACCGCCCTTCAGCTCGTTGGATACACCGTTACCGATCAGCAAATCATTGCCCGAACCGCCGATGGCGTTTTCGACGGTAACGCCCTTGGCAATGGACACATTGCCCACCAGGCCGCCAACGTCGGAGAACGAGGCTTCATTGAGGTTGATCTTCTGGTTTTGGGTAAACCCGGAAAAATCCAGGGTGTCCTTGCCGCCCGCATCCCACACCGAAAACACGACCTTGTCCGACGACGAAGACGCGCTCAGGAAATCGCGACCGGCGTTGGAGTTGAAACCGTAGGTGGTATCGCCGGTCCGGGTGGTCGTATTGGCGCCGTAGAGCTTCTGGATGGCTGCGATATCGTCCATCAGCGGGCCCGACGAATAGGCTTCGACACCGCCCTTGCTGAAGTTCTGGCTGGTGTTGCTTTCACTCCAGTAGCTCATGACGCTGTAGCCGCGGGTGTCTTGCCCGTAGGACGCGTCGTTGTAGGTCGGTGCGCCTTCACCGGCGTTGTAGTCGCCGGGATGGGCCAGGCCCAGGGTATGACCGATTTCGTGGGTCAGGGTTTGCCGGCCGTAGTTGTTCAGCTCCGGGGTCTTGTTGGGCGTGTAGCTGCTGTTGGTCAGGTACCAGGAGGTCCCGTCGTAACCTGCGCCCGTACCGGGCAAGTAGGCGAATGCCGCCGCGCCGTCCTGACCGCCGCTGTAGTTGCCAAAGGTCATGTGACCGTCGCCGCCGGTGGCCTTGTCCGTGAACGTCACCTTGGCCACGTCGGCCCAGGATTGCATGGCGAGCACGGCCTGGGCTTTCTGTTGAGCGCTGAATTGGCTGAACCCGGTAATCCCGTGTTTGTTCATGGTGCTCGACGAGGCCGAGGTCAGGAACGTGTAGGTCAGTTCGATTTTGCCGCTGCCGTCCTTGTCCTGGTAGGCCGCACCGTCGCGCAGTAACTGGGTGGCAGCCTGGTCGACGGAGAACGACGGTTTGCCGTTGACCGTAAGGTTGCCGCCACGGTCGTACTGATGGCTGAAACCATTGATCTGATTGAACGCGGAACTAGAGGCAGCCAATACTTGCAAGGGCTGAAAGGCCAGCCCGGCACTCTCGATAGCGTTACTTTTTACTTTCGACATAAACACACTTCCTTGTATTGCCATGGAACAGTTTTAGTCAGATAGCGACAATCTCTGGCGAGATCGTCCTATCACTCGCCCAATGAAGGCGAAAGAAAACTGACACAATTGGAAATCAAACGTCCACTCCTTTTTTGACGTCAAGTTTGAGTGATCGGGAAAGTGCCCGGAAACAATAGGCATGCTGATCAAACATTGAATGTAAAATAATGAGCCGGCGTTATTGTCGGACAATCGATAATTTAATTATTAAATAAGGGTAAGTTGTTCAGGGCGCAATCGTCCGACTATTCATCTTGTGTTTCGTACACTTCGATCAGTGAAAAATTAGACTTTTCGAGGAATGTGACCACACTGAAATACCGAGTTATCGTTCTTCACGGGGCTCACGAAATGATCCGGGTGAAGCCTGCATGAAAATGCTCACGCCCTTTTTGGCCGCCCTCCTCGCCGCCAGCGCGTGCGCGGCGACGAACCTTTGTGCCATGGCCGGGACTTCTACGGTCCTGGCGACCAGCTTCGATTGCGCCAGGGCCACCGCCGCCGTGGAGAAGCTTATCTGTCGCGACCCCCAACTGAAGCAGATGGATATTGAACTGACGCGCCTTTATCGCCTGGCGCTCACGGACGTTCATTCGGTGCCGAGTCCTGAAAAAGTCGAGATCGAACAGCGGTTCTGGGCTGACGCCCGCAATCAGTGTGGCGCCGGGGCAGAGCCCAAGGCCTGCACGATCCGACGTTATGCCGAACGTGCGCATCAGCTTCGCCAGGGCTCGGCGATTGCGCGAACCAGGGATCCGAGCAGACTCACCGATGGCCCCATAGCCTTGCGTTGCGCAGGGCTCAGCGCGTTGATTGGCGCCACTTTCTTCAATGTCGAGCCGCGTGTCGTTTACCTGAAATGGGCAAATACCTCGGTCACGCTTATCCAGGTGCCGGATGATGCCGCGACCCGATACAACGCCAAGGACAATCGGGGGAACTACAGCTTCTGGCAAGACGGCAACGATGCTTTTTTCCAGATGCCGGGCTCGGGACGAATGAGTTGCACGGTCGAGCCCACTGGCTGATCGTGCAACGGGACGTCCTGTCCCGATGGTCTCGATCCAGCCTGTCAGCTTCCGGTGCGAATCTTGTTCCATACCCGCGTGCGGATCCGGTCAATATTCAGCGGCATCGCTTCCAGTGCAAACAATTTCCCCATCATTTCCGGGCTCGGGTAGACCTTGGTGTCGTTCTTGATCGCCGGGTCGATCAGACTGTCAGCCTGTTCGTTGCCATTGGCGTAATGCACGTAGTTGCTGATGCTGGCCATGACGTCCGGGCGCAGCAGGTAGTTCATGAAGGCGTAACCGGCTTTTTCGTCCGGGGCATCGACGGGCATGGCGACCATGTCGAACCAGATGGCGGCGCCTTCCTTGGGAATCGCATAGCCGATGTCCACACCGTTCCTGGCTTCCTTCGCACGGTTTTCGGCTTGCAGGATGTCACCGGAGAAACCGACGGCCACGCAGATGTCACCGTTGGCGAGGTCGCTGGTGTACTTGGACGAGTGGAAATAGCTGACGTAAGGCCGGACTTTCATCAGCAGCGCTTCAGCCTTTTTGTAGTCTTCCGGGTTCTTGCTGTGATGCGGCAGGCCCAGGTAGTTGAGGGCTGCCGGGAGCAATTCCGGACCATTGTCGAGGATCGCCACGCCGCACTTCTGCAGCTTCGCCATGTTTTCGGGCTTGAAGATCAGGTCCCAGGAATCCACGGGGGCGTTATCGCCCAACACCGCTTTGACCTTGGCGATGTTGTAGCCGATGCCGGTGCTGCCCCATAGATATGGAAAGCCGTGCTCGTTGCCCGGGTCGTTGGTCTGCAAGGCCGTGAGCAAGACCGGATTCAGGTTCTTCCAGTTCGGCAACTGGCTCTTGTCGAGCTTCTTCAGCGCCCCGCCCTGAATCTGCCGGGCCATGAAGTGGTTGGAGGGGAACACCACGTCGTAGCCGGATTTACCGGTCATCAACTTGCCGTCGAGGGTTTCGTTGCTGTCATAAACGTCGTAGCTGAAGCCGATGCCGGTCGCTGTCTGGAAGTTTTTCGTGGTGTCCGGTGCGATGTAGTCCGACCAGTTGTAGATCTTGACGGTCTCGGCTGCGTGGCTGAGGGACACGACGAGCGCCAGTGGGGCCAGTGCCAGGGTCTTTCGGATCATGAGTGGATTCCTGTGTAGGTTTTTTTTGTTGGCAGGCAATCAGAGGATCAAAAAATCAAAACGTAGGTCTTGCGCACGGTTTCCTGGATGTCCCAGATACCGAGGCTGTTGGCTGGCAACATCAGTGCATCGCCGGCTTCTATGGAGAGGGTTTCACCGTCGTCCGGGGTGAAAGTGCAGCGTCCCTGGATGAAATGACAGAATTCCTGGGCCACGATCTGCCGACGCCAGCGACCGGGGGTGCATTCCCAGACGCCGGTTTCGACGCCATCGTCGCGTTCGACACTGGTGGTGGACGCCACCGCCACGGGGGTGCCCAGCGGCACGGCGACCGGGTTTGATTCCTCCAGCTTCAGGGTGGCGGTGTTCTTGAATTGCGTGATGCTCATGGGAATACCTTTCGATGTAGAGAGCGCTTTACTGCATGAAACCTTCCATGAACCCGGCAACCCCACTGGCCAGTTTGCGCCGCCAGGGCGCGGTAGCCGGGTTGGCCAGGGTCTGGTCTTCATGGACGAAGCTGCGGATGATCGCGTTGTAGCCGAGCCAGCGGCATGGCTCCGGCTCCCAGGCTTTGAGCACGTCGAGACCGCCTTGAGGGATGACCCACGGCTGATGAACCAGGTCGGTATCGCGCTGCAGGATCAGATCGGCCAGGGTTCGCCCGCCCAGGTTGCTGGCGCCGACGCCCTCCCCGCCATAACCGCCAGAAATCGCAATGCCGCTCGCTTGATCGCACAACATGTGCGGCTTGAACCGCCGGGACATGCCCAGGTTGCCGCCCCAGCCGTGAGTGATGCGTACGTGCTTGAGTTGCGGGAATAGCTCGCCGAACAGGTAACGGCGCAGTTCTACTTCGCTGGTAGTCAGGTCGAAGTCATGACGCAGTTTGCCGGCAAACTGATAGCCGCCCCTCGCACCGAACACCAGACGGTTATCCGCCGTACGCTGGCCGTAAGTGACCTGGCGGCTGCTTTCGCCAAACGCCTGGCCGCGACTCAGGCCGATTTCGTCCCAGGTGGCAGCGGACAGCGGCTCAGTTGCCACAATCAAGCTTTGCACCGGCAACTGGTAACGGCCCAACGGTGGCAAGGTAGCCGCGTAACCTTCTACCGCCGGAACGATCCAGCGACTGCGCACGGTCGCTTTTGCCGTGCGCAGGCTGCCCGATTGCCAATGGGTGACCGGGCTGTTTTCGTAAATCCTGACGCCCATGCGCTCCACCGTCCGAGCCAGTCCTCGTACCAGTTTTGCCGGGTGAAGGGTCGCGACGTGCGGTGCATAGATACCGCCATATGGCTTGGCAATTCTGATTTGCTGCGCCAACTGCTCCGGGCTGAGCCAGCGGTAATCACTTTCGCTCAGGCCTTGTTGGTAGAGCTTGTCGAGATAGTGCCGCAGGCTGGCTTCCTGTTCCGGATAGCGCGCGGCGCAATACAGCGCCCCGCCTTTGCGAAAATCGCAGTCGATGCCTTCACGTTCGAGGACAATCTCCACTTCATCCGGAATGCTGTGCAGCAGATCATAAGAGGCGCGGCGCTGTTCGGCCGATAGATCGGCCAGCAAGCGGTCTTCGCCAAGGATATTGCCCATCAGCCAGCCGCCGTTGCGGCCCGAGGCACCAAAACCGGCGGTCTGCGCTTCAATGATGGCGATGTCCAGGCCTGGCGCCAGACGTTTGAGGTAGTAGGCGGTCCAGAGGCCGGTGTACCCCGCGCCAATGATGGCGACGTCGACGTCCAGATCCTGTTCCAGCGCCGGACGCGCCAACAATGGCTCGTCGAGCTGGTCCATCCACAAACTGATAGTGCGCCACGCCGGCATGCAAGACTCCGCCACTCAAGTTTCGATGGCGTTGATCCTAGTGCGTGGGCTCAGAGGCTGTCTTGCGCGCGTGCACGCAAAGAAATTTGTTTAGCGTAGGCCTTCGGCGACAGGCCGGTGTGCTGACGGAAACAGCTATAGAACGCCGACAGCGAATTGAAGCCGGCGGCAAACGCCAGTTCATCGATCCGCAGCGGCGGCGTGGCGGTGTCCAGTGTGGCGAGCAGATGCTGTAACCGGGCCTGGTTAACGTAGCGATAGAAACTCTGGCCCAGCACCTGATTCAGCAGATAGGAAATCTGATTGCGACTGTAGCCGCACTCCTTCGCCACCCGTTGCAGGTCGAGCTCGGGGTCCAGATAGGGCTGCTGACGCTGGAAATACTGTTGCAGGTCTTGCGCCATGAAACTCAGCTGACGCGGCGACAACCCGAGCCGACTGGCGGCCGGACGCTGATTGTTGGCGGTTTTGCTGAGGGGGCGCTCATGCATCAGCGAGGCGTACTCGTTGACCCGCCAGATCAGCCCGTCGCGCACGGTAATCGCCTCACTGGCACGAAAGGACACCAACCCTTCGCCACCGCGCAGGGTAATGCGGTACTGAATGAATGCCGTGTTGCCGTCCAGTCGAATGCGGTCCGAGTGCTCCAGCGCTTCATCGGGATCGCGTGGCATGCTGCTGCGTACATACTCGCGCAACTCGTCCAGACCCATCACACGGTTCTGGAAAAAGTCGTTGTACTGAACATCCGGGTGATAAAGCGCCATGACCCCGTCCAGGTCCCGGTGTTTCCAGCGCAAGTGATAGCGCATGACCGTCTCGCTCGTGGCCTGGGTTTGCAGCGGACCATCATCATCGGCGGGCATAAAGGTCTCGATGAGAAAAAAGCGAGCTTGCCGAAATTCAGCCCCGGCTTCAACGTCGATTCGATAATGGCTTTTTGCCTATCATTGTGGCGCTGTGATCTGAATCAAAAAAAACTGAACCAATCGCTAAACGGCCTGAAAAATCCACATTATTTTCACATCCGGATGCTACTTTTAAATGCAGTCACCGGTTGAGCCAATGAAGGCTCTTCCCTCCTACCATGAGCTAACGGAAGCGCTCGATGAAGAAGGCGGGCAACATATGAATAAAGGGTTCAGTAAAGTCACCTTTCCAAACGCCTGCCAGCTGATGCGCTGGCATTTTCATCCCATGGGTTTTGAGGCGAGCATGGATGCACCGGGCAGCATGATCGCCCGTCTGTTTGACCGCGCCAGTGGCGAGACCATGATCGCCATCGCTGGTATACCCTGCGCAACAGTCATGAATGCCGCGGATGTGGAACGCATAATCGAAGCGGTGGAGGATGAACTTGAGTCTTTCATTCCACCGGCGGCCCTCAGGAGTTATGCCTGAAGGCTGAGTCAGCCGTAAAAAAGCCCACGTCAGGTGGGCTTTTTATTGTCCGCTGATTAAACAGCCTTGCCCGCGCGGTGATCGGCAAAGAATGGTTTGCCCTTGCCGATCTTATCGGAAGCCTTCGGCATGTTCGCCGCCTGAGTGTCCTGACCATCGACGTACCAGTAGCAATGGCTCACCGCACGCGTGATGCCGACATAGGCCAGTCGCAGAATCTCGTCTTTTTGTGCGTTATCGTAAGCTTCTCTGTCGCCAGCCTTGCCCAGACCTGCCATACGGTAGACCTGATTCTTGTAAGGCGAACTGGTCAGGTGCTGACAATCTCCCAGCAGAAACACCGCATCGGCCTGAAGGCCCTTGGCGCTGTGATAGGTCAATTGCTTCAATCGACGCGACTCGTACGGCAAGCTAGAATCTACATTAACTACAGACTGAATATGCTCTTCTATCAATGACTTATCGCTACTTTTTCGATAAAGCATCAAGATTGAGTCACCCTTTCTGTAGTGCTCCATCAGCCGCATGGCCATGCCCTTATCGTCGCGATCCAGCACATTCACTGGAAGCAACGACCTGGCCTCGCCACTGGCCTTGGCCTTTTTCCCGGCAATGGCGGGCGCGGCGCGCACGATATGTTCGGCGGCATCGATGATGTGCTGATGGCTACGATAATTGTCACTGAGCATGACCTTGGTGGTGCTCGGCGACGGGAATTCCTTGTTGAACTCCATAAAGTACGTGGGTGAACTGCCGCGCCATCCATAAATGGACTGCCAGTCATCACCCACGCAGAGCAGCGACGAATGCTGGGCGCCGCGACCGACGTGCATGGCTGGGCCACGACTGCGAATTTCCGCCAGACTGGCACGAATCCAGGAAACGATCTGCGGCGATACATCCTGAAATTCGTCGATCATCAGGTGCGACAGCGGTCGCAGCAATTCGTCGCTCAGCAGCTTCTGATTTTCCGGGGAGTGCTCGCTGAACAAGGCAAACATGCGGTTGTAGGTCATCACCGGTGGTTTTTGATCCAGCAGATGATCTTCCAGCGCACGCCAGTAAAGACTCAAGGCTTCGAAGAAAAAACGGTCCGGGTCGTCCTTGGCGAAACTCATCTGGCCAACCGCGCCCGGAACATCCAGGCCCAGGTTCTCGATAAATCCAGCCGCTGCGACAAAACAGTCGAGCAACGGCGCGGAACCGAGTTCGCCCTTGACCTTGTAATCGAACCCCGGCCCGGCGCTGGCATCCCCTGCGAGCGAAGCCAAAACACGTTTTGAAGATTCGTAACTATCCAGCCATATCAAAGGCTTACGACAGAAAGCTTGAAACAGTGTTCGCTTTACAGCCCACTCGGCACGAACGCTGAGCTTGGCATTCGGGCGGCTGACCTGCGGGTTTTCCCGCGGATCGAACCCCAGCACCACCCAGGCGTCCAGGCTTGGAATGTAGCCATGGCAGTGAAACGTCGAGCCGTTGATATCGAACGACTGACGATTGGGCTCGATGCCCTTGATCGGCCAGGCACCGGCGCGGAACCACAAGTCCTCGATGAAATCGCACAACTCTTCATCTCGCTTCGCGGCCAGTTCGGTCACGGCCATGCGCTTTTGCACGTCCGGGTGATCGCGCTCCAATTCCTTGAGCTGCAAGGCATGGCGGGATAACGGCGTGATCAGATTGCGAAAACGTTCATCGCGGGTGTGCAGGTTGTGATAACAGGCGTTGAGCTGCTGACGCTGGGCGTCATTGATGCGAAGGTCGAACGGATTGCTGTCGGCCTCCTCATCGCTATTTTTCGAGCGGTGGCTGAGGTTTTCGAAGGCTTGTAGCCGTTCGAAGCCCGGCAGACTGCGCACCATCGGCAGGATTCGCGAATGGAAGGTCCGCACCAGATCCCGTGCTTGTTTGAAGCTCAGTTCCCGGCCCCAGAGCGCAAACAGCTCGATCAGCTTATTGATGAAGTCCTTGCGCGACTCACGCGTAAACGTCACCACGGTCATCGAGTCGAGTTCGAAACCCAGGTAGTGAGTCAGCAGCAAGATACGCAGCACCAGCGTGGTGGACTTGCCCGCCCCCGCGCCGGCGATCACCGATGTTGATGGCGTGTCGCTGAAAATCATCTTCCACTGTGCAGCGCTGGGCTGGGCATGGGCTGGCAGAAACCGGGCGACGTCAGCCTTCATGCGCTTTTTCAAGTCAGCACTCAGCGGTAGGCGCCAATCATCGAACAGGTTGTCGTCGACGCTGGGTGGGCGGTGTTCGGTCGAACGCGAATCGCGGATCAGCAACACCTGCCGACCTTCCTCCAACCCTTCGAGCTTGCCTTCCTTATAGCCATAATCCACCCCCGCGATGTGGCCACTGCGGAAGCCATCCGCCTGGCCATGCAACCATGACGCGCGGTGTTGCGCGCGCAGCCGGGTCAGGCCATGGCCGAAGAACCGGGCCGCAAGACGCTTGAGCAGCGGCATCTCGGCCAAGGGACGAAGTTCAGGAGGAAGATCGGGGGTGTGTTGCGGCACGCGGGCTGACTCCAGGGTGTGAGGCTGTTGATGACTATGGTGTCTGCATTTGCCGTTGAGTTCTAGTGAAATGCTTACAGGTCATTGGCTTATGCGATGAAGTGAAGGCTGGGTGAGAATGTTTCGAGGCTATTTCACATCAATTTATTCGATGATACCGAGGTATTTTTTACGCTTTTTATCGATCAGTCCCTGATGGATGATGCTCGCCATCAAAAACCCATTTCAGGAGACGATCATGCTCGAACTCAGACCTTTCAACTCCCTGGGCGGCGCCCACCACGGCTGGCTGGATGCTCATCATCACTTTTCGTTCGCCGAGTACCACGACCCAAAACGTATGAACTGGGGCAACCTGCGAGTGTGGAACGATGACGTGATCGCCTCCGGCACCGGCTTCCCGAAACACCCCCACCGGGACATGGAAATCATCACTTACGTTCGTGAAGGCGCGATTACCCACGAAGACAACCTCGGCAACAAAGGCCGCACCGAAGCGGGCGACGTTCAGGTCATGAGTGCCGGCACCGGGATCGCACACAGCGAGTACAACCTGGAAGCCACCGAAACCAGAATCTTCCAGATCTGGATCATCCCGAACGAAACCGGCCTGGCACCGTCTTGGGGCGCCAAGCCGTTCCCGAAAGGCCAGCGCGAAGGTTTCGTGACGCTGGCCAGCGGCAAGAGCGGCGACGACCAAAGCCTGCGGATTCGTGCGGATGCGCGGCTGGTGGCCGCGAACCTGAAGGCTGGCGAGTCTGCCGAGTATCGGCTGGACAGCGGCCGTCGTGCTTACCTCGTGCCAGCCACGGGAGTGATTGAAGTCAATGGGTTGCGCGCACAAGCTCGAGACGGTGTTGCAGTGGCCGATGAGCAGGTGTTGCGGGTAACGGCCATTGAGGACAGTGAGATTGTGTTGGTGGACCTGGCTTGATGGGGTAAATGCAGGGCAAAAAAAATGGGCGACCAGAAATGGCCGCCCATTTTTTATAAGCCATTGTGGCCAGGAAGCTTGCTTCCCCACCACAGGGCACTCGATCACTTCGCGGAAATAGCGCCATCCACCAATGTTTGCGCTTCAGCCACCAACTGCTTCAGGTGTTCGTCACTGACGAAACTTTCGGCGTAGATCTTGTAGATGTCCTCCGTACCCGATGGACGCGCCGCGAACCACCCGTTTTCGGTCATGACTTTCAGACCGCCGATGGCCTGGTCGTTGCCCGGCGCATGGCTGAGGATGCTCTGGATCGCTTCGCCCGCCAACTGGGTCGAGGTGACCTGTTCCGGCGACAACTTGCTCAGCAGGGCTTTCTGTTCCGGATTGGCCTTGGCGTCGACTCGCACCGAGAACGGTTCGCCCAGTTCGTCAGTCAACGCGCGATAAGCCTGGCTTGGGTCACGACCGGTACGAGCGGTCATTTCTGCCGCCAACAGCGCCGGGATCAAACCGTCCTTGTCTGTACTCCAGACACCGCCGTCCTTGCGCAGGAACGACGCGCCGGCACTTTCCTCTCCGCCAAACCCCAGCGAGCCGTCGAACAGCCCGTCCGCAAACCATTTGAAACCGACCGGTACTTCGTACAGGCGACGGCCCAGACGCTTGGCCACGCGATCGATCAGACCGCTGCTGACCACGGTTTTGCCCACGGCCGCATCAGCGCGCCATTGCGGACGGTTCTGGAACAGGTAGTCGATCGATACCGCCAGGTAACTGTTCGGCGCCAGCAAACCACCCGACGGGGTCACGATGCCGTGGCGGTCGTGATCCGGATCGCAGGCGAACGCCACGTCGAAGCGTTCTTTCAAGCCGATCAGGCCTTGCATGGCGTGGCTGGATGACGGGTCCATGCGGATCTGGCCATCCCAGTCGACCGTCATGAAACGGAATGTCGGATCGACCTGCTTGTTCACCACGTCCAGGTCCAGCTTGTAATGTTCGGCAATCGCCGACCAGTAGCGAACCCCTGCTCCGCCCAGCGGATCAACGCCCAGATGCAGCTTGGCACCGCGAATGGCATCGAAGTCGATCACGTTGATCAGGTCGGCCACATAGGTGTTGAGGTAATCATGACGATGGGTGGTGCTGGCCTTCAGCGCCTGTTCGTAGCTGATGCGTTTGACGCCGGCGAGCTTGTTGCCCAGCAGCTCGTTGGCCTTGGCTTCGATCCATTTGGTGATGTGGGTGTCGGCCGGGCCACCGTTGGTAGGGTTGTATTTGTAGCCACCGCTTTGCGGCGGGTTATGGGACGGCGTGATGACGATGCCGTCCGCGAGCCCCGAGGTGCGACCGCGGTTGTAGCAGAGGATCGCGTGGGAAATCGCCGGTGTCGGGGTGTATTCGTCACCCTCGGCAATCATCACGGTCACGCCATTGGCCGCCAATACTTCGAGGGCGCTGGCGCCGGCCGGGGTGGACAGCGCGTGGGTATCGATGCCGACGAACAGTGGCCCGTCGATGCCCTGGGCTTCGCGGTACAGGCAGATCGCCTGACTGATTGCCAGGACGTGCCATTCATTGAAACTCAGGTCAAACGAGCTGCCCCGGTGCCCGGACGTGCCGAAGGCGACGCGTTGGGTGGAGATGGCGGCATCGGGCTGGCCAGTGTAATAGGCCGTGACCAGTCGCGGGATGTCGACCAACGATTCTGCCGGTGCCGGTTTGCCCGCAAAAGGACTGAGTGTCATGCAAAACCTCTGGAATAGAGTGGTTCAGGAATAGGACAGCAGTTTACTGGCAGTTTGACCGCAACGCGATGGGATCGATCCATGGGCACAAACGATGTTTACAGCCGTGTTCAGTCCACCGACTCCAGTCGCAAGGCATCTCCCAGCAGGCTCAATGCAGCACCGATGTCATGATCTCCGCCGAACGCATGACTCAAGCGCAAATGCTGCGTATGCAGCCCCTGCAGACTGAAGAGTTCGCCCGGCGCAATCACCACATGATGCTTGAGCAAGCGCTGGAACACGCGACGCATATCGACCTGACGCAGTGAGCGTGCCCAGATCGTCGCCCCGCCCTGAGGATCGACGACATGCAGGGCGTCGCCCAGACGCTCCTGCAATAGCTGCGTCATGTGCACCTTGCGATCCTTGAGCAACCTGCGCAGCACCTGAAGGTGCTGATCGATCCGGCCATTGCCGTACAAACGGGCAATCGCTTTCTGGCGAATCGGCGACAGGCGAAATGAGCGCAGCAGGAAGTGCCGCTGCAATTGCTCGCTGAAATGTCGCGACAGCAGATAGCCGTACGGCGCTTCCGAACCGATGATTTTCTCGAACGTGGAGAACACGATCAGCCGGCCGGGGTCGAGCAGGTCGCGGAATCGCAAGCCGCCTGGCTCGAATTCGAGGTCGCCGTAACAGTCGTTTTCCAGCACCCAACTGCCATGCTGTTCCAGCAACTGCGCAATGGCCAGTCGATTGTCGTCGGGCGGCAGACTGCCCCGCGGCGCACTCAACCCCGACGACAGCATCACCAGCTGCACCGGCCGGTTTTCCAGCAGTTCCTTGAGTCGCTCGACGTCCAGGCTGCCATTGGCTTGCACTGGCCATTCGATCACTTGAACATCCGCGGCCTGAAGCAAGCGCAGGATCGTCCAGTCACACGGCGACTCGACGACCACCGCGGCGTCCTTGAGACCCAGCACAGCGATCAATATTTCCAGGACTCCGCGCAAGTCTGCGCCAACATAAACGTCATCGGCATGCCAGCAACGCACTGGCGACGTGGTGTAACGCGCCGCAAGAGCGGTGCGCAGTTCGAGCTCGCCGCAAGGTTGTGAAGGTGGTTGTGGCAGACGCGGGTATTGGCGCAGCAGTTCGCGTTCCAGCAGCAACAACGGACTGTCGAGAGGCTGCAGCAGCGCCGGCTCATCGGCACTGAAGACCAGCATACCCGGGCGTCTGGCGCTGACATAGACGGTTTCCAGGAGGTCGTTGCCACTGCCCGGCATATTGATCGAGGACACCGGCAACGCGTAGTAGCCGGACTTGGCCACCGAATAGACACGCCCTTCTTTTTCCAGCAGCGAATAAGCGTACTGGATAGTCGAGATCGACACGCCCAGTCGACTCGCCAACTGGCGTAACGACGGCAAGCGAACATTCGTGTCGCTGACCGGCTCGTTGATCAGGTGGGTCAAGTATCGGTACACCGCCTGATAGGCAAAGTCAGTCTCGCGAGGTGCTTTCAATGTCCCGCTGACCATTCACCCGCCACCGCAGCATCATGGTCATGACTGGCGGCTTCGGATTGCCCGTGCGCGTCGGCCGGCTCCCCGTCGGTCACCCTGCCCTCGACGTCAGGCGTCGGCCCCATGCGGTACAGCTTGCCGATCAGGCTGACAGGCAGCCCGCTGACGTCGACCATCCAGTGCACAATCTGTTCCGGCACCGGGTTGCCCTGCATCGCCCGGTGCAAGTCAGGCATTGCCACCAGCATGCCAGGGTGGCACTGACGCAGGAAACGCTCAAGCCCGGCACCGTTTTCGACAAAAGGCGCGAAGAGCAGGCACACCAGCTGCGCCTCGTTCAACCCAAGGCTTTTCTGCGCCTCGGCCGCAGCCAGTGCACGCTGATCGGACAGCCTCGCCGGGTTGCCAAAGGTCTCCACGGCTTGCTCGCACAGACGCTCCGGCAACCGCTTGCGACGCATCATCACCAAGGCTCGCTGCAAGTAGTCGGCGACGCCGGATTCATAGCTGTCACCGTGCATGAAACACGCCTGCAAACCCCGGACATGGGCAGAGATAGAGGGACTGACGTAGTCGTTGTCACTGAGCTGCGCCGTGAGTTCGTCAGACTGAAAACCCAGAAATTCGGTGAGCAGCGGCCATCGGTCTTCCCGGTTGCCGACCAGCAGGTCGTGAATGTCGATGAACGTGGTGCGACGGCAGGCTTCAAACTGTTCGGCCGGACGCCATTGCGCCTGGCCCTCTCCGTCATAAAACGTGCGGTAACAATCGCTGCCGAGTTCGTCGAGCACTGCAAACAGCATGTCAAAACCGGTTCCAGAATGACTGGACGTCGTGAGCCCGGCCTTCGCCCCCGCCCGCTTCAAGCCCTCGATAAACAGTTTCTGCTGACGCGGTGAGTCGCTGCTGATCAATGCATCGACGCCGTTGTTCCACCGGGCAATTTGCCCAACGAATTCGCCAGTGGCCAGATACCCGTCGTCCCATAGATCGACCGGTCCGTCGAGGGACCGACGATGTCCCACCATCAGCAGATTGAGTCGATTGCCTTCGCGCCCCGCGTCCGAAATCGGAGCCAGGTGCCTGAACGGCAAAACCTCCCGATTATCGGCCATCAATACTTCGACCCTGGGATCATCGTAGAGGAACAAGGCGCTGCAGCTGCGATGGATGTTGTCTTGAACCGTCGAACTGATGCCGTTCATGCGCAATGAAGCCACACGCAGCTGGAAGGTAGAAGGTGCCCTGCCGGCAATACTGAGCTGCGCGGCGCGTAGCAGTGCCAGGGTGTAGCAACTGTCCCGGGACCCGGACTGGATGGCCAGCACCTTGTAATCACCAATGCGATCCATGCCGCCCGCGGTGACCACTAATCGCTGAATCATCAACTGCAACGCTGTGCGTTCGGCCCGGGAAAAGAAACTCAGCAAGCGTTGCAGCACTTGCTGATAGACATAACTCATCGCCTGGTCATGGATAAGGGTCATCTTTATCTACCTGATACTCATAAGTTCAACCGTGAGCAAACAACGATATGCACGGCGCAAATCGATTAGCTGCCACGATTGAAGTGCTGGACGTTGTTCCCAAATGCTAACACTTAAGCTTCTGTAATTATTTGAAATGCCTGCTCAGTGCGGTTGTCCCGGCAACAGACAGGCCGCCGCAAAGCCTAGTAATACCGGCGCTTCTGGGCTGGAAGGGAGATCCTAGGAAATGTCCGACAACATCCCACAGACATTTAGCACAAGAAATAAAGAAAGAAGTCGCAGATGATTGTTTGGCAACTGCACAACGATCAACGGTTTGTCGGAAATATATTAACGATGTGCATTTAAAAGTATCAAACCGATACCCAGACATGACTCTTTCCTTGAGATGAAAGTAATCATTCAATTATCAGGGCTTAGATGACGATTAGAAGATACAGATCAAGAGCAAAAACCAGTTCAGTTGCTGAACCGACCTGATCGACAGGGAAGTTTCATTTTCCCGTACGCATAAAAAAAGTCCGTGCGGGGCACGGACTTTTCAGAGGGGGTGCTACGCAGGTTCGACCTGCAGGGCAACCCGTTCGCGGCATGGGCATTCGTCCATGTAGCGGTGTGCTTCGACAAACTCGGAAAACGGGAAGACCCGGGTCTTGAGTGGCAGTAGAACGCGATCGGCGGTCATCTGGTTGATGTCGCGCAAGGCACGTTGCAGTGCGGCCTGATCCTGAATGATGCCCAGTTCCGGCTTGCCGGTGAAGTTGCCGATGCAGTGCACAAAGAACTGAATGTTCTTCTGGAACGCTGCGCAGGCCGGGAATGGCGTCTGGTTGCCCCCTTGCAGGCCGTACAACACCAGGCTGCCGCGAGGTGCGAGCACATCGCCGAGCAGAGACATCTGAGGGCCACCCAAACCATCGAACACCACATCGACACCGCGGTTATCGGTAATCTTGTTGATCCGCATGAGCAGATCTTCTTCCTCGGTGACGATGACCTTCTCGGCACCCAGCGACAGCAAGTATTCACGCTCTTCGGCCGTCTTCGTGGCGGCAATCACCCGTACGCCCAGGGCTTTACCCAATTGGACGAAAGAAGGTCCGGCACAGTGACTGGCGTCGGTGACCAGGGCGAACTGCCCTGGCTTGACCCGTGCCAGATCGACATAAGCGAAGTAGGCAATCAACAGAGGCGTGTAATGCACCGCCGCTTCGATCGGGTTGAGCACGTCCGGATAGCGGGTCAGCGCCGAGCGTGGCAAAACGATCTGCTCGCCATAGACCGGGTAGTCGTTCGGGCTTTCAGCCGGGAAACTGGCGACCTTGTCACCGACCGCCAGGTCATCGACGCCCTCGCCGACCGCCGTCACGACGCCGGACATTTCATGGCCGAGGCCTGAAGGCAAACGAGCGTGGGACGAGGCCAGGTTCTGGCGCCAGAGAATGTCGTACCAGCTGATGCCAATCGCCTCGACGCGCACCTGCACTTCGCCCGGCGCAGGGAGAGCGGCCGCATGCTCTTCGCATTTGAGCACCTCGGCTGGACCAAACTTGTGAAAACGGATCGTGCGGGACATCGCAAACCTCGTCAAAGAAACCTCTAATGCCCTGAACTCTATCTGGGCTTTCTACCCAAGACTATCAGTGGCTATTAATAGTCGACATGCCTGTCATTGATTCCGCAGCGACGGCGACATCTTCAAATGTCGTAAGAAACCGAAGCAGCCTTTGTAGGAAAACTGAATTACTCGGTGCAGAGTAGCAGCCTTTCCCCGTAATATTCATGCCGGCCATTGTTCTCATATGGCCGCTCTCGTCAAGCTTGATGACTCTGCCAGGACTCCAGATGAATCGTAATGACCTGCGTCGTGTCGACCTGAACCTGTTGATCGTATTCGAAACATTGATGCACGAACGCAGTGTGACCCGCGCTGCGGAGAAATTGTTCCTCGGCCAGCCCGCCATCAGTGCGGCGCTCTCGCGCCTGCGCGGGCTGTTCGATGACCCGTTGTTCGTGCGCACCGGCCGCAGCATGGAACCGTCCGCCCGGGCGGTGGAGATCTTCGCCCTGCTTTCGCCGGCCCTGGACTCGATTTCCACCGCCGTCAGCCGTGCGGCGGAATTCGACCCGGCGACCAGCACTGCGGTGTTCCGCATCGGCCTGTCGGACGATGTCGAATTCGCGTTGCTGCCGATGCTGCTCAAACGCCTGCGCGCCGAATCACCGGGGATTGTGCTGGTGGTGCGTCGTGCCAACTACATTCTGATGCCGAGCCTGCTGGCTTCGGGCGAGATTTCAATCGGCGTCAGCTACACCGCCGACTTGCCGGCCAACGCCAAGCGCAAAGTGCTGCGTCGCAGCCTGCCCAAGCTGTTGCGTGCCGATACGGTGCCGGGGCCGTTGAGCCTGGACGACTTCTGCGAACGCCCCCACGCGCTGGTGTCTTTCGCTGGTGACCTCAGCGGCTTTATCGATGAAGAACTGGAAAAACTCGGACGCAAACGGCATGTCGTGCTCGCGGTGCCCCAGTTCAACGGGTTGAGCACGCTGATCAGCGGCACTGACATTGTCGCCACCGTGCCGGATTACACGGCGGAAGCATTGACGGCAGCCGGAGGTGTGCGGGCGGAAGATCCGCCGTTGCCGGTGCGCAGCTTTGAATTGCACATGGCATGGCGTGGGTCGCAGGACAATGATCCAGGAGAACGCTGGCTGAGGTCGCGGATTCAGATGTTCTTCGGGGATCCGGACAGCCTGTCCTGACCCTGGCATTTTGTTTGGGGTACACGCCCCCTTCGCGGGCAATCCGCGCGCCTACAGGAGTATGCAATTGACTGTAGGCGCGCGGCTTGCCCACGAGGGAAGCGACTCGGTCTCACGCCGATTACTTGCATTCCCGGCAACACAGAATTGCCGTCAAGCTCATTGATCGCCCTCGTACGGCAGGCGCATGCTAGAGGGCTTGCTTCGACCTTATATCATTCCGAATGATAGTTACCTTCGCTTCATTCGATTCGTGCCATACCACCTCGCCGAGCATCATCCGCCCATCTCAATACATTGGCGGATGCATCCATGGAACAGTCACTCAAACATTTGCGCTTCCCCTTGGCCATGTTGGCCGTGCTGGTGATGAGCGCTTGCGGCAAGGCTCCGGAGTCTGCCGCGACCATGCCTGCGGCGAAAGTCAGTGTCGCCAAGGTGCTGGAACAACCGGTCAACGAGTGGGACGAATTCACCGGGCGCCTTGAAGCGCCGGAAACGGTAGAGATTCGCCCACGGGTCTCCGGCCAGATCGATGATGTGGCCTTTACCGAAGGCGCACTGGTCAAGAAAGGTGACTTGCTGTTCCAGATCGACCCACGCCCGTTCCAGGCTGAGGTCCGCCGCCTCGAAGCGCTGGTTGCCCAATCCCGCGCCAATGCCACCCGCAGTGAAAATGAAGCCCAGCGCGGTGAACGTCTGCGCACCAGCAACGCGATTTCCGCCGAATTGGCCGATTCGCGCACAAGTGCGGCACAAGAAGCCCGCGCCGCAGTGGGTGCCCTTCAAGCGCAACTGGATCTGGCGAAACTTAACCTGAGCTTCACCCGCGTCACCGCGCCAATCAGCGGCCGCGTCAGCCGCGCGGAAATCACCGCCGGCAACCTGGTCACCGCCGATACCACCGCGCTGACCAGCGTTGTGTCCACCGACAAGGTTTACGCCTACTTCGACGCCGACGAGCGTGTGTTCCTCAAATACACCCAGCTCGCTCGCCAGGGCAAACGCGGCGCCACCACCCCGGTGTACCTGGGCCTTTCCAATGAGGACGGCAACCCGCACCAGGGCGTGATGAACTTCGTCGACAACCAGGTCAACCCGAAAACCGGCACCATCCGCGGTCGCGCAGTGTTCGACAACACCGACGGCATTTACACCCCTGGCCTGTACGCCCGTCTGAAACTGGTTGGCAGCGGCACCTACTCCGCCGTGCTGATCAACGATGAAGCCGTCGGCACCGACCTGGGTAAAAAGTTCGTGTTGGTGATGGATGCCGACAACAAAACCGCCTACCGCGCGGTCGAGCTGGGTCCGAAAATCGAAGGTCTGCGCATCGTGCGCAACGGCCTGAACAAGGACGACACGATCATCGTCAAGGGCCTGCAACGGGTACGTCCCGGTTCGCCAGTCACCCCTGAAGTGATCCCGATGGCCAGCGAACAAACCCTCGCGGCACTCGCACAACAACGACAAGCGCTGGAAGCCAGCAACCTGCCCCAAGTCGCGCCTGCCAAGGCCGCGCCGGGTTCGGTTGTGAAACTGGCTGCTGCGACTCCACGCGGTTAAGGGACAACAACTCCGATGAATTTTTCCCAATTCTTCATTTCACGGCCGATCTTTGCAGCGGTTCTGTCGCTGCTGATCCTGATCGCCGGCGCCATCTCGCTGTTCCAGTTGCCGATCAGCGAATACCCGGAAGTCGTGCCGCCGACCGTTGTGGTCCGTGCCAACTTCCCGGGCGCCAACCCAAAAGTCATCGGTGAAACCGTGGCCGCTCCACTGGAGCAAGCCATCACCGGCGTCGAGAACATGCTGTACATGTCCTCGCAGTCCACCGCTGACGGCAAGATCACCCTGACCATCACCTTTGCGCTGGGCACTGACCTGGACAACGCACAGGTGCAGGTGCAGAACCGCGTGACCCGGACCGAACCGAAGCTTCCAGAAGAAGTGACGCGTATCGGTATCACCGTGGACAAGGCTTCGCCCGACCTGACCATGGTTGTGCACTTGACCTCGCCGGACAAACGCTACGACATGCTCTACCTGTCCAACTACGCCTTGCTCAACATCAAGGATGAGCTGGCGCGCCTGGGCGGTGTTGGTGATGTGCAACTGTTCGGTATGGGCGACTACTCCCTGCGAGTGTGGCTCGACCCGAACAAGACCGCTTCGCGCAACCTGACCGCCACCGATGTGGTCACCGCGATTCGTGAGCAGAACCGTCAAGTGGCTGCCGGTGCCTTGGGCGCCCCGCCTGCACCGAATGCCACTGCGTTCCAGTTGTCGGTCAACACCCAAGGTCGCCTGGTTTCTGAAGAAGAGTTCGAGAACATCATCATTCGCTCCGGCGACGACGGTGAAATCACACGTCTGAAAGACATCGCACGCGTTGAGCTGGGTTCCAGCCAATACGCCCTGCGCTCCTTGCTGAACAACCAACCGGCAGTGGCGATCCCGATCTTCCAGCGTCCGGGTTCCAACGCGATCGAAATCTCCAACGAAGTGCGCGACAAGATGGCGGAGCTGAAGAAGAGCTTCCCGGAAGGCATGGACTTCAGCATCGTCTATGACCCGACGATCTTCGTGCGCGGTTCCATCGAAGCGGTGGTTCACACCCTCTTCGAAGCACTGATCCTCGTGGTTCTGGTGGTGATCCTGTTCCTGCAAACCTGGCGTGCCTCGATCATTCCGTTGGTGGCGGTGCCGGTTTCGCTGATCGGTACGTTTGCGGTCATGCACCTGTTCGGCTTCTCGCTGAACGCCTTGTCATTGTTCGGATTGGTATTGGCCATCGGTATCGTGGTGGACGACGCCATCGTGGTGGTGGAGAACGTGGAAAGGCACATCGAGCTGGGAGAAACGCCTGTAGAAGCCACCAAGAAAGCCATGCGAGAGGTGACCGGACCGATCATCGCGACGGCGCTGGTGCTGTGTGCGGTATTTATCCCGGCGGCGTTCATTTCCGGACTCACCGGCCAGTTCTACAAACAATTTGCCCTGACCATTGCCATCTCGACCGTGATCTCGGCGTTCAACTCGCTGACACTGTCCCCTGCCCTGGCCGCCGTGCTGCTCAAGAGCCACCATGCGCCGAAAGATCGCTTTACCAAAGTGCTTGATAAGCTTTTGGGCGGCTGGCTGTTCCGTCCGTTCAACCGGTTCTTCGAACGCGCCAGCCATGGCTATGTCGGCACCGTAGCCCAGGTTATCCGCAGCAGCGGTATTGCCCTGCTGTTGTACGCAGGCCTGATGGTGCTGACCTTCTTCGGTTTCGCTCACACCCCGACCGGTTTCGTACCCGGCCAGGACAAGCAATACCTGGTGGCGTTCGCGCAACTGCCGGACGCTTCGAGCCTGGACCGCACCGAAGACGTGATCAAACGCATGTCCGACCTGGCCTTGAAACAGCCTGGTGTGGAAAGCGCTGTAGCGTTCCCGGGCCTGTCGATCAACGGTTTCACCAACAGCCCGAACGCCGGCATTGTGTTCGTGACCCTGAAACCGTTCGACGAGCGTAAAGACCCGAGCATGTCCGCCGGTGCGATTGCCGGTGCCTTGAACGGTCAGTTCGCCGGGATTCAGGAAGCCTACATGGCGATCTTCCCGCCACCGCCGGTACAAGGCCTTGGCACCATCGGTGGTTTCCGCCTGCAGATCGAAGACCGGGGCAACCTGGGCTACGACGAGCTGTACAAAGAAACCATGAACATCATCACCAAGAGCCACAACGTGCCGGAACTGGCCGCGCTGTTCACCAGTTACACCGTGAACGTGCCGCAGGTCGATGCCGCTATCGACCGGGAAAAAGCCAAGACCCATGGCGTGGCTGTCAGCGATATCTTCGACACCCTGCAGATCTACCTGGGTTCGCTGTATGCCAACGACTTCAACCGCTTCGGTCGCACCTATCAGGTCAACGTTCAGGCTGAGCAACAGTTCCGCCTCGAGCCGGACCAGATCGGTCAGCTGAAAGTGCGTAACAACAAAGGCGAGATGATCCCGCTGGCGACCTTTATCAAGGTCAGCGACACCTCGGGCCCGGACCGCGTGATGCACTACAACGGCTTCATCACCGCTGAAATCAACGGTGCAGCAGCCCCAGGCTACAGCTCCGGCCAGGCTCAGGCGGCCATCGAGAAACTGCTCAAGGAAGAACTTCCGAACGGCATGACCTATGAGTGGACCGACCTGACCTACCAGCAGATTCTGTCCGGCAACACCGCGCTGTTCGTGTTCCCGCTCTGCGTATTGCTGGCGTTCCTGGTACTCGCGGCCCAGTACGAAAGCTGGAGCCTGCCACTGGCAGTGATCCTGATCGTACCGATGACCCTGCTGTCGGCCATCACGGGTGTGATTGCTTCGGGAGGCGACAACAACATCTTCACCCAGATCGGCTTGATCGTACTGGTGGGACTTGCGTGCAAGAACGCGATTCTGATCGTCGAGTTCGCCAAGGATAAACAGCAGGACGAAGGCATGACCCCGCTGGCTGCGGTGCTCGAAGCCTGCCGCCTGCGTCTGCGGCCGATCCTGATGACCTCCTTCGCGTTCATCATGGGTGTGGTGCCACTGGTGTTCTCCAGCGGTGCCGGTGCTGAAATGCGTCACGCCATGGGTGTGGCGGTGTTCTCCGGGATGCTCGGGGTGACCTTCTTCGGTCTGTTGCTGACACCGGTGTTCTACGTATTGATTCGTAACTTTGTGGAGCGCGGTGAGAAACGCAAAGCGGCCAAGGCCCTGAAACTGGAGGCGCAACAATGAGCCTGAAAGCCTTCCTGCCGAGCCTGCTGGTACTGGCCCTGAGTGCCTGTGCCGTCGGCCCGGACTACAAGACCCCAGCCACTGAACCGGCCAACATCACCACCGCCACCGATGGCGCTGCCGGCCAGAAGAACTTCGACCGCTCGCGTTTCGAAGGTATCTGGTGGCAGCAGTTCGAAGACCCGACCCTCAACCAGTTGGTGACGCAATCGCTGCAGGGCAACCGTGATTTGCGCGTGGCCTTCGCGCGCTGGAAAGCGGCCCGGGCGATTCGCGATGACGCCAGCAATGACGCCATGCCGACCATCACCAGCCGCGTCAGCAGTGATCTGGGCAAAGGTCAGATTCCGGGCCAGACCACCAAACGGGTCAACAGCGAACGCTATGACCTGGGTCTGGACATGGCCTGGGAACTGGACCTGTTCGGTCGCATCCAGCGCAACCTGGAATCCAGCGACGCCGAACAGCAAGCGGCCGAAGCCGACCTGTACCAACTGCAAGTCAGCATGATTGCCGAATTGGTGGATGCTTACGGTCAACTGCGCGGCGCACAACTGCGGGAAAAGATTGCCCTGGCCAACCTGAACAACCAGCAGGAGTCGCGCAAGATCACCGAAAGCCTGCGTGATGCCGGCGTCGGCGATCAGCTCGATGTGGTCCGCGCCGATGCTCGCCTGGCGGCCGTCGAAGCCAGCGTGCCGCAGTTGCAGGCTGAACAGGTTCGGCAGAAAAACCGCATCGCCACGTTGCTGGGTGAGCGCCCGGACAAGCTGACGGTGGACCTGAGTCCGAAAGAATTGCCAGCGATTGCCAAGGCGCTGCCGATCGGTGATCCCGGCGAACTGCTGCAGCGTCGTCCGGATATTCTCAGCGCCGAACGCAAACTGGCTTCGGCCACGGCCCGTATCGGTGTGGCCAAGGCGGATCTGTTCCCGCGGGTCAGTCTCAGTGGTTTCCTCGGGTTTACCGCCGGGCGTGGTTCGCAGATCGGTTCCTCGGCGGCCAACGCCTGGGCACTGGGCCCAAGCATCACCTGGGCAGCGTTTGACCTGGGCAGTGTTCGAGCTCGCTTGCGCGGTGCCGACGCGGAGGCCGAAGGCGCTCTGGCGACCTACGAGCAGCAAGTGCTGCTGGCGCTGGAAGAATCGGAAAACGCGTTCAGCGATTACGGCAAACGCCAGCAACGCCTGATTTCTCTGATTCGTCAGAGCGAATCCAGCCGCGCAGCCGCCGACCTGGCAGAAATTCGCTACCGCGAAGGGTCGTCGGACTTCCTCGTCCTGCTTGATGCCCAACGCGAACGTCTGGCGGCGGAAGATACCCAGGCCCAGGCTGAAGTCGATCTGTATCGCGGCATTGTCGCGATCTACAAGGCCCTTGGCGGCGGCTGGCAACCGGAGACGGTCGCCAGCCAGTAACAGAGCTCTTTTGGTTGGCCGCAACCAACCCTTTTTTTGCCCCGCGGCTCATTCGGTCGCGGGGCTTTTTTTTGTCTGCAGTTATGTTGCATTCCCCTGTGGGAGCGAGACCGGCAAGCCAGTCTCGCTCCCACAGGGGATTAGCGGTGATCTTGAGCATTGTGGCTTTCCTGGATGGTCACTGTCGCCGTCGTCCCCGCCCGCAGTTTGTCCTTGCCGGCATAGTCGGCGTCGATCTTGATCCGCACCGGCACCCGCTGTGCCAGTTTGACCCAGGTGTAACTGGGATTGATGTTGGCCAGCAAACGGCCGCCGGGCAGGTTTTCCCGGTCGGCAATGGCGAAAGCGATGCTTTGCACCGTGCCGCCAAAACGTTCGCCACTCATCAATTCAATGTCGACCCGGTCGCCCTCCCCGATTCGCGGCAGTTTGGTTTCTTCAAAATAGCCGCTGATGTAAAAGGAATCGCTGTCCACCAGCGCCACCAACGGACCACCCGCGGTCGCATAGTCGCCCTGTCGGGTCAGCAGATTGGTGACGTAGCCACTGACCGGCGATTCGACCCGCGTGCGCTCCAGGTCGTGCTCAGCCTCGGCCAATGCGGCGATGGCCAGATGCACATTGGCCTGGGCAAAACCCAGGTTGGCCTGGTTGCGCATCAAATCGGCCTGGGCCACCGAGACATCGGTGCTGGATTTTTCCCACTCTTCACCGGAAATCGCCGCGCGCTCCTTGAGTGTACGGCGACGGCGTTCCTCACTCTGACGCTGCTTGAGCAGCGCCTGGCTGGCCACGATGGTCGCTTCGGATTGCCCCAGCGCGGCCTTCGCCACTTCCACCGACCGCTTCGCATGCTCCACGGCCAGGATGTAGCGCGAGGGATCGATTTCCAGCAGCAACTGGCCCTTCTCCACATGCTGGTTATCCTGCACGCCAAGGTTGACGATGCGCCCCGCGACATCGGCGGACAAGGTCACCACATCGGCACGCACCCGGGCATCCCGGGTCCAGGGGGCACGGGTGTAATGTTCCCAGGCGAACCAGCCAAGCACAAAGGCCAGCACGACCACGGCCACTGTCGTGAGTCGGGCGAGGATTTTCTTCACTGCATCAGGCTCCCATCAGCAGAATCAACGTGGCACACACGCAGGCGTACAGCGCGCCCTCGAACAAGGCTTCATGCCACACGAACTGCAACACGCCGAGGCGCCGCAAAATCCAGTCCAGCAACAGATAAATCGGCAAGCCCAGCAGCAGCGCCTGAGCAATCGGCGGCAGGTAGACACCGCCTATTTCCATATCAATCGGCAAGGACAGGTACTCCTGCTGTGGGCATTGCGGGTTCAAAGTGGCCACGGTGACGCTCCAGGAACGACACCACGATCAATAACGCCACGCGCATGCGAAACACCGACCACAAATGCTCATGGACGCCGGAATGCAGCGCATCCAGTTCATCGCCCAGGGCATGCAGGCTATCGAGCACGCGATCCACTTCAGCGTCGGCCCGGCCGGCGACCAGTCGCCCGGTTTCCCTAACCGTAGCGAACAGCCGGTTTTGCACTTCCGGGCTCAGTAACGCGTTGTCCTGCCCCTGTTGCCTGAGCTGGTTCAACGCAATGCCCAGCGCCATGCAACCGAGGCTGACATCGAACAAGTCACGCGCTGGCTTGTCCTGGATGGACGGCAACAGTCCCAGCATCATGGTCAGGCGGTCGACCATGCGACTCTCGAAGGCAAACTGGTTTTGATCCGTGGGCGGAATTTTCAGCAAGGCGTAGACCTGCTCGCAATTCTCCTGGTGCAGCCGGCGAATGCGCAGTACAGGCCTGAACGGAAAGATCAAGGCATACACACTCAACGCCAACGCGGCGGCGCAGACATACGAGCCGGCAAATTCGAACCACTGGGTCGCGGTGTTTTGCCCCAGCCCCGTGTTCTGCGGGCCCAGTAACAGAAAGGTCGACAACCCAAGCCCAATCCCCGTCCCCGTGGTGGGCGGGCTGGACAATCCCACTGCGACGGCATACAGCAAGGGCGCCAGCAACAGCGCCAACAGCTCGAAACTGCTGATCATCGGCACCAGCGAAAATTGCAGAAATGCCGACACCACCAGCGCCAGTCCCAGGCCCCGGGCAAAACTCTGGGCGGCCAGCAGAGGACGCGGAAACGTGGCCATCAGCGAGCAGAGAATCCCGGCAACGATCATGCCGCCCCGTGCGCCGTCCCAACCGGTTTCGATCCAGATCAGACCGGCCACCATCAATGCGCAAAAGGCGCGGATCGCGTTCGTCGCCGCCAGGGTGTAGTCCATGTGCAGCGGGTTCTTCTGCCCGCGATAGAGGCTGCTGGCTTTGCGCCCGCTCTGGATCGCATCGCTCAGTTCCAGAATCGTTTCAAACTGCTGCAACAGACGCGCCTGTTCCCAGCGCAATGACCACGACAGCGAACGCAAGGTCGCCGAAAACGGCTCGATGAGTTGCTCCGAACGGTAGGCCAGATCATCGAAGCGCTTCTGCAACGCTGCGAATTGGCGCCGTTGCTCATTAGGCATCGCACGCCCCAACTGCGCCAGTTGATCGAGGAACAACACTTCTTCGGCGAGCAAACGCTGAACCTCCTGGGGAATCTCGCCTTCCAGACGCTCGAGCAATAACTGCCTCTGATGGCGCAACGCGGTGAGCCGAGCGGTCAGCAGCACCAATTGGTTGCCGAGCAATTGCACCAGGTCATCGGCACTGCGCAAACGCGGCGCATCGTAATACAGATGCCGCCGTACCCCTTCCAGTGCGCTGATCTGACCGAGCAGCTGCATTTGCCGAAGATGGAAATCGGCCTCGCTTTCCTCGGTACGAATGGCAGCGCTGGCATGGGTCGCCAGCAGTTTGATCACCTGATCGATCCTGGCAAAGTAATCCTTGGCCACGGCCTCCGGGCGCGCAGTCAGAAGGCTGACGACACACACGCAGGCCACCGCGAGCAACGTTTCGGTCACGCGGGTCACGGCGAGCAGGAAGGTGCCGTCCTGATCAGGGACCGCCAGGAGTCCCACCACCACCGCGGTATAACCGCTGAGTACAAAGGCCTGGGAACTGGTGTAGCGCAACAAGGTGCCACCGGCGGTACACAGCGCCAGCCACAGGGACAGCGTAATGAGAAAAGGCAGCGGCGCCTGGGGGAAGATCCCCATGATCACCACGGCCACCATCGCGCCCAGGGTCGTGCCGATGACCTGGCCGAAGCTGCGGGCCAACGCCATCCCGGCCAATGGCTGGCTGACGATGACCACGGCCATGATCGACCACTTGGGCTGGTCGAGGTCGAACAGAAACGCCAGGTACAGCGTCAACAGCCCGGCCGCGATGGTTCTCAAGGCAAACAGCACTACCCCCGGACCAGGGTTGAGTATTGCCTTGAAGTATTGAAGCAGCGGTTGCATGGGAGTGCTCATCGAGTCATCTCCTGCAAGCGTAGTCACTGGATGGGCGGGCCGGATGAGTTTGCGCGCTGCACAATCCAATCAACAGTGAGAATGCGCAGCACCCGGTCAGCTTTGAGCTGTACTGTTTTGTTTAACTTCTTTTTCCATGTGTGGGGAGTTGATCTGTGCAGGTTTGGAGTTGTTATCTTGAACAGGTTTTTTTATCGGAAAAGGAACCGACTCCGCAAAGGGATTGGGTATGCTTTTTAAGATGGCGCGATCCAGCGCGCTCGGATTGGGTATGAATTTTCCAGCACGATCGTAGGCACCTAGTATCTTCGATCCCGGAATATTATTCTCATAAGTGACTTGATACGGATTTGAACCCAACCGTGATTGAGAGCCAGCTTTCCAATTATCATTTCTTACAACATCACTCCCACTCTTGGTTCTGCCATCAATCAGATAGGTATACCCCCCTTGCTTTCCTCCCTGGTGATAGGCGCCCATACCATTGCTGTCGTAATAACCTGATGTTTTCACCCCTGAATTGTTTCCACTCTTGAAGCCTTTGGCAAATACCTCGTGGGGCGACCGCATGTCTCCGCGCATGGTAAATCCTCTATACACATAGCCTTCTTTAGGGCCGGCAAAATACAAGACACGCGAACGGTCCATCAGTCTTTGTGCAACCTCAGGTCCTTTGCCCAACGACTTCAATCGCCCTACGACCACATTACTGGTTAACTTTCGATTTACCTTGTCCTGAATAATCCACTGATTCCTGACTCTGGGAGCAATCCATTTTTCTATTTTTTTAGCATTGGCCGAGAGCGGTGAAGACGGGTGCCCATATTTTGGAAAGTGCCTGGAAAGCTCTTTAGGGAAAACCTTGTCAAACTTCAAGCGCTCACCAATTTTCCCAGCAATACGGGAGTCCACCACCCTGGAGAATATTTTCCCCAGTACTTTACCGATATACGGTCCAGCGACTTGGCCAATCATTCCCTTTATTGCATTGGCTTTATGTCGACTTGCTTCCAGAGGGTCATCATTTACCGCCCCCCGCACGTATTGAGCCCCAGAGGCGCTAGCACCCATCATAAAGGCAATACCTGCGACCGGAGCTCCTGGCATCGCCAATATGATGGTAAAACCAGCCAATGCATCCGCCAAAATACCCAGCAATTTATCGACTGTCCGCTCTCCCAATGTTGAAGTCATCGTATCCATATCAGATTTGGCTTTATCAACCACTTCCTTGAACAATTCTTTAAAGGCATCGTGTTCGTCCTCATAACGGGTGACGCCGTCCTTTCGGCCAAATATAATTGGCGTATAAGGCCATTTATAATCGCTGTACATATTCAAGGGATTCCACCCCCAGACAAATCGCCCTTGACTGTGCTGAAAATCATCATCACGGGACAACAAGTTTTTCAGGGGGATTCGTTTTGACAGTTCACTTCTTAACTCCGGAAATTCCTCTATTGATTTTCCGTCCTTTTCAAACAGTTCAGCAGGACTCTCGATCACCGTTTCATTCCCACTCAGGAAAACAAACAATCCCTCTGGGCCTCTCCCCTTGGACAAAAAAACAGCGTTCGAAACAGGAAGCATATCGCTGTATTTACCGTGCTTTATAGCGATGGGCCTTATCGGGATTTCTCCGCGCATATACTGATTGGCGACTTCTTTGCCTTGCACTGAGATGTGCGCACCTTCGAGACAGTCGCTGACGACCTGCTGCAACTTGTATTTAAGATTCGCCTTCCATAACTCGAAAGACTTTGGCTGAGACAAAACTTTTTCCGAACGGCTTTTATAGTCTTCCCAGAGGTTACTTTCCTTCACGGCATTTTTGAAACCTTCTGTAAATCCAGAAGGCCAATTAATTTTCATCTCTTCGCGTGATTGCGCTTCTTTCTCGTGTCGCCCCATCATCAATTCGGCCAAGCTGAACATCTTATGTCTGCTGGCTACTTTTTGATAATAGTTACCCTTGCTCGCCAGCGGACGTGGCGTGTCGTAGTCAACTCTGAACTTTGTTTGTTGATTTACTTTCGATTTCAAATCAGGAGGCAAATCCGAGTCGACGACGACCTGCTGTACAGATGACAAAATAAACAAAGACGGGTCCAATACTAACTGCAGTTCGACATAATCCTTGATAAATAAATCTGCCGCCTGACTGATCGTGACACCGGGTGCGATTTCCTCACCCGGCTTTATGGCAATCTCGGCGTCTAATGCGCGCTGTCCCGCCTGAATGAGCCAGTGTGCTGACGCATGCGCAGTTACGCCGCTTTCTGAGGTCTGCATTTCGGAACTCATCCCCAAACTGCGTCTCTTACGAACATGTATCGGCATATCGCCCATTAATGGAGCGGCATCAGTAGTAACGGCGGCCTCGGTCGTTGATCCATTATCCGGATCGGCCTCAAACTCAACATTTGCATCTAATGCCGCCAACACAGTGACTTCATTGAGGTAATCCTGATAGGTCACATTTTGGTTGCCAGGTACAGGCCGCTGCAAAAGTGCCTCAAGGTTCTCGACCAGTTGTGGATCGTCGGCGGGATCAGGGTAGTCGGACTCGCTGATCCATTTTTTTACTTCATTTGCGAATTCCGGCAGATCCCCAAATAGATCCTCTACACCTTCGACAACATATTCATCAAACACCGCTTCTTCATTCGGCACAGCACCCGGATCGAGTTCAACCCCCTGTAAAGGATCAATCGCCTGTTCTGGTTCAGGTAGTGACCAACTTGCGTATAAGTTACTGATCGCCACGTATGCAGCAAACACGCCCGTAGCCCGACCTGGATTTCGCTCTATCAAGTCACCCGTTTGACCGAGAACCGCAACTCCCGTGCTGATTAAACTGCTGCTCATTCGGCCGAGCCAGCTCGCCATTTGCCCCCCGACAACTTGCATTTCGGACAGGAAGGGGCCGGGCGAACCCGCGGGCTGATCATTCAAGGTTTCGGTTGTAGGCTGGTAAACCCGGAGAGGTTCAAGCATGGCTTCCATCTCGATCTGTTCATCGGCATAAGCACTGCCCCAAGGCATTGCTTTTCGGGCGAACTGATCCAGAATTTCGTCCACTTGTGCCGCTAGCTGTCCGAGCTGCGCGATGGCCGGCGGGCGTTCCGGACCTGGCTCGAGCGGCGATCTGGAAAAGTCGGACGCGCCATTTTTCCAGGCACCACTGTCTGGCTCCGCAGCGGGCCGATCTGTTACAGGGGTACTGCCCAACTTCACGGCGTCAAAGGTGGGCCGGCTGGTTGAAATATGGCTACTGTCCAGTCTTAAAGCGTTAAAGATGTCCAGCGCATTGCACACATATAAAAGTTTGCCGACCAAGCTGTCGGGAACACGCGGGCCGTTTCCGGTGACGCTGGAGTAGAAGTCTGCGCTGCGCTCAAAGCTCTGCAGGCTCTTCAGCAACCCATCCGAGCCGTCATTAGACAAGGGAGGCGTTACCGACGTGTGTGTTGAGTTCATCAACGCTGAAAACGAAATCGGGCGTCCGAACACACCTTCCAACCAACTGGGGCCGACCAACCACTCCAGCCAGGTCAGCTCTGCATCATCGCCGGGTTTGACTTGATCGCGCAGGGCTTTGACCTCTGTCACATAGTGCTCCGTCCAACGTATTCGCTTTACATCCCCCTTTTCGAGATGGCGGATAAACGCTTCCAGCTGAGCATGTACATCCCGTGGAGGAGGCCGCAGGTCTGACGCGTCTTCCAGCATCATCAGCGCACTGTCGAGTGCGCCATCGCTTGAGCGAATGTACTGCCGGCCCTGTGCCGTGAGATTTTTCAGGGTTTCCCAGTGAACATCCGCAAGCATCTCTTCGTTCGCAATCCGCTCGTCCCGCAGTTCACTTGAGCGATCCAGCTGTGACTGGATGAATCCCGTCTCTCCTTCGGTTTTCTGTCCACTCGGAAACCTTACGTTTTCGCCCAAAGCGGCCTGCCATTTGTCGGGTGGCAAGTGGCACAGCACGTCGATAATTTCTTTCAGTCGCACGTCATCCAGCGAACCAAGTGGCCGGACCGAACGCAACATCGCGTCAGCAAACAGTCCGGCAATGGCTTTGCCAGTTTCTGTTTGCAAGATCCCGCTGCTCAGGACCGCCAATGCTTCCTGCTCGGAAAGCGTTTTCGTCATCAGCCGGTTTTTGAGTAAGGACCACTGGCACTCAAGATCGATCTGATCAAGAAAAGCCCCCGCAGATGAACTGAATGTACCGCGCGCGAGTACCGGTGGCGGAATATCTGCGTTCGATGCAGTGGGCGCTACCGAAGAGAAACTGAGGTTGTCCATGACCCGAGAACTATTCCCGGCTAGCAGAAGCGCGGTGGAGATTGGTGTTTTCACCGTAGCGTCATTGGCAGATGGAAATTTCGGCGACGCAGAACTGACTTGTGTTGCATTGCGCAGGTGAGGCATGAACGATTTTCCGTCTCGACTGGATCAGACGCAAAGCATGTATAGCCGCCCCGAAAACATCTTGTAAAAAAAGCCCGTATGTGTGCGAGGTCAGAACATTTGTTAAGTCGTTTAACCGACCAAGGTTTGACTCCCGTCCCAGACTGATCAAAGCTGACACTCATTTGCTAGTGCCTCAGCCTCGGATTTCCATGCCCAAGTCCCGCCGTTATTTGTTTATCAGCCTCTGCGTACTGATTGCCATCGGCCTTGCGTGGGGCTTCCTGCGCAGTACGACCCCTGTGGTGCCTGAAGCGATCAGGCGTGGTTACAGCGAAGCACTGACGCAAGCCAGGGCTGGTCAACCGGGCGCCGCGCGCGTGCTTTATCAGCAACTGGGGCGTCCTGACATTTCCCCCAAACGCCGCGTATGGCTGCATGCCGAGCTGCCCAACTACCCCAGTTCCGTGGCCCTGAAACTGGCGGACGCTGACCTGCAGCATCCCTCGGCCGATGTGCGCATCGCCGCCATCAGAAGCATCAGTGGGCTGGTCCCCAACGGTCAGCGCAGCCTGCTGTTGGGCCCGTTGCTCGATGACAGCGAACCACGTGTCCGGTTTGCCGCGGTGAACGCGCTGCTGGGGTTGTCGCCGGACGACCTCGGTTTGTATTTCGGACCGTTGCAGCAAGCCATCGATGCGTGGGAACAGGCGCTCACCCAAGCGCCTGAAAGCGCCGACAACCAGTATCAGCTGGCCCGGTTGCACCTGCACAATGCTGAATTCAAAGCGGCGCAACAGGCGCTTGAAAACACCTTGCGCCTGGCCCCCGACAATCTGCCCGCACTGGTGATGCAGATCGAAGTGCTGGACCGGCAAGGACAAAGCGAAGCCGCCCGGCTGCTATTGGCCAGACAGTTGAAAGCCCAGCCCGATTCCGCCTACCTGCAACATGCCCTGGGGATGTGGTTGCTGCACCACGGTCAGAGTGAGTTCGCCCTGCTCGGCTTGTCCAAGGCGGTGGAACTCGAGCCGGACAACAAGGATTATCGCTACGACCTGGCGACGACGCTGCATGACGAGCAAGAGCTTGAAGCGGCGCAGAAACAATTGCAGGAAATCGTCCAGCGCCACCCCGCCGACCGCAAGGCCCGGGTCTTGTTGATCAACTACTGGAAAGAAAGCGGGCAGCTGCAAAACGTGCAGATCCTGTTGGCCCAACTTGAACAACTCAACCCCGACGACCCGACACTGCAACAAGGTCTTTAAAAGATCGCAGCCTGCGGATGAACGCATCCGCCGCAGGCTGCGATCTTTTGCTTTTGCACAATCCCCACCCCAAAAAGTGTTGAACGCTCTTCGCGGCCAATGGTCAAGTGATCAGGCAGTCCATTCAGGCACTTCAGGCCTGCTGCCTCGCTTCCCCTAGTCATGAGAGGGCATTTTTTGTCTACATCTAACGAGTTGTTCAGTGCAAAAGCCGCCACCGGCATCGAAGGTCTGGATGACATCCTGGCCGGTGGATTGTCCCGCGGTCACGTGTTTTTGCTGGAGGGCGAGCCCGGAACCGGCAAAACCACCGTCGCTTTGCATTTTCTGTTGGCCGGCGCCAGAGCCGGAGAGCGCTCGTTGTACATCACCCTGTCCGAAACCGAACGCGAACTGCGTCAAGGGGCGTTGTCCCATGGCTGGGAGCTGGATGAAAACATCCACATCTTCGAGCTGACGCCGCCGGAAAGCCTGCTCAATGCCGAGCATCAGCAGAGCCTTTTGTATTCCTCGGACCTTGAGCTGGGTGAAGCCACCAAGCAGATTTTCGAAGTGGTCGAGCGGGTCAAGCCGACTCGCGTCGTGCTCGACAGCCTTTCTGAAATCCGGCTACTGGCACAAAGCTCCCTGCGCTACCGTCGCCAGATCCTCGCGATCAAACACTATTTCGTGCGCTATGACGCCACGGTGGTGTTGCTGGACGACCTGACCACCGAGTCCCTCGACAAGACCGTGCACAGTGTCGCGCACGGCGTGATTCGCCTGGAAGAATTGACCCCCAACTATGGCGCCGAGCGCCGGCGCATCCGCGTGGTGAAGTATCGCGGCCAGAAATACCGCGGCGGCTTCCATGACTTCACCATCATGGGCGACGGCGTACATGTGTTCCCGCGTCTGGTGGCCGCCGAACACCGTGGAGGGTATATCCGCCAGCAGTTGACCAGCGGCATCAAGGAGATGGACGCCCTGCTCGGCGGCGGTATAGAAACCGGTTCGAGCACATTGATCCTTGGCCCCGCCGGCACCGGCAAATCACTGATCTCGATGATCTTCGCCGCCGCCGCCGTGGCCCGGGGCGAGAAAGCCGCACTGTTCATTTTCGATGAAGAGCTGGGCCTGCTGTTCGAGCGCATGAAAAACATGGGGATCGACCTCAAGGCCCTGCAAGACACCGGCAACCTGCATATAGAACAAGTCGATGCCGCCGAGCTGTCCCCTGGCGAGCTTTCCTACCGGGTTCGTCGGTGCGTCGATGAGCGCGATATCAAAACCGTGGTGATCGACAGCATCAATGGCTATCAAGCCGCAATGCCCGAAGAGAACGCTCTGGTGCTGCACATGCACGAGTTGTTGCTGTACCTCAATCGCCGGGGCGCCGCGACCTTCATGACCGTAGCCCAACATGGGCTGGTCGGTGACATGCAAGCGCCCGTGGACATTACCTACCTCGCCGATACGGTCATTTTGTTGCGCTATTTCGAAGCGCTGGGCAAGGTCCGCCGGGCGATCTCGATCATCAAGAAACGCACCGGCAGCCATGAATCGACCATTCGCGAATACCGCATCAGCTCCAAGGGCATGACCATCGGCGAACCGCTGGACGCGTTCCAGGGTGTATTGCGCGGCGTCCCGACTTATCTGGGTGCGAGCAATCCTTTGCTCGGGGATGAAATCCCGTGATGGTCCAGGAAGCGACGTCCGAACGCGCGATCATCCTCGCGCCACTGGGACGTGACAGCCAGATTGCCCTGATGATGCTCAATGAAGCGGGTTATGCCGGGGTCATCACCCGTGACCTGGTCGGCCTTTGCGCCGAACTGGAGCATGGCGCCGGATTGTTGCTGATCTCCTCCGAGGCGTTGCTGGGCAGTGATGTCGAACCGTTGTTCGCATTGATCGAGCAACAGCCCGCATGGTCGGACCTGCCCATCGTGCTGATGACCTACCATGGCGGCCCCGAACAGAACCCCGCCTCACGCTTCGGCCCGCAACTGGGCAACGTCACCTTCCTTGAACGCCCATTTCATCCGGTGACGCTGATCAGTCTGGTGACCACCGCGTTGCGCGGTCGCCGACGACAGTATGAAGCCAGGGATCGGCTGATCGATCTGAGTCAAAGTGAACTGCGCCTGCAAACCACCCTCGAAACCCTGGAACAGCAGGTCGAGGAGCGCACCGCACAGTTGCGCCACAACGAAGAAGCCCTGCGCCAATCGCAGAAAATGGAAGCGGTCGGTCAACTCACCGGCGGCATAGCCCACGACTTCAACAACATGTTGACCGGGATCATCGGCAGTCTGGAACTGCTGCGCCGACGCCTGGCACGCGGACGCACCGAGGATCTGGACAGCCTGATCGACCTGGGCGTGACCTCCGCCAACCGCGCGGCAGGCCTGACTCACCGCTTGCTGGCGTTCTCCCGTCGTCAGTCGCTGGACTCCAAACCCGTGGCGATGAACACCCTGGTGGTGTCCATGGGCGAGTTGCTGCAGCGCAGTATCAATGAAAGCATTCACCTGGACATGCAGCTCAGCGAGCCATTGTGGGTGGCAGAGGCCGACCCCAATCAACTGGAAAGCGCCCTGCTCAACCTGGTGATCAATGCACGGGATGCCATGCCCGACGGTGGAAATCTGGTGGTCAGCACCGGCAATCGGTATCTGGACAGCGATTTCACCGAAGCCCACAGCAACCTGGAACCCGGCGATTACGTGGTGCTCAGCGTGACAGACAGCGGCTGCGGAATGCCGCAAAGCACGATCAACCGCGCTTTCGATCCGTTTTTCACGACCAAGCCGATCGGCCAGGGCACCGGGCTTGGCTTGTCGATGATCTACGGTTTCAGCAAACAATCACGCGGCCACGTCGCCATTCACAGTGAAGTGGGCGAAGGCACTACGGTGAGTCTGTTTCTGCCGCGTTTCAGTGGTGACCTGCCCCAGGATTGTCCGTCAGACGTGCAGCACGCGCTGTTCGCGCAGAACGGCGAAACGGTGCTGATCGTCGAGGATGACCCGGCCGTGCGGGTGCTGGTCAGTACAGTGCTGAGTGACCTGGGTTATGCCTTCGTCGAGGCCGGCGATGCCGACAGCGCGGTGCCGATTCTGGATTCCGGACAGCGTATCGACCTGATGATCAGCGACGTCGGGCTACCCGGCATGAACGGTCGGCAACTGGCAGAAATCGGTCGGCAGTACCGGCCCGATCTCAAGGTATTGTTCATCACCGGCTATGCAGAACACGCGGCGGTGCGCGGCGGGTTCCTCGATCCTGGCATGCAGATGATCACCAAGCCGTTTACCTTCGACCTGTTGACGGCGAAGGTGCGGGAGATGATTTGCCATGATCTGATTTAGCGGGTCACCATCCAAACTGAATGCTAGACCACTGCCTTGAATTTCCGGTTTCGTGGCACTTCGGCAACGGTTTGTTGACTGTATCCGTCCCTGACACGCTGTCCTATCAGGGGATCCAGTTCGGCTATCGGATTGATCGTATGCAAAATGCTATCCGTGACTGGATATGACTGCGCAAGACTTTCATGGCCATTGCCCTCAATGCCAATGACTATCCACTCCATTGAATTCGAGTAAGTAATATCCATAAAAGTAGCGTGTGCAAAATCTCTTAATCCCGCATCTATTTCATCCCAGTCTGAAAGACTAAATTCGCTGCTCGGAGTGTAACTGGCATCTACGTTACCCAAACTGCGAATAGTGGCGCCCGTAAGCTGCTTAAGCGCTCCGTTGATAAACCCTTTTAAAACAGGGTGGAGTCCCGACAGGCTTGGAAGATAGGCGCCTTCAGCAATGCCAGATGCGAGATTCGCCCCCCCCTCAAACACCACCGACCAGCCCCCGGATGGAGTGGTGTACTGAATCGATGCCCCCACCCCGGAAGTCATGCGAGACATCCCCGACTCGATGGTACGACTGGCGATATTCGCCAGGTCCCCCAAAGGGGTTGGGCTGAGATAGCCCACTGTCGCGCCCACACCGGCACCTCCGACGAAACCCGCGAATCTTATGGGGATGGTCGCAAACCGACTCCTGAATCGATGAACTCTTATGTAGCTTTCCGCCAAACCACCGCCAGCGTAACCATGTGCTACCGCGCTAACCACTGCATTCGCACCGCGTACTGTCGAACCCGCTGTCGTCTCCAACAGCGTTGTGATTCCTAACCTAGCGAGTTCGCCCGTTGAAGTGGCTAATCCCCCGCGGGCCATATCCGCAATATGAGCTCCTGCCCATTTGACAGTGGATGTTCTCTGTCCAGCCGGGCCACCCTGCTCCATCAGCGATAAATCGTCACCCGCCAGTCCTTGCGCATCTACAAAGCGGACGGGGTTGTTCCCCACCATGCGATACAGATTCAATCCATCCGCTATCCCGCACGGATCCGCGTTCAACCAGCGCTGCCGCCAAGGCATGTAATACCGAAAACCGTAGTAATACAGCCCTGTCGCGTCTCGCTCATGCCCGGAATAACGGATCGTCTTGTAACGGGCCTCAACGTTTTCCCTTCCCGCCCACCAGGCTGTGGCGCCGTAGGGGTAGTACGTTTCCTGGCTGATGAGTGCAGCATCTTTGTCCAGTTCCAGCGAGCTGGAGCCTAGGTGATCGGATAGACAGTAGCGCAGCTGATTCGGGGGAATACCCCGAGCCAGGCGCTCTTCCCAATGCAGGATTTGAACGGTGCATCGGCCAGCCTGAACACTGATGACATGCAGGGTTTCATCGGGAGTTGTACGAATCTCTACGCCGGGCAGGTAGCGAGTTTCGTGGGTACGATTCAATGTTCCGGTGTAGGCTATGCGGACTTTTCGCACCCGCTGACCGTCTCCATCGTAGATATAGCTTTCCACATCGTCGGGTTCTTCTTCCCGAATCACCCGATCAACCTGACGCAAGCAGTTACATGTATCCCATTGCAGCGTCTGCCCTCGCTGAAGAGTCTTGAGATTGCCGTTGACGTCATAAGCGGCATCGATCTCATCGTCTCCTGGTCGTTCACTACCCTCACCCCACGGCAGGCTTCGGTTGCTCAAGGTTGCAACGGCCGTTCGCTCTGTCCGGTTGCCACTCTCTGCATGATGGTGCAGCACTTCCAGATTGCCGCCAGCGTCGTAATCAAACGTCTGAAGATAATTTTCCAGCTGTCTCGAGTCCGGCGGCGAGATGAACGCTGGCAAATGAGGACCTCCCGGCGCCTGGACCCGCTGCCGACCACTGGCTCCAATGAGCTGGCCAAGCGTGTCGTACTGGTAGGTATTGATGGCGGCGACGCGTTGATTACGGAAATAGCGGACCGGCTGTGCAGCGTCACTGATGCGCACCGGATTGCCCACCGGGTCGTAGTCATATGCCAGATTCTGGAACGGCGGCTCATTCGCAACTTGCGCACGCAGCGTTTTCAGCCATCCATTCTCAGGATGGAAAGTGGTGCGGGTAACAACACCGTTGCCGGCTGTTTGCTGCTCTATCTGCCCGAAGGCGTTGTAGCGGATGTCACCGACCAGAGTGATATCTTCATCGACACCGGCCAACGTCATACGTGTTTCGTACAGGTTTCCGGCCACTGTCTGGCGCTGGAATTGCTCATTGCCCAAGGCGTCTACATGGCGTACCAGTTCGCCGACGCTGTTGTAGTTCATTCGGGTGGTTGCTCTTTGAGGCTCAAGCAATTTGTCGCGCTCAGCTTCGTCTTCCGGCCAATCGGGCATCCCTAGGTGTTCAAGAAAACTTCTGGACTGTTCACGATGGGCGCCAAGGAGGCTGTATTCACAGAAGCGCCGTGTTCCAGCACTGTCGTCGTGGCGGATCAATTGGCCGCAGCGATTGTGTCGGGCGGATTCGAGAGAAGCGTCAGCATAGGCAAAACACGCCGTGCGCCGCTCTTCACCCGCCGACAATACGAAACCGCTCTCGGGGCGCATTAATGAATCGTAGGCAGTACGCAGATGGTTGAGTTTCTGGTCCCAGTCTTCCAGTCTTTGACCGGCAGCACCTGACAGGGTTAGCCGCCAGCCCGCATCCGTGTTGATGGAGAGCAATGTCCTTCCAGTCAGACTGGAGACAGTGGTTTGGTTGGCTGATTGGGATGCACCGCTTTCAAAGAGCGCAAATAGCCGCGGATCGCGGCTGAAGCTAACCCGGTTGAGGGTGTCGTGGATCTGGTGGGTAATGCGTGCCTGAGGGGCGTCTTTGTCAGACCGTCGATGATAGGCAATATCGCGTACAACAACGCGAAGAGGGTCAGTGACAGTGACTATCGGCGTTTGTCGGTGCATGACGGCTCGTCCCGGCGTTGGCATGCAGACACACGCCATAGTTTGCCGAAACATTTATTCGCCTCTGCAGGGCTATCGTCAACTGTCAGAAATTACAGGTACGCATACAACAGACGACTACGACAGCATCTCCTGCATCATCTCCTGCAACACATCCAGATCAAACGGCTTCGCCAGAATCGGCGCCTTGCGTGTGATCGGGCTGTCGGTCTCGCGGATTTCCTGCGGGTAGCCGCTGATGAAAATCACCTTGAGTTCCGGTCGCAGTTTCACGGCGGGTTCGGCGATCTGTACGCCAGAGATCCCGCCCGGCAGGCGAAAGTCGGTGATCATCATGTCCAGGTGCGGCTTGCTCGCCAGGATCTCGAAGGCCTGCTCGCCGTTTTCCGCCTGCAACACCCGGTAGCCCTCACCCGACAGATAGGCCGACAGCACCATCAGAATCGAGGGGTCATCTTCGACGATCAGTACGACGTCTTGTGCATCTTCACTCATGGGAAGCCTTTGTTCGGTCAATAGCTGCTGATACGACCCCGGGGTCGATCAGAGGTTGCGTTTATCCGGCTGTTTTCCTACAGCGGCAGACAAACGCGAAACAAGGCGCCTTCGCCAATCCGGCTCTCGACGGTGATGGAACCGCCATGGGCGGTCACAATCTGTTCTGAAATAAACAACCCCAGGCCCAGCCCGGCCACGGCATGCCTGGCCGTCACGCGCTCGAACTGCTGGAAAATACGCTTCTGGTTTTCCTGATCGATGCCGATCCCCTGATCGCGCACTTCCACCAGCGCCTGATCGCTCTCACTGTACACCTTCACGCTGATCGGGCTCTTGGCGCCGTAACGCAACGCATTGGTCAGCAGGTTGGAAATCACCTGTTCAATGCGAAATTCATCCCAGTTGCCCTGCACCGGTTGCTCGGCGTCCAGCGTGACCGAGGATTCGGCGGCATCGATCTGCGGGGCGAAATTTTGCAGCAAGTTGCGCACCAATGCCGACAGGTCGAAGCGTGTCGGGCGGATCGACAGCTTGCCGGTGCGAATGCGCGACACATCCAGCATGTCCTCGATCAGGCGGATCAGGCTTTTGATTTGCCGTTCGTCGCGGTCGACCATCGCGTGCATCTTGTCCAGGGTGAACGCCGCGGCGTTGTCCCGGGCCAGGTGCATCTTGCGCAACTGGGTTTCGAGGATCAGACCGTTGAGCGGCGTGCGCACTTCGTGGGCGACGATCGACATGAAATCATCGCGCATGCGGACGGCCTGCTGCAGTTCCTGCTGGGTACTCTGCAACTGTTCAAGCAGCGCTTGTTGTTCGCGGCGGCTCTGCTCCAGCGCTTCGACCTGTTGCTTCATGGCCTTGCTCTGGCGATACAGGTCGACGAACACGTTGACCTTGCTCTTGACCGCGTGGATATCCAGCGGCTTGTGCAGGAAGTCGACGGCGCCGCTTTCATAACCTTTGAACGCATAGTTCAGTTCACGGCCGGCGGCACTGACGAACACAATCGGAATGTTCTTGGTTTTTTCCGTGCCGCGCATCAATTCGGCGAGTTCGAAGCCGTTCATGCCAGGCATCTGCACGTCAAGAATAGCCATCGCGAATTCGTGCTGCAGCAGCAGCGACAAGGCTTCGTCGGCGGACAAGGCCTTGTAGACCATGCGGTCTTCACGCTTGATCAGCGCTTCGAGCGCCAAAAGGTTCTCCGGCAGATCGTCGACGATCAGCAGTTTGGCTTGGATGTTACTTAGCATGCTATTCGTTCCAGCTCGACAAGCAGACGGCCAATGCCGCGTAAGGGGAGAACATGGTCTGGCTGATGGGTATCCAGCGCCGCCAAGGGCATGGTCGCGACTTGGGCTTCATCCGGGTCCTGCACGATGGTCAGGCCGCCACGACGCTTGACCCTGGCCATGCCGCTTGCGCCATCGCGGTTGGCGCCGGTCAACAGGACGGCGGCCAGCGCCGGGCCGTAGGCATCGGCAGCTGACTCGAACAGGTAATCGATCGCAGGCCGCGAATAATGCACGCGGTCTTCCAGGCTCAGGGAAAAGGTGCGGTCCTGCTCCACCGACAAGTGATAGCCGGGCATGGCGAAATACAGCGTCCCGGCTTCGATCGACGTTTTGTCACGGGCTTCCTGAACACGCATGGCCACGCGTCGGGCAAACACGTCGGCCAGGTGACTGCGACGCTCGTCGGGCAGGTGCAGCACCACAATGATCGGCAGCACGAAGCCTTCACGCAGCGGGCTGAGGATACTCAGCAACGCCTCGACGCCGCCGGCTGATGCACCGATCACGATAGCCTCCACAGAAGACAACTGCGCTGCGTTGTTCATGATTTACGGTAGATCCGTTCTTGTTTGACCAAAGGCTCGAACTGGTTGCCGAAGGCCGAAAATTCCGGGGTTTCCTTGCTGCCCAGCACCAGAAAACCACGATGACAAAGGGATTCGTGGAACAACCCGAACGCCCTATCCTGAAGCTTTTTATTAAAGTAAATCAATACGTTACGACACGAAATTAACTGAGTTTCTGAAAAGACACTGTCGGTCGCCAGGCTGTGGTCAGCGAAGGTCACGTTCTCACACAGGCTCTTGTCGAAAATCGCGTAGCCGTACGCCGCCGTGTAGTAGTCGGCGAACGAACGCTGGCCACCTGCCTGCTGGTAGTTGTGAGTGTAGGCGCGGACATTCTCCATGGAGAAAATCCCCTGCTTGGCCTTGTCCAGCGAACGCGGATTGATGTCGGTGGCGTAGATAATGGTGCGATCGAGCAAGCCTTCTTCGCGCAGCAGGATCGCCATCGAATAGACCTCTTCACCGGTGCTGCAACCGGCGATCCAGATCTTGATCGAGGGATAAGTCTTGAGCAGCGGCACCACTTCCCTGCGAATGGCGAGGAAGTGCGAAGGATCGCGGAACATCTCGCTGACCGGGATCGTGAGCAATTGCAGCAGCTGCATGAATGCCATTGGATCGTGCAGCACTTTCTCTTGCAGCGCCGAAATGGTGGCGCACTCGAACTGGCTCAACGCGTGGTGGACGCGACGCTTGATCGACGCGCCAGAATAATCGCGAAAGTCATAGCTGTATTTGAGGTAGATCGCCTCGATCAACAACCGCAATTCGATTTCGCTGTTTCGCTCCACTGAACTAATGCGTTCCACTAAATGCGTTCCATCTTCGGTAGCCACACGCGAATCAGCGAGAACAGGCGATCCAGGTCGATAGGCTTGGCCAGGTAATCGTTGGAACCGGCCTGCAGGCAGCGCTCCTGATCGTCCTTCATGGCCTTGGCCGTCACCGCAATGATCGGCAGCTTGCGCCAGCGTGGGTCCTGACGAATCAAGGTCGTCGCCTCAAAACCGTCCATCTCCGGCATCATCACGTCCATCAACACCAGATCGATGTCCTCTACTTCATTCAATTTCTCAATCGCTTCCCGGCCATTCCGGCCAATGACCACGATTGCACCCTTATGCTCCAGCGCGCTGGTGAGGGCGAAGATGTTGCGAACATCGTCGTCCACCAGCAGCACTTTGCGACCCTCGAAGACCTTGTCACGACTGCGCGCGGTCTTGAGCATCGTCTGCCGTTCATGGGACAACCGGGATTCGACTTTGTGCAGAAAGAGTGTGACTTCATCCAGCAAACGCTCAGGCGAGCGCGCACCCTTGATGATGATCGAGCGCGAATACTTGCGCAGCTCGGCCTCTTCGTCGCGGGTCAGGTTGCGCCCGGTGTAGACGATCACCGGCGGGAACGAACAGATATCCTCGGTCGACATGCGCTTGAGCAGATCGTTGCCGAGCATGTCCGGCAGTTTCAGGTCGATGATCATGCAGTCGAAAATCGTCGTGCGCAGCAGGTCCAGCGCATCCTGCGCCAGGCCGACGGCGGTGATTTCGATGTCCTCGTCGCCGATCAACCGGGCAATGCTGTCGCGCTGCAAATCGTCGTCTTCCACCAGCAGCACGCGCTTGACCTTCTGGGTCAGCTTGGCTTCGAGGCGGGCGAACACGTCCTTGAGCTCCTCGCGGGTGGTCGGCTTGACCGCGTAACCGATCGCGCCCATGTGCATGGCGGCTTCGACGCGATCTTCGACCGAGATCACGTGCACCGGGATGTGTCGGGTATCGGCGTGTTCCTTGAGACGTTGCAGCACGGTCAAACCTGAGTGATCCGGCAGGCGCATGTCCAGCAGGATCGCGTCGGGAATGTATTCCCTGGCCAAGTCGTAGCCTTCGTCGGCGCCATGGGCCACCAGGCACTGGTAACCCAGTTCGTGCGCCAGGTCGTAGAGAATGCGCGCGAAGTTCGGCTCGTCCTCGACCACCAGAATGCAGCGCGTCGTGAACGGCGCATTCGTGCGGTCATCGTTGAAGCGCGGGATGTCGACTTCGGCAATCAGCGGCGCCAGCGCAGCGGGTGCGATTTTCGGCGTCATGACCACCGGTGAAGCCTTCATCGGCTCGATCGGCGTGTCGCCCGGTTCAACATACTGCTGCGGCAAGACCAGGGTAAACACACTGCCCTGCCCCGGTTCGCTGGTGACGCTGATGGAGCCGCCAAGCAAGGCCGCCAGGTCACGAGAAATCGACAGGCCCAGCCCCGTGCCGCCATAACGACGATTGGTGGTGCCATCGGCCTGGCGGAACGCTTCGAAGATACTTTCCTGCTGATCCGCGGCAATGCCAATCCCCGAGTCGCGGACGATAAACGCCACGCCTTCGTTTGGCTGACTGGCCACCGTCAGGCTGACCGAACCTTGCTCGGTGAACTTCACCGCGTTGGATAGCAAATTCTTGATCACCTGCTCCAGACGCTGACGGTCAGTGAAGATCATCGTCGGCGCGCCGGGTTGCAGATCAACCTGGAAATCCAGCTTCTTGTCCGTGGCCATCGGCTGGAACATTCCGCGCAAACCGTCGACCAGACGGGCGACGCTGGTGTTCTCCGGACGCACCTCAAGCTTGCCGGCCTCGACCTTGGAAATGTCGAGGATATCGTTGATCAGGTTCAGCAGATCGTTACCGGCCGAATAGATCGACTCGGCGAACTTGACCTGCTCGGCGGTGAGGTTTTCCTGAGGGTTTTCCGCCAGCAGCTTGGCCAGGATCAACGAACTGTTCAGCGGTGTGCGCAGTTCGTGGGACATGTTGGCAAGGAACTCGGATTTGTATTTGCTCGAGCGCTGCAACTCTTCGGCGCGTTCTTCAAGCTGAGTCTGGGCCTGATTTAGCTCGGTGTTTTTCAGGTCCATGGCATCGCGCTGCTCGGCGAGGATCTGCGCCTGGTCGGCGAGCTGTTCGTTGGTCTGTTCCAGCTCGACCTGCTGGGTTTCCAGATGCGCCTGGGATTCCTTGAGAATCCGTGATTGCTCTTCCAGCTCTTCGTTGGCCGTCTTGAGCTCTTCCTGCTGGACTTGCAGCTCTTCATTGAGCTGCTGGGTTTCGGCCAGCACCTCCTGCAGGCGCTGGCGATAGCGTGCTGCCTCGATCGAAGTGCCGATATTGCCGGCGATCAGCTCGAGGAGTTCGACGTCGCGGTCGTTCAACGGACGCAAAAAGCCCAGTTCAATGACACCGTTGACCCGATCGTCATCGCTGGTAGGCACGACCAGCACGCTGTGCGGCAGGCCTTCACCGAGACCGGAGGTGACTTTGAAGTAGTCGCTCGGAACGTGGTCAAGCCGGATCAGGCGCGCCTGTTGCGCCACCTGGCCAACAATCCCTTCATCGCTGTAAATCTGCTGATTGCGTTCTTCCTGCTCCCGGGAAAAGCCGTAGGACGCCACCCGCTTGAGGCCGCCGTGTTCTTCACGCACATAAATAGCCGCGACGGCCGTGCCCAGGTATTGCGCACAAAACTGCAGAATATTGCGACCCAGCATATTCAGGGACAATTGCCCCAGCACCTGCTCGGCCAGCTCGGTCTGACCGTTACGCAGCCATGCCTGCTGTTCCAGGCGCTGAGCACTGGCTTGTTGCGCGGCCAGTGTGGCGCTGTAACTTTGCGACAGGTTGAGTAAATCCCGTCGGCCGATATAAGCCAGCAACGCGCTGATACCGAGGATGAACACCAGGTATAGGCTAATGCTCCAGATCGTGGTGCGGCGCACTTCTTCGTTGCGCGCGGTGCGCAACTGCTGCTCCATGTCGATCACATCTTCGAATTGCTTGCGGATCTCGTCGGTCAGGCGTTTGCCGCGCCCGGCCTGAACGGCGCTGCGGTAATCACCGCCGGCGCGCTGCAGGTCGATCATGTTTTGCGCATACGTAGCCCACTCATTCTGCAAGGCCTGGAGCCTTTGCAGCCGATCCGTTTGTACCGAGTTGTCCGCAGTGAGTTCAAGCAAGGTCTTGACCGCCACCGCGACTCTCGGCCGGGCGGTTTCGTAGGGTTCGAGGAACTTCTCGTCGCCCGTGAGGAGGAAGCCACGCATGCCGGTTTCAAGATCAACGGTCAGCTTCACCGCTTCATTGGCGTTATTGATCACCCGGTCGGTGTGCTCGACCCATTGGATCACCGACAGCAAATAAGTGATCAGCGAAACAAAGAACACCGCACTGAGTACGCCGACGCCCAATGGCAGGCTGACGTTGCGGCTCAGGAGTTTACGGAATCGTTGCTCGTCAACCGAGGACGCGGTGGTCATGGGGAGGCCTTGTCGAACTGTTGAAAACCAAGGAGTTTGCCCCAAATCCGCCGGTTTGATCCATTTTTCTGACGTGTTTTCGCGCAAAATCCTACATTCAGCTGCTCCAGCACATGGGAGCGGTTATCCTTGCCGGCCCGTATGCGGCTATTCTTTTTATGGCGTGGCCGGGAACTTGTCGGGTTCCGTCACTTACTCATGCTAGAGCCCGGTGTTTTTGATCGACCGGCCACCGCGAATTCAACTGTTGAGAGCCCCCTTATGTCCGCCGATAAATCCATCATCCTGGTCGTCGAAGACGACGCCATCGTGCGCATGCTGATAGTCGATGTCCTCGATGAACTGGAATTCAAGGTGCTCGAGGCTGACGGGTGCGAACAGGCGCTGGAGTTTCTCAACGATGAAGATCAGCGCATCGACCTGATGATGACCGACGTCGGGTTGCCGGTGATGGATGGTCGCGAACTGGCCAAACAGGCACGCATGGTTCGCCCCGAGTTGCCGATCCTGTTCGCCAGCGGTTATGCCGAAAGCATAGAAGTACCTCAAGGGATGCATGTGATCGGCAAGCCGTTTTCCATTGACCAGTTGCGGGACAAGGTCAAAGGCATTCTCGGCAAATGAAGAGCTGAGCCATGCGTTGCGGTGTTCATTGCGAAGAACACGTATGGATAAAACCCGATGATTCACAAATAGTCTCATCATTTTTCAAATAGACAGATCGCCTATCTTTCGCGGCCCGATGCCTTGACTGCCTGTTACCGAGGGCAGTCCAGGTTTTTCTCATTCCGCGTATAGATAGAGTCCTCATGCACACGGCCAATGCTACCGCTACAGCTCGCTCCACTTCTGCGACCCCGTTTGAAACAGCACCTCCCCTGCCCCGCAACAGATTCTCCGAAGCGAAAACGCGGTCCAGCCCGACAGTAAAAGCATTCGAAGTACCGTTTGATCAAGTCAGGTCAGGGAGTACTCCCCCCATTGATCCGGACGCTCCGATCCCACCTCCGGTGTACTCAGGCACCAACAGCACCGCAGAGGGTTTGAAACAATGCTCAATATTTGACCAGTCTTCTCTTGAAAGGAAATGGTCATCGATCCAGAGTCAATTGCGAAACCAACCTGTCTCTGAGAAAGAATTTATACAAATACTCCGATCCGGCATTCTGCAAACTGACACGGGTAAATCGCTGGTGCCACTGCTCGTACCGGCCGTCATGGATTGGATCATCCCGGCGGCCGGGCTCTCTCGAGAAGACTTCGCAGAAACCATCTGCTGCCTGCCCCCTGAAAAATGGGCCGGTTCGCTCGGAGAAAACTTCAATTTCCCCCATGACACCAAAGGCAAAAGTGTTCATGGATTTATCCAGACGCAACTGGAATTAACCCGGTCGCAGCGAAATCAGAAAATCGCCGACGGCGAATTGCTCGACAATGACACTTGGAAGGCATTGCGAACGTTCACGAAAGAAGCGGTCTCGTCCCTTCATGAGGGGAAGTTGAAGGTCCTGAGCGAGGCATTCGAGGAATTCAATGAGGCTCGCCCCTCGACACAGCAAGTCAAAATGTTGATGGCTAAATTCGTTTCCGAGTTTGTCAAAGAAATAGAGGAACCCACCCCGGGCATGCGCCATGTTTGGTCGGAAAGCTTTCCGGGCGTAGTACACAAGCTGCACAAGCGGTTAATGGCGATTGAAATTATCGACAACCAGCCTCAGCGGAGTTGGCTTGAGAATACTGTCGAGCTCGGAAAACTCGGTGTAAACATCGCAAATTCCGGATTACTGGCCGCTCGTGACATGCTCTTTGGTGTTGAGTCTGAGCCAGGCTCCGAAGTAGCGCCACGGCAATCCCGGCTACTCTTGGACATGCAGGAAGTCGAAAAGAAGTCTCGTTTTCATCACGACGTAGGCACCACACCGCTGAGCCATGACGGAAGTCTCGCGCAAGCACTCGTGTATACATTAAATGCAGTTAATGGACTTGGGGGAGACACAGCCCTTCGAGCAGGTTTGTCTTATGCGCTCAATCGGGTCGCGGATCCGGTAATGCCGACCGCCCCCAGCGATATCATCCCGACAGACGTTCAGCCTGTATCCATCCCCCCCTTGCCTGCCACCTCAGAAAAAGCCGCAGCTGAGGTGAATGACTTTTTCGCATCCTCGAACCTCCAAACCGCCTCCCGCTCAGACGACCGCAACCCTGTCGAGACGGATTCTGCGTCATCGCCCACGCCTGATGTATCCCCGGCGTCACCCTCCGCAGCGCCAGAGATGGGCACGCTGGAGCAGTTGACTCAAACGGTTCGCGATCTCTTGGCGACAATCAAAGACCCCCTCGTGTTTCCGTCAGCCGCGGCCGCAGATTCGGTCATTACCTTATCCGAAGAACAGAGCGCGATGCTGTCCAGTTTGGGACAACAAGCCGTCTATGGACGAACCGTTGAGTCTGTCCCCTCCTTGTGGGAAAAACTCGGCCCATACCTCTACGAAGCACTCTCAAGAGTCTCTGAGTTCATTACCAGTAATGCGCCATTGGCTGGTGCTGCAGCAACTCAATTTGCCACTCATGCCCTCGGGGCTGGAGCGGCAGCCACTCAACTTGCCAGGGATAACCCGGGGACAAGCGTCACTGCCGCCTTTATGGCCGCCTCGGCTGTTTATAACCAGTACTGTCAGCTGTTCCCCGACCATTCTCCTGGCGAAATCACCCTCGATATTGAAAGTCCAGCCTTGCATCAGGAGTTGCTGGAGGATGAAGTAGAAAGGATTCTGGAAGCACCCGTCGCCAACGGGCAGCCCTCCCTGTCAGACGCCATCCTCGAGCTGATGTACGAATCCCCGGAGCAGAACCTGCTCAATGACGATCAACTGATCAATCAGGTTGCGCTGTTGTTGCAACAGCCAAGCTCGCAGGCGCCCGAGAAAACCTATTTCGAGTTGATTCATGACGCGCAGATAGCCACCCATGATCACGAGGCGCCTGTTCAGGCAGATTCCCCGTCGGGCTCTAAAAGAGTCAAGCGCGACACAGAAGCGGTGCTCGTGTCAGCCAACCTTCAAGGCGATGACGTTGAACCGACTCTTGACCTCGAAGAAAACGATTCGACTCAAGTCGCGCGTCTGACTGAATACCTTCAAAAGATGGAAGAACCAAAAAACCCGGATATCGATGCGTACGAAGCCGTCGATAACAGTCCGGCGGATTCGCCGATTGACGCTGCAACGCAAGTGATCGGTTTGCTGCGCAGAAAACGCAATGTGACCTGGATGGACTCTTCGCGGGCCGCGGGCGACAGGGAGCTGATTCCCCGCTACACCGAGGCGTTGCTGCGTTCTGTTGAGGAGCCGACTCACGCCCCACACGTTTCGGTGCCGAGTCATTCAAGCTTTGGTCGGTGTTGGTCGAATGTTGTCGGGGCTTTCCAGAACCCGTTTTTTTTAGAGTGGGTCACTCAGGTCGGTCTGGACGTTAGTACAGTCAGAGTAAACCCCATGGACGGTACCCTGACCGGTGTCGCAAAAGGCACGGCTTACGGGTGTTCGCTGACTGACCACTCCGGATGGGCTGATGTTGCCGGGCCAATACTCAGGGCGATCAAAGTCGTTAACCCAAAAAATGAACGGATGTTTAGTCCATTATCTTCACAAGCACCCTTGTCGCTTATCAGAGATTTTCATGGCGAAACTCAGCCTCCGACCGTCACTGACGCACGACTGCGCATCAGTGAACTGAATGCCGCCCAGGCGTTTTCGCCCGTAAACGCTGACGACCCCAGATCGGAAGTATCATCTAAACGCATGAAGCAACAATTGGGTGATCTGTACACCCATAGTTATCTGGTGGGGAGCTTGGCTGCCCTTATTAAAGACAAAACTGATTGGACAATCCTTGACCTCAACGATTGTTCCATGCCCGTGCATCCAGATTCATCATTCGCCAATGAATACCCGGCAGAAGCCCGACGCGCGATCAGCGTGCGCCGGTTCATCAGCGACATACCATGGAAACTGCCTACAACCGTGGCGGAGGTCCGCAACCTGATTGAAGTGGTGACCTTCAACCTCCCTGCCGGCCCAGAGAATGGTAACTTCCGCGGCGCGCTGAACAACCCTGTCCCTCCATCGCCTGCACAACGACAACTCATCAGCGAAACGGCCAGTCAGCTCAAGCCAGGCTTGGTCGGCAGCTTGTATGACCATCTATGGCTAGGCCTGCCAGTCAACGACCCTGCACACGTATTGAACCAGCTACTGAACAGCGAGAGCGCCGATAGGTGGGGCCGTGCGCTGGGGGCGAAACTTGGGGCAATTACGACACCCTCCAGCGAAAAAGAATGGGTGTTGACAGCGTTGTTACTTGAACTGGATGCCACGCCAGGCGAGCCGCGTAACCATGTGGGTGGATACAACCTGACTCAGGAAGCCAACTGGGGCACAAAGCCGTCGACAGTTGTCACCCGCCTTGCAAATCATCTTGCAGCCAGCGGCAAAGTCACCTCGAGAATGGCCCCCGTCGCCGCGCACCACTTGTTATTGGCCAACGCACCAGAATTTCTTGTCAGGAGCATGCCTGACAACCTGGTCTGCGGGTCCCACACCTGGGCAACGCTGCGGATGGCGGCAGCCAGAATTGAACAGATCAGCCCCGGCACTGTGCCCGAAATGACCTTTGCACAAGTCATGGCGTATGGCGCAACCGAGCCGATTAACGTAGGTGAGGAAATCGCAGCGCAAATGTTGTCTGTGGATCCGCTTATTGATTGGGCAATATCCCAAGGAGTTATCCAGCAAAGCCCGACTGATATCTATTCAAAAGAGCAACTTGAAATTGCTCGTGAAAAATTTCAGACAAATACAGACCAACTCGCCAAGGCTCAGGAATACCTGACAGCGTCCATGCCCTCAAGAACAGAGATCGCACGGGCAGAACTGATTCGGGTTTTCGGCAAGGACTATCCATTCGAAGAAAAAGTGCTTTTAAAAGCCGATCGGCCGGGATCCGAAACAGAAATTTATTATTCAATGCTGGACCTTTACATCAATGAAAAACTGACGTCCTTTGAGTATTACTCCACCAGTGACGATTTACCGTTCGCTCAATTCCGATCCAGGCTGAGCCTGCTGAAGCCGGTTGGGCCAATATTTGAAAAACAATTTACTGACTACTTTACCAATGCTCGCACTGGCTCAAAAACGGCAATTATGGAGTTATTTTCCAATTTGCCGTCGGAAGATCGGAAGATCCTACAATATGGTAAACAGCGTTACTTTACGTTGAGGAGCGCAGCGACGGTACCTTTAAACCAACAAACAGAAGAGATAATAAAACCCCTGGTAGCCCACAAGGGAATATTGGTTCAGGCCAAACTCGGACAAAAAATCTGTTACTACGAAATTTTCCCCTCCGCGGGGCAGATCCGTAAACGAACAGACCTTCCTAATAACTTGCCTCTGGATGGAAAGATACAGAACGTACACGCCACCAATAACCCCAGAATTGTAAAAGCGCAAGTTGCAACATCGCAAAATTTCGACTGGAGCGCTTATAAAGACGGCACCCCCCCACAGAGTGGGGTCAGCTCAGCCGTCATAATAGAGGAACTCATTCCCAAGGAAAAGCGCGTGTGGTTCAAACCGGGCAGCTTTGACGTGACTACCGTAGCGAACATGCATGCTTCTGACACTAACGTGCGCTTTATGGCTTCTACATTGGTTGAAGAACACTTCATGCCCGGGCGCGAAGAGCTGTATTCACTTGCCAGAGGCATCACCGACACAGAGCAAATTGCTGAAACGGACCGCGTGATCAACGAGTTCCTTTTAGGCTTGGTACCGTTCAAATCATGCATCGAGAATGCAATGCAAGGTAACGTTAGAGGCGCAGTGCTGGACTGCGAGCTAGACGTATTAGGCTTCGTTATTCCAGGCGTTGGCGCCACTGGAAAAATCGCTAAAGTTGTAAAGTCCGGCGCAAATTTCATTCCTAAAGCCCTGAAGACCACCTGGATTGCCAGCAGCACCCTGGTCTCCTCGGCGAATCCGTTCGATGGTCTAGGGAAACTCGCAAGAACCGCAATAAACTCGGTGTGTCAATTGGGTGTGGACGCTTATCGCGCAGCCAGAATAGGAATAGGTCAGAGCAGAAAACTCTTCGGCATTTCAAAGGCCATAAACTCGGCTGACCTGTCAAAACGCGCGGACATTACCAGCGGAACCTTCAAAGCCGCAGCATCCGGAAGTCAGGCCGCCCCCATCACGGCGCTATTTAAAGACGGCAAATGGTACGCGTTTGATACGACCCGCAGCCGGCCCTACGGTCCACCGCTGGAAAACTTCATGCCCGACAGCTCCATCCCGTTGCAACGTACAACATTCAGCGACGGGACAAACCCTCTCACACCTTCAAGACTTTTCGACACCGAATCGCACGTCATACAGCGTACAACGGGGGTTGATGTTGTGGTGGGCGATAAGGTTTATCGGTTTGACCCGAAACATCCCGAAGCCCTGAACGACATAGCATCACCGGCTTATTTCAAGGACCTTGAGGGATTCGAGGCGATTTGCAGTGGGGGTAGATCCAAGCGAGCAACAAGTAACTGTTTCTCAAAAATGATTTCCAGCGTCCGCTCCGTCGCGGGAAAAAGAGCACAAGCGCTTGAACATAAGCGTCTGTATCCGCGACCGGCAGAACAAGGCGTCGATCCCCGGGTAGTTCATGAGCGACGTATATACAAGTGTAATTACGATTACACGGACTGCAGACCAGAAGAATTGACAGTGCCTCTACAATTCAAAGCGACCACTACAGGCAGCATCATTAAAAATGACCACTTCGGATTTGCAGGCACATATATCGATAACGACGTTAACGCTGCGACCCGCGTCGTCAAAATTAACGATATTATTCATGGACTTTCTGATGCTCGTGAAGTAAGAGCGTTTTTTGTACGTGGCCAGAACACCTACTTAGTGGCAGAAGTAGACACTGGGCTATTTTACTTTTGCAAATATGACGGAAGGACAACCAACAACGTCGTATTTACACGTATCAGCCACTCAGATACGGGCCTTGGAAAGGCCCTTATTACGGACTATCACCAACTCAAGGACCCTTTTATTGAGGCCGCAGCCAAGCTCCTGCCTAATGGCCAACTCCTGCCTAAAAACGATTTCATCCTATTGCCAACTATAGATTCATTGTATCGCGACCTGGAGGCAACCAACAGACTAAGCCCTGCAGATCTGGCAGATTTCAAAAGAAAAATGTTACGATTAACAGATGAACAAAAGCGTGACCTTGTCGTGACGGCCTTGAAAAATAATATCGGAAACTTCAATGTCGAGATTGTCATTCCAGCGATAAAAATCGAAACGATGCTCAAGCCTCCTGCCTTTAACATGTTAGCGCAAGCCAGTAAAAACCGTTTATACGCGGATTTCGCAAAAGAGCAGGTGCTCAAACAAGTTGAGGCGACCGGGCTTGGACCGTTTAATCAGCGCAACTCCGGCGATCCCATTGATGTACAGCGGGTGGAGCTCACCCAGCCGGTCGTTTTATGGGAGTACTCCAGGTGGGGTAAACCCGATACTGTTGAGGTGTTACTCAAAACCGGTGCCGGAAACTGTGACCATATGGCCAAAGTGTCCATGGAGATCATTCAGAGGAATGGCGGGGCCGCCAGAGTTTGGCACATGAACGGCCATGCCTTCACAATGGTAGGCGGACCGTCGGGGCCTACTCCTGTAACGCGCCACTTTACCGAGCCTGAGTTCGACAACGCGTATATCACCGATTCATGGGCAGGAATCAGTTGTCGTGCACGTGATTACACAACGCAACTCAAAGCCCAAATGGCGACCTGGGCAAACGAAGGTAAGATGATCATCACTACCGACAACAGTGTGACGCCCCCCAACACAGGATGGGCGGACCCAACGGGTCCACTATGGACTGCTGCCATCAACGGGCTGAAAACCGCGTAATCGTAAAGACGGCTAATTAACATCCTGCCAATATTGTCCAGCACGACGCTCCTGCTCGGGAGCGTCCACCCATTCAGTACGCTTCAAACACCGAAACCACATGGCCTATGGTTTAATTACTGCCCCTCGTACACCTTGCTCTCTACCTGCCTCAAGGAACACCCCTCATGACTCCCCCCCGCGCCACCAAAGTCCTGGTTATCGGCTACGTCTGGCCCGAGCCTCGCTCTTCAGCCGCCGGCGGGTATGTGATGCAACTGCTCGGAGTTTTCCTGCAACAAGGCTGGGACGTGACATTCAGCAGCCCGGCCGGTGCTGGCGAGCATCAGGAGGATCTGACGGCGCTGGGCATTCGTGAAGTGCCTATCGAACTGAACAACAGCAGTTTCGACACATTTGTCCGCGAACTGGCACCGAATATCGTGCTGTTCGAACAATTCATGATGGAAGAACAGTTCGGCTGGCGTGTCGAGAAGCACTGCCCTGATGCCTTGCGTGTGCTCGGCACGCAGGATTTGCAGAGCCTGCGCCATGCGCGGCATCAACGACTCAAGGACCGGTTGAAAGCCAGTGACAATGACACTGACTTCAGTGAACTGTTCGCGCCGGCCTTGCGTGAAGAATTCGAGCTGATGGCCGATACCGACCTGGCCAAACGGGAGATTGCGGCGCTGTATCGCTGCGACCTGAACCTGATGATTTCCGAAGTGGAAATCGAGCTGTTGGTCGAGCAGTTCAACGTGCCACGCAACCTGTTGCACTGGTGCCCGCTGATGGTCGATGTACCCGACAGCCCGCCCGCACCGTTCGAAGATCGCGGGCACTTTATCCATATCGGCAACTTTCGCCATGCGCCCAACTGGGATGCGGTGCTCTGGCTGAAAACCACGATCTGGCCGCTGATTCGCGAGCAGTTGCCCACTGCGCAATTGCACATCTACGGGGCCTATACGCCGCCCAAAGCGACGGCCCTGCATAATGCGGCCCAGGGTTTCCATGTCATGAACTGGGCGGAAGATGCGTTGCAAGTGATGTCGGCGGCGCGGGTATGCCTGGCACCTTTGCGTTTCGGTGCGGGTATCAAAGGCAAGATCGTCGATGCAATGATCTGCGGTACGCCAAATGTCACCACACCGATCGGCGCCGAAGCCATGCATGGCAACGGCCCTTGGCCGGGCGCGGTGACCCGTACGGCGCGCGAGTTCGCGGATTGTGCGGTGCAACTCTATAAAGACCAGGCGCAATGGTCGAACGCCCAGACTGTTGGCCTGGAACTGCTCGCCGACCGTTACCAGGTACACACTCACGGTCCGGCGTTGATTGCACGACTCGAGTATTGCCAACAGCATTTGGCGCAACTTAGACGGGACAACTTTACCGGCAGCATGTTGCGTCACCATCAACACAAAAGCACTCAATACATGGCGCAATGGATTGAAGCGAAAAATCGAACTAAAGAAGACACTTGATCGTTAGAATCGTCTCATCTGACGATTAACCCACTGTGCAAGGACGCACTATGAATAACGATATGAATCGACTTCTGCCCGCCTTTCCCTATGACACTCAATATTTCACAGCCCACAACTGGATGACCCAACTTCCCGTTATTGATGCACTTTCGCTTGCGGAACTGGTTTTGCCCGGCGCCCATAATGCCGGCGTGGATAAAAAGGCTTCCTATGCGGCGCCGGGCATCAGTCACTGGGCCGCTTGTCAGACCCATTCGTTTTATTATCAATTGACCCACGGCGCACGTGCGCTCGACTTGCGGCTTGAGTATGAAATCGGCAGCAATGGTGTCGGAACATTCTGGTTTCAGCACAACGGTTTTCGCTCTTCCCGCTCTCTGGAAAACCTGATCACGAGCGTGATCCGGTTTCTGCAGGAAAATCCCGAAGAATTCATCGTTCTCGATTTTCATCAGCTGAATACAGGCGACCAGCGCCTTGGCTATCAGGAGTTCAACCGCCTGCTGATGACACATCTGGGTGATCGGATAATTCCTTACAGAAATGCGAGCCTGACCCTCGGTCAATTGAAACGGGCCAGTCACACCCAGCGTGTGCTGGTTGCGGCCGAATATCACCCGGCATTCGATGCAACCTTGTTCAGTCGGTCCATCCAGCACGAATGGAGCGGGATCGGGACGACCAGCATCAGTGAGCTCAACGCGCATATCACTCGGGTGATGAAATACCCGCCATCCGGCAATCTGCCGTGGTCACTCTCCGCGACCAGTTACCATGCAGCGGGCGGTCCGGTGAACATCCGCGAGCAGCTTGATCAATGGTTCGACCCTGCGGCGAGGGATTGGGTTCTGAAGAGCAGTATTATCAATGCGGATTTTTTTGAAACGTCGAATCTGGTAGGCCATTGCCGGACGGCCAACCTGATCAAGGCAAACGCCTACAGCCATTAACTTGTGCAAATGTTTCCGTCACTGGCAATGTCGGAGCGCACTTCTATGCTTGAAATTACATATATCCACTTCATCCCACGGACGGGCTGAAGTTACTATCAGGAAAGACAATGACCCAAGTTTTACAAGGCATTCTCGACAAAAAGAAATGGATGAGCAACGTTCTCGACATTGACCGTCTGAAGTTGACCGACTTAATCTGGCCCTGTACTCATAACAGCGGCATGGACAAAAAAGCCCCCAACTATGATGTTCTGATTGGCAACTGGACCACCTGTCAAAACGATTCATTTGCATGGCAGCTGGCCAACGGGGCACGGGCATTTGATATCCGTCTCGGTTACACCGAAGGGCACGATCAATCGATCTTCTACTTTCATCACAATGGCTATCAGTCCCATCGCGTTCTCGATGAGCTGATCGACGCGACATTGACGTTCCTTGATCAAAATCCGGATGAGTTCATCGTCTTCGACTTTCACCAAATGGGCGACGGCACAAAGCGCTTTGACCATAGGAAACTGAATGATCTGTTGGTGAATCGGCTCCATCAGCGAGTCATACCGCCCTCCGACGCCAGGAAAACGGTGGGAGAACTCAAACGCATCAGTACCCGCCGCAGACTGGTACTGGCAGCGCACGTAGTGACGGGGCTGGACGATGATTACTTCTGGCCGCGCATTCCGCACAAATGGAGCGGCGATCGCTTCACTGACACAACGGAACTGCAACGCCACATTTCCAGCACCCTGCAAGACGCGCCTTTCGAGACCTTTCTTTGGTCGTTGTCGGCCACCAGTTACGGTTTTCTGGGCGGGCCTCAGGACATCAAGAACCACATCAATAACTGGTTCAACCCGACCCGGGACTGGGTGACGCGTTGCAGCCTCATCAGCACCGACTTTTTCGACGAGTCAGATATCGTGCGTTATTGCTGGAGCGCCACCAGCATGAAGGCGGTTTATGGCAGCGCCTTGCATGAGCCCGTGGGGGCATGACACGGGTCAACATGCCGCAAGCTGGTAATGTCGGCCCCTAAAGAGGCATGATCAGGGCGCAATAACAAAAAAAGCGCCCTGATATGACCCGGACTGCCAGAGTCACCGATCCTTCCTACGAACTGATGGACGACCACAACGGGTTGTCGATCATCTATCGCCAGCACGGCTTCCCCTGCCCCTTGGTGCGCTGGCATTTTCACAAGGAATACGAACTGCACCTGATCGTCGCCAGTTCCGGCAAGGTGTTCATTGGCGACTACATTGGCAATTTCTACCCGGAAACACTCTTTCTCACTGGCCCCAACCTGCCCCACAACTGGATCAGCCAGGTGGCCGAGGACGAAGTGGTGCCCAAGCGCGACATGCTGGTCAATTTCACCGACGAGTTGTTCGAGAGTGGCCATCAGGTGTTTACCGAGCTCAAGTCGCTTGCGCCCTTGCTGGAGCGTGCCCAATACGGCATCGAGTTTCGCTGCAAACGCACCATCCGCCAGGCCATGACCTTGATGCAGCGCATTGCCGACACCCAGGGCGTCACTCGGCTCGGGCACTTTTTCATTTTGCTGGAGTTGCTCGCCGCTTCCGACGATTACCAACTGCTGTCCGGTGCGACAACCCCGCAACTGGCGGACGAACACAACATCGATCGCACTAACCGGGCGGTGGATTACATCTTTGCCCACTACGCCCGTGAACTGCCGCTGGAGGAAGTCGCCGAGCACCTGGGCATGAAGCCGACGTACTTCAGCCGTGTGTTCAAACAGGCCACCGGGCGCTGCTTCATCGAGTTCGTCAACCGCCTGCGCATCAGCAAGTCCTGCGAGCTGCTGGCCGATGGCGATAAACCGGTGACCGATGTGTGTTTCGAGTCGGGCTTCAACAACATTTCCAATTTCAACCGACGCTTTCAGCAATTGAAAGGCATGACGCCCTCGCACTATCGGCGGTTGGCGGTGCAGCGGTTGACCGAGCAGAATCTGGGCTAGCACATGCAACCCTGTGGGTGCGGCGTTGAAGCCAGAACCTGTACGTATTCGATAGCGCCAGAGCGCTGAAAAGCCCTTCCCTTCGTTTGCTTCTGCAAACGCCAGTGCAAAAAAGTATCGATTCAAGTGCGATGAATGATTTGTCTCATCCTCAATTGAAGGCTGTAATCAGCGCACATTCTTCCTGCCTCGGAAGACACAAAAACAATAACTGTCCTTCTGTCCCCACCGGGTGCAGAAAAGGAGTGCACGATGCAACCTTCGGTAAAAGCTCTGCTAGCCCTCACCTGCATGACCCTCAGCAGCGTCAGCCTCGGCGCGCAAACCCTGACCATCGCCACCGTCAACAACAGCGACATGATCCGCATGCAAAAGCTCTCGAAGACCTTCGAAGCCGAGCACCCGGACATCAAGCTCAATTGGGTGGTGCTCGAAGAAAACGTCCTGCGCCAACGCCTGACTACCGACATCGCCACTCAGGGCGGGCAGTTCGATGTGCTGACCATCGGCATGTACGAAGCGGCACTCTGGGGCGCCAAGGGTTGGCTGGAACCGATGAAGGATTTGCCCGCCACTTACGATCTCGACGACGTTTTCCCGTCGGTACGTGAAGGTTTGTCGGTCAAGGGTTCGCTGTATGCCCTGCCGTTCTACGCCGAAAGCTCCATCACTTATTACCGCACCGACCTGTTCAAGGAGGCCGGGCTGACCATGCCCGAGCGCCCGACCTGGGAACAGATCGGCGAATTCGCCGGCAAACTCACCCATAAAGACAGAGAGCAGTACGGCATCTGCCTGCGCGGCAAGGCCGGCTGGGGCGAGAACATGGCGCTGATCACCACTATCGCCAACGCCTATGGCGCACGCTGGTTCGATGAGAAATGGCAGCCTGAATTCACCGGCCCCGAGTGGAAAAACGCGCTGAACTTCTACGTCGACACCATGAAGAGTTCCGGTCCGCCGGGCGCGTCGAGCAACGGCTTCAACGAAAACCTGGCGCTGTTCAACAGTGGCAAGTGCGCGATCTGGGTCGATGCCAGCGTGGCCGGCTCGTTCGTCACCGACAAGACCCAGAGCAAAGTCAGCGAGCACGTGGGATTCACCTACGCGCCGCACCAGACCACCGATAAAGGCTCGGCCTGGCTCTATTCCTGGGCGCTGGCAATTCCGACCAGCTCCAAGGCCAAGGACGCGGCAAAAACCTTCAGCGCCTGGGCGACTTCCAAGGAATACGGCGCACTGGTTGCAGCAAAGGACGGCATCGCCAACGTGCCACCAGGCACTCGGGCCTCGACCTACAGCGACGCCTACATGAGCGCCGCACCGTTCGCCAAGGTAACCCTGGAATCGCTGAAAGCGGCGGACCCGAGCAAACCGACGCTCAAGCCCGTGCCGTACATCGGCATTCAACTGGTGACCATTCCTGAGTTCCAGGGCATTGGCACCCAGGTTGGCAAGTCGTTCTCGGCGGCGCTGATCGGCCAGACCACGGTCGATCAGGCCCTGACCGCCGCCCAGCAAACCACCGAACGTGAGATGAAGCGCGCGGGTTATCCCAAGTAACCCCACCATTTCAATGTGGGAGCGAGCCTGCTCGCGATGAGGCCATGACATTCAACATCAGTGTTGGCTGATAAATCGCTATCGCGAGCAGGCTCGCTCCCACAGTTGATCTTCATCGTCTGTTCCCAATCGGTTTTAACGCCATGAATACTTCAACTGCCAAAGCTCACATGGACATTCCCCAGCCGGTGCGTAAAAGCCGGTTGGCCAATCCCGGCTGGTTTCTGGTCAGCCCCTCGGTGGCGTTGTTGCTGCTGTGGATGATCGTGCCGCTCGGCATGACGCTGTATTTTTCGATGATCCGCTACAACCTGCTCAATCCTGGTGAAAACGAGTTCGTGGGACTTGAGAACTTCACCTACTTCCTGACGGACTCCGGTTTCATGCCCGGTGCCACCAACACCTTGTTGCTGGTAGGTAGCGTGCTGTTGATCAGCGTGGTGTTCGGGGTATTGATCAGCGCGTTGCTGGAGGCCAGTGAGTTTCTCGGTCGCGGCATCGTGCGGGTGATGTTGATCTCGCCGTTCTTCATCATGCCCACCGTCGGTGCGCTGATCTGGAAAAACCTGATTTTCCACCCGGTGTCGGGGATTCTCGCCTATGTCTGGAAACTCTTCGGTGCACAACCGGTGGACTGGCTGGCGCATTACCCGCTGCTGTCGATCATCATCATTGTCTCGTGGCAATGGCTGCCCTTCGCGATCCTGATTCTGATGACCGCCATGCAGTCTCTCGACCAGGAACAGAAAGAAGCCGCGCGCCTCGATGGCGCCGGGCCCATCGCGATCTTCTGGCACCTGACCCTGCCACACCTGGCGCGTCCCATCGCCGTGGTGGTGATGATCGAAACCATCTTCCTGCTCTCGGTGTTCGCCGAAATCTTCACCACCACCAACGGAGGCCCCGGCTATGCCTCGACCAACCTCGCCTACCTGATCTACAACCAGGCGCTGGTGCAGTTCGACGTCGGCATGGCGTCCGCCGGCGGTTTGATTGCGGTGGTGATCGCCAACATCGCGGCCATCGTGCTGGTGCGGATGATCGGCAAAAACCTGACAGACAAAGCCTGAGGCCTGCGCCATGACCCTTCAACAATCCCGTCGCCTGCAAAGCCTGCTGCTTGGCACCCTGGCCTGGGCCATCGCGATCCTGATCTTCTTCCCGATTTTCTGGATGGTGCTGACCAGCTTCAAAACCGAGATCGACGCGTTCGCCACGCCGCCGCAGTTCATCTTCACGCCGACGCTGGAGAACTACCTGCACATCAACGAGCGCAGCGATTACTTCAGTTTTGCCTGGAACTCGGTGGTGATCTCCTTCAGCGCCACGGCCCTGTGCCTGCTGATCGCGGTGCCTGCAGCCTACTCGATGGCGTTCTACGAAACCCAGCGCACCAAAGGCACACTGCTGTGGATGCTCTCCACCAAGATGCTGCCGCCGGTGGGCGTGCTGATGCCGATCTACTTGCTGGCCAAGAGCTTTGGCCTGCTCGACACGCGGATCGCGCTGATCGTGATCTACACGCTGATCAACCTGCCGATCGTGGTCTGGATGATTTACACCTACTTCAAGGACATCCCCAAAGACATCCTCGAAGCCGCACGCCTCGACGGCGCCACGCTGTGGCAGGAAATGGTCCGGGTGCTGTTGCCGATCGCCAAGGGCGGTCTGGCTTCCACAGTGCTGCTGTCGTTGATCCTGTGCTGGAACGAGGCGTTCTGGTCGTTGAACCTGACCTCGTCGAAAGCCGCGCCACTGACCGCGCTGATCGCTTCGTACTCAAGTCCCGAAGGCCTGTTCTGGGCCAAGTTGTCGGCGGTGTCCACGCTGGCCTGCGCGCCGATCCTGATCTTCGGCTGGATCAGCCAGAAACAACTGGTCCGCGGCCTGTCGTTTGGTGCAGTGAAATGAACATTGAAAAGCAAAAGATCGCAGCCTTCGGCAGCTCCTGCGCGGGACGTCGTATCGGCATAAATCTCCTGTAGGAGCTGCCTCAGGCTGCGATCTTTTGATCTTAAAAATAACAAGCGGAGGCCCACCACCATGGCCAACCTGAAAATCAAGAATCTGCAAAAAGGCTTCGAAGGCTTTTCCATCATCAAAGGCATCGACCTGGAAGTGAACGACAAGGAATTCGTGGTCTTCGTCGGCCCGTCAGGCTGCGGTAAATCCACGCTGCTTCGGTTGATCGCCGGCCTGGAAGAAGTCAGCGGCGGCACCATCGAACTCGATGGCCGCGACATCACCGAAGTCAGCCCGGCCAAGCGAGACCTGGCGATGGTGTTCCAGACCTACGCCCTGTACCCGCACATGAGCGTGCGCAAAAACATGTCGTTCGCCCTCGATCTGGCGGGCGTACCCAAAGCCGAAGTCGAGAAAAAAGTCGGCGAAGCGGCGCGTATCCTCGAGCTCGGGCCGATGCTGGAGCGCAAACCGAAACAGCTGTCGGGCGGCCAGCGTCAACGCGTGGCCATCGGCCGCGCCATCGTGCGCAACCCGAAAATCTTCCTGTTCGACGAACCGCTGTCCAACCTGGATGCTGCCCTGCGCGTGCAGATGCGTCTGGAACTGCTGCGCCTGCACAAGGAGCTGCAAGCCACGATGATCTACGTGACCCACGACCAGGTGGAAGCCATGACCATGGCCGACAAAGTGGTGGTGTTGAATGGCGGCAAGATCGAACAGGTCGGTTCGCCACTGGACCTGTATCACCAGCCGGCCAACCTGTTCGTCGCAGGCTTTCTCGGCACGCCGAAAATGGGCTTCCTCAAGGGCAAAGTCACCCGTGTCGACAGCCAAAGCTGCGAAGTGGCGCTCGATGCCGGCACCCGCATCACCTTGCCATTGAGCGGCGCCAACCTGAGCGTCGGCGGCGCGGTGACCCTGGGCATTCGCCCGGAACATCTGGAACTGGCGCAAACCGGCGACTGTACCTTGCAAGTCACCGCCGACGTCAGCGAGCGCCTGGGCAGCGACACCTTCTGCCACGTGCTGACCGCGTCCGGTGAAGCGCTGACCATGCGCGTTCGCGGCGACCTCGCCAGCCGCTACGGCGAAACCCTGAGCCTGCACCTGGACGCCGAGCACTGCCATTTATTCGATGCCGACGGCGTGGCGTTGACCCGTCCGTTGCGCGCTGCGGCCTGACTTCAGAGAGCCTGTGATGAAACTCAATAAACAGAACCTGCAGCACCTCGCACCCGAAGTGGTCCTGCCCGCCTACGCCCTGAGCGACACCCGCCAAGGCATCGCGCACATCGGCGTCGGCGGTTTTCACCGCGCCCATCAGGCGTATTACACCGACGCCTTGATGAACACGGGCGAAGGCCTGGACTGGGCGATTTGCGGCGTCGGCCTGCGCGCTGAAGATCGCCGCGCCCGGGATGATCTGAAGGAGCAGGATTACCTGTTCACCCTGTTTGAACTCGGTGACACCGACGACACCGAAGTCCGGGTCATCGGCGCGATCCGCGACATGCTGCTGGCCGAGGACGGCGCGCAAGCGCTGATCGACAAACTCGCCAGCCCCGAGATCCGTATCGTCTCGCTGACCATCACCGAAGGCGGTTACTGCATCGACGACAGCAACGGCGAATTCATGGCCCACCTGCCGCAGATCCAGCACGATCTGGCGCACCCGGACTCGCCGAAAACGGTGTTCGGTTTCCTCTGTGCCGCGTTGGCCAAACGCCGCGCAGCCAGCATCCCGGCGTTCACCTTGATGTCCTGCGATAACCTGCCGCACAACGGCGCGGTCACTCGCAAAGCCCTGCTGGCCTTCGCCGCTTTACGCGATACGGACTTGCGCGACTGGATCGCCGAGCACGTGAGCTTTCCGAATGCCATGGTGGACCGCATCACGCCAATGACCAGCACCGAACACAAGCTGCAATTGCACGACAAGCATGCCGTCGACGATGCCTGGCCGGTGGTCTGCGAGCCGTTTGTGCAGTGGGTGCTGGAAGACAGGTTCGTCAACGGGCGTCCGGCCTGGGAGAAGGTCGGCGTGCAATTCACCGATGATGTGACGCCGTACGAAGAGATGAAAATCAAACTGCTCAACGGCAGTCACCTGGCACTGACGTATCTCGGGTTCCTGAAGGGATATCGCTTTGTTCACGAGACCATGAACGACCCCCTGTTTGTGCGCTACATGCGCGCCTACATGGACCTGGACGTGACACCGCAGCTGTCGTCCGTTCCCGGGATCGACCTGACCGAGTACAAGAACACACTGGTCGAGCGTTTCTCCAATCAGGCGATTGCCGATCAGCTGGAGCGAGTGTGTTCGGACGGTTCGTCGAAGTTTCCGAAGTTCACCATTCCGACGATCAACCGACTGATTGCCGATGGCCGGGAGACCAAACGTGCGGCGTTGGTCGTGGCGGCCTGGGCGTTGTATTTGAAGGGGGTGGATGAGAATGGTGATACCTACTCGATTCCCGATCCGCGCGCCGCGTTTTGCCAGGCGCTGGTGGCGGATGATGCGTTGATTACCCAGCGGTTACTGGCGGTGGAGGAAATTTTTGGCTCGGCGATTCCGCATTCAGCCGAGTTTGTGGCGGCGTTTGAATGGTGCTGCAATAGCTTGCGAGAGGTGGGTGTGACGCGGACGCTGGAGCGGGTGCTGGCTTGATGGTGAAACCACTGCCCTCGATGGCTGCCTGACCGCCTCCCGACAGGTTGAATACGCTGATATCGAACTGACACAGCAAGGACCGCCCATGGCAAACCAACAATTATTCCTCGGCATCGACTGCGGCACCCAAGGCACCAAGGCCATCGTCCTCGATGCGGTCAGCGGTCGGGTCCTCGGCCAGGGCGCCGCCGCGCATACGTTGATCAGCGGCACCAATGGCCGCCGCGAGCAGGACACATCGCAATGGCTTGAAGCGTTCACTTCAGCGACTCGCCGAGCCTTGCTTGCTGCCAACGTCGACGGCCAGCAGATCCTCGGCATTGGCGTCTCCGGCCAGCAACACGGTCTGGTCCTGCTCGACGATCAAGGCCAGGTGCTACGCCCCGCCAAACTCTGGTGCGACACAGAAACTACCGCGGAAAACGACCGCCTGCTCGCTCATCTCGGCGGCGAAAAAGGCTCGCTGGAACGCCTCGGCGTGGTCATCGCACCAGGTTACACGGTGTCAAAACTGCTTTGGACCAAAGAACAGTACCCGGAGGTTTTTTCCCGGATCGCCCGCATCCTGTTACCCCACGACTACCTCAACCACTGGCTCACGGGCCGCAGTTGCAGCGAGTACGGCGACGCCTCGGGCACCGGTTATTTCAACGTGCGCACTCGCCAGTGGGACTTGCAACTGTTGCGCGACATCGACCCCAGCGGGCGCTTGCAAGCCGCGCTGCCGGAGCTGATCGACGCCCATCAAGCGGTCGGCACGCTCCTGCCGGACATCGCCGAACACTTGGGCATCAACCCCGAGGCGCTGGTGTCCAGCGGCGGTGGCGACAACATGATGGGCGCCATCGGCACCGGTAACATCCGACCCGGCGCGATCACCATGAGCCTCGGTTCCTCAGGCACGGTGTATGCCTATGCTGATCAACCCAAAGTCAGCCCGGACGCCTCGGTCGCGACGTTCTGTGCCTCCAGCGGTGGCTGGTTGCCGCTGATCTGCACCATGAACCTGACCAACGCCACCGGGATGATTCGAGATTTGTTCGCGCTGGATATCGAGCAATTCAACCACCTCGTTGCGCAAGCGCCGATCGGCGCCGAAGGCGTGTGCATGCTGCCGTTTCTCAACGGCGAACGCGTCCCCGCCCTGCCCCATGCCACCGGCAGTTTGCTCGGTTTGACCATGACGAACCTGACGCAAGCCAACCTGTGTCGCGCCGTGGTCGAAGGCACGACGTTCGGTTTGCGTTACGGGCTGGACCTGCTGCGCCAGAATGGCTTACAAAGCCTGCGCATCTGCCTGATCGGCGGCGGCTCGAAAAGTCCGGTATGGCGGCAGATCGTCGCCGACATCATGAACACCCCTGTGATCTGCACCGAACAAAGCGAAGCCGCCGCCCTCGGCGCGGCGATTCAGGCCGCGTGGTGCAAGTCCTGGGTAAACGGCCACGAAGACAGCCTGGCGGACCTGTGCGAGCGTTGCGTGAAGCTCGACCTCGCCAGCGAAACCTTGCCGATCGCAGCAAACGTGGCAGCCTTTCAGCAGGCCTATGAACGCTATCAACAGCATGTCGCAACCCTTTAGAGAGTGAACAACTATGTACCTGGTGTGTGGCGAAGCGCTGTTCGATTTCTTCAGTGAAGACGACGCCAGCGGCCTGGCTTCAACAGTGAATTTCAAGGCGATTGCCGGTGGCTCGCCGTTCAACGTTGCGGTCGGTTTGCGCCGCCTTGGCGTGGATGCGGCGCTGTTTGCCGGGTTATCGACCGACTACCTTGGCCGGCGTTTGCAGCAAGTGCTGCGAGATGAAGGTGTGCGTGCGGATTACCTGGTGGATTTCGCGGCACCGACCACCCTCGCGATGGTCGCGGTCGGCGCCAATGGCTCGCCGCATTACAGTTTTCGTGGCGAAGGCTGCGCGGACCGACAGTTGAAACCGGAACATCTGCCGCAACTGGGCGCGGAAGTGCGCGGCTTGCACATCGGCTCGTTCTCGCTGGTGGTGCAGCCGATTGCCGACACGTTGCTGGCCTTGGTCCAGCGCGAGAGTGGCAAGCGTCTGATCAGTCTCGATCCCAACGTGCGACTCAATCCTGAACCGAACATCGATCTCTGGCGTACGCGCGTGGCCACGCTGGTCGTGCTGGCCGACCTGATCAAAGTCAGCGATGAGGACTTGAGCCTGTTATATCCCGAGCAGGATCCGCAGCGAGTGATTGAAGGCTGGTTGCAGCATCGCTGTCAGTTGGTATTCCTGACCCGTGGTGGCGAGGGTGCGACGGTGTTCAGCCGCCACCATGGCTCGTGGTCGGTGCCGGCCTGTTCGGTGAAGATTGCCGACACCGTGGGGGCTGGCGATACGTTCCAGGCGGCGTTGATTACGTGGTTGACCGAGCATCATCTGGATTCGGTGGAAGGTGTGCAATCGCTTGCGCGCGAGCAGATCGACGAGATGTTGAAGTTCGCGGTGCAGGCAGCGGCGCTGACGTGCAGCAAGACCGGGCCGGATTTGCCGTATCGGCAGCAGTTGGATTTGCGCTGAATGTGAGGGCCTCATCGCTAGCAGGTTAGCTGCTCCCACATTGAATCGATGCCGAACACAAAATCTGTGTTCACCGAAGATCTACTGTGGGAGCTAGCTGCTAGCGATGGCTTTCTGTCAGGCGCTGAAAACGAATGCGTGCACCGGCAAAGAAGCGTTCGCCCGCCCGGCCAACGAAAACGCCCGTTTCCATTGGCCTGAACTGCGCCATTAAGGGTTTCCCCGATGCAGCCCTGCCTCACCGCCTACGGCATTTGCGCCTTGAACCAGCAGGTTTAATCCTGCACCATCCGCATCTGCTTATCCAAAGGACGGAATTCAAGGCATGCTGGACGCAAACGCAACCCATATTTCCCTCACGCTGGAAGGCGTTTCCGTTGACCTTCAGGTACTCAGTTTCGTCGGTCGCGAAGCCCTCAATCAGCCCTTCTGTTTTGACATCGAACTGGTCAGCGCACGCCCCGACCTGAAGCTCGAAGAGTTGCTGCACAAGCGCGGCTGCCTGACGTTCGGCGCCACCGGCAAAGGCATCATTCACGGGCTGGTCTATCGCATCGAGCAAGGCGACTCCGGCAAAAGCCTGACCCGCTACAGCATCAGCCTGGTGCCGCAACTGGCGTACCTGCGGCATAACCATGACCAGCAGATCTTCCAGCACTTGACGGTGCCGAAGATCATCGCCCAGGTGCTCGAAGCCCGTGGCATCCTCGCCGACGCCTACAGCTTCCAGCTCGGCGCGATCTACCCGGAGCGCGTCTACTGCGTGCAGTACGACGAATCCGACCTGCATTTCATCCAGCGCCTGTGCGAAGAAGAAGGCATCCACTTCCATTTCCAGCACAGCAGCAGCGGCCACAAACTGGTATTCGGCGACGACCAGACGGTGTTCCGCAAACTGGCGCCCGTGGCCTATCAGCAAGACTCGGGCATGGCCGCCGAGAAACCGGTGATCAAGCGCTTCAACCTGCGCCTGGAAACCCGCACCACCCGCGTCAGTCGTCGCGATTACGATTTCGAAAAACCCCGCATCCTCCCGGAAGGCGCAGCTTCCAGGGCATTCTCCCCGGACCTGGAAGACTACGACTACCCCGGCCGTTTCACCGACCGTGCCCGCGGCAAGCAATTGGCAACCCGCGCCCTTGAGCGCCACCGTAGCGACTACAAACTCGCGGAAGGCAAAGGCGATCAACCGACACTGGTCAGCGGCCACTTCATGGCCCTGAGCGAACACCCGCGCGCCGAATGGAACGACCTCTGGCTGCTGCTGGAAGTGGTCCACGAAGGCAAACAACCGCAAGTGCTGGGCGAAAACGTCACCAGCGACGTCACCCAGAACAAAGACGATTTCCATCAGGGCTACCGCAACCGCTTCCTCGCCACGCCGTGGGACGCGCACTACCGCCCTGCCCTCGAACACCCGAAACCGCAAGTCCTCGGCAGCCAGACCGCCATCGTTACCGGCCCGCCCGGCGAAGAGATTCACTGCGACGAGTACGGCCGCGTCAAAGTGCAATTCCACTGGGACCGCGACGGCCAGGCCAACGACAAGACCAGCTGCTGGCTGCGCGTCGCCACCGGCTGGGCCGGCAGCGCCTACGGCGGCATTGCCATCCCCCGCGTAGGCATGGAAGTGCTCGTCACCTTCCTCGAGGGCGACCCCGACCAACCGCTGATCACCGGCTGCCTGTACCACAAGGAAAACGTCGTCCCCTACGACCTGCCGGCGAACAAAACCCGCAGCACCTTCAAGACCCTCAGCTCCCCGGGCGGCAAGGGCTACAACGAATTTCGCATCGAAGACAAAAAAGGCGCGGAACAGATCTACCTGCACGCCCAGCGCGACTGGGATGAAAACATCGAGCACGACCAGAAAATCCGCATCGGCAACGAGCGACATGACACGGTTGAGGCCAAGGTTTTCAGCGAGTTCAAGGTTGAAGAGCACCGGATCACGCATCTGGATCGCAAGACCGAAGCGCGGGCGGATGATCACCTCACTGTTGGTGTAACCCAGCATGTGAAGGTGGGGACGGCGCAGTTCGTAGAAGCTGGGCAGGAGATTCACTATAACGCCGGCAACAAGGTCGTGGTTGAAGGCGGGATGGAACTGACGGCCAAGGCTGGCGGGAGTTTCGTCAAGGTCGATGCGGGTGGCGTGACCATCAGCGGGGCTGAGGTGAAAGCCAACTCGGGGGGTGCGCCGGGTGCGGGGACCGGGATCGCAATCCTCACTCCGATTATCCCAGGTGCAGCTGCAGCCGCCATTGCGGGGCAACTATTGAGCAGCCCACCGGTTGGAAAATTTAACGCCGCCCCTGATTCGGCGCCACCTGCGGTGGAAGAGGAGCTTGAGGAAGAGGAAGAAGAGGTCGAGCTGGAAGACATCACCTTACGGGTTGGGATGTTCTTCGATGGGACGGGCAACAACCGCAACAACAGCGAGCGTGTGTTTGGCTGCTTTGCGCCGGACGTGAACCTGGAGGAAGCAGCTGAAGATATTCGTCAGTTCTGTGCGGCTCACGGTTATGACGGCAAGGGGAGTTCACCGGACAACAGCTATGGCAATGATGTCAGCAACGTGGCCCGGCTCTATGAACTTTATGAAGACCACTCGAACATAGCGAGGCCAATCGATGCCAAGACGGCCAGCCTGCGAGTTTATGTGGATGGCATCGGTACCAGCAGTACCGCAGAAGATTCCACTTTTTCGCAAGGCACAGGTATAGGTGTGCAGGGCGTCCGGGCGCGAGTGGAAGAAACACCGCCGCTTATTCTCAAGGCTATCCAAACATTTCAGGACAACAATCCCGATAAGCGCGTGGCGAAAATCGAATTCGATATTTTCGGCTTCAGCCGTGGCTCCGCAGCGGCAAGGGATTTTGCCAATGAGGTATTAAAGGGGAACCAAAGTATCCTCGCAAAAGTGTTGCCGATGGGTACTCCGATATTGTCGGACAGCTTTTCCTGGACGCCGCATTCTGATGTGTCCATAAATTTCATTGGCGTTTACGACACGGTTGCGGCTATTGCCAATCCGCTGGTGGGGGACTGGACTGGTAATAACGCTTATAACCCAGGGATCAATATCCATCTGGCGCCAGATGCGGCTAAGAAAGTCGTTCAATTGGTCGCTCGAAATGAACGGCGTTATAACTTTGCCCTCAACAGTCTTGGGTCGGCCGATATTGTCCTGCCTGGTGTGCATTCGGACCTGGGTGGCGGCTATTTACCCAAAGCGATGGAGCGCATCCTGCTCAGTAAACCGCGTCAAAGCGCGGTCGAAGAAAGGACGTCTTTCGCTGAAGCCAACAGTTACAAACGTGCCCAGCAAGACTTGAGTCGGCTTCAAGATCAACTGGCCCAATATAATCTTTCGTTGGAGATCCGGACTTGGGAGGTGCCGTTTCGTAGCACCGACAAAGACAATCGCAAAAACATGAAACACGTTTATGCCGCAGTCAGCAGCCAACGCGAAGTCCGCAGTGATTTGTCCTTGATTTACTTTCGGATCATGCGCGAACTGGCTGTGGAAAACGGAGTACCGTTTGGCGAGATTGACGAAGGCGAACCGCGACTAGCGCTGCCTGCGGAACTTGTTCCCATCTCCAAAAAAATGATGGACTACGCTCAGGGGAAAAGCAAAACAACAGGGCTGACTCCGCAGGAGGAGGAACTGCTGTTCCAACGCTACGTTCATATCTCCGATAACTGGAACGCCGCTAAAAGTCGAAATAATAGCGATCTGAATATCGTCTTCATTAATCGACCAGACGAAAACTCTGTGCGCACGGTGCATCCTAATGAGTAATTCTATCCGTATCGCTCTTGTCGTTTTTCTGCTCAGTGGCTGCACATTTGCTAGCAGTAGCTCAATGCCTTACAAAGCATGGACTCTGGGGTTCTCGGCTCCTGATTACATGGAGGTCTGGATCGAAACAGCCGATGTCGTCGACATTCAGGACCATGTGTTTCAACGTGCGGCGAGTGGCATCGCGTCAATGCAAGCACCTCCCAACAACGCCGGCAATCCACGTGGTTGGCCGAAAAGAGGGCCTGCCGGAGGCGGAAAACGTGTGACAGGGGCGGACTTGCCCCAACAGATCTATGTCCGCTGGCAATCGCTGGTCGAACCGCAAACCTACCTGATGGTGATAAAAATCCCCGAAGCCACTCGAGAGATCATGCGCAAGGGGGAGAAAGTGTTCTGCGCGGCCGATGGGAAATGGATCACAGGTTATCGTGATTCAATCGGCATAAGGCTGGTCCCCGGAGGTATCGCCAGAGTCTGGGTAGGCGGCCCTTGCATGACACCGATTGAGGTAACTACGGTAAAAGCCGTGATTGATCCGCGTGGCCCATATGAAGGTAAGTCTGGTGGTCACCACCGGCCCCTTTCAGCGGCTTCCAAAGCCTATGTCGAGAAGTTTGGTGTGCCGTACGACTCTTGGAAGTAGGTCAGAGCTGGCCCTTTAAGTACCCTGTATGCGAAGGGGGAACCTCGTCCGAATTGTTGAGAAGCGGTTGGTTAAATGGAAAGGGATGCAGCGTAATAGTTCTGCAGCCTCCTCCGGATCAAGCCACCCGAAAAAAGCGGAAAAAATCCTTAGCCAAAAAATACGGCGTATTAGGTTCTCTGAAAATTGACGCGTGACCGAAAATGAAAAAACGACAAAAATTTTTTAGTGAAACCCACTACAAAAACTTCCAAAAAGAGCATGACGAAGTACTCGAATTTTTGAAGACAAACACTTTTGAATCCGACTCTCCCGAGGAAGAAGCAGCACTTCGTTCAAGGCATTTGCAAAGGCTTGCACTGGACAGACTTTTTGCTGCTTACACGGCAGGGGAAGAAATAGTTTATTTAATACCTCTGCTTGACGATCTTATTGAAAAATACGAAATAAGACAGACCAAGTTACAGGAGCACGAAAACCTTCCTGATATATCCCCACTAGCAATTGACGACTGGCCTTACCAATATGAAGAATGCGTGCAGGTCATAGGTTTTTGTATATTACTACACCGCACCGACCTACTTAAACGCTTTGTAACGTTAATAGACAACGCGGGATATGCTGGTGATGACACCCTATATGAAGATCTACTTACCAAGTTGCTGCCCAACAGGCACGATGTTGATCAGTGGTTTCACGATCTCTACTCGCCTTTAGTTCAGGCAATCTATGCAGACAGCAAAGAGGAGGCAGCCAAGTTTCTTAAAAAATATTGCAGCCAATGGTATCCCGCATTTAAACAAGCACCATGGCACGACTTGCATCTACAAGGAGAAAATGGAAATTACGTCGGATACTGGGCAATAGAGGCGGGAGCTATTGCATTTCTGTACGGCATAGACGACAGCAAAATAGACCATATGGTTTATCCGAAAGCTTTGGTCGAATATGCTAGAAACTATAAGGGTGCATTGGGCTCACAGACTAATCGAGTTGTTGCCGGTGACCCCTGCAGTAAAACGGGCTATTGGTTCACACCGGCTCAAGCAAACTCAAGACGCCACTTCCAGCAAGGTGAAACTATGCCGAGCATCAGTGACTCGAAGTGGGGAGATACACTTTGGTATTGGTCGAGCGAAGAATAGACCCTGTATAACTCCGCTCAGTGTTCATTCGTGACCCTGAGCGAAGAAGCGTTGCGGCAGATTGCGACTATGGCCCGTCGGAAACGGTCATCCATAAAATCACAAATATTTAAGCCAGTGCCTTTTTCAGAAACGGACGTCGAACTCAACTCATGGAACTTCATTTCACCATAACCCCCGCACTTACCCAGTCCCGATTGGCTGGAGAAACAGATATTCGATGCAGGAAAACTGCGTGCTGAACTCGACGAGATCATTACCGGCGTGAAAGGCTCCTCTACATTCCAGAGCCTTCCTAACTGGGCGAAAACATCCGTCGTCACTGTCCTCGCCGCCTCCCGCGACAACATGCCGGCCATGGTGGGGATTGTTGAGAAGCGGTTGGTTAAATGGAAAGGGATGCAGCGTAATAGTTCTGCGGCATCTTCCGGTTCCACCCACCCTAAGAAAGCAGATAAGCCCGCAAGTAAAGATGCGACAGTTGCAACACATGGTAAAGATGATCCAAGCGCAGGACACTCGAACAAGCCCGCAAATTCCAAACTAGGCATACAGACCGCTGACATTCTTAACGAAGGGCTGGGAGTATGTGGTGAGCATATAGCAGACTATATTTGTGCAGAGACCTTTGGTTGGGGAAAACAATGGGATGGGCACGATAAAGGTGCGGACGGCAAATGGTTGAGTGGAAATCCAAACAGCAACACTTTTGGCAAACTGTCAAAAGGTGGTCTTCCGAAAGCAAGACATGTCCTTTACAAACTGACCGATGGTGCTAACGGCACCGGTATTGATTCAATTTGGCGAGCAGACCCAGCGACTAACGGTAACAAGAAGTTTGCCATCGTCGAAGCCAAGGCTAGCAAGCGAGAAGATGCTCCAAAATTTTTGCAGATTGAAGGTACCAAACAAAAAATCGCATCAAAACTGGGCCTTTCAGGTGTAGTTGACCCTTCCGAGTTACTCGAACCTATCATTGATGCAGAAGGCACCAAGACAGAACCAGCAAAAAAGAAGGCAGGGGGCAAAATGGGAGGAAAAGCGGGTGGCAAATCTACCCAGCCCCACCCTAAACCAGAACCAGCCGCGAATGGCGCTAAAAAAAGCGGCAAAAAGAAAAAGTATTTTGTGCAGATGAGTCGTGTGTGGATCAATGACAAATTGCCGCTTGCAATTAAGGATATTGTTTTAAAAGAAGAAATTATGATGTCGTACAATCGACATCTTTTTTTCACACCACTTTATCATTCTAGTTTCAGTCCGAAAGCACATGCGCAAGCACAATTAGCAAGTGCAGCAGAAGCAACACACCGTGAACATATCGGCTTTCACTACGACGAAGAGGAAGTACGTGTGGCCGTCAACAAGCGGCTGGCTTCGCTCAGAAAGAAACTTGGTGAATTGGATATTCTTAAGGAAGAGGCCAAACGAACAGCATGAACAGACGACAAAAATTTATTTTTGATTCTTACTATCAAAAATCTATAAATCTTTACGATACGACTGAGTTGCGTTGGATTGGTAAAACAATGCAGGCAGACTCTCCAGCCCAAGAGAAATCCTTACGTACTGGATACTTCAAAGATGCAGCCTTTAACGCTTTACAGATCAGTTATACCGCTGGAGAACCCATTGAGAGCCTTATACCTCGACTAGAAAAACTTATAAAACACTACGAAATTTATCAGCAAGCACTTGCTGACGAGGAAGGTGAACCGGATATTTCACCATTGGCCATCGACGACTGGCCTGGACAGTATGAAGAGTGCGTTCAAGTAATAAGCCTTTGCATTCTGTTGCATCGTACGGACCTGTTGACTCGCTTTGTCGCATTGTTAGACCGTGCAGGGTATGCCAAGGAAGATACCCTTTACGAAGACCTGCTGCGCAAGCATCTGCCTGGACGCGCAGATTTAGACGAGTGGTATCACGATCACTACACACTGCTTATCAGAGCGATCTACGCAACCGACCCAGAAGAGGCCAGCGACTTACTAAAGCAATATTGCAAGCAGTGGTATCCCGCCTTTGCAAAACTGCAAACCAGCTGGCACGACAGTCATTTAGATATTGAAGACGACGATGGAAGTTACGTCGGCTATTGGGCCTTTGAGGCCGCAGCAGCTGCTTTTTTGTACGGCATTGATGACAGCAAGTTGGATCATTTGGTATACCCGAAGGATCTGGTGGAGTATGCCCGGGTTAACTCACAGTCCGCTACAACGCAAATTGGTCGTATCGAAGCGGGAAAACCGTGCAGTAAAACAGGCTATTGGTTTACTCCAGCAAAATCTGATTCTCGCCGTTACTTCAATCAAGGCGAGGTAATGCCGGGGTTCAGTGACTCCCATTGGGGCGACACTATTTGGTATTGGTCGGCTGAAGAATAATTTTCGCGATCGCTTGTGTAGAGCTAAGACAGATGGGCGGAAAGCCGCCCATCGCGCAGATGGTCTCCGCTGCGGCAGGAGAGAAACACAATTTATATGGATCAACGCTTGAAACGATGAAAACCAGACAACGATATTTTAGTGAAAACCGTTACGAAATCTTTTTAAAAGAACATGACGAGGCGACTGAGTTTTTCACGACTAAAACTTTTAAATCCGACTCCCCCGAGGGAGAGGCCACACTTCGCTCAAGATTTTTTCAACGATTAGCTCTTCGCAAGCTTTTGGCGGCATACACCGCAGGAGAAGAAATACCATCTCTAGCCTTTCTGCTTGAGGACCTAGTTGATAAGTATGAAATCAGACAGGCAAAACTAGCAAAGTCTGAACAATCTCCTGACATATCGCCACTCTCCATAGACGATTGGCCACACGAATATGAAGAGTGCGTACAAGTCATTGGCTTTTGCGCCCTATTACATCGCGCTGATCTGCTTAAGCGATTCGTAAGGTTAATCGACAATGCAGGCTATGTGGGCGACGACACGTTATATGAAGATTTACTTTGCAAAATACTGCCTAACAGACACGATGTAGACCAGTGGTATCACGATGTATATTCGCCTCTCGTTCAGGCGATCTACATCGAAGATAAAGAAAAGGCATCAAATCTGCTTCAGCAGTATTGCGAACAGTGGTACTCAGCCTTCGAGCAAGCACCTTGGCACGACACCCATCTCCAAGGAGAGGACGGCAACTACGTTGGATATTGGGCTATCGAGGCCGGTGCCATTGCCTTTTTATACGGCATAGACGACAGCAAAATTGATCACATGGTTTATCCCAAGGATCTGGTTGAGTACGCCAGGAGCTTCACTGCTTCGACTACGCCGCTGTCGGACATCTAGATTCAAAGCCTGCCCACAGGAGGCAGGCTCATTTTGCAGGTGCGACGTCAGGCAGGCGCCTTCCAGCTCAGCATTCGTTGCTGCGCAACCTTCAGTAAATCGCAACCGTCCTGCGTCAGCAGATAAAGCGCGTGGGTGATGTGCGGAATGTCTTGCACGTCACCGTCTTTGAAACACTGGATATGGAGCGTTTCCAGTAAATCACTGGAGGCGCGGATGCGCTGGAGGGCGGCTTCGAGGATGTCTTGGGGGTTGGCTTCTGTGTCGATGACCAGGGGGGATGAGTCAGTGACACTGCTTTTGATGGAGCGGTAACGTTCGGGGAAAGGATTTATCGTTGTCATAGCTAGTTACTCATCTGTTTTGAAGTAACCGCCAGCATCGTGACCAAACGATGGGAGGCGGACCGTGTACAGGTTTGGTCAACTGAGAACAGTAACTCAGCTCGCCCGAAGGCGTCCTGCACACAGCCGCCACAACATTGCGCTATGCGAACAGAGATGCTCGCAAAGCGAATGATGTCACAGTTATGTGCACTGTTTAATCAGGTGACCAAACCTGTTCGCTGATTTTGCAGCGAGCCCAAACAGTAATCGCAACGCCCCATCAGCCGAAAGTCGACAAAGCATCCATCCTTGTAGGACGAAGCCGAAGCTAACAAGGATTCTTACCCCAACGAATCGCCTGACAGGATATCCCCACAAGACAGGTAATTTTGTTCACTTAAGCGCGGGTACCCACATTTGTGGCGAGGGGATTCATCCCCGTTCGGCTGCGAAGCAGTCGCCAAACCTTTTGGCCGGAATGCTGGGGCCGCTTCGCGACCCAACGGGGCGGTGCGACGTTTCGCTGAATCCCCTCGCCACAGGTTTCTTGCCTGCCTGAAGATTTTCTGTTTCTTGTCTGCCTGAAAATTTTCTTAAGTGAAAGCATTACACACGACAGACGGCCTTCAGCCCGGTTAACCATCGCTTAACGCTGCGGTCCAAAACTTTACTGGACCGCACGCCCTCAGGTTCTTCTGACGCCCAGTGCGGCAGGCTCGACGCCCGTTACGTCGAGCTGACTTTCCGTCTGCACTGGAGATCGCTCATGAACATGCGCACTTTGCTGGTTACCGCCGCCCTCGCCTGCACCGGGTTTGCCGGGCTGGCCCAGGCCAACACCACCGCTTCTTCGCAAGCGGTGCCCTATGAATACGGCATGCCGCTGCACGTCACCAAGGTGGTTGCGCTGACCGAACCTTCTACCTTGGAATGCAAAGTCATCACGGCGGACATGAAGTACATCGATGCGGCAGGCAAACCCGCAGAGATCACGTATCGCAAACTGTCCGATGCGTGCAGTTATCAGAATTGATCGGAAACAACGAGCGCGGGTCTGGCGTTATTGCCAGACCCGGAATGTGACGACGGCGAGTTAAAGCGCTTGCCTGTCGGGGTGCAGCGTCTGGGTGTTGGCCTGATGCTCCATGTCGGAGCGCAATTCATTGATCAGGTCTTTTATTTCCCGACATCCATTGAGCGAATTGGCATCGATGCCTGTTTTCAGTAGTTCCAATTGATCGGTTTCACCGTCCGAATACACCTTGACGGTCATTTTCAGGTCCGGCGAGAGCGTGCATTGACAACGTTTCGGCAGAAAACTGCTTTCTACGATGTTGCGGAGTTCCAAGGCAGAAAGAAACATGGCGACCCTCTCCTGAGTGTGAGACAGCCCATCAAACAGCGAACACTGACTCTGTAAAAAAACCGGTCAGCTTTAAGGAACAGCTACAGCATAAAACATGCCTGATATTTCGCCCTGCAGCTCATCGGCAAATCAATGGTTTAGCCAACTCGCCTGCAAACAGCCTCATGCAATATGCAAGAAAGCCGGTTTCGGGCGATGCAAATTGCAATTTTGGCGAGGACCGGTTTGCATTGACGACGCACGACAGTAAAAATGCGGCCGTTTTATTCAGTATCCGCTGACCCTACTCACACGCAAGGAGGCATCATGGGTTCATTGACCTGCATCACTACCGTTGGGCTGATAGTTGCCGGACTATCGACCGTCGCTCACGCGGCGAAACTTGAAGACGTTGCCCCCTTCCCCAAGCCCGAAAGCGGCTTTACACGGCAAGTCATTCACCTGGCGCCACAGGAGCAGGAAGGCAACTACCAGGTCGAGATTCTTGCCGGCAAGACCTTGACCGTGGACTGCAATCGTCAGCGCCTGGGCGGCATGCTCGATGAGAAAAACCTCGAGGGATGGGGCTACCCGTTCTACCGCCTGGAAAAAGTGATCGGCCCGATGAGTACGCTGATGGCCTGTCCCGATGGCAAAAGCAAACAGGACTTCGTCCCGGTGGTCGGCGACGGCTTCATGTTGCGCTACAACAGTAAGCTGCCGATCGTGCTTTATGTGCCCAAGGACGTTGAGGTTCGTTATCGGGTCTGGTCGGCGTCCAGCAAGGTCGAAAAGGCTGTTCAGGAATAACCATCAAATGTGAAACCTGTGGGAGATTGGGTAATTGCTTGGCCTCCTGCGCCCGCTCACGCCGGGGCGCCGCTCAATGCGGCGCGTTCGGCGACATGGCGCAAGCTGTCGAAGTTGATGTTGGCGCCGGAATCAATGGCCACGAACGTTTGACCACGCACGCCCGTCTGCGCCACGTACTTTTTAATGCCCGCCACGGCCAACGCGCCGGAAGGTTCGGTGATCGAGCGGGTATCGTCGTAGATGTTCTTGATCGCGGTACAGAGTTCGTCGTTGCTGACGGTCAGCACCTCGTCGACGCAAAACCGGCAGACTTCGAAACCATGAGCGCCGATCTGCGCCACGGCGACGCCATCGGCGAATGTGCCTACGTTCGGCAGGACGATACGCTCGCCGGCCTGTAGGGCGGCCAACAGACACGCGGAATGTTCCGACTCGACGCCGATGATGCGGACTTCAGGGCGCAGGTATTTGACGTACGCGGCGATGCCCGCGATCAGACCGCCACCGCCCACCGGCACGAAGATCGCGTCAAGCGGCCCTTGGTGCTGGCGCAGGATTTCCATGGCGACGGTGCCCTGCCCGGCGATCACGTCCGGGTCGTCGAAGGGCGAGACGAAGGTGCGGCCCGTCTGCTCTGCCAGGTTCAAGGCGTAAGCCAAGGCAAACGGAAAACTCTCCCCGTGCAGCACGGCATCGGCGCCCCGGCTGCGGACCCCGACCACCTTCAATTCCGGCGTTGTGGCGGGCATGACGATGGTCGCGGCAATCCCTAACTCACGCGCTGCCAGCGCCACGCCTTGTGCATGATTGCCGGCAGACGCGGTGATCACGCCATGGGCCTTTTGCGCGTCGCTCAGTTGCACCAGTTTGTTGTAGGCGCCACGGATCTTGAAGGAAAAGGTTGGCTGCAGATCCTCGCGTTTCAACAGGATCTGGTTGCCCAAGGCTTCCGACAATGCCGGCGCCGCTTGCAATGGCGTGCGCACCGCCAGTTCGTACACGGGCGCAGCAAGGATCTTTTTGACGTAGTGCTCCAGCAGGGTTTGCTGGGCGGGTGTGCTATCCATGGTCGTCTCCTGTTGTACACGGCAGCTCCTACGCCGTGTGTTGGTTTAAAACCCTGGAGACAGAAAGTAAAAACCCGCCTCTAGGGCGGGTTGGGTGCTGCAGTCGTGAGCTAGCCCGCCAAATGAGGAATGGCGGTAATAATGCTTGGCTGGCAGCGCAATACGGTGGAAGTCATGTCTGGAAATTAGCCGGGCGCCGAGGGCAAGTCAATGGTCAATTTCCTGCGGCTTCTGTAGGCTCGTGATTCTGCTCATTGTCCAAGGAAGGAAACCATGAAGGCTGTCGCCCTGCCCCTGATTGCCCTGCTCGCTTTCGCCGGCTACACCGTTTCGGTGATGCTCCAGGCCGAACAGTCGTTGATCGAGTTTGGCATCAGCCTGATGTCGCGGCCTGATACGGCGCAGGTGGTGATTGATCTGTACCTGCTGGCGACGCTGGCCGGGGTGTGGATGTACACGGATGCGCGTAAACGCGGGCGGTCGGCATTGTCCGTCATTCCCTATCTTTTGCTTACTGCGGTTTTTGTGTCGGTTGGGCCGTTGTTATATCTCGTGGTTCGTGGGTTGCAGGACAGAAAAAAGTCTGTCGACGCCGAACAAGTGGCCTGATTCGGGATTCGTGGGGTTAATGACATAGCTATCGCGAGCAGGCTCGCTCCCACAGGGGATCTGTGTTTATCACCCCGACGACTGTGGGAGACCGGCTTGCCGGCGAAGGCGGCATCCCTGACGCCAAGTTCATTTCGCCAACCGCCGGAGCCCCAACACCATCACCCCCGCCCCCAGCATCATCGCCGTCAGAAACAACGGGTACGACACCCACCACGGCGTGCCCGCCGTCATCATGCTGAACTCGGACATGCCGCCGATGCTCGCAATCAGGTTCAGCGGCAGGAACACCACGTTGATCAGCGTCAGTTTGCGCAGCAGGTTGTTCATGCTGTTGTTCATCAGGTTGCCCCGAGCATCGATCAGCCCGGAGAACACCGTGGAGTAGATTTCCGCCTGCTTGTAGCACTGGTTGTTTTCGATGATCAGGTCGTCGATCAGGCCGATGGCTTCGGCGCTGAAACGCTGTTTTTCCGCGTGGTTGCGCAGCCGGGTCAGGACCGCGCCGTTGCTGTGAATCGCGTTGATGTAATAGATCAGGCTTTCGCTGAGGTTGAACATCTGAATCAGGTGCTGGTTTTGCATCGACGCGTTGAATTTTTGCTGCAACTCCCGCGCGACCAGTTTGATCACCTTGAGGTGGCCCAGGTAGTGGTGGATGTTGTTGAACAGCAGGTCGAGCAATACATCCAGTGGCGTGTTCAACTTCTGCCGGGTGCCGAGCCCGTGCAGCGGCGAATCGTCGGTGGCGATCACCAGCAAACGCTGGTCACAAAACAGCAAACCGCAGGACGACACTTCGAACGCCAGGCTGCCTGCGCCGGAATAGTTTTCCGGACGCTTCCAGATCAGGAACAAATTGTCGGGGTGAAACTCGATCCGCGACACCTCGTCCGGGTCCAGCGCCGAGGCCAGCGCGTGTTCATCGAGCTTGAAATGGCTGTGCAGCAAGTCGCGCTCGGCCGCGTCGGGGTTGCTGAACAGCATCACTTCGGCGTCCAGCCGTTCGACCGCCTGCAGCGCACCGTGGGTCAGTTGAAAGCTCTTGATCATCGGCCGGTCACCAGGCCTGACCGCGACGTTTCAGTTCCAGGCGTCGGACGAACTCTTCCAGTACCAGTGAGTACAAATCGTCCTGCAAGTAGGCGTCTTCGATGCCGGCGTCCATGTTCGGGTTGTCGTTGACCTCGATCACCACCACCTTGTCGCCGGACTGCTTGAGGTCGACGCCGTAGAGGCCGTCGCCGATGAGGTTGGCGGTTTTCACCGCCAGCTCCACGACGGCGCGCGGCGCTTCATGGACTGCCAGCGTGCGGCATTCGCCGTTGATGTCCTGCCCCTTGGCCTTGTGGTTGTAAATCTGCCAATGCCCCTTGGACATGAAGTACTGGCAGGCAAAGATCGGTTTGCGGTTGAGTACGCCGATGCGCCAGTCGTACTCGGTGTAGAAAAATTCCTGAGCCAGCAACAACACCGAATGTTCGAACAGCTCGGCTGTCGCCTCGAGCAAGGCTTGCTGGCTTTCAACCTTGATCACGCCGCGAGAGAAACAACCGTCGGGAATCTTCAACACCAGCGGAAACCCCAGCCGCTCACCGACCCGTTCGAAGTCTTCCGGTCGCTCCTTGTAGAGGATTTCGGTGGCGGGCATGCCCAGCTGATGGCTTTTGAGCAGGTCAGTCAGGTAGACCTTGTTGGTGCAGCGCAGGATCGACGCGGGATCATCCATGACCACCAGCCCTTCGCTCTCGGCTTTCTTGGCGAAGCGGTAGGTGTGGTTGTCGACGCTGGTCGTCTCGCGGATCAGCAGGCCGTCGTATTCGGCAATGCGCGCGTAGTCCTTGCGCTCGATCAGCTCCACGTCGATGCCCAACGTCTTGCCGACGCGTACGAAATTGTCCAGCGCCTTGGGGTTGGACGGCGGCAGAGCTTCCTGCGGATCGTGCAAAATTGCCAGGTCATAGCGGGCCAAGCGTCGCGAACGGGGCATGCGCCAGATCTTGCGACTGAAACTGTCCAGCGAGTTGGCAAACTGATCTTCCTGATCTTCGCGCAACTTGTGCAGCGCACCTGATTTGACGCCTTCAATGTGCCAGCCATTAGTTCGACGGAACTCCACCAATAATATCGGGCACGGAAATACTTCAAATAACTGTCGCGCCAGATCCTGTAACGGCTCGATATTGGTCCGGCCAAAGTAAAGTGTCAGCGTGAAGCCTTCGGTATCGCTGTAAAGATGATTGCTCAGGGCTTTTTCCAGCGGTTTGTCCAGATCATCGAGGGCCAGGCCGTAGAGGGATTTCTTGGTCAGTTCGCTGATGGTCCGCACCGACGGAATGACCTTGTGCCCCCGCGCCTCGGCCAGCAGCGAGCAGTAATAGCCGTGCCCCAGGTACTTGTAGCTGCGGCACAGGTTGATCACCTGGACCCGTTTTCCCTGCTCGCTGTCGCGGGTCTGTTCGAGGTATTCCTGAGCCGTGACGATGTCTTCGCTGGGAAAGTAGGACGCCCAGTCTTCCTTGCGTTCGACAATGATAATCAACTGGCTGGAAGTTCTAACCGTGTCATTTAAATAAGTTGCCGCCGGCAAAGTTTGCTCGGATACTTCGCGCCAATGACCCTGTACCGCTGACATAGTGATTGATCCGTTGGAGAACAAGACCTTTCCTATTAAGCACGAACTTTTTCGAAAGTCCCGTTTCGTTACGCAACTTTTACGGCGGTCATATGAACCCTGTCTTTCGCTTGGCGGTAGTTGAAGACTTACCTGCATTGCTGGCACTCGAACAGCAATGCTTCACCACGGACCGGCTCACCAGCCGCAGTTTTCAGTGGATGATCACGCGGGCTCACGGACAGCTGCTGGTGGCTGAACGCGACGGGCAACTGTTGGGTTACGCGGTGGTGCTGTTTCACCGAGGCACGTCACTGGCGCGGCTCTACTCGATTGCCATTGCTGAACAGGCTCGCGGTAACGGGCTGGGCAAGCAATTGCTTGAGCGCATCGAGGCGTGCGCCCTTGAACATGATTGCGCTTACTTGCGACTGGAAGTGCGCATCGACAACCCCTCGGCGATTGCCCTGTATGAGCGCAACGGTTATCGACGTTTCGCACTGATCCACGACTATTATCAGGACCACGCCGATGCGTTGCGCCTGGAGAAACGCATTCTTCAGCATCGCGATGCCCGCAGCATCAAGGTGCCGTGGTATGCGCAGACCACCGACTTCACCTGCGGCCCGGCGTGCCTGCTGATGGCCATGGGCGCCTTGCACGCCGATCGCGGGCTGGAGCGCCGTGAAGAACTGCAGATCTGGCGCGAGGCGACCACCGTGTTCATGACCTCGGGCCACGGCGGTTGCAGCCCTCAAGGTCTGGCACTGGCGGCAGCGCGGCGCGGGTTTCGCGTGCGTTTGCAAGTGAGTATGGCGGGGCCGCTGTTTCTCGATGGCGTGCGCGATGAGCATAAAAAAGACGTCATGCGCCTGGTGCACGATGAGTTCGCGGCACAGTTGGACGCCACTGACGTCGAACAGGTGCTCGGCGGGACGCTGGACCTGCCGCGATTATTGGCCGATGGCGGGCAGCCGCTGGTGCTGATCAGCAGTTATCGGCTGACCCGCTCCAAATCGCCACACTGGGTGGTCGTCACCGATTGTGATGAAGAGTTTGTCTACCTGCATGACCCGGATGTCGACCATAGCCAGCATCGTCAGCCCATGGACTGCCAGCATCTGCCGGTCAGCCATGGGGAGTTCGAGAAGATGAGCAGTTTCGGGCGGGGAAAACTTCGGGCGGCGGTGATTCTGTATCGCCGAGAGTAACCTTGTGGTGAGGGAGCTTGCTCCCGCCGGGGTGCGAAGCGCCCCTTTCTTTTGCAGGCGTCTGCTGCGCAGCCGAGCGGGAGCAAGCTCCCTCGCCACAGGGGTTGTGTGTGTTATTTCAATCCGACTTTGTACAACACGCCGTCGTCCTCATCGGTGAGCACGTACAAATACCCGTCCGGCCCCTGCCGCACATCACGAATGCGTTTGTTGAGCTCGCCCATCAAGCGCTCTTCGTGAACCACTCTGTCGCCGTCGAACTGCAGGCGAATCAGCTCCTGTGTCACCAGTGCACCGATAAACACGTTGTGCTGCCAGGGTTTGAAGCGGTCAGCGTCATAAAACGCCATACCGCTCAGGCCAGGGGATTTTTCCCAGACGTGCCGTGGCGCGACAGTGCCTTCGGCAGTCTTGCCCTCGGCTTCCGGAATCGGTTGGCCGGAGTAGTTGATGCCATGGGTCGCCAGCGGCCAGCCATAGTTCTTGCCGCGCTCGATGACATTCACCTCGTCGCCCCCTCGCGGCCCGTGCTCGTTTTCCCAGAGCACGCCGGTCCAGGGATTGAGCGCCGCACCTTGCGGATTGCGCTGGCCGTAGGACCAGATTTCCGGGCGTACGCCGGATTGCCCGACAAAGGGGTTGTCGTCGGGTACCTTGCCGTCCGGGTAGATCCGCACCACCTTGCCCTGCAGCTTGTCCAGATCTTGGGCCGTAGGCCGGTCGTTGTTCTCGCCGAGGGTGATGAACAGATAGCCATCGCGGTCGAACACCAGGCGCGAGCCGAAGTGATTGCCGACCGAAAGTTTCGGCTCCTGACGGAAGATCACTTTGAAATTCCTCAGGGCGGTCAGGTCTTCCGACAATTGCCCGCGACCGACCGCCGTACCGGCCTTGCCGCCCTCACCCCCGCCTTCGGCATAGGACAGGTAAACGGTGCGGTCCTGCTTGAAGTCCGGCGACAGCACCACATCCAGCAGACCGCCCTGGCCCTTGGCCCAGACGGTCGGTACGCCGCTGAGCGGCCCGGAGAGTTTGCCATCGGCACTGACCACGCGCAGGTTGCCGGGCCGTTCGGTGACCAGCATCCCTTGTCTGTCCGGCAGAAAAGCCAAGGCCCACGGATGGTCCAGCCCCTTGACGATCGTCGTCACCTCAAGGGTGCCCTGCTCGCTTTTCAGCTCCTGTACGGACGCGGCAAAAACAGGCGCCGCGACGGTGATCAATGCGCTGGCACAGACTGTGGCCAGGAGGGATGTTCGCAACATGCACGATTCCTTTTGTCGTCTGGATGGCTGGCAGGATTAACGTCCTGCCGCTCAACGGTTGCTGGTGTCTGCGTCTCGGTGCGGCGGATTGGGGATGAATTTCGGTGGGCTGACAGGCGCCGAGCGATCCTGGGGATAGCGGTTGCCGATGCCACCGTTGTCCAAAGTCGGCGGCCGCGGAACCGGCACGGTGTTGGGCCCGCGAATGACCGGAGCGCTGGGTTGCGTGCCTTGCATGCTGTTGGGGTTGGCCCGGCGGATCGGGCTGTTGTAAGGATTGCTGGCGGCGCCCGTCGGGCTCTGGGCCAACAGCAAAGGGAATGCAGGCGACGGACCCTCAGCCAGGGCCACGTTGCTCAGTACGGCACTCAAAGCCATCGCGATGATGCCAGGCACTAATCGGTTCATGGGCAGCCTCTCTACGTGGATAGCGCTTTCGATAGCACGCTACGCCCAGGGTTCGGATTTGTTAACCAAAACCTCCCCGACAAGATGTAACACGAAGTTGATTCCCCGGCGGGGCTGGGCCACTCGCCGCTGAAACTTTTGCGCCGAGCCACGGGTCACCTGATCATCACTCGCGAGTAGACGACCATGGCACGTGCAATCTGGAAAGGCGCAATCAGTTTCGGGCTGGTGCATATCCCTGTAGCGCTGGTCTCGGCGACGTCTTCGCAAGGGGTGGATTTCGACTGGCTCGACAGCCGCAGCATGGAGCCGGTGGGCTACAAACGCGTGAACAAGGTCACCGGCAAGGAAGTGACCAAGGAAAACATCGTAAAGGGTGTGCAGTACGAAAAGGGTCGCTATGTAGTGCTCAGTGAGGAAGAGATCAAGTCGGCGCATCCGCTATCCACGCAAACCATTGATATCTTTTCCTTTGTCGACGCCGACCAGATTCCCCTGCAAAACATCGACACGCCCTACTACCTTGCGCCGGACAAACGCGGTGGCAAAGTCTATGCGTTGCTGCGCGAAACCCTGAGCAAAACCAACAAGGTCGCCCTCGCCCATGTCGTTCTGCATACCCGTCAGCACCTGGCCGCGCTGATGCCGCTGGACTCGGCGATGGTGTTGGTGATGCTGCGCTGGCCAGCGGAAGTACGCAGCCTCGATACGCTTGAACTGGGCAGTGAGGTGACCAAACCGGAATTGGCCAAGGGTGAGCTGGACATGGCCAAACGGTTGGTGCAGGACATGAGCGGCGACTGGAGCCCGGACGATTATCGCGACAGTTTCGAAGACAAGATCATGGCGCTGGTCGAGAAGAAGGCGAATGAAGGAAAGATCGAGGATGTCGAGACGGCGACCGGCGAGGAAGAGCGCAAGACGGCGGATGTTATCGATTTGACCGAGTTGCTCAAGCGCAGTTTGGGGGGCAAGGCTGGTGGAAAAGCGGCTGCCAAATCGAAGTCAGCGGAAAAACCGGCGGCGGCGAAAAAAGCTACGAAACGGTCAAGTGGTTGATCGATTACAGAGTGCCTGAGCGTTTTTCGGAGAATCTACCGGCCTCATCGCCAGCAGGCTGGCTCCCACAGTTGGAACGCATTTCATTGTGGGAGCCAGCCTGCTGGCGATGGCGTAATGAGCGGCAACGCTGAATTCAAATCCAGACAAAAACCGCCAGCAACCCGGCAAAAATCGCCCACTTCTCCAGGTAATACAGCTTGCGGTTACGCTTCTTCAACGCTTTGCCGCGCAGGCGAATCTTGTAGATTCTGGCGAACAGGCGATTGATCCCGCCGGTCTTGTCACCCACATCGTTCGGTGCGCCCGCCGCCGACATCACGTGACGGCTGAACCAGCCGTTGAACGCCGCCGCCCAGCGGTACTTCATCGGTCGCTCGATGTCGCAGAACAGAATGATGCGGTTCTGCTGCGTGGTGTTTTCAGCGTAATGGATGAAGGTTTCATCGAATATCACCGCTTCACCATCGCGCCAGTGATAATTCTCGCCATCGACGTTGATGTAGCAGCCCGCGTCGTTCGGCGTTTCCAGGCCCAGGTGATAACGGTAGGAACCGGCATACGGATCGCGGTGACGCACCAGTTTCGAACCCGGTGGCAACTCGGCGAACATCGCGGCCTTGATCGAGCCGATGCTCTGCACCAGCTCTGTGGTGCGCGGGCAGAGTTTCATCGCCGAAGGATGACTGTCGCCATACCATTTGAGGTAAAAGCGTTTCCAGCCGGTCTTGAAGAACGAGTTGAAGCCGACGTCGTCGTACTGGTTCGAACGCTTGATTTCACCCGCCCGGAGCAGGTTCTGGCCTTCGGCGCGGATTTCTTCCCAATGCGTCTGCAATGGGCTCAGGTCAGGGAAGTCGGCTGGATCGAGGTAAGGCTTGTTGGGAATTTTCGAGAACAGATAAAGGAAGCAATTGATCGGCGCCAGAAACGTCGAGTGATCGCTCAGTTGGCGGCCCAACTTGTGGCGCACCCGACCGCGCAGGTGCACATAGGCAATCGATACAGCATAAACAGCGGCAATGATGAGTTTCACGGAAATCGTCACACGTCAGAAGTGAACAAACTGCGTCCGTGCCTGTCGGCATCAGTTCGAAAGATGGCATTTTAGCCACGATTTGTAACCAATAGTTAACGTTCAGATGTGAAAATCTGTCCGCTGGTACCGCCAAAGCACCCGTGCGGCCTCAATGCCCTATCGTTTAAAGAGCCAGACCAGTACAATCGCCGCCAAACATTACGCGCCCCCCTTGGTTGATGACGGGAATGAACCCCGTCTCAGCGCACTTCGACTCGGGCCAAGCGCTCCACATGCTGCTGTCCACTTATTGCCAGATGGACCTTCCGCTTCTGACCGGGATGCATTTCCTGTGGTTCGAAAACCGGAAACGGGTACTGAATCGGTACTGCCGCAACCCTAGCTACTCTGAATGCTTCGCAGGAAAAACCTTTGATCTCTACAGCTAACATCACGATGCAGTTCGGCGCCAAGCCGCTATTCGAAAACGTTTCGGTCAAATTCGGTGCGGGCAACCGCTATGGCCTGATCGGCGCCAACGGCTGCGGCAAATCGACCTTCATGAAAATCCTCGGTGGCGACCTCGAGCCGTCCGGCGGCCAGGTCATGCTCGAGCCGAACGTGCGCCTGGGTAAATTGCGCCAGGACCAGTTCGCCTACGAAGAATTCACCGTGATCGATACCGTGATCATGGGTCACGAAGAGCTGTGGAAGGTCAAGGCCGAGCGCGACCGTATCTACTCGCTGCCGGAAATGACCGAAGAAGACGGCATGGCCGTGGCCGAGCTGGAAACCGAGTTCGCCGAAATGGACGGCTACACCGCCGAATCCCGCGCTGGCGAGCTGTTGCTGGGCCTGGGTATCGGCATCGAGCAACACTTCGGTCCGATGAGCGAGGTTTCCCCAGGCTGGAAGCTGCGGGTCTTGCTGGCTCAGGCACTGTTCTCCGATCCTGAAGTGCTGTTGCTCGACGAACCGACCAACCACCTGGACATCAACACCATCCGCTGGCTGGAAAACATTCTGACCCAGCGCTCCAGCCTGATGATCATCATCTCCCACGACCGTCACTTCCTGAACAGCGTGTGCACCCACATGGCTGACCTGGATTACGGCGAGCTGCGCCTGTTCCCGGGCAACTACGACGAGTACATGACCGTGGCGACCCAGTCCCGCGAGCAACTGCTGTCGGACAACGCCAAGAAGAAGGCACAGATTTCGGAACTGCAATCGTTCGTCAGCCGCTTCTCGGCCAACGCCTCGAAAGCCAAGCAGGCCACTTCCCGCGCCAAGGCGATCGACAAGATCCAGCTGGCCGAGGTCAAGCCTTCCAGCCGCGTGAGCCCGTTCATCCGTTTCGAACAGACCAAGAAGCTGCACCGCCAGGCGGTCATCGTCGAGCGCATGGCCAAAGGCTTCGACGGCAAGACACTGTTCAAGGACTTCAGCTTCCAGGTTGAAGCGGGCGAACGCGTGGCGATCATCGGCCCGAACGGTATCGGTAAAACCACCCTGCTGCGCACCCTGGTCAACGAACTGACCCCGGACGCCGGCACCGTGAAGTGGACCGACGCCGCGGAACTGGGCTACTACGCCCAGGACCATGCGCACGACTTCGAAGACGACTGCAACCTGTTCGACTGGATGGGCCAATGGACTCAGGGTGGCGAGCAAATCGTTCGCGGCACCCTCGGCCGGATGCTGTTCTCCAACGACGAGATCCTCAAGTCGGTCAAGGTCATCTCCGGTGGTGAGCAAGGTCGCATGCTGTTCGGCAAGCTGATCCTGCAAAAGCCGAACGTGCTGATCATGGACGAACCGACCAACCACCTGGACATGGAATCCATCGAGGCGCTGAACCTGGCGCTGGAAAACTATCCGGGCACATTGATCTTCGTCAGCCACGACCGTGAGTTCGTGTCGTCGCTGGCGACCCGCATCATCGAGTTGAGCGCCAGCGGCGTGATCGACTTCAGCGGTACTTATGATGATTACCTGCGCAGCCAAGGTGTAGTGTTCTAAACACCGGCTGACAATGGAAAGCCCTGTCCTGGTGACGGGGCTTTTTATTGCCTGAAGATCAAAGATCGCAGCCTTCGGCAGCTCCTGCAGGGGACGTATTCCAATGCAGGAGCTGCCGAAGGCTGCGATCTTTTGATGTTATCGTTAGCCTGCTTCCTTTTATTCGCAGCCCGCGCCATGATGCTGTACTCCCACCGCCGCCCGCGAACGAGCCCTCATGTCTGCGCAGCCACTGCCACCGCAAAGCTCCATGGCGATCACCCTGCAGATCGTCTCCATCGTTTTCTATACCTTTATTGCCTTCCTCTGCATCGGCCTGCCGATAGCGGTGTTGCCGGGGTATGTCCATGAGCAGCTCGGTTTCAGTGCGGTCGTGGCCGGGCTGACCATCGGCTCCCAATACCTCGCCACCCTGCTCAGCCGCCCGATGGCCGGGCGCATGTCGGACAACATCGGCACCAAGCGAGCGATTGTTTACGGGTTGTCGGGGATTGTGTTGAGCGGCGTGTTGACGTTGGTGTCGACGCTGTTGCAAAGCTTTCCGCTGACGAGTCTGTTGATCCTGATCGCCGGCCGCTTGTTGTTGGGAATCGCACAGGGCTTGATCGGCGTCGGCACCATCAGTTGGTGCATGGGCCAAGTGGGCGCTGAACACACCGCACGCTCGATTTCCTGGAACGGCATCGCGTCCTACGGCGCCATCGCCATTGGCGCGCCGCTGGGCGTGGTGATGGTTGCGGAATATGGTTTTGCCAGCCTGGGGATCGCGTTGTCCTTGCTGGCAGCGTTGGCGCTGGTGCTCATCCGCAACAAACCGTCGGTGCCGGTGGTACGCGGTGAACGCCTGCCGTTCTGGGCGGTGTTCGGGCGCATTGCACCCTTCGGCGCGAGCCTGAGCCTGGCGTCTATCGGCTACGGCACCTTGACCACCTTCATTACCCTGTACTACCTCAGCCGTGGCTGGACTGGCGCCGCGTACTGCCTGACGGTGTTCGGGATCTGCTTCATCCTGGCGCGGTTGCTGTTTATTTCAGCCATCAGTCGTTTTGGTGGATTCACCTCGGCGATTGCCTGCATGAGCATTGAAACGGCGGGCCTGGTACTGCTGTGGCTCGCGCCTTCGACCGGTTTTGCCCTGGTCGGTGCCGGCCTGGCCGGGTTCGGTTTGTCGCTGGTGTATCCGGCGCTGGGGGTAGAGGCGATCAAACAGGTGCCCAATTCCAGTCGCGGTGCGGGGTTGAGTGCTTACGCGGTGTTTTTCGACCTGGCGTTGGCGATTGCCGGACCGGTGATGGGCGCGGTGGCGTTGAATCTGGGGTATTCGTGGATTTTCTTGAGTGCGGCGTTGCTGTCGATCACTGGCCTGGGTTTGACCCTGTTGCTGAAACGTCGGGCAATGGCCTGACACCCGTAATCAGTGTGGAACAGCCCCTGTGGCGAGGGAGCTTGCTCCCGCTGGGTCGCGAAGCGGCCCCAAAAGCTTTGCGACTGCTTCGCAGCCGAGCGGGAGCGAGCTCCCTCGCCACAGGGGCTGGTTCCCACTGGGTAGATCATTGATCAGCAGTTTGCATCCCCGCACGGGTCGGCACGCCCAGCGCATGGGAAAAGAACCGTCCCGCTTCGGAGATCATGTTTCGGTGAATGTCTTCGCGGTCAACGCCGTCGGCATCGGTGCACAGCGCCGGCATAGCGGCGATCTGTTCTTCGTTGCACGGCGCCATGAACACGAAGTGCCCTGCCCCGGCCAATAACTTGAAGTCAGGCGCGATCGGCAGTTTGCGCGCCAGCGCCGCGGCGTTTTTGTCGAAGGCCACCAGTTTGTCGCCGTCGCCGCTGTAAAGCAGCACCGGCACATGCACGTCGGCCAGGGTGTGACGGCCGAACTTCAGGCTCAGCGGCGCCATCAGCAGCAGCGCGTGAACCCGAGGGTCCGCCACCGGTTGCAGGTCATCGCGGTCGACGATCAACTCGCCTTGGGTGTTGCAGGCATCGCGGTCGTCCGGGCGTTCCTGGCAGTAGCGACGCAACCGGTCCAGATCAGGCGTCGCTCCGGACAGAATCAGCGCCGTCTCCCCGCCCGCCGAGTAACCGATCACCCCGACCTGGTCGGCATTGACGAACGGCGCGAGCATGCGGTCGCCCAGGGTGGCGGTAATGGCTTCGGAAATCTGGATCGGCCGACCGTACAGGTTGCTCAAGGTGCCGAGGCGGCTGTGGTCTTTGGAGTTGTCGCCGGGATGAATCACCGCCACCACCACGAAACCCTTGCGCGCCAGCGACGTGGCGAGGTCATGCAGGGCCAGCGGCGTGCCGGTGTTGCCGTGGGACAGCATCAGCATCGGGAAACGGCCGATGGCGACGCGGGTGTCTTCGCCCGCTTCGACCGTGTAGCCCTCGAGTTGGCTGGTGTGTTCCCGGTCGCTGGAGGGGTAGAACGCGATGGCGCGCATCGGTTGCAGGTCCAGCGGGTCGAGAAAACTCATCTCATGGAAGCCGACGCTCCAGTGAGGATGTGGCGCAGGCGCGGCGTGCACTGAATTCAGGCTGCTGAGCAGGCAAATCAGTAACGTTGCACAAAGACGCACCATGGGATGCCCCACCTTTGTTACTTGACCGGAAAGCCCGTTCTCCATCGACTACCGAGGAAGCGGCCTTGTACCAGCAATGGCGGCCACCCTGGTCGTGACAGAACGGGGACATCAACCCTCGACTGCATAACCTGGGCCACAACTTGAACGATTGAAGACACAACTAGAAAAAGCCAGTAGAAATAGTCAGAAACAAAAAACTCCGCATCTGACACTTGCGTGTTCAGAATACAGAGTTTTTTGGGGTGTTGCTCGAGCTGATTTACACCTTTACGCAAGCCTTACGCGGCAGCGAACAGTTGCTCGCTGATTTGCGTGTGAGCGTCGCTCATGGCTTTGGTGCGCACTTCGTCACCGTAAGCCAGGCCGTGAGCACGGACGAATTCGATGTCGGTGATGCCGATGAAGCCGAACAGCACTTTCAAATACTCTTCGTGAGCCACGCCAGTCGCCTGACCGGCATGCAAGCCGCCGGAAGTCGACACGATCACGACTTTCTTGCCACCGCACAGGCCTTCAGGGCCGGCTTCGGTGTAGCGGAAGGTCTGACCGGCAACGGCGATGCGGTCGATCCAGGCCTTGAGTTGGGTCGGGATGGTGAAGTTGTACATCGGCGCGGCAATGACTACGGCATCGGCGGCGAGGAATTCGGCCAGCGTCGAGGCGCTCAGTTCGGCTTCGTGCTGCTGGGCGGCATTGCGCAGTTCGGCGGCGGTGCCGGCGGCGACCAGGGTCGTGGCGGAGAAATGGCTGATGGCATCGCTGGCCAGGTCGCGGTAAGTCACCACGACGCTCGGCTCGGCGGCTTGCCAGGCTTTGACGACTTCACTGCTCAGCTGACGGGAAGCCGAGTTGTCACCAAGAATGCTCGAATCGATATGCAGCAGTTTCATGTGGGATCTCCAGGTGAGGATCGCCACGGGGCGATCTGATGGAGACAATCCTACAGACGAAACCAATAGCTGATTAGACTGCAACAATGCGATAGTTCGTCTCACTGATAGAACAATCGGGTTAACACCATGCAAGACCTCAATGACCTCTACTACTTCGCCAAGGTGGTCGAAGCCGGCGGTTTCGCTGCAGCCGGGCGTGTGCTGGGGATTCCCAAGTCGCGCTTGTCGCGGCGGATCGCCGAGCTGGAAGAACGCCTTGGCGCGCGCCTGTTGCAACGCACCACCCGGCAACTGAAGTTGACCGCCGTGGGCGAACGTTATTTGCGGCACTGCCAGGCCATGCTGCTGGAAGCCGAGATGGCCGATGAAGCCGTGGCCAGCATGTCCAGCGAACCCCGCGGACGCTTGCGGGTGTCCTGCCCCGTCGGGCTGGCTCACGAAATGCTGCCGACGGTGATCAGTCGGTTTCTCGAAAAATTCCCGCAGGTTCAACTGGAAGTGATGCTGCTCAACCGCCGGGTCGACCTGGTGACCGAGGGCGTCGACGTCGCGCTACGGGTGCGTGAATTGGGAGATGAAGACCCGTTGCTGGTCACCCGACGCCTGCGTCAGGCGCAGATGCTGATGGTGGCCAGTCCGGACTTTCTCCATGGGCGAGCGATCAATCATCCCGAGGAGCTCAAGGGCTTGCCGGTGCTTGGCGCCCTTGAAGCCGACCGCATGGTGCATATCCGCATGCTCGATCAACAGGGTAAAAGCCATGAACTTGCGCTCGAAGCCCGACTGGGCATCGACGACTTCATCGTGCGCAAGGCCTGCACACTCGCCGGCCAGGGCTTTACCATGCTGCCGATGATGTATTGCGAGCAGGAACTGGAAAGCGGCGCGCTGGTGCAATTGCTCCCTGACTGGTCGTTGCCTGGCGGCTGGCTGCAAGCGGTCTACCCTCACCGGCGCGGGGTCATGCCGGCGGTGCGCGCCTGGCTCGACCATTTGATCGAATCATTCAATGCCTGTGGGGACCGATTGATATGAAGGCTGGACGCATGAGCGAAGAGGATGTCGCGCAGTACTGCCTGGCGCTGCCGGGAGCGCGGGAAGACTACAAGTGGGGTGGCGTGCGGGTGTTTTCGATTGCCGGGAACAAGATGTTCGCCCTGCAGAACCTGCGGGGCGAATCCCTCGCCTTCAAGGTCGACAAGGACCTGTTTCTGGGGCATTGCGACCGCCCGGGCGTTCACCCGGCGCCGTACCTGGCGCGGGCCCAGTGGATCATCATGCAAACGCCCTACCCGCTGGGCGCCGAAGAACTGCAAAGCCTGTTGCAACGTTCCCATCAACTGGTGGTAAGCAAGCTGCCCAAGCGCACGCAGGTCGGACTGCTGCTTTAGAACAGCGCCAACAGGTTTGCCCCCAGGAACAGCTGATCAATCCAGAACACTTGATGCAGCAACACGATCATCCAGAACAGCAGTTGAAATGACACTTTGCGCGTCTTGTGCCGGAACACCTGCTGGGCGACCAAGGCGCCCGGCCAGCCGCCGGCGAGTTCAACTGCATGCAGCACGTTCTCCGGCGTACGCCAGGTGTCGGTGCGGGCCTTGCGCTTGTCGCTCCAATAAAGGAAGAACGCCAACACGCTGACGATGCCGTAGGCCGCCAGGGGTATCAGCGAAATCCCGCGCAGCCAGAACGACAACGAGCCCACCAACGGCAGCGCGCACACGGCCGCGAACACCAGCAGTTTCAGCCTGGGGTTCTGGATCTGCCCTCCGGAATTGCGTCCGGGGCTGCTGCTCCTGCCGGCATCATTCATGGCTTGACCGCAGTCCAGTCCACCCAGCCGAACTGCCAGGTGGCCAGGATCACCAGACCAAACGCAATGCGATACCAGGCGAACGCCGCGTAGCTGTGGCTGGCGATGAACTTGAGCAAGCCTCTGACGGCAATCATCGCGAAGATGAACGCGGTGATGAAACCGATGGCGAACACCGGAAAATCAGCCGGTACGAACAGGTCGCGATACTTGTAGCCCGAGTAGACCGCCGCGCCGACCATGGTCGGCATCGCGAGGAAAAACGAAAACTCGGTGGCGGTCTTGCGCGACAGCCCGAACAGCAAACCACCAATGATCGTCGAGCCTGAACGCGAGGTGCCCGGAATCATCGCCAGGCACTGGGCGAAGCCAACTTTCAAGGCATCTTTCCAGGTGATCTCATCGACGGTTTCGGCGTGTACTTCGTGCTGACGCTGCTCGGCCCACAACATCACGATGCCGCCCACGACCAATGCCGTGGCCACGGTGATCGGGTTGAACAGGTAATGGTGGATCAGGTCGGCAAAGATCACCCCCAATACCACCGCCGGCAGGAAGGCAATCAGCAGGTTGGCAGTAAAGCGCCGGGCGTTTGGCTGCGTCGGCAAACCAATGACGACATCAAAAATCTTGCGCCGGAATTCCCAGACCACGGCGAGAATCGCGCCGAGCTGAATAATGATGTTGAACGCCATGGCCCGCTCACCACCGAAATTGAGCACGTCGGCCACAATAATCTGGTGTCCGGTACTGGAAATCGGCAAAAACTCCGTCAGCCCTTCTACAACGCCAAGTATCAATGCCTGCAAGGCGGTCCAAAGATCCATCAATCCCCCAAAAGGCGATGCGCAACGGCATGCCCCGTTAATATTTTTTCAAGAACAGTCAGCGTAGCCAAAAGACCCGCGCGCACAGAATCCGGACGGAACCGTAAAAATTCCGTGAAACATCGACTTGGATTCAGGTTTTTCCGTGCGGGGCCGAAATCCTATCAGACAAGGCTGAATAACGCTGCCACGTTATTGGACTTGGGTCGGATATGCCCGATCGGCAAAGTGTGGTTGGATGCCGGCGATCATTTATTACAAGAAAAAGAAACCGGGGTGACAGCGTTATGAACAGCTTGCGAAATATGTCGATCAGCCGCCGCTTGTGGCTCATTTTGATCGTGGCCGTCATGATGCTTTTGACGTTGGGCGTGTTGATGCTCAAGCAGATCCACGAAGACCTTTATCACGCCAAGGCGCAGAAAACCCAGCACGTGGTGCAGACCGCCAGCGGCATTCTGACCTATTACCATGACCTGGAAACTGCCGGCACGCTCACACGCGAGGCCGCGCAGAAACAGGCGATGACCGCCGTTCGCGGCCTGCGGTATGACCAGAACGACTACTTCTGGATCAACGACCTGACGCCGGTGATGATCATGCACCCGGCCAACCCGAAACTCGATGGCCAGAACCTCTCGGCGATTCGCGACCCGGACGGGTTTGCGCTGTTCAACGAAATGGTCGCCCTCGCCAAAGCCAAGGGCGCCGGCGCAATCGACTATCGCTGGCCGAAACCGGGCGCCAGCGAGCCGGTGGCAAAAACGTCCTACGTCAAACTGTTCGAGCCATGGGGCTGGGTGATCGGCTCGGGCGTGTACATCGATGACATGCAAGCCGAGTTCATGGCCCAGGTCTGGAAAGCGACCGTCGTCGGGCTGGTGATTGCCGCCATCATGGCCCTGCTGGTGATCCTGATTGCTCGCAGCATCGTGCGCCCGCTCCAGGAAACCGTGAACGCCATGGCCAATATTGCCAGCGGTGAAAGCGACCTGACCCGCAGCCTCGATACCCATGGCCAGGATGAAGTGACGCAATTGGCCCGCCACTTCAATGCCTTTACCGCCAAACTGCGGTTGGTGATCGGTCAATTGCAGGTGTCCGCCAGCGCTTTGGGCCAGTCGTCCAGCGAGCTGGGCAACGACGCCGCGCAGGCCCAGCAACGCAGTCAGCAGCAATCCCAGCAGATGGAGCTGGTGGCCACGGCCATCAATGAAGTGACGTACGGCGTGCAGGATGTCGCCAAGAATGCCGAGCAAGCGGCCAGCGAAATGCGCGATGCCGAATCCCAGGCGCAGCAGGGCCAGGTCAACATCGACAGCAGCCTGCAACAGATCGACACGTTGTCCGGCACCATTGATCAGGCTGTGGAAGTCATCCGTACGCTCGCCACCGAAAGCACTCAGATCGGCAGCGTGCTGGAAGTGATCCGCTCTATCGCCGAGCAAACCAACCTGCTCGCCCTCAACGCCGCCATCGAGGCCGCCCGGGCCGGCGAGCAAGGTCGCGGGTTTGCCGTCGTGGCGGATGAGGTGCGTCTGCTGGCCCAGCGCACGCAGAAGTCCACCGCCGAGATCCAGTCGATGATCGAACGCCTGCAAGGCCACTCCGAAGCGGCGGTCAAGGTCATTGGCGACAGCAGTCGCGCATCGCAGCTGACCATCGAACAAGCCGGCCTGGCCGGTGCGAGCCTGAATGCCATTGGCCAGGCACTGCGCAACCTCAACGGCCTGAACGCCTCCATCGCCAGCGCCACCCTGCAACAGGCCCACGTGGTCGAGGACATCAACCAGAACGTCACCCAGGCCGCCGGTTTGTCCCACAGCACGGCGCTGGCGGCGGAACAGTCGAGTATGGCGAGCGTGCGGCTCAAGGATCTGAGCGAGCAGTTGAACGGTTTGCTCAAGCAGTTCCGCGTGTAATCCAGACACCAATCTCTGTGGCGAGGGGATTTATCCCCGTTCGGCTGCGAAGCAGTCGTCGATCTTTTGGGACCGCTCCGCGGTCCAACGGGGACAAGTCCCCTCGCCACAAAAGCTCGCTCGCCACAGAAGCCTCCTCGCCACAATCCCGGTACAATCCGCCCCCCTCTACGATTTCCCCAAGGAACCTCCATGTCCGGGCTTGAACTGTTTGCCGCCTCCCTCGGTGTGATTGCCGTCTGGTTGACGGTCAAACAGAACCCCTGGTGCTGGCCGATTGGCCTGGTCATGGTGTCGCTTTACAGCTGGGTGTTTTTTGAAGTGAAGCTTTATTCGGACATGCTGTTGCAGGTGATCTACGCCGCGTTGCAACTCTATGGCTGGTGGCAATGGACGCGCGCGGGGGCTGCGCGACAGGGGCGGCGGGTTAGCCAGCTCAAGGGAGAATCGGTCGTGTCAGGCCTGGCCATTGGTGCCGTCGGCAGTCTGATGCTCGGCGCGGCCATGGCGCACTGGACCGATGCCGCCCAACCCTGGCTCGATGCGGCGTTGACTGGCTTCAGCCTGGTGGCGCAGGTGTGGATGGCGCAAAAGCGCGTTCAATGCTGGCCACTGTGGATCACCCTCGATGTGATTTTCGTCGGGCTCTTCATCTATAAGGGCATGTACCTGACCGCCGGGCTCTATGGGTTGTTCGCCGTGATTGCCGTGCAAGGCTGGCGTGAATGGCGCGCCGACCCGGCGCTACGCACATGAAAGTCCTGGTACTGACCGGGCCCGAATCCAGCGGCAAGAGCTGGCTTTCGAGTGAGATTCGCGCCAACTTTGGCGGCATTTTGGTCGGCGAGTATGTTCGGCATTTCATCGATACTGAAGCCCGTGTAACTTGCTACGACGATATAACGCCAATAGCACTTGGCCAGCTGACTTGGGAAGATGAAGCACGAGCCAAACAACCGCGACTGCTGATTCTCGATACGCATCTGTTGAGCAATATCCTTTGGAGCCGCACCTTGTTTAACGCTTGCCCGACGTGGGTCGAGCGAGCATTGCTGGCCAGGCACTACGACCTGCATTTGTTGCTCAGCCCCGAATCGGTGCCCTGGCATGACGATGGCCAGCGTTGCCAACCGCAGCTGGAAGAACGCAAGGCGTTTTTCCAGGCCAGCCACCAGTGGCTTGAGCTGCATCGTCAGCCTTACCAGGTTGTGCAAGGTGACTGGAATCAACGCAAGGATGCGGTATTCGAGGCTGTGACACGCTTGCTCAGTCCCTGACAGGCGTCATATATGTCCATTCCTGAAACACTCTCCCCTGCGAAAACCCGCGGGCTAAAGCTGCCCGTGCCCGCCTCCAAGAAAATGTTACGCCACTGATACAAATTGCCTACAACACCCCGTAACGAGCAATTGCGCCAGCAATGGACGGTGATTTTGCGTGGGTGTGTCTCAGCAGCGTTACAAAATTTTTTTGACCGCCTCGACAATTAAATACAAGTAATTGTTTTTTAAAGAAAAACAAAAACCGGCACACCTTCTGCTCTCTTCCTCGCAACCCTGACAAGGGCCAGCGTTCTTACAGAAGGAATTGCCGCCGTGGGGAAATTTCATAACAACATCTATAGCTTCCTGCTGATCGCACTCGGCTCAAGCGTCTGCCCCGTTCAGGCGGACAACGGCATCATTATTATCAAACGTGATGTCCAGACGCGAAACGCAGTGCAAGCGCCGGTAGCTCCCGACCCTAACCCCACGACCGCCAATGCCAACCCCTCCAAGCTAATTCTCAATCAGACGAGCGAACTGAACGACGGCGATTTTGCCAACGTCGCCAGTGGTGCGGGTATCACACGCCTGGTCAATTTAAACAACACCAATCTGGGCGGCAATATCACCACCCAGAATCAGCTTTCCAACCTCCCCGCCGGACGGGGAAGTTCGGGCAACGGCATCTCCAACCTGGTCAATTCAAGCGTTCAGCGAGGCCTGGGCGGTCTGAAAATCATCACGGGAGGCCAATGAGATGAATCGCAAACTGCTGATTGTCGCCATGCTTTGCAGTGCGTCGAGCTTTGCTCAACCACCCATCATCAATAACGCCGACATCAATGGGTCCGGTAGTCAGTACCAAGGCAACTTCGCGGTCAACCAGGCCGCGGGCGATCAGCAGCAACAGGCCAACGCCCGGGCCATCGCCATTGGCGATGCGGCCAGCGCGACCACTCAGATTCGCCAACGGCTGAATACGCAGGTCGACCCCAGGATGGATGCTCGAGCCAGCATTCAAGGCGACTCCTTCAGCCATGGCAACGGTGTTCTGGGCGTAAACCAGAGCGCGGGTGCCAGCAACCAGCAAGCCAATGCCCTGCGGATCAGCATCAGTAAACAACCGCAAAGTATCGACGACAGCGTCCTCATGCAACAGAACGTGGCGCTGCTCAACAACTCCGATCCAACTGCCTCTGCACCAGGCCTCCGCCAGGTCACTACCAGTGACCAGGCTTTCACCGGTAGCCGTGGGGTGATCCAGTTGAATCAGAGCGCCGGGGTAGGAAACCGAATGGCCAATACCCTGAGCGTACGGGTCGCGGACTGACCCAAAAAAGGTAGTTACAACACTTAACCTAAAATAAGTACGGAGAATCACCATGAAACCTTCGATGGCACTCAAGCCTCTGGTTTTCGCAATTGCTGCGCTCATGGCTGTTGCTGTACAAGCTGGCAACGATCGTCGTAACGATGACCACCACAATGGTCATAATAACAACGGTCACCACACCCCTCCTCCTACCAAAATCCCTGTCTACGCGACTGCCAATGCCAACGACAAACAGAGCAGTACCGGCAACCGCATCCTTAACCAAGGGACTGTGAACAACGCCGAGATGAGCGGCTCTGCCACAGGCGCCAGCGGCAACGTCGGCGTCAACGTCGCGGCAGGCGCCGGCAACCAACAGGACAACGCTGCTGCTATCGCGAACGCCGGCGCCACCTCCGCTCTCGATAACTCCTTCGTGTTCGGCGTTGCCACTGCCACTGCCACCGTCAAGCAGTACAGCAACAACAACAAGGTCGACAACTACAACACCACAGCCTCTGCGGTGATGAGCCAGTCGGGCAATGGCGGCAACGGCAACATGGGGATCAACATTGCTGGTGGCGACCTCAACCAACAGAAAAACACCATGGCAATTGCCAACTCCAATGCTCCGCTTGGCAATGCAACAGCCACCGCCTCTGCTGAACAAAATGGTCCTGGTCTGGTCGTGAACAACAGGGCGGATCAGAACGTCGCGCTGACTACGGTGACGCTGACCACAACCAAAAGCGGCAGTGCCTCTTTCAGCCATAACTCCGAGCTGAACATTGATAAGAGCGCTTCCAGCAACTGGGCCAAGAGCGGTGCCAGCAGTTATGACGCCAGCGGTGCCAGTCACTTCGATGCAAGCGGTTCAAAAGGCACCGATAGCAGCGCTACCAGCCATGCTTCTATAGTCGCTTCCCTGGAAGCAGCGGCGGATGGTTCCAAATCCGTTACCGTTAATTATGGCCATGGAGATCGCACTCACAGCGCTTCTTTCGACGCATCGCTTAACGCTTCGCTCGATGCATCTGTCGATACAGAGCACTCCAATTCGACCGACTCTTCGTTCGAAAAAGCGTTCGATTCTTCGTTTACAAAATCGTTTGACTCTTCGTACGAGAAATCAGGCGAGCAATCGTCCGCTTCTACCAAGCACGAAGTTAAGGGCTACAGCGAAAGCAATACATGGGATTTGAGCAACACCGTCTCCTATCAAATCCTGACCCCAAATGGCTGGGCAAACCCTGTGACCAACACTGCAACCCTGAGTGGTTCGGTGAATGGCGGCAGTGGCAACCTCGGCGTGAACGTGGCTGCCGGTGTGGGCAACCAACAAAGCAACTCGCTGGCCATTTCCAACCAATCGTTCTGATGGCTGACTCTGGAGGCCCCCTCACGGGGGCCTTTTTTCAACACAACCAGAGGGCGTCCCACCATGCGCATTATCGCCTTGGCAGTTTTGCTTTGCGTGGCCAGTGTGATCGAGGCTGCACAACTGCCGCTTTCCGTCCTGCCGGGCGGCGCGGTGATTTACAAGCCGATCCAGAGCGTACGCGAGCGTAAATTTGCCGACCTGGTACAACAGAAAACCGACTTCAGTTGCGGCGCAGCTGCGCTGGCGACCATCTTGCGCCAGGCCTATTGGCTGGACGTGAATGAAGATCAGATCATCGAAGGCATGCTGGCCCACGCCGATCAAGACATTGTCCGCGTCCAGGGCTTCTCCATGCTCGACATGAAGCGTTACGTGGAAAGTATCGGCATGCGAGCCCGTGGCTACCGGGTAGCGGCGGAAACGTTGAGCGAAATCAAAATTCCGGTCGTGGTACTCCTGGATATCCGTGGCTACAAACATTTTGTAGTGCTGCAAAAAGTCCATAACGGCTGGGTCTATATCGGAGATCCGGTGCTGGGTCACAAACGTTTCAAAGTCGACGACTTTGTCAAAGGCTGGAACGGCATCATCTTTGCCGTCATTGGCCAGGGCTATGACAAAGCCAATGCGCTGCTCGACCCACCCCTGCCACTGACCGCCAAGAACCGCATCAACACCTTCAGCCCGGTGCAAGACGCAGAGTTGTTGGACTTCGGATTTATCCGAAGCGACTTCTTCTAATAACAATGGAGCACGACGCTCCGGGAGCATCCAATGAAGACTCCAATCTGGCTGGCCGTAGTCTGCCTGGCCGCCAGCCTGCCAACCCAGGCACAGATATTGAAACCCATCGAACTGAATGATCAGGAGTTGGCGAGCCTGCGAGGCCGCTATGTCATGCCTGGACGGATCGTCAGTTTCGGGATTGTCATGACCAGCACTTGGCAAAATGCCAACGGCCAAGTGATCGGGGCAACGTCCTCGATGCAAATTCAGCAAACAACCATCAAGCCACAGTTCTATGTGTCGATGATCGACCAGACAGGCAATGGCTCGGCGGTTTCCCAGGGCACCGGTACCGTCAGCGGCGGTAACGGTTTGAGCACGACCCAGGGCGTCACTCAAGTGGTGCGCGCTGCCGGCGACAACAACAGCGCTTACAACAACGTTAATCTCAACGTCCAAAAAGGTGGCCAGGCGCCACAGATGGACAACCAAGGGCAAGTGTTGGCCGCGGGTTCAACCCTGACCCATGCCAATGGTGCCGGGGCGCTGAGCATTTCATCTTCCGGCTCGGGCGTGCAGCTCAACATCGTGGCCAGTAACAACCAGGGGAGCATCGCGCAGCGCCTCGCCCAAGGTGGGCTTATGCAAAACGCGACATTGCTTGGCGGTGGCAACCAGGTCAACAACGCGATGACGATCAACGTTGTACTGCGCGATAACCTGCCGTCTACCAGTTCGCTGAATGGCAACCTGGATCAACTTAAAGGTCTTCGCGCTCTCGGATTCTGATCTACGCTCAGTCTCATCAGATGCACTCAGAAGGGACGGCTAACCATGCACCGATCGTTGACGCTCAGGGCTATCGTTTGTTTGAGTAGCCTGGCACCGGGAACAATGCTGTACGCAGCTCCGGATCCCCAGGTTGAAGCACTAAAACAAGAACTCATGGAGTTGAAACAGCGTTACGAAGCACAACAGAACGCGCTGATGGTACTCGAGCAGCGCGTTCGCCAGGTCGAAGAAACACCTGCGACACCGGCGCCCAAGCGCCTGACCAAATCCCCTGCCGAAACGTCCAGGGGTGGCCAGGCGGTGGCGGCCGGCGCGCCGGGAACCACCGGCAGTTCATACGGCCAATCGCTCAAGGATGATTCCGAACCTGCGCAAAGCGTTTCCAACCTGTATGACGAAGCCAGCGGTTTCTTCGGTGGCGGCAAATTCAGTGTCGAAACCGGCCTGACCTACACCCACTTCGATACGCGTGCGCTGACGCTCAATGGCTTTCTGGCACTGGACTCGATTTTCCTTGGCAACATCAACCTCGACCGAATCAAGGCTGACAACTGGACACTGGACCTGACCGCCCGCTACAACGTGGCGCAACGCTGGCAGTTCGACGTTAACGTTCCCGTGGTTTATCGCGAATCAACGTATTCCTCAGGCGGCGCGGGTGGTGCAGGCCCGGTGACGTCGGACGCAACCGTGACCCGCGACCCGACCATCGGCGATGTGAACGTGGGCGTGGCTTACAAGTTTCTGGATGAGTCGGCCAGCCTGCCCGACGCGGTGGCTACCTTGCGCATCAAGGCACCGACCGGCAAGGATCCTTACGGCATCAAGCTGATCGAGGACCCGAACAACGATAACCTCGCGGTCCCCGAGGACTTGCCAACCGGCAACGGTGTCTGGTCGATCACCCCGGGTATCTCGCTGGTCAAGACTTTCGACCCGGCCGTGCTGTTCGGCTCCCTGGCCTACACCTACAACATGGAGGATTCTTTCAGCGACATCAGCCCTCAGGTCGGTTCCAAGGTGAAAGGGGACGTGAAACTGGGCGATTCCTGGCAAGTCGGCGCAGGCATTGCATTCGCCTTGAACGAGAAGATGAGTATGTCGTTCTCGTTCACCGATCAGTTCGCCCGCAAGAGCAAGATCAAACCGGACGGCGGCGATTGGCAATCGATTTCCAACAGCGATTACAACGCGGCCAACTTCAACATCGGCATGACGCTGGCAGCCTCCGATAACCTGACGATCGTTCCCAACCTGGCCATCGGCATAACCGACGACGCGCCAGACTTTTCCTTCAGCCTGAAATTCCCGTACTACTTCTAACCGCTTCACCTGAATGGAAAAGGCCCGCTGCGAGTTCATCGCAGCGGGCCTTTTCGTTTCGCCCCGCCCTAGCGGATCTGGTGCTTGTGCAGCAGTCGGTAAAAGGTTGGCCGCGACACGCCCAGCACCCGGGCGGCGACACTCAGGTTGTCACTGTGGCGGTTCAATACATCGCACAATGCCTGGCGTTCTGCGCGTGTCTTGTAGTCCTCGAGGGTGCCCATCGGTGCAGCGATGGTCTGCTGGCTGATCAGCCCCAGGTCGCGGGCCTCGATCTGCCGCCCCTCGGCCAGGACCAACCCGCGACGCACCCGGTTGGCCAGTTCACGCACGTTGCCCGGCCAGTCATGCTTGCCCATGGCAATCAGCGCGTCTTCACTGAAACTGCGCGGACGACGGCCGGTTTCATGGCTGTAGAAATGGGAGAAGTGGTTGGCCAGCATCGACAGATCGCCATGGCGTTCACGCAGCGGCGCAGTGACCACTTGCAGCACATTGAGGCGGTAGTACAAATCTTCGCGGAAGCGCTTCTTCTCGATGGCGGCTTCCAGGTCAATGTGTGTCGCCGCCAATACCCGTACATCCACAGGAATCGGCTGGCTGCCGCCCACGCGCTCGATGTGTTTTTCCTGGAGGAAGCGCAGCAGGTTGGCTTGAAGCTCCAGAGGCAGGTCACCAATTTCGTCGAGAAACAAGGTTCCGCCGTTTGCAGCTTCGATCCGTCCGATCTTGCGTTGATGGGCGCCGGTGAAGGCCCCCTTCTCGTGACCAAACAGTTCGGACTGGATCAGGTGTTCCGGAATCGCGCCGCAATTGATTGCGACAAAGGGTTTGCTGTGCCGCTGGGATTGTCGATGGAGGGTCCGGGCGACCAGTTCCTTGCCGGTTCCGCTCTCACCGCGAATCAACACCGGAGACTCAGTGGGCGCCAGCTTGCTCAGCAGTTTGCGCAGCTCGCGAATCGGCTTGCTGTCGCCGAGCAGCTCGTGTTCGGGCTGATCGATGTGAACCGTGCCCTGGCCACGCAAGCGCGCCATGCCGAACGCCCGGCCGAGTGTCACCTGAACCCGGGACACATCGAACGGCAAGGTGTGAAAATCGAAAAACCATTCGCAGACAAAGTCCCCGACATTTTGCAGCCGCAGGACTTCCTGGTTGAGCACGGCGATCCACTCGGTGCCGCTGCGGCTGATCAGCTCCTTGACGGCCTCTGGGCGTTCCAGATGGAACGGCTGCAGACGCAACAGGCCAACGTCGCAGGTTCGGTCGGCGGCATTTTCCAGTGTGCAGCTATCAACGTCCCAACCTACAGCGCGCAACCCCGGCAGCAGACGATGGCAGTCGTCACACGGGTCCACCACTAACAGGCGTCGTAAAGCGGGCGCTTCGATCATGACTGTTCCTTGGCGCCAAATTGTAGGAAATATTATTAAAAACAGTCATTTGGCAGACCTGACTGTAACATTAGCAATAATTTGACATTTGCTTGTACCGATTGACTATAGGACTGTCGCGGAAGCAGTTATAAGAACTAACTTTGTTAGTTACCTAACGAGTCGAACCTTTCATTTACCTTTCAAAGCCTGCAAGCACCTTGAACCGAAGAAAGAAAGTTGAAATTTCTTTTAATTGTATGTGACCCACCCCCCGGTTGCGGGCATCAGTACAAGTAACCAGCCGAACGGTAAGCCCAACCGACGGCACATCACTTGATTGGGCATACAGAGAGAAGATCCCATGAACGCCCCGCTCCGTATCAACGAAGCTCTTTTGATTGCCGACCGCGCATTCCAGCCATTTCAATGCGTGGCCTGGGCCCCACAAGACGGCAACGGCGAACTCAGCCTGACCGTCATCGACCGCACCAATACCCGTATTGGCCGCAAACAGATTCCAAGCAGTGCCTATACCGATCCGGCACAACTTGAACAGTTTCTGGAAGAAGCCCGTAAAGAGCTGAGCCAGGAAGGTTACGCGCTGCAATCGTGGTCGATGCCGCACTAAAGCGTTTTGCGGATTACTTCCGGTAATCCGCCCCTCCCCCTCAATCGTTAGTTTGCTGGCCTTCTGCGCCAAACACACTTTCGACGTCCGTTTATTCGAAGTTCCCAAGGCCAATTCATTGGCTGGCTTTTCAGTGGTTCGAAAAGACACTGTTCTGGCACAAAGCGACCCTCCGCTTGTTAGTTCTCTCAGTTGTGGAACCGGTCATTCAGGCGTTGAATGATTCCCCAGTCGCCACCGCCTATTCCTGGATCACGACGACTCGCAAGGAGACGCGTGCATGTCAATCCAGAGCGCTTTAGCCTTACCCGCAGCGCTGAACGATGCAGGGAAACTTGATGAGTCCTTTGCCGGCTCCGGCAAAACCCAAGTGTATTTCGCTGGCAGCACCTCCAGCATGGCCAATGGCGTCGCGATTGATTCCGCGGGCAGGCTGCTGATAGCCGCAAAAGTCGGCACCCCGGGTGGCAGCCGCTTTGGCCTGGCACGTCTGCTCGAGGACGGCTCGGCGGACCTGGCCTTCGGCCAACAAGGCAGTGTCATCAGCCAGTTCAAACCCGGCTTTGAAGCCATGGGCGGCAAAGTCCTGCTACTGGCCGATGGGCGCATCCTGTTGGCCGGCCTGCACTATGAGAATGCGCACCGAACCCTGCCCGCCTTCGCGCTTTTCAATCAGCAGGGTAAACCGGTCCAGTCATTCGGCGACAACGGACGCTGTATCGTGCGCCTGCCGGGCAATCTTTCCCAAGGCGTGCGCGATGCCTGGTTGCCGCCTGGCGTGCCGGGCGCCGAAGCGTGTGATGTCTGCGTGCAGGACAACGGGCGAATCCTTTTGCTGGCCAATCACCATTTCGAACTGGCCGATCATGTCGGCGTACTGGTACGGCTTCACCCCGACGGCTCACTGGACGATACCTTCAACGGACGCGGCTTCGTGCTGGTCAGGCATCTGCTGATGAACACTTGGCTGAGTAGCCTGCTGGTGCAACCTGACGGACGGATTCTGGTCGGCGGCTCGATCAACTTTCCTGAAGAAGGCCTGCTGGCGCGTTATCACAGCAACGGCAGCCTCGACGAAAGTTTCGCCGTGGATGGTTTCATGGGTTTCATGGCACAGGGACGTCATGCTCAGGTCAGCCAGATCGTCCAGCAACACAGTGGCGACCTGCAATGTGTTGGCAGCAGCCGCGACCCTATGCAGTGCATGGTCCTGAAAGTCCATAGCAATGGTCGCCCGGACATTCACTGCAACGGCGGCCAACCGCAATTACTGGAAATTGGCCACAACGGCTGCCAGTGGACCGCCGCCCAGGTTCTGGCGGACGGCAGCGTGCTGACCGTCGGCGCTACAGCCGGGGGCATCGAAGCTGATTTCATTCTGGCCCGGCACCTGCCCGGCGGACAGCTCGATGGCCGCTTTGGCAATGGCAGCGGTTGGGTCCGCACCCGTTTGAGCCGCGGCCCGGATACCGCGACCTCGCTGGCCGTGCAGTCCAATGGCAACATCGTTGTAGGCGGCCATTCGCTGGATGGTAACTACCGGGCAGTCGTCGCACGGTATCTGGGTTAGGCGCTCCGACCTATCCGACGCTTGATCTTCCCTTCGGCTTACGGCAACTTGCGCGCTTCTTAATACAAGGAGCAGCCGATGTCTGGCTCAATGGCTCAAGCGTTCGCGCATAATTTTCTCGGGCACTCACCTCGCTGGTACAAGGCCAGCATTCTCGGGTTCCTGATTCTCAACGCCCTGGTGTTGTGGACCGTGGGTCCGGTGGCCGCCGGTTGGCTGCTGGTGCTGGAGTTCATCTTTACCCTGGCCATGGCGCTCAAGTGCTATCCGCTGATGCCCGGTGGCTTGCTGCTGATCGAAGCGCTGCTGTTGAAGATGACCACGCCCCAGGCGCTGTATGACGAACTGGTGCACAACTTCCCGGTCATCCTGCTGCTGATGTTCATGGTGGCGGGTATTTACTTCATGAAAGAACTGCTGCTGTTTATGTTCTCGCGCCTGCTGCTCGGTGTTCGCTCCAAGGCCTTGCTGGCGTTGATGTTCTGCTTCCTGTCGGCGTTTCTCTCGGCCTTTCTCGATGCCTTGACCGTGACCGCCGTGATCATCAGCGCAGCCGTGGGGTTCTACTCGGTGTATCACCGCGTGGCCTCGGGCAATGATCCGCGTCAGGACAGTGAGTATGGCGATGACCAGCACCTTCCAAAGCTGCATCACGCAGATCTCGAACAGTTCCGCGCCTTCCTGCGCAGCCTGCTGATGCACGGCGCCGTGGGCACCGCATTGGGGGGCGTCTGTACTCTGGTTGGCGAGCCACAGAACCTGCTGATCGGCCACGAAATGGAATGGCACTTTGCTGAATTCTTTCTGAAAGTCGCGCCGGTTTCGCTGCCGGTGCTGGTAGCAGGCCTGGTGACGTGCGTGCTGCTGGAGAAATTGCGCTGGTTCGGTTACGGCACACTCCTGCCGGACAACGTGCGCGCCGTGCTGGCCAACTATGCCGCCGAAGACAACGCCGAACGCACCTCGCGCCAACGCGCGGCGCTGATCGTTCAGGGGCTGGCGGCGCTGATTCTGATTGGCTGCCTGGCCTTTCATGTGGCTGAAGTGGGCCTGATCGGCTTGATGGTGATCGTACTGATCACCGCGTTCACTGGCATTACTGACGAGCATCGCCTCGGCAGTGCGTTCAAGGACGCCATGCCGTTCACAGCGCTGCTGGTGGTGTTTTTTGCGGTGGTGGCGGTGATTCACGATCAGCAGTTATTCACCCCGTTGATCCATTGGGTGCTGGCGCTGCCGGCGGATCAACAACCGGGCATGCTGTTTATTGCCAACGGCTTGCTGTCGGCCATCAGCGACAACGTGTTTGTCGCGACCATCTACATCACCGAAGTGAAACAGGCCTTCATCTCCGGGCAAATGAGCCGTGAACATTTCGAGACACTGGCGATTGCGATCAACACCGGCACCAACCTGCCGAGTGTGGCGACGCCCAATGGTCAGGCGGCGTTTCTGTTTCTGCTGACGTCGGCGATTGCACCACTGATTCGCCTGTCGTATGGGCGGATGGTGTGGATGGCGGTGCCTTATACGGTGGTGATGGGTGGTCTCGGGTGGTACGCGGTGAGTTACTGGCTATAAACACCCGATAAACAATGTGGGAGCAAGCCGGTCTCGCTCCCACATTGGTTTTGTGTCGCTAGCGAGGGAGGATATACCGCTCGATCGCCTGCGCCGCACCGTCTTCGGTATTGGCCCCGGTCACCACGTCAGCCTGACGCTTCACCGCTTCTTCCGACTGCCCCATGGCGATCGACAGGCCTGCGCGGTGAAACATGGCGGGGTCATTGCCGCCATCGCCCATGGCCGCCGTCTGCTCGATCGGCACACCCAGGAACTCGGCCAGTGTCGCCAGCGCTGAGCCCTTGTTCGCCTGCATCGCGGTCACATCCAGATAAACCGGTTGCGATCGCGAGACCTGCGCCTGACTCTCGACCATGGGCAGCAATTGCGCCTCCAGCTCAATCAACAGCTGCGCGTTATTGCTCGCCGCGACGATCTTGTCGATGTGTTCCAGATACGGTTCAAAACTTTCCACCACCACTGGCGGATACCCCAGGCCATGCTGTTCCCGGGGCACCATCGGCCCGGTCGGGTCTTTCACCAGCCAGTCGCCGCCACTGAATACCCACACCTCAATGTCCGGCAGATCGGCAAACAGCGTCAGCGTGGTCAGTGCGGCCGTGGCCGGCAAATAATGCGCGACCAACAAACTGCCATCGGGATGGACGATCGTGCCGCCATTGAAGGCCGCCGTCGGCAAGTCCACGCCCAGCGCTTCGATCTGCTGCAACATGGCTTTCGGCGGCCGGCCAGTGGCCAGGCTGAACAGAACACCCGCGTCGCGCAACGAACGAACGGCTTCTATGGTGCGCTGGCTTAGGCTGTGGTCCGGCAGCAACAACGTGCCGTCCATGTCACTGAGCAAAAAGCGAATGAGTTGTTGCGTTTCACCACTCATCCGAGGCTATGCCAGACGCGGCCGTCGCGAGCCAGCAGGTCTTCTGCCGTCGCCGGGCCGTCTTCACCAGCCGCGTAGGTCTGTAGGCTCGGGTCCTGCTGCCAGGCGTCGAGAAAAGGTTGCACGGCGCGCCAGCCGTTTTCGATATTGTCAGCGCGCTGGAACAGCGTCTGATCGCCGGTCAGGCAATCGTAGATCAAGGTTTCGTAGCCGGTGGACGGCTGCATTTCAAAGAAATCCTTGTAGGCAAAACCCAGTTCGATATTGGCCATTTTCAGCGCCGGGCCAGGCCGCTTGGCCAGAAGATCGAACCACATGCCTTCATTGGGCTGAATCTGGATCCGCAGGTAGGTCGGTTGCAGCTCATCGACCTCGGTATCACGGAACTGAGCATAAGGCGCCGGTTTGAAACAGATGACGATCTCGGTGTCGCGCACGCTCATGCGCTTGCCGGTGCGCAGGTAGAACGGCACGCCGACCCAACGCCAGTTGTCGATCATGACTTTGAGCGCGACATAGGTTTCGGTGGTGCTGTCGGGCGCTACGTTGTTTTCCTGGCGATAACCTGGCAGCGGCTTGCCGTCGATTTCGCTGGCGGTGTATTGGCCGCGTACCGAATTGGCTCGCGCCTCTTCGGTGGACCAGGGACGGATCGCTCCCACTACTTTGGCTTTCTCGCCGCGAACCGCATCGGCGCCAAAGGCGGCCGGCGGTTCCATGGCCACCATCGCCAATAGCTGGAACAGGTGATTGGGCACCATGTCCCGCAGAGCGCCGGTGTGCTCGTAAAAACTGCCACGGGTTTCCACACCGACGGTTTCCGCGGCGGTGATTTGTACGTGGTCGATGTAATGGTTGTTCCAGAAGGCTTCAAACAGGCTGTTGGAGAACCGGCTGATCAGAATGTTCTGCACGGTTTCCTTGCCCAGATAGTGATCGATCCGATAGATCTGGTTTTCCGTCATGACCCTTAGCAAGCACGCGTTCAAGGCTTCGGCAGTGTGCAGATCGGAACCGAACGGTTTTTCGATCACCACCCTCCTGAAGGCTTCCGGTGTCTCTTGCAGCAAACCGGCGGCGCCGAGGCGACGCACCACTTCGCTGAAGAAACGTGGCGCGGTAGCCAGATAGAACACCGCGTTGCCGGTGCCGCTGGCGGCAATTTTCGCCGCAAGCGCCTGATAGGTGCTGTCGTCCAGGAAATCGCCCTGGACGTAGCTGATGCCTTTGGCGAGTTTGGCCCACAGCTGCGGATCAAGGGCTTGATCGCCCTTGCCGACCTTGCTCGCCACTTCAGCGCGAATGAAATCTTCGAGCTTCTGCGCAAAGGCCTCATCGGTGATGGCGTTGTGGTCAACGCCAATGATCCGCAGTCCATCGCCAAGCAGACCGTCGCGACTCAGGTTGTACAGCGCCGGCATCAGCAAGCGCTTGACCAGGTCTCCGTGGGCACCGAACAGGAACAGCGTGGTCGGTGGTGCGGGTTCTGCCTTGGATTTATTGCGGATCAAGCGGGTCATTTTTTCGCAGTCTCCACGTGGCCGCCGAAGCCGAAGCGCTGGGCAGAGAGAATCTTGTCGCCAAAGGTGCCTTGCCCGCGGGAACGGTAGCGGGAGAACAGCGAGTTCGACAGCACCGGCACGGGCACCGATTGCTCCATGGCGGCTTCGATGGTCCAGCGACCTTCACCGCTGTCAGCCACCGAGCCTGAGTAACCGTCGAGTTTCGGATCGCTGGCGAGGGCGTCAGCCGTCAGGTCGAGCAGCCAGGACGACACGACGCTGCCACGGCGCCAGACTTCGGCGATGTCGGCGACATTGAGATCGAAACGCTGATCTTCCGGCAGGTTGGTGCTGGCCTTGGTCTTGAGAATGTCGAAGCCCTCGGCGAAGGCCTGCATCATTCCGTATTCGATGCCGTTGTGGATCATCTTCACGAAATGGCCAGAGCCTGCGGGACCGGCGTGGATGTAACCGCGTTCGGCACGATCGTCGTCCGACTTGCGATCCTTGGTGCGCGGGATATCACCCATGCCCGGCGCCAGGCTGTCGAACAGCGGATCAAGGCGTTTCACCACTTCGGCTTCGCCGCCGATCATCATGCAGTAACCGCGGTCCAGGCCCCAGACGCCGCCGGAGGTGCCGACGTCGACGTAGTGCAGGCCTTTTTCCGACAGGGTTTTCGCCCGGCGGATGTCGTCCTTATAGAAGGTGTTGCCGCCGTCGATGATGGTGTCGCCGGGTTCGAGCAAGGTGCTCAGGGTGTCGATGGTGTCTTCGGTCGGTGCGCCGGCCGGCAGCATGACCCAGACCGCTCGTGGCTTGGCCAGGCCAGCGACCAGGGCCGGCAGGTCGATGACGCCTTTGGCGCCTTCGGCAGCCAGGGTGTCGACGAAGGCGGTATTGCGGTCGTAAACAACGGTGGTGTGCCCGTTGAGCATCAGGCGCCGCGCAATATTGCCGCCCATGCGGCCCAGTCCAATAATCCCGAGTTGCATGTGCTGATGCTCCCTACTACAAATAAATGTGTGTCAAAGGTTATAGCCCAACGCGACTAATGAGGGTTAGTCCAGAGCGTTGGCGTGAAGTTTCCGGGCATTGTGCCCGATCCAGACTGATAACGTCTGGAATCGTGCCAAAGACACAACGACCATGAAAAATAAAAAAGTTCCCTTGCGGGGCAAAAGAAATCAAAATCGGTGCCGATAGTAAATAAGCACCGATGTCGGGGCGGATTTACAGTTGAGACAGCCATTTGCGAGGTGAGCAATGGGCACAGTACAAGCAGCACGGCCAGCACAAACCCTTTACGTCACGATCCGTCGCGATGAATTGCGCCAGTTGAAAGACGAGCGCGACCAACTGAAGCAGGAAGTCGAGCAATTGCGCCTGCTGACTCAAGGCATCCAGGCTCAGCCGAAGCCTGTCACGTTGCGAGCTCCCCACGCCTGACCCTCGCCTGATTCGGAAGCAGCCCTGCGCTGTTTCCGATATGTCTTTTCGATTCGCCAGCGTTCCCAGCTCACAAAACTTTCACACCCCCTTGTTGATACTCCGGCCCCAATATGGCCGCTCGGTGTCCGCGCGGCCCCCGTTCGTCGGCGACTTTTTAGTCCCGGCGGTGAAAAGTGATTCTGGCTGGAGCGCGCAATGGCTTTGTTTCAACGCAGCAGCAGTTTGTCTGCGAAAGGATTCGATTGGGCAGGGATTCTGTGGCTGTTTGTGTTCTTCTGGTATTTTTCCGGCATCACCCAGCTGCTGATCCAGTTGACGGGCACTTCCGGATTCAGCGGATTCCGCCAGGCCTTTGTGATGAGCGCCATCTGGCTGGCGCCGATGCTGATGTTTCCCCGGCAAACCCGTGTGTTGGCCGCACTGATAGGCGTGGTGCTATGGGCCTGTTCCATGGCCAGCCTGGGTTATTTCTTCATCTATCAGCAGGAATTTTCCCAGAGCGTCATCTTCATCATGTTCGAGTCGAACATCTCTGAAGCTGGCGAGTACATGACCCAGTATTTCGCCTGGTGGATGATTGTAGCGTTCCTCGCCCACACCCTTTTTGCGTATTTCCTGTGGACACGGTTGCGCCCGGTATACATGCCCCGCGGTCGCGCGCTGGTGGCGGCGACGGCCATTCTGGTGGCTGTGGTCGGCTATCCGATGATCAAACAGACCGCCCGCACCGGCAGCCTCGCCGGCGGTTTCGAAAAATTCGAAACCCGTATCGAACCGGCAGTGCCATGGCAGATGGCAGTGGCTTATCACCGTTACCTCGACACCCTCGCCGGCATGCAGGACATGCTCGCCAGTGCGAGCAAGATTCCTCCGCTGCACAACCTCAAGGATGCCACGGCCAACCAGCCGGCCACGCTGGTGCTGGTGATCGGTGAATCCACCAACCGTCAGCGCATGAGCCTCTATGGCTATCCGCGTGAAACCACGCCGGAACTGGACAAGCTCAAGGATCAGCTGGCGGTCTTCGATAACGTCATCACCCCACGCCCCTACACCATCGAGGCGCTGCAGCAGGTGCTGACCTTCGCCGACGAAGAAAACCCGGACCTGTACCTGTCGACCCCGTCATTGGTCAGCATGATGAAACAGGCCGGCTACAAAACGTTCTGGATCACCAACCAGCAGACCATGACCAAACGCAACACCATGCTCACGACCTTCTCCGAGCAGGCCGACGAGCAGGTGTACCTGAACAACAACCGTAACCAGAACGCCGCCCAGTACGACGGCGATGTGATCGAACCGTTCAACAAGGCCCTGGCTGATGCGGCGCCACGCAAGTTGATCGTCGTGCATCTGCTCGGCACCCACATGAGCTACCAGTACCGCTATCCGTCGACATTCGACAAGTTCAAGGACCGCAATGGCGTGCCCGCCGGCGTGCGTGACGATCAACTGCCGACCTACAACAGCTATGACAACGCGGTGCTGTACAACGACTTCGTGGTCTCGAGCCTGATCAAGGACTATGCCAAGTCCGATCCGAACGGTTTCCTGCTGTACCTCTCCGACCACGGTGAAGACGTTTTCGACTCGCCCGGCCACAGCACACTGGGTCGCAACGAGGCCAAGCCGACGGCGCCGATGTACACCATTCCGTTCATGGCCTGGGCTTCGCCGAAGTGGCGCGAAAGCCATGACTGGCGCTTCGCCGAAGACCTCGGGCGGCCGTACAGCAGCTCGCACCTGATCCATACTTGGGCCGATCTGGCGGGGTTGAATTTCGATGAGCTCGATCGCAGCAAGAGCCTGGTCAGCGACAGTTTCAAACCACGCCCACTGATGATCGGCAATCCCTATGAACGCGAGCAGAAGGCGTTGATCGACTTCAGCCTGATCAAACCGAAGGCGAAACCAAACCCCGCGAACGTCGTTTTGCAGTAAACCTTTCAGGGGCCGTATCCGGCCCCTTTTTCTTGCCCGTCCCAAACCGGGACGGGGAAGCCCATGTGCAGTTAATTCCCAATTAACGAAATCGGCAGATAATGGTCGCGCGACATTGCTTCATGGAAGAAAGGCACCCGATATCCAATGTGGGAGGCGAACCATGAAACGTACACCCTTGATCGTTGCCGGCCTGATGACGTTCGTTTCGGCCAGCGCATTTGCAGAAGGCGGCGCGGAACGCATGCGCTATTACTACGAGAGCCTGCGGCTGAGCCAGCAGGAGAATCAGAGCCAGCAAACCGCTCAAGTCCGGGTTCCGGACGATCAGACGGCGCAGGTGACGGAGCATTACAAACAATGAACCGAGCGAGGCAAGACTCGGAGGCGTAGGTGCCGGCTTGCTGGCGACGGCGTTTTGGAGATCGCCACCGCCAGCAAGCCGGCTCCCGCAAAAAGCAGAGCGCGATGCTACAGAGCCTTGGTCCAGAACAGCATCCGGCCGTGCGCCGGATCGAACATGCCGGCGCTGAAGCCGAATTTGGCGTAGGACGACTGGGCCACGGCATTACCTTCCAGCACTTCCAGGGTGATTTTGCAGCAGCCACGCTGACGGGCGATTTCCTCGACCTTCTGCAGCATCTTCTGGCTCAGGCCCAATCCACGAAACGCCTTCATCACGACGACGTCGTGCACGTTGACCAACGGACGACAGGCGAACGTCGAAAAGCCTTCAAAGCAATTGACCAGCCCGGCCGGTTCTCCACCGACAAAAGCCAGCACGCTGAACGCATGGGGACGCTTGGCCAGTTCTTCCGGCAGGTGCTCCAGCACCTCGGCGGGCAAGGAATGACCGCCACCCATCGGATCTTCGGCGTAATGATTCAACACAAGGCGTACAGCCTCGGCATGCACCGGGTTGGTGTAGCTGGCCTGAAGCACAAGAATTTCTGCGGATTCCATTTCCATCCTCGATCACACATAAAAAGCCCCGGCGCGCAGACCGCACCGCAAGGTCCAGCGACCCTATCGCGAGTGCTGCTCATCCTGCAATCTTTAACCGGAAGTGCCCCAGATCAGCGCTTCGGTCCAGCCCAGTTCGGCGAAGTCCGCAGCCCGAAGGCCCGACTCACCGACACAGAAAAACTCGTCCAGCTGCGGTGGTGCGATCGACGTTCCACTGAGCATCGCGTGAATCTGCCCACGGTGATGAATCTGGTGCTCGAACAGGTGCGACAGCATGCGCAGCCGACTCTCGTGTTGCGGCGTGTCCCGGGCGATGGTCACAATCTTGCCCAGGTCCGCGTCGCGCATCTGTTCGCAGTAAGCGATCAACCGACGATCCACCTGGGCCTGTTCGCGCTTGAGGTCCGCAGCGGCGGTGAACGGCTCGTCGTCAGTGAAAAACACGTAGCAATCCGGGTGTGGCGCATCCCCGCGCAACTCACGTTCCAGCGCATCCACATAAAACCAGTCGCAGGTCAGGATGTGATTGAGGGTCGCCCGCAGGCTGGGGAAGAAACTGACTCGCGGCGCCACCAGGTCCTGCGGACTCAACTGCCCCCAGGCCTTGGCCAGTCGATGATTGGCCCAGGCGTTCTGATAGGCCATGGTCAGCAAATGATGGGACAAGGGCTGATTCATGTTCGCGGCTCCTTGGGTTCAAGCGTCGGCGAAACGTTGCAGCTGCATTTCCTGTAAGCGGCTGAGGGTGCGACGGAACGGGAATTCCAGATAGCCTTCGGTGTAGAGCGATTCCATCGGCACCTGCGCCTCAAGGTACAGCGGCACTTTGCGGTCGTAGCATTCGTCCACCAACGCGATGAAACGCCGCACACCATCGTCGTGTACCGACAATTGCGGCAATTCGCGATCGCCCGCCACCACCCGCTCGACACCGTCTTCGGTACCACGGGCGATGCGCCCTTCGCGCTTTTGCGCGCTGAGGTTGGGCACTTCACTCAACAGAATAGCCTTGTAGGTGTCGCACAGGGCCATGAAATCCATGGCGGCAAAGGGTTGTTCGCAGAGGTCGGCGTAACGGCACCAGAGCACGGTTTCACTGGCCTGCACCACCTTCAGCGAACGGTAGCCGACCTTGACCGGCTCGACGAAAACCGACTGGCCGGCGGTCAACGCCTTGAACACATCGCCCAGCGCGCCAGACTGACCGGGCGCGGCGACCCAATAGCGTTGCAAACCTGCGCCGGGATGCAGGCGATGGTCTTCGCCGCCATCCACTGCAATCACCTGCATATGGCGCTTGATCGCCTCGATCGCCGGCACGAAGCGGTCACGGTTGAAGCCATCGGCGTACAGCAGGTCCGGCGGCTGATTGGAGGTGCAGACCACCACCACGCCCTGGTCGAACATCACTTGAAACAAGCGCCCGAGAATGATCGCGTCGCCGATGTCATTGACGAACAGCTCATCGAAACACAGCACGCGCACTTCTTCGCTCAATTCCCGGGCCAGCGCTTTCAGCGGGTCGGCAGTGCCGGTCAGCTGAAACGAGCGCTGATGCACCCAGCCCATGAAGTGATGGAAGTGCTGGCGTCGGGCCGGGACCTGCAAGCTTTGGTAGAACTGGTCCATCAACCAGGTCTTGCCCCGCCCGACCGGGCCCCAGAGGTAAACGCCCATCACCTGCGAGCGACCTTCATGCAGCGCTTCGTAGCATTTTTGCAACGCCCAGACAGCATGCTCCTGGGCTTCGTCCTGGACGAAGCCCTTCTGTTCGATGGCGTGTTGCCAGGCGCTTAACGGGGAGTCGACATTCATGCGCGGCAGTATGCCATCGCGGCGCGGTCTCTACAGTGAAATGTCCAGTCGAGCGATCTTGCCCTGCTCGTTCAGACGGAACATGTAGCGCAATTCCAGCGGGCTGCCGGGAAACGTGCCGGACACCCGGTTATGCACCAGTACCTTGCCCGTGCGCAGTTGCACGTCGAGCACTTCGACTTTTGGCTGATAACGCCGGGCAGTGTCCTGCATCCACTGGGCGATGGCCTGGGCGCCGATCTGATGCCGGCCTTCGTCGAACACATTGGCATCCTCAGCGAAGAAACTGGCGACCCTCGAGGTGTCGCGGGCATTGGCGGCAGCCAGGTAAGCGGCGATGGCGGGCGCAAGCGAAGAGGCGGAACTGGACATGTTTATAACTCCTTGTTGGTTGATTCTGGAGCCATGCTAAAACATGCCTGTGTCAGTTCTTGTCAGGAGTGAAACGCCCCGCCTCATCCAGTTGCATCTGCTTGCGCCAGGTGCGCAACAGGTCACCGCGCCGCCCCGGATAACGCTCGCCCTGCTCGTCTGCCGCCGAAATCCGGTCGGTGCGAAACGTCCGATAGGCGCCGCGGAGTTCACACCAGGCGACGATGATTCGCACTTCGTTGAGAAACCCCAGCGCCAAAGGCCAGATCAACCGCTGGCTCGGCACCTGTTGGGCGTCCGCATAGTCGATGTGCAACTTGGCCTGATTGCGGATCGCCTGGCGAAACACATTCAACGCCACGGCATTGGGTGCGAAGCCATAACCAGGCGGGCCCGGCAGTACCGTCGGGTTGCGTAAGGCGTCCAGCGCCTCGGGCGCCAGCACCGCAGCAATCTTGGCCAGCGCATCGGCTGCCGCCTTGCTCAACACCTCATCACCGCGCTGATCCACGTAGCGCAGTCCCAGCACGATGGCTTCGGTTTCGTCGGCGTTGAGCATCAAAGGCGGCAGAAACAAACCGCTGCGCAGCACGTAACCGATGCCCGCCTCGCCGTAGATCGGCGCACCCAGCGCGGTCAGTTCAGCGATATCGCGGTATAGCGTGCGCTCGGAAATCTCCAGTTCACCGGCAAGGGTCGCTGCCGTGACCGGGCGACTCTTGCCGCGCAGCACTTGCAACAGGGTCAGTAAACGCGTGGTGCGAGACACGATTGGCGAGCTCTTTCCGGAACAGTGGTCGGAGCTTAGCAGAGGATCCTGTCAGAAAGTGGCAGTAGCGAAACGCTCGGTGGCCGGCCTTATTGCCGCGATCGAAAAAGCTCCTTGACGAAATACATGACAGCTATAATCTTTTATACATGTCATGCGACATTTATAATCAGTCACCGACTATTCCCTCCAGGAGTCATCCCATGCATTACAAAGTGTTCGGCCGAAAAACCGGCTTGCGTGTTTCGGAACTGGCGTTGGGCGCGGGTAACTTTGGTACGGGTTGGGGCCATGGCGCCGAACGCGATGAAGCCCAACGCATATTTGATGGCTACCTGGAGGCCGGCGGCAATTTCATCGACACCGCCAACGGTTATCAGGGTGGCCAGTCGGAAGCCATGCTCAGCGAGTTCATCGCCCCGGAGCGTGATCGCCTGGTCATCGCCACCAAATACACCTTGGGAACTACGCCGGCCGCGGGCATTTCCCACACCGGCAACAACCGCAAGAACATGGTTCGCGCCGTGGAAGAAAGCCTGGCACGGCTCAAGACCGACCACATCGACCTCTTCTGGGCGCACATGAGTGACGGTGTCACGCCCATGGAAGAGATCCTGCGGGGTTTCGATGATCTGGTGCGCGCCGGCAAGATTCACTACGCCGGCCTGTCGAACTTCCCGGCGTGGCGCATCGCCCGGGCCGACCTGCTGGCCGAAGTCCGCGGTTTTGCGCCGATTGCCGCCATTCAGGTCGAGTACAGCCTCGCCGAACGCACGGCCGAACGTGAACAACTGCCGATGGCCGAAGCGTTGGGGCTGGCCGCGACCTTATGGTCGCCCTTGGGTGGCGGGTTCCTGACTGGCAAATACCGTTCCAGCGACGAGAACAACCGCGCCGCTAAACTGGGCATGCTGGTGCACGCCGAGAAAAGCGCCCGCGAAACCGCCCTGCTCGACACCTTGCTCGCCGTCGCGGCAGAACTGGGCGCCAGCCCGACGCACGTGGCCATTGCCTGGCTGCGGGAAAAAGCCAAGCGCTCGACGACCGCGCTGATTCCGATTCTGGGTTCGCGTACGCGTGAGCAGCTGGATGCGACGTTGGGCGCGTTGAATGTGCAGGTGAGCGCGGAACAGTTGGCGCGGCTGGATGGGGTCAGCGCCGTGGCGATGGGTGTGCCACATGAGTCCATTGCCGGTTCTGTTGCACGGTTTGGCGGGAGTGAAACCCTGGATCTGCCGATAATTCCGGTCGCCTGACACCCACCAGATTGCGGGAAAGAACCTCCGTGGCGAGGGAGCTTGTTCCCGCTCGGCTGCGAAGCAGTCGCAAGGCTTTGGGGCCGCTTCGCGCCCCAGCGGGAGCAAGCTCCCTCGCCACGGAGGTTTGCTCCCGCATTTTGATCACGGACTATCGATCCACCTTATGTTTAGCCGCATACAAACACAGCATCTCCATCGCCAACGTCGCCGCCGCCAGTGAGGTAATGTCCGCATTGTCGTAGGCCGGCGCCACCTCTACCACATCCATTCCCACCAGATTGATCCCGCGCAACCCGCCGAGGATTTCCAGCGCCTGCACCGTGCTCAAACCGCCGCACACCGGCGTTCCGGTGCCGGGGGCGAAGGCGGGGTCGAGGCAATCGATGTCGAATGTCAGGTACACCGGGTTGTCGCCGACCCGTGCCCGAATGGCTTCGGCAATCGCCTCCACTCCACGGCGATGCACTTGCCGCGCGTCCAGTACCTGAAAGCCCTGATGATCGTCATTGGTGGTGCGCAAGCCGATCTGTACCGAGCGCGACGGGTCCACCAAACCTTCCTTGGCCGCATGCCAGAACATCGTTCCGTGATCGACGCGCTTGCCCTCTTCGTCCGGCCAGGTGTCGCTGTGCGCGTCAAAATGGATCAGCGAAAGCGCCCCATGTTTACGGGCGTGGGCCTTGAGCAGCGGGTAACTGATGAAGTGATCGCCGCCGAAGGTCAGCATCGCGCAGCCGGCATTCAGAATGCGTTCGGCGTGGGCTTCAATGCTTTCCGGTACCGAATGAGGCGAGCCGTAATCGAAGTCGCAATCACCGTAGTCAATCACGGCGAGGTGATCGAACGGATCGAACGCCCACGGCCAGTGGCGTTCCCAGGCAATCCCGGTGGATGCAGCGCGAATGCCACGGGGTCCGAAACGCGCGCCGGGACGGTTGCTGGTGGCGGTATCGAACGGCACGCCGCTGACGGCAACATCAACACCGCGCAAGTCACGGCTGTAGCGACGACGCATGAAACTGGTGATGCCGGCGTAGGTACTTTCGGCGGCAGTCCCGTAGAGGCTGTCGCGGGTCATGGCCTGATCGTTTTGCACTGGGACGTCCATCGGTTTCTCCTTGTTTTAGTTATTGGCGGCTACGGAAAGTGGTCCACAAACGGGTGCGCTGACGCATGTCCTTGAGGCTCATGCTGCGGTCGGCGTACAGCCGTTCGCGCACATCGGCGAGGGGGTAAATGTCCGGATCGGTGCGCACCGCTTCATCCACCAGCGGCGTGGCGGCCTGGTTGGCCGTGGCGAAGAACAGCGTGTTGGTCAGCGCCGCGACGGACTCGGGGCGCAACATGAACTCGATGAAGGCGCGGGCAGCTTCGGGGTGCGGTGCATCCTTGGGAATCGCCAGGTTGTCCTGCCAGACCAGCGTGCCCTCCCTGGGAATCCGGTACGCCACTTCGTAGGGCTTGCCGGCTTTGCGCGCCTGATCGGCAGCCATGCTGGCGTCACCGTTGTAGGTCAACGCCAGACAAACGCTGCCATTGGCCAGATCGCTGATCTGCCGCCCGGTGGCGACGTACAGCACATTCGGCTGAAGCTGATGCAACAAGGCCTCGGCCGCTGACAGATCAGACTTGTCGGTGCTGTAGGGATCTTTACCCAGATAGTGCAGCGCCAGGCCGATCACCTCTTGTGGCGAATCGAGAATGGCAATGCCACAGTCTTTCAACTGGCTGGCGTATTCGGGTTTGAACAACAGATCGAGGCTGTTGAGCGGCACATTAGGCAAACGCTTTTTCACCGCTTCGATATTCATCCCAAGCCCCAAAGTGCCCCAGGTATAGGGCACGCCGTAGCGGTTGCCGGGATCGACCGCGGCGAGTTTTTCCAGCAAGTCCGGATCGAGGTTGGCGTAGCCCTTGAGGCCTTCGTGGGGAATCGCCTTCAACGCGCCGGCCGCCAACCCGCGCGCCAGCACGCTGGACGACGGCACCACCACGTCATAACCACTGCCGCCGGTGAGCAGCTTGGTTTCCAGCACTTCCGAGGAGTCGAAGGTGTCGTAGCGCACATGAATGCCGGTTTCCTGCTCGAAGCGCTGCAAGGTGTCCGGCGCGACGTAATCGGCCCAGCTGTAGAGATTGACGACGTTTTCCTCGGCCTGAGCCGAAACCGCCATGGAAAGGAACAGCGCGGGTAAACACAGCTTGAATGAAGGACCCATGACGAACACCTGACCAGAGGAAGTGGCTGCAGCATGCGTCGTCGGATACATTGAAAAAATACCAAGTCAATTATCCTGACTTTATTGCGGAGTAATGTTTGATGCTCGGCCAGCTTCACGATGTGGATCTGCAATTGCTGCGTCTGTTTGTCAGCGTGGTGGAATGTGGCGGTTTCAGTGCGGCCCAGGGAGAACTGGGCCTGAGTCAATCGAGCATCAGCCAGCAAATGGCCAGGCTCGAAACCCGGCTCGGTTATCGGCTGTGCAGTCGCGGCAAGGGTGGATTCAGGGTCACCCCCAAAGGCGAACAACTGCTGATCGCGACGCGGGGGCTGTTCGAGTCGATCGAAGCGTTCCGTCATCAATCCAATGGCGTGGCCGGCCGCCTGATCGGCGAGGTGCGTCTGGGGCTGTCCGAAGCCGTGGATCAATCGGTGCTGCAGCGGGTGGCCGAGGCGATCCGCCGCTTTCGCGAGCGCGATGAGTCGGTGCGCATCGAGTTGATCAGCGCCATGCCCGGCGAGATGGAGCGCTTGCTGCTGCAACAACGGCTGGACCTGGCGATCGGTTATTTCTCACAGGTGCAGAGTGCGTTTGACTACCGCGAACTGTTCAGCGAAACCCAGCATTTGTATTGCGCCCCCGGCCATCCGCTGTTCACTGACGATGCGCCAGACGATCAGGCGTTGCAGGCCTGCGACCGGGTGGATCACCCTTACCGCTTTCTACGCAGCGACGAGCCCTTCCAGGGCAAGCGGTGCTCGGCGCGCTCGGAACAGGTCGAGGGCACCCTCGCTTTCATTCTGTCCGGCAAGCATGTCGGCTATCTGCCCAGTCATTTCGCCCGCAGCTGGGAAGACAAAGGGTTGCTCAAGGCCGTGCGCCAAAGCGATATGAGTTTCGACGTGGCCTTCCATCTTGCCCGCCATCGGGCGCAGGTGCCGGGGGATGCACAGAAAGCGTTTGAAGAGGATCTACTGGCAGCGTTTGCCTGAATCCCCCGGTGTAAACCCGAGTTAATGTTTCGACATACCTGTCTTTCTGGCATCCTGCGCCTCCATTTTCTGCCCCGGCCCGCCTTTCGGCACGCAAACCACCATGACCGCCTCTGAAAAAGCCCCTGCCCCGCGCCACAGCGACCTGATCTACGGCCTCGACGACCGCCCGCATTTGACCGCCACGGTCTTCGCCGCCCTGCAACACGTACTCGCCAGTTTCGTCGGCATCATTACCCCGACCCTGATCATGGGCAGCGCCCTCGGCCTGCAAAGCGAAATTCCCTATCTGATCAGCATGGCGCTGTTTGTCTCAGGCCTGGGCACCTTTGTCCAGGCACGCCGATTCGGCCCGATCGGTTCCGGTTTGCTGTGCCTGCAAGGCACCAGTTTTTCGTTCATCAGCGTGATCCTCAGCGCCGGTTTCATGGTCAAGGCGCGCGGCGGCGGCACCGATGAAATTCTTTCGACGATCTTTGGCGTGTGTTTTTTCGCCGCGTTCATTGAGGTGGTGTTGAGCCAGTTCATCGGCAAACTGCGGATGCTGATCACGCCGGTAGTGACCGGGACGATCATCACGCTGATGGGCCTGTCGCTGATCAAAGTCGCCATGACCGACATCGCCGGCGGCTTCGGCGCGACCGACCTCGGTGCCGCCAGCCATCTGGGATTGGCAGCGCTTGTGCTCGGCACCATCGTGGTGTTGAACCGGGTGGATGTGCCGTTCCTGCGTCTCGGGGCGATCGTGATCGGCCTGACCTTCGGTTATGTCGTCGCCTGGTTCATGGGCCACGTGGATTTCAGCAGCATGCCCGACGTGCCGCTGATGAGCGTGCCGGTGCCGTTCAAGTATGGGTTCAACTTCGACTGGGTGGCGTTCGTGCCGGTGGCGGTGATTTTCCTGGTGTCGCCGCTGGAGGCCGCCGGCGATCTCACCGCCAACTCGATGATTTCGCGGCAGCCGGTCAAAGGCCCGATCTACCTCCGCCGGATCAAGTCCGGCCTGCTCGCCGACGGTCTCAACTCGGCCATGGCAGCCGTGTTCAACAGCATGCCGATGGTGACCTTCGCGCAGAACAACGGCGTGATTCAACTGACCGGCGTGGCCAGCCGCTACGTTGCTTTTTTCATTGCCGGTCTGCTGGTGGTGCTGGGGTTGTTCCCGATGATCGGCGCCGTGCTGCAACTGATGCCGAAACCGGTACTCGGTGGCGCTGAACTGGTGATGTTCGGCACCGTGGCGGTCGCCGGCATCAAGATCCTCGCCGAAGCCGGCCTGCACCGGCGCAACATGCTGATCGTGGCTATTTCCCTCGGCATGGGTCTTGGAGTGGCGGCTGTGCCGGAGGTGCTGCGCGAGTTGCCGAAAGCGCTGCACAACATCTTTGAATCGCCGATCACCGTCGGCGCGTTGTGCGCTATCGTGCTGAATATCTTCCTGCCCGAAGAATTCATCGAGCTGGAAGAAGACGATTTCGATCCGGAAGCCTCGATACTCCAGGTCATGGAAAACCCGGATGTGCCGGCCAAAGGTGAACCCGCCTCGCCTGCGGTTGTCGCACAGTTGAACCGCTAGGCACGCTCAAGGCCGAGCCAAGGGCGGTTCGGCCTTTTCTTCAAGAGAGCATGTCCATGCGCAGTGTCCACGCCGTTGTCCTTTCCCTCCTTTTATTGTCCCTGAGCGCCTGCGCCCTGTTTCCCAATCGCGACCCGCTGAACATCAATGTGGTCGGTTTCGAGCCGTTGCAAAGCCAGGACATGGAAGTGCGTTTCGCAGTGAAAATCCGCGTACAGAATCCCAATGAAACCGCGATCGACTACAACGGCGTGGCGCTGGACCTGTCAGTCAACGGCCAGCCCCTCGCCTCCGGCGTCAGTGATCAGTCGGGCTCGATCGGGCGCTTTTCCGAGACAGTGCTGAGCGTGCCGGTGAGCGTTTCGGCGTTCTCGGTGCTGCGCCAGACTTTGGGCCTGAGCCAGACCCAAACGTTGAACAACCTGCCTTATGTCTTGCGCGGCAAACTGGCGGGCGGTTTGTTCGGCACGATGCGATTTACAGACAGCGGCAAGCTCAGTTTGCCGGGGTCGACAGTCGGCACCTGGTAAATGCACCAACGCTGACAATCCAATGTGAGAGCGAGCTTTTGTGGCGAGGGAGCTTGCTCCCGCTGGGGCGCGAAGCGGCCCCAAAAGCTTTACGACTGCTTCGCAGCCGAGCGGGAGCAAGCTCCCTCGCCACTAAAACTCACACACAGTTTTGCTTATGTGTTGAACCGCACGCCCGGTTTGGCGCGTTCATCCACGCTCAACTCGAACACATCCGGGCGCGCATAGTGGCCGACGACGTCGTAGTCGTAACGCGCGCGGATCAGGTCGTCAGTGTCGATTTCAGCGCTGAGCAAACCGCGCCCTCCCCGCAGCGGCCCCGCCAGTACGTCGCCCATCGGCCCTACGATCACACTGCCCCCCGCAATCAACGGCCGGTCCGCCGGCCAGTTGGCGATTTCAACGCCCAAGGCTTGCGGCGAATCCTGAACCTGACAGGCACTGACCACAAAGCAGCGGCCTTCATGGGCGATATGGCGCATGCTGACCTGCCACATCTCCCGTTCATCCACCGTTGGCGCGCACCACACCTCCACGCCTTTGGCGTACATCGCGGTGCGCAGCAGCGGCATCATGTTTTCCCAGCACACCACCGCGCCGATCCGCCCGACCTGGCTGTCGATCACCGGCAGCGTCGAGCCATCGCCCTTGCCCCAGATCAGCCGTTCGGTGCCGGTCGGCATCAGCTTGCGGTGCTTCGCCACCAGCCCGGCCTGCGGATCGAAATACAGCGCGGTGCAATACAACGTGCTGCCAGCGCGCTCAATCACACCGATCACCAGGTTCGCCCCCGTACGCGCCGACAGCCCGGCCAGCGCTTCGGTTTCCGCCCCAGGCACATCGATGGCATTGGCGAAATAACGGGCAAAGGCTTCACGACCTTCCGGCAGCCGATAACCCAGTTGGGTGCCAAAACCTTCACCCTTGGGGTATCCGCCCAGCAGCGCTTCGGGCATGACCACCAGCGCCGCGCGGGCTTCAAGGATGGCGCTTTCGAACGAGAGAATCTGTTCCAGGGTCTCGGCCTTGCCGCCGGGCAAGGCGCCGATTTGCAGTGCAGCTACGATTGACTTGGGCATCGCGGTCACTCCGTTCACATCAGGTGTTGCTCATTCTCAGGCGTCACGGGATCATCAATAAAGCCCCATCCACTGCTGAATGATATGAACCAAATGAATATCGCCACCGTCGATCTCAACCTGCTCAAAGTGTTCGAAGCCTTGCATGAAGAGTCCAGCGCCAGCCGTGCGGCGTTGCGCCTGGGCGTCACGCAGTCGGCGGTCAGCGCGGCATTGCGCCGGCTGCGCGAGGTCTACGGCGATCAATTGTTCGTACGCACGGGACGAGGCCTCGCACCCACGCTCAAGGCCAATCAGTTGAAACCGGTGGTCAGCGACGCATTGAACAAATGCCGCCAAAGCCTGGCGATGGTCGATCCGACCGCCAATCACTACGATGGCCGCTCGGTCACGGTCGGTTTGTCAGATGATTTCGAAATCGCCTACGGCCGTCGCTTGATCGAGGAAATCGCCCGCTGCGCGCCGAAGCTGCGGCTGATCTTCCGCCAGACTCACAGTCAGATCGTCGCGCAGGCGTTGATGGAGCGCAGCATCGATCTGGCGATCACGGCCGGCGGGTTCGCCGAGCGATTGCTGAGTCGTCAGGTGCTGGGCGAAGGTGATTATTTGTGTTTGGTGGACCCGATCAGCCTGGTCGCGGGACAGCAAGCCATCGACCTTGAGGAATTCGTCACCCGTGAACATATTCTGGTGTCATCGGGTGGCTTTATCGGGATCACCGACGAAGGATTGGCCGCGTTGGGCCTGAGCCGGCGAGTATGCGCTTCGACCACACATTTCGCGGCGCTGCCGCATTTGCTCAAGGGCAGTCAGGCGGTGGCGACCATTCCGGCGCATGCCGCTCGAAGCCTTGCAGCGCTCACCGGGCTGGCGCTGCTGCCCTGCCCTTTGGCGTTGCCGCGTTACCCGATCGAACTGGGCTGGCGCACCAGCACTCAGCTCGATCCGGTGGTGTTGAAGGTGCGTGAGGCAATTGTCGCGATTTTTGCAAGCCCGTAGGAGCTGCCGCAGGCTGCGCCTACTCGGGTAGTGTCAGGCAGGGGTTTACTTGGCCGCCATCAAGCGATTGACTTCACTGCGCACCATGTTCGCGAACTCTGGAGGCGACATGCCGTCGAGTTCGGAACGGACCCATTCGGCCCATTTGCCTTTGCGCTTGGCGCGCTCGCCGAACAACCGTGCGGCTTCGCCCTTGGCTTTGCCCAGGTTGTTTTGCCAGAGTTCGAACAGACGGGATTTCTCGTCTTCAAGCGCCGCGCGCTCGGCAAGGGGTTTGTCGGCCAGATTGAAGCTCATGGGGAGTTACCTGCTGCGTAAATAGGCGACATCTTACACTGTAGGAAGAAATGTCCTGCGCTGGATTTTTCCACAGGATGACGGTGCCGCGCAAAATCACTGCAACTTTTTCCGTCGTGGCAGACTCCATTGTTCACTGCCTATTCACTTGCAAGGAGTACCTCAATGGCCCGGAAAACTGCCGCACAAGTCGCTGAAGACCAAATCAAGGACCAGGCTTTCAGCGATCTACAGGCGCTGATCGAAGAGTCGGAAAAACTGCTGAAAAGCAGCGCGTCGCTGGTCGGTGAAGAAGCAGACACGCTTCGCGGACAGATCGCCCAGAAACTCCAGCAGGCACGGGACTCGGTCACCAGCGTTCGCGACCGCACCCTCCCGGCGGTCGAAGCCACTGAAACCTACATTGGCGGGCATCCATGGCAAACCGTGGCCATTTCCGCCGGTTTTGGTTTGGTTGTCGGGTTGTTGCTGGGCCGCCGTTAAGCCCGCCTATCAATAATTCATTAGTGAAATGAAATCCCTGTGGGGCGAGCTTGCTCGCTCCCACAGGTCTGCGTTCCAATTTCTAGGCGCCGGCCAACTCCCGCAAATTCGCCAGCGTGTCCGCATCCAGCTGAATGCCACCCACGCTGGATTTGGCCCGCTGATGGTGACGTCGATCACCCGGCAATCGCTTAAGCCCCACACCGTGCATCTGCCGCACCAGTTCCTGGCTGCGCTCGGCAAAATTCTGTCCGGCGGCCTTGCTCGGATCGATCACGATCAACAACTGTCCGGTCCATGGTGTTTTGGCACCGGGGTGGTTCTTCCAGTCGAACTCGAACGAGAAGTTGCCGCCGGTCAACGCCGCCGCCAACAGCTCCACCATCATCGACAGCGCCGAACCTTTATGCCCGCCAAACGGCAGCAACGCCCCGCCTTCAAGAATCGCTTTCGGGTCCTGGGTCGGCTGACCGAGGCTATCCACGCCCATGCCCGCCGGCAAACGCTCACCCTTGCGTGCAGCGATCTGCACATCGCCATGGGCGATGGCACTGGTGGCCAGGTCAAAGACTATCGGATCACCGTCCGCGCGCGGGGCGGCGAAAGCAATCGGGTTGGTACCGAACAGCGGGCGATCGGCGCCATGCGGCACCACGCAGGTCATGCTGTTGACCACGCTCAACGCCACCAATCCTTCATAGGCGAACGGTTCGACGTCGGGCCACAACGCCGCGAAGTGATGGGAATTGCGAATCGCCAGCACCGCGATACCGGCACTGCGGGCCTTTTCCACCAGCAAGGCGCGGGCAGCGGCGAGCGCCGGTTGAGCGAAACCGTTGCCGGCGTCGACCCGGACAAAACCCGACGCCACGTCTTCTACCACCGGCACGGCCTGGCCATTGACCCAGCCGCTCTTCAACGTCGAGACGTAACCGGGAATGCGAAATACGCCGTGACTGTGGGCGCCATCGCGTTCGGCGCCCGCGCAGTTGAGAGCCAGTGTCCTGGCGACCTCGGCGGAGGTGCCATGGCGAACGAAAATGTGTTCGAGCAACAGGACGAGAGAATCAAAATCCAGGGTTGAGTTGGCCGAACTGACTGCCATTTCAGGCGAAGCGGTCATCTGAAGCTCCAGTGTTATTTTTAGAGACGGGCGACAGGTCGATTAAGCGCTTTCTTACCGGCGTCCTGTCAAGTCTCTCGCGCAAGCAATATGTACCGCACCCCGCCTTTTTCCGGCCTCTATTGTTGCCCCTCGACCCAACGACCTGCACTGAACACCGTCGCAGCCCATCGAGGAAACATCATGACGACGCCTGCACTGCCGTATTTTTTTGACGAAGCAGAACGCGCATCCGCCGCCAGGCAACCCGGCGAACGGGAAAACGCGCTGAGCTTTAGCCTGGACGATCTGAACTGGCTGAAGACGGTTTATCGACCCACTCAGTCAGCCCGTAAAACGCATGTAAAACCGATGCACGCCTACCGGCTCCTGTTGTCCTTGCCGGGCGAGACCGGCATCCCGTTGGCCGGCGCTTTTGCCATGAGTCGGCCCAACGATGGCGAGGTCACGCTCTACACGCCGTGGAAGGGCTTGATCAAATTCGCGGACATGGACGACCTCAAAAGCAAGCTCAAAGAGTGGTTGGCGCACGCCAGCGGAAAACGTGAACTGTTGCGTTTCGTCTCCATCGAACAACGCTTGCCCCTGGCCGCCGCCCCTGCACTCGACATTGCCACCAGCGACATCGAAGGTGCGGTGTTCGAAGACCAGGAACTCGTCCTTCAGCAACAGCAAGAAGAAAACATCCAGGCGATGGCGGGTGAGCTGGTCAAGATACCCACCTTGCAATCGATGCTCGACGATACCCTCAAGCATGCGCTGCTCAAGCCATTTCCCACACTCGACCAGCGCCTGACTCGGCTGAAGAGTTTTGTCAGTACAGGCTCCGCGTTCGATGACCGTGATAAGGCGCACACGATTTCCTCGATGTCACTGAGCGAGGCCTTCCTGCATTTTTACCTGACGAACCAGTGGCCGACAGGCGATTCCAGGGCGTTTACCCATCCCGAGCACAGCGTCAGCAGCGATATCGACAACCAGGCATGGGAAAGCGCCATAAAGGAGATCGCGCAGAGTTTTACGCCTCACCTGCAAAGCCTGCTTGAGACGTTCTGGAACACGCCCATGAGCAATGGCCTGTCGCGCCTGAGTTTTTTCAGCGACTGCATGCGCGACACGTTTCACACGCGGCTTTTACATCAACGCCAGCAGGGCACTTTAACGACGCAGGAATATCTGCAACTGATGAATGTCAGCCTCGCGCCTGCCCCAAACAATCCCCTTCGCATCGAAAAAGTGCGGGTCACCGCCCCGCTCAAACATTTTGCGGAGCTTGCCTCGACCTTGATGATCGGGGGCACCAGCACCCTGAGTTTTCTGTACAACCCGACCCGAGGCATCGAGGCCACAAGCAACCTGCCCGCGGTGAAAAAAATCGTGCTGCACATGCTCAAAAGCGAGGGGCATGAAGACACACTGCTCAATTTCATGTCGCTGGACGAACGCGGCACTTTTCTTGGGCTGGAACCGGACGATCGAGTCGTTGTGGGAGAGCCGGTCATCGGCCCGGCGTTTGAACGGATGATGGTCGACATCGTGGAGAAACAACGGCAAAACCTCAGCCATGCCTTGAGCCGCTACCGTGAAAGCGAAGGTACGCTGGACCCTCACGCCTTGCTCGACAATGCCCTGGACGTCCGGGGATTGATCGATAACCGCCTGCTCCTGGCTGAGGCCGCAGGACGCTGGAGCACGCGCCCGGACCGCCGCGTCAGCGCGAGACCGGCCACCGTGCGTGCCGAGTCGGCCAGACAGGAGCTGTCGCTGCTGAACTCGGTCGAACAGGCGCTCGATCAACTCCTTGAAAAACACCCGGTCATTCCCATCAAAACCCGCACATTCACTGATGCGCACAGCCTCGTCAGTATATCCCTGGCGAATTTGCAATCGAGTTTTACCCATACCCTGTCAACGGCACTGCGCAGTGAATTGAAGCTTCGCGCCGTCTCGCGCACCCTGGGTGCAACGGAACAGGCAATCATCAAAACCGTGCTCGATACCCCGATACACCTGCAACGGGCGGCATTGAACGGTTTTTTTCCGGAGGTCTTTTCCCTGGCATTGAAGACCGGCGCCACCGCGACCCCGTTGAAACTGGCCAGTTGCTTTGTCCTCACTGAACGGGGAGGCCTGGATCCGGTGCACTCGGGCAAAGCCATTTTGTGGACGCCGGCACTGGGATTTGAAGCCTTCAACGCACTGACGCCGCTACTGGAGCAACTCGAGCGACGCCTCAAGGACGAGAATCATCGATCAATGCTCTTGGAAAACCTCGGCCGCAGCGAGCGGTTGCCAGGCAAGGCTTACACCCTGGCGCCACTGCAACGGGTCCATGGGCACTTCCTCGATTATCTGCAAAAGCCCTTTGTCGATCTCGACCAGACCTGCGTCACCCAAGCGTTGACCACCCCGCTCTCTCCCGCACCGCTGGCCAGCCTGCTGAATCTGGTGGCCCTGCGCGAACCGATGACCGGGCTGCGCCGTGCAACCGATATTGCCGAATCCCTGACCACCCAGCAAAAACTGCCGGCCTGGCTGGCCAAGGCGCCAATCAAAGACCTGATCCTGCATGGCGAACTGCTTCAGCAATACCTTCATAACGTCAAAGACGACCAGGATTACCTCACCGGCATCCGCTCGTTGCAGCGCACCGCGTACCATGAGCTGGAAAAACAACTCAAGGCAGACGACTTCAACATTGATCCGGACAAGGTCCGGGTCGAGATCAGCGCGAGCCCGAGGTCTGCGTCCAGCACCCAAACCCTGACCGACTTTGCCTTGACTCACCTCAAGGACCTGGACGCCGTCTTCCTCAAACTGACGTCCCTGGATAACACAGCCATTCCAGAAGGCATGGACGAACGCTATATCAAAGACCTGATACGCGACCTGAAACCGGGTGTGCATCAACAGCAAATAGTGAGCGACGCCCTGGCAGACACCTCGGCGAACGCGGAACGCAGGAAGCTTTTTTACACACAGTTGCCCTGGCAACTGATGCACCACGCCCACGCAGAAAAACTGCAGGAACGCCTCAGCGAAACCGGGTTTGATCTGATCCGCCAGATCATGGACATGCCCGACGCCATCGCCCGTGCGGCAGTCGACGGTGCCCATGGCATCATCCGCCCCCTGGAGTTCCTCGGTATCAGGAGCGGGCAAACCGTCAAAGTGCCTGGCGTCTATCTGATCGGCTCATCGGCCGATAGCACGGCACCGCAGGTGCTGCTCGCACCGCACAGCCCCAGGCACGGGATAAAAGAATACGAAAGCGAAACACAGTTGCTGGCAGAACTGAAGACCCAGGGCGGACTGCTCGACTGGGTCCTCATGAACCTGGAGAACCCTGAACGGATCCTGCTGGAGACCCGAATGGCGACGCCCCCGAGCCGGGTCGCGAGAGCCACGCCGGAGACTCCTGGCGCCCCCGAGGAGGAAGTTACCCTGGCGTCGAATCCCATCAAGGGCCACCTGTTCGGGCACTTGTTCAACGACAATGCCGCGTTGCTCGGCCGATTGCTCGGTTGTCAGTCCGATGACAAGAAGCAGAGTGAGTGGGCAACCATCAAGCACGTACTGGGTGAAGACCTGCACGAGGCGTACTCGTTTTTCATGGGTAAACTCGCTTACCCCGTCACGGTGTGGAACAGTTACCGTGACATCAAGCAATCCGCCGAAGACCTGCAGACGCACAAATGGGGCGCGGCCATCAGGGCATTCATCAGCGGGATCGCACAGCTCGCTTCGCTGCGCCAGTCGTTGGACACTCACGCGCCACCGACGGCTACGCCAGTCGCACCGGCACCAGCAAACTCCGATGCCGCCTGCAAATGGCAGGACATCAAGGTCACCGCCCCCGAGCGCACAGCCTTGAAGCGTCATGAAAGCCGCCATGTCCACCTGAACGCGCTGAAGCCCGACTCGACGCCCGGGCTCTACGCGCACCCCACGACGAAACAGCTTTACGGGCCGGTTGAAGGCAAAGTTTTTCCGGTGACAAAACGCGGCAGCCGCTGGCGCATCGCAGATACACAGACCCTCGGCCCTTATCTGCGACAAAACGCATCGAATCGATGGGTAATCGACCGGAATGCACCGCCTCCGCAATTCGGCCTCATGGATCGGCTGGATGCGGCGGCAGCGGCCTGGGGTGGCATGAACATCGACGCCCATGGAATGCCGCAGATACGCCGGTGTTTCCCACAGAAGGCTCGTCAGATCGACGAAGCGCTGGACCAGGCAACGACCTATGCCTGGAACAGCTTTCGAAACCTGCAGTTGCTGAAGGCATCCGATGACGCGGAAACCCCCGTGCATCGACTCATCAAACGTTTCATCGATGTGCCGCAAGTGCTGCCCGCGCATGTCGAGAAACTGGAAAAAGTCGTGGGCGACCTGTTTACCGCGTTATTGGACCCTACACTCAGGAAGACCAAGTCCAATCGTTTTGTCGTCGGCCGGGTAATCGAGGACGCCTACAGCACATTCGCCTTTATCGTCCCGAATGACGCCAAGCGGAAGATTTATCTGGCGGAAAGGTTCTTCAATCCGGGTTTCGACCTATACCGCCAACATCTTTCCGATACAGCATTTCCGATCAACACGCATGCCCGGGCGGTGACCCTTTTGCATGAGCTTTCGCACCTTGTCTGTAAAACCGAGGACATTTCCTACCTGGACCCTGGCAGGCCCTTTGCCGACCTGATTGGCACAACCAGCGTGACAGCCACCGATCTCAAAAATGCATTGACCCACATCCAGGACACCGCACTGTCGATCAAGACCCCTTACACACAACTGTTCATGACCCGGGATCCAGACACCGGGGCGTGGGAAGATCCGGGAAATTCCACTTATGAAAATACGGATCGGGTGAAAGCGCATATTTTGACGTTGACCGGCGCAGAAAACCTGAGCGGTGCTCGCGAAACCTTTAAAAAAGATTCCCTGACTCGCCTGGCGGTGCAACTCGGCAATGCCGACAGCGTGGCTTGGTTAATCAGTCATCTCGGCCGCCAGTTACACGTCAATACACCTTGATGGCGGAAAATAAACAGACGTTTGATGGGTAAATGCCATGACGCCTGTTCTCGCAGACTGCCCTCAAGGTTAGAATGCAGGAAATCAGGATGAGTCAATGACCGACAGCCCTTTCTCACAAGCCGACTATGACGCTGTCACCGATGCCGCTGCGCATTGGTGCATGCGTCTGCACGCCAGCGACTGCACGGCCGAGGAGCGTCAAGCCTTCGAGCAGTGGCGCGATGCTCATCCGCTGCATGCGTTCGAATACGAGGCGATGCTGGAGATTTGGGAAGTCGCGGAAGATTTGCCGCGCCTCGAGACTGTCGTGCCCATCACTCGGGCCAAGCGTGCAACGCCCTGGCGCACCGTTAGCATTGCCGCGGCCGTTTGTGCCCTGGCGTTGCCACTGGCAGCGTACAGTGGCTGGAACCTGGGCTTGCTGCCCAATTCGTACCAGCATTTCGAAGCCAGCAATGCGATCCGCCAGGTCACCCTGAGCGATGGCAGCCAAGTCGAGTTGAACCTGGGCACAGAACTGACCTTCAGCAATTACAAGGACCAGCGCCGGGTCTCGCTGGATAAGGGCGAAGCGTTTTTCAGTGTCAGCCATGACGCCAGCCACCCCTTTGTCGTCAAGGCGGCGGACGGCAGGATTCGGGTCACCGGGACCAAATTCAACGTCTGGATGTATGAGGATCAGGTGCGCGTGAATCTGATCGAAGGTTCGGTACTGGTCAGTAGCAACGATGACCTGCCGGGCGATGGTTTGCGTCTGGAGCCATCCATGCAGGCGCGCTATAAACACGGCGACTTCACGCCGCAAATCAGCCAGACCTACGCCAATGACACGTCACTGGCCTGGCGCCACGGCAAACTGGTGCTCGATGACCTGGCGTTATCCGAAGCCCTGCCCCTGATCAATCGCTATCTGGAAAACCCCGTGATGGTGGCTGACAACAGCACCGGCGCGATCCGCCTCGGCGGCATCTACAACATCAAGGAACTCCACAACCTGGTGGCGACGCTGCCCAGGGTGTTGCCGGTCTACCTGACTCGAAACAAGGAAGGCAATCCGGTCCTCAACTCCATTCCGCAACAACCCCCGAAAAGCTGAAAGGCCGCCACCCTTGCGGGGTGCGGCCTTTCTTCATCGCTCAAGCAGCGTTTTACTTTTTGGCCACCTTCCCGGCTTTTTCATCCTGTTCACGGATCGTCTGCGCCTGATACTGCGGGTCCGAAGTGATCTGCTGTTCGGTGAACGGCAACACACTCAACTGTTTCTTCGAGAACGCCACGGTCTGGTCATTGGCATGTTTCGACGCCGGGTCGCTGGACAGCGAAAACGCCAGCAGCCCTTTGGCCTGAGGCCCCTTGTCATCGAAAGTCACGACCTGCAAATAGCTAGTGCCGCTGACCACTTCACGTTTGCCATCGGTTCTCGGCACGCTCTGAATGGCGTTGTAAACGCCCAGTGTGCCTGGACCGCCATGAATCGGCGTCTGCTGGCCGCCGCTGCTCACCACCTGGATATCGCCCCAATGGCTGTCGGTCCTGAGCCCCGACCTGCTGACCACTTCCGCCGAAGCCAGCATCGCTTCGCGCAAGGCCTTCGCAACCGTCGGGCGATCAACCGCCAGGCCGCGCGGGGTGTGTTGCGGATCTTTCGGATCGAACGCGACTCGCCAGACATCCGGCGTGTCCTGCACCGATTCCATGACGTTCTGGAAATGGACAAAACCAAGACCGCTGTCCAGATTCGCACTGCGATCCCAGGCCTTCAGGCTCGCACACAGCGGAGTCAGCAGCGGCGCATCGGCGCCAAGGTCCTGCGCGCAGAATTGCAACAGGTCCGGCATGACTTGCGCCGCCTGATACACCTGATCGTCCATCACCATCCGTTGCAGATCCGCTGCCGCAATCGGGCCGGCCTTGTTCAACGTGCCGAGGCGATCCAGGGCAAAGCGTGAACGCAGGCCCAACGGCTGACCGTCCTGGCTGATCAACGGCGAGAAACCGGTGAGAGGCTGCGCCGGGTTGGCCATCCATGCCGAATCGTTGGAGTGCTGCACGAAGTCCTTGCGCAACAGTTGCGGCAACTTGTCCGACGCATAGATGCCTTTTTGCGCCGCCGTCGGGTCGATGTCCCAGGCACAGGCGCTGTTGGAACCGTCGAGCACGATCAGTTCCAGTCCGGCTCGCGGATCACTGCACTTGGCCAGTTTGTCGGCATTGACGTTCGGCACCACCGACAGGTTCATGTACAGCGTCTGGCCCTGATGGTCCGCCGCCAGGGTGTTGACCCACGGGATGCCCTGGATCTTGTGGACCGACGCCTGCAATTCCTCGAGGCTGACCGCGCGGTTCATCGCGTACCACTGCTGCAGCACGCGGTCGTTATCGAGGTTGGCGTCGCGCAGGCTGTAGGCAAACTGATTGTCCCAATCCAGTTTTCCAGGCCATTGCACAATCGGGCCGAACCGGGAGCTGTAGACCACGTGCGAAACCGCACGGGTCTGCCCGTCAGGTTGTTTCACGTTCACAGTCACGGTCTGCTGCTTCATCGGCAACGACTTGCCGTCGAGCAGGTAGCGGGTCGGATCGTTCGGATCGAGTTGCAGGCGATACAGGGTGAAATGCTTGGACGAATCCACGGTGTGAGTCCAGGCCAGGTGTTGGTTGAAGCCAATGTTGATCATCGGCAGGCCGGGCAACGCGGCGCCCATCACGTCCAGTTTGCCGGGAATGGTGAGATGCATTTGATAGAAACGCATCCCGCCGACCCAAGGAAAATGCGGGTTGGCCAGCAACATGCCGCGGCCATTGAACGAGCGATCGCTGCCCACCGCGACGGCGTTGCTGCCGCGATCGAGGGCGAAGCGCTGCCGGCGTACATCGGCGACCTGGAACGACGCGGGCGCGTTTGCGTTGCGAGCGACGGCTTTGGGAGGCATGGCGCCGGCCAGTGCTTCGGCAAATTGCCCGACGCCCCCTTCGACCAGCAGGCGACGGGTCAACTTGACCAGGTCTTGCGCGGTAATGTCCCGCACCCACTCACCCTGGCATTGCTGCGGCAAACCTTGCGCGCGACGCTCCGCCAGCGAGCGGTTGTAGCCCGCCACGTACCCTTCCATGAGGTCGCGGACTTCCGGCGTTTGTGCCTGCCAGAACGCAGAGACGGCCTGCGGCGTATTCAGCCAGTTGAAAAAGACATCGCTGACCTGGTTTTCGCGCTCTTCGACCGTGAACTGCTCCGGGCCGAAATACCGTGAACGCTCGCCGTTCACCGTGGTGATCTCATTGGCCAACAGGCACAGATTATCCTGAGCGTAGGCATAGCCGATGCCGTAGCCCAGGCCACGTTCGTTTTCAGCGCGAATGTGCGGCACGCCGAAGCTGGTCCGGCGGATTTCGGCCGTCGCCTGGTCCGGCTGGCTGCGTGCGTTTGCCGCAAGACTCAAGCCCACCAACACACCGGCAAGGCTCAATCGGGTTAATTGCCTGGTAATAATCACGCTCGCTCCTGATCGAATAAACGAAGGTCACACCCAGCGTGTCACACGCGATAGGTCTGTTTACAGGAACGAAATTCAGGACAAAAATTTAGAGCGCTGGAGGGTGTTTCTGCAGGGCTTTACAGGCTTCTGACGTGATGGCGACAAAATTTCTACATTCGAGCCTTCATGATTTGCGTAGCTCGTACGTCTTATTGAGTAAGAGCACCCAACACATCTTTCCGGTTCAGGCTCTGAAAAGGAGTTTTTGCATGTACAACTCGCAACTGCCAACGGACGGTAGCACTGCACCAATGGGCACTTCCATGGGCTCGAGCCTGTTCACTCAGCGTACCGAACGTCACGGCAACGAACGGATCCGGGTTCTGCTCAAGAGCTTTGGCCTGCGCACCAGCCTGATCCGCCTGAAAGTCATCGATGCCTTGCTGTCCGCCGCCGACAGCGACCGCAGCCTGGGGGTGCGCGGTGTACACAGCCACCTGCTGGAGCTGGATATTCCCCTGTCCTTTCTCAGTGTCCGCGAAGTGTTGAAGCGCTTGTGCAGCGAAGGCGTGATTACGCTGAACGCGGACAAGAGCTACAGCCTGCATCCACAGGCTGCCGCCGCTCTGCACGGCGAATAATCGTGTCGGCGGGCGTCGCTCAGGGTTTGACCTTGCGGCGCATCACGCCATTGATCACCACCACGATCACCGCCACGCCAATGGCGATGTACTGAAACAGCTTTTCGCTGATGACGCCGGCATTCTGCAAATACGAAAGGCCAAACATGATCCCCAGCACCACCAGGGAGATCAGAATCGAGTATTTCAAACGTTGCGACTGGGTCATTGCCCTTTTCCTTTAACAAAAAGCTTAAACATAAGCCTGAACGTGAACCTGAAAATGTATCCGGTTTGTATCCGGATGCATGCCAAGCCCCTACCGTTTTTCGGGGATGCGGCGCTGCAAACGGGGTCTCATGTTACAGCCGATGAAGCCTTTTGGCTTCATAGCGGCGATAACCATGAGGATTTCGAAATGTTCCGTCGAATCACACTGCTGATTCCCCTGCTTGCCCTGCTTTCCCTGAGCGGCTGCATTATTTTCCCCCACGGCGGCTGGCACGGCGGCCACCATTACGACGGCCGTGGCGGACCGGGGTACTACCAGCATCGCTGAGGATTTTCAGCGAGCTGACGGATGGCTGAAAAAGTCATTTCCCGGCTGCGCGCAAAGCTCGATCATCCAGTCAACGAACACCCTTACCCGCCGCGACAACTGACGGTGGGGAGGATAAAGCGCCGTCAGCGGCATCCCCGGTGGCGGCACTTCTCTCAGCACCTCGATCAAACCACCCTCCTTGATACGCCGGGCCACGTGATAGTACGGCGCCTGCACCAGCCCATATCCGGCCTCGCACGCCGCCAGGTAACCATCGGCACTGTTGACCGAGACTTGCCTGGGCAGACTGACCGGTTGTACCTGCCCATCGACGACAAATTCCAGCCCATAGCGTTTGCCGTTGCTGGCGACGTACTCCACCATCTGATGCCCCGCCAGATCGGCCAAACCCTGTGGCGTGCCATGACGCTGCAAGTAATCGGGGCTGGCGCAAGTGACCTGATCCAGCATGACCAGCGGCCGCGCCACCAGTGAATCATCGAGCGACGCGCCGCCGCGCAATACGCAATCGACACCTTCGCGAATCAGGTCGACAGGCCGGTCATTCAAACCGATCTCCAGTTCGATCAAGGGATAGCGGGCGGTGAACTGCGGCAATGCCGGGATCACCACCAACCGCCCGATGCCCCCGGGCATGTCCACGCGCAACAGACCTTTGGGGTTGTGCCGTGCGGCGGAGAACACCGCTTCGGTTTCCTCAAGATCTGCCAGCAACCGCACGCAACGCGGGTAATAGGCGGCACCGTCGAGCGTCAGGCTGATCTGCCGCGTAGTGCGTTGCAGCAGTTGCACCCCCAGATGGCTTTCCAGTTGCTTGATCAGAACGGTCACCGAGGCACGGGGAATTTGCAGGCTGTCCGCTGCTTTGGCAAAGCCCCCCAGTTCGACGATTCGGGTGAACACGCGCATGGCGTTGAAACGATCCATTGTTGTTTGCACCGACTTATTATTTAGAAATCATGAATAGTGATAGCAGTTTTAGCCGGTTTATCTCGTTTCTGTCGAGGTCGACAATGGACGTCACATTCACAGGGAGCTGATTTCATGCAAACACGTCAACTGGGCAAGAACGGTCCACAGGTCAGTGCCATCGGCCTGGGCTGCATGGGCATGACCGATTTCTACACGACCGGCGTCGACACCCGCGAGGCCACGGCAACCCTGCACCGGGCGCTGGAACTGGGCATCAATCTGCTCGACACCGCCGACATGTACGGCCCGCATACCAATGAGGAACTGATCGGCAAAGCCATCGTCGGCAAGCGCGATCACGTGTTCCTGGCGAGCAAGTTCGGCATCGTGCGCGACCCGGCGAATCCGAGCGCCCGCGGGGTCAACGGCCGTCCGGACTACATTCGCGCCTCAATCGACGGCACCCTCAAGCGCCTCGGTGTCGAGACCCTGGACTTGTATTACCAGCACCGTATCGACCCGCAAGTGGCTATCGAGGAAACGGTCGGCGCCATGGCCGAACTGGTAAAGGCCGGCAAGGTGCGTTACCTGGGATTGAGCGAGGCCTCGGCGGCGACACTGGAACGGGCGAACAAGGTCCATCCGATCAGTGCGCTGCAAAGCGAGTACTCGTTGTGGAGCCGCGACCAGGAAGAAAACGGCTGTCTGGCCACGTGTCAGCGGCTGGGCATCGCCTTTGTCCCGTACAGCCCGTTGGGCCGCGGTTTTCTGACTGGCGCACTGAAAAGCCCGGATGATTTCGCGGCAGACGACTACCGTCGTTTCAGTCCACGGTTCCAGGGCGACAACTTTGCGAAAAATCTATTGCTGGTGCAGCAGGTTCAGGACCTGGCGGCGGAAAAAGGCGTGACGGCGGGTCAACTCGCGTTGGCGTGGGTGCTGGCTCAGGGGGATTACCTGATCCCGATTCCGGGGACCAAACAACGTAAGTACCTGGAGGAGAACGTGGCGGCGCTGGAGGTCAAACTGAGCCGCGAAGAGTTGCACGCGCTGGAAGCCATCTTCCCGGCGAATGCCACGGCCGGTTTGCGTTACCCCGAAGAAGTCATGAAGTTGCTGGACCGTTGATCTGCACCTGGCCCGTTCGGTTGCCTGAACGGGCCGGTCACTCCACCGCCCGTCACCTCGCCCCTAGCTTGCACGATCGTACCTAAAGCTCCGCATATGCAGGCCGATAGCCCTTTGAAGCGCCGAAATTTCCCAATAAGAACGCTGCTAAAAAGGACCCGGCTCCATGCCCGCATTCCGCACCATTCAGGCTCGCTACACACTGTTTCTGGTCCTGTTCATTCTGCTGCTGTCTATTCTCACCGTAGTCGGCATCAGCCAATTGGTAGCGCCGAAACTTCGCCACACCGAAGAACAAGTGGCCCTCAATCGCATCGCTGAAGTCGCCGAGCAAATCCAGGGCGAACTGAACAAGGTTCAGGCGCAGCAGCGCAGCATTACCCAGACCATTCCTCTGCTCGACAGCGCCGCCATCGACACCGTTCTGCCGGGCCTGGTCGATCAATACGGGGAGCTGAAAGTCTTCGGCGGCGGCATCTGGCCCCTGCCCGGCCAGCGTGAAGCCGGGCGCAACAAATTCAGCACCTTCTGGCACCGCGATGCCTCGGGCAAGCTGGCGGTGAACACCTTCTGGAACAGTGACGCGGCGCCCAACTATTACGACCAGACCTGGTACAAGGGCGGCATGCAGACCCCGCGCGGACAATGCGCCTGGGCCGCGGCCTATAAGGATGATGCCAGCGCCGAGCCGCGCACCAACTGCGCCATGGCCATTCAGAAAAACGGCGCGGCGTATGGCGTATCAACCATTGACGTGACCCTCGGTTTCTTCAATGACCTGGTGGCACGCAAGGAAAAAGACCTGGGCGCGGAAATGCTGATCGTCGAGTCCGACGGCAAGATCATCAGCAACAGCTCGCGCATCAGCGGGCCGATCGTGCTGAAGAACATCAGCGAACTGGCCGGTAACTCGCCCTTCGCCAGCCAAGTGAAGGCCGGCCTGCAAAACCGTGATCGATCGCAGCGCGTCGAGTTCGACAACAACGGCGAAGCCAGCACCTTCTTCATGCGCCCGATCGAAGGCACGCCGTGGTTCCTTGCCACCGCCCTGCCGACCAAACTGATCACCGCCCAGCGCGACGACGTGCTCAGCACGCTAAGCCTGCTGCAAATCCCGATGGTGATCCTGCTGGTGTTGCTGCAAATCTACGCGATCCGCCAGTTGATCCAGCGCATGAAAGCGCTGAAGGCCAATATCGACGCGCTGTCGGCCGGTGACGCCGACCTGACCAAACGCATCACCATCCGCGCCGAAGATGAACTGGGCGCCATCGGTCACTCGGTCAATGCCTTCATCGCGTACCTGCAAAACATGATCGGCGAAGTCACCCAGGCCACCGGCGCCATGGCGTCCAGCCTCGATAACCTGCAACGCACGTCCGCGCACACCAGCCAGATCCTGGTGCGCCACGCGTCGGAAACCGACCAGACTGTCACCGCCATCACCGAGATGAGTTCCACTGCCGAAAGCGTGGCGCAGAATGCGGCTGAAACCGCTGCGTTCACCCAACGCGCCAACGAAAACGCCGACCGTTCACGGGTGGTCGTGGGCGAAGCCTCCAGCAGTGTGATCGCGCTGATCGACGAAGTGGCCAGCGCCACGCACAAAGTCGAAAGCATGCAACAGGACGCCCAGCGCATCACCGAGATTCTCGGGGTGATCGGCGCCATCGCCGGGCAAACCAACCTGCTGGCCCTCAACGCCGCCATCGAAGCCGCTCGCGCCGGTGAGCAGGGACGCGGTTTTGCGGTGGTGGCCGATGAAGTTCGCGCCCTCGCCGCTCGCACCCAGGCCAGCACGTCGGAAATCAACGAGATGCTCACCCGCCTGACCCAAGGCGTGAGCTCGTCGGTCAGCGCCATGGAAAACACTCAGGCCAGCTGCCAGTCGGCGGCCGATGCGACGGCTCGCGTCAACACCGGGCTGGATGAAATGGCCGGTTCTGTCAGCCACATCAACAGCCTCAGCACCCAGATCGCCACCGCCGCCGAACAGCAGAGTGCCGTGACCGAAGAGATCAACCGCAGCATGGTGCAAATCCGCCACATGGTGGATGAATTGGTGAAAAGCGGTCAGGCGAGTGAGCTCAATACCCGGCAGTTGCTGGAGGCCAATAGTCGCGTGAGTGCGATTATGGGACGGTTCAAAGTCCGCTGATGGGTGAACGCAGCTCCCTGTGGCGAGGGAGCTTGCTCCCGCTGGGCTGCGAAGCGGCCGCCTTGGCATTCAACGCGGTGCTAGCAGTTAAATCGCACAACCTGGTTTGCGCCTGCTGCGCAGGCGAGCGGGAGCAAGCTCCCTCGCCACAAAAGCCCGCCTGGCGGTATCACTTCGAAACAATCTCTTGCCTCGTTGCAGGCTAAAGCAGTCAAAATGCCTTTTTTTTTTGACCATCCTCCGAGTCGAGATATTGCCCATGCGAACCCACCTGCGTCTGGTCGCCCTGAGCGCCCTGTTCATTTCCTCCCTGGCCCAGGCCGCCGACCTGATCCCGATCGAAGTCCATCGCGACGCCAACTGCGGCTGCTGCAAAAAATGGATCAGCCATCTGGAGGCCAACGGCTTCAAGGTCGAGGATCACGTTGAAGCCAACATGAGCGAATTCAAGCAACAGCACGGTGTGCCGCCGCGCCTGGCGTCCTGCCACACCGCTTTGATCAATGGCAAATTCGTCGAAGGCCATGTCCCGGCCGATCAGGTGCTGGCCCTGGGCAAGCGCGATGACCTGTTGGGTGTGGCGGCCCCGGGCATGCCGATGGGTTCGCCGGGCATGGAAATGGACGGCATGAGCGATGCTTATCAGGTCATCGGCCTGAAAAAGGACGGCACTGATGTGGTGGTGGCGGACTACGCTGCCCATTGATGTTCGGTGCGTACATCGGCCTGTTCCTCGCCGCATTCGGTGCTGCGACCCTGTTGCCGTTGCAGTCCGAAGCACTGCTGGTGGGGTTGTTGCTCAGCAAGCAGTATTGGCTCTGGTCGCTGCTGGCGGTCGCGACCCTGGGCAATGTCCTCGGCTCGCTGTTCAACTGGTGGCTGGGGCGCGGTATCGAGCGGTTTCGCGACCGGCGCTGGTTTCCGGTCAGCCCGCTGCATCTGGAAAAGGCCCGGGTTCATTACCAGCGCTACGGCCATTGGTCACTGTTGCTGAGTTGGGTACCCGTTATTGGTGATCCGCTGACCCTGGTCGCCGGGGTGATGCGCGAGCCGCTCGGGCGCTTCCTTGTGATCGTGACGATTGCCAAAGGCGCCCGCTATGGCGTACTGGCCCTGGCGACCCTGGGCTGGATGAGTTGAACGATCATTCGCCGCGATTGCCTGTGTTTAATGTCGCCCTAATCATGCCGATCCAGCATCGGCCGATTTCCTGTGGAGTTTACCCATGCCCCTCGCCCGCTTCCGTTGGCTACCCAGCCTGCTGCTGACCGCCGCACTGCCCATCATCGCTGCCGAAGGTCCGGAGTACGGGCCGGAGCTGCAAGGCTTCGAGTATCCCTACACGATCAAGCATTTCGCCTTTGAGTCCCAGGGCAAATCCCTGCAAATGGGCTACATGGACGTTGCCGCCCATGGCAAGGCCAACGGACGCAGCATCGTGCTCATGCACGGCAAGAATTTCTGCGGCGCCACCTGGGACACTTCGATCAAGGCCTTGAGTGACGCCGGCTACCGCGTCATCGCACCGGACCAGATCGGCTTCTGCACCTCCAGCAAACCGGACAACTACCAGTACAGCTTCCAGCAACTGGCAACCAACACCCAGCAACTGCTCAAAGCCCTCGGCATCCAGAAAGCGACGCTGCTCGGGCATTCCACCGGCGGCATGCTCGCTACCCGTTACGCACTGCAATATCCCGAGCAGGTTGAACAACTCGCCCTCGTCAACCCTATCGGCCTGGAAGACTGGAAAGCCCTCGGCGTGCCCTATCGCACGGTGGATCAATGGTACGAACGTGAGCTGAAACTGACCGCCGATGGCATCCGCACCTATGAACGCAACACCTATTACGGCGGCCGCTGGAAACCCGAATTCGATCGCTGGGTGGACATGCTCGCCGGCCTGAATAAAGGGCCGGGGCATAAACAGGTGGCGTGGAATTCGGCGCTGATCTACGACATGATCTTCACCCAGCCGGTGTACTACGAGTTCAAGGACCTGAAGATGCCGACGCTGTTGCTGATCGGTACGTCCGACACCACGGCCATCGGCAGCGACATCGCGCCGCCCGAGGTCAAGGCAAAACTCGGTCACTACGACGTGCTCGGCAAACAAGTCGCGAAGCTGGTTCCCCAGTCGACGCTGGTGGAATTCCCCGGCATGGGCCACGCGCCGCAGATGGAAGAACCGCAGAAATTCCACCAGGCCTTGCTCGCCTGGCTGAACAAAACCAACCCCGTTCGTTGATGAGGTAAGGCTGATGGCTGTGCAGATTGCGGTGATCGATGACTGGCAGGATGTGGCGCGCACTGTCGTGGACTGGTCGGCGCTGGACGCCATCGGCCAGGTTGATTTTATCCATGATTACCCGGCCGACAACGAGACGCTGGCAGCACGCCTGGGTGAGTTTGAAGTCATCTGCGTGATGCGCGAGCGCACCCGGTTCGACGAGGATCTGCTGCGGCGTCTGCCGAAACTCAAACTGCTGGTTACCGGCGGCATGCGCAACGCTGCGCTCGACCTCAAAGCTGCAGCCGCCCTCGGCATTCAGGTCAGTGGCACCGACAGCTACAAACACGCCGCGCCGGAACTGACCTGGGCGCTGATCATGGCCGCGACCCGCAACCTTGTCGTGGAAGCCAATGCCCTGCGCGCCGGAAAATGGCAACAAGGCCTGGGGGGCGACCTGTACGGCAAGACCCTGGCGATTCTCGGCCTGGGCAGCATCGGCCAGCGGGTCGCGCAGTTCGGCCAGGTGTTCGGTATGCGAGTGATCGCCTGGAGCGAAAACCTGACCGCCGAACGCGCCGCCGAAGTGGGCGTGACCTATGTGAGCAAACAGGAACTGTTCGAACAGGCCGACGTGCTCTCCGTGCATCTGGTGCTCAGCGACCGCAGCCGTGGATTGGTCGACGCACAGGCGCTGGACTGGATGAAACCTACGGCGCTGCTGGTCAACACCGCACGCGGGCCGATTGTCGATGAAGCAGCGCTGATCAAGGCGTTGCAGAAACAGTGCCTGGCCGGGGCAGCGCTGGATGTGTTCGAGCTGGAGCCCTTACCGGCTCATCACCCGTTCAGGACATTGGAGAATGTGCTGGCGACGCCGCATGTCGGGTATGTCAGCCAGCAGAATTACCATCAGTTCTTTTCGCAGATGATCGAGGATATTCAGGCCTGGTCTGCTGGAACGCCGATCCGCCTTCTAAGCTGATACCGCGTCATCGTTCATCGCTAGCAGGCTGGCTCCCACAGAGGTCCTGTGCACGCAGATCCAGTGTGGGAGCTAGCCTGCTAGCGATGGCCGCACCACCGATCTAACTGACTTTCACCGCCACAAACGCCGCCGTCACATACGGCACCGTCACCACGTCCTTGCCCCGCAGTTCAGGCTCGGCATCCACCAACACCCGCATCTGCTCATCCACTGTCGCCCGCTCCGCTGCCGGCAATGCCGAGACGAAACTGGTGGAGCGCACTCGGTTGAAAATCACATCTTCCGGCGCGCCCGTATGCCCATGGCTGAATTGCTGCTCTTGCAGCGGTCCGAACGCGGCATGCGGAAAAGCCCGACGCCAGGCTCCGGTGTAGAAACGCGGGGTATCGCCCTCCAGCGCATTGACGATCGCATCCAGTTTGGGCACCCAGCGCACGCGCGTGTCGCGCAGGTTCCACACCAGCCCCAGCTTGCCGCCGGGTTTGAGGACCCGGGCAATTTCAGTCAGGGCTTCGCCGCTGGCAAACCAGTGAAAGGCCTGGGCGCAGATCACCACATCCACCGATGCGTCCGGCAGCGGCAGGTCCGTGGCCGTGCCGCTTACCGCCAAAACATCAGGCCAGGCTTCAGACAGTTTTTCGAGCATCTGCGGCACCGGCTCCACGGCAATCACCAGCGCCCCGGTCGCTACCAGCCGACCGGTGAACTTGCCAGTCCCGGCGCCCAGATCGACCACGGATTTATCCGCATTCAAACCCAGCGTGTCTGTCAGCCAATCGGCTACTTGTGGCGGATAATCCGGGCGACCGCGAACGTAGGTGTCGGCAGCCGATTTGTAACCGGCGGCCGCTGAGTGATGGACCTGTTTCATGACAACGCTCCACTACGACTTCGAACGCTGTCGAGCATAGCGCCTCGATTTGCGCTTTCCTTGAAAAGACCGCCAGAAAGAAATGAATAATTGTTCACCCTGCGGTGTTCACTTGGCATCACCCATGAGGATCGCCCGTGAACAACCTGAACCCGGATTCGCCGATACGTTACGACCGCCTGACCATGATGCTGCACTGGCTGACCGCCGTGCTGGTGATTGGCCTGTTCGCCAGTGCCCAGGTCTGGGAACAACTGGCCAAGGGCACGCCACTGCGCAAGGAACTGCAGGCATTGCACATTTCCTGCGGCCTCCTGCTCGCGGTGATCGTACTCAGCCGACTGCTCTGGCGCCTGTCCCGGGGCCGGCGCTTGCCGCCCGCCAATCGGGGCGTCATGAATAGTCTGGCGAAGACCGCGCACCTGGCGCTCTATGCGTTGTTGCTGAGTCAAATCGTGCTGGGTTTCCTGTTTCGCTGGGCCCAGGCAGAACCGTTCAACTTTTTTGGCCTGTTCGATGTCCCAACCTTGATCACCTTCGATAAAAGCATGAAATCGGTGTTCGGCGGTCTGCATGAACAGGTGGCGTGGGCCATTGTGATACTGGCCGGGCTGCATGCGCTCATGGCTCTGGTTCACCATTACGGCTTGCGTGATAACACGTTGCGCCGCATGTTGCCGGGCCGTGGTTTGGACTGATACGAATAATCTCTGGAGCTTCGCCATGAATAGCCGTTTTGCTGTTTTTAGTGCCCCACTGCTGCTCGCCGTTGCATTGTCCAGCTCCCTGGCATTGGCCAATGGCGATGACGAAGAACCCGCCAAACCCAATTGTCCCAAAGGCCAGGTCTGGGACAGCAAATCGCAGAAATGCGTGATGCAGACCAGTAGCCTCGTACCGGATGCCGATCGCACCGACTACGCCTACCGCCTGGCCAAGGACGGGCGTTATGAAGAAGCCCTGGCCTTGCTCGATACGCTGAAAAACCCGAACACCGCCAAGGCGCTTAACTACCGCGGCTATGCCACGCGTAAACTGGGGCGCACCGACGAGGGCATTGGTTATTACCTGAAATCGGTCGAACTCGATCCACAGTACGCGCAAGTCCGCGAGTACCTCGGCGAAGCTTATGTGATCAAAGGCCGCCTGGATCTTGCACAAGAGCAGTTGCAGCAGATCAAATCGATTTGCGGCAACACCTGTGAGGAATACCAGGACCTGGCCGAAGCCATCCACGATTCATCGAAAACCTGACGGGACGGAGGTCGCCATCGCCAGCGATCAGGCAATACGGGCAGAGCTGGGCCAGCACCTGGCGCGTTTATGGCGCTACGGCCTGCTGCTGTCCCGGCAACGGCATGTCGCCGAAGACCTGGTGCAGGCCACCTGCGTGCGGGCGCTTGAACGAGCCGGGCAATTTGTCCCCGGCACCCGCATGGACCGCTGGCTGCTGAGCATCCTGCATTCGATCTGGCTCAACGAAGTGCGCTCGCGGCGGGTGCGTCAGGGCCAGGGGCTGGTGGATGCCGACAACGCCTTGTCGTTCGACGGTGAGCATGTCGCGCAAACCCACGTGCTCGCGACGCAGGTGATCCGGCGCGTCGATGCACTGCCCGAAGCCCAGCGCGAAACCGTTTTTCTGGCCTACGTCGAAGGCTTGTCCTATCGCGAAGTCGCCGAAGTGCTGGACGTGCCCATCGGCACGGTCATGAGCCGACTGGCCGCTGCACGGGCGAAACTGGCCGAGTATCCGCCGTTGCACGCCGTGCCGAACCCCACCACCGGAGAACGTCGATGAACGATCACGCGAAACCGTCGGATGAGCAACTGGTGGCTTACCTTGACGACCAGCTCGATAGCGACCAGCGCAGCCGTATCGACGCGGCCATCGCCGAAGATTCGACGCTCAACCTGCGCCTGCAATGGCTGGCCCGCAGCAGCCTGCCATTCCGGGAGGCCTACGAGGAAGTGACACAACAGGCACCGTTGGACCGCTTGCACGCCATGCTCGACACCTTGCCCTCGCCAGCCCCGCCGGCGATGAGTCGACGCTGGTTTCTTGCCGCCGCGGCCGGCCTGGTGGTGAGCGGTGTGCTGGCGGACCGGTTGTTCCTGGGCTGGCAGGCGAGTCAGCAGAAGAACAACTGGCGTGGTCTGGTGGCGGACTACATGGTGCTTTATGTGCCACAAACCCTGGAACACCTGCCCAACGACGAAGCCACGCAACGTGCGCAACTGCGCACCATCGACGCACGCCTGGGACTGAGCCTTTTACCAGGGGAACTGGCCCTGCCACGCGTCGAACTCAAGCGCTCGCAGATCCTCGAGTACGACGGCATGCCCATCGCCCAGATTACTTATCTGGACCCGGCGCATGGCCCCATGGCGCTGTGCGTCACCCGCGCCAACAGCGGCAGCCGACACTTCGCACACGAGCGTCGGCACGGGATGAACGTGGTGTATTGGGCCGATATGGAGCATGCGTGGATGCTGATCGGACATAACCCGGCGTCGGAACTGGAAGAGATGGCGAAGGTGCTGCGCGGCCGGTTGAGCGCTTGATCAAACAGGTCGCGCCTCGCCTCAGGAATTGCGCTGATTCATGCAGGGGTGGGAAGCCACGACCGAAACCGCGCGCCCCCCAGCGGTGAAGGCTCGACCGTGAGTGTACCGCCCTGCGCCTCCAGCGCCCTTCGGCTGATCGCCAGCCCCAATCCAAACCCGCCCGTCGCTCTGTCCCGACTGCGGTCCAGGCGGTAGAACGGCTCAAAAATCCGCTCACGTTCGTCATCGGGAATGCCGATCCCGTCGTCATCGACCCAGATTTCACACCCCTTTGCGCAGACCTTCACACCAATCTGAATGCGCTTCTCGCAATAGCGCATCGCGTTGCGCAGCAGGTTCTGAATGGCGCGAGCGGTGAGGCGCGGGTCGAGACTGAAGCGTTCGAGCTGGCCGTGAAGCAGCACGTCAATCACGATTTCCGGAGAATCCAGTTCTTCGTCGACACTGCCCAGAATGCTGTCGATGAATTCGTCCAGCGACACTTCGACCTGTTCCGGCAAACGCGCCGGGTTTTGCAGGCGGCTGTAGGAGAGCAGCTCCAGCACCAGTTCGTCGAGTTCGCGGATGTGCGCAACCAGGCCTTGCAAACGCTCGCGGCTGGCGGCCGGCAAGTCGTCGGACAGCGCCAGGGCCAGGCCAAAGTCCAGCCGTGTCAGCGGCGTGCGCAGCTCGTGGGAGACCGCGTCGAGTAAATCCCGCTGCTGGTTGAGCAGGTTTTCAATGTCGCCCGCCATGGTGTCGAACACGTGGGCCAGGCTACCGATGTTGGAGCTGGCGGAAATCTTCGTGCGCTCACTCAAGTGCCCCTTACCGAAGCGCTCGGCAGTGCCTTTGAGGCGTTCCAGATCGCGCCAGTGCGGGCGCAGCCAGGCCAGCAGACACGCCAGCATCGTCGCACCGATCAGCACGTTGATGCTCCAGTACAACAGATTGACGTCCAGCGGGTCCGGCGGCACGACCATTTGCACCACCGTTTGTGGGTTCAACGGTGTCACCGCCAAGGTGCGCCAGCCCCAGTCGCCAATGCGCACCACGCTTTCGCCACGCTGCAGACGCTGCTGCTCTGCCGGGGTCAAGCCAGGATCGTCACTGCCGGTCAGCACGATGCGCAGCGGGTTGAATTCCTTGTCCATTTCGCTCGCCAACGCCGGCCATTGTGCCTCGGGCACGGCGTGGAACTGCTTGACGATGAGGGTTTGCAGCCCGCGGGAATAATCGAGGTTGTAGGTAACGAAGCGCTCCTGGAAGACCTTGATCACCACGTCCGGCACCAGATAAATCGCCGCGCTGTAGGAGACGATCGTCACCAGATACAGGCGAAACAGGATTCTGAACATCGCCTCAGCATTCCCATTCGGAGCGGCTGAACAGATAACCCTTGCCCCACACGGTCTTGATCTTGCGCGCTTCGCCAGCGTTATCGTCGAATTTGCGCCGCAACTTGGAGATCGCCACGTCCACCGATCGGTCGGTGCCGTTGAATTCGATACCGCGCAGGCGTTGCAGGATCTGGTCACGACTCAGCACTTCACCGGCATGTCGGGCCAGCACCACCAGCAGGTTGTATTCGCCGCTGGACAGTTCGACCAGTTGTTCGCGCCAGGTCACGGTGCGCTCGGACAGGTCGATGCACAGATTGCCCATGAGAATGCGGTCGTTGGCGGTCTGCGGCTCGCTAAGGCTGCTGCGGCGCAACAGCGTACGGACGCGAGCCAGCAACACACGGGGTTCGCAAGGTTTGGTGACGTAGTCATCGGCGCCCATTTCCAGGCCCAGCACCTGATCGTGGCTGTCGTCCCGGGCGGTCAGCATCAGGATCGGCAGCGTGGCCGAGTCCGCTCGCAGCAAGCGACAGACTTGCAGGCCGTCGAGGCCCGGCAACATCAGGTCGAGGATCACCAGGTCCGGCGGATTGATCCGCGCGCGCTCGCGCACGTGATCGCCTCGGCTGATCACACTGACGGAATAACCGTTGCGTTCCAGGTAGCTGGCAATCAGTTCGGAGAGCGCGGTGTCGTCTTCGACCAGGAGGATGTTGGGCATGGGTGTTTCCAGAAAGTGCAGTGGCGCCTGTTGTGCCGGCATCGCTAGCAGGCTAGCTCCCACAGTTGATAGGGGATGTTCACAAAACCTGTGCTCACATCAACCCCTGTGGGAGATAGCCTGCTAGCGATGGCAGCAAGACAAGCGCTGAAAGAATCAAGCCACGAAGGATATACGCCCTCACCCCTGCCTGAGTAAAACCCTTACACAATTTCACACAGCACCAACAAAGCTTCACCGCTACCCTCGTCGCCTCCCCGTAGGATGCGGGAGTTCATTATTGGGGTATTTACATGTCAAAGAACCTGCTTGCCAAGCTCAGCCTGCTGGCACTGGCGATGACGCTGAGCGCTTGTGACAAGTCCTCCAACGCCGAAGAACAGGCGCCATTGGCCACCGTGCGCGTCGAAACCCTCGACGCCCGGCCTCTGTCGATCACCAGTGAACTGAGCGGGCGGATTGCCGCGCCCCGGATCGCCGAAGTTCGCGCCCGTGTCGCCGGCGTCGTTTTGCAACGGGTCTTCCACGAAGGCAGCGATGTGAAGAAAGGCGACGTGCTGTTTCGCATCGACCCTGCCCCCTTCAAGGCTGACCTGGACAGTGCCGAAGCGGAACTGCGAAAAGCCGAGGCCAATGCCTTTCAGGCGCGCCTGCAAGAGCAGCGTTATGCCCAGTTGATCGAAGGCAATGCCATCAGCGGCCAGGACTACGACAACGCGCGTTCCGCCGTGCGGCAAACCGCCGCCGAGGTCGCCGCCAACAAGGCCGCCGTGGAGCGGGCGAAACTCAACCTCGGCTACGCCACCGTCACCGCGCCGATTTCCGGGCGCATCGGCCGTGCACTGGTCACCGAAGGTGCGTTGGTCGGGCAGAACGAAACCACGCCACTGGCATTGATTCAGCAGCTGAACCCGATTCATGCCGACCTGACTCAATCGACCCGTGAACTCAACGACCTGCGTCGTGCCTTCCGTTCCGGTCAGTTGCAGGAAGTGGGTCAGGGCCAGGCCAAAGCCACGCTGATCCAGGACGACGGCAGCCTTTATCCGTTGCCGGGCAAGCTGCTGTTCACCGACATCACTGTCGACCCGGGCACCGGCCAGATCATCCTGCGCAGCGAGTTCCCCAACCCGGACCTCGACTTGCTGCCCGGCAGCTTTGTGCGGGTGCGCCTGGAGCAAGCGGTGAATCAGCAAGGCATCAGCGTGCCGCAACGGGCCATCCAGCGTGACAGCGCCGGTATTGCTCAGGTGCTGTTGCTCGACGCGGATCAACGGGTCGGCCAGCAACCGGTCGAGCTGGGCGCCGTGCAAAACGATCGCTGGATCGTCACCGCAGGCCTCAAGCCCGGCGACCGCATCGTCATCGAAGGCCTGCAACACGCCAAGCCCGGCGAGAAAGTGCAGATCGACGATTCCCCTCTTCCACTTGCCCAGGCCACTGGTCAGTAAGCAGGACGCTTTTTTATGCCGCAGTTCTTTATCGATCGCCCGGTGTTCGCCTGGGTGGTTGCCCTGTTCATCCTGCTGGCTGGCGCCTTGGCCATTCCACAGTTGCCGGTGGCGCAGTACCCCGATGTCGCGCCGCCGCAGATCGAAATCAATGCCGTGTACCCCGGCGCCTCGGCGCAAACCGTGGACGAAAGCGTGGTCAGCCTGATCGAGGAAGAGCTCAACGGCGCCGATCATCTGTTGTATTTCGAGTCCCAAAGCAGTCTCGGCAGCGCCACGATCAAGGCGACTTTCCAGCCGGGCACCAACCCGGAAATGGCCCAGGTGGATGTGCAAAACCGCCTGAAAGTCGTGGAGTCACGCCTGCCGCAAGCGGTCAATCAGCAAGGCTTGCAAGTGGAGAAAGTCTCCGCAGGCTTCCTCCTGCTGATTACCCTGACCTCCACTGACGGCAAGCTCGACGACGTGGCGCTCAGCGATTACCTGGCGCGCAACGTGATGAACGAGATCAAGCGTCTGGACGGTGTCGGCAAGGCTCAGCTGTACGGTGCCGAACGGGCGATGCGGATCTGGATCGACCCGCAGAAGCTGATTGGTTTCAACCTGACACCGGCCGACGTCAACGCGGCCATCGTCGCGCAGAACGCGCAGGTCTCGGCCGGCAGCATCGGCGATCTGCCGACCCGCACCACACAGGAAATCACCGCGACCATTCTGGTGAAAGGGCAGCTGTCGACCCCGGAAGAATTTTCCGACATCGTGCTCAAGGCCAATGCTGACGGTTCGACGGTGCGCATCGGCGATGTGGCGCGGGTCGAGATCGGCAGCCAGGAATATCAGTTCGGCACGCGCCTGAACGGCAAGCCGTCCACCGCCGTCGGCGTGCAGTTGTCGCCCGGCGCCAATGCCCTGAGCACCGCGACGCTGGTGCGGGCGAAGATGGATGAACTGGCGCGCTACTTCCCGGCCAACGTCGAATACAAGATCCCCTACGACACGTCGCCCTTCGTCAAAGTCTCGATCACCAAAGTGGTTTACACCCTGGTCGAGGCGATGGTGCTGGTGTTCGCGGTGATGTTCCTGTTTCTGCAAAACATCCGCTACACGCTGATCCCGACCCTGGTGGTGCCGGTGGCATTGATGGGCACTTTTGCGACCATGCTCGCGCTGGGGTTCTCGATCAACGTGCTGACCATGTTCGGCATGGTGCTGGCCATTGGCATTCTGGTGGACGACGCCATCGTCGTGGTGGAGAACGTCGAGCGGATCATGGTCACCGAAGGCCTGTCGCCGAAAGAGGCGACCCGCAAGGCGATGAAGCAGATAACCGGCGCGATCATCGGCATTACCCTGGTGCTGGTGGCGGTGTTCATTCCGATGGCGTTCATGCAGGGTTCGGTCGGGGTGATTTACCGGCAGTTCTCGTTGTCGATGGCCACCTCGATTCTGTTCTCGGCGTTCCTCGCCCTGACCTTGACCCCGGCGCTCTGCGCAACGCTGCTCAAGCCGATTGCCAAGGGCGACCATCACGCCAAGGGCGGTTTCTTCGGCTGGTTCAACAAGCGCTTCGAGCAACTGACCGAGCGTTATCAGGGCTGGGTCGCCTATGCGCTGAAACGCAGCGGCCGCTACCTGCTGATCTATGGTGTATTGCTGATCGGCCTGGGCCTGTGTTTCAGTCGCCTGCCCTCTTCGTTCCTGCCGGTGGAGGATCAGGGGTACACCATCACCGACATTCAATTGCCGCCCGGCGCGAGCAAGAATCGCACGGTGCAGGTGGTCGAGCAGATCGAAGCCCACAACGCCAAGGAACCCGGCGTTGGCGACAGCACGGTGATCCTCGGCTTCAGCTTCTCCGGCAGCGGGCAGAACGCGGCGCTGGCTTTTACCACGTTGAAAGACTGGTCGGATCGCGGCAACGACGACTCGGCGAGTTCGATTGCCGACCGCGCCAACATCGCGTTCAGCCAGATCAAGGACGCTATGGCGTTCTCGGTCCTGCCGCCACCGGTGGACGGCCTCGGCACCTCCAGCGGTTTCGAGTTCCGCTTGCAGGACCGTGGCGGCCTCGGCCATGCCACGCTGATGCAGGCGCGCACCCAGTTGCTGGCGGCTGCCGAGAAAAGCCCGATCCTGATGAACGTGCGCGAAAGCGCGCTGGCCGAAGCGCCGCAGGTGCAACTGATCGTGGACCGCAAACAGGCGAATGCGTTGGGGGTTTCGTTCGCCGACGTCGGCAGCGTGCTGTCCACTGCTGTCGGTTCGGCCTACATCAACGACTTCCCCAATCAGGGGCGGATGCAACGGGTGGTGGTCCAGGCTGAAGGCGATCAGCGCAGTCAGGTCGCCGATCTGCTGAAGATCCATGTGCGCAACAGCAGCGGGAAAATGGTACCGCTCTCGGCCTTCGTCCAGGCCAAATGGACCCAGGGACCGGCGCAATTGACCCGTTACAACGGCTACCCGGCGATCAGTATTTCCGGCGAACCGAAACCGGGTCACAGCACCGGTGAAGCCATGGCGGAAATCGAACGGCTGGTCGCGCAAGGGCCTGCAGGGTTGGGTCAGGAATGGACCGGGTTGTCGTTGCAGGAACGGCTGTCCGGCAGTCAGGCACCGATTCTGCTCGGCTTGTCGTTGCTGATCGTGTTCCTGTGCCTGGCGGCGTTGTATGAAAGCTGGTCGATTCCGACCTCGGTGCTGCTGGTGGTGCCGCTCGGCGTACTCGGTGCGGTGCTGGCAGTGACCTTGCGCGGAATGCCCAACGACGTGTTCTTCAAGGTCGGGCTCATCACCATCATCGGCCTGTCGGCGAAGAACGCGATCCTGATCATCGAATTCGCCAAGAGCCTGTACGACGAAGGTCACGACCTGATCGACGCCACGCTGCAAGCCGCGCGCCTGCGCCTGCGGCCGATCGTCATGACGTCCCTGGCGTTCATCCTCGGCGTAGTGCCGCTGGCGATCGCCACCGGTGCCAGCTCGGCGAGCCAGCAGGCCATCGGCACCGGGGTGATTGGCGGGATGATCACCGCGACACTGGCGGTGGTGTTTGTGCCGGTGTTTTTTGTGGTGGTGATGAAACTGGTGCGCAAGCGGCATAAAGATCGCTAACCAACATGGCTCATCCCCTGCAGGAGCTGCCGAAGGCTGCGATCCTTTGATCTTGCCTTTCGGCAGTCTTCTGCAACCTCAAAAGATCGCAGCCTTCGGCAGCGCCTACAAAAGCGTGTTTACCTGGGCTATGGTGGGCAGACTTCTGCCTCTGTGAACTCCAATGCCCCTCCTCCCCCGCACCCACCCTCGCCTGTCCGCTGCCGTCACGCTCGGCGTCGCGGTGGGCATTCTGGCTCCGGCCGACTCGATCATCAGCAAAATTCTCTTCGGCTGGAACGCCGGTGTCTGGACCTACCTCCTGCTGATGCTCTGGCTCACTGCACGCTCCAAAGCGCCGGACGTGAAGCGCATCGCCGAGGTCGAAGATGAAAACGCTGGAATGGTGCTGTTCGTGGTGTGCATCGCTGCGATTGCGAGCCTGGCGACCATTGGTTTCGAACTCGCCGGCAGCCGGGAACTGGAAACCACCCGCAAGCTGCTGCACTACGGTTTCACCGCGCTGACCGTGATCGGTTCATGGCTGCTGATCGGGGTTATTTTCAGCGTGCATTACGCCCGTCTGTTCTACACCTGGGATGGAAAAGACCCGGCACTGCGTTTTGCCGAAGGCCTGACCACCCCCAATTACTGGGACTTCCTGTATTTCTCGTTCACCATCAGCGCGGCGGTGCAGACTTCCGATGTCGGCGTGGCAACCCGGGATCTGCGCAAGATTGTGCTGGCGCAATCGCTGATCGGTTTTCTGTTCAACACGGCGATCCTCGGCTTTTCGATCAACATCGCCGCAGGCCTGTTCAACTGATTCGTGCACAAACGTTCTAGGCATCGCCCTCGCCACGGGCGTTAAATAAGTCGGCAATCCGTCTCACAGGTGCAGCATGACCACTCACAACTGGATCGACCTGGCCCAGGACGCCGACACCGGCATCGAGACGCTGCGCGCGCATTTCGAGGGCCACGCCTACGATCCGCACTGGCATGACAGCTATCTGGTGGGGGTCACCGAACAAGGGGTTCAGCAGTTCAACTGTCGGCGGGCCAGGCACCAGAGCACGCCGGGCAAGGTGTTCTTGCTTGAGCCGGGTGATATTCATGACGGCGAAGCGCCGACGGTCGACGGTTTCACCTACCGCATGCTGTACCTCGACCCGCAGTGGTTGCAGCGCGAACTCAGCGCTGTTTTCGACAACGCGCCCGACAACAGTCAGTTGAGCTTCGCCAAGACACTGGCCACCGACATACGTCTGGCCAATGCCACCAGCCAAGCATTTCAGGCGCTGCATCAGGGTGAACTGAAAATCGTCCGCCAGACCGCCCTCGACGGTTTGCTCGAACGCCTCACCACTCATTTGCACTGGCGCGCCCGTTACGGCGAGGACCCGCGTTTGCCATTGGTGGCGCACAAGGCTCGGGAGTATCTGCACGCCCATGCTCACGAGGACATCGGTCTCGATCAACTCGCTGCCGCAACAGGCGTCGACCGTTTCCGCCTGACCCGCGCTTTCAAGGCTGCCTACGGCATGCCACCCCACGCGTACCTGGTGCAATTGCGCCTGGCCACGGCGAGGCGAATGCTGGCCCGTGGCGAACAACCGGCGGCGGTGGCGATGGCACTGGGGTTTGCCGATCAGAGCCATCTGGGGCGCTGGTTTGTACGGGCTTATGGCCTGACGCCAGCGTTGTATCGCAAGCGCTGCTCAAATCTTCCAGACAGTTGATCGCGGGGTTGTGAAGATCGGCTTCAACGATCTTCAGCGGAGTTTGCCTGCGATGTTGTCCACTTTCCCGACGTTACTGCCCTTCCTGTTGTTTGCGTTCGTGGCGTCGATCACGCCCGGCCCGACCAACATTCTGGTGTTGAGCAACAGCGCCCGCTACGGGCTGGCCGCTGCCGTGCCGATCATTTTCGGCGCCTGCGCCAGTGCTGCGACCATTGTGTTGTTGGTCGGTAGCGGCGCCGGCTCCTCGCTGACCGCGTTGCCCTCGGTGCAAACCGCGATGCAGTGGATCGGCGTGGCCTGGCTGAGTTACCTGTCCTGGCAGATCTTCAGCGCCCCGGCCGAAGCCGTGACCGCGCGGGACACCGATGCCCGACTCGGGTGGGTGGGCGCCGCCGGCCTGCAATTGATCAACCCGAAAACCTGGATGATGGCGCTGGCCGTGGTCAGTGTCTTTGCCGGGGGCGGTGAACAGCGCCTGGTTCACGTGATGTATTTGTCCCTCGCGTTTTTCCTGATATCCCTGCCGTGCCTTGGGGTCTGGGCATTGCTCGGCGCGGGGTCTGCGCAGTGGTTGCGCTCGCCCCGGGCGATGCAACGTTTCAATCGCTGCATGGCTCTGTTGCTGTTGGGTTCGGCCTGGTTGAGTCTTTGGGCCTGAATCCCATTCGTCGGCCATTGTCGGACAATCGACGATGCAGGACTTGACAGTGAATTGGGTTTTGCTGTCTTCTGAAACCGGTTTCAGTGCCATCCCGATCGCACGAACCTTATAACTCCAATAAGAAGGTTTCAGCCCGTGAACGATTTCTCCGCCGCCCAACGCAGCCGCGTCACCATGCTTGATGTTGCCGAGCACGCCAAAGTCTCCAAGGCCAGCGTGTCGCGGTTCATCGGCGATGATCGCGCCTTGCTGTCCGATGCGACGGCCTTGCGCATCGAACAGGCGATTGCCGAATTGGGCTATCAGCCGAACCAGATGGCTCGCGGCCTGAAACGCGGGCGAACCCGCCTGATCGGCATGCTGGTCGCCGACATTCGCAACCCTTATTCGATTGCCGTGATGCACGGGGTGGAAACCGCCTGCCGTCAGCACGGCTACAGCCTGGTGGTGTGCAACACCGACCGCGATGACGAGCAGGAATGCCAGCACCTGGCCCTGCTGCGCTCCTACAACATCGAAGGGCTGATCGTGAACACCCTCGGCCACCACCGCGACGCCTTGCAGGAACTGCATCGGGAAATGCCCCTGGTGCTGGTGGACCGCAAGGTCGAGCACCTTGAAAGCGACATGGTCGGGCTGGACAACCCGCAGGCGGTCGAGATCGCCATGGCCCACCTTGAAGATCGCGGTTATCGCGATGTGCTGATGGTGAGCGAACCGTATGACGGCACCAGTTCGCGGATCGAACGCAGCGTCAGCTTCAAGGCGCAGATCGCCCAACGTTCGGCGCTGCGCGGGACGCTGATCGAAACCGGCAGTGAGCTCACGGCACACCTCAAAACCTTTCTCGATACACCCGGCCCCGGCCCGAAGGCGCTGTTCTGCGCGAACGGGATTGCGGCGCTGGCCGCCACCCATGCGTTGCGCGAGTTGAAGTGCAACCTGTTTGAAGAGATCGGTCTGATTGCCCTCGACGACCTGGATTGGTATCCGCTGGTGGGCAGCGGCATCACCGCCCTCGCCCAACCGACGGCCGAGATTGGCGCGAGCGCGTTTGAGTGCTTGCTCAAGCGTTTGCGTGGGGATGACGGGCCGGTGCGGACCCTGGATTTTTCGGCGCGGTTGATTGAACGGGGGTCGACCCTTGGAAACTGTCGGTGAATGGACCGGCCCCATCGCTAGCAGGCTAGCTCCCACAGTGGTCCGTATTCGCAGCCCAATGTGGGAGCTAGTTGCCAGCGATGGGCCATCACCACACCATCTAATCCTTTTTTTTGAACAAAAATGAAACCGGTTTCAGAGGTCTAGAACAATGCATAAACCACCTGTTTCCATCAGCCTCTCCAGCTACGGCGCAGATCTGGTTCGCCAACGCGGCCAAGGCAGTTTCGTCGATATCCTGTACGCCGCCGGTGCCCACTGCATCGAATGGCGCGAAGAGTTGCTGACGATCGAAGACCCCGCACAACTGGCCGATGCCGCACAGGCCAAGGGCCTCGAAAGCGTGTATTCCTCGCCGATGGAACTGTGGCTGGCCGGGCAGTCGAAACCCAATCCCCAATTGATCACCGCCCTGCAACGCGCCCAGGCTTTCGGTGCCAAATGGCTGAAGGTGTCCCTCGGTTACTTCACGGATACCTGCGACCTCAGGACCCTCGCACAGATCCTCGGCAAAAGCGCCGTGCAGTTGCTGGTGGAAAACGATCAGACCTTGCACGGTGGACGCATCGAACCCTTCCAGCGCTTTTTCGCGGCGGTCGAGCAACACCATCTGCCGATCAACATGACCTTCGACATCGGCAACTGGCATTGGCAGGACCAGTCCGCCAGCAGCGCCGCGCGCCTGCTCGGTCGGCATGTCGGCTACGTGCACTGCAAAGCCGTCTCGCGTCGGGCCGACGGCAAACTGATTGCCATACCGCCTGCCGCCAGCGACCTGCATCTGTGGGAACAACTGTTGCGGCACATGGCCCAAGGCGTAATGCGGGCCGCGGAATATCCACTGCAAGGCGACGACCTGGTGCAGCTCACCACCGAGCATGTCGCCGCCCTCGCCCGCCTCGGCCAACCTTGCGTGGAGAGCGCTCATGCCTGAGATCGATATCCTGTCGTTCGGCGAAACCATGGCCATGTTCGTCGCGGATCACAACGGCGACCTGGCGAACGTCGACCACTTCCACAAGCGCATTGCCGGGGCCGACAGCAACGTCGCCATCGGCTTGTCGCGACTGGGATTCAACGTGGCATGGCTGAGCCGGGCCGGCGACGATTCGCTGGGCCGGTTCGTGATCGACACGCTGAGAAAGGAAGGCATCGATTGCAGTAACGTTGCGATCGATGCTGAACACCCGACCGGGTTTCAGCTCAAGTCGCGCACCGACGATGGCGACGACCCGATGGTCGAGTATTTCCGGCGCGGATCGGCGGCGAGTCACTTGTCGCCGCAGTCGATCCTCCCCGAGTTGCTCAAGGCGCGGCACTTGCACGCCACCGGCATTCCTGCGGCGCTATCGGAAACGGCGCGGCAGATGTCGTTCGAACTGATGACGCGCATGCGCGAGGCCGGGCGCAGTGTGTCCTTCGATCCAAACCTGCGTCCGAGCCTGTGGGCCAGCACGCAACAGATGATTACCGAGATCAACCGCCTCGCCGCCCTCGCCGACTGGGTGCTGCCGGGTTTGAGCGAAGGCCGATTGCTGACCGGCTTCGAAGACCCTGCCGACATCGCGGCGTTTTACCTCGACCGGGGCGCCGAAGCCGTAGCGATCAAGCTCGGCCCCCACGGCGCTTATTACCGCACGCATCTGGATGAAGGTTTCGTGGCGGGCGTGCCCGTGGAAACCGTGGTCGACACCGTCGGTGCCGGTGATGGTTTTGCCGTCGGCATGATCAGCGCGCTGCTGGAAAACCACAGCTTTGCCGACGCCGTGAAGCGCGCCAACTGGATCGGCAGCCGGGCAGTGCAAAGTCGGGGGGATATGGAAGGGTTGCCGACCCGTTCCGAAATGTCCGCCGAATTCGAAACCGCTCTCGCCAGCAGGCTGGCTCCCACAGGGGATTTGTGTCGCCTATAGATCCAGTGTGGGAGCTAGCCTGCTAGCGATGAGGCCCGCTCAATCACCGAAGATTTGAACCCGTTACCTGCTGCGACAAAAACAACAAGCTCAGGAGCACCATCATGAAAACCGCAACGCTTGCCGCCCGCCGCTGGTGGTACATCATGCCCATCGTCTTCATCACCTACAGCCTGGCGTACCTGGACCGCGCCAACTACGGCTTCGCGGCCGCCTCCGGGATGGCCGCCGATCTGATGATCACGCCCGGCCTGTCGTCGATGCTCGGCGCACTGTTCTTCCTCGGTTACTTTTTCTTCCAGGTGCCGGGGGCGATCTACGCGCAAAAGCACAGCGTGAAGAAACTGATATTCGTCAGCCTGATCCTCTGGGGCAGCCTGGCCACCTTGACCGGGATCGTCTCCAACGCCTACTGGCTGATCGTCATTCGCTTCATGCTCGGGGTGGTCGAAGCCGCCGTGATGCCGGCGATGCTGATTTACCTGTGCCACTGGTTCACCCGCGCCGAACGCTCCCGGGCCAACACCTTCCTGATTCTCGGCAACCCGGTAACCATGCTCTGGATGTCGGTGGTGTCGGGTTATCTGGTGCAGCATTTCAGCTGGCGCTGGATGTTCATCATTGAAGGCTTGCCGGCCGTGCTCTGGGCATTTATCTGGTGGCGTCTGGCCGATGATCGTCCGGCCGAGGCCAAGTGGCTCAGCGACCAGGAAAAGCAGGATCTGGAAAGCGCCCTCGCCGCCGAACAGGTCGGCATCAAAGCCGTGAAGAACTACGCCGAAGCCTTCCGCTCACCGAAAGTGATCATCCTGGCCTTGCAGTTTTTCTGCTGGAGCATCGGCGTCTACGGTTTCGTGCTGTGGCTGCCGTCGATCCTCAAGGCCGGCGCGCAAATGGACATGGTCGAAGCCGGGTGGCTCTCCGCGCTGCCGTACCTGGCGGCGGTCATCGGCATGCTGCTGGTGTCCTGGGGTTCGGACAAACTGCAAAAGCGTAAACGCTTCGTCTGGCCGCCGCTGCTGATCGCCTCGATTGCGTTCTACGGATCGTACGCGCTGGGCGCCGAACACTTCTGGTGGTCGTACACCCTGCTGGTGATTGCCGGCGCCTGCATGTACGCACCGTACGGACCGTTCTTCGCGATCATTCCGGAAATCCTCCCGGCCAACGTGGCAGGCGGTGCGATGGCGTTGATCAACAGCATGGGCGCGTTGGGTTCGTTTGGCGGTTCCTATCTGGTCGGTTACCTGAACAGCTCCACCGGTTCACCCGGCGCGTCATACCTGCTGATGAGCGGTGCACTGATGCTTTCGGTGGTGCTGACGATTTTCCTCAAGCCCGGTGCAAGTGACCGGGAGCGTCCCTCGGTTGCGGTAACGCGCCCTACCGCCGCCCATCCTTGAATTGATGCAGAGATGAATACGATGAAAAAGCAGGTTGTGTTGTACAAGAAACTTTCGCCGCTGCTGATGGCTCGCCTGCATGAGCAGACGGAGGTGACGCTGATCGACAATCTCGACGCCGACGGGCTCGCGCAACTGCGTGAGGCCCTGCCCCGCGCCGAAGGCTTGCTCGGTGCCAGCCTGAAACTGGACGCTGGGTTGCTCGACCTTGCGCCAGATCTGCAAGCCATCGCCAGCGTCTCGGTGGGTGTCGACAACTACGACATCGACTACCTGACCGAGCGGCGCATCCTGCTCAGCAACACCCCGGATGTGCTCACCGAAACCACCGCCGACACCGGTTTCGCGCTGATCCTGGCGACGGCCCGGCGCGTGGTGGAACTGGCGAACATGGTTCGCGCCGGCCAGTGGAAACGCAACATCGGCCCTGCACAGTTTGGCACTGATGTGCACGGTAAAACCCTGGGCATCATCGGCATGGGCCGGATTGGCGAAGCGCTGGCCCAGCGCGGGCATTTCGGTTTCGGCATGCCGGTGATCTATCACAGCCACTCGCCGAAACCGGCGATTGAGCAGCGCTTCAAGGCGCAGTACCGCAGCCTTCCGGAGCTGTTGCAACAGGCCGATTTCGTTTGCCTGACCTTGCCACTGACCGCTGAAACCGAAGGATTGATCGGCGCCGAGCAATTTGCGCTGATGCGTCCGGAAACCATCTTCATCAATATTTCACGGGGCAAAGTCGTGGACGAAGCAGCGCTGATCGAGGCATTGCGTTCGGGGCAGATTCGCGCGGCGGGGCTGGATGTGTTCGAGCGTGAACCGTTGAATCCAGACTCGCCGCTGTTGCAGTTGAACAACGTGGTGGCGACGCCGCACATTGGCTCGGCGACCCATGAAACGCGGGAAGCGATGGCCACGTGTGCGGTAGACAACCTGTTGACGGCGCTGGCGGGTGGGCGGCCGAAGAATCTGGTGAATGAGCGGGCGTGGCAGGGCTGAGGGGCTTGGAGTTTGTCAGATAGCTATCGCTAGCTGCTCCCACATTGGATCTGTGGCGTTCACAAAACCTTGTGGGAGCGGGCTTGCCCGCGATGAAGCCCGCATAGACAACGCAAATGTCTCAGGCCCGCGGCGCCTCAAGAAGATCCGCCGCACACAACGCAATCCGCCGACACGCATCCGCCAGTTTCTGCCGATCGACCACCAGCCCGATCCGGATATGCCCCGCCGCGCTCGGCCCGAACGCTTCGCCGGCCAGCACTGACACACCATAGCCCTCCAGCAGCCGCTCGGCAAAATGCTGGGCAGTCAGCCCGGTCTGGCGCACATCGACCATCACGAACATCCCGCCATCCGGCCGTACCGCCCGCAAACCCGGGCACGCGTTCAGGCTCGCGCACACCAGGTCGCGACGCTGACGGTATTCCTCCCGCATCATTGCCACTTCCGGCAGATTCCCGTCCAGCGCGACTTGCGCCGCGTTCTGCACAAAATCCGGGATGCCAAACAGCATGCACAACGACAGGTGTTCCAGATGGTCGATCAAGGTTTTCGGCCCGATCACCCAGCCCACTCGCCAGCCGCTCATGGCGTGGGATTTGGACAGGCTGTCGATCGTCGCGGTCCGCTCGGCCATACCCGGCAGACTGGCCGGGCTGATGTGCTCGCCTTCGTACAACAGATCGCTGTAGACCTCGTCACTGATCAGCCACAGGTTGTGCCGAACACAGAGCGACGCCAGTTCCTGCCAGAGCATCAGCGGCAAGCTGGCGCCGGAAGGGTTGTTGGGACTGTTGAGCAACATGGCACGGGTTTTCGGCGTAATCAGCGCCGCGACATCCGCCGGATCAACCCGAAAGCCGTTCTCCGGACGCACCGGCGCCGGCACCACCCGGGCGCCGCATGCGCCGAACACGCCTTCATAGGTCACGTACATGGGTTCGGCGACGATCACTTCGTCGCCAGGATCGAGCAGGCATTGCACGACCGAATACACCCCGCATTGCGCGCCGGGCATCACGATCACTTCATCGACATCCACCGTCTGTCCACTGCGCCGCCGATGACGGCTGACGATGCTGTCGCGCAGCCCACGACTGCCGCGTACTTCTGCGTAATGGGTATCGCCGGCCAACAGGCTGTCGATGCACGCCTGAACGATGGGTCGCGGCGTATCGAAGTCCGGATCACCCACCGACAGCAGCAACACATCGACGCCTTGCTCTCGTAACTCCAATGCTCGGTAATGAATTTGCCAGGCCGCAGCGCCGTCGCCGGCGATTCGTTGGGTCAAGGCTGAGTAGCGCATGTATTTCTCCAGTCGCGCGTGTTCCTAGCCTCAACCCTATCTCAAATCACGAAACGCGCCACCATTGCATTCAAATCAACGGCCAGGCGCGACAGTTCGTGGGTTGCGGCACTGGTCTGATTGGCCCCGGCAGCGGACTGGGTGGCGAGGTCGCGGATGTTCACCAGGTTGCGATCGACTTCACGGGACACCTGCGCCTGCTCTTCGGACGCGCTGGCAATGACCAGGTTGCGTTCGTTGATCAAGTGGATCGACTGGGTGATCTGCTCCAGCGCAATACCGGCGGCACGGGCCATTTCCAGGGTGCTTTGGGTGCGCTGATTGCTTTGCTGCATCGACGACACCGCCTCGCCGGTGCCGTTCTGAATGCCGGCGACCATCTTCTCGATTTCCTGAGTTGATTGCGCAGTGCGATGCGCCAACGCCCGGACCTCGTCCGCCACCACCGCAAAACCACGCCCGGCTTCACCGGCGCGGGCCGCTTCGATCGCCGCGTTCAGGGCCAGCAGGTTGGTCTGTTCGGCGATGGCACGGATCACGTCCAGCACCTTGCCGATGTCCCGGCCCTGAGTGGCCAGGCCTTCGATCATCAGCGAAGTGTTTTGCACGTCGTGGGTCATGGTCTGGATGGCGTCGACGGTTTCCACCACGCGGTCGCGACCTTCGCGGGCGGCCTGGGTCGACTGGTTCGAGGCTTCCGAGGTCGATACGGCGTTGCGCGCCACTTCTTCCACGGCCGCGGTCATTTCGTTGACGGCGGTGGCGGCCTGCTCGATTTCGTTGTTTTGCTGTTGCAGGCCGCGGGACGCTTCTTCGGTCACGGCGCTGAGTTCTTCGGCGGCAGCGCCCAGTTGCGTGGCGGAGCCGGCGATCTGCTCGATGGTTTTGCGCAGGTTGCCTTGCATGGTGGACAAGGCGCCGAGCAACCGGGCCGGCTCGTCCTTGCCATCGATTTCAATGGCTTTGGTCAGGTTACCGCCGGCGATGGTTTCCGCTGCCTGCACCGCACGGTTCAACGGCGTGACGATGCTGCGGGTCAGCAGCCAGGCCAGCAGCACGGTCATGAGCGCCGCCACCACGGACACCCCGATGATTCCGTTCACGGCGGTGTCGTAGTTGTCTTCGGCGACGAGCCCTGCTGCTTTGGCGCCCTCGGTGTTGTAAGTCACCAATCGATTGAGCTGTTCGCCCATTTTGTCCGTGCCGTCCTTGATCCGTGTATTGATCAGGGTGCGCATCTCGTCAAGTCTGTTCTGGCGCGACAGGTCCAACATTTCGCGCTGGGCTTGCATGTATTTATCCAGGGTTGCGCTGAACTCCTTATACAGCGCCGCTTCGTCCGGGACCATCGGCAATGCGGCGTAGCTGGCCTGAGCCTTGAGTGCCTTGTCGGTCAACACGCCGATACGGGTTTCAGCTTCCTGCAAACTGGCCGGCTCGCGGTTGACCAGAATGCGGAACGACAGAATGCGCATGCGCAGGATATTTTCGGTGACATTGCCCAGGAAGCCGACGCTGGGCAGTTGGGTGCTACCCATGTCGATCGAGGACTGGCGGATGATCGACATGCGGTTGACCGCAAACACACCCAGCACAATCACCAGCAAGGCAATGAAGGCGAAACCCAGGAAAGCTCGAGGCGCGATATTCAGATTACGCAAGGACATAGGACGATACTCGGGGGATAGAGGCTTCGAGCATCCTTGCCGTGATCACTGACGGGCGGGCATAGAAGCGCACCGTTCAGGCTGGCGCCACTGTTGTAATAGGTTTGTGTGCGCCTGATAGCTGTATCGGCTGGGGTTGAGGATTTTTGCGCGGATTTGCGAAATATTTTTCAAGGGGGCACAAGTGTTTCACCGATGAAACACATGGCGATCAGAACATTGTGGCGAGGGAGCTTGCTCCCGCTGGGCTGCGAAGCGGCCCCAAAAACGGCGGCTGCTGCGCACCCGAGCGGGAGCAAGCTTCCTCGCCACAAAGAGGTGCGAGGCTGGATGACAGGGTCAGGTTTTGCGTGCAGCAATTTGCCAGACGCGCGCAATATCGCTCGCCCGTTCACACAACAACCGGGGAGCCTCGGTGCACGCTTGTTCCAGTGTCATCGGCCCGCTCGCCAAGGCAAACGCGGCATCGATGCCATGCTCGTACAAGGCCTGATAGCCCTCACCCAACGTGCCGGCGATGACGATCACCGGCACACCGTGTTGCCGAGCGATTCGCGCCACACCAAACGGTGTCTTGCCGCGCAAGGTTTGCGCATCGAAACGGCCTTCGCCGGTGATCACCAGCTCGGCGTGCTTCACCGCCTCAGCCAGGCCAACCAGTTCGGCGACCACTTCAACGCCGGCCTTGAACTGCGCGCCGAGAAACGCCTTGGCGCCAAACCCCAGACCGCCCGCTGCGCCGCTACCGGGTTCGTCGCGTACGTCTTTGTTGAGGACTTGGGCGCACAGCTCGGCAAAGTGTCCGAGTGCACGATCCAGTTGTTCGACCTGCTCCGGCGTTGCGCCTTTTTGTGGGCCGAAAATCGCAGAGGCGCCGTGAGGGCCGCACAGCGGATTGTTGACGTCGGCGGCGATATCGAAGCGCACTCGGGCCAGACGCGGATCAATGTCACTCAGATCGATGCGGGCCAGTTGCGCCAGCGCCAGACCGCCCGGCGCCAGGGGTTCGCCCAGGGCATCCAGCCACTTCACGCCCAGGGCTTGCATCGCCCCGGAACCGCCGTCGTTGGTGGCGCTACCGCCAATCGCGAGGATCACTCGTTGCGCGCCGGCATCGAGCGCGGCGCGAATCAGCTCGCCGGTGCCGAACGTGCTGCTGATGCACGCATCACGCTGCGCGGGTGGAACGAGTTGTAAACCACTGGCCTCGGCCATTTCGATGATTGCGGTCAGGCTCTGTGGCAGCCAGCCCCACGCGGCGTCGACCGTTGTGCCCAGCGGGCCTCGGACGTTGGTACGACGCAGTTGGCCATCACAGGCCGCCAGAACCGACTCGACCGTCCCTTCCCCGCCGTCGGCCATCGGGCATTTGACCAACTGCGCATCGGGCCATACTTGCCCCAACCCGAGGGCAATGGCATCGGCCACACCCTGGGCACTCAGGCTGTCCTTGAACGAATCGGGGGCGATGACGATCTTCATGCGAGTTCTCCAGTTCCAAGGCCCTCATGCTGCCAGCAGGCCAGAACAATAACGCCGGTCCGCTGCACAAGCGCCAGGGAGGATTATTGTTCATTTCTACAAAACCAGTGATCCAGTCAGCATTGATGCTGGAGGCGAAGGTATTCTTGAGATCGCCATCGACGCTTGCGCCTACGTCACGTGCGGCGCGTCCGTTTGTGGGAGCAGTTGTACGCCGAGGTAAAGGGCGAGCATGCCATCGAGTCTCAACGGATCCACGCCACTAAGCTCGGCAATCCGCTCCATGCGATAACGCAAACTGTTGCGATGAATCCCCAACGCATCGGCACAGGCCTGGCTCTGGCCGTCGTGATCGCACCAGCTGCGCAGGGTCGCCAGCAGTTGACCATTACCGTCCTTGGCGATGACTTTGCGCAGAGGTTTGAGCAGTTCGTCCAGCGCATCGTCGTTGCGGTGCCGCCAGAGCATCACCGGCAGGCGATAACGGGTCAGTGTCAGCAAGCGCGAATGTGGCAGGACATCACGCCCGTAGGCCAGCAAGTCGCCAACCCGCCGATAGCAACGGCGCAAGCCCGACAAACCATCCGCCTGCCCGCCCACGGCGATGCGCAAGATATTCCAGCCAAGGCCGTCGAGCTTTTCCAGCAGCCGGTCGTTTTCGATTGCCTGGCTCGCCGGTCGGCACCACAGCAACGAAGACTTGGCCGAACTCACGCACCAACTGTCCGGGTAACGCGAGGTCAGCCAGGCGCTGAGTGCCTCGACGGTTTGCCCCGGTCCGTGTTCCGTCCCCAGCTCGAACAGATACGGAACCCGTGTCATCTGCGGTTTGAGCCCAAGCTGCTGCGCTTCATCGATCAGCCGCGGCGACTCCCCCGCCTCGCTCAGCAGCAGCGCCAGCAGGTCGTCGCAACGCTGGCGCCGCCATTGTTGCTCGGCTTGCTGGTTGCGCTGGCCTACCAGCATCTCGGCGGTCATACGCACCAATTCGGCATAGGTGCGCAATTGCTCAGGCTCACCGGTGATGCCCAACACGCCGATCAAGCGTTGGTCGAGCAATAGCGGCAGGTTGATCCCCGGTTGCACACCTTTGAGATGGACCGCCGTTTGCGCATCGATTTCCACCACGCGCCCGTTGGCCAGCACCAGTTGCGCGCCTTCGTGCCGGGTGTTGACCCGCTCGGGCTCACCGCTGCCGAGTATCAACCCCTGGCTGTCCATGACGTTGACGTTGTACGGCAGGATGGCCATCGCCCGGTCGACGATGTCCTGGGCCAGGTCGTGATCGAGTTCGAACATAGGCGTAATCCTTGGAGGCGTAATGGATCAGGGTTGTTCACCCGCACAGGGCTGGATGACAAACCCTGTGCTCAGGCACAAAGACAGCAACCATAAGGGTGGCCGAGACTCTCAGGGCGATCAACGTTACCCTTTGCATCGCAAAAAATCATAATAAAGAGAGAGCCCGCCATGTCACAGAGCGCCGCCGCTACCCAGGCCATCGTTGACGAAAAAAATGCCGTCTACAAACGCATTACCCTGCGTTTGATCCCCTTCATTTTCATCTGCTACCTGTTCAACTACCTCGACCGGGTGAACGTTGGATTTGCCAAGCTGCAGATGCTCGACGCACTGAAATTCAGCGAAACCGTGTATGGCCTCGGGGCCGGCATCTTCTTTATCGGCTACGTGCTGTGCGGCGTGCCAAGCAATCTGGCGTTGACCAGATTCGGCCCGCGGCGCTGAATCGCGCTGATGATGATCGTCTGGGGCACGCTGTCGACCTGCCTGCTGTTCGTCACCACCCCGACCGAGTTCTACACCTTGCGCCTGTTCACCGGCGCGGCCGAAGCCGGGTTCTTCCCGGGCGTGGTGTTGTACCTCTCGCAGTGGTTCCCGACCTTCCGTCGTGGTCGCATCATGGCGCTGTTCATGTCGGCAATCCCGGTGTCCGGCCTGCTCGGCAGCCCGTTTTCCGGCTGGATCCTCAACCACTTCGCCGCAGGCCAGGGTGGTTTGGCCGGCTGGCAGTGGATGTTCCTGCTGCAAGGCATTCCGACCGTGATCCTCGGCGCCCTCGCCTACTTCCTGCTCAGCGACAGTTACGCCAACGCCAAGTGGCTCACGCCGTTCGAGCGCTCGGTGCTGGAAGCCGACCACGCCGAAGACCTGGCCAACAAACCGAAAACCACCACCGACTCGCTGCTGGCGGTGTTCAAGAACCCGGCGATCTGGGCCTTTGGCTTGATCTACTTCTGCATCCAGAGCGGCGTGTACGCGATCAACTTCTGGCTGCCGTCGATCATCAAGAACCTGGGTTTCAGCGATAACCTGGTGATTGGCTGGTTGAGTGCCATTCCGTATCTGCTGGCGGCGCTGTTCATGCTGATGGTCGGCCGCTCGGCGGACTTGCGCAAAGAACGTCGCTGGCATTTGGTGGTGCCGATGCTGATGGGCGCTGTCGGCCTGCTGGTCGCGGTGAACTTCGCCACCACGCCAGCCATTGCGATTCTCGGCCTGACCATCGCCACCATGGGCGCCCTCACCGGCCTGCCGATGTTCTGGCCGGTGCCGACCGCACTGCTGAGCGCCGGCGCTGCGGCGGGTGGGTTGGCATTGATCAATTCCATGGGCCAGATGGCGGGTTTCCTTAGCCCGTACCTCGTGGGCTGGGTCAAGGACAGCACCGGCTCGACCGACGCCGCGCTGTACCTGCTGGCAGGCGTGATTGTCTGCGGTAGTTTGCTGGCATTGCGCATGACACGCACCTTGCGCGTCTGATAGACGCAGATCCAGTGTGGGAGCGGGCTTGCTCGCGAAGGCGTCGTATCAGGCAACTCAATATTGACTGACACACCGCTTTCGCGAGCAAACCCGCTCCCACATTTTTGATTCGGGAATGTTCGATAATTCACTTTGATCCTCGCGGTTGTTCTGGTATTTGATTGAGCCTTTCCCACCGGTAAAAGGATTTCGTCATGAGCTATCGCACGCTGGGTCATTCGGGTTTGCAGGTGTCCACCCTGACCCTGGGCACCATGATGTTCGGCGAACAGACCAGCACCGAAGATTCCCTGCGGATCATCGACAAGGCCTGGGACCAGGGCATCAATTTCATCGACACTGCCGACGTCTACACCGGCGGCCGTTCCGAGGAAATCGTCGGCGAAGCGATTGCCGGCAACCGCCATGAATGGGTGCTCGCCACCAAGGTCGGTTTCGGCCCGGTGGACGGCGTGCCAAACCGCAGCGGCCTGAGCCGCAAGCACATCTTCAACGGCATCGATGCCAGCCTGACGCGCCTCGGCACCGACTACCTCGACATCTATTACCTGCACCGCGAAGACCACAACACGCCGCTGGACGTCACGGTGTCGGCCATCGGCGATCTGATTCGCCAGGGCAAAATCCGCTATTGGGGCTTGTCGAACTACCGAGGCTGGCGCATCGCCGAGGTGATCCGCATTGCCGACAAGCTGGGTGTTGACCGCCCCGTCATCAGCCAGCCGTTGTACAACATCGTCAACCGCCAGGCCGAAACCGAACAGATCACCGCCGCGCAAACCTATGGCCTGGGCGTTGTGCCCTACAGCCCGCTGGCGCGCGGCGTGCTCAGCGGCAAATACGCGCCGGATGTGACACCGGATGCCAACAGCCGCGCCGGACGCGCCGACAAACGTATTCTGGAAACGGAATGGCGCGTGGAATCCCTTCGCATCGCCCAGCAGATCCAGCAATACACGCAAGGTCGTGGCGTGGGCATCGTCGAGTTCGCGATTGCCTGGGTGCTGAACAACAGCGCCGTCACCTCCGCCATTGTCGGGCCGCGCACCGAAGAACAATGGGACGCCTACACTAAGGCGCAGGCGGTGAAGATCACGGCGGAGGACGAAGCGTTTATCGACTCGCTGGTGACGCCGGGGCATGCGTCGACGCCGGGGTTCAATGATGTGAGTCATTTCGTATCCGGCCGTAAGCCCTGCAATACCTGAAGCAACACAGACCTAATGTGGTAGCGAGCCTCCTCGCGATAGCGCCAGATCAGTCAACCGGGATGTTGAATGTCAGGCACTCATCGCGAGCAGGCTCGCACACAATGGATCGGTGTTGATCGATCGGACAATATTCGACCGCTAAACCACGTATCCTCCGCCCCCCGTTTCACCTTCGACTTCGCGAGGACAGTTTGTCTAAAGGTATCGCTCTATCGGTTTCGGCCTCGGTGCTGTTTGCCGTCATGTACTACTACACCTCTCTGCTCACCCCATTGAGCGGTGTGGAAATTTTCGGTTGGCGTATGTTGCTGACGGTGCCGTGCATGACCGTGTTCATGGTGGTGTCCGGGGAATGGAAGCGCGTGGTCGAGATTGTCCGGCGAGCCGCCGCCCAGCCGAAACTGATCGCAGGCCTGATCGCCTCTTCTGCCCTGCTCGGCGTGCAGCTCTGGCTGTTCATGTGGGCGCCGCTCAACGGCTACAGTCTCGATGTGTCGCTGGGCTATTTCCTGTTGCCATTGACCATGGTCCTGACCGGCCGACTGGTCTACGGGGAGCGCCTGTCCTATCTGCAAAAGATTGCGGTATTTTTCGCCTGCCTCGGGGTGATCAACGAGGTGTACCAGGTCGGAGGTTTTTCCTGGGCGACCTTGCTGGTGTGCGTCGGCTATCCGACCTACTTCATCCTGCGCAAGCGTCTGGCGACGGACAACCTGGGCGGCTTATGGCTGGACATGGCACTCACGCTGCCCGTGGCCTTCTGGTTCGTACAGACCGGCGAGCAAGGTTTCAGTGTGTTTGACCAGCACCCGTGGCTGTCACTGCTGATCCCGATTCTCGGTGTGATCAGTGCCTCGGCACTGGTGATCTACATTATCGCCAGCCGACTGCTGCCGTTCAGCCTGTTCGGGCTGTTGAGCTATGTCGAGCCGGTGCTGTTGCTGGGCGTTGCGTTGCTGCTCGGGGAAAGCATCAAGGCCGGGGAATGGCTGACCTATATTCCGATCTGGATGGCGGTGCTGGTGTTGGTGTTTGAAGGGTTCAAGCACCTGATGCGACAGCGCAGGCCTTAAGTACATACAAAACAAATGTGGGAGCGAGCCTGCTCGCGATGAGGGCCTGACATTCAACATCTCTGTTGACTGATCTGGCGCTATCGCGAGCAAGCTCGCTCCCACAGTTTTATCAGTGAATCAACTTAGTCGGTGGACAATACACCACGACGAACCTGATCACGCTCGATCGATTCGAACAACGCCTTGAAGTTGCCTTCGCCGAAGCCATCGTCGCCTTTACGCTGGATGAACTCGAAGAACACCGGGCCCATCAGGGTTTCAGAGAAGATCTGCAACAGCAGACGCTTGTCGCCCGACTCGGACGAACCGTCCAGCAGAATGCCCCGCGCTTGCAGTTGATCAACCGGCTCGCCGTGGTTCGGCAAACGCCCTTCGAGCATTTCGTAATAGGTTGCCGGTGGCGCGGTCATGAAGCGCATGCCGATGCTTTTCAGATGATCCCAGGTCTTGATCAGGTCATCGCTGAGGAAGGCAACGTGCTGGATGCCCTCGCCATTGAACTGCATCAGGAACTCTTCGATCTGCCCGGCCCCCTTGGACGACTCTTCGTTCAACGGAATGCGGATCATGCCGTCCGGCGCGGTCATCGCCTTGGAGGTCAGGCCGGTGTATTCACCCTTGATGTCGAAGTAGCGGATTTCACGGAAGTTGAACAGCTTCTCGTAGAAGTTCGCCCAGTACGCCATGCGACCGCGATATACGTTGTGGGTCAGGTGGTCGATGATCTTCAGGCCAGCGCCAACCGGGTTGCGATCAACGCCTTCGATAAACACGAAGTCGATGTCGTAGATCGAGCTGCCTTCACCAAAACGGTCGATCAGGTACAGCGGCGCGCCGCCGATGCCTTTGATCGCTGGGAGGTTCAGTTCCATCGGGCCGGTTTCGATGTGGATCGGCTGGGCGCCGATTTCCAGCGCGCGTTTGTAGGCCAGTTGCGAATCCTTGACGCGGAACGCCATGCCGCACACCGACGGGCCGTGCTCGGCTGCGAAGTAAGAAGCGACGCTGTGGGGTTCGTTATTGAGGATCAGGTTGATCGCGCCCTGGCGATACAGGTGCACGTCCTTGGAGCGGTGGGTCGCCACTTTGGTGAAGCCCATGATCTCGAAGATCGGCTCCAGCGTGTTCGGGGTTGGCGATGCGAATTCGATGAATTCAAAGCCCATCAGGCCCATTGGGTTTTCGTATAAATCTGCCATTTTGGCGCCTCATCATTTTTTAGAATTAACGTAACGTTAGTTTCAAGAAATGCTGAAGCCGGCGGGTGGCGCACAGGAGATGCCCCGCACGCTGCGGGCGAGGAAATCACCGTAGATCAATTGAAACCCGAAACTTTTCATTGTCGACCCAAGGCTGATACGGGCGAGGCTTCTGCTGCCAGAAGACGATTATTCTTATATGCGTAACCGGATTCTACACAGCGTAAACAGATTTGTCCGTCTTCTGTATCAAATCCCCTTTTTCCCTGCTCGCGCAAGGGGTTTGTTGCACAGGAAAATCCCCGTCAGGATCAAGCCGCCGCCCAGACACATCACCAGGGTCAGTTGCTCACCCAACAGCAATGCACCGAGGATGACTGCGGTCAGCGGGTTCAGCGCAATGAACACGCCTGCACGGGTCGCGCCGATTTTTCGGATGCCATCGTAATAGCCGATGTACGCCAGTGCCGAGCCCAAAACACCCAGGTACATCAGGCTCAACCATTGCTGCGCCCCCAGGCTGAGCAACGCCGCGATGCTCACCTCGCCCCTGACGGCACTGACGACCCAGAGCATCACCGTGCCGAGCAGGATCGAATACGTCACGGTTTGCATCGGCCCCAAGGTCTGATTCAGGCCTTTGGCGCACAGCGAATAAACTCCCCAGCTCAGTACGCAGCCAAAAATCAGCAGATCACCGATCCACGCATCGGCATGGCCGGCCAGCAATTGCGGGTTGCGACTGATGATCACCAGGCTCGCACCGACGATGCAGATCGCGATTCCGGCGACCTTTACCCGACTCAAGCGCTCCTTGAACAGCAGCCACGAGGCCAATCCGATGACCGCCGGGTTCAGCGCCACGATCAACGACGCCCGGGAGGCATTGATGTAATGCAGCCCATAAAAGAAGCACAGGTTGTAGAAGAAGATGCCAAATAACCCCAGCAGCGACAGTTGCAGCCACTGCCCGGGGCTGGGGCGCGCCAGCGGCACGCGGGCCACCAGCAAAAACAGCAGCAGCGCCCCGCTCGCCAGCAGGAATCGCAGGCTGGCGGCGAACAACGGGCTAAGGCTGTCCGCCAGAAAACGCCCGGCGACGAAGGTGCCGCCCCAGATCATGGTGACGGCAGCGAGTTTGAAATACACCGCCACCTCGGAGTGCTCCGGCACCCTGTGTTCATACGCAGTCATAAGTCCCCGGATTGAGAAGTCGAACAGATGACGTATCATTTATCTAATACTTGATCATCGTAAAATGAGTAAACACTCATGACCCTCACCCAACTGGAGATCTTCTCGCTGGTGGCCGAACTTCACGGCTTCACGGCGGCCGCCCATCGTCTGGGAATTTCGCAATCTGCGGTGTCACACGCCCTCAAGTCTCTGGAGCAGGAGTTGGGCGTCGAACTGCTGCGGCGGCATCAATCCCGGGTCGAACTCAGCGACATCGGCCAACAGCTGTTGCTGCGCGCTCGGGCGATGCTCGGGCTGGCCAACACCTTGCGGCAGGAAGCGGCCGATGCCCGCGGCATGAAACGCGGCACGCTGCGCATCGGCTCGTTCGGTCCGACCTCGTCGATCAAGTTGTTGCCAAAGATCCTGCAGCACTACCGCGCCGCTCACCCTGGCATCGAGGTCCACATTGATGAAGGTCCCGACCGCCAGGTGATCCAGTGGCTGGAAGAACGACGCATCGACATCGGCTTTGTGGTGTTGCCCCAGGAGCGCTTCGACACCTTCGCACTGATCGAAGACCAAATGGTCGCGTTACTGCCCGCCGATCATCCGCTGGCGGATCGCGAAAGCGTGAGCCTGGACGATTTGTGCCACGCCCCCTTCGTGCTGACCGAAGCCGGTTCTTCGGAACTGGTATCGCGGTTATTCAGTGCCGCGCGACTGACACCTAACATTCGCTTTCGCTGCTCGCAACTGTTGAGCACGCTGGACACTGTGGCTCGAGGGGATGCCTTGACGGTGGTCGCTGAAGGTTCACTGCCCGATCACCACGATGATCGCTACGTCAAGAAACCGCTGTTGCCAGCGGTCGCTCGCCAGGTGGGTCTGGCGGTGCTCGACCGGCGCCAGTCTTCACCGGCAGCGCTGGCCTTTATCAAACTGGCTACAAGTCTGGACTTGCGTTGAACGGCACAAGCCTTGAAGGCCAACTATCATGGCCTCTGACCGAACTCTTCATGGGAGGCATGCCGTTGTCCTGCCAGCATTTGAGAGCCCTATTTCATCGTTACAGGTTTCGCGAATGCCTCTGACTGTCAAAACTCGCCGCAAACGTGGCACCCGGATTGTCGTGACGGTATTGAGCGGTTTGCTCCCGATACTGCTGGGGGTCGCCATTCTTTACTGGCAGGCTGAACGTGCACTTTCGCAAAACGCCCAACTGACCGCCGAAGAAGCCATCCGCCAATTCGAGCTGATGCTCGACAACACCGCCCAGGCCGCTCGCGAGTTATTGCCGCTGGCCGGCCAATCCTGCAACGACGTCAAACTGGCCTTGCGCGAACAGGTCACCCGCCGTCCGTTCGTGCGCTCGACGAATCTGGTCTGGGACGACAACCTCTATTGCAGTTCGTTGTTTGGTGACTATCAGGAAAAGGTCAACGCCGGGGACTACGCCCAAGGCAGGTTATGGCTCATGAACGGCAACCCCGTCACGCCCAATACCGCGTTGCTGGTGTACCGGCTCAGCGAAGGAAAACAGGGAGCGCTGAGCACGCTGGACGGTTATCACTTGAGTAACGTCTTGCGCCTGATTGGTCGTAAGACATTGCTGATGCTGCAAGTCGGTCCAAGCTGGTTGTCGGCTGACGGCAAGGTTCACGAAGACGCCCCGCCCGCCCTGCCCGTCGCTGAAAGCAAAATGATGTCCTCGCGTTACGCCTTCACTGTCGCGGCGGGTTTCCCTGAGGGCGAGACCTGGCGCTACATGAGCAGCGAGTATCCGCCGCTGTTCAGCTTGCTGATCTTTTTTGGCGTCGTGTCCGGCCTGATTGGGCATGTTGTGCAAAAGCGTTCGACTTCACCCAGTCATGAACTGCAGCGTGCACTGGAGGCGGCGGAGTTCGTTCCGTATTTTCAGCCGGTGGTGCATGGCACGAACAAGAAGTGGTCCGGCACCGAAGTGTTGATGCGCTGGAATCATCCGAAGGAAGGCCTGGTGCGCCCTGACCTGTTCATCCCGTTTGCCGAGCACTCCGGCCTGATCGTACCGATGACTCGCTCACTGATGCAGCAAACGGCGCAATGGCTGGGGCCTGTCTCTTCCACGTTCGAGGAGCCGTTTCACATCGGCATCAACATTACGGCCAGCCACTGCAAGGACCTGGAACTGGTCAAGGATTGCACGGAGTTTCTCGGTGCCTTTACGCCGGGCTCCGTCCACCTGGTGCTGGAACTGACCGAGCGCGAACTGATCGAGCCCACCGCTATCACGTTGCAGTTGTTCGAGCAGCTTCACGCGCTGGGTGTAATGATCGCCATCGACGACTTTGGCACCGGTCACTCAAGCCTGGGTTACTTGCGCCAGTTCAACGTCGACTTCCTGAAAATCGACCAGAGCTTTGTCGCCATGATCGGCGCTGACGCCCTTTCCCGGCACATTCTGGACAGCATCATCGAACTCTCGGCCAAGCTCGATCTGGGCATCGTTGCCGAAGGCGTGGAAACCGAAGAGCAAAGTGCTTACCTCACGGCTCATGGTGTGAACTTCTTGCAAGGTTATCTGTTCGGACGGCCGATGCCCGGCGCCGACTTCATTGATGCATTAAGTCACCATTAACTAGCGTCGTTATGCGTCAAGAAAACGAGGTCGCGCACCGATTTGAATCAAAAAACTACTGTTGTTACATGAAGAAAAAGTCAGGATTTACTCTTTGCCCATTAACTACTACAATTTTTCGTACCTGCGCTAGATTGGCAGGCGAGCCATTTATCACCGAGTCGCTTCAAGGCTCTTGGCTTATAGCTTTGTTTGCGGTTGGTATCAGCCAAACACACTATTGGAGTAAAGATATTGTCCAGACTCGCTGAATTTCGTGCAGCTGAAAAGGCCCTTCAAGAACAGCTCAAGCAGCTGGAATCCCTGAAGAACGATGCCGGGCTCAAGAAAGAAATCGAATTCGAAGAAAAGCTCCAGGGGCTGATGAAAACCTACGGCAAGAGCCTGCGCGACATCATCGCCATTCTCGATCCGAACCCGGCAAAATCCGGCCTGCAACAGGCCGTTGCGCCTAAAACCCGCCGCGCCCGCGTGGTCAAGGTTTATCAGAACCCGCACACCGGTGAACTGATTGAAACCAAGGGCGGCAACCACCGCGGCCTGAAAGCCTGGAAGGAACAATACGGTGCTGCCACCGTTGATTCCTGGCTGCGCGGCTAAGCACTCGCGGTGAAAAAAAGCCCTGCCTTGCGCAGGGCTTTTTTCATGGACGCCTTCCAGATGCAACGATTGGAATCGATAAACTCGCTACTTGCCGATTAACTTTGGGCTTAATCCCTTCGGGTATCTAAAGATTGCGAAATGCACGACCGCGCAAACCTTTAACTAAAGTTTCAAGCTGTTACGAGCAACCTCTATTTCATCCAGGCTTGCCTTATAAGCCTCGGCCTGCCCCGCGTACGAAAGAACATAGGCCTTATCGGCATCCACTGCGGCGACCAATGTTTGCGACAGCACATGTCGACCGTTTTGGGTGATCGTACAGGTAGTTTCCAGTGCCGATAGCCGACTCAAGGTTGCCGCATGGATTTTGTTGCAGACGCTTTGATAGCCGCCCTGGAGAAAATCCTTCTGCACCGACTTGCGCATCTCCAGCAACACGCCTTCCAGATTCACCTGATGACCGCTTTCCACTGTCGTCATGGTCAACTCCATCACCATCACCGGCGTGCCACCCTGATCATTCTTCACTGCGCGCTGGCGGGAGACCTGAGGCTTGGCATCATCCTGCGGGATCGCTTCAACTTCCCAGCCATCTGGCCACGTCACGATCGGCGCCTCCGCATGAGCGCAAGCCATGCCTGACAGCAGGCCAATCAGAACGAACAGCGATTTACAGAATCGGATCATTGCAAGGAATACTCACGGATTGAGCCGCAAAGTCTGAGCCTCGCCCGGCTGTCAGGCAATAGCCGACGGTTTGGGTTTGGTGATGCCTGCGCCCTTGCGTATCATTATCGCCATCGTTAGCCCCACTTATTGTCCGGAGGGCCCATGAGCCTGCACGAATTGAACACTTTCCCGGGTGTGACCGCCCAACCTGATACCGCCACCCAGAAGTTCGTCTTCAACCACACCATGCTGCGGGTCAAGGACATCACCAAGTCCCTGGATTTCTACACGCGCATCCTCGGTTTCTCGCTGGTGGAAAAACGCGACTTTCCGGAAGCCGAGTTCAGCCTCTATTTCCTGGCGCTGGTCGATAAAGACCAGATCCCGGCCGATGCCGCCGCCCGTACCGAGTGGATGAAGTCGATTCCCGGCATTCTCGAGCTGACCCACAACCACGGCACCGAAAACGACGCGGATTTTGCCTACCACAACGGCAACACCGACCCACGCGGCTTCGGCCACATCTGCATCTCGGTGCCGGACATCGTCGCTGCGTGCGAGCGTTTCGAAGCGTTGGGCTGCGATTTCCAGAAGCGCCTGAACGATGGCCGCATGAAGAGCCTGGCGTTCATCAAGGACCCGGATGCCTACTGGGTCGAGATCATCCAGCCCGCGCCGATGTAAAGCAAAGTCAAAAGATCGCAGGCTTCGCCAGCTCCTACAGAATCACGCACGACTTGGCTCTTGCAGGAGCTGCCGCAGGCTGCGATCTTTTCGACAGACACAAAAAACCCCATGATCACTCATGGGGTTTTGTGTTTTCGGCATCCGGTTTATGCCGGCGCGGAAGTCCTGATCAGGTGATCGAAGGCGCTCAGAGAAGCCTTGGCGCCCTCGCCCACGGCAATCACGATCTGCTTGTACGGCACGGTCGTCACGTCACCGGCAGCAAACACACCTGGCAGCGATGTCTCGCCACGCGCATCGACGATGATCTCGCCACGCGGCGACAGCTCGACGGTGCCTTTGAGCCAGTCGGTGTTCGGCAGCAAACCGATCTGCACGAAGATGCCTTCGAGGTTGACCGTGTTGAACTCACCCGAATCGCGATCCTTGTAGACCAGGCCGGTCACTTTCTGGCCGTCGCCCTTCACTTCACTGGTCAGTGCGCTGGTGATCACATTGACGTTCGGGAGGCTGAACAACTTGCGTTGCAGCACGGCATCGGCGCGCAGCTTGCTGTCAAACTCCAGCAGCGTGACGTGGCTGACAATACCAGCCAGATCGATCGCGGCTTCAACACCGGAGTTCCCGCCGCCGATCACCGCGACGCGCTTGCCTTTGAACAGCGGGCCGTCACAGTGCGGGCAGAAACACACGCCTTTGGCTTTGTATTCCTGCTCCCCCGGCACGCCCATTTCACGCCAGCGCGCGCCTGTGGCAAGGATCAGCGCTTTGGTTTTCAGGCTGGCACCGCTTTCGAAGCGGACTTCATGCAACTCGCCAGGGTTTTTCGCCGGGATCAGCGCGGTCGCCCGTTGCAGGTTCATGATGTCGACGTCGTACTGCTTGACGTGTTCTTCGAGCGCGCTGGCCAGCTTCGGCCCTTCGGTTTCCTGTACGGAAATGAAGTTCTCGATGGCCATGGTGTCGAGCACCTGCCCACCAAAACGCTCAGCCGCCACGCCAGTGCGAATGCCTTTACGGGCGGCGTAGATCGCCGCCGATGCACCGGCCGGGCCACCGCCGACCACCAGTACGTCAAAGGCTTCCTTGGCGTTGATCTTCTCGGCTTGGCGTTCGGCACCACTGGTGTCGATCTTGGCGAGGATTTCTTCCAGGCCCATACGACCCTGGCCGAAAATCTCCCCGTTCAGGTAAATGCTTGGCACGGCCATGATCTTGCGATCATCGACTTCGGCCTGGAACAGCGCGCCATCGATAGCGACGTGGCGAATGTTCGGGTTCAGTACCGCCATCAGGTTCAGCGCCTGGACCACGTCCGGGCAGTTCTGGCAGGACAGCGAGAAGTAAGTCTCGAAGCTGAACTCGCCTTTGAGCGAGCGGATCTGTTCGATCACTTCCGCGCTGGCTTTTGACGGGTGGCCGCCGACTTGCAGCAAGGCCAGCACCAATGAGGTGAATTCGTGGCCCATCGGAATGCCGGCGAAACGCAGGCTGATATCGGCACCGGGACGGTTGATCGAGAACGATGGCTTGCGTGCGTCGTCACCGTTGTCGAGCAGGGTAATCTGGGTGGAAAGACTGGCAACGTCTTTCAGCAGTTCGAGCATTTCCTGGGATTTCGCACCGTCGTCGAGGGATGCAACGATCTCGATCGGCTGGGTGACCCGTTCCAGGTACGATTTCAACTGGGCTTTAAGATTGGCGTCCAACATACGGGCGATTTCCTTTATTCGTGTCGAAAAAAACGCCCGAGCGAATCTCGCCCGGGCGTTTTTATTGGGCGGTTGCAGCTTACTTAGGTGCGGAAACCCGCCCTGATGATGCTTTCACAGACTTAGATCTTGCCGACCAGGTCCAGGGACGGAGCCAGAGTGGCCTCGCCTTCTTTCCACTTGGCTGGGCAAACCTGGCCTGGGTGAGCAGCGACGTACTGGGCAGCCTTGATTTTGCGCAGCAGCTCAGAAGCGTCACGGCCAACGCCGCCATCGTTCAGTTCAACGATTTTGATCTGGCCTTCCGGGTTGATCACGAAGGTGCCACGGTCAGCCAGACCGGCTTCTTCGATCAGCACGTCGAAGTTGCGGGAGATAGCGTGGGTCGGGTCGCCGATCATGGTGTACTGGATTTTGCCGATGGCTGGCGAAGTGTTGTGCCAGGCAGCGTGAGCAAAGTGGGTATCAGTGGAAACGCTGTAGATTTCGACGCCCAGTTTCTGGAACTCGTCGTAGTTGTCAGCCAGGTCTTCCAGTTCGGTCGGGCAAACGAAGGTGAAGTCGGCTGGGTAGAAGAAAACCACAGACCACTTGCCTTTCAGGTCAGCGTCCGAGACTTTTACGAAGTCGCCATTTTTGAAGGCGTCAGCTTTGAACGGTTTAACTTGGCTGTTGATGATAGGCATCGGTGACTCTCCGTCATGGGTTAAGAAGTTGATGGAGTGAACTCTACCCACTCGACGCACGGATGGCTCATTGGCAAACTTGATGCTGCTGATGGGTTTTCGCTATTAGCCCGCAGTATTAATAGAAGAAAACGATATCTAGGCCGCCGAGGGCTTTTCAGAAATCCGCGCCATCCCCAGAAACGGATTCGCTTCCACGTAACGCATCGCCGACTTCATGTCCTTCCAGCCCACGTAGCTCATCAGCGATTTCAAGTCCCAGCCACTTTGGTGCGCCCAGGTGGCGAAGCCGCGTCGCAGGGAGTGACTGGTGTACTGCTCGGCCGGGATACCGGCGCGTTCCAGCGCTTGGCGCAATAACGGAATGACGCTGTTGGCGTGCAACCCCTCCTCGCTCAAATGCCCCCAACGATTGATGCCACGGAATACCGGCCCGCGCACCAGCGCCGCTTCGCTGATCCAGCCGATATATGCCTGCACCGGACACAGACGCTGCAATGCCGGCGTCTGGTAGGTCTTGCCGAGGTTTTCGCGGTCGCTCTTGCTCCGCGGCAAATAGAGGGTGATGCCGGAGCCCGCGCTGGCCTGCACGTGTTCGATTTGCACGCGGCACAACTCATCGCTGCGAAAACCGCGCCAGAAGCCCAACAGGATCAGCGCGCTATCGCGCCGGGCTCTCAACAGGGCCGGTTGATCATGTTGTGATTTCGCGGTTTGTGCTTCCTGCTCCAGCCAGGCAACCACTTGCTCCAGATGCTGAAGCTGCAATGGCTCGGCCTGTTTCTCCTGGGCCGGGTGCAGTGCGCGAATGCCTTTGAAGACCTGGCGCACAACCGGCGCCTTGGTGGGATCGGCAAAGCCCTGACTGTTGTGCCACTGAGCGAGCGCCGACAGGCGCAGCTTCAACGTGTTGATCGACAGCTCCCCGGCGTACGCCACCAGATAGCGCGCGACGCTGTCAGCAGTGGCCGGCAGGAAACCGCCCCAACTCACTTCGAAATGCTCGATGGCCGCTCGATAGCTACGGCGGGTGTTGTCACGCGTGGCGGCTTGCAGGTAGCGATCCAGATCGGTCATGGGCTCACGTCTCGAAGTCGTACGGCTTTTGCGGCGCTAAAGCCGTTCCAAAGCGCATCACATTGGGTAATACCAGTATATCCCGTATCAATAATTTACATTCTTTGAGTTTTTACCATGCATGGTACACTGTCGTTTAAGTGGTATGTACCACAGTACGAAATCGTAGGAGAACACATGGCTCGTGGCGGTATAAACAAAGCAGTGGTTCAAACGGCGCGCCTGGCTATCCTCGCCCGCGGAGAACACCCGAGCATCGACGCTGTACGTATCGAGATGGGTAACACGGGCTCAAAAACCACCATTCACCGGTATTTGAAGGAACTGGACGATGGCGTCGAGCCCGCCGCACCCTCCTCTGAACCCATCGATGACGAACTGACAGGGCTGGTCTCGCGCCTCGCGCAACGCCTCAAGGAACAGGCGCAGGCGCCCATCGATCAGGCTCGCGAGAAGTTCGAGCAACAACGAAAAGCGCTGGAAACCCAGCTGACTGACGCGCAAGAAGCCAACGGCGAATTACAGCAGCAGTACGAGCTTCAAACCCTGGCGCTGACGCAGGAATCCGACACCCTGCAAAACACCCTGTCCATGCTGCAGACCGAGCAAACCCGCAACGCCGGGCTGAACCAGGCGCTGGCGGACTTCGAGTTGCGCTTGCAGGACAAGGACGAGCAGATCCGCTCTCTTGAGGAAAAGCACCTGCACGCCCGCGATGCGCTTGAGCACTATCGCAATGCCGTCAAAGAGCAGCGCGAACAGGAGCAACGACGCCACGAAGGCCAGGTGCAGCAGATCCAGATGGAATTGCGCCAGGCCCAGCAAAGCGCCCTCGTACGCCAGGATGAAATCACCCAACTGCACCGTGACAACGAGCGCTTGCTGACTGAAAACCGTGGCACGCTACGGGAACTGAGCCTGCTGCAGGAACAGCTCAAGCAAACCCACACCCGCCAGGATCAATTGCTGGAACAGGTCAACCGCATCGACAGCGAACGCACCCTCCTCCAGGAACGCCTGCGCGCAGCCCTCCTGGAAAGCCAGTCGCTGAAACAGAGCGTCGAGGAGCAGTCGCAGGTAAACAAAGCGCTGGAAGTTGAACTGCTCAAGACTCAGGCGAGCCTCGATGAAAGCGTGCGCCTGGCGGCTGTCGTTGCGACAGCGCCAGACGCAGCCAAGGCCGATTAACCTGCGACCGGCGTACGCATCGTAACGAACTCTTCGGCGGCCGTCGGGTGTACGCCGATGGTTTCGTCGAAATCGCGCTTGGTGGCGCCCGCCTTCAGGGCGATTGCCAGCCCTTGGACGATTTCGCCGGCATCCGGCCCGACCATGTGACAGCCAAGCACCTTGTCGGTCTTGCCGTCCACCACGAGCTTCATCAGCGTGCGCTCCTGGCATTCAGTCAGGGTCAGCTTCATCGGGCGGAAACGGCTTTCGAAGATCACCACGTCGTGGCCGGCTTCGCGAGCCTCTTCTTCGGTCAGGCCAACGGTGCCGATGTTGGGCAAGCTGAACACCGCGGTCGGGATCATCTTGTAATCCACCGGACGATATTGCTCAGGCTTGAACAAGCGTCGCGCCACGGCCATGCCTTCGGCCAGTGCAACCGGCGTGAGCTGGACCCGACCAATCACATCGCCAAGGGCAAGGATCGACGGCTCGGCGGTCTGGTATCGCTCATCGACCTCGACGAAACCTTTCTTGTCGAGTTTGACGCCAGTGTTTTCCAGCCCAAGGTTGTCCAGCATCGGGCGGCGGCCGGTGGCGTAGAACACGCAATCGGCTTCCAGCTGGCGACCGTCCTTGAGCGTCACTTTCAGACTGCCTCCGGTCAGTTTTTCAATGCGCTCGATGTCGGCATTGAATTGCAGGTCCATGCCACGCTTGGTCAGCTCTTCCTGCAAGTGCTTGCGCACCGCGCCGTCAAAGCCGCGCAGGAACAGGTCACCGCGATACAACAACGTGGTCTGGGCGCCCAGGCCGTGGAAGATCCCGGCAAACTCGACGGCGATGTAACCACCCCCCACGACCAGCACGCGTTTTGGCAACTCTTTGAGGAAAAACGCCTGGTTGGAGCTGATCGCATGCTCGTGCCCCGGAATCTCCGGGATTTGCGGCCAGCCGCCAGTAGCGATCAGGATGTTCTTGGCGGTGAAACGTTCGCCATTGATCTCGACGGTATGGGGGTCGACGATTTTGGCGTGGCCTTCATGCAGGGTCACACCACTGTTCACCAGCAGGTTGCGATAGATGCCGTTCAGGCGATTGATCTCGCGATCCTTGTTGGCGATCAGCGTTGCCCAATCGAACTTCGCCTCCCCCGGCGTCCAGCCAAAACCCGAAGATTGCTCGAAGTCTTCGGCGAAGTGCGCGCCGTAGACCAGCAATTTCTTCGGCACGCAACCGACGTTCACACAGGTGCCACCCAGGTAGCGGCTCTCGGCCACGGCCACTTTCGCGCCAAACCCGGCCGCAAAACGCGCAGCCCGCACACCGCCGGAACCGGCGCCAATCACATAAAGGTCAAAATCGTAGGCCATTTTCAATCTCCTCGGCAGGCAAACAGCATACCCGCAGACGTCCGTTGGGCAAGCGCTGCAAACGATATGGGGTCGGAAAATGAAAAAGCCACCCGAAGGTGGCTTTTCAATACAGGCAGGTCAAACGCTATCAGTAAGCCTTGCCCGTCTTGTAGAAGTTCTCGAAGCAGAAGTTGGTCGCTTCGATGTAGCCTTCAGCGCCACCGCAGTCGAAACGCTTGCCCTTGAACTTGTAGGCAATCACGCAACCGTTCTTCGCCTGCTTCATCAGGGCATCGGTGATCTGGATCTCGCCACCTTTGCCTGGCTCGGTTTGCTTGATCAGTTCGAAAATGTCCGGAGTCAGGATGTAACGACCGATGATCGCCAGGTTCGACGGAGCGTCTTCCGGGGCCGGTTTTTCGACCATGTTACGAACGCGGTACAGGTCGTCAGCGATCAACTCGCCAGCGATCACACCGTACTTGTTGGTTTCCAGCGGATCCACTTCCTGGATCGCGACGATGGTGCAGCGATACTGCTCGTACAGCTTGACCATCTGGGTCAGCACGCCGTCGCCTTCCAGGTTGACGCACAGGTCGTCCGCCAGCACCACGGCGAACGGCTCGTCACCGATCAGCGGGCGGCCGGTCAGGATCGCGTGGCCAAGGCCTTTCATTTCGGTTTGACGGGTGTAGGAGAACGAGCACTCGTCCAGCAGCTTGCGGATGCCAACCAGGTATTTTTCCTTGTCGGTGCCCTTGATCTGGTTTTCCAGCTCGTAGCTGATGTCGAAGTGGTCTTCCAGGGCGCGTTTGCCGCGACCGGTGACGATGGAGATTTCGGTCAAACCGGCGTCCAGAGCTTCTTCGACGCCGTACTGGATCAGTGGCTTGTTTACCACCGGCAGCATTTCCTTGGGCATGGCTTTAGTCGCTGGCAGGAAGCGAGTACCGTAACCGGCTGCTGGGAACAAGCATTTCTTGATCATATAAGTCCTTGAAAGGGCTGTGTGTTCGAGTTTCGGCGCAGTCTAATCAGGCCGCGAGCACCTTACAATGCCTCGCGCTGGCTAACCGATGCCATCATAGAGAAATATTCTCGCGGATAGTTCCGCAGATCGCTCCAGTGCCCTTTATAGATAGCAGAGATTCCGACCGGCGCCGACGAATTTGCCGCGCGCAGATTCTCGCCACCATACGCCCATCAGCACCCGTTGCGTCCAATTGGCGCTATCATTGCGCAATTGAACCAGCCAACGAGGCAGATAGATGTCGGTAGCAAAAAGTATCAACGGGTTCCTGATCAATCAGGCGAAAGACGGCCAGTGGTGGGTAGACAGCGCCAGCGGCGAGAATATCGCCGGGCCATTCCCGACCGAAGCGTTGGCGATTGAAGTAGCGTCCGTATTGGAGCTCGAACACCCGGCCCCTAAGCGTCGCGGTAAAGATAAGTCCTGAGAAGCACCTGGCCTAACCCAAGCCCTGCCTCACGCAGGGCTTTTTTTGCGTTTGCCTGCAAAGAAGTGGCCTTTCGCTATAACCTTTTGATTCCGGCGCTGTCACAGGCTTAGCCCCATTATCCTGACGACGACCACAACATGACTAAATTCTTGCCCCTGTTTGCCGTATTGGCCCTGAGCGGCTGCGCAACTTCCGAAACCACCTACTTGAACAACGGCCAGCAAGGCCTGACCATCGATTGCTCGGGAGAAGCCAACTCCTGGGCCACCTGCTATGAAAAAGCCGATGCTTCATGCGCCGGCACCGGCTATCGAATCGTTGGCACTGACGGCACACCTTCAACCAAGGAAAGTGACAAGACCCTGGGCGTCGATGTCGGCAATTACAAAAACCGCAGCGTGGTGGTGGTCTGCAAGTAAGGCGCTTGTGCCCTACATGTGAATTTCAGCGAATTTGATCCCGAGACCGCGTACGGTCTCGATCAGGTCGTCAAGGCGACCGAAGGATTCGACTTCATCGTTGTCATCCACCAGAAAATAACTGCGCCCGGCGCTTTTCTTGAAAAACACGATCCATTCCCCCGGGTCCGCCGGATTCTGAATCACATGGGTAGCAGAGATTTGACCCTCTGCATGCCGCTCCCGTACCTGCTCTCGCTTCATGCTCGACTCCAGAAATGACAATGCCGCCAAAGCGCTGCTTTGGCGGCATCGGTGCTGACTGTCGCTAGTTTATCAGCCGGAGATACACGCTGTGGCAGCATTGCGCACATCCATCGGGCGTAATGGCACATTGGAAATGCGTTCATGCAGCTTGATGCTGCTGCCGCTGGAACGCTCTTCAATATCGAATACGGCCGCCGGGCCCGAGGAGAACTTCTGCGGCACGATGACCCGCACGCCTTCTTTCTCCTGCGGCTCGACTTGCAGGGCCCCGCGACTGCTGGCCAGTTTTTCGGTCAGGCACTGCGCGTATTCATTGGGCTTCTTGCCGGAAATCACATTCATGGTGGGCAGCGACTCGTTGATTTCCGAGACACTTGCACAACCACTCATCGCCAATGCAAACGGCAAGACCCATGCACCCCACTTCATACAAAACCTCCGATAAAGACCCTCCGACAGCACAAATGCTGGTTTTCTCCGAGGCTCACTGCTTTTATCGCTCATGGAATTCCGAATAACTGTTTTTAATTGTCAAAGCACACCCCGACGACCGGATAATAACCTGTTCGGGCTGATAAACTGCGCCAATCGACCATGCTATCGTTTTGATTTTGTAGAAAAAGCCCTTCTGGAGGCGCCTCATGAAATTTATCCACCAGCGCGAGCACCTCAATGAAGACGACATCGTCGTCATCCAGTGCTCCCAAATGTGCAACATCCGCTTGATGAACGACGCCAATTTCCGCAGCTTCAAGAATGGCGGCCGTCACACTTACCATGGCGGTGCTTTCGACACCTTCCCGGCCCGCATAACTGCACCGAGTACCGGTTTCTGGAACATCACCATCGACACCGTCAACCGTCGGCCGATCAGCGTAACCCGCAAACCGACCCTGACTCACTCGATCAAGATCATCCGCCGCTCCACCTCGAAACTGAGCTGAGCGACGCCCGACACGACTATCAAGCAGGTATGACCGTGGCCCAAACGACCAAGTACGTCATCAAATACAAACTCAACGGCGAACGCCGTTTCGAATTCGCCCAACTGGAAAACGGCACCGAAGCCGAAGCCAGGGCCGCGCTGGACGCGATTCATGGCCAGAGCGAAGACGTCATCAGCGAGATCAGCGTCAGCAAAGCGCTGTAACGGGATTCGGAGCGACAATGTGGATGTCTGCTCCATCCGTTGAATTCGACCGCAAGCCCCGGAGTGTTCACCCCGGCAGCGCCCCCTAGACTGGCCACCTCGACCTTTGGTTAAGGAGTCAGAACATGTCTACTTCCCCGATTCGTTTCATCAGCGGCACTTCAAGCCTTGGCATCCTGCTGCTGGCCGCCAGCGCGCAGGGATTGTGCGCGTTGCTGCTCGGCGATGACCTGGAGACGCTGGAACGCGACCTTGCACGGCGATTTCCCGGCCAGCCCCAACGTGATGAAGGCTTGATGCCTGCGTTGGAACACACCCTCCGCTATCTCGACAACCCTCTGACAGTGCTCGATTTGCCACTGGACCTGTCGGGTAGCGTTTTCCAGCAGCGCGTCTGGGAAGCTTTGCGCCAAATCCCGCTCGGCCAAACCGTCAGTTACCAGCAGATCGCCCGGCAACTGGGACAACCCAAAGCGTTCCGGGCCGTGGCCAATGCCTGCGGCGCGAACCCGCTGGCAATCATCGTGCCCTGCCATCGGGTACTGCGCCAGGATGGCAGCCTCGGCGGTTACCGCTGGGGCCTGGAGCGCAAGCGGCAACTGTTGGAACGCGAGGCGCAGCAATGATCGAGCACTTTCTGGATGCACTCGATTGGGCAACACTGGAGCAACAACTGGATCAGGATGGTTGCGCGATCATCCGCTCGCTGATCAGCAGCGAGACGTGCGATGACATCAGTGCGCTGTACGCCCGATCCGAACCGTTCCGCTCGCACGTCATGATGGCTCGTCACGGCTTCGGCCGTGGCGAGTACAAATACTTCCGCTATCCGTTGCCAGAGATCATCGCCACATTGCGCAAATCGCTCTACCCTCGGCTGGTGCCGATCGCCAACCGCTGGTACGAGCAAATGGACTTGCCGGTCCGTTTCCCTGATACGCATGCGGCGTTCCTTGAACGCTGCCACGCCGCCGATCAGGTGCGTCCAACGCCGCTGTTGCTGCAATATGGGCCACAGGACTACAACTGCCTGCATCAGGATCTGTACGGCGAACACGTTTTTCCGCTGCAAGTGGCGATTCTACTGTCAGAGCCTGGCGAAGATTTCACCGGCGGGGAGTTTGTCCTGACCGAACAACGCCCACGGATGCAATCGCGCCCCCAGGTCATTGGATTGAAAAAAGGTGACGCGGTGATCTTTGCCGTCAACCAGCGACCGGTCAAAGGCGTTCGCGGCTATTACCGGGTCACCTTGCGCCACGGAGTGAGTCGCCTGCACAGTGGAAAACGGCATACCCTTGGCATCATCTTTCACGACGCGTTATGACCTTATGAACCCGATCACTCTCGATCTGTTTGCCGACCCAGAGCCCGAACAGCAACCTCGGCGCGAGCAAATTGGAGAACAGTCCTACGTCTTGAGAGGCTTTGCCCTGCCTTGGCTGGAGCAATTACTGTCTGCGCTCGAGACGGTTCTGGCAGCATCGCCGTTCCGGCACATGGTCACGCCCGGCGGCTTTACCATGTCAGCGGCCATGAGCAGTTGCGGCACATGGGGGTGGACCACCGACCGCAGCGGTTATCGCTATTCCCGTCATGATCCACGGACCGACGCCCCCTGGCCGGAAATGCCGCCGGTCTTTCTTGAGCTCGCACAGGCCGCGGCGCTCGAAGCCGGTTTTGCCGATTTCATGCCGGATTCTTGCCTGATCAACCGCTATATCCCTGGCGCGAAGATGTCATTGCACCAGGACAAGGACGAAGCGTCCTACGCAGCGCCGATCGTTTCGGTGTCGCTGGGCCTGCCGGCGATGTTCCTGTTCGGTGGTTTTGAACGCAGCGACAAAAGTCAGCGGGTGCCGGTGTTCCATGGCGATATCGTGGTCTGGGGTGGCGTCGATCGCCTGCGTTATCACGGGGTCTTGCCGATCAAGGAGGGCCAGCATCGGCGCATGGGCGAGCAACGGATCAACTTTACGTTTCGTACCGCACAATAAGCCCGCGAATTTGACCGCAAGACCCGGAGTGCAACGACCCTGCCGGCTGATTACTCTGAATCAAACGGGTCAACGGACATGAAGCCATGACAACCACCGAGAACGATCCCCGCTGGGCCGCCGTCGTCGCCCGGGATCCCCGCGCTGACGGGCAGTTTGTGTACGCGGTGAAAACCACCGGCATCTACTGCCGCCCCAGCAGCCTGGCGCGTTTGCCGAAGCCGCAGAATGTCGAGTTCTTTGACACGGCCGAACAGGCCCAGGCAGCGGGTTACCGCCCAAGCAAACGAGCGGCGAAGGATCAAAGTGATCTCGCCGCGCAACATGCCGCGACCGTCGCCGCTGCTTGTCGTCAGATCGAAACAGCCGAGCATCTGCCGGCGCTGAGTGAACTGGCCGACGTCGCGGGCCTGAGCAGTTTTCACTTTCACCGTGTGTTTAAAGCCGTTACCGGACTGACACCCAAGGGCTACGCCACAGCCCACCGTTCACGCAAGGTTCGTCAACGGCTAAGCGGTGGAGGTTCGGTGACCGAGGCTTTGTATGACGCCGGTTTCAACTCCAACAGCCGTTTTTATGAGGCGGCGGATCAGCTGCTGGGCATGAAACCCGGTGACTACCGCGCGGAAGGCCAGAACAATGACATTCGATTCGCCGTTGGCCAGTGTTCACTGGGGGCGATTCTGGTGGCGCAGAGCGTACGCGGTGTTTGCGCGATTCTACTGGGTGATGACCCGCACCAACTGGTGTGCGACCTGCAAGACAAGTTTCGGCGAGCCAACCTGATTGGCGCCGATCATGAGTTCGAGCAACTGATCGCCAAGGTCGTCGGTTTTATCGAAGCCCCGGCCATTGGCCTGGATTTACCGCTGGACGTTCAAGGCACGGCATTTCAGGAGCGCGTCTGGCAGGCGTTGCGGGAGATTCCTGCAGGCAGCACTGCCAGTTACGCGGATATTGCCCAGCGCATCGGTGCACCGAAAGCGGTGCGCGCCGTGGCCCAGGCCTGCGGCGCGAACAGTCTGGCGGTGGCGATCCCGTGCCACCGCGTGGTGCGCAGCGACGGCAACCTGTCGGGCTATCGCTGGGGGGTGGAGCGCAAGCGGCAGTTGCTGGAACGTGAAGGCTGAAAGATCAAATCTTTTAGCGATTCACATCCACCACCACTCGACCGCGCAGCTGACCCGCAAGTAATCGTGGCGCGGCTTCTATTGCTTCACTCAAACCGATTTCGTGACTGATCAGCGGCAGCAAAGCGAAGTCCAGATCCTTGGCCAGGCGATTCCAGGCGAGCACTCGTTTGGCTTTGGGCTGGGTCACGCTGTTGATCCCGGCCAGTGTCACGCCACGCAAAATAAACGGGGCAACGGAGGCTGGAAAATCCATGCCTTGCGCCAGGCCACATGCAGCGACAGTGCCGTTGGCCTTAGTGCTGGCACAGGCGTTGGCCAGGGTGTGACTGCCGACCGAGTCGATCACAGCCGCCCAACGCTCCTTGGCCAGCGGCTTGCCCGGTTCCGACAGCGTAGCGCGGTCGATGATTTCGCTGGCCCCTAACTGCTTGAGGTAGTCGTGCTCGGAGGTACGGCCAGTGGACGCAACCACCCGGTAACCGAGCTTGCTCAGCAACGCGATGGCGAAACTGCCTACACCGCCGTTGGCGCCCGTGACCAGGACATCGCCCTGCTCTGGCGTCACGCCGTTATGCTCCAGCGCCAGAATGCTCAGCATCGCCGTGTAGCCGGCCGTGCCGATGGCCATTGCCTGGGCAGGGGTGAATTCCGGGGGCAATGGAATCAGCCAGTCGCCATTCAGGCGCGCCTTCTGCGCCAATCCGCCCCAATGCCCTTCGCCTACACCCCAGCCATTGAGTACGACCTGATCACCGACCTTGTAGTCCGGATGCCCACTGACTTCGACGGTCCCCGCCAGATCGATGCCCGGCACCATCGGGAATTTTCGCACCACCGGGCTGCTGCCGGTGATCGCCAGACCGTCCTTGAAATTCAGCGTGCTGTACGCCACTCGCACGGTCACATCGCCCTCGGGCAGTTGATCGTCATTGATCTCTTGCAGTGTGGCCCGGTAACCGCTGTCGTCTTTGTCGATCAAAATGCCTTGGAACATCGTCGTCTCCTAATCGAATCACACCATTGTGGTGCAGTTGAAATATCACACTGCACCATTTTGTCGTACCCGACTTTATGCCAATCCGAGTGTTCCCATCACCGTACGATTGCCCCCCATGCAAAAATCGATTGGTCGTGAGCCCGGCATTGCTGGTACAAAACCCGTTCCTGTTGTGACACCGGAGAACCTTGCAAATGAGCCAATGGCCAGACACCCGAGTTCTTGATCTGCTGGGGATCGAACTGCCCATCATCCAGGCGCCGATGGCTGGCGCCACCGGGTCGGCCATGGTGATCGCGGCGAGCAACGCTGGTGGCCTGGGCTCGATGCCTGCGGCGATGCTCAGCACCGAGCAGTTGCGCGAAGAACTGAAAACGATCCGCCAACACACTCAGCGCCCTTTCAATGTTAATTTCTTCTGTCACCAACCACCGGCAGCCGATGAGCAACGCGCTCGAGACTGGAAGAATCTGCTGGAACCTTACTACCGGGAACTGGGCGTGGACTTCGACGCGCCGACGCCGGTGTCCAATCGCGCACCGTTCGATCACGCAACCTGCGAAGTGATCGAAGAATGTCGCCCCGACGTGGTGAGCTTTCACTTCGGCCTGCCCGAAAAATCCCTGCTGGATCGCGTCAAGGCCACCGGCGCAAAGGTGCTGTCGTCGGCAACGACCGTCGAAGAAGCGATCTGGCTTGAGCAAAACGGTTGTGACGCAATCATCGCCATGGGTTATGAAGCCGGAGGCCATCGGGGCATGTTCCTCAGCGAGGATCTGAGCAGCCAGGTGGGTGTCTTCGCGCTGGTGCCGCAAATCGTCGACGCGGTGAAAGTGCCGGTGATTGCTGCAGGCGGTATTGCCGATGCACGAGGCGTTGCGGCGGCATTTATGTTGGGCGCTTCAGCGGTGCAGGTGGGTACGGCGTATCTGTTCACACCGGAAGCCAAAGTCAGCGCCTCCCATCACAAGGCATTGCGCACGGCAAAGGAAAGCGAGACTGCTGTCACTAATATTTTCACCGGCCGCCCGGCGCGGGGAATTCTGAACCGGGTCATGCGTGAACTCGGGCCGATGAGCGACAAGGCACGGGCCTTTCCATTGGCGGGTGGAGCGTTGATGCCATTGCGGGCGAAGGGGGAAGCGGATTTCAGCAACCTTTGGGCCGGGCAGGCATTTACGTTGGGGGTAGAGATGACGACGGCGGAATTGACGCGGCGCTTGGCGGAGGAAGGGTTGGCGAAACTGCTGCGCGTGTAGACACAAAACCTGTGGCGAGGGGATTCATCCCCGTTCGGCTGCGCAGCAGACGCAAAATATTTGGATGTCGGCCGCAAAAGCGGGGCCGCTGCGCGACCCAACGGGGATGAATCCCCTCACCACAGACAAGCTCCCTCGCCACAGAGATTTATTCGTCACCCATGTAATCCAGTTCCAGCACATTCCGTTTGCAGGCAATACGCTATATATTTGACTATATAGCGTTGTACCTCCTCGCCGTACTTGCCTGCCACGGAGCCGTTTCATGACCATTCGTGCCTTACGTTTTGCCCCAACCTGCCTGGCGAGCCTGCTCGCAGTGTTCGCCATCGGCGCTGCCCAGGCCGATGAAGTCCAGGTCGCTGTCGCGGCCAACTTCACCGCGCCGATACAGGCCATCGCTGCCGACTTCGAGAAAGACACCGGGCATAAACTGGTCACCTCCTTTGGTGCAACCGGCCAGTTCTACACCCAGATCAAGAATGGCGCGCCGTTCGAAGTGTTCCTCTCAGCGGACGACACCACCGCGCTAAAACTCGAAGCCGAAGGTGAGACGGTCAAGGGGTCGCGCTTCACCTACGCCGTCGGCACCCTCGCGCTTTGGTCGGCCAGGGAAGGTTACGTCGATGCCAAGGGCAAAACGTTGAGCGACAATCGATACCAGCATCTGTCGATCGCCAACCCGAAAACCGCGCCTTACGGCCTCGCCGCCACCCAGGTACTGGCCAGGCTGGGCCTGACCGACAAGGTCAGAGACAAAATCGTTGAAGGCCAGAACATCACCCAGGCTTACCAGTTCGTTTCCACCGGCAACGCAGAACTGGGCTTCGTCGCCTTGTCGCAGATCTACAAAGACGGCAAAGTGACCAGCGGTTCGGCGTGGATCGTTCCAGCCAGCCTGCACGAACCGATCAAACAAGATGCGGTGATCCTCAACAAAGGCAAGGACAACCCGGCTGCCAAGGCACTGGTTGACTACCTCAAGGGGCCGAAAGCCGCCGCTGTCATCAAGTCCTACGGTTACCAACTCTAAATGACTCTATCGAGCGCCGACTTTTCCGCGATCTGGCTGACCCTGAAGCTCGCCTCCCTGACGACGGTTATCCTGCTGATCATCGGCACTCCGATTGCGTTGTGGCTGTCGCGCACCCAGTCCTGGTTGCGCGGCCCGATCGGGGCGATCGTCGCCCTGCCCCTGGTGTTGCCACCCACGGTGATTGGCTTTTATCTGTTGCTGGCGTTGGGTCCTAACGGCTTTGTCGGCCACTTCACCCAGTCACTGGGGCTCGGCACCCTGACCTTCAGTTTTGCCGGATTGGTGATCGGTTCGGTGCTCTACTCGATGCCGTTCGTGGTGCAGCCGCTGCAGAATGCTTTCTCTGCCATCGGCAGCCGTCCGCTGGAAGTGGCCGCGACCTTGCGCGCCAATCCCTGGGACACCTTTTTCAGTGTGATCCTGCCGCTGGCCCGACCGGGTTTCATCACGGCGGCGATTCTCGGTTTCGCCCATACCGTTGGCGAATTTGGTGTGGTGCTGATGATCGGCGGCAACATTCCCGACAAGACCCGCGTGGTCTCGGTGCAGATCTACGATCACGTCGAGGCCATGGAATATGCCCAGGCCCACTGGCTGGCCGGGGCGATGTTAGTGTTCTCTTTCGCAGTGTTGCTGGCGCTCTACTCCAGTCGCAAAACCAGAGCAGGCTGGAGCTGATTGATGATCAAAACGCGTCTGAAACTGAACTACTCGGGGTTCGCCCTGGATGTGGATTTGCACCTGCCGGGCCGTGGCGTCACCGCGCTGTACGGTCACTCCGGCTCAGGCAAAACCACCTGCCTGCGCTGCATTGCAGGCCTTGAACGGGCAGAACAGGGTTTTATCCAGGTCAACGATGAAGTCTGGCAGGACAGCGACAGGAAGATTTTCGTCGCGCCGCACAAGCGCGCGCTCGGTTATGTCTTTCAGGAAGCCAGCCTGTTTCCGCATCTGTCGGTGCTGGCGAACCTGCAATTCGGTCTCAGGCGAATCCCGCAACAACTGCGCCGGGTCGACATGGCTCACGCGACTGAACTGCTGGGCATCGGCCATCTGCTGGATCGTCACCCACAAAACCTCTCCGGCGGTGAACGGCAGCGCATTGGCATCGCCCGCGCCCTGCTGACCAGCCCGAAGCTGTTGCTGATGGACGAACCGCTGGCGGCACTGGATTCGCAACGCAAAAGCGAAATCCTGCCGTACCTGCAACGGTTGCACGATGAACTGGACATCCCGGTGCTGTACGTCAGTCATTCCCAGGATGAGGTGGCTCGGCTGGCTGACCACATCGTCCTGCTCAGCCACGGCAAGGCACTGGCCAGCGGCCCTATCGGTGAAACCCTGGCCCGTCTCGACCTGCCATTGGCGTTGGGCGATGACGCTGGCGTCGTGATCGAGGGCCATGTCAGTACGTATGACGCGGACTATCAATTGCTGACCCTGCAATTACCGGGCGCCGCGCTGAACATTCGCGTGACACACACACCGATGGACGCCGGCCAGGCACTTCGCTGCAAGGTTCAGGCGCGCGATGTCAGTCTCAGCCTGCAAAGCATCGAGCACAGCAGCATTCTCAATCGTCTGCCGGTGACGGTGGTCAGTGAAATGGGCGCGGACAACGCCGCCCACGTGCTGATTCGGCTGGACGCGGCCGGCACGCCGCTGCTGGCACGGATCACCCGCTACTCCCGGGATCAATTGAACGTGCACCCCGGCCAGCAACTCTGGGCGCAGATCAAGGCGGTGGCGGTGCTGGCGTAAATCCGCTGGCACGTCTGCAAAGGCGTGCGGTCAATGGCTGTAACGGCCCCTGATTCGTTGCCAAGGATTACCGCCATGCCCGATTCCGCATTGCCCGACGTGCTGCCGCCCGACCTGCACTACGTCGACGACACCCAGCCCGGCATCACTCGCAAGAAACTGCGCGGCAAGTTTTGCTACTTCGAACCCACGGGTCAGCGCATCACTGATCCGGACGAGATCAAGCGCATCAACGCCCTCGCCGTCCCTCCGGCCTACACCGACGTATGGATTTGCGCCGACCCGCGCGGGCACCTGCAAGCCACCGGCCGCGATGCCCGGGGGCGCAAACAATACCGTTACCACCCGCGCTGGCGGGAAGTACGCGATGCCGATAAATACTCGCGGTTGCGGGACTTCGGGCTGGCCCTGCCGAAGCTGCGCAAACAGCTTGAAACACTGTTGGAGGCGCCGGGTTTCAGCCGCGACAAAGTCATGGCCACGGTCATTACCTTGCTGGATGCGACCCTGATCCGGGTCGGCAATACGCAGTACGCGCGGGACAATCGCTCCTATGGCTTGACCACCCTGCGCAACCGTCACGTCGAGGTCAACGGCAGTGCGATCCGGTTCCAGTTCCGTGGCAAGAGCGGTGTCGAACACCAGATCACCGTGAAAGACCGGCGTCTGGCGCGAATCATCAAACGCTGCCAGGAAATTCCCGGGCAAAACCTGTTTCAGTATCTGGATGAAAACGGTGAACGGCACACCGTCAGTTCCTCCGACGTAAATGCCTATCTGCAAACGCTGACCGGCGCTGACTTCACCGCCAAGGATTACCGCACCTGGGCCGGCAGCGCCCTGGCATTGGCCGTGCTGCGCGAGTTGCAGTGGGAGCCGGAGTCTGATGCCAAGCGCCATGTAGTGGAAATGGTCAAGAACGTCGCCAGGCAACTCGGCAACACCCCGGCGGTCTGTCGCAAGTGCTATATCCACCCGGCGGTGCTCGACGGCTTTCTGCTGGGGGCATTGGCCGAGTTACCGCGACCCAGAACCCGTAAAGGCCTCAGGGCCGAAGAAGTCGGGCTGGCGATGTACCTGGAACGGATGATCGAGGCGTCTCAACCGACGAACTGACCTGTCCATTTTTTGCACGATCGCGAATGGCTTCTATAGTAGATGTGACAGAAATTAGCTCCGGTGACGCCATGGAAGACATTTTCGTTGTGCAGCGCTGCAACAAGATCATCATTCATGGTCGCCGCGCCGGGGAAGTTGGTCATCCACCACCCGACGCTAAAGTCTGGTATCGCATCATTGATACCCGCACCCGTGGCTTCATTGGCGACGGCTTTGATACTGAAGAAGATGCCCGTCGCGCCTGCCGTCTATACAACGCCCGATCGCAGGTGACGGCCCGACAAGGCTGAAGTCCGGGTCTATACTGAAATGGCTGAGGGACCAGCGACCCCATCGGCAGAAAGCTCGCTCCCAGCGGGCTTTTTGTTGCCAATTGCCAGGTTTCTTGAACGGAGGTGTTTGCCATGTCCGAAAAAGAGTCCATCACCACCCTGCTCACCCTGCTTGATTCCCGCCAGGCTCGCCTGGCCGCGGCGTGCAAGGAAATCGCCGACTGGGTCGATCATCAAGGCGGGCACCCGACCGCCCTCAGAATTCGTGATCGCCTGAACGACATCGAGAAGGATGCGCCACTGATCCGCAGCACGTTGTCCTCGCTCAAGCCTGTGGAACCGCCGCTGCCAAGGTTCAGATGATTCGATCTGGACACCGGACAACGCGTACACGACCTGATTCAGAGCCCATGAACGGCGACATTTTCGTCACCGTGCTCGCGCTTGGCTGATCATTACTGCTGAACCCACCCGGCCTGGCGCCGGGATTTTTTTTGCCCGGCCATTTCACAAAGTGTTCACAAAACAAGCCGTACAGTGAACCTACTCCTTCTGATGAACCCCTTGGCCCGCCCGCATGCGGGCCATTTTTTTGCGTGCCGAACGACATTACTTGCTGGAGGTCCAACAGTTACACGTCACCAAGGAGGCGTCTGATGGTTACTCACTTCAAAGTTGGCGGGCATCTGGCCTGCGGTCACAAAGGAAGCAAACTCACCTCAACGACTGAACTGACCCGGGTGAAATGCAGAAGCTGCCGAAGCACCGATGCGTTCAAGGATGCGCGCAAAGACCAGCGTAACGCTGCTCGCCGCGCCGCACGCAAAGCCAAAGTCACTCACACCGCCAATGACTGGCGCGTGGAATGGGTCGAGCGGCTTACCGCGATGGACGGGCGGCAACGATTGCCTCGGGGCTTTACTGGTCAACCTTTCGTTTAACAGGCAGGTCTGGCGGTTGCGACGCCCTTCGTCCCAGCCGTCAACCCGGTGATTTCACGCAAAGCCATTCGCTTGAACGCTTCGACCAGTCCGCGCCCCTCTTCGGGCGCACATGAGATGGCCAGACGCATGGTCGCTTCGCCCAGGTGCCAGATCAAAAATGCCGAGGCCTGGACCTGCCCCGCGTCACTGCCTGGATACACCCGCATCATCACCTCAGCCAACAGCCCACCGGCAATCCGGCTTTCCTGCAACTCCAGCGCCATGAGGTGTTTGTCTGCCTGCATGCCCGACCAGATGTCGCGCATCGCCGGTGTTGCCAGGACAATCTCGTAATACTCGTCGAGCAACGCTGAAAAGGCTGCGCTCAGCCCTTGCGCATCTTCAACCGCCGCCAGCGCCGCTTCGATACAGCGACGGCTTTCGGCGTTGTAGCGCTCTGCCAGGGTCTGTATGACCGAACTTTTGTCCGGAAAGTACTGATAAAGCGAGCCGATGGAAATCCCGCAGCATTCAGCTATCTCACTCATTTTGAGTTGATCGCTGCCCTTGCTCGCAGTCAATTGTGTCGCCGCCGCGAGGATTCGCTCCTGGCGCTCGCGACTGCGTTGTTGCGTGGGATTACGCCGGGCCGGCTCGGAGGCAGGTTGTTCGACGATTTCGGTGGCTTTCTTGGGCACTGGTGCGCTCCCGATCAATAACATGACATAGCCTCACCTTAGCACTGCCCGTACGTCGGTTTCAGCGATTCTGCCGGTTGACGATAAAACGTGAGGGTTTATCATCTTTAAAACATGAGTAACACTCACATTAAATCAATGGAGATGAGCGCGATGAAAACCTCCCAGGAAACCATCCTGATTACCGGTGCTACGGGCAAGACAGGGCGTCGAATTGTTCAGCGATTGCAAGCGCAGGGAGTGTCTGTCCGCTTGGGCTCCCGAAGGGCCAGTCCCGCTTTCGACTGGGAGGATCGAAGCACGTGGGCCGCCGCGATGGATGGCGTTCGTGCCGTCTACCTCTCGTTCCAACCGGACCTGGCAGTCCCCGGTGCCGTTGAGACGGTGCAGGCATTCACCGATCAAGCGGTCAAGAGCGGCGTGCGTAAACTGGTGCTGCTGTCGGGGCGTGGCGAAATTGAAGCGGAACAAGCCGAACGCGTCGTTCAAAACAGCGGGGCCGACTGGACCATCCTGCGGGCCAGCTGGTTTTTTCAGAACTTCAGCGAAGCCCATTTTCTCGAGCCGATTTTGCAAGGAGAACTGGCCCTCCCCGTCGGCAACATCGCCGAGCCCTTTGTCGACGTGGAAGACATCGCCGAGATCGCGGTCGTAGCACTGACCAAGCCGGGACACGCAGGCCAACTGTATGAACTGACGGGTCCGCGAGCATTGACCTTCGCGGAGGCTGTCGCTGAAATTGCCCGTGAGACGGAACGGGGCATTGCGTACGTTGCGGTACCGCCGGACGCCTATCGGCAGGCGTTGGAACAGGCGCAGGTACCCGCCGAACTGATCGATCTGGTGCTTTATCTCTTCACAACCATACTCGACGGCCGCAATACACCTGTGGCCGATGGCGTGCAGCGTGCGCTGGGTCGCCCGGCACGGGACTTCAGCGACTATGTTCGACGCACTGCCGCCACAGGTGTCTGGGCAAGCGAAGAGTGATATTGAAGCGCTCCGCGCGACCATGAGGTGAATCGGTGTGCATCGGTTAATGCACACTGAATTTATTATCAGTGGTCCTTTTGTTCATCGATCAACCAAACTGAAACACCGTCGCTGCGTACGGTGTTTCATTCTTTCCCAAACTTTTTATACGTCACGCAGATCACGTCTCCAGCCACCTTCCAAATCCCCTTTGCTTCCGAGTAATCCGCGATTTTAACGACCACCGCTCAGCCAGGGCTCAAGGTTTGCCAGAATCCCCCCCTTTTTGGTGCGATCCTTTTTTGGCGATAAACCGTTTCCTCAACTAGGATTTCTAACGCATCGCAACGCGCCAACCTGAGTGTGCAGGTGATCAAGGAGGGATTAAATGACACCGATTCGTACGGCGGAGAAAACCTACCGCACCTATTCCAGCCCGATCTTGCTGGAGCTTAAGGAGAGAGCGCATCAGCTGGAGCCGGCAGATCGCCAGGCACTGCAGAATATTCTGCTGGAGAGAAGGCTCGTTGACTCCGGAAGCCCTACCGGCATCGAGCGGCGCGGGAAACAGGACATCGAAGGTCCTGAGTGACAGGCTCTGACGCTCCAGTCCCAAGGGCTGACTCGCAGACGCGCGCTAAAGCAGCGGCGTCAAAAACAGTGGAATTCCAACGTGGCGCACAACCCTTTCGAGGCGCGATTTTCTAACCGAATCTGTCCTCCCAGGCGATCGGCGATCGCCTGAACGATATTCAAACCCAAGCCCGCCCCCTGATCATTGCCACGGCTGTAGAAACGCTCGAAAAGCCGATCACGATCTTCCTCGTTAATCCCCGGTCCCTCGTCCTCGACAGACAGTTCATAGTGATCTGCTTTTTTATTCAGCCTTACCGTGATCAAGCCGTGCTCCGGGGAAAAGTTTGCAGCGTTGGTCACTAAATTGTTCAAGGCAATGTCGATGGCTGCGGAATCAACTCTGACCGGGCCGATTTCGTCGCTGACATCAAAAGCCAGCTCGAGCCCCTTGTTCAACAACCAGGGGGTCATCTGAACCAGGCTAGCGCGCACGGTGGCGACCAGATCAATGGTGGGGGGTATACGAATCGCTGATTGCGGTTCAAGTCGAGCCATGGTCAGTAATTGGTTGACCAGTCGGCTGGCACGGTCGACGCCGGCGATCAAATGTTCGAGGGACTCGCAACGTTCCGCCTCACTGCCCGCCTCCATCAGGTTCTGTGCATGGACCCTGAGCACCGCTAATGGCGTGCGCATTTCATGGGCGGCGTCAGCGATAAAGCGCCGCTCCCGCCCCATGACTTCCTGAATCTGCGCGAGCATGCGGTTGAGGGCCGCCTGCATGGGCTCAAGCTCGGTAGGTAACGGCATCAGTTGCAAGGGTTCCAGTGAGCCTGGATGCCGCGCACGCAATGTCGCGGCCATATCGACCAACGGTTTCAAACCCCAGCCGATCGCCAGCCAGATCATCGACGCCAACAGCAAACTGCCCAGGATATTGGGCCCCAGCGTATGGCGTACGATCCGGTCCACCAGGTCCGAACGCACATCGTCTCGCTCGCCAACCCAGATGCGCAGGCCGTTCTGTTTGTCTTCGAGCATGAACGCACGCCAGTGACGGTGGTTCAGATCCACCACATCACTGAATCCTGGCGTCCCCGGGGGGGTGCCGAAAGACGGCGCGCTGGCGGTATGCACCAGCACTTCGCCCTTGGGATTCCAGACCTGGAAGGCAATCTTGGTTTCATAGGGATGACCGTCGACTCTCGGTTCCGCTTCACTCAAGGCCTTGTTGAAGGCCTGATACAGATCGGAGTGTTCCCTGCTGGCCATGGGCATACGCATGACCCCTTGCAGCAGTCGCGCATTCTGAGCCAGCTGAGCATCATAGACTTCGGCGATTTCGTGATTGCTGTCGTGCAGGTTGAGCACGCTCATCATCGTAATACCAGCGAGCAACAGACCGATGATCAGCGTCAGGGTGCGACGCCTGATCGAGGTCATCGGCGCTCCTCCACCAGATATCCGACACCGCGGATGGTGCGAATCAGGTCGGTTGAGAATTTCTTTCGCAAGTGATGGATATGCACTTCCAGGGTGTTGCTCTCGGCTTCTTCGTTCCAGCCATACAGCAGCTGCATCAGATGATCGCGGGTCATGACTCGGCCCGGTGGCGATAGCAATTCGTGGAGCAGTTGATATTCCTTTGGCGTCAGTGCCACCGGTTCTCCCTGGTAGCTGACTTGCTGGGTGCCAGGATTAAGGCTGATGCCGGCGTGTTCGATCAACACCTGGGCGCGACCGGCGCTGCGCCGCAGCAACGCTCGCAGGCGCGCCTTCAGCTCGGCCAGGTCGAAGGGTTTGATCAGGTAATCGTCAGCGCCGGCATCCAGTCCGGCGATACGGTCTTCGGTGGCATCGCGCGCGGTAAGGATCAGCACCGGCAAATTCGAGCCGCTGTCACGCAAACGCCGCAGTACCTCGAGGCCGTCCATACGCGGCAAGCCAAGGTCGAGCACCGCAAGATCGAAGGTTTCACTGAGCAGCGAGTGCAAGGCACTGCTGCCGTCCTGCACCCAGTCAACGGTGTAACCTTCTCGCCCCAGAGCCTGATGGATGCCTTCGCCCAACGCTACGTCATCCTCGATCAGTAATAAGCGCACACGAACTCCTGTCAGTCGAGTTTCTTGTTCACGTCCACCAGCAACGCTTCGATTTCCTTGCGGCGTCCGGCATCGGCGGTTTCCCGGCCCGGCCTTTGCTCCGCTTGCAGGGCTTTTTGCAGCGCGCTTCTGGCTTCGCCGTAGCGTTTTTGACGGTAGAGGTGATCACCCCAGAAGTACAGACTATCGATGCCGTTCGGGTTAAGTTGCAAGGCCTGTTTGAGTAGCTGCTCGGCCTTGTCCGAATCACCAAAACCGATGGGCCAGCCGGGAACGCGGTCATACAGGGCGCCAAGGCTGGTATAGGCCGAGCCTTGCAGCGCTTTGGGGTCCAGCGCCAGCGCTTTCTCCAGATCGACCTTCGCGTCCTTGACCTTGCTCAACGCACCCAATCCGCCTTGGGCTCCGGCCCAACTGCTGCTGACTATACCGGACCAGATCCAGGCTTCGGCCACCGATTGGCGCTCCCGGGTAAACGCAGCCGCCTGGCCCGCGAGCTTTTCAAACGCTGCGGTGCGTTGGTCGGCCGGCATTTCGTATTGAATGTGCGCCCAACTTTGCTGGATGCCGGTCAGGCGTTGCTGGTCAGCGGTGTCCAGCGCCCAGACGCTTTGGCTCAGGGCGGTGAGCAGCAGGCAAACGGTGAATTTTTTCATGGTTTGAGGTTCTCGTTATCGGGCTTCTGACTCAGGCGACGGATCAGCGGCAATTGCTTGCGCAAGCCTCGGTCCACCAAATTGGGCAGCAGGCTGTTCAGGCGCACGAAAAAGCGCTCCGGCCAGCCCAGGTACAAATCGCGACGGTCGCCGGCAATCGCGTGGATCACCGCCGAGGCGACCGTCTGGGGAGCATCGACATTGGATTTCAGAGCGTCATTCAAGGCCTGCGCCGCCGGGCTGTTCATGCTCGTGCGGGTGGCGCGTGGCGCGACGTAGAGAACGCCGACCCGGGTGTCCGCCAGTTCACGGCGCAGGGCTTCGGAAAAGCCGCGCAAGGCGAATTTGGTGGCGCAATAGCTGGCGTAGCCGGGGTAACCGATCGATCCATAGGTCGAACCGACGTTCACCACCATCGCGCTCTCGGCTTTCTTGAGCAGCGGCAACAGCAACTTGGTAAGGCAGATCGGCGCGCTGATGTTCACCGCCAGCATGGCGTGGATGTCGCTGTCCTCCAGTTGCTCAAGCATGGCGAAGTGGTTGACCCCGGCGGCGTTGATCAGCAGATTGATTCCGCCAATAGACTCCGCCGCGGTCAACACCTTGCGCCGGTCGGACAGAACGGTCAGGTCCGCGCCGATCCAGCACAAGTGCTGCGGATAGCGAGCCAGCAACGGTTCCAGGGATTCGCGATGCCGGGTCACCGCCAATACGTGTGCACCGCTGGCACACAGGGCAGACGCGATCGCCAGGCCAATGCCACCGCTGGCGCCGGTCAGCACCACGCGAGCTTCAGACAGGCGCATGCAGGTTCTCCCCGTCGCGCGGCAAACCACGGAACATATCGGTGTAGAGCGTGTACACCACTTTGGAGGCGTGGATCACGGCCGCCTGATCCGCCGGATCGTCGAGGGTGTTCATCAGCCGGCGATAGGTCTGCATGTGCTCGATGTCCAGGGAGCCATGGGAGCTGAGGTAGCTGAAGGCGCTCTCCGGCAAGCCCAGTCGCTCGCGAATGCTGCCGGCAGCGTGGGTGGCCAGGGCGATGCTGGTGCCTTCCAGTACGTTGACCATGCCGAACAGGCCGACCGGGTTGTCGCGAGCAATCAGGTCGTAGAGAAAGCTGACCATCAACTCAATCGGCATGGATGGACGACCGTCGCGCACCGCGTTCCTGTCGCCGCCGCAGGCTTCGATATCGTCCAATATCCATTGTTCGTGACCGTATTCGTCCTCGATGTACTCGCACACCGCTTTACGCAGCCATTCCAGGCGTGTCGGCAGACGGGCGCCGCAGGCCATCATCAACGGCACGGTGTGCCGCACGTGGTAATAGGCTTGCGCCAGGAACGCGCGATAGCTTTCCAGGCTGACCTTGCCCTCAAGCGCGTCGCGGATGATCGGCAGATTGAACAATGTATGGCGTTCTTGTTGCGTGGCTTCTTGCAGCGTGTCGAAAAAACTCATGATGCGGATACCTCGGAAAGTGCTGATTCAGTCAGTTGCGCCCGGTAACGCTCGACGATGGCGTCACGGCGTGGGCGGCCATTGGCGGTGAGCAGGCCATTGGCGGGAGTGAAGGGTTGATCAAGACGGGTCCAGTGATGGACCTGGGCGTAATCGGGCAAGGCTTCGTTGGCCTGTGCGACGGCAGCGGCCAGTTCTTCGTCCGTGCAATCCGGTCGATGGGGCCAGAGCAACGCATGGTTTCGCGGCATGGCTTCGCCGTACACGAAGGCCTGGGCGATATGGCGGCGCTGGGTCAATTCGGCCTCAACCCATTCCGGATTGACGTTACGTCCGAAACTGGTGACGAATTGATGTTTCTTGCGCCCTTTCAGGTAGAGAAAACCGTCAGGGTCGAATTCACCAAGATCCCCGGTCGGCCACCACTCATCGGTGTGCGGCGCCTCACCCAGGTAACCGAGCAGCGTCGCGCCCTTGACCAGCACCTCGCCATCCTGTGCCAGGCGAATCTCTACGTGGGGAAGTGGCTGGCCGACACTGCCGGGACGTCGGGCCTCGGGCCGATTGAGGCAGACCACCGAGGCACACTCCGACAGCCCGTAGCCTTCGTACACCGGCAGACCGATCCGTTGCGCACGGTGCAGTAATTCTTCGCTGACCCGTGCCCCACCCACCGCGGCAAAACGCAATGGATAAGGATTGAAGGCTTTTTGTTCGGCGGCGCTGACCAGCATCAACAGCAGTTGCGGCACCAGGATCAGGCTTTCGGGGGCACGTGTGGCCAGGCAACCGAGCAGGCGTGGCACATCCACACCGCTGGCGCCCTGAATGCCCAGGGTTTTCTGGCTCGGTACGCTCAAGGTGGCGCCGGCATACAGCGCGGCATAGCAGCCGAGGTTTTCCAGCAGGATCGCCAAGGGCAACAGGGCCAGGTGATGTTGCGGGTCAGCGGGTTTGCTCGCTTGATCCAGTTCGCGTGCGACCGTTAACAGGCTCTCGGCGCTGAGGCACACGCCTTTGGGTGTACCGGTGGTACCGGAGGTGAACGTCAGTTTGGCGGTCCCTTCCGGCATCCGGTTCGGGCCGTTGAAGGTGCGGCGCCAGAACTCGCCGTTTTTTTCGTACCCGGCGCTTTGCAGTTCGTCCGCCAGTTCCGGCTCGGCAATCACCAGCCCGGCCTGGCTCTGTTCCAGGCAATGGATGCGTTGAGCCGGGCTGAAAAAAGGGGGCAACGTCAGGCAGGTCAGGCCTTCGAACAGCGCGGCCAGGTCCCAGAGCATGGCGTCGACGCCATTGTCCAGCGCCAGGGCAACCACCTTGATGTTTTCATCGCGCAAGCGCTGCTGGCGGTACACCACTTCGGCATACAACGTGGCGTAATCCACTTTCAGGTGATCGCCCCACAAGGCGATGGCGTTGGACTTGCGCTCGGCATGGCTGCGCAGGGTTTGCTTGAACCGCTGCAGTTCAGGCGACATGGCTGGATTCCTCGATGGACAATGGCAACCCCAGGCGATTGAACATGCCAATGTTGCGCAAATGGATGAAGCCGGCGCGTATGTTGCCGACGTGCACCCAGGGTTTGCTCTCGTAGTAACTGCCCCAGCTGTGGCGGTCATCGCCCAGCCGCGAGGGATCGGCAGCGCAGAGGGTTACGGGCTTCAGGCCCAGGCGATGAAAGCTGTTCACCAGGCCGATATTGCCGGTGAACGCCACCCATTCCAGGCCGCCCAAAGCCAGCAGGTACGTGATGGCGATGATGCTCATTCGCGCACTGCCGGTGTCGTTGGCAGCCAGGTTGCCGACCTCGACGATGCCGCTGCGATCCACAGGGCGGTCGGCAGTGGCGCTGATCAGCGGCTCGATCGACTCGTCCAGATAACGTTCCAGAAACAACGATTCGTCGTTGGCCCGGCGCACACCGGCAACCGCGCAGAGCGTGCCTGTTGCATCGCTCATGCCGAACAGCTCGGGCATGAAGTGACGTATATCGGCGCCGTGTGCCTTACGAAAGCGTTGCTGAATGAAGGCTTCGAAGACTGGGCGCTCGAGGGTGTCAGGCAACGCTCTGGCCAGACTCATCGTCGGCGTTTCGGCGTGGCCGAAGCGCAGGGGTAGAGGAATATTCCATTCAAAATCGGGCATTGGAAGACGCCTCCCGGGTTAAGTGTGGGAGAAGTATCCAAGGCATTTCTTAACGGAATCTGAAGGTGGACTCATGTCAGTGCAAAAGCTGTCTTCAGATTGCCTTAAGACTGGGCAGGCAGAGTTCTCGCCACTCGATTCAGCAGCCAAACCCGTTGCTGGCTGCGTGAATGACTCGGCAGCCAGGACAAACCCGCAAGAGGCCCTATATGACAAGACACTCAGAACCACAGCGGTATGCAGCACTTTCAATCACCTTGCACTGGCTGATGCTCGGGCTGTTTGTCGGCGTCTATGCCTGTATCGAGCTCAAAGGCTTGCTCCCCCGCCAGCATCCATTGAGGAGCCCATTGCTGGGCACCCATGCATTGTTTGGACTGGCAATCTTCTCCTTGGTATGGGTCCGGTTACTCGCTCGTTTGCAAAAACGCCCGCCCATCTCGCCCCGCCCTCCGGCCTGGCAGACCGCGATGGCGCACCTGACCCATCTTGCGCTTTATGCACTGATGATCGCGACACCCCTGCTCGGCTGGCAAATGCTCAGTGCTGCCGGAAAACCGATACCGTATTTTGATTTCACACTGCCCTCGCCCATCGCAGTCGACCCCGATATGGCGAAGCAGTTGAAACACTGGCATGAGTGGGTAGGTACCGCCGGGTACTGGCTGATTGGCTTGCATGCTTGCGCAGGCGTTTTCCATCACTACTGGGTGCGTGACAACACCCTTACACGCATGCTGCCCAAACGCTTCCTGCCCTAGCGCCAATGCCTGGTCAATTGACCTTCGCAAGGCATCGTTTTACAACACCCCGGCCGTGAAAGCGGCCGGGGTTTTTCTATTCTCGCCACACCCTTTACCCGAGCCGGCTCAGGGAGCCAGTTCAACACTGTCGCGATATTCCGGCACCGAAACCGACCACCCCAGTTCAAGGCTGATACGTCGGCGCAGTACATCCGAGGCATTGGGTTCTCCGTGCACGACATAGGTGTGTCTGGGCGGCCGCTTGAACCCGCGCAGCCACTGCATGATTTCATCGGCGTCAGCATGCGCGGACAGGGTTTGTATCGGCACCACCTCGGCCCTGATCGGCACATCCTTGCCATGGATGCGCACCGAAGGAGCGCCCGCGACAATTTGCGCGCCACGGGTACCGCCGGCCTGGAAACCCGGCATCAGCAGCGTGTTGATCGGGTTGGGGGCCAGCGCCTTGAGGTGGTGGATCACCCGTCCCCCCGTGGCCATGCCACTGGCAGCGATAATCACCGCCGGCGTGCGCTGGCGATCCAGCTCGATCGAATCCTTGGTGCTGCGTACGAACTTGGCGATATGACACATGCCTTCGCATTCCTCGAGGGATAACCGGTGCTCGCTGCGAAAACGCTGATACAAACTGGTGACGTCCGTGGCCATCGGGCTGTTGAGATAGATCGGCACATCGGGAATCGCGTGTCGCTGTTTCAGCCGATACAGGTGGTACATCAGCAACTGGGCGCGGCCCACGGCGAACGATGGTACCAAGGTGATGCCATGGCGCAGCGCGGTGCGGGTGATGACTTCGGCCAATTGCGCCTCCGGCGGCTCGACGGGATGCTTGCGATCGCCGTAGGTCGACTCCACCAGCAAGTAATCAGCCTGCTCGACCGTTTCAGGCGCGAACATCAATGGATCATCTGGCCGCCCCAGATCGCCTGAGCACACCAGCGTGATGCCGTCGGCGATCACCTCCACCGTTGCCGCGCCCAATATATGCCCGGCACAACGAAACTGAATGCTCATGCCCGGGACAATGTTGACCCGGTGATGTAACTCCACGGGGTGTAACAGTTTCAGTGCCCGCTCGGCATCTTGCTCGGTATACAGCGGCAATGCCGGGTTGTGCCGGGAGAAACCATGCCGGTTGGCGAACTCGGCGGCCTCTTCCTGCAGGCGGCCACTGTCCAATAGCAGGATTCTCACCAGTTCACAGGTGGCGGGTGTGGCATACACCGGCCCGCGATAACCATTGCGCACCAATACAGGCAGGTAGCCGCTGTGATCCAGGTGGGCATGGGTCAGCACGATGGCGCCGAGGTCGCCAACCGGGAGCTGGAATGGGTCCCAGTTATGCAACCGAAGCTGTTTATAGCCCTGGAACAGGCCGCAATCGATCAGTACATGTTGGTCGCGATGTTCCAGCAGGTATTTGCTGCCGGTGACCGTGCCTGCCGCACCGAGAAATGTCATTCGCATGGCCGTCTCCATGAACATTCAGGGGAGCACCATTGATCGCTCTTCAGGGGTCAGGTGCAGTTGATTTTTATCAACGGCGAGCGTTACCGGTCGCTGAATCCGTCGAGCCTGGGCAAGGGTTTGACGATGGTCAAACTGCAGGGCGCCCGGTTCAGCACGCTCTCGGCGGTACTGCCGACGAACCTGTCGATGCCGTGTTGATAGACCGCGCCAAGCACCACCATGTCAAAGGCATTCTGCCGGGCGAACTGTGTAATGACTGTGTGCGGGATACCCGTCAGGAGATGTCGGTGTGTTGCTTGAATACCGTAACGATCGGCAAGCGCTTCAAAAGCCTCCTGCTGCGCATCGTTGACCGCGTCTCTCAAACTGTGAGCCAGCGTCACGGTCGGCACGCTTATCGCTGAATCGCCCACCACGGACCAACTGTTAACGCTCAGCAGGGACAAGGCGGCACCGCAGGATGCTGCCAGCGTCGAGCCCAGATCGAGCACCCGGTCGTTCAGCCCTTGAGTCATATCCTCCAGATGAGACAGATCGACTGTGCAAAGTATTTTGAGCGGTTTGGGATTCCTGGCCTCAGTCACCAGATGCAAGTGAGCCGGACAATCACGCAGCAACCGCCAGTCGAGGGGTTGGTGAAAAGCCCGGTCGAGTGCTGGCACATAATGGGTGTCCTTGATCACCAGGTCCGCATGGAAGTCATTTACGTACTCAAGCAGGTGCGCCGGGCTCGATTTCGCCCAGACCACCTCCGTGGTCACCTGCAACCCCCCGCACCGTTGAAACCTGGCTTGCTGCTCCAGCCAGTGTCGATGCACCTGCAAATAGCCCTCCCGTGCCTGGGCCATCGCATCATGGTCAAACAGCCCGGCTACCGCCAGCGCCTGGACATAGTCGAACGCAACGATGTGCAACAACGCACCGGTTGCACAGGCCAGTGCCTGCGCCCGCTCAAACGCCGGGGTGCGGGTCATTTCGGCGGGGGCAATCAACAGGATACGTTTGAGCTTCAACATCACATACCTCTTCGGCGCTTCCTGTCATCGCTACTCACTGGCGTGGCACCTTGCCGGCCATCCGGCTGGCACGCACATTCGCCTCATCGGCCGTGCGTTGCGCCTGACTGGCTATCTCGATAGCCAACTGTGCCTTCAGGTACGCCTCATCGGCCCGCAGCCGTGCAGTCGCGGCGTTATTTTCCGCGGACTCCAATCGTGCGTCGATTTCCTGGGTGTGCTGACTACTACAACCGGCCGCCGTTGCCAACAGAATGCTCAGCAATACAAAAGACACGCGCTTGTTCATGACTTTGCCTCGGTTTATCGCGACTGGAAACCTTCAGAGAACTGCCCCAAGTATCAGGCGCCATCGCCTGCGCACTCTGATTTTTGTCAACTAATGGCTCGCTGGCGATGAGTGAGGCACTCACTGAAGCCTTGTTGATTTAGCTCAATGTCTTTGCACCGCTCAGGCGTAAAAAAAACCAACCGGGCACGTGCGCCCCGTCAAACCTCATCAACAGAGGACACCGTCATGAACGACCTGAGCCTGCGTAAAACCATTTTGGAAGAACTTGAATTCAAGCCGGAAATAGACGCCGCGAGCATTGGCGTTGCCGTGGACAATGGCATCGTCACGCTCTCCGGTCACGTCAACAGCTATGCTCAGAAAGTCAGTGCAGAACGTGCGGTAAAAGGCATCAAAGGGGTACGCGCTGTTGCCGAAGAAATCCAGGTCAGGCTGGACAAAGGCGCCGGTACAGCGGACGACACCATCGCGAACCGTGCCTTGAACATCATCAGCTGGAGTGCCGACCTACCCGACGGTGACATTAAAGTCATCGTGCAGAATGGCTGGATCACCCTTGAGGGTGAAGTGGACTGGCAGTACCAGAAAGAAATCGTCGAGCGAGCCGTGCGCAAGTTATCCGGCGTGGTTGGCGTGGACAATCGTCTCACCCTCGTCCCCCGGGTGGATGTGGTCGATATCCAGCACCGCATTGAAGAAGCGCTCAAGCGCAACGCCGAAGTCGACGCCAAGGAGATTCACGTCAAGGTCGATGGGGATGTTGTGAGTCTGGAAGGCAACGTTCATTTGTGGCGCCAGCGTCGAATAGCCGAACGGGCGGCCTGGTCCGTGCCAGGCGTGAGGGAGGTGAACGATCATTTGCGTCTTGCCTGAGCCGATCACCCCGGGAACCTGCGATCTGCCCGTTTGCCTCCTTTCTGAGCGAAGGCCATGAAAAAGAACCACCAATGGAACTTGTCTTACTTCGCGATTGCGTTTGTCGTGCTCACCCTCGTGCAATTTCTGTTTGTCGAACGTCGTATTGTGCAGAGCATTCCATACAGTCAATTCCTGCAACTGCTGAACGAGCAAAAAGTCAGCGATTTGCGGATCGAGAAGGATCAGATCAGCGGCAAACTGCAGGATCCCATCGACGGGCACAACCTGTTTACGACGGTGCGCGTGGATCCGGCATTGGCAACCGACCTTGCTCACTCAGGAGTCGGGTTTACCGGGGTCAATGAAAACACCTTCCTGAGCGGTCTGCTGGGCTGGTTGCTGCCCTTTGTCCTGATCATGGTGATCTGGCATTTCCTGTTTCGCAGCATGGCGGAAAAACAAGGCATCGGTGGGCTGATGAGTATCGGTAAATCCCGGGCCAAGGTATTCGTCCAGCGCGATACCGGGGTGACCTTTGCCGATGTGGCGGGCATCGATGAAGCCAAAGCCGAACTGGTGGAAATCGTTTCGTTCCTCAAGGACAAAGCCAAATACGGGCGTCTGGGCGCGCACATTCCCAAGGGAACATTGCTGGTCGGCCCGCCGGGCACAGGCAAGACCCTGGTAGCCAAGGCCATCGCTGGTGAAGCCGGTGTGCCGTTTTTCTCGATCTCGGGGTCGGAATTTGTCGAAATGTTCGTCGGGGTCGGTGCCGCCCGCGTGCACGATTTGTTCGAGCAAGCGCGGCAGGCGGCGCCCTGCATCATCTTCATCGATGAACTGGATGCACTGGGCAAAATGCGCGGCGTCGGCGCGTTTGGCGGCAATGATGAAAAAGAACAGACCCTCAACCAGTTATTGGCAGAACTGGACGGATTCGATCCCCGTGAAGGCGTGGTATTGCTGGCCGCAACCAACCGTCCGGAGGTGCTCGACCCGGCGCTACTGAGAGCCGGGCGAATCGACCGGCAGATTCTGGTCGATCGTCCCGACCGCAAAGGCCGGCAGGCGATCCTCAAGGTCCATCTCCAGAAAATCAAAATCGAGCCCGACCTCGATGGCGAGCGTATCGCCGACATCACCACCGGCTTCACCGGTGCAGACCTGGCCAACCTGGTCAACGAAGCCGCCATCGTGGCCACTCGTCGTGGCGCCGAAGCCGTCAGCCTCAACGATTTCACGGCCGCCGTGGAGCGCATCGTTGCGGGGGTTGAACGCAAGAGCAGCCTGCTGCGCCCTGACGAGCGTCAGGTGGTGGCCTATCACGAGATGGGGCATGCCCTGGCCGCCAGCAGCCTGCCTGCCATGGACCCCGTCCACAAAGTCTCGATTGTGCCCCGCGCCATTGGCTCGCTGGGCTATACGCTGCAGCGACCGACCGAAGATCACTTCCTCATCAGTTGCCAGATGCTCAAGGACCGGATTGTCGTGCTGATGGCCGGGCGCGCTGCCGAACACCTCGCCTATGGCCAAATTTCCACCGGGGCCGCCGATGACCTGGCCCGCGCCACGGATATCGCCCGACAATTGATCACACGCTTTGGCATGAGTAGCGAGCTCGGCCAATCGGTACTGGAGCGACAAAACGCGACGTACCTGGGTGAACAGTTGCGAGGTGTTGGCGAGAAAGACTATTCGGAACAAACGGCCAGGGAAATCGATCTGGGCATTCGTGCCCTGCTGGATGAAGCCTATGGGCGGGCCAAAGCCTTGCTCAACAGTCGTCGAGCCGATCTGGACGCCGGCGCGCATCTGCTGCTGGAAAAGGAGACACTGACGCCCGAAGAGTTTCCAGCGCTGATGCCGGTCAAACCCGCCCCGCAACTCGCCCGTCTGAACGTGACATCACCCTGAGGCCCCGGTCTTGTCGACACCGCTTATTGCGGACCGCCATGCATCCGCTATCGCCGGAGGTTCACCATGCTGGCCGTCACGTTGATCAATACACTGGTGGTCATCGTCGTCGTGGTGATCCACTACGAATGCCTGCTGCGCCTGAACGATTGGCTGCCGCGGCTGAAACTGTGGAGCCGTTTCAGGATTGTCGTCGGAGTATTCGGAGCGCTGGTAGCCCATGCGCTTGAAGTCTGGTGCTTCGCACTGGTCTATTACCTGATGGTGCGCTCCGGCGATTGGGGCAGCCTGACCGGTAATTTCGATGGTTCGCTGATGGACTGTGTGTACTTTTCCTTTACCACCTACACGACCATCGGCTTCGGCGACATTTCACCGGTGGGCAATCTCAAGTACCTGACCGGCCTGCAGGCACTGACCGGCCTGGTACTCATTACCTGGACCGCGTCCTTTCTGTTTCTGGAAATGCAGAAATACTGGAAGCGTAAATGAGCCCCCCCTTTACCACTGCTCGCAGCCCGCTATACCGCCAGAATGCAGCAAGGCACCTGATACAGAATGTGTTCGGTCGTACTGCCCAACAGCTTGTTCACTCCGCGTGACTGGACTTTTCCCATCACGATGACATCGACATTCTGCTCATTGGCGAACTCGCTCAGGGCCGAAACGGGGTGTCCCATAATGAAATGTCGATGATCGGCGGATACGCCATACCGGCTCGCCAGCTTGAGGAAGTTTTTTTCCAGGTCTTTGCGTAAGGCCTTGGTGAGGTCAGCCAAGGTCAGGCCGTCCATGTCCGCCAGAAAACCGGCCGAGATATCGCAGGCGTACAGCAAATGCAATTCAGCCCCACACTGCATGGCCAGACCCGTCGCTTGCTGAATAATCCGCTCGTTGAGTTCGTTGTCGGGAGACTCGGTCTCCGACACTTCGACCGCCGCCACAATCTTGCGCGGCAAGCCGAAGCCACTGCCGCCCACGAGATATACCGGTATCGGGCAGTGCCGCAGCAGGTACCAGTCAAGCGGGGTGAAAAAGGCACGTTTAAGCACTGATTCATGCTGGACTTCCTTGATCAGCAGGTCGGGCTGCATTTCCATGACATGAGCGAGGATGTCCTGCTCCATGTCATCGGCCCAGGCCACTTCGGTGGTGACTTCGAGCCCACGGCCACGCAGATTGCTTGCCTGAGCCTTGAGCCAGTCGCGGTGTTCCTGCAGGTAGCTCTCCCGCGCCTGTTCCCGATTTCCCTGTTCAAGAAACGACAGGCGATCCAGCGATTTCAGGAGCGCCGCGATATGCAAACTTGCGCCGCTGGCCTTGGCCAGCGCAGCCGCATGATTGATCGCGGGGGACTGGCGCAAGGCCGGGTTGATGATGAGTAATAACTTTTGATACTGGCTCATGATCTACCTCTACTCAGGTGAGTGTTCGGTTGCAGCGGCTGCCTGGGGCGCCGGATTCAGTGACCTGCCATGGGCGTCCATTGCCAGTTCAGCACCTCGGGCATGTCCAGCCCGTGCTCGATGAGATAGAGCTTGTGTTTTTCCATGGTGGACCAGTAGCGCGATTGCGCGGTTTGCACGTGATCGTGCAGCCGGGGCACCCGCTCGATGACGTCCAGCGCCAACCGATAACGATCCAGATTGTTGATCACCGCCATGTCGAACGGTGTCGTGGTCGCGCCCTCCTCCTTGAAACCGCGCACGTGGAAATTCTCATGACTGGTGCGCTTGTACAGCAGCCGGTGGATGAGCGCCGGGTAGCCGTGAAAGGCAAAAATCACCGGTTTGTCCACTGTAAACAACTCATCGAACGCGCTGTCCGATAAACCGTGGGGGTGCTGATACGACGGCTGCAATACCATCAAATCCACGACGTTGATCACCCTCACCCGCACATTCGGTACGTACTCGCGTAACAAGGTCACCGCCGCCAGGGTTTCCAGGGTTGGCACGTCACCGGCGCAGGCCATCACCACATCCGGATCACCCTCCTCGCAACACGCCCAGTCCCATCGACCGATACCCGCCTGGCAATGCCGGATGGCTGCATCGATATCCAGCCACTGCCATTCCGGTTGCTTGCCGGCGACGATGACGTTGATGTAATCGCGGCTTCTCAGGCAGTGGTCGGCCACCGACAGCAGGCAATTGGCATCGGGGGGTAGATAGATCCGCACCACGTCCGACTTTTTGTTGGCCACCAAGTCGATGAACCCCGGGTCCTGGTGGGAGAAACCGTTGTGGTCCTGGCGCCAGACGTGGGATGTCAGCAAGTAATTGAGCGAAGCAACGGGTTTACGCCACGGTACCTCGGCAGCGGTTTTCAGCCATTTGGCGTGTTGATTGACCATGGAGTCGACGATATGGATGAACGCCTCATAACAGGACAGCAAACCATGGCGTCCGGTCAGCAAATAGCCTTCCAGCCAGCCTTCGCACACCTGTTCACTGAGGATTTCCATGACCCGACCGTCGGCCGCCAGGTTCACATCGTCTGGCTCCAGCGGCTCCATCCATGCTTTGGCGCTGACCTCGTAGACCGCATCCAGTCGATTCGACGCCGTTTCATCGGGTCCGAACAGACGGAAGTTTTTCGATAGCAGACTGTTTTTCATTACATCGCGCAAAAACGTGCCCAGCACCCGCGTGGCCTCTGCTCGCAGGCTGCCAGGAACCTCGAGTTTCACCGCATAGTCGATGAACGGGGGCAGGTCCAGCGCCCGCAACAGCTCGCCACCGTTGGCATGGGGATTGGCACTCATGCGCCGGTGCCCGGTCGGTGCCAGTGCAGCAATTTCGGGCAGTAAGGCACCATTGGCATCAAACAGCTCATCGGGACGGTAACTGTTGAGCCACTCCTCCAGTTGGCGCAGATGAATCGCCTGCTGAAAATCGGCCAGGGGCACCTGATGCGCGCGCCAGGTGCCTTCAACGCGGTGGCCATCGACGAATTTCGGGCCGGTCCAGCCTTTGGGCGTGCGCAACACCAGCATGGGCCACAGCGGCCGTTCCGGCGCTGCGGACTGCCGAGGCTGACGCGCTTCGCGCTGAATCTCGCGGATTTTCAGCACGATCGTATCCAGCGTCCGGGCCAGGGCCTGATGCACGTGCGCCGGATCATCGCCTTCAACGAAATACGGATCGTAGCCATAGCCATACATCAAGGCCGACAGCTCATCCTCACTGATTCTGGCCAGCACCGTGGGATTGGCAATTTTGTAGCCGTTGAGGTGCAGGATCGGCAACACCGCTCCGTCACGCGCGGGGTTGAGGAACTTGTTGGAGTGCCAACTGGCCGCCAGCGTACCGGTTTCTGCCTCACCATCACCAATCACACAAGCGACGATCAAGTCAGGGTTATCAAACGCGGCACCATAGGCATGGGCCAGGCTATAGCCCAGTTCGCCGCCTTCATGGATCGACCCCGGAATCTGCGCCGAGACATGGCTGGATATGCCGTAAGGCCATGAAAACTGCCGAAACAAGCGAACCAGACCGTTGGCATTGCACTCCACCGAAGGATAAAACTCGGTATACGTCCCTTCCAGATAAGTCTGTGCCACAACCGCCGGCCCACCATGACCGGGGCCGGCAACGAAGAGCATGTTCAGGTCGTACTGTTTGATCAACCGATTGAGGTGGGTGTAGATCAGGTTCAGCCCCGGCGTCGTGCCCCAATGGCCCAGCAGCCGGGGTTTGACATGTGCCAGGGTCAGGGGCACCTTCAGCAAAGGGTTGTCTTTGAGGTAGATCTGCCCGACAGCCAGATAATTGGAGGCCCGCCAATAGGCATCCAGCCCTTCCAGTTGCTCGTCACTCAGAAAATCGCTCATGAAGTTCTCCGCCAACGGCCCGGCCTACCCATCGCCATTCATGAATTCTGGGTGCCTGAAACGCTCAAGACTTGATTTACATCAATTCTCATCGCCGACGATCAAGCTCAATGGCGTGGGAACGCTCTGAACATTGGCACGCAGGACGATTCCTCCCCGTTCGTCGATTACCTCGTCGAACACCCCAATGAGGTTCGCGCTCGAAGACTCACCATCTATGCTTAGAAAACTCCTAGATGGCGTCTCCCCTCATGCCTGAAACTCGCCCACTTCAAGTTCATTACCTAAAAGCCGCCTGTTCCAACTGCAGCGTATTGGAGTTGTGCCTGCCGATTGGCTTGAGCGGCGCGGAAGTCGAGCGACTGGATACGCTGATCGTGCAGCGCTTCAAGGTTAAAAAGGGTGCCGCGTTGTACCGCACGGGTGATCCACTGCGTTCGCTTTACGCAGTTCGTATCGGCTCGTTCAAGACCAGCGTGTTATCCGTCGATGGTCGTGAACAGGTCACGGGGTTTCACATACCCGGCGAGATGCTCGGTCTGGACGCCATCAGCGCCGATGAGCACGCCTGCAATGCGTTTGCCCTCGAGGACAGCGAAGTCTGCCCCATCCACTTCGCGCAACTGGAGAAGCTCGCCCACAACCTGCCGTCGCTGCAGCACAACCTCAACCGGCTCCTGAGCCGTGAAATCGTGCGTGATCACAGCATGTTGATGCTGATGGGCAATATGAACTCGGATGAGCGGCTGGCGGCTTTTCTGCTGAACCTGTCGCAACGTTTCAGTATCCGTGGCTATTCCTCCAGGGACTTCGTGCTGAAAATGCGACGCGAAGAAATCGGCTCCTACCTGGGGCTGCGGCTGGAAACCATCTGCCGGGGCATTGCGCACCTGCGGGATCAGGGGCTGGTAGAAATATCAGGCCGCGACGTCAAAATCCAGAACATGGAAGGGCTCAAGCAGCTGGTCGCAGGCTGTCATCGTTCCCCTCGCTAACACCTGCACGTCTGGAGAATCGTCATGCGTGCCATGGTTCTGCATGTTCCCGGCCAGCCGCTGCAACGGGAAGAGCGCCCTGTCCCGACACCTGGCGCACACCAACTATTAATCGAAGTCCTGGCTTGTGGCGTATGCCGCACCGACCTGCACCTGGTGGACGGCGAGTTGCCACAAGCGGTGCTGCCGCGAGTGCCGGGGCATGAAATCGTCGGCGAAGTCACGGCGGTAGGCGCTGACGTCGACCCCGCCTGGATTGGCCAGCGAGTGGGCGTTCCCTGGCTGGGCTGGACGTGCGGTGAATGCGGGTTTTGCCGCTCGGGCCGGGAGAATCTTTGCGATCAGGCGCAGTTCACCGGTTGTCACCTGGACGGTGGCTATGCGGAATACACCGTAGCCGACCCACGTTTCTGTTTTCACATTCCGCCGGCACTGTCGGACCTACAAGCGGCGCCGCTGTTGTGTGCCGGGCTGATCGGCTTCAGGGCCTTGCAAATGGTCAAGGATGCACGCCACCTCGGGCTCTATGGTTTCGGCGCTGCCGCTCATTTGGCCATTCAGGTGGCGCAGGGCCGGGGCCAGCAGGTGTACGCCTTCACCCGACCGGACGACCTGGCAAGCCAGACCTATGCACGCACACTGGGCGCCACATGGGCCGGTCCTTCGGATCAATCGCCGCCGCATCTGCTCGACGCCAGCCTGATTTTCGCCCCCGTCGGCGCGCTGGTACCGGCGGCGCTGGCGGTGACTGCCAAGGGCGGCTGTGTGGTATGCGCCGGTATTCACATGAGTGACATTCCGGCGTTTCCCTATCGGCTGCTGTGGGGCGAGCGCAGCGTCCGCTCGGTGGCCAACCTGACGCGAGAAGACGGCACCGCGTTTTTCGCGGAGCTGCAACACACGCCCGTGCAATGCGACGTCACCCGGTTCGCCCTCGACGACGCCAATGAGGCCCTGGCCTGTTTAAGAGCGGGTCAGTTCAACGGTGCCATCGTCCTCACGCCTTGACGCCCTGCCCCACGGCCAGAATGCTCCCTGGCACCGAGTACAGCGCCCGCTCGGTGTTACTGCCGATCATTCGGTCGATGCCCACCCGGTGCACAGTCCCCATCACCACCACATCCACCAGGAATTGCTCGACGAATTCGCTGATCACCGGCACCGGCAACCCCATGACGAAATGCCGACGCTCGGGTGGCACACCGTAGCGATCCGCCAGGGTGACAAAGGCCCGGTGCAACGACTCACGCAGCTCTTCGATATAGTCCACGCCCCAGCCACCGCCCGCCAGCGGCGTGTCGCCATTGAAGGCTGACGACAAGTCATAGGCGTAAAGCAGGTGCAGCGGCGCGTCACATTGCAGGGCTAACGCGTTGGCGGCCTGGATGATGCTGTCATTGAGGCCGCTGATCTGGGTTGAGGGATCGAACGGGTCCACCGCCGCCACGATGCGGTGCGGCAAGCTGTAGCGTGCCTGGTTGACCAGATGAACCGGAACCGGGCATTCGCGCAGCAAGTGGCAATCGAGCGGGGTAATGAACACCCGCTTGAGCAGCGGTTCAAGGGTCACGTCCTTGATCAGCAAGTCGGGTTTGAGGTCTTCGACGGTCTTGAGGATGTCCAGCAGCGGATGGGTGGTGAACACCACTTCGACGGTCACCTCCAGCCCCGCGTCATTGAGCCGGTCCATCTCGTCGGCCGCCCAGCGACGATAGCGGCGCAAATAGCCCTGATACCTCGCGTCATCGACTTTCTCTTCCCACAAATGCACCACCGGCGCCGGTTCGACATAGGCTCGCACGGCCAAGGCCGCCCCGCTTTCCTTGGCCAGGGCGACAGCACGTAACAGCGCCGGGGATTGATGCAAGGTTTGGTCGGCGATCAGCAACAATCGTTGATATTGACCCATCACACACCTCGATTCGACACCGGCTCGCAAGGGCCGGCAGGTATCCCAGACTGCACCCGCTGCCCCCTGCCCCAGGTTGATTTACGTCAACCAGGTACAAATGAATGCGCTTGATCACGAGTCTCTGATCCAGATCAGATTCAAGCGCCGACAGCGGCGTAGAAAGGAACGAACGGTGCGGTTCATCACCGCGCGCCCCTTTTCAAACCCGTTGGAGGACGACCCCATGCTCACCGTCAAAGACCACAATGACCGGGCGGCGGCTGCCTATGCTGCAGTCACCGGAAGGTACTGGATCGAAGAACTCAAGGATGGCCGCCACGTATTGATCCGGCCGCTGGCGGAAAAAGACCGCGAGCGCGAATACGACTTTATCAAACGGCTCTCTCCCGAGTCTCGCCACATGCGTTTTCTGGCGCAGATCAACGAGCCCACCGGCGCTTTGCTCGATCAGTTGATGGATACCGACAACGACAAACGCCTGGCCTTTATCGCCCTGGTCCATGACAACGGCAAACTGGTCGAGATCGGCGTCAGCCGGTATGCCGCCACCGGCGGACTTGAATGTGAATGCGCCGTGACGGTCGCAGATGAATGGATGCACCTGGGCCTGGGTACACTCCTGATGGAGCATTTGATCAAAGCCGCGCGCCAGAACGGTTTTCGCCAGATGTATTCAGTGGACGCCTCCAGCAATACGCCGATGCGCGACCTGGCCAAAGCCCTGGGCTTCGAAACACACAATGACCCCGATGACAGCCGCCAGGTCATTCATCGTCTTTCCCTGTAAACCCTCGCCCCGCGATGTTACGGCCAACGTTTCATCGCGGGGCGATCCATTCTCAGGACTGCAGCATCCGGCCCGGCTTGATCGCCAACACACTGCACGGCGCCCGCTGTAACAGTTGCTCGGCCGTGGTTCCCAATAGTTTGTTAAGTCCCTTGTGTTGCACCGTCCCCATCACGATGACATCGGTGTGATGGTCGGCGGCGAACTCACAAATACTGTTCACCGGGATTCCCTCGATGAAGTGCCGACATTCCGGTGGTACGCCATGGCGTTCGGCCAATGCCGCAAACGCTTCGTGCTGCGCCGAGCCCAGGGTTTCATAGATGCCGACGGCCAATGGCAGCGCCCCAAAACCAATGTCCTGGGCATACACGGCGGTCCAGTCGTAGGCGTGCAACAGCTCCAGGCGGGCATCACACACCTCGGCCAGTTTGGTGGCGGCATCAATGATCTGGTCGTTGAACACCAGGTCCTGGTCTTCGCTGCGCAGCACATCGACGATGGCCAATACGCTGTGCGGGCGCGGATTGAGGGCGTTGGTCACCAGATGCACAGGTACCGGGCAATCGCGCAACAGTTGCCAATCCAGCGGCGTGAAAAACACACGCTTGAGCGCCGACTCTTCCTGCGCATCCTTGATGATCAGTGCCAACGGCATCTCGTTGACGAATTGCATGATTTCCTCATACGGGTGCTGCACCCACACCACTTCGCTGGTGACTTCCACACCGTGCCTGCTCATCAACCCGGCCTGTTCCGTGAGCCACTGCCGGTGGGTCTGCAGATAGCCGTCACGTGCACGGTTCATTTGTTCGGGCGCAAACAGGCCAGCCACCGCCAGTGCCTGCGAGTAGTCAAATGCCACGATGTGCAACGGCATTTGCATCGCCCGCGCCAACGCCGCGGCCCGGTCGAACGCCGGTGTACGGGTCATGGCTGAGGGAGCTATTAACAATAAACGCTGAGTCTGCGACATTGGACACCTCGGCATACGGCCTTCTGGATTGCGTAGGCATACAGATTGAGCGGTCCCGATTCAGTCAACTTGATCTTTATCAGCCCAACGCGAGATGTACCTTCAGAGCAGCAAGATTCCGGCCCACATCGCCAGCGTCAGCAATACCTGCCCCGGGATGAGATAAGCGGCGAACGGTCGACCGCCACTGACCCACGCCACCAGGCATTTGCTCAGGGAGTTACTGCTGACGGCGATTAACGTCGGGACGGCAATGGCGTCGAACGGCATCTGGCCCGACTTGGCTAATGTGGCAATCGACGCTGTCGAGGAGTGGGCATCGGCAAAGCCGGTCAAGGTCGCCGTCAGCATCACGCCCACTTCGCCGTAGAGGCTGAGCATCACCGACGACAGGAAAGCGATGCCGGTCATGGTCAATGTGACGAGCAAGGCCAGCTTGAGATTAAACGCACCGCCGACCTTGATCGGTTGGCTCGCGCCGGTCGCAGGCTGGGGAAACATCAAGCACAGGCCATACAGCGCCGTGGCGGCGGCACCGCACATTAACGGGGCCCAGATATGACGTAACAGATCGGTGTCGACCGTGCTCAGGATCAGGCCGACCTGGATGAAGGTAGCGAGGTTGGAGAATATCGCCGCTGCGCTCAAGACCTTGATGTTGTCCGGCTCCTTGGCGGCAATGTGGCCCATAGCGGCGATGGTCATGGTGCTCGAGGCAAATCCGGAGGCAATGGCGCTGATCGCATAGCCATACCGGGTGCCCATCGTACGAACAGCAACATGCCCTACCGCGCCCACCACCATGAGCAACACCGTCAGGGTGCAAATGGTGCGCAGATTGATGGCGGCATAGGGGCCAATGAAGCGATCAGGCACCAGTGGCAGCACCACCAGAGCGGCAGTCAGCAGGACCAGACCGTCGCGCATCTCCACATCAGTCAACTGGCTACGGGCAAAGTGGTGCAGCTTCTGTCGATACGTCAACAACCCCGTCACCACCACGGCAATGGCAATGGCCAGTTCGAGCCTGGTGCTACACAGCGCCCCCAGGACCAACACGGTGAGCAATGCGACTTCGCTGGTCACGCCCGGGTCATCGCTCAGGCTGCGCCAGTACGCCACGGTGACCAGCAAGCCCAGCGTGACCGCCACGATGCCTACCAGCAGACCGCCGCCGACCTGCATCGCCACATAGCCCAACAGCGCGGTAATCGCGAAGGTGCGCAACCCGGCACAGGCACGGCTCTCTCCTTGTCCTTTGTGCCGCTCGCGTTCAAGACCGACGAGCATGCCGATTCCCAGCGCCGCCGCTGCTCCCGTCATGCCGAGGGTTTCATTCATGGGTTGGTCATCTGCGCAGGCGATGCCTTCCTGGCCGGAATCACCTTCCTCACGGGGTAATCGCCACCTTCATCACACCGTCCCGCTGGTGAGCAAACAACTCATAAGCCGCTTCAATGTCGTCGAGTTTGAAACGGTGAGTCACCAGGGGAGACAGGTCGACACCGCCGCTGTTCACCACCGCCATCAAGCGACGCATGCGTTCTTTGCCGCCGGGACACAGGGTGGTGACGATGCTCAAGTCCCCCAGTCCTGCGGCGAAGGCATCGAGGGGAATGCGCAGGTCACTGGAATAAACCCCGAGGCTCGACAGCCGGCCACCCGGACGCAACACCCGCAGTGCAGACTCGAACGTCCCTTGGGTGCCCAGCGCCTCAATGGACACATCGACGCCACGGCCATCGGTCAGGGCCATGATTTGCTCCACGACGTTGCCGTCCTTGAAATTGACCACATGGGTCGCGCCCAACTGCCGCGCAACGCTCATGCGCTCGGCCACGGCATCGACGCCAATGATGGTCGTCGCGCCCTTCAGACGCGCGCCGGCCACTGCGCAGAGGCCAATCGGCCCGAGGGCAAAAACGGCAACGGTATCGCCGATGCTCACTTCGCCGCGCTCCGCCCCGGAAAAACCGGTGGACATGATGTCCGGGCACATCAGCACCTGCTCATCGCTGAGGCCGTCGGGAATCGGGCATAAATTGGCAACTGCGTCCGGCACCAGCACGTACTCGGCCTGGCAGCCATCAAGGATGTTGCCGAATTTCCAGCCACCCGTGGCGCGAAAGCCATGACGGGTGTCAGGGCCATCCTGCGAGGCACAGCCGCACAGGCACGCGTAACTCTGCCCGCTGGGCGTGATGGCGCCGGCAATGACTCGCTGCCCCTCGACGAAGCCGCGCACCTGGGAGCCCAGCCGTTCGATGACACCCACCGGCTCATGACCCACGGTCAGCCCTTTGGCCACCGGGTATTCGCCGCGCAAGATGTGCACGTCGGTACCGCAAAGGGTCGTGGTGGTGATACGGACCAGTGCATCCAGCGGCCCGACCTCGGGGACGGGCTTGTCCTGCAGCACGATCCGGTTTTTTTCAACGAAAACTGCCGCTTTCATGGTCGCCATGGTGATCCCTCTTTCGTTCTGCGTGCGCAAGCGTTCAGCACGCCGCCAAGACTGCGCCGGGATGCCAGGCGACAGGTTGACAATGGTCAACTATTTGGTCTCTGAACGCAGCGGATAACCGTACGTCGGGCGACAGGCTCATTGCCCCTCACGTTTGACAAAGATCAATCCCCCTTCCCCGACCAGCCGCATGATCATCGCAAAGCTTCACTTCCCAATTGCATCGCTGCATTGGCAAGCACTTGCACGATTATCCACGGGAGAATGGTCATGCCTGATCAAACGCGTTTCATGTTGGTCGCCTCGCCCTTGATGGAAAACAGCCCCGCTTTCGACCGGGCCGCCGCGCTGGCCAAAGCGTCGGACGCGTCATTGCACATCGTGGCGTTCGACTATCTCGAAGGGCTGGCGACCGCCGGAATGGTCAATGAACAAGCGCTGGAACAGATGCGACTGGGCTACGTTGAACGCCATCGCCAATGGCTGGAAGACCAGGCTCGTCCGTTGCGCAAAATCGGCGTACACGTCACCACTGAAGTGGTCTGGGTGGAAAGACCCTTGCAGGAAATCCTCATCCATCTCAAAGAACAGCCCATGGCGGCGCTGATCAAGGGGCTGGAACACGAATCGCTCCTGTCACGCCTGATGTTTACTCCGCTGGATATTCATCTGCTGCGCGAATGCCCGGTGCCTTTGCATTTTGTCAGCAATATGCGCCACGCCTTGCCGCGCAAGATCGTCGCAGCCGTCGACCCTTTCCATCGCGATGGGCAGTACGAGGGTTTCAATGACAGGATTCTGCAAGATGCCGCAAAACTGGCGAGCACCTGTCATGCAGAACTCGACGTCATCTATGCCCATGATCTTTCATCCATCAGTGCGGATGAATTCGGTTTCCGCGATGGCTCGACGTTTTTCTCTTCCAGCAAAGCCAAAACCCTGTTCGATGCACAGGCTGATGCCTTCCGCGAACTGTCGGAGCGCAACGGCATCCCGCCGGAGCGCCAGCACATGATCATGGGCAACCCGGCCAAGGTGCTTGGCAGCTACGCAACCGCTTATGACATCGACATGATTGTCATGGGCCGGGCCGGGCGTCGTGTCATGGACAGGTTGGTCGGCAGTACAGTGGAACATCTGCTGTACAAGATGCCGTGTAGCGTCTGGGTGGTTTCGCCACAGGAATTGATTGAGGAATAAACCCGATCTGGACGTTCGAAACGTCAGGGGACGAGTCGGGTGTTTTGTGCCTGACTCGCCTGTCTAGCGCCAGTCCAGATAACGAAACAGTTCCTCCTCCTGATCAAAGTGCAGTCGCACGAGGGTATCCAGGCGAATCAGCTGATGCTGAATCTCATCAGCTGATGCCGTTGCGGGGGCGGAACTGAAGTCGCTGCTCATGCGCGCCAGTAAGTGGATAAGGCGAAAAATCTCCCGGTGTGCGTGGCTCATCGCCGACATCGGATCCTCGCCCGGCATGCTTCGCGTCAACAGCGGGTACAGTGTGTTTTCATCTTCGCGTTCATGCTCCGCCAGTGATGTTTGCAACTTGTCGACCAGTTGCATCAGGTCGGTCTGTGCTTGCGCAAGTGGGCGCTGGGCAAAGTCATTGGCCAGTTGGTGCAGATCGCTCAGTACGGCGGCGAGTTGCTGGTGTTCATCTTGCAGGCGATCGATATGCTCTGCGGCAAGCTTTCGTTTCCTCAGCTCCCACGACGGCCCCAATGCCCGCAAGGCGTTAATGATGATCACCACGTCAATGCCCTCCTGCACCACGGCGCCAATCAGCGGCGGCAGATAGCCGAGGGCTGCCGCTGCCATGGCCAGCAATGACATCCCCATGCCGACCAGCACGCCTTGGCGTGCGATGTAGCGGGTTCGTCGGGCAATGTCCAACGCCTCGACCAAGCGATCCAGGCGATCCACCAACAGCACAACGCCAGCGGCTTGCGCAGAAGCCGTGGCACCGCCCGCCCCCATGGCCACGCCGACGTTGGCCGCCGCCAGCGCGGGAGCATCGTTGATGCCATCGCCGACCATCAGTGTGCTGGTGTGCAGGCAACCTTGCTGTACAGCTCGCACTTTTTCCTCAGGGGTCAACCCGGCACGTAACTCGTCAATCCCGGCAGACAGCGCAATCATCTCCGCAGTTTCCAGGCGATCCCCGGTGAGCATGACGATCTTTTCGATGCCTCTATTGCGCAGTCGACGCAGCGTCTGCGGCGTTTCGCGCCGAACCTTGTCCGAGAAAACCAGCAGGCCCGCGAGTTCCCCGTCCACGTCGATGAAGCTTCCGCTGCATGCCAGGTAATCCATGTGGCGCAGCATCGCGGCGACCCAGTCGGTTGCAGCGGCGTCTTTGTGAGCAAAAGGCAACGTGCCGAAACGCACCTGCACGCCATCGACGCGCCCACAAAGCCCGGAGCCTGGGCTTTCTTCTACCGCCTGCGGGACACTGAGCGACAATTGACGCTGATGCGCCGCTTCAACAATTGCCTGGCAAACAGGATGCGTCGAGGCTTGCGCCAGCGAAGCGGCCAGGCCGAGCAGGCGTTGCGGATCGCCCAACCCGTTGACCTCTATCGACTGCAGGCGGGCATGGCCGCTGGTCAGCGTGCCGGTCTTGTCGAGAAACACCTGCTTGACCCCGGCCAGCGCTTCCAGGGTCGCGCCGTCCTTGATCAGGATCCCGCGCCGCGCCGCCCTCGAAATACCTGACATGAAGGCAATCGGCACCGCCAGAATCAAAGGGCAAGGCGTGGCCACCACCAGAACCGCCAACGCTCGCAAAGGATCGCCGCTCAATTGCCAGGCCAATCCGGCAATCAGCAATGTCAGCGGGATGAAGAACAAGGCATAGCGGTCGGCCAGTCGCACGAAAGGTGCGCGCGAACGACGTGCCTCCTCGGCCAGCCGCACGATGCCGGCGTAGGTACTCTGTGCGGCTGTTCGGGTGGCGATCAGCAGGATGGGCGCACCGACGTTGGAAACGCCGCTGGGCAGTTGCTCACCTTCTCGACGGGTGACGGGCAGCGACTCACCACTGAGCGCCGATTCGTCCAGAATCGCCGCAGGACTTAGCAGCCGACCGTCGACCGGTATCACCTCCCCCAGCCGCACCAGCAATGTTTGATGCGGCTGGACCTGCTCAACGGGGACCTCACGCAAGCCGCCCTCCTCCTGCAGCCAGGCAAAGCGTGGCGCCCGGTCGATGAGCGCACGCAGCTCACGGTCAGCGCGTTGCCTGGTGAAAAACTCCAGGGTCCGTCCGGTCGCCAGCATCAAGGCAATCACCGCCGCCACCAGTGTCTGCTCAAAGACCAGGGCGGCAGTGATCGACAGCAGTGCGATCAGGTCGACACCGGCCTCGCGCCGGGCCAGGCGCCGGGCGATTTCAACGAGCAGTACCGCAGCCATCACCAGGCTTCCTGCGGCCCAGCACCTCGATGCCCAATCAGGTTCTTGCGCAACATACGCAATGCCGCCGGCCAGCAGCGTCAGTGCGGTGAGCAGCAACAGAACGGGGTCCAGCCACTTACTGAGCATCGAAGTGAGCTCCTCGAAAGCGATTTGCAGGCCTCGCTGTAAAAATATCTGTCATCGAGGTAGAGCTTAGGACGCGAATGTCTTTCGTGTCCCCGGGGCGCCTGAATTTCGGCGGCGGACACACCCTAAGTGCTGGTTGTGCCCGCACAAACCAGGCGTATGCCTTCTTACTGATCTAAATCAAACACGCCTTGGACGGACACGTAGAAATTAGAGTCAGCATTCGCACCATCGCATTCGATGTGTGCAGAAACTTTCGTTTCGTGGAGGCTCCCATGGCTACGCATCTGCAAGGCACCCAACCGGTCATTCCGCCGACTGCCACACAACCCCTTGCAGGCAGTTTGCGAAAGGTGGAACCCAAGCGCCTGTCTTTGAGCCTGCTGATTGCCCTGGTGGTCGGTTCGATGATTGGCAGCGGCATTTTCAGCCTGCCCCAGAACATGGCGGCCAGTGCGGGGGCCGGGGCGATCCTGATTGGCTGGCTGATCACGGGCGTCGGCATGCTGTCGCTCGCTTTGGTCTACCAAACCCTGTCCAACCGCCAACCTGCCCTGGACAACGGTGTATTCGCCTACGCCCGCGCTTTAGGCGGCGAGTTCCTCGGCTTCAACTCCGCCTGGGGCTACTGGATCAGCGCCTGGATCGGCAACGTCAGCTACCTGGTGATTTTGTTCGCGGCGCTGAGTTACTTCTTCCCGCTGTTCGGTGAAGGCAACAACAAAGCGGCGATTGCCGGCGCGTCCGTGGTGCTGTGGTCGTTGCACTGGATGATCCTCAGAGGGATGCGCACCGCGGCCCGGGCCAACGCGTTGACCACGGTAGCCAAGATCGTTCCGTTGCTGCTGTTTATCGGCCTGGTGATCGCCGCTTTCCAGCGTGAAACCTTCAACGTCGATTTCTGGGGCTCGCCCGCACTGGGCAGCACCCTCGATCAAGTCAAAAGCACCATGCTGGTGACCGTCTGGGTGTTCATCGGGATCGAAGGCGCCAACGTGTTCTCCGCCCGTGCGGCAGAACGGGCCAATGTCGGTCGCGCCACGGTCATCGGTTTTGTCATCACCCTGTTGCTGCTGATTGCGGTGTCGCTGCTGTCGCTGGGCATTCTCAAACAACCGGAACTGGCCGCCTTGAAAAACCCTTCGATGGCGGGCGTGCTTCAGGCGGTCGCCGGACCGTGGGGCGCGGTGCTGATCAGCATCGGCTTGATTATTTCGGTGGGTGGCGCCCTGCTCGCCTGGACATTGCTGGCAGCGGAATCGGTGTTCACACCGGCCAAGGAAAAGGTCATGCCGGGGCCACTCGCCGTGGAAAACACCCAGGGTGTGCCAGCCAATGCGCTGTGGATCACCAACGGCTGCATTCAACTGTTCCTGTTGCTGACGCTGTACTCGAGCGCCAGTTACCTCGCGCTGATTTCCCTGGCCACCTCGATGATTCTGCTGCCGTACCTGTTCAGCGGTCTGTACGCGCTGAAACTGACCTGGCAGGGCGAGACCTACGCCGGTCACCGAGGCCAGCAACTGCGCGACATGGCCATTGCCTTGGTCGCGACGCTGTATTGCGTGTGGCTGCTGTATGCCGCCGGGCCTAAATACATGTTGCTCAGCGCTTTGCTCTACGCCCCCGGTTCGTTGATTTACCTGGCCACCATGAAGGCTCGCCAGGGACAACCGCTCAGCGGTCCCGAGACGGGGCTGTTAATCATTATCTGGACGGCTGCAGCCTTTGCCGGCTGGATGCTGTGGTCCGGGACACTGACCTTGTAGGGCCCGGTGTTGCATGTTTGTTCTGTCGTGGTGGACCGCCAAACGGTTTGCGATCCACCTCTATTACCCAAGAGGAGAAATTCAAAATGAGCAACAGTGAAAAAAAAGTGCCGGTTCATAGCGACGACAAAGCCAGTCAGCATCCCGTGACAACAGACCTCTGGCGCCCTCTGGAAAAGCTCCGGCAGCAGGTTGATCACCTGTTCGAAGACTTCAATCGCGGCTCGGGGCTGTCGCCATTCGGTCGCGGGTTGTTCGATGTCGAGCCGCTCTGGCGGCGCGAACTGATCGGTCACGGTCTGCCTGCCGTGGACATCTCCGAGAAAGACAAAAGCTACGAAATCACAGCTGAGCTTCCCGGTATGGATCAGAAAAACATTGAGATCAAACTGTCCAACGGCAGCCTGATCATCAAAGGCGAAAAGAAAGAGGACAAGGAAGAAAAAAGGAAGGGCTATCACCTCAGCGAGCGTCACTATGGCTCCTTCGAGCGGGTGTTCAACTTGCCCAAAGGTGTCGATGCCGAGAAGATCGACGCGAGTTTCAGCAAAGGCGTGCTGAGCATCTCGCTGCCGAAAAAGCCCGAAGCCATGAAAGCGGATAAAGTCGTGCCAATCAAAGGCGAGTGAATCCCAGGCTGCCCAGCCCCTGCCGGGAAACCGGCGGGGGTTTTTTTGTTCATTTAAAAAGGCTGAAGCAAGGCGCGGGTCAACGCCGCGATCACTTGTTCTCTTCGACGTACGAGTCTGATTGTCTGACCGCCAGAATGCTGCCCTGCAACGAATACAGCGCGCGCTCCATAGTGCTGCCGATGAATCGATGAGTGCCCACACGATGCACGGTGCCCATCACCACGACGTCTGCCTGGTATTCATCGACAAATGCACTGATCACCGGCGTCGGCAGCCCCATGAAAAAATGCCGGTGTTCTGGAGCAATTCCATAGCGCTCAGCCAGGGTGTTGAACGCCTGATGAAGGGACTCTCGCAACTCATCCATGAAGGCCATGTTCCAACAGCCGCTGATCAGCGGCGTATCGCCATTGAATGCAGGCGATAAGTCATAGGCGTAAAGCAGGTGCAGCGATGCATGGCATTGCGCGGCCAGCGTATGAGCCGCCTGAATAATGGCATCGTTCACATCATGGATTTGTGTGACCGTATCGAACGGGTCCACAGCGGCGACGATCCGACGAGGCAACTCATGACGGACCTGGTTGACCAGGTGTAACGCAACGGGACATCCGCGCAGCAAATGGTAATCCAGAGGTGTGACGAACGCCCGTCCAAGTACCGGGTCCAGTGTGACATCCTTGATGACCAGGTCGGGCTTGAGCGCCTCGACACATTTCAAGATGTCGAGCAGTGGATCGCAGGTGAAGACAACTTGCACGTTCACCTCCAATCCCTGGGCATTGAGGCGCTGAAGTGTTTGGTCCTTCCAGTGGAGATAATGACGCTGATATCGCTGATCACCCTCCTCGTCTCTGTTCTCTTCCCACGGATGCTCCATGGGCGCCGGCTCGATAAAGGCTCGCACATCCAGCCTGGCTCCACTGGCCCTGACCAGGGCGATGGCACGCAGCAAGGCTGGGGCCTCTTTCAGGTTCGGGTTGGCGATCAGCAGCAATCGTTGATAGTGGGCCATGACACACCTCGTCTATACACCGGCCCATTGCGTGGCCATGTTCAGAGACTGCGCTCGTTGCGCCCTCTGCCTGTTTGATTTACATCAAATCCAGGCAATTGAGCGCACTGTCATAAGAGTCTGATCCAGATCATATTCAGGCGCAGCCAGCGGTGTAGAAAGAAGTGAATCGCGTGGTTTGTCACTGCGCGCCGACCTTTGAAGACGGCGGGAGGGATCGCATCATGCTCACTGTCAAAGACCATAATGATCGATCTTCCGAAGCCTATGCCAAAGTCACCGGAAAATACTGGATCGAAGCGCTCAAGGATGGTCGTCACGTGTTGATCCGGCAACTGACGGAAAAAGACCGCGAGCGTGAGTACAGCTTCATCAAACACCTATGCCCTGAGTCCCGGCACATGCGCTTTCTCGCGCAGGTCAACGAACCCGGTAACAAGCAGTGCCTGGCATACATCGCGCTGGTCCACGAAAATGGCCGATTGATCGAGATCGGCGTCAGCCGTTATGCCACCACGGGCGAATATAAGTGTGAGTGTATGGTGACAGTTGCCGATCAATGGAAGCATCTGGGGCTGGGCACGTTACTGATGGAACATTTGATCACGGCCGCGCGCAAGAACGGTTTTCACCAGATATATGCGGTCGACGCCTCCAGCAATGCGCCGATGCGCGACCTGGCCAGATCCCTTGGCTTCGAAACGCGCGACGATCCCTTCGATACCCGCCAAGTAATTCACTGCCTGTACCTGTAAAACGACTTGAGCGCTGTCAGCGAAAAGCCATTATTTTTTTGCCCCCAGCGTTGCCATGTAATGGGCGACAGATTCGGCATCCGCCTCAGACAGTGAGTGATTTTTCTTCATCAGGGCGTCCCGGGGCCGCAGTTCGGTCTGTTGAAGCACCTTGATCTGGCGACTCACATAAGCGGCATGTTGACCCGCCACGCGGGGAATCTGGCCACCTCCCTGACCGCCGGCACCGTGGCACGAACTGCACTGCGCGACGCCCGCCTCAGGCAAGCCCTGGCGAAAGATCAATTCACCGCGGGCATCGGGCGTGTCTGCATCCGCCTTCATGGGGCTCTGACTCGAAAAATAGTCGGCCAGTTCGGCTATCTGGGTCTGCGTCAGATGGTTAAATCCCCACATGTACTGAGTCCCGGTTTTATCACTGCGTGCATGGTCCTTGAAGTCAGCCAGCTGCAACTTCAGGTACTCTTTTTGCTGCCCGGCCAACTTGGGGAATGTTGGCGAGAAGGACTCTCCCGTCAGTCCATGGCATTGGGCGCAAACCTGGTCCGCCATGGCGATACCGGACATGGCCGACGTGGTTTGCGATGTCTCTTCACTCGTGCTGGTGCAGCCCATGAGCGCACCTACGCAGAGGGCAAGCGTCAGACGTGAGCGGTTGAAAATACTCTTCGTACCCAATGCTTCCATGATCTACGCCCCTGCTTTTAGCGGATGAATACCATCCTTCACCTACCGTTCAATTCCCTCTCCTGATGACAGCCCTAGGCTGGAGCCTAGCCAGACGCCGACCATTTACAAGGTCAGAGGGAAATGAGCCTTCCATTCCTGCTTTCGGAATAACGCCCATCGCGTCAGATCATAGTCGGCAGCCAACGAATACTTGATGCAGACAGCTTCTCTCAAGGCTTTGCACCCTTTATTGACGAAACTCAATTGTTCATCTGGATCAAGGTGTAGGAATAATCAAACAGGTGATGAAGCGACACAAAAGCTTGCGTTTAAACACAATGTGTCGAGGACCTGCGGACTGATTTCGGGCGGTTGAGCGCAAGCGCAATACCGCTGGCAGTAACCCACCTTAGCGGGGACGACAGTCATGAACACACCCTCCCAAGACATGCTGGATAACCTGTATGGCTCACCTCGGCGCATTGACCAGGCCGCCATCGCACCTCTTCTGCGCCAATACGCCGAGCCTCTGCCGGCACTGGATTCCTCCGCCTTTGGTGAAATGTTCGATCGCTATGCGGATGCGCGGGTGGTGATGATCGGCGAAGCCAGTCATGGCACCAGCGATTTTTATCGAACCCGGGCAGCGATCACCCAAAGGCTGATTGAGCAGCATGGGTTCAACATCGTGGCCGTTGAAGCGGACTGGCCGGACGCGGGTCATGTCGACCAGTATGTCCGGGGATTGGCGCCCTCGGCGTGGAAACGTCACATCTTCAGCCGATTCCCGACCTGGATGTGGCGCAACACCGACGTGAGAGCATTCGCCCACTGGCTGCATCAATACAACCACACCCTCGCCTCTGAACATCGTGTCGAGTTCCGCGGGCTGGACGTTTACAGCCTGCGCAACTCCATTCATGAAGTGCTGAGTTATCTGGACCGGGTCGACCCAAAGCTGGCCCACGAAGCCCGGCGGCGCTATGGCTGTCTGACCCCATGGCAGGATGATCCCGCGTTGTATGGCCACTTCGTCGAACGTGGCGGCTTGATGCCCTGTGAGCAGCCGGTGGTCGACCAGCTCAATGCCATGCTGGCCGAACAACTGGCCGGGCTCATCCAGAACGACGAGGCGTTCTTCAATGCGGCGCAGAACGCTCGGGTGGTGCAGGCAGCGGAACAGTATTACCGTGCGATTTATCGAGGGTCGACCGCCTCGTGGAACCTGCGTGACCGGCACATGTTCGACACACTTCGTGCACTGCTTGAGCACCGGGGCCCGCAAGCCAAAGCCGTGGTCTGGGCGCACAATTCTCATATCGGCAACGCGGCCGCGACGGAGATGGGCTGGAAGGGTCAGTTCAACATCGGTCAGCTGTGCCGCAGTGCCTATGGGCGCGATGCCGTGCTGATCGGTATGAGCACCGACCGTGGCAAGGTGACCGCGGCCGATGACTGGGACGGCGACATGCTCATCAAGGACGTCCTGCCCTCTCGCCCGGACAGTTGGGAGCATCAGTTCCTCAAGGCGGGTGTGCCGGCGTCATTGACCGACTGGCGAGACCCAACGCGCAAAGAGCTGCGCCGGGTGTTGTCCAAACCGTTGCTGGAACGGGCCATCGGGGTGATTTACCGCCCCGAAACCGAGCGTGGCAGTCATTACTTCGAAGCGATGTTGGCCGAACAGTTCGACGCCATGATCTGGATTGAACAGACCCAACCCGTGACAGCACTGGCACTGCCAAAAAGCCAGGAACTCGAACCGGAAGATGAAACCTATCCGTTTGGCGTGTGACACCGATCCAGAGTTGTCAGTCGGGGCCGTGCAGATGGTGCTCGAACCAGTCGCCAGCAAGTCTGGCGACGTCCTCAAGGGCCCCGGGCTCCTCGAAAAGATGGGTAGCGCCCGCCACGATTTCCAGCTGTTGTTCACACCGCAAGGCACGACTGCTTTGCTCATTCAGCTCAAGCACCATCGGGTCCCGGGCGCCAACGATCTGCAAAGTGGGTGCCCTCACCTGGGTCAATGCCGCACCCGCCAGGTCGGTGCGCCCGCCCCGGCTGACCACCGCATGCACCACCTCCGGCCGCAAGGCCGCGGCCAACAACGCCGCCGCAGCACCGGTGCTCGCGCCAAACAGACCGATTCGTAGCGCGTGCAATTCCGCGTCCCGACTGACCCAGTCGATGACCTCCACCAGCCGCCTGGCAAGCAAGGCGATATCGAAACGAAGTTCACCGGTGAGGTTGTCCAGGCGTTGCTCCGGCTCCGTGAGCAGGTCGAACAGCAGCGACGCCAGCCCCCGTCTGGCCAGCGACTCTGCAACATATTGATTACGCGGACTTGTACGACCGCTGCCGCTGCCATGGACGAAGACCACCAACGCGCTGGCGTTGACCGGCAGGCGCAAATCGGCTGATAACTCAACGTCCTTCAGGTCCAGCTGCCGATAGTGCACCTCAATCATCGACGCTCTCCTGAGCCGAGGCACTGGCAGCAGACTCCCGCCGCCAGGACCGCGTCAACAAATCAATAACCTCTTCGTCTGAAGTCTGGGGGAAGCTCAGGTACCAATATCCGATCGACATCATCCATTCAGGAATGAGTGGGCAGATGACTTCATTGACTTCACTGCGCAGCGCCTCCACGGTTTCCAGCGGCGCCACCGGCACGGCGACGACGATGCGAGCCGGTGCTTGCTTTCGCGCCGCGTGGATTGCCGCCATCATCGAGGCCCCGGTTGCCAGGCCGTCGTCGATCAGGATCACCACCTGATCCTTCAATCGCACGGGTGGGCGGGTTCCGCGGTACACCTGCTCACGACGCAACAGTTCCTGTGTTTCGCGCGCGAGCACGGCATCGAACGCGGCCGGAGTAATCGGGTTTGCCTGCAATGCGTCGTTATTGATGATTTGGATACCGCCACTGGCAATGGCGCCCATGGCGAACTCCGGGTGGGATGGAACGCCCAGCTTGCGGACCAGCATCAGGTCCAGGCGCACGTCCAGGGCCTTGGCCACTTCATAAGCGACGGGAACGCCGCCACGGGGCAAGGCGAGGATGATGACATCGGGTCGATGTGCATATTTGAGCAACGGTTCCACCAGACGCTGGCCGGCTTCTACCCGGTCCTTCAACGTGGTTTGCAATGAGGGGCTTTGACTCATGAAAAACCTCCTCAGGCGATGACGCCTGTCGTTTCGTTACAACTGGCCTTGCCCGATCTAGACCGCCAGAACGCTGCAGGGCACCTGGTACAGAATATGTTCGGTAGTGCTGCCCAGCAGCTTCTCCAGGCCGTGGTACTGGACTCTGCCCATCACGATCACATCCACCTGCTGCTCGCTGGCAAAATCGCTCAGCGCCGAGACCGGGTGACCGAGAATAAAATGCCGGCGATCAGAGGGTACGCCGTACCGATTGGCCAATTTGATGAACGATTGTTCCTCGGTTGTGCGCAACTCTTTGGTGATGTCTGGAAGCGCCAGCCCTCCCATGTCCGACAGATAGATCCCCGAAAGATCACAGGCATACAGCAGGTGCAACTCGGCATCGCACTGCAACGCAAGGTTGGTGGCTTGCTGAATGATCCGCTCGTTCAGCTCGGTGTTTCGAGACTCGGCATCTGAAGCGTCAACCGCCGCCACGACCTTGCGCGGCAAGGCATGGCCACTGCCGCCCACCAGATAGACCGGTATCGGGCTGTCGCGCAACAAATGCCAGTCCAGCGGGGTGAAGAACGCGCGTTTGAGCGCTGATTCGTGCTGCACTTCCTTGATCAGCAGGTCGGGCTGCATTTCCGTGACGTGATCAAGAATGTCTTGTTCCAAGTCATCGGCCCACGTCACCTCCGTCGTTATTTCGAGCCCGAGCGCGCGGAGTTTGGTGGCCTGGTTCGTCAACCAGTCGCGATGGTCCTGAAGATAGCTCTCCCGAGCCTTTTCCTGCACGCCTTCTTCAAGCAGAGACAGAATCTCCAAGGGCATTACAAACGCAGCGATATGCAAGCTCGCGCCGCTGGCCTTGGCGAGGGCGGCCGCATGGTTTATCGCAGGGGAATGGCGCAGGACCGGGTTGACGATGAGTAACAAGCGTTGATATTGGCTCATGATCTGACTCCAGACAGGTGGGACTCGACGCGCCGGATCAAGCACCAGCGTTTGATTCAGAGTCCTCCGTTGATGTCGCCCTGGCGTTGATTTATATCAAGTCCCTGCGCAAGATCGATCACCGGACGAACGCTCATGGAATGGGATTTCATTTCACCCGACTTGATCAATATCAATAGGGCCGAACCGGGCGGGATTAGGTTGGCTATGGGACAGCATTTTTTGCTGTCCATCGGTTTTCGACTGGAGACGGCTATGTCGACCCTACTGGCGAGTCAGCGGTTGCGCTTGTACGACAGCGATGAACTCGATGGTGTACTGCAGGGCATGGCGCGCCAAGCGTCGATATTGTTACCGCCCGTTCAAGCGGCACTGATTGGCATCCAGCGCCGTGGCGAGCCGCTGGCACGGCGTTTACAGCAGCATCTTTCACGTCAGACCGGCCAGCCAGAGCTGCCGCTTTACCCCCTGAAGGTCAAGCGTTATGCCGATGACCTCAAGGTGCTGCATGCACACACGGAATTGACCGAGAACCCACTTCTGGGTGAACTGGACCTTGCCAACACCACCCTGCTCGTTGTCGATGATGTGCTGTTTGAGGGCCATTCACTCCTGCGCACGTGTGCCTATCTGGCGCAACTGGGCGCTCGTCGGGTCTACACTGCGGTACTGGTTGACCGGCATGTCTGCCAGCAGCCGATCCATGCCGACATTATCGGCGTGCACCTGCAAGTTGCCGCCCATGACATCGTCGAATGCAACGTTCCGCCCTACGAAATGGAGTTCTGCATTGAGGTGTTACGTCATGGTGCTGCCCGATGAAGGCACAAGGATTGCCAGGTACTTGATGTCCACGTTAGCCATCCAGTTGAGGCCTGTTCGATAAGCCTCAAAGGAGCCGATGCATGCTCTCAGATCGCCCGCTTCTTTTTGCCCTGCAAGGCAGTGAGCACTATGCAGCCTTCGTCGCGCAGCGGCTTGGCTGCCAACTGGCCCTTCATGAAGAGCGCAATTATGAAGATGGCGAACATAAATGCCGACCGCTGGAGCCGGTTAACGGTCGCGAGGTAGTGGTGTTCCATTCGTTGTATGGAGATGATCGACAGAGCGCTAACGATAAGTTGTGTCGCCTGTTGTTCTTTTGCGCAGCCCTCAAGGATGCCGGCGCTCGCCATGTGCAGGCGGTAACGCCCTACCTCTGCTACGGACGCAAAGATCGCCGCAGCCAGCCTCAAGACCCGACGATCACTCGCTACCTGGCGACCATGATTGAAGCCTGCCACGTGGATCGCCTGGTTGCCCTGGAAGTGCATAATCCGGCGGCGTTCGACAATGCCTTTCGCATTCCTGCGTGGAACGTGCAGTGCACAGAATTATTCGCCGAGCATTTCGCCAGGTTCGTCGGCGACGCCGAGGTGGTGGCGGTGTCTCCGGATTCCGGTGGTGCCAAGCGCGCCGAGCAATTTCGTCAGGCCCTCGAACGACAACTGGGACGTTCAGTGGGCAGTGCGCTGATGGAAAAGCACCGTGCTCACACGACTCTGACAGGCACTCTCCTGGTTGGCGAAGTCTCGGGTAAGGCCGCCATTGTTTTCGACGACCTGATCAGTACCGGCGAAACGCTGAGGCATGCCGGCCTTGCCTGTCAAAAGGCGGGAGCCACCCGGCTGTTCGCAGCGGCGACCCATGGCTTGTTCACTGCGGGCAGCAACCTGTTCGAGCCGCCGCTATTCGAGCACGTTGCGATCTCTGACTCCGTACCTCCTTTTCGCTTGCCCCCCGAGTGCGTGACGCAGCGCTTGCACGTACTCGACACCAGCGCCCTGATAGCCAGCTTGCTGGCCGAAAATGGCGCATTGGGTTCCGTCTGAGCAGATGAAGCGCCGATCAAAGACAATGGGGAGTGCCGGCCGTTGAAAAAGATGAACATCAACAAAGCATTCACACTGATGGAACCTGGCCCGGTTGTCTTCGTCACCACAAATGATGGCCAGAAGAACAACATCATGACCATCTCCTGGACCATGGTGATGGGTTTCACACCGATTTTCGCCATGACCACCGGCCCTTGGAACTATTCATACGCTGCGCTTCTGAACACCAAGGCGTGTGTCATTTCAATCCCGACCGTCGATCTGCTGGATCGCGTTATCGCCGTGGGAACCTGTTCCGGTGCCGACACTGACAAGTTCGCAACATTCGGATTCACGCCCGTGAAAGGCAAACATGTCAGGGCACCCTTGATTAAGGAATGCCTGGCCAATATCGAATGCAAGGTTGTCGATATCATCGAGAAACACAATATCGTTATCCTCGAAGGCCTCGCCGCCTACCTCGACGACTCACGCAAAGAGACACGAACCCTTCATTCGGTGGGTGATGGTTCCTTCGTCGTGGACGGACGCAAACTGGATAGAAGAGAAATGATGCAATCGAAACTTCCAGAGGGTGTCTAGGAGTGCGGGTCGGCGTCATCGTTGCCACGCAATAAGAGCATTTTCCGCCGGCAGAAAGGCTTCTGAGTGCCAGGCGCGCACCCGTGGGGTGTAGCAATCCACGGGCCGCGTAGCAGCGACCGAGATGGAAAAGATATAGCCCTGGATGGCGCCGAAAATGGGCCCGACGGCGTTCATCGGCAGGCATTCTGCCGGGTGTTCATCGCACAAGGCGGCATAGAGTTCGACCCTTACCCACTCCGGGGCGATCTCCCCCAGATAGACCGGCACGCTGATGTACAGCCGCTCGCCGTCGTGTTTCGCATCGACCGTGCCGAAATGTATTTTGTCCCATCCCGAGGCAACCGCCTTCTGCCAGGCATGAAGCGCACGTGCGAGCCCGGCCTTATCCTTGCTACGGCATCGGAAAGCCTGGATTGCCGGCTGGTAACAACCATCCAGGTATTGGAGCAGCATACGATTGCTGCTGAATTGCGGCCCCAATTGCGACATGCTGGCGCGCATACGCTGCACCCATCCTCGTGGAATTCCCTGCGTGTCGCGCGTGTAAAAGCTGGGTACTACTTCTTCTTCGAGCAGGCGGTACAAGCACTCGGCGTCGGCTACATCGTCGCTTGGGGCATCATCGCCTATCGCCCAACCGCAGGTGGGCTGGTACGCCTCCGCCCACCAGCCGTCCAGTTGGGACAGGTTCAGTCCGCCATTGACCAGAACCTTCATACCACTGGTGCCGCAGGCTTCCCATGGTCGTCGCGGTGTATTGATCCAGACATCGACGCCTTGCACCAAATGCTGGGCCAGTTCAATGTCGTAATCCTCCAGGAACACGACATGCCTTCGCAGATTCGGACGATGAACAAACTCCATCCATGCCTGGATCAGTTGCTTGCCCAGCTCGTCACCGGGATGGGCTTTGCCGGCGATGATCAACTGGACCGGTCGATGCTCATCGGTTAGCAGGCAACTCAGGCGCTCCGGGTCATGTAGCAACAGATTCGGTCGCTTATAGTCGGTGAATCGCCGCGCGAAGCCGAGCGTAAGGCAATTGGGATCGAGCACCTGCGCGGCGTCTTCGACCTGCTGCGGTGACTCGCCACGCTGTCCAAGATGCCATGCCAAACGGTTACGCGTGTAATGCACCAGATCGCGGCGTTGCTCGGCGGCCATCGTCCACAAGGCCATATCATCACTGTTGGAGACCGTCCCGGAGAGAGACTCCACCGTGCCGAGCCAACGCTCCTTGCCACAGGTGCTAGTCCACAGGTGATCGGACCACACTGAATCCCAGGATGGCACATGGACGCCGTTGGTAATATGCCCTACAGGTATCTCATGAAGCGGCCAGCGTGGATAAAGATCACTGAACAATCGACGGCTGACCTCACCATGCAAACGACTCACTGCATTGCACTGAGCGCACCCACGCAATGCCAGGAAAGCCATGTTGAACGGCTCATCGTCGTCCGCCGGATCACGCCGGCCCAACGCCAGAAGCTCGCGCAATGAAATGCGACAGTCCTCGAGATACTCACGCGCATACTTGTAAACAAGTGCGGGCGGAAATGAGTCGAAACCCGCAGCCACTGGCGTATGCGTTGTGAATACATTACCTGCACGCGTTGCCCACCATGCCTCCCAGAACGATGTTCCCGTCTTGTGCATAAAACGACGGGCACGTTCCAGCACAAGCAGCGCGGCATGACCTTCGTTAAGGTGGCACACGTCAACGTCGATACCCAGTGCGTCCAGTACCGCCCAGCCACCGATGCCGAGCACCACTTCCTGGAGCAAACGCATTTCCGAGCCGCCGCCGTACAACTTTGAGGTGATACCGCGATCGGCGGCACCATTGCGCAGATCGTTACTGTCCAGCAGATACAGGCGCGTACGTCCGACAATGGCCTGCCATATACGCACATACAAAGTGCGACCGGGAAGTTGCAGCACGATTTTCAGCCATGCGCCTTCATTCCCGATAGTTGGCTGAATCGGCAGGCTGGTGGCGTCGTTGTAAGGATAGGCCTCATGCTGCCTGCCTTGCGCGTCGATGTATTGCCGAAAATAGCCTTCCTGATAGAGCAAACCCACCCCAAGTATCGGAACGCCCATGTCGCTCGCCGTCTTGAGGTAATCTCCTGCAAGCACACCGAGTCCGCCGGCGTAGAGCGGAAAGGCCTCACTCAGACCATATTCCATGCTGAAATAAGCGATCCGCGCCGAATCGCTTGCCGCTTGCCGCTGTGCATACCAGCCTGAGTCGTCGAGATAACGCCGATGCTCTGCGATGGCGTGCGCCAGTTTCTGCGAGAAATGGGCATCTCGGCAGAGTTCGTCAAGACGCTGCTGCGAAGCATTCTGCAGAATCATCCACGGATTATGGGTACGCTCCCAAAGTTCTGGGTCAATCGACTTCCACAGGTCGTCAAGTGCATGGTTCCAGGTCCAGCGCAGGTTAAGTGCGAGCTCGGTCAGTGGGGAGAGTTGCTCCGGCAACTCACGTGGCAAGAAGGCATACACGTCGACACCTCGTTGTAATCGGCAGTTTTGCGGATCTTGATCATGCGAGCCATGAGGCAACGGTTTTACGGTTTGCGATTGAGTGACAGGCGCTTTTCCACCGCCAGAACATGCCGAGTCGTGGCTAGCACCGCATCCGGATTGAGGCTTATCGAGTCAATGCCGATTTCCACCAGAAACTCAGCCATCTCCGGATAGTCAGACGGCGCCTGTCCGCAAATACCGGAGTGGCGGCCGTTACGTTTTGCTCCCTCCACCGCCAGGCGAATCATCTGTTTCACACCCGGATCGCGTTCATCGAAATCGAAGGCGACGATTTCCGAATCGCGATCCACGCCGAGCGTCAACTGGGTCAGGTCATTGGAGCCGATGGAGAATCCGTCGAACAGTTTGGCGAAGGCGTCAATCAGGATGACGTTGTTGGGGATCTCGCACATGACGTAGACCTCCAGTCCGTTTTCTCCGCGCTTGAGGCCATGGCTGGCCATCGCTGCCAACACCTTTTCGCCCTCCTCCACTCTGCGGCAAAAAGGAATCATCAATTTGACGTTAGTCAGGCCAATCTCGTCGCGAACCCGCTTCATTGCCGCGCATTCCAGCGCAAAACCTTCGGCATAGGCACTATGGGTATAACGGGACGCGCCACGAAAACCGATCATCGGGTTGTCTTCTTCCGGCTCGAAATACTTTCCGCCCAGCAGGGTCGCGTATTCATTGCTTTTGAAGTCGCTCATGCGCACTACGCAGGGTTTTGGATACACCGCCGCGGCTATAGTGGCGACGCCTTCGGCCAAGGTCTTGACGAAAAAATCCGCAGGATCACTGTAAGCAACACTCAGGGCAGCGATCTTTTCACGTGTTGCTTCATCCACCTTTTCCGGGTGCACGAGCGCCATCGGATGCACCTTGATGTACTCATTGATAATGAATTCCATACGCGCCAGACCAATGCCATCCACCGGTAGTGAGGCAAGACTAAAGGCCTGATCAGGATTGCCCAGGTTCATCATAATCTTCGTTTCTGGATGTCCCAGCTGGCTGAGATCGGTGTGCTGAATGTCAAAATCCAGAATGCCTTCATAGACATGTCCGGTTTCGCCTTCGGCGCAGCTAATGGTGATCGGTGTGCCGGTTTCTATTTTCTCTGCCGCGTTTGCGGTTCCCACGATGGCGGGAATGCCCAGTTCACGCGACACGATGGCGGCGTGACAAGTACGGCCGCCCCTGCTCGTCACGATAGCCGCGGCGGTCTTCATGACAGGCTCCCAGTCGGGTGCCGTGTTCTCTGAGACCAGCACCTCGCCCGGTTGAAACTCACTCAGATGCTTGGCATCGTTGATGACACGCGCCTTGCCGGCGCCAATTCGGGTACCGACCGCCCGGCCCTTGAGCAGCACTGTCGATCTTTGCTTGAGATGGTAAATCTCAAGCACGCTACCGTTCTTTTGCGACTCCACCGTTTCCGGTCGCGCCTGCACCATGTATAAGCGGCCATCGATCCCGTCTTTGGCCCATTCCATATCCATGGGTTTGTAAAAACCGGCTTTGCCCGAATAGTGGTTTTCAACCTTGATGGCATAGTCGGCCAACACCATCACATCCGCATCGGAGATGCAGAAGCGGGTTCGTTCTTCGAGGGGCGTGTCAATATTCTTGGTGTATTCCACCGCGATATTGCCGGTATTGAGCTCGCCGGCAAAAATCATCTTCTTTGCTTTGCTACCCAGGCTGCGCTTCAAGACAGCACGATAACCCTGGAGAAAGCTGGGTTTGTGCACATAGAAGCTGTCCGGGTCTATCGTGCCCTGCACGACATTCTCGCCGAGCCCCAGCGCGGCATTGATGAAAACGACATCCCTGAAGCCTGTTTCCGTGTCCAGCGAAAACATCACGCCACTGGCCCCGATATCGCTACGCACCATCTTCATGACCACGACGGCGAGATAGACCTTGTAGTAATCAAAGCCATTGTCGTATTTGTAGTGGATGGAGCGGTCGGTAAAGTTGGACGCCAGGCAACGTTTGTAGGCATCGAGCAGATCATCGTCACGGGCGATATTGAGATAGGTGTCGTTCTGCCCGGCAAATGAAGCCTGCGGCGAATCCTCAGCGGTCGCCGAGGAACGCACCGCCAATGAAATGTTTTCGCCGTATTCCTGTTTGAGTTGGGCGAAACTTTGCAAAATCGCCGTCTTCAGATCTTCCGGCAATGAACAGCCATATACGATCGCCCTCGCCTTTTCACCACGCGCCTGCAAATCCTTGATGTTGTCGGGGTCGAGTCCGTCCAGTGCCGCATGCAGAGGCTGCCAGGCGCTATTGTGATCAAGCACATAACGATACGCCTCAACAGTGATGGCAAAACCGTTGGGGACGCATACCCCCTCAGTCGTGAGGTTCTGGTACATCTCGCCCAGCGAGGCGTTCTTGCCCCCGACCAGCGATACATCGTTGATACCCAGCTCTTTGAACCAGCGGATATGTGAATACATCACGATGTTTCTCCATTTGATTGGGGGGCGGCCCTCTTTCGTTTGAGGGCTGCGCTTCCCCCGCGCCAGCGCTCAACAACGCCAAATAGAACTTGATACAGGCTTTATGGCTTGATGCTGTCTGCGGGTGTTGATCTAGATCAATGAGCGCCCTTTGAGCAGCAACACCCGTCCGGATCGCCACGTCCGACCATCCCCCTCAAAGGGAAACGCGCTACAGTTTCCTTGCCGTTACCAACCCCAGGACCGCCGTCGACTTGCTCCAGGCCGCGAGGCGTTGGATCGACAAGCAGTATCGCCAGCACAAAGGCCTCGCCGCCCGCGAAGGCCTGTAACACGGGTAAACCTGCCATGAACGACACAGATACCGGTGAAGTGATCCTGGTCCTCAATGCGGGGTCGTCGAGCATCAAGTTTGCCCTGTTCGACGCGACCTGCAGCCCTTTGGCTCGTACACCACTGTGGCGCGCAAAGGTCGACGGCATCACGGGGCCAAACTCGGTGGTCAGCGAAAACGACGGCGACGATCAGCCACTGCCCCTTGATGAAAAGCATCCTTATCACGATGCCCTTGGGTATATTCGTGAGCGGCTGCACACTCGACTGGTAGGCCGTTCGATCAGGGCCATCGCCCACCGCGTCGTGCATGGAGGGATTAAATACTCCAAACCGGTATTGATCGACACGCAGGTACTGGCCGACCTTAAAAGCTACATCCCGCTAGCCCCTCTGCATCAGCCCTTTGCGCTGGAGGCCATCGAAACACTGCTACAAACCCGCCCCGACCTGCCACACGTGGTGTGTTTCGATACCGCCTTCCACCAGACCCTGCCAGACGTGGAGAAAATCCTGCCGCTGCCTTGGTCGGCCTGGGAAAGCGGCTTGCGTCGTTACGGGTTTCACGGGCTTTCCTATCGCTACCAATCCATTGCGCTGGCCGAGCGCTATGGCGATCAGGCGCGTGGCCGGACACTGGTCGCGCACCTGGGCAGCGGTGCCAGCCTGTGTGGCATGCGGGACTTGAAAAGCGTCGCCACCACCATGGGTTTCTCAGCGCTGGACGGTTTGATGATGGGCTCGCGCTGCGGGGCGCTGGACCCTGGCGCCGTGATTTTCCTGATGAAAACCTGGAAGCTGAGCCTCGAGCGGGTCAGCCATATTCTGTATCACGAGTCTGGCCTTCTGGGCGTTTCCGGGATTTCCAGCGACCCTCGCGAATTGCTCAAAGTCGAAGCCACCGAGCCTCGCGCGGCCATGGCCCTTGCGCTGTACCTGCGCCGCTTCATCCACGAAGCCGGTGCCTTGGTCGCGGCACTGGGTGGTCTGGACATGCTGGTGTTCACGGCTGGTATTGGCGAACACAACGCGGCGATTCGCTCTCGTATGTGCGCTGGCCTGCAGTATCTGGGCCTCGAACTGGACGAAACGGCTAACCAGGCCAATGCCCCAGTGATCTCGACCCCGGCCAGCCGAGTCAAGGTGGTGGTCGAGCCCACCAACGAAGAATGGGTCACGGCGCTCGACGCCCTCCGCCTGACCGAGCCAGTCAACCGGCAACGGTAACCGAGCATCTCGCTGCCGAAAAAGCCTGAAGCCATGCAAACGGTCGGGCCAATCCAAGGCGAGTGAATCCCCTGACTGCCCTGCCCCTGGCCGGGAAACCGGGAAGGTTTTTTTGTCCGGGGATAGGACTAGCCCTGTCTACGCGCAACGTTTTACCGTGTCGATTTTCATGATGTTCACCCAATCGAACAGTCAGTCAGCGCCTACTGCGGGTCTGTTGGGTCCTGGTCGCCGTCCATTTGCGGTTTTGGCATGTGCATTGGCATGTGCATCGGCATTTGCATTGGCATCTGCGCGCCGCCATAGCCAGCATGCCTGCGATGCATCACTGCCCAGAACAGGTCGAATATGGTTTTCTGTTCAGTTTCCAGAGTGTCATAAAACGTTTTGGTCCGCGCCTGAGCAGCATCCAGACGCACCAATTTCGCCTGCATCCAGTTGGTGTGTGCGCGCAGCCGCTCTATCCTTTTTGCCATTCTTTCCGGCGTCGTTGCATCAATTAGCGCTTGCTTCGAGTTCGCCATCTCGTCGTGCCGGGTCTTGTGCATTTCCAGTTGCTGATTGGCATCCGTGATGACCCCGTTAGCCCATGTCTCCCAGGCAGGCATTTGCTCTGGCTTGAGATTGAGCTTGGCTTTCAGATCATCCAGGGTCTGCTGCGTATGTTTGACCCAATCGACGTCCTGGGAATGATGGGACATGCCACCTTGCGGCGACATGGGTGGGTTGGCGAAGACGCCGGTGGATGGCAACAGGAAAACGCTCGCTGCTATCAACATGTATTGGCCGATCAAGCTTGATTTGTTCATTTCAGTTCTTCTCAACACCATGGTGGGAATGGTTCGAGATTAGGAGCCGGACAGGTGGACAATCTGATCCACATCAGAAAACAGCCAGACAAACGAGGCTGCGGCTAGACGGTCGATAGTGGCAGCCACCGTGCACGATGACGACGCTGCCGACATGGACGGTAGAGTGTTTTGCGATCAGCCAATCCAGCGAATCTCCGGCGCCTTGTGCAAGATGGGTCCAGGCGCAGATTTCGGGTGGCCGACGATAATGGGTGCCACTGGCGTCCACTCGGCCGGCAGGCCCAGGGCATGCTTGCCATCCGGCGTATTGAGATAGCTCTGCGCGAAACCGATCCAGCAGGTGGCAAGGCCTTCTGCATACGCGGCGAGCATCAGGTTCTCGGCAGCCAGTGCACAGTCTTCGACGATCCAGGGACTCGGCGCGTTTCCCGAAATCAGGATGAGTGCAGGCGCGTGATAGAAGATCTGAAAGTTTTCATCATTGAGCAACGTATGGAAGTGCTCGGAATGGAAGCCTGCCGGCATCGTCTTGAGCATGTACGCTTTCGCTTCACGGGAGATCCGGTCCAGCAGTGCCTGGTCGCGAATCACCGTGAAGGCCCAAGGTTGTTGGTTCATTGCGCTGGGCGCCTGGGCAGCGACACTGATCAAGCGCCGCAGGACGTTCTCATCAACGGCTTGCGTCGTGTATTCACGCGCAGAGCGCCGGCCGGAGATTGCCTTGTCGATGTTCATGAGTGCCTACCTGATAAAGGGCCACTCATAAGGTCGTCCACCCGCATGGACTTGCTGTTGATTTAGATCAAATCAAGGCGGAACCGCTACACCGGAGGCAGCGCAAGCATTCAACGCCCCGCAGCCACTGCTCGGTACCCTCATCCCTTTTGCCCCAGGTAGGTGATGAGTTTGTCCAGGGTGTCCACGGTTTGGTAATCGCTTTCAGGAATTGCAATTCCCAGACTCCGATTCAGAGCCTCAATGAAACGAAGCCAATCCATGGAATCCAGATCAACCTCTTCGCGCAGCGACCGATCAGATCGCAACTGATCGATTTCAAGTTCCGGAGCAATGCCTTTCAAGGCTTTCAATACTTCATCGCGGATCATTTGCGGGTTCATATGTCCTCTCCTCAAAGCGCCTCTGGCGTCTGCAGCAAGCGACGGACTTCGCCGAGAAAACGTGCGCCGTAATGACCGTCGCTGACTCGATGATCGGCAGACAAACTGCAAATGACGGTCGGCATGACACACAACTGGCCCTCTTTCACCCAGGGCCGCTCACTGATACGACCGAAACCGACCAAGGCCACCTGGGGTGGGTAGATCACCCCGAAAACGCTGTCTACACCCTGGTCGCCGAGTTGCGTGACCGTCATCCCGGCGCCTCCCAGCTCGGAGCTGCGCAGGGAACCGCTTCGGGCGCGCTCGACCAGGCTGGCCAGTTCACTCATTAAATGAGTCAGGGAGGCGTCTGCCACATGATGCAGCACCGGGGCGACCAGGCCACCCTGGCGCAGGGTGATTGCCACCCCAAGGTCGGTATCGAGTGCGGGCTTGAAGGCGTTATCCAGCCAGAAACCATTGAGCTGCGGATAGTCGTGCAAGGCCAGCGCCACCGCTTTGAGCAGCAAGACACCGGGCAGCAGGCGCTCTTGAATTGTGCTTTGCGCATTGTGTGCCTGCAGCCAGGCCATGGCGTTATCCAGGGCGATGGTTTCGCTGAGGTAGTAATGGGGAATCTCGCGTTTTGAACGAGTCATGGCCGCCGCAATGGCGTGCCGCATGGCCTGGTCGGGGTCCGGCGGATGCGCCACATGAGCGGCAGCCTCGATGTCCTCCAGGGTAACGACTCCATGTGGACCATGGCCTTTCATATCAGCGGTGCTGACGCCTAGCTCGGCAGCACGCTTGCGCGCCGCGGGAGATATCCGCGGGCGTCTGCCGGACGATGCCTGCTCTTCGATCAGCAGCGGCGCCGCGGTCGTTGTTCGTCGCGCACTGTGCGGATCTTCGCCCGGTTCCAACAACCAGGCGATGGTGGTACCGACCGGGACTTTGGCGCCGATATCGATCAGCAGTTGCGACACTGTGCCCTCATGCCAGCACTCGACATCGATGGCGGCCTTGGCGGTATCGACGACGGCAATCACCTGGCCCGGCTTGACCACATCGCCCGGATGGACTTTCCATTCCTGCAACGTGCCTTCATCCATATCAGCCCCCAGAGAGGGCAATTTGAATTCGATCATTGTTTACCCTCGTGGCTCGATACTCGAATAGGCCACGTCATTGCACTCACCCTGATGTCCCCCGGCACAGCTCATGAGCAGCTGCGACGATCGTCGACACTTGTGGCAGGGCCGCCTCTTCCAGATGCCGGGGATAAGGTATCGGCACTTCGGCGCTGCACACCCGTGCCGGCGGTGCATCCAGCTCGAAAAAGCCTTGTTCTATGATCCGCGTGATGATCTCGGCGGATAGACTGCCGCTGCGCCACCCCTCATCAACCACCAGGGCCCGACGGGTCTTGCAGACAGAAGCCATCAAAGTCTTGTCATCCAGAGGGCGCAGGACCCGCAGGTCGATGACTTCGCAATCAATGCCCTCACCGGCCAATACTTGCGCAGCCTCCAGGGCCTTGCCGAGTGTGCCGCCATAAGTGATCAGGGTCAGGTCCTTGCCGGTTCGGCGTACCTTGGCGGAGCTGATGTCCACCGTCTCCCACTCGCCCGCATCACCCTCCAGGTTGTAGAGCTGGGCGTGTTCGAATATCAGCACCGGGTCCGGATCCAGCAGCGCTGGCCAGAGCATGCCGCGCGCATCTTCGATGGTCGCCGGCGCCAGGATTTTCAGCCCGGGAATATGGGCGTACCAGCCTTCCAGGCTGTGCGAGTGTTGCGCCGCAAGCTGGCGTCCGGCGCCTGTCGCCATGCGCACAACCAAGGGCACGGAGAACTGTCCACCGGACATGTGCCTCAAGGCGGCAGCCGTATTCATCAACGGATCGAGGGCGAGCAGACTGAAGTTCACGGTCATGATTTCGACAATCGGTCGCATGCCCCCCAAAGCCGCCCCTATACCGGCTCCCACGAAACCCAGCTCGGACAATGGCGCGTCTCGAATGCGCTCGGGGCCGAACGCCTCAAGCAACCCCAGGGACACGGCATAACTGCCACCGTAGCGACCGACGTCTTCGCCCATCAGAAATACCCGCGGGTCCCGCTGCAGCGCCTCACGTATTGCCTCGCGCAGCGCTTCGCGATAGCTCATACGAATGCTCATGGCGCCGCCCTTGGGGTGTAGACATCGCGGGACAGATCCTCAAGCGGCTCCAGGCTACCGCTTTCGGCATAGGTAACGGCGGCTTCTACTTCAGCGTCCACCTGGGCCAGGATCGCCAGAAATCCGGGTTCGTCTAAAAGGCCCTCGGCCTTGAGCTGTGCACTGAACGTATGGATCGGCCCATGGGTCTTCCATTGCTCCACCTCGTCCTTGTCACGATACAGCTGTGGGTCGAACATCGAGTGGGCACGAAACCGATAGGTGCGGAACTCCAGAAAAAAAGGCCCACGCCCCGCACGGATGTGTTCAACCGCATCACGAGCGGCTTCGTAGACCGCGATCACGTCCATGCCATCGACAGACCGGCTATCGACTTTGTAGGCCGAGGCTTTCGCACACAGGTCCGTTTGCGACTGCGAACGGTCCAGGGCAGTCCCCATCGCATAGAGGTTGTTTTCGCAGCAAAACAGCATCGGCAGCTGCCACAATGCGGCCAGGTTGATGGACTCATGGAAGGCCCCTTCCGCCATCGCGCCTTCACCAAAAAAACAGGCTGAGAGACGCGATCCACCTTGCATGCGTTCAGCGAGCGCCAGGCCGACCGTCAGGGGCAAGCCTCCCGCCACGATTGCATTGCCGCCGAAGAATCGTGCCGTGGCATCAAACAGGTGCATTGAGCCGCCGCGCCCTCGCGAGCATCCTTCCTGGCGCCCATACATCTCGGCCATGATCGCCCCCATGGGGACACCCTTGATCAGGGCGTGGCCATGTTCGCGATACGTCGCAACCACGGCATCGTTGGCTGCCAGTGCATGCAGAACGCCGACAGCTACCGCTTCTTCGCCGATGTACAGGTGCAGAAAGCCACGAATCTTGCCCTCCCCATACAACTCGCCAGCCCGCTCCTCAAGACGACGGATACGCACCATGTCCCGCAGCAGGTCGAGAGCAATGTCCTGGGACCGCGATGGGAGGCTCATGACGGGCTCTCCATGCTGGACGTATCGCCTTCAGGCAAACCCAGTTCCCGGGCCTTGAGCAAACGCCGCATGAGTTTTCCGCTACGGGTGTGCGGAAGCACTTCCACAAATTCCAGTTCCTTGGGCGCAACGACCGCCCCGAGGCGCTTGCGTCCGTGACCGAGCAACTCGTCGTGCAAGGCCTGGCTGGCAGTGAAACCACGCTTGAGTGAAACAAAGGCCTTCACGGTTTCGCCCAACAGCGGATCGGGCTTGCCAATCACTGCGGCCTCGGCCACAGCCGGGTGTTCCATGAGAGAGCTTTCAACCTCGAACGGACCGATCAGGTGACCCGCCGACTTGATGACATCGTCACTGCGACCAATGAACCAGTAGTAACCGTCGGCATCGCGACGCACGAGATCGCCGCTCAGGTACCACTCACCGACAAAGCACTGACGGTAACGCTCCTCCTGCCCCAGGTAGGCACGGAACATGGCAGGCCATGGCTGTTTCAAGGCAAGGTCACCGACCTCGTTGTCACCCAGAAACACCAGACCGCCCTCTTCTCCTCGAACGACGATGGCCGCCTCGACACCCGGCAAAGGCTTACCCATGGAGCCTGGTTTGATGGGCATGGCGAGCGTGTTGGCAATCATGATGCCGCCGGTTTCGGTCTGCCACCAATTGTCGTGGATCGGCAGCCCAAGCACCTCTTTGCCCCACCAGACCGCCTCGGGATTGAGCGGCTCGCCGACACTGGCAATAAACCGCAGACTCGGAAAATGATGGCCGCGTGCCAAGGCTTCGCCTGCTTTCATCAACAGGCGAATGGCCGTCGGGGCGGTATACCAGACTGTCACCTGTTGCTTCTCAAGTATCCGGTACCAACGCTCGGCATCGAATTCATTGCCCTCGACCACACTGGTGACGCCCAACAACAACGGGGCAAAGATCCCATAGGAAGTGCCGGTCACCCAACCCGGATCGGCGCTGCACCAATAGACATCATCGGGGTGCAAGTCCAAGGCGTATTTTCCGGTGACGCGGTGGGTCAGCGCCGCGCCATGGACATGCAACACGCCTTTTGGGGTGCCCGTCGTGCCGCTGGTGAAGTGTAAAAGTGCCGGGCTGTCGGCGGTCGTATTGGCAACGGCGAAGGCTTCATCTGCCTGCGCCAGCAGTTGATGCAGATTGAGCGTCCCCTCGATCTGCGCCGTATCGCCGCCGTTTTCGTCATACAGCAGCACCTGTTTGAGTGCCGGCAAACGCTCGCGTATGGCCGCGACCTTGCGCCGGTAGAGGGGTTCGCTGGTCAGCAACACACTGGCTTCGCCAAGACGCATACGGGTTTCGATGGGTTCGGGACCGAACGCACAGAACAAGGGAGACACCACGCAACCGAGTTTCAGGCCACCGAGCACGCCCAGATAAAGTTCCAGCCCCCGGCCACAGAGTACAAATAATCGTTCGCCGGGCATCACGCCCAGTTTTTTCAATACATTGGCAAATCGGTTGGTCAGGAGGCTCAGTTGGGCGTAGCTGATGTCGCGACTACACCCATTGCGGTCAAGAATGCGCAGTGCCGTATGCCGTCGATGCGCACCCTGCGCATGCCGATCCACGGCCTCATACGCAACGTTCAAACCGCCGCCCGGCAAACCGGCCAGAGCACTGGCTTCCACCTGCCAGGAAAAGGCCTCGCGAGCTTTCACACTATCGAGCCAATTTGGCGCTAGCGGCAAGTTGGCCAGGGTTTTCTTAATGATCGCTGGATGCATGATTGCCCACCTTGAGTCGTCGGTCCGTCCCTAGACCGCCAGGACGCTGCAGGGCACCTGATACAGAATATGTTCTGTCGTGCTGCCCAGTAGTTTCTCCATCCCGTGGTACTGGACTCTGCCCAACACAATCACATCCACGTCGTGCTTGTTGGCAAACTCGCTCAGCGCCGAGACAGGATGTCCCAGAATGAAATGCCGCCGGTTAGCAGGCACACCGTACCGACCGGCGAATTTCAGGAACGATTTTTCCAGCTCTTTGCGCAGCCCCTGGGTCAGCTCCGACAGTTTTAAGCTCCCGCCCAATTCCTCCAGGCAATCTTCCCTAATGTCACAGGCAAACAGCAGGTGCAACTCGGCATCACACTGTATGGCGAGGCTGGAGGCCTGTTGGATAATGCGGTCATTGAGTTCGCTGTTCTCAGGCCCACCCGCCGCCGCATCAACCGCCGCCACGATCTTGCGCGGCAGCGCATGGTGAGTCCCGCCTACCAGATAAACCGGTACCGGACAGTGGCGCAGCAAGTGCCAGTCCAGCGGGGTGAAAAACGTGCGCTTGAGCGCTGATTCTTGCTGGATTTCCTTGATCAAAAGGTCGGGCTGCAATTCCTTGACGTGATCCAGGATGTCTTGCTCCATGTCATCAGCCCAAGCCACCTCGGTGGTCACCACGACCCCGCTGCCACGCAGATGTCTGGCCTGATCGCTCAGCCAATCACGATGGTCCTGCAGGTAGCGTTCCCGCGCCTTTTCCCGGTCGCCTTCTTCGAGCAGCGACAAAAGGTTCAACGCCGGGATCAACGCCGCAATATGCAAACGTGCACCGCTGGCCCTGGCGAGCGCTGCGGCATGGTCGATTGCCGGAGAATGGCGCAGGGCCAGGTGGATGATGAGTAACAAATGTTGATACTGGCTCATGGTCTGACTCCAGGCAGAGCGCTTCAACGCTTGCCGCTGATCCTCGTAGGGCACAGCCGTTGCGTCCACGCCGGACCAAGCACCAACGTTGATTCAGGTTGCTCCGCTGCAATGTGCCTGACGTTGATAAATATCAAATACCGGCGTGAGGCCCGTGAGACACGCAGCCTTTCATTCCACCGTACTTGATCAATATCAATCGGAGCGGGCCTTCGCTTCTTCACACTGCCGAAAAGTCCGCAGACGGCGTGGTGGCGAGAATGAACACCCTGCAAGACGAGGTCATTGCCTTTCTCTCCAGGCCGTCCAGCTACGGCACGTCAAACCAGCCAGTGGAGCGTATCGAGACCCATGGTTCGGTGATTTTTCTGCACGCCGACCGCGCCTACAAACTCAAACGCGCCGTGGCGTTTGCCGAGCTGGATTTCTTAAGCCTGGAAAGCCGCAAAAACGCCTGTGAGGCAGAGCTACTGTTGAATCGACGGACAGCGCCGACGCTGTATTTGAGCCTGTGTCCGATCAATCGCCAGACGAATGGCCAGCTGGCACTCAATGGTTGCGGACCCGTGGTTGACTGGCTCGTGGTGATGCGTCGTTTCGCTCAGGATCGGCTGTTTGACCGCATGGCCGTTGAAGGACGCCTGACTGAACCGATGCTGGAACAGTTGGGGGCGGAGATCGCCCGCTTTCATGCCAGCGCACAAATCACCCCTTCTTTCGGTCGCATTTTGGACCTGTATGAAGAAATCGAGAAAAATCATCGGGAAATGTCTCGCTACTCGCCTCTCCTCGATTTCGCGACAGTCACCGCGATTGCTCACACCTCCCGGACCCAGCTGGAGTCGTTGACCGGCTGCCTCGAAGGTCGCCGCCGTGAGGGCCGCGTTCGACGCTGCCATGGTGATATGCGCTTGGCCAATATCTGCCTGCTCGACGGCCAGCCCACACTCTTCGATGGTATCGAGTTCAGTGAGCGGCTTGCCTGCATCGATGTGCTCTACGACCTGGCTTTTGTGCTGATGGACCTGCAACACCATGGCCTGAACAGGCTGGGAGCACGGCTGTTGTCCAGCTACCTCAACCACAGTGATGCGCAGGAAGACTGCAAACCCTTGGCGTTTTTCCTTTCTTTGCGGGCTGCCACGCGCTCCTTCTCCCTCGCGGGGGCTGCGCTACGTCATGCCGATCCGGCCAAGCGATACGAAAAAAAAGAACAAGCTGTCCAATTGATGCACCAGGCACTGAGTTATTTGCACGGCGAAAACCCGATCCTCAATCACCTGACGATGACCAAGGCAGCCTCCTGCACATGAGCTTTGTCCGCTACGGGATTTTCATTCAGGGAAAGACGGCTGGGCAGGTGATTCCTTTTCCGGAATATCAGTCATGGTCGCCTCGGTCAGCAGCAAGATACTGGCGACTGAAACGGCATTTTCGAGGGCAATACGCACCACCTTGGTCGGGTCGATGATGCCGGCTTCGTACATGTCGACATAGCAATTGGCGGACGCATCGAAGCCAATGTTCCCAGGTTCGGCGAGCATGCGCGCAATCACGACGCCGGCATCCACTGCTGAATTCTCAGCGATGAGTCTGGCCGGAGCTTCCAGCGCCCGGCGAAGAATCTGCAAGCCGGTCCTGGCATCGCCTTCATAACGGGCCTCTTCGGCCGCGAGAATCGGGACGGCCTTGAGCAACGCAAGACCACCTCCCGGCACAATGCCTTCGGCGATCGCCGCCCGGGTCGCTGAGATGGCATCATCCAGCGCATCCTTGCGCGCCTTCATTTCGGCTTCGGAAGGCGCCCCGACCCGGATCACCGCAACACCGCCAGACAGCCTCGCCAGTCGTTCCTGAAGCTTTTCACGGTCGTAATCGCTGGTGGTACTGTCTATTTGCGTTCGAATCTGCTGCAAACGTGCCTCGATGGCCTCGCGTGTGCCGGCGCCCCCTATCAGCGCCGTGCTGTCTTTTTGCACCACGACTCGATGTGCACGTCCCAACTGGTTCAGCTCCACCTGTTCCAGGGTGACACCCAGTTCGTTGGAAACCACCGTTGCCCCCGTCAGAACGGCCATGTCCTGCAGCATTTCCTTGCGCCGATCACCAAAGCCAGGAGCCTTGATCGCCACCGCTCGCAGAACGCCCCGTATCTGGTTGACGACCAGCGTGGTCAACGCCTCACCTTCAATATCGTCAGCGATCAAAACCAGTGGTTGCCCGCTTTTGGCCACGAGCTCAAGCAAGGGCAGCAAGTCTTTGAGTGCACCGATCTTATGGTCACAGAGCAGCAGGCAGGCGTCATCGAGTTCGACCTGCATCTTCTCGGCATCAGTGACGAAATAGGGTGAAACAAAGCCTCGGTCAAACCGCATTCCTTCCATGACCTCGACCACTGTTTCGGTGGTCTTGGACTCCTCGACACTGACGACGCCTTCAACGCCGACCTTTTCCAGGGCGTCTGCCACCAACTGACCGATGACGGCATCGTTATGCGCCGACAGCGTGGCGACCTGGGCCTTTTCCTTGAGCGTGCTGACCGGTCGCGATTGAGCGGCGAGGGATTCGACGACCAACAACAGTCCGCGATCCAGGCCACGCTTGAGGTCGATCGCACTGGCACCCGCGACGACGTTGCGGATGCCATCGGCCAGGATTGCATGGGCGAGCACCGTTGACGTACTGGTCCCGTCCCCGACCGCATCGCCTGTGCGTTCGGCCGCCTGACGCAGCATTTGCGCGCCCAGGTTTTCCTCGGGGTCGAGCAGATCAATGCGTTTGGCGATCGTCACGCCATCATTGCAGACCGTGGGATTGCCCCATTTATTCTGGATCAGTACCGATTTTGATTTCGGGCCCAGCGTCACCCGTACGGCGTCCGCCAACTGTGTGGCGCCACTCAGGATTTTCTCGCGAGCTGCAGCACGAAACATGATTTTAGTGTGAGCCATCAGGATGCTCTCCCGGCCGGTTTTACAACAAGTGCGTTTTTGCAGCGTCTATGAACTGGCTCGTGTGACGTTGACTTTTATCAACAAAATCCCAACGCCATCGAACCCTCCCTGTGTTTCAAAGGTGACCGGCTGTCAGCTGCCGCCCCTGAATTGACAAAGATCAATTCGCGCAGCAAGAAACCGGGACCAAATGGAGGTGTGAAAACCAAGGTGTGTTCAGCGGGCTGAAGAGGAAGGAACGGTTTTTCAGTCACGGTTATAGATGGAGTTTTTCCATCTCATGTGCGAGGAGGAAACCATGGACAAGTTTCAGCAAAGTCAGAAAAGCAAGCTGTTCAAAACATCCACCCACGATCCCTACAAGTTGCCGCGGGTTGAAGGTTCAGCCATCTGCACGCAATGCGACGCGGTCTATCAAGCCGGTAACTGGACCTGGAAACACCCCGAAAACACGATCATTCCTGGGGCGCAAGCAGTGACCTGCCCGGCGTGCCGACGCATCGATGACAACATGCCAGCGGGTACGGTTACGCTATCGGGCAGCTTCTTGCTCAAGCATCGAAATGAAATCATCCACCTGATCGAAAACACTGAAAAAAAGGAAAAGGTCGATCATGCCCTCGAACGCATCATCAACCTGGCCGATTCTGGGGATGACCTGATCGTGACCACGACCGGCATCCATCTCGCGAATCGCCTGGGCCATGCTCTGGAAGCCGCGTACAAAGGGAACGCTGATTACCAGTATGGCGATGATGAGTATGGCCTGAGCGTCAAGTGGAGACGTGACGAATAAAGCCGGGCGCAGTGGAACGAGCCCGTGAGCCCATGCCTTCCCCATCGTGACGAAAAGGTCGGCAAACACCTGGCTCAAGCATGACGACGATGGGATGTGTGATGACGTTTTGAGCGCTGACGACGGTAGAAAATGCGCTTCACACATTCAGCTGAAACCAGGTACACCACGCTGATTGTCAACACCACAGCGATGATGTGGAATGGCAAAGGCACCAAGCCGAACCAAGGGGCTACCGGACTGTACGGTAGCCCGATTGCGAGCAGGCCGATGCACAACGCACTGATCATCAGCAGTTTCGCCGGGCGGCTTTGGTAAAACGGTCTGTACGTCCGCACGATGAAGATCGTCAGCAGTTGAGTCAACAGTGACTCAACGAACCAACCGCTGCGGAACACTTCGGGAACCCTCTCTGCGAGCAGGTAAAGGGCTACGAACGTCAGCATGTCGAACAGCGAGCTCACCAGCCCGAAAACCACCATGAAGTTGCGGATTTCGGTGATATTCCAGCGATGAGGGGTGCTTTCCCATTCGCGATCAACGTTGTCGTTGGCAATGCCCATGGAAGGAATGTCAGACAATAGATTGTTGAGCAATATTTGCTTGGCCAACAGTGGCAGGAAGGGTAACGCCAGAGAAGCCAGGGCCATGCTGATCATATTGCCGAAGTTGGCACTGGACACGATTGAAATGTATTTGAGGGTGTTGGCAAAGGTATGCCGGCCCTCTTCGATGCCTTCGCGCAAGACGTCCAAATTGTGCTCCAGCAACACGAAGTCTGCCGCCTGCTTTGCCACGTCGGCGGCGTTGTCTACCGAGATCCCGATATCGGCCACTTGCAGGGCCGGGGCATCGTTGATGCCATCCCCCATGTACCCGACCACATGCCCGGTCTTCTGCAACGCCCGGATGATGCGCTCTTTCTGGTTGGGGTCGACCTCGGCGAACAGGGTCGTCAGTGGGGCCAGGTGCATCAGCGCTTCGTCTTTCATCGCCGAGAGTTCGGCGCCGGTGATGATTCGCTCCACAGGCAGGCCCACCGCCAGGCCTACATGGCGCGCGACCAGATGGCTGTCGCCGCTGATGATTTTCACTTGCACCCCGAGCTTGTCGAGAGTGGCGATAGTGTCCTTGACCCCGGGTTCCGGTGGATCGAAGAACAACAGAAAACCACGAAAGATCATGTCCCTTTCTTCACTGCGGCCATAGTGCGGTTGATCCGGCAGCACGCGACTGGCAAGGCCCAGGACTCGAAACCCCTGCTCGCTCCAGTCTGCGAAACGCTGGACAATTGCCGCTCGCTCCGTGTCATTGAGTGCGAATACCTGGTCGCCTCGGCGCAGTTGAGTGCAGACCTCCAGCACATTATCCAGCGCCCCTTTGGTGACCATCAGCGTGTCGGCCTCAGGCGCATTGCCCACCACCACGCTCAGGCGCTTGCGCACAAAGTCATACGGGACTTCATCGCGCTTGATGACCTGCGGACAAGGGCTCAGGCTTTTGCCCGCCAGGGTAATGGCGTCGTCCATCGCGTTGCGCATACCGGTCTGCAAGCTCGCATTGAGCACCGCCAACTGCAGTATCTGCGAGTCGGCGGTGCCATCGACGTCCATTGCACCGTCCAGCACCACGACACCCCGGGTCAGCGTGCCCGTCTTGTCAGTGCACAGAATGTCCATCGCGCCCAGGTTCTCGATGGCGTTGAGGTGCCGAACGATGACCCCTTTGGCCGCCATGCGCTGAGCACCTTTTGCCAGCGTGATACTGAGGATCGCGGGCAGTAATTCGGGTGACATCCCGATGGACAATGCAATGGCGAACAACAGGGTATCGAGGGTCGGACGGTGCAGCAGAATATTGATGCCGAACACCACGATCGTGATCACCAGCATCACCCGCAGCAGCAAGCCACCGAAATGCCTCAAACCGCGCTCAAATTCGGTTTCGGGAGGCCGTAGCGACAAGGTCCGGGCGATGTGGCCGATTTCGCTTTCATCGGCATAGCGCGTGACGAGCACTTCGGCCGTGCCGCTGCGCACCGAGGTGCCCATGAACACGCAGTTATGGCGCTGTCCCAGGGCAGCGTCGGCTGCGCATTCCCCGGGCAGTTTCTCCACCGGAAAGGTTTCGCCGGTCAGCAGGCTTTCACTGACAAAGCAATCGAGGGCCTGCAGCAGGCGGCCGTCAGCGGCGATGAGGCTGCCCGCGCTGAGCAGCATGACGTCACCGGGCACCACTTCTGCGGCGGCCACCTCAACGATCCGGCCGTCCCGGCGTACCGTTGCCCGCAAAGCGATTTTGTTGCGTAACTGTTCCACTGCCGTGCTGGCGCGATTTTCATACCAGGCACTGAGTACCGCGCTGATCAGGACAATGCACCAGACGATCGCTGCATCAAGCCAGTCTCCTACCGCCAAAGCGACCAATGCGCCCGCAACCAGAATCAGAACCAGCGGCGTGCGCATTTGCTCAAGCACCAACCTGGCCAATCCCTGAGGCCGATCCTTGGCCTGCGTTCGTGCACTGCGCATTCGGGATTTGGCTTGTGCACTGCTTAACCCTGTTTCGGCGCTGTGCAACGTGCCGAGCAACTGGCTGACCGCAAGGCTCCAATAATCGGCATCAGCGTACTCCGCGTTTTTTTTTGCCGGCGGATGCCATTCGCGATGCGCCAGCCAAAGGCCTGGCAACATCGGTAACCAGAACGTCAGGCCGCGAAACAGCAACGTGGCGGACAGCGCCACCGCAATGTTCACCCCGACCCAGTGCAACGTCACGACGGCCGCGGCTTCAAAAGCCCCCAGGCCTCCCGGCACAATGCCGATACTGCGCAATACGCTGGCGAGCATGAAACCGGCAAACAGCCCCAATGGCGGCGCCGAAACACCCAGTGCGCGGACCAGCACCCACAATGTCGCGCTGTCCAGCATGATAATCGCCAACTTCAGCAGCGTGATGCGCCAGAGCAAGGTGCGGCTGCGTACTAACTGCCGATCAGCCCCGGTGAGAAACGAAACGCCTTTGGCGACAATCGAAAAACGCTGTCCCGGCACATGGGACGCCAGGTTCGTATAGCCCGCCAGTTTTGGCGTGATGACCGCCAACATCAGGCTTGCCGCCACAAATACTGAACACAGGGTCATGACGGCGGCAGTTGCATGTCCCTGAAACATCACCACCGGCAACGCCACGCCGACTGACAATCCATAGGCCAGGAAGTACCCGGACAAATCCAGCACCAGACACGCCAGGACAACCGGCTTTTCGAACCCGAGTCTTGCGAAGGATGCGACGACCGCGAAGGCCCCACTGATGCCGGAGGACGGCAGTGCTTGATCGACAAACAGCTTCATCACGCTGAGTTTGCCCGCGTCCCAAAGCGAAAGGTGTTGCGCTCTTGCTTTGAGCACCACGCGAAAAACCTGTCCCTGTGCCAGATATGTGAGCGCTTGCAGCCCAAGGGCTCCCACGAGCCACAGCGGCTCTGCCTCCATCAGCAATTGCGTGAACGATTCGAGATCAGTGAAATGCAGCGCGACGCCAACGACCATCGCACAGATCGCCGCACCCAGCAGCCACGCCCCCCACAGTGCAGTGCGATTGTAATGCTGGCCTTCAACAACTGGCGGGGGAGTGAAATCCGGGATGGGCGGTTTAACGGGCATGCCATACCCCTGAGCTGTTCAGCAGACAACTGGATTCTGGTCCGGCAGTGGTGGTTTTGTTTGATTCAAGTCAAGCACACCCGCTTTCCCACGAGCACGATGATGAAAACCGCTTTTACCCTCCTCTGCCTGCCACGTTGCCCTCATCAAATTCAGGCTGGACGAGGCCCCACCCAACCAGGCCAGCAAAGGAGCGAGCATGCACTTTTTAGCCCTAGCGGTGGACTTTGACGGAACCATTGCCGAAAACGGTAGCGTTCCACCAGAGGTCTGTGCCTCGCTCACAACCCTTAAAAACAGCGGTCGCAAGTTATTGCTGATTACAGGCCGGGAACTGCAAGCGCTCAAGCATCATTTTCCACACCTGGAACTGTTTGACATGGTGGTCGCAGAAAACGGCGCGCTCTTGTACGACCCGCTCACAGACACCGAGGAGCTCATCGCAGATCCGGCTTCGACGGAGTTGGTTAGCCGCCTGCGCGACCACGGCGTCGCGCCGTTGTCGATCGGCCGGTCGGTCATCGCCACATGGCACCCGTTCGAGAACACGGTGAGCAACAGCATTCGCGAGCTTGGCCTTGAACTGCAGATGACCTTCAACAAGGATGCGATCATGGTCTTGCCCTCGTGTGTGAACAAGGCATCGGGCCTGAGTGCCGCCTTGCGAAGACTCGGCATTTGCGAGCTGAACGTGGTGGGCGTAGGCGATGCAGAAAACGACCACTCCTTTCTATCGATCTGTGGCTGCGCCGCCGCTGTGAGCAATGCCATCGAGTCTATAAAGTCCAGCGCTGACCTGTGCCTCAGCCAAGATCATGGTCGAGGGGTCTGTGAATTGGTGGGCTTGCTGCTGGAAAAAGACGCCAGGCTGGTTCCCGTCGAGCGCACCGGGATCCAGCTGGGCCGGACCACCAATGCTCGGGAGGTATGGCTTCCTCCAGAATCGGTGATGCTGGTCGTTGGAAATTCGGGTTCTGGCAAATCCAGCTACATCACCTGGCTGACAGAACGGATGGTCGAGGCTCACCAGGGATTTTGCATCATTGATCCCGAGGGGGATTATCTGACCCTGGACGATGCGGTAACGGTGGGTGGCCTGACCGCCCCACCGACGACAGAGGAGTCGGTCCATCACCTTTTACAGGCGCAGCTCAATGTGGTGGTGAGCGCCCTTGCTCTGGATCTGGCAGCACGTGTGCAACTGTTTGGCGAACTACTGCCCTTTATCCAGCATCTTCGCAGTGCTTCGGGTCGGCCCTACTGGTTGATCGTGGACGAAGCTCATTACATGCTCCCCCACTGTGCCGATTGGCCGCCCGGTTTTCTCGGAAACATCGGTGCAATCATCGTCGCCCCCGACTTCGATCAAGTCTGCCCGGCCCTGCTTGAGGGGGTAGACGTGCTGGTGACACTCGGCAGTACGGCCAGGGAACTGGCCGAACAGTTCGCCAAACGCATGCAGCGCAGCAGCCCCGAGTTTCCAGAACGTTTGCCAGGCCTCGAACATGCCTGTATCTGGAAACTTCGCGAAGGCGATGAGGTGTTCCTGCTCGATCAGGTGCAGCCCAATCAAAAGCACCATCGGCACAGCGGCAAGTACGTCGCCGGGGATGTCGGCGCATGGCATTCATTCCACTTTCCTACGCTTGGCCAAAGTGCCTCGAACCTGACGGAGTTTTTGTCCTCGTCATCGCAACTTGCGGACCTCACCCTTCGCGAACACATGGATGCCGGGGATTTTTCCAATTGGTTCCGCAAGGTGATCCGGGACGATGTGCTTGCCAACAAGACACACCTTATTGAAACAGACAGGACCCTGGCCCCCAAGAATGCGCTGGAACAGATCACGCGACTTGTGCAATCGCGCTATCACCTCTAGGAAATCACGGCTGAACTGCCCGGAGTTCAAGCCCAACGGCATCGGAACGCGATGAATTTCACCCCGCGGGACGTATTTTTCCCCGCATCGGCAGCCCCGCAGCACTGGCGGTCACTCAGATGCTGTCGCGACCGTTTTGCTGCGGAGATACCAATGGATGAGCGAGGCATCATCACGTGCTGCAATGGCACCTTCGTCGAGGGGCCGTTTCGATGTCCTGCCGGGAAGTTAACTCCGAGCCGTGCTGTCACTTCAAAGATCCACACTTTCCTTTTCGGACGTATGACCGCCCCTTTTGGAATGACTCATTAACCTTTCTCATATTGCAGCCGATGCCCCTACGTTAGGGCATAGGAGCAATACAGATGAGAAACAACCAACCAGTTACACAGCGCGAGGTCACCCTTGGGTCTCAACAAAAACTCATCTCGGCAACAGATGCGCGGGGCGTCATCACGTACTGCAATGACGCCTTCGTCGAAATCAGCGGTTTCAACAAATCCGACCTGATCGGCGCGCCTCAAAACATCGTTCGTCACCCCGACGTTCCTTCGGCCGTCTTTGCCCATATGTGGGGCGCGCTCAAGCTTGGCAAGCCGTGGATGGGCATCGTCAAGAACCGCTCAAAAAACGGCGACCACTACTGGGTGAACGCCTACGTCACGCCGATTTTCGAGGGGCGTGAGGTTGTGGGCTACGAGTCGGTCAGGGTCAAGCCGACGGCCGAGCAGATCCGTCGCGCCGAAACCCTCTATAAACGCATCAGCCTGGGTAAGTCGGCCGTCCCGGCCAGTGATCAATGGCAACCCGCCCTGCTCGCCTGGCTGCCGGTGTTGACCATGGGCCTGGTGGGTGCATTGGGCGGCGTGTTCCTCGGCATGTCAGAGGCGATCATGCTGGCTGTCGGCGTATCGGTGCCGCTCGGGCTGTGGGTGTCGAGTCGCCAAAACCGCGGCGCGCTGCAACTGCTGGAAATGGCTGAAGCCTCAACCTGCGACGCGTTGCTGGCCAAAATGTACAGCGACGAACGTGGCCCCCAGGCACGCCTTGAAACGGCGTTTGTCAGTCAGGCCTCCCGGCTCAAGACGTGCCTCACCCGGCTGCAGGATACGGCAGAGCAACTGACCGGCCTGGCCGGCCGATCCGACGGCCTCGCCGCCGACAGTTCCCGTGGGCTTGACCGCCAACGGGTCGAGACCGAGCAGGTGTCGGCAGCGGTCAATCAGATGGCGGCCACCACACAGGAAGTCGCCAGCCACGTCCAGCGCACCGCCGACGCTACCCAGGAAGCCAATGTGTTGACCGGACGCGGACGCGACGTGGCCCGGGACACCCGCGAAGCCATTCAGCGCCTCTCGGTGGTGGTGGGTGAAACCGGGCTGACAGTCGCGCAACTGGCCAAGGACAGCAATGACATCGGCACAGTGGTCGATGTCATCAAGGGCATTGCCGACCAGACCAACCTGCTGGCGCTGAACGCCGCCATCGAAGCCGCGCGAGCCGGCGACATGGGCCGAGGCTTTGCGGTGGTCGCCGATGAAGTGCGCCAGTTGGCGCAGCGCACGACGGAGTCCACGACGCAAATCCATGGGCTGATTTCCAAGCTGCAGGTCTCGTCCAACAACGCGGTGAAAACCATGGAAAGCGGTCAACGCCAGGCCGAAGAAGGCGTGGCGTGGGTGCTTGAGGCCGATAAGGCATTAGTCGGTATCAGTGAGGCCGTCGCGAACATCACGGATATGACCACCCAGATCGCCGCTGCGACCGAGGAACAAACCGCCGTGGCCGAGGAAATCAGCCGCAATATCACGACCATTGCCAATTTGGCGGATCAGACATCGGAACAAGCCAGGCATTCGGCAGAGCTGAGCAAGGAATTAACCCAGACCGCTAACAGTCAGTACTCGTTGGTCGAGCGATTTAACCGATAACCATCGCGTCGGGCACTCAAGCGCATAGATCAATGTGCTCTGTCGCCAGACTTTCTTGGGCGGTGTGACGAGCCGCCCCCTTTCAGGGCTTTCGAGTTAAGCCTGTTTCATGACCCGTTCAATCATCCTGCAGGCCTGATTCTTTGTCAGGAGTTCCTGGGTAATGGCGACGGGTATCGCCTAAAGATCCAGGCAGACACGATGTTGGTAATAGTTCAGGAATGGAATCTGGTCATAGATTGATTTAAATCAGATGACACAACAACCAGTGAACTCAACCTGCTTTACCTCTTCTCCTGCATTCGAGTCACTCATGTCTGAAGCTCCCGGAAAACTACGGCCAGGTGCACGGGTTGCATTGGAGCCGGTTCTATGAACGGTGATTTTCGAAGATGTCAGGGTCCAGCCAGGAATGAAATCGGGAGACTCGGTCAAGCCCGAACATCTGAAATGATCTGTCTTTCTGCGCTTTAGACACCGCGTCAGCATCGCAATGCTGCCATTGCTGCCGCATCAACCTGGACAGGCAAGTCACCATGTATCAGAACTTAGCCCTGCTCGCCGCTTTCCTTCTGATCTACAGCATATTTGCTGGGCGTTTCGAGTCACGCCTGCTCAATGGACCTCTCATGTTCATGCTCGCCGGCCTGATTCTCGGTCCGGCGTATTTGGGTATTCTCGAGCCCCGGATTAACAAGGACGGCCTCAAAATCCTGGCGGAACTGACATTGGCGATTGTTCTCTTCAGCGATGCAGCCAACGCCGACCTCAAAGTTCTAAGAGCGCATGAAGGATTGCCGCTGCGCTTGTTAATGATAGGACTGCCACTGACCATGCTAAGCGGTTGGCTGGTCGGTATCTGGCTGTTCCCGCAGATCCCCCTGGTTGAACTGGCAATACTGGCAACTCTTCTGGCGCCAACCGATGCTGCGCTGGGCAAGGCTGTTGTGAGCAACCCCAAGGTCCCTGCGTCTGTGCGTGAAGGTTTAAACGTGGAGAGCGGGTTGAATGATGGCATCTGCGTTCCGGTGCTACTGATGTTCCTGGCCCTGTTGGTCGAAGAGCAGACTCAATCTCCCCTCTCGCTGGCGTTGGAGTTGGTTATCGAGGAACTGGGCATCGGTGCAATCACGGGTGTCGCCCTTACGTTTGGCGCCTGGCTGTTGCAGCGTTACTCTGGAAAACACCGTTGGCAAACACCCATGTGGTCACAATTGACCCTGCCCGGGTTAGCCATTCTTTGCTTTGCCACAGCGCAAGCATCAGGCGGCAGCGGGTTTATCGCTTCGTTCGTCGGAGGGTTGCTCGCCAGCTATTTATTTACAGAGCAGAAGCATCAGTTGCTCAAGGCCAGCGAAGAGTTCGCCAGTCTGCTGTCAGTCATAACCTGGGTCGTATTCGGCGCACTGGTGATCCCTTGGGCCTGGAGCAGTTTCACCTGGAACATCTGGCTGTATGCAGTGCTCAGTCTCACCGTGATTCGCATACTGCCTGTGCTCATCAGCCTGGCAGGCACCGGCTTCGATTTCGAAACCCGCCTGTTCATCGGATGGTTCGGCCCGCGAGGCTTGGCAAGTATCGTCTTCGCCATAATGATCCTGGACTACCCTCTGCAAGCCAGCCGTACCTTGGTGGCCGTTGCGGCCTGTACCGTTTTACTCAGTGTTCTACTACATGGCTTGAGTGCCAATCCATGGGTCTCACGGTTGGCGAATCGCGATCATTGATTTTTGTCAGAAATGCCACCTTCTACGGGTGCTAGCGTTGGGATGATTGGCTACGCTTCTGTTCAAGTAGCCATCACACGGAGCAGGGTATGGGCGAGAACATGAAGGCTGTCAGACGGCTTGTTGGCTTGCCCATCGCCATTATGGCAGGGGTCTTGAGCCTGGTTGCCGGTTGCGGCAAAGAGCCCGCTACCCTGGCCCGCCAGGCACCCGATGTCACGGTCATGACGGTTACCACGCGCGACACCCCGGTGACGTTCGAATTCGTTGCCCAAACACAGAGTTCCCGCGAGGTAGAGATCCGCGCCCGGGTTGCCGGCTTCCTGGAAAAGCGGCTGTACACCGAAGGCGATTTGGTGAAAAGCGGGCAAACGCTGTTCCAGATGGACCGTAAACCTTTTGAAGCCTCGTTGCTGTCGGCGCAGGGTCAATTGGCTCAACAACAGGCACGCTGGGAAGTGGCCAAGGCCACATTGGCCCGTGTCCGTCCCCTGGCGGCACAGAATGCGGTCAGCAAGATGGATCTGGACAATGCCGTCGGCGATGAACGTCAGACCCGGGCCGCCGTGCTTGCCGCCGAGGGTACGGTTCGAACCGAGCAATTGAACCTCAGTTACACCACCATCGCCTCTCCCCTCACCGGTCTTTCAAGCTTTGCCAAAAAGCAGGAAGGCAGTTACGTCACACCAGGTGAGTCCGGGCTGCTGACCACCGTCTCACAGATGGACCCAATCTACGTCAACTTCAGTCTTTCGGAAAACGAGACACTCAAGTTCCGCGACGAGATTGCTAACGGCCACCTCCTATTCCCGCTGCGCAGTGATTTTATCGTAGAAGTGGTGCTGGCCGACGGCTCAGTGGTACCTGACCGTGGTCGCCTGAATTTTGCCGCGCCCTCTTATAGCCAGGACACGGGCACCTTTCTGGTCCGCGCCGTGGTGGCCAACCCGAACGGTCAACTGCGTCCCGGCCAATTCGTACGGGCGCGGGCAATCGGAGCTTCCAGGCCGAACGCCATTGTGGTGCCGCAGAAGGCAGTTCTGGAGGGGGCCAAGAGCCACTTCGTCTGGGTGATCAATGCTGAGGGCAAGCCAGAGCAACGCGTTGTCGAAGTGGGTGACTGGCATGGCGATGACTGGTTCATCACTCAAGGCTTGCAAGCGGGTGAACGCATAGTGGTCGACGGTGCGATCCGAGTGACGCCCGGAGGGCCGCTGAATATCATCTCCCCTCCTCCCACCACGCAGGCAGGCGAGACAACAGCGAAACCGACAGCGGCCAAATCGGCGAAAGACAGTGGGCGTAGCCCATGAGCATTTCACACTACTGCATTGATCGCCCCATCTTCGCTTCAGTGATCTCGATCATCATCACCTTGGCTGGCGCAGTGGCGATGGTAAATTTGCCGGTCGCCCAGTATCCGGATATTACGCCACCGCAAATTACGGTTTCAGCGACCTACCCGGGCGCCGATGCACAGGTCGTGGCCAATAATGTGGCAGCGCCCATCGAGCAGCAGGTCAATGGCGCCGACAACATGATCTACATGAACTCGTCGAGCTCCGCGACGGGCAACATGACCCTCAACGTCTTCTTCGAGATTGGCACCGACCCTTCTCTTGCCCAAGTCGACGTGCAAAACCGGGTCAACCTGGCCCTGCCGCAATTGCCTTCGGCGGTTCAGAGCCAGGGTATCCAGGTGCAGAAGAAATCCTCGGCGTTCATGATGGTTCTTGCCGTGTATTCTGCCGGCGACCGCTATGACAGCACCTATGTCGCCAACTACGCCAACCTCTACATTCTGGATGCGATCAAGCGTATTCCGGGCGCCAACCAGGCCAGTATCTTTGGCACGCCGGACTACGCCATGCGGATCTGGCTCAAACCCGACCGAATGGCTCAGTTGGGAATTACTGCCGCCGACGTACAGAAAGCGGTCACCAACCAGAACCAGCAATTCGCCGTAGGCCGCGTTGGTCAATCCCCGACGGGCCAGGCCGTGGAACAGTCCTTTGCCGTGACCACCAAGGGCCGCCTGACTGAACCTGCGGAGTTCGAGAACATCATCTTGCGCGCCAGCAACGACGGAGCGGCCATTGTTCGTCTGAAGGACATCGGTCGAGCCGAGCTGGGGCAAAAAGACTACTCCTTGCGCAGCACCTATCAGGGGCGTCCCGCCACATTGATTGCGGTGTATCAACAACCGGGGGCAAACGCACTCGACGTCTCGGCAGCCGTGACGTCAACCCTGGCGCAAATGAAGACGACCTTTCCCGAAGGGATCGAATACAAAATCGTGATGGACACCACTGCGTTTACCCGCGCGTCGATTTCCGAAGTGATAAACACCTTTTTCGAAGCGCTGGTGTTGGTGGTCGTGGTGGTTTTCATCTTTCTGCAGAGCTTGCGCGCCACGCTGATCCCGGTGCTCGCCGTGCCGGTGTCCATTGTGGGCACCTTTATCGGCATGTCGGCCCTCGGGTTTTCGGTGAACATGCTGACGCTGTTTGGCATGGTACTGGCCATCGGCATCGTGGTAGACGACGCCATCGTGGTGATTGAAAACGTCGAACGCAATATGCACGTGCACAAGATGAACCCCAAGGACGCGGCGAAACGCGCCATGGATGAAGTGGCCGGCCCCGTGGTCGCTATCGTGCTGGTGCTGTGCGCGGTGTTCGTCCCGGTGGCATTCATGGGAGGTATCACTGGCCAACTCTACAAACAGTTCGCGATCACCATCGCCATTTCCGTGGTGATCTCCGGCCTTGTGGCCTTGACACTTTCGCCGGCCCTGGCGGCCCTGCTGCTCAAGCCCCAACACGGCGAAAAGAACGCTTTTTTCCGCTGGTTCGAGCGCAGCTTCGAACGCATGACCGAAGGCTACTCGCGCTCGGTGGCGTTTATGATCAAGCGCTTTGTCCTGGCGTTGTTACTCTTTGCCGGCATGATCGTTCTGATTCTGCTGATGGCGCAGCGCATTCCCAGTGCCTTCCTGCCACCGGAAGACCAGGGTTATCTGCTGGGGGCCGTGATCATGCCCGACGCCGCCAGCCTGGATCGCACTGGCGAGGTGGGCAAAATCGCCAGTGACTTCTTCATGAACGATGAGGCCGTCGAGGGCGTCGCCATCGTTAACGGCTACAGCCTGCTCGACGGCCAGAACAAGAACAATGCCGGCGCCTTCTTCGTCGGTTTCAAGGATTTCGAGGAGCGCTACAAGGACTCGGAAACGATCAAGGAGCAAAGTGCCCCGGCGGTGATTCAGAAAGCCGCTCGCGCTTTTTCCACGGTACAGGGCGGGATCATTCTTCCGGTCAATCCGCCGTCGATTCCCGGACTGGGCACCACAGGCGGCATGGAGGTATGGGTGCAAAGCAAGGGAGATGCCGGCGTCGAGCAACTGGCCGAAATGGTCGGCAACCTTGTCGCAAAAGCCAGGCAGCGCCCGGAACTCGGCGCCATCACCTCCACCTTCAACGTGTTTTCCCGGCAATTGCTGGTCGACGTAGACCGGGAAAAGGCAGAGACGCTGGGGGTGCCGGTGGAAGACGTCTACAGCACCATGCAAACCATGTTCGGCTCTCTCTATGTGTCTCAATTCAACAAATTCAGCCGCCTGTGGCAGGTGATTCTGCAGGCCGAACCGAGCTATCGACTCAAGGCCGAAGACTTGCAGCAAATTTATGTGCGCAGCAAAACCCTCGGGATGGTGCCGCTCAAAGCCCTGCTGACCACCCGCTACGTCACCGGTCCCGATCTGCTGACCCGTTTCAATAACTTCCCGGCGGTCAAACTCACCGCCAACGCGGCACCGGGCTACAGTTCCGGCCAAGCGCTCAAGGCCCTGGAAGAAATCAGCGCTGAGATCATGACCAACGACTACGCCCTGGCCTTGAGTGGCGAAGCCTTCGAGGAGAAAAAAAGCGGCGGTGCCTCCTCTCAGGTCTTCATCTTCGGCCTGATCATGGTGTTCCTGATCCTGGCGGCTCAGTACGAGAAATGGTCCCTGCCCGTCGGTGTGTTGCTGGCGGTGCCCTTTGCATTGTTCGGTGCACTGCTTGCCGTTCTGATCCGCGGGTTAAGCAATGACGTCTACTTCCAGATCGGCTTGACCATGCTGGTAGCCCTGGCCGCCAAGAACGCCATCCTCATTTTCGAGTTTGCGGTACTGAACCGGGAAAACGGCATGTCTGCCTATGATGCGGCAATGACGGCCGCCCGGGAGCGTTTGCGGCCAATCGTGATGACGTCCCTGGCGTTCATTTTGGGTTGCGTTCCGCTGGCCATTGCCGTCGGGGCATCCGAGAACAGCCGACACTCCATCGGTACCGGTGTGATCGGCGGGATGCTGGCGGCGACCGTCATCGCCATCTTCTTTATCCCCCTCTTCTACTACCTCGTTGAACGCATGACTGAGAAGAAAGGTGCGGTCAAACAGACATCCCCGCCGCCTGCGCTATCGTCGCCCGGTGAGATTCCCGGCGGCGCCCCCCTGCACAAATATGAGGGGGATTGAGATGCACACACGCCATCTCCCATTGTTGATCTGTCTGGCCCTGACGGGCTGTATGCTCGGCCCGGATTACCAGCGCCCTGGCACCGACGCCCCGGCGGCCTATCGGTATGCGGACAAGGAGGCCAACAATCTGTCCAACAGCCTGTGGTGGGAACAGTTCAAGGATCCGGTGCTGAACGACTTGATCCGCAGCGCGCTGGCCGAGAATAAGGACATCAAGATTGCCGCCGCCCGGGTCGAGGAGTTCCAGGGGCGTTACGGCGTGGTGCGCTCGCAGATGTATCCGCAAATCGGCGCCGGGGCGCAAGGCAGTCGCTCCAGAGCGCCGCGCGACAACGGTCCGGTACCATTGGAATCCAGTGTCGATCCGATTTACAAAAACTACCAGGCCATCCTCAATGTGAGCTGGGAATTGGACGTCTGGGGTCGTTTACGGCGGCTCAATGAGTCGGCGCGTGCTGACTTGCTGGCCTCAGAGGAAGGCCGGCGCACGGTCATTCTGAGCCTGGTATCGTCGGTGGCATCCAGCTACATCGCGCTACGCGATCTTGACCGGCAACTGGAAATCGCCCGCACCACCGCCAAGGCCCGTGGCGACTCCTACGACATTTTCAAGCTGCGCTTTGGCGCCGGCACCATTTCCGAAATGGAACTGGCGCAAAACCTCTCCGAGTTCCAGCGCACCCAAGCTTCTGTATCGCAATTCGAGTCCCAGGTGGCGCAACAGGAAAACAATTTGGCGGTGCTGCTTGGGCGCAATCCAGGACCGATCATCAGAGGCCGTGATCTGACGCAACTGACGCTGCCATCGGTCCCCGCCGGGTTGCCTTCGGACCTGCTGGAGCGGCGCCCCGATCTACGTCAGGCCGAACTGAACCTGATCTCCGCCAATGCCCAAATCGGTGCCGCCAAGGCGTTGTACTTCCCGACGATATCCCTCACCGGGCTGTTGGGCTCAGTCAGTAATCAACTCTCGAATTTGTTCACCGGGCCGGCCGCCACCTGGTCCTATGGCGTCGCCGCAAGCATGCCCATTTTCACCGCTGGCGGCATCGCCGGTCAGGTCAAACAGACCGAGGCCTTTCAACAACAAACCTTGCTGGTCTACCAACAGTCGATCCAATCTGCCTTCCGGGATGTTGAAAACGCGTTGGTCGCGGCGAGCAAATCCCGGGAGCAAATGGCTTCCCAGGCCGGTCAGGTCGAGGCGTTGCGTACTTACACCAGGTTTGCGCGACTGCGCTATGACAATGGGTACACCAGCTACATTGAAGTTCTGGATGCTGAACGCAGCTTGTTCGATGCCGAGTTGAATTACACCCGCACCCGGGCTTCGGTGTTCACCGCCATGGTCGATGTTTACAAGGCAACAGGTGGCGGCTGGGTGACCGAAGCGGACAAGTTGACGGCAACCGTCAGCGAAAAAAAACCATGATCAGATTGCCGCGCGCCACTCTGCAATTGACGCGATATAAGCGCAGGAATCCGACACGCGGCATTGGGCGATTGGGAAACAGGTTGCAAGGATTGATCTTTATCAACAGTTTGCCGGCTATTCGAGTACAGGCTAACAGTCAGCAAGATCAACAGCATGAATGACTACGGTCATCTTGCTTAGAGTACAAAGGATGACTCTGCACAGGTCAGGATGATTGAAACCCTGTATCGCCGAGCGCCGTAAATGAACATTTATATCGAAAAAGATCCTGTACAGAATCTCTGGTGGGTTCGCATGAATCAGTGGGCGGCTAATTTCCATAGCCTTGCTGAAGCTGAATCATTTGTTGAGCGATTGAGTTCGAGAATTAACGCACCTCATTCCCTGGGAGCGATTGGGAATAATTCTCTGTCGCCAACATTGGCTTCCAATAGTCAGCCGCTCGATCAGCAGGCGGTATCTGACTCGGTAAAGACTCTTTCTCACGCTTGATACACAAGGGTTATCAGGGCACCGGAGAAAAAAAATACCGACTGATCCAGAGGGTCTATACCCAACATTGCCAGTTATTTGAATTCCGTTTTTTTTAAGTGACCGGCCTGTTTACCGCCCTAAAAATCAGGTGCCTGTGCGTCACCCGGGAGGTGATGTTGTGAACGACTTGAAGATTGCCGTGAGCAACTCGGTTCGTGATTGCTTTAGCACTTCCAGAGGTTGCTGGTGCCGTGTTTTCCATTGACGAGTTGCTGGCCTGCGCAGCAACTGCGAGGCGCTTTGTTGAAGGTCAATGACGCCTCAAAAACTGAGGTATCTCCCGCCACGCGCTAAAGGAAACTCCCATGAGTCGCTCACAAACACAGTTACCGCCCGATCTGGCGCAGCGCTATCCCGTGTTGATCGTGGCCAATGCCCCGGAAAGCGACGACAACATCCTGGTGCGCAGTGTCCAGTCCATCGCCAGCGCGCTGCATGAGCATGACGTGGAAGTTAAATGGGTGCGGTCCCTTGATGATGCCGAAATCGCCATCAAAGCCAACTCGACCTACTGCTGCGCGCTCATTGGATGGGGCCTGTGTGAGGAAGCGCCTGATCAGGCCCTGCAACTTATCCGGCTGATGCGCCGGCGAACGGCCCAGCTACCAATCATGCTCGGCATGAGCCATGCTCATCAGAGCCGAGTCCCATTGGCATTCGTCGAGCGCATTGACGGGTTTATCTGGCAGCCCGAAGACAGCGCCGAATTCATTGCCGGGCGCATAGAAGCAGCCGCCCGCCGCTATCTGGATACCATCCTGCCGCCGTTCTTCGGTGCACTGGTCAACTTTGCCGACACCTACGAGTATTCCTGGCACACCCCTGGCCATACCGGCGGCACGGCATTTATGAAGACCGCTGTCGGGCGCACGTTCCTCGATTTCTATGGCGAGCAGATGCTGCGCTCCGACCTCAGTGTTTCCGTCGGCGAATTGGGTTCGTTGAATGACCACTCGGGCCCGGTGAATGACGCGGAAAAATTCGCGGCTCGGGTGTTCGGTGCCGACTTCACCTTTTTTTCGGTCGGCGGCAGTTCGGCGAGCAATCAGATCGTCCTGCATTCAGCGGTGACCGACGGCGATGCCGTGTTGGTCGATCGCAACTGCCACAAGTCGTTGAACTATGCGTTGAATATGTCGGGTGCGGTGCCGTTGTACTTACGCCCAAGGCGCAACGCGCGGGGCCTGATCGGGCCGGTGCCCCTTTCGGAACTGACGCCGGCTGCCGTTGCCGGCAAACTCGCTGACAGCCCGTTGGCGACCAATAAGCAGGCCCGCCCGGTACTCGCGGTGCTGACGAACTCGACCTACGATGGCCTTTGCTACAACGTGCAGACCACCACCCGCGAGCTGAGCCAGAGCGTCGACCGCATCCACTATGACGAAGCCTGGTTTGCCTATGCGCGCTTCAACCCGCTCTACGAAGGCCGCTATGGCATGCACCGTGGCGAACGCCATCCCGACGACGCCACCGTCACCGTTACCCACTCCACCCACAAGTTACTGGCTGCGCTTTCACAAGCCTCGATGATCCATGTCCGCTCGGGCAAGGTTGAGGTCAAGCCGGTTCTGTTCAACGAAGCCTTCATGATGCACACCTCCACGTCACCGCAGTACAGCATCATCGCCTCGATCGATGTTTCGTCGAAAATGATGGATGACGCGGGGGGCTACCTTACTGATGAGTCCATCGACGAGGCCATTGCCTTTCGCCAGGCCATGGCTCGCCTGAGCAATGAAATTCGTGCGCGCGATGGCAAGGATTGGTGGTTTGGGGTCTGGCAACCCGATGAAGTCAACGGGGTACCTTTTGCCGAACTCGACCCTGAAGTTTTACGCCATGGCGATGCCTGGGTGCTCAAACCGGCGGCCAGCTGGCATGGCTTCGGTGACTTGGGCGCCGACTACTGCATGCTGGACCCGATCAAGGTCACGGTGCTGACGCCTGGCCAGAGGCTCGACGGTCAAATGGAGGACAGTGGCATCCCCGCGCCGCTGGTGTCGTCCTTCCTCTCCAGTCGCGGCATCGTGGTTGAGAAGACTGAGCCGTATTCCATTCTCGTGCTGTTCAGCCTCGGCGTGACCAAAGGCAAATGGGGCTCTCTGATCGCCGGCCTGATGGAATTCAAGAAACATTACGAGTGCAATTCACCGCTGGAGCAAGTCCTGCCCGATCTGGTCGACAACCATGCCGAGCGCTATAGCGGCATGGGGCTCAAGGACCTCGCCGAAGCCATGCACCAGGACATGATCAGCTCGCAGATGCTACGCAACATGGATGCGGCCTACACCTTGCTGCCGGACCCGGTCGCTTCGCCTCGGGCCACCTACGCCAGGCTGGTGAAAGGCGACATAGAGCAAATCGCCGTGCGAGACATGATCGACCGCACCGTGGCCGTGCAGATCGTTCCTTATCCGCCGGGCATTCCATTGATGATGCCCGGAGAAAAAGCCGGCGCCGATAAAAAGGCCATCGTTGACTACCTGTTGGCGATGGAACTGTTCGATGGCCACTTCCCGGGTTACGAGCATGACAATCATGGCGTGGAAATCGAGCGTGATAGCCAGGGTCGGCCAACCTACAAAGTCTATGTGGTCAAAAACCAGGGTTTAGCCCCTTAGCCGACGACAAGTGGTCAAGCGCCGGATTCAGGGTCAATGCGTTGAGCAGATCAAGGAGTTTCCGATGGCCGACTCAAGCAAGAAAATGAGCCTAATGGGGCTCACCACACTGGTGACGGTGAACATGATGGGCTCAGGCATCATCATGTTGCCGACGAGCATGGCCCAACTCGGGGCCGTTTCATTGTTGTCATGGATCGTCACTGCCGTCGGTTCCATGGCCATCGCTTACTGCTTTTCCCAGTGTGGCATCTACTGTCCGCGCTCAGGCGGGCTGTCCGCCTACACCGAAGAGGCGCACGCCAAATCAGGGTTCTTCCTGTGCTCGTATCTGTACTTCCTTTCGCTGGCCATTGCCAACGTAGCGGTCGCCATCTCCGCAGTGGGGTACATGACATCGTTCGTGCCCTGGCTGGGCAGTGGCGCCATTCCGCTGTTCATCGGAACGGTCGGCTTGCTCTGGCTGACCACCGTGGCCAACTTTGGCGGCCCCGGCATCACTGGCAAGATCGGTGCGATAACGGTATGGGGTGTGATCATCCCGGTGGCCGGCTTGAGCATCATCGGCTGGTTCTGGTTCAAGCCCGATGTGCTGGCTGCCGCCTGGAACCCGAACAACCTGCCAATCTCCGAAGCCATCGGCAAGGCGATTCCCCTGACCCTGTGGGCCTTCCTCGGCATGGAATCGGCGGCCCAGGCCTCCGATGCCGTGGAAGATCCCAAGCGCACCGTACCGCTGGCCTGCCTGTTTGGCACGCTGGGTGCGGCAGTGGTTTATGTGCTGTCGACCACGGTTATTCAGGGGATCATTCCCAATGCCGAACTGGCCAACTCATCGGCCCCTTTCGCGCTCGTCTATGCACACATGTTCAATCCCATGGTCGGCAACATCATCATGGCGCTGGCAGTGATGGCCTGTGTCGGTTCGCTGCTGGGCTGGCAGTTCACCCTGGCGCAAACCGCCAAGATGACGGCTGACCAAGGCATGTTCCTGAAACTGTTCGCCAAGGTCAGCTCAAGGGATGCCCCTATAGTCGGAATGCTGGTCTGTGGTGTGTTGCAGACCTTGTTGGCGCTATCTACCATTTCGCCCAACGCCAGTGCCCAATTCGGAAAACTCGTCAGCCTGGCAGCAGTGACCAACCTGATTCCCTATGTGACGGCGGCCACCGGCCTGCTGGTCATGATGTACAAAGCGAAAGTCAGTGCCGGCGTATACACCCGCAACACCATATTGTTACTGGTTGCCGTCTCCTATTCCTTGTACGCCCTGTATGCCTGCGGCAAAGACGCCGTGTTCGGCGGCACCCTCGTCCTGGTGGTCGGCTACCTGCTCTACGGTTTCCTCGCCAAACGTTTTGTCGACCCATCTCCAACCGCTCAGACCCGGGCCGACAACCCTTGACCATTGTTTTCAGGACTGCACTAACCTCTGAATTCGGGGAACCAGGATATGAACGTGAAACTGACCAAAGCCAACAACCTGCTGCTCGTTTGCCTGCTCGCGCTGGTACCCGTACTGGCTGATGCCAATACGCTTGAACGCGTGCGGGCGAGCAATACCTTTACCCTCGGCTACCTGCCGGACTTCGCACCTTTTAGCGTCCAGGCAGCCGATAAAGCCAGCGGTTATGCCATCGACCTCTGTCTGAAAATCGCCGACAAGGTCAAGACCGAGTTGGGTTTGCCCGGGTTGCAAATACGTTACCTGCCCGTCACAGCCACCGACGAGATGAGCGCCGTGAGATTGGGGAAGATCGACATTCTTTGTACACCGACCTCTCCCACACTGGAGCGGCGCAAGGCTGTGAGCTACTCGGTGCCGATCTACACGGCAGGCCTCTCGGCGGTGGTGCGCAAGGATGCATCAGAGGCGTTGCTCAATGTGCTTAATGGCAAGGTGGCGCGTACCGGGCCAACCTGGCGAGCGACGGTCAACAGCGGGCTGTCGAACCAAACCTATGCCGCCACCGCTGGCGGAATCACCGAGGCATGGATCCGTCAGCAGATGCGATTACTCGGAGTGGTGGCCACTCTGGTCACCGTGGAAAACACCGCGGCAGGCCTCAAGCTGGTCTCCGAAGGCAAAGCCGATGCTTTCTTCGCTGAACGCATGATGCTCCAGAACCTCATCAGTACCGATTACTCCGCAGGAAATCTGGTTCTGCTGGACCGAATTTTTGAGTACGCACCGACTGCAATGGCGGTGGATCGAGACGACGAAAACTTCCGTTTGCTGGTCGACACCACGCTGAGTGAAATGTACCGCTCCGGGGAGATCGAGCAGGCATTCGACAAATACCTGGGTGGCGCCAGCGCCACGGCCAAAAAGCTGTTCAAGGTCTATGCGATACCTTAGGTAAAAAACCGGACATACCGTGAGTAGTCTTTGTCGACGGACATTGATGCTCTTGCAAGGCTTGTTCGCAATGGCGATTCAGCTCTGTCGAGCAAAGGAGTGAAGATGTCGCCCAACAAAAAACCGCGTGCCGAAGGTTCGTCAAAAACGGCGAAAGTCATCGTGGACGAACCCATCTTTCGTTCCCGCAAAGAACGTTTGACTGAAGGTGAGCAATTACGCGAAAGCGTGCCACATTCGTCTCACGCTGTATGGAAACCACCGCGTAAACACCGAGACCCGATCGACCTCCTTGAAGAGTCGAACCGGTATCGACTGCCCAATCTGATCCCGGTGCGCTACGGTCGCATGTTACGCAGCCCCTTCACCTTTTTGCGCGGCTCTGCAGGGTTGATGGCCCACGACTTGGCGATGACCCCGAACACCGGCATTCAGGTACAGGCTTGCGGGGACTGCCACCTGTTGAATTTCGGACTGTTTGCGACTCCCGAGCGCAATCTGATTTTTGACATCAATGATTTCGACGAAACGCTTCCGGCTCCGTGGGAATGGGACGTTAAACGTCTGGCGGTCAGCTTTACCGTGGCCGCGCGCGACAACGGACTCAGCGATAAGCAGGCCCTGGCAATCACCGTCGAATGTGTTCGTGCTTATCGTGAGCGATTGCGCCAACTATCCAAACAAAGTCCTCTGGACGTCTGGTATGACCGTCTTGATGCTCAAACAATTGTCGACATGGCCCCCAATGCCAAGGTCAAAAAAAACCGTGAGCAAGTCATCGCGAAGGCAAGGATTCGTATCGGTGACTACCTTTATCCCACGATCAGCAGCGAGGTCGCGGGGCGACGGCGCCTGATCGATCAACCGCCGGTACTTTTCCACATTTACGAAAAGGACTTCGAGCACCGAGTTCAGCTGGCATTACAGGCTTACCGAGAGACGCTGCCTGATGAGCGGCGCGTGCTCTTTGATCGCTATCGCCTGGAAGACTTCGCCGTGAAAGCCGTGGGCATCGGCAGCGTCGGTACGTATTGTTTCGTCGGTCTGTTTTTCTCTGCGGAAAATCACCCATTGCTCCTGCAGTTCAAGGAAGCCGGCCCTTCCGTGCTGGCGCCTTATGCCGGCAAAAGCATCTATGAAAATCAGGGTCAACGCGTGGTCACCGGACAACGGTTGATGCAGTCGTCCAGCGACATTTTCTTGGGCTGGACGCAAGGTAAAAAAGGTCGCCATTTCTTTGTACGCCAGTTGCGGGACATGAAAATGTCAGCACCGATTGAAGGCGCATCGGCGGCGCAAATGAAGATGTACGCCGAGTTGTGCGGACTCACACTGGCCCGCGCCCACGCCAAATCCGGAGACGCTGCACTCATCAGTGGCTATTTGGGACAATCGGACACCTTCGATCAGGCCATCGGCAAATTTGCATTGAGCTATGCGGATCAAAATGAAAAAGACCATGCGGCGCTGGTGGCTGCAGAAAAGTCAGGGAAGGTCAAAGCGCTGAGAGAGGATGACTAGCCCGCTATATAGATTCCCGATATCGAGGATATGTGCGCGTTCGGCTGGGAGGCAGCGGGCATTGCAAAAGCAGAATTTCAGATGCGCGACTCAAGAGCAAAAGCGGCTTCGGACAAAGAGGCGTCAACAGGGAGCATCCGCGAAGCTCGGCGCCAGTCAGGTCATACAATCGTCGGGATGACGGAGCAGCACATCCGAACCCCGACGACGTGACTGACGGTCGCGAATTGCGGAAATAATTTTTTGATTGCGGAAAAGAACTAAGGGCTTGCATGAGAAACCTCATGCAAGCCCTTGATATTCATGGTGCCCGAAGCCGGAATCGAACCGGCACGCCCTTACGAGCGGGGGATTTTAAGTCCCATGCGTCTACCAGTTTCGCCATTCGGGCGGTAGCGCGGTAAGCCGTCTGAAGCCTGGCAAATGAAGATCTGTCAGTTCTGACGCCTGTGCAGCAGAGGACGAAATATATACATCCCGTCCCGGTGAAGCAAGTTAACAAATGCCCATTTCAAGACTAAATCTTGCAAGACACTGCAAATAAAAAAGCTCCGTAAATCATTGATCTACGGAGCTTGTTTAAAGTGGAGGCCGAGGTCGGAATCGAACCGGCGTAGGTGGATTTGCAATCCACTGCATAACCATTTTGCTACTCGGCCTCAAACATCTGATGTCATGTAGCACAACACCCGACGCGTACAAACTTGGAATCAGATACTAGATCTAACCCCTTGAAAACATTGAGCTTTTTCAGCCGTCAGTGCTTTCGATGGCGTGAATTATGTACTGATTTCCGAAGGCTGGCAACCCCTTGATTTCAAAAAAAATTTGTCGGGCGCTTTGCACGTTTTCGACAAAGGCCCAACGATCTCTTACGCGCGCCACAACGGACCGCCGGCCCGCTTAGTGCCCACGAATGTAGTACTCCAATTGCCGAATCAAATCGGCCTGCTCGACAATCGCTTCTTTGACCAGATCGCCAATCGACAACAAACCGATCAACTCGCCGCTATCGACGACCGGCAAATGGCGCAGGTGGCTGTCGGTCATGACCGCCATACAACGTTCAATGCTCTGCTGGCTGTCGGCTGTCACCACCGGTGCGCTCATGATGTCGCGCACGGGTGTGCCGACCGAGGAGCGTCCCTGCAGAACGACCTTGCGCGCATAGTCGCGCTCGCTGATGACGCCGACCACCTGCCCCGCTTCGATGACCGGCAGCGCGCCCACATTCTTCTCGGCCATCATTTTCAGCGCTTCAAGCACCATCTGGTCCGGCGCAATGCTATGCACGTGCTGGTTTTGCACGACTTTCAGTTTCAACAGCTGTGCGGCTGTTTTCATGGATGCCCCCGCTATCGTTGCTCATTGCCGATGCTTGAACTCAAGCCACGCCGACTTCCACTACGCCGCCGTTCAGCCGTACCGGCCAGACCCGCAGACGCTGTTGCGGATACTCCAGGCAACTGCCGTCCTCCAGCCGGAAATGCTGTTTGTAGATCGGTGAAGCGACAACGAGATCACCCTTGATGCTGCCCACCAATCCACGACCAATGACGTTCGCCCCGGATTGCGGATCATGGTTGTCGATGGCATAGAGGCTCCGCCCCTCCGCGCCCGGCAGGTAGAACAGCGCCACTTGGGCGCCATCGAGCCAGACGACAACGCCGGAGTTGCTGACCAGATCCTGTTGCGCGCACACCGATTGCCACACCTCAGTGTTGGCCAGGGCATTGATGCGTTGGGTATTGAACTGGCTCATCAGGCAATCTCCTCGGTGACAGGGATAAGGTTGAGTTCGGCTGCCATGATCGGGCGCCGCTGACCACGTTCCTGGACAAAGTGGATGTCCGGGTCCGGGCGTTTATCGTTGACGAAGGTGCGGAAGCGCTTGAGTTTTTCCGGATCCTTGAGCGCGTTGGCCCATTCGCATTCATAGCGGTCGACCACCAACTGCATCTGCGATTCGAGCTCGGCGCCGAGCCCGAGGCTGTCGTGGATGATGACGTCCTTGAGGTAATCCAGGCCGCCCTCCAGGCTTTCTCGCCACACCGAAGTGCGCTGCAGTTTGTCGGCGGTGCGGATGTAGAACATCAGGAAGCGGTCGATGTAGCGGATCAGGGTGGCGTCGTCGAGGTCGGTGGCGAACAGTTCGGCGTGGCGCGGGCGCATGCCGCCATTACCGGCGATGTAAAGGTTCCAGCCTTTCTCGGTAGCGATCACGCCGACGTCTTTGCTTTGGGCTTCCGCGCATTCGCGGGTGCATCCGGACACCGCGAACTTGAGTTTGTGCGGTGAGCGCAAACCCTTGTAGCGATCCTCGATGGTCAGGGCCATTTGTACGCTGTCCTGCACGCCGTAACGGCACCAGGTGCTGCCGACGCAAGACTTCACCGTCCGGGTCGATTTGCCGTAGGCATGCCCGGTTTCAAAACCGGCTTCAATCAACTCAGCCCAGATGTCCGGCAATTCATGCAACTGTGCGCCGAACAGATCGATTCGCTGGCCGCCGGTGATTTTGGTGTAGAGGTCGTATTTCTTCGCCACCACACCGATCGCGATCAGTTTGTCGGCGGTGATTTCGCCGCCGGGAATGCGCGGCACCACCGAATAAGTGCCGTTTTTCTGCATATTGGCCATGAAGGTGTCGTTGGTGTCCTGCAACGGCACCAGCGAGGCGTCCATGATCGGCTGGTTCCAGCACGAGGCCAGGATCGAACCCACCGCCGGTTTGCAGACATCGCAACCGGTGTGGCCACGGCCATGTTTGGCCAGCAGTTCTTCAAAGGTGATCACCCCTTCTACCCGCACCAGCGCATAGAGCTCCTGACGGGTGTAGGCGAAGTGTTCGCAGAGGCTTTTGTCGACACTCACACCCCGGGCAATCAGTTCATGCTCGAAGACTTGCTTGAGCAAACCGGCACAACCACCACAGCCGGTGCAGGCCTTGGTCTGCGCCTTGAGCAGACCGAGGTCGGTGCAGCCACCGTCGATGGCCGAGCAGATGGAACCCTTGGTGACGTTGTGGCACGAGCAGACCGTGGCCGACTCGGGCAATGCACCCGGGCCCAGGGTCGGTGCGCCTTCGGAGGACGGCAGAATCAGGCTGGCCGGTTCCGACGGCAGGGCTATGGCGTTCTGCATGTACTGCAGCAGCGTGTCGTAATAGCTGTTGTCGCCGACCAGCACCGCGCCGATGACGTGCTTGCCGGAGGTATCCACCACCAGCCGCCGATAGCTGGCCGTGGTTTCGTCGATGAACTGATAACTGCGCGCACCCGGCGTGTGGCCATGCGCGTCGCCGATGGAGCCGACGTCGACGCCCAGCAGCTTGAGTTTGGTCGACATGTCGGCACCCAGAAACGGTTCGGCCACGTCGTTGCACAGTCTTGCCGCCACACCGCGCGCCATCTGGTAGCCCGGCGCGACCAGGCCGAACAGGCCGCCATTCCACGAGGCGCACTCGCCAATGGCGTAGATGTCCGGGTCGCTGGTCAGGCATTCGTCGTTGATCACCACGCCGCCGCGCGGGCCGATTTCCAAGGCACAGTGGCGGGCCAGCGCATCTTGTGCGCGGATGCCGGCCGAGAACACGATCAGGTCGGTTTCAAGAAACTCGCCGTTGGCGAAATTCATGCGGTAGCGATACTCCTCGCCTGCACTGATTGATTGAGTGGCGCGCGACAGATGCACACCGACACCCAGTCTTTCGATCTGCGACTTGAGCGCAAGCCCCCCCATTTCGTCCAGCTGCACCGGCATCAGGCGCGGGGCGAACTCCACGACATGCGCTTCCAGACCGAGACTTTTCAGCGCATTGGCGGCTTCAAGGCCCAGCAGGCCACCGCCGACCACCACACCGCGGCGGGCGTTGGCAGCGGCGGCACGGATGGCGTCGAGGTCTTCAAGGGTTCGATACACCAGACGCGAATCGCCTTCGGCACCTTCGACGGGCGGCACAAACGGATAGGAACCGGTGGCCAACACCAATTTGTCGTAAGGGATGCAGCCTTGCGCGGTAATCACCTGGCGCCGAGCGCGGTCGATTTCCATCACCGGCACACCCAAATGCAGGGTGACGCCCGGCGTCTGGTAAAGCGATGCATCGGACAGCGCCAACGATTCGGCATCGCGCCCCGAGAAGTACTCGGACAGATGCACACGGTCGTAGGCACGCATCGGCTCCTCGCTGAAGACGTGCAGCCGATACTGGTCAAGAGCGCCCCGCTCGATCAACTGCTCGACGCAATGATGTCCGACCATGCCATTGCCGATCACGATCAGCGTTTGCACTTTGTTCAACGCGGCAACATTGGAATTCATAAGAAGCACCCGGCTAAAACGGTTCAAAAAGCAAAAAAAAACGCCTGAAACCTTGCGGTTCCAGGCGTCTTTGCCTGTTCTTTTGCGGTGTTAGCACCAGACGTCTATGCCTGATCCACCGATGTTGCCCACGAATCGATCGTCGTTGACCGAGGGGGCTGCCCACTCGACTGCTTTCAGGGTGGGCCTGTTCGGTGTGTTGCAGTGTTTGTGCCAGATCGCAAAAGTCGCGCTTGGGGGCGGTCTCTCTGACGTTTTGGTATTGAATTCACCGGGAAAACAGGCCGCTCTTGCCTTCGCATAGTGCAGCGAGATGCAGCACGGCTTTATAAAAGTGCACAAATGCCGTCATTAGAGATACTTGAGCCAGGCGATGTCTCGACGTCGAGCCTTCAACAACGAGAACCAACTGACCGGGCGATAAAGCGCAATCGCCAGCAAAATTGCCACCAGCCAGACCGCACCTATCGACGTGAAACCAAACCACGCCCCCTGGTTCAAGCCGAACAGCGCGACAGCGATGACATACAAAACCTTCAGCGCGTACAGGTGCAACAGATAGAAGAACATCGGTGCCGACCCGAACACCGTCAACGGACGCAGCCACTGGCGCTTCTGCACACGCTCAAACCACAGAAGCAGCAAACACCCAGCGCTGACAGTCAGTGCAACAAACAGCAGCGACGGTGGGTATTTGGTGATGTTGAAAAAACTCATCAGCGTTTGCAGGGACGTCTCGCCCACGCTCCAGGCCTTTTCGCCATAACCGTTGAATAGCCGCAACGCAACGAATCCCGCCAGCCCGGTGACACCACCGACCAGCAGCAGGCGTTGACGCACCCTGGCGTCCGCCGTGCGCCCGAACCACGGTCCCATGGCATATCCCAGGCCGATCACGCCAATCCACGGCAGCACCGGATAGGACGTGCGCAACCGAAACCCTTCGGCCAGTTCGATCCAGCCGCGATCATGGAGAATCGCCCAAGGCACGTGCATTGCCGACTCGACAGGAAAGTGCAGAGCGTCCAGCAGGTTGTGGCCGGCGATGATCGCCAGGCTCAGGAACAGCAACACCGGACGCGGTAGCCAGACCAATAACGACAGCGCAATCATGCTCAGGCCAATGGCCCAAATCACCTGCAGGTAGATAACCGTCGGCGGAAACTGGAACGTCCAGGCAAAGTTCACCAGAGTGAACTCAAGCACCACCAGAAACAGACCGCGCTTGAACAGAAAACTGCAAACGTCAGCCTTGCCGGCGTATTTCTCACCGTAGAGCCAGGCCGACAGACCGGTGAGCAGCACGAAGACCGGCGCACACAGATGGGCGAGTGTACGGCTGAAAAACAGCGCGGGTTCGGTCGAGGCAATGTCCATGGGATCGGACACCTGTCGATGCAGGAAAAAGGTTTCGCGGACGTGGTCGAGCAGCATGAACAGAATCACCATGCCTCTCAATGCATCGATGGAAAGGAGCCGGCCGACGGCCGTGCCGGTAGAACGAGGAGGCGCAATGGTCATGGAGGTTTCGCAACAAGGGTTGGATAAACATGTCCCGCAGAACAGATTGCCGCGCACCTTATATTGTTACCCTATAACATCTCAAACCAATTTTTAATTTGCACACATCTTGTAAAACTCGTCACGAAAACGGCCCCGAGTTTCTTTTTCATATCTGCGCCGCTTTTGCATGGCTGTGCGACAGATCCCGCTTCAGGGCTCCCCTGTTGCGCCGCCGTGGTGGTAGGTTGGAAACGTTTTGTTTCATTAATCAGACACTTCTAACTCACTCCCTGCAAAGGAATGCCCATAGCAATGGACTTCTCACTCAAGCACCTGGCCGCAACAACCCTGATGTTGGCCAGCCTTTCATCGTTCACCACGGCCGCGCACGCCAACATTACCCCGGAACAGAGCGCGACCATCCTCAAGACGTTCAGTGACGCATCGGCCACCGATTTCAGGCAGTTCCTGACAGGCCTGGCCAAGACCGACCTGGCCAAAACCGATGGCCTCGGCGCAGCAATCAGCGCCTTCCTGGACAACAAGTCCCTTTCTGCCGACCAGCAGAACGAAATTCATCGCCTGCTGGGGCTCTATGCGCGGGTGAAGTACGGCAGCGCCGCCACCGAGACGCTGCGTGAGCTGGTGGCCATCCCGACTTTCAACGTCGACGGCGTTGCCCAGCACGACAACCCTGAATTCATCAAGATCGCCGACAAGATCAAGAGCCTTGCCCAGGCCTTCAACCTTAACTTCCGCAACATCGACAACCGCGTCTATGAGATCTCCCTCGAGGGCACCGGCGATGAAGTGGTCGGCATTCACGCCCACGCCGACGTGGTGCCCGTGACACCGGAGAACTGGGTTCTGGAAGACGGGACCAAACTCGATCCGTTCAAGGTCACCCTGATCGGCGACCGCATGTATGGCCGGGGCACCGAGGATGACAAGAACGGCATCGTGGTAGCGCTCTACGCCATGAAAGTGATCAAGGAAGAGAAGCTGCCGCTGGCGAGGAATTTCAAGCTGTTGGTCGACACCACCGAGGAAACCTCCGGCGACGCCATCCCGTACTACTTCGAACACAACCCGACACCCAACTACAACCTGGCGCTCGATGGCGGCTACCCGGTGGTGATTGCCGAAAAAGGCTACGGCACCGTCATGGCCAATTTCCCCAAGCGCAAGGCGGACGGCAAAGGCGCTGAAATCGTCTCGATGACTGGCGGCCTGGCCACTAACCAGATCCCGTCGGCTTCGGTCGTCACGCTGCTGAGTGACAAGCCTGCCGAATTGGCCAAAAGCCTGCAGAAGGCCGGTGCTGAGTTTGCCAAGCGCAATGGCGGCAATTTCAGCGTGAACGCCAAGGTTGACGGCAAGGACGTCAAGCTGACGGTCACCGGCGTTTCCGCCCACTCCTCCGAGCCGGAGTCAGGCGTCAACCCGGTTTCCAGGATGCTGGTCTTTATCAATGGCCTCGACGGCAAGGTCGCGCTCAAGCACAACCACATCACCGACGCCGCCCGCTACGCCGCTGACAACTGGGGCCTGGATTACCTCGGAGGCAAACTGGGAGTCGGTTTCTCCGATGCCTTCATGGGCCCGCTGACCACGTCCCTGACGTTTGTCGGGATGGATGAAAAAGCCTTCAAGCTTGCGGTCAACCTGCGCGTGCCAAAGGGCAAGTCCCCGGAAGCGCTCAAGGCAGAAATCGCCGATAAAATTGGCGCCTGGAGCAAGAAGTCCCGCGTTGCAGCGACTTTCGATTATTCGATTGCCGAGCCGATGTACCGCAACCCAGAGGGTGAATGGGTCAAGGCCCTACTGGCCGTCGCCAGCGAAAACCTTGGCATGAAACACGAGTACGGCACCTCCGCCGGCGCCACCTCAGTTCATGAATTGCCCAATGGCGTGCAGTTCGGCCTGGCCCGGCCCGAGGTCAAATACACCGGCCACACCGACAACGAGTTCAAGACCGTCGACCAGTTCCTGCTGGACCTGCAGATCGTGACCGAAATGATGGGGCGCATCGGGCAATTGCCGAAACTCTGATCCACTGTCGGACCCGCCGTTCTGGCGGGTCCATCTTTTGTTCCGCCTTTCTGAAAGCAGCCTTTTCATGCCTTCGCACCATCGTTGCCTCCAGAGCAACGATGTCTGAATAAAGTTGCTCTTGCTGCCATTGGCCAATGGAGCGAGCATCGCTCTCGACACCGCAGCAACATCAAAAGCCGCACGCTGACGGCTGTCCCTACCTCCCCCGTCCTACTCGCAAGGCCCTCGAAAGAGCGTCTACGGCGGAGTCATGTCTAATAAAAACAAGAGTCAAAATATGACAAAAGATCGAGGCAAACTGTGTGTGCTGTTCTTCACAGGAGCTGGCGCCAACCTCGCCCACGCCGCCGACAGCGGGTTCGTTGAGCAGTCCACTGCAACGCTGACAACCCGAAACTATTTTTTCAGCAGAGACTTCTCCGACATCCGAGGTTCGGAAAAATCGATGGCCCAGGAGTGGGCGCAAGGCTTCATCCTCAACTTCAAGTCCGGTTACACGCCCGGGCTCGTGGGATTTGGCCTGGATGCCACCGCCAAGTTCGGCATCAAGCTCGACAGCAGTCCGGACCGGGTCAACTCGGGGTTATTACCGGTGAAGGACGACGGCCGTGCCGCTGACAACTATGGCCGCCTCGGGTTGGCGGCCAAGATGCGCGTTTCCAAAACGGAACTGAAGGTCGGTGAACTGCAACCCAATATTCCTTCGCTGGTTTTCAGCGATATCCGCCTGCTCCCCCCTGCCTATCAAGGCGCGAGCATTACCAGCAGTGAAATCCCCGGCCTGACACTGCAAGCCGGGCACCTGACTTCTACGACCCTGCGCAACGAGGCCGGCGAGAGCAAACTGCAGGCCTTGCTGGGTAACAAGCCGCAACGCCAGGTGTCGAGCGATGCCTTCAACTACGTGGGCGGCGACTATGCGTTCAACAGTAATCGCACCACCGTGAGTGCCTGGCACTCCCTACTGGAGGATATCTATGAGCAGGACTTCTTTGGTTTAAAACACAGTGTGCCGGTGGGAAGTTGGGTGCTGGGGGCCAATCTGGGTTATTACGACGCCAAGGAAACAGGTCGCAAACGGGTGGGCAAGGTCGACAACCAGGCCTTCTTCTCGCTGCTATCGGCCAAACTTGGTGGTCACACGTTCTATGCCGGTTACCAAGGCATGTACGGCGACAGCCCCTTTCCTCGCGTGTTTCTCAATGTCAGTGCACTTGGCAACGAACTGCCGACCTACGAGTTCGTCTCCACCCATGAGCGCTCCTTTCAACTGCGTTATGACTATGACTTCGCGGCCCTCGGTGTGCCTGGGCTGCTAGCGAGCACGCGCTATGTCACCGGCGACAATGTGAAGACCGGGATGGGTTATGAGGGCAAAGATTGGGAGCGTGACCTGGACCTCAGCTACACCTTTCAGTCCGCCCCGCTGAAAGGCCTTGGCGTGCGAGTACGCAACGCGATGGCGCGCTCCAACTACCGCACGGATATCAACGAGAACCGGTTGATCATCAGTTACACCTGGACGCTGTTCTAAGCGCTATTACGGACTGTGGGGGCGAATGGCCTCGCCCCCACACACCACCTTTCACCGTTAACCGATCTTCAACGGACTTCGACGGTCATCTCTATTTCGACACAAGCCCCCAACGGAATCTGAGCCACACCGAATGCCGAGCGTGCGTGTTTTCCCTGATCGCCGAACACCTCGGCAAACAGCTCCGAGGCGCCGTTAGTGACCAGGTGCTGCTCGGTGAAACGGGAAGTTGAATTCACCAGGCTCAGTACTTTGACAATCCGCACGACCCGATTCAGATCACCAACGTGAGCCTGCAGCGTCGCCAGCAAGTCGATGGCCGTCGAACGCGCGGCCGCATAGCCCTCCTCTGTCGTCAGCGTTTCGCCCAGTTTTCCAGCCCAGACGTTGCCTTCCTTTTTCGCAATATGGCCGGACAGGTAAACGACATTGCCACTCTGCGCACTCATCACATAGGCAGCGGCGGGAGCGCCGGTGGTAGGTAACTCGATACCGAGGTCTTTCAGGCGGGTATAAACGTCGCGTTCAATCATGGGATTTCCTCGAACAGGATGTGCCAACGCCCGGAACTTCCGGGCGCTGGTCAAGTTGAAAAGTCTGAATCCGATGGGTTAACCGGGAATCGATTCGCGGCTGAAGGCATCGAGTTCCTGCACCAGGCTCTGTGCTGCCAGCATTACCAGTTCGCGGCCTTTATCCGGGCTGGCCAGGGACGGATCCGACCCCATGCGGCCATCCGGATGACGTGCGCGGAAATCTTGCGCTTCGCGGATAGGCCCCCACGGCGCGATCTGCGGCGAGTACTGGGCGGACTTGATGGCGTCCGGGTAAGCCCATTGGGTGACGGCAATTTCCGAAGGCGTGGCATGAATGCCGTGGCCCGTAGGGAATTGATCTCGCGCCAGATCACCTACCCCTTCCAGATCCCACCAGTTGCACAACTTCAGCGCGAACCCTGCAGGGCGTCGTGCGAAGCTGGCTTCGGCGTAGAGCTCCGAGAACGCCGCTTCAATGGAGGCAACGTTGCCGCCGTGGCCATTGAGGAAAAGGATTTTCTCGAACCCGTGAGCGGCCAGCGAACGTACCCAGTCGCCAATCGCCGCGATGAACGTCGACGGGCGAAGTGAAATGGTCCCGGGGAAACCAAGATGGTGTTGCGCCATGCCGATGTTGAAGGTCGGAGCGATCAGGATGTCTGCTGAATTCTGCGCTTCGCGTGCAATGATTTCGGGACACATCCAGTCGGTCCCAAGAAGACCGGTCGGACCGTGTTGTTCGTTGGAGCCGATCGGGATCACGATGGTGCGGCTGCGTTCAAGGAATTGCCCGATCTCGGCCCAGGTCGATAGGTGTAAAAGCATGTGGGTTCTCTCTTTAAAAGGGTTCCTTTCGGAACTCGATTGATCAAGGGGAAGGCGGTTGATCAACCCGCACTGAATTCAGAAACCGAGCTATCACGGGCGCGCGGTTTGGTGGAAAGAATCACGAATGCTGCGCACAGGAACACGCAGCCCACAATGACGATGCCGAGATTGGCGCTGCCGGTTGCCGTTTTTGCCCAGCCAATCACCGCCGGTCCCCAGAAGCCGCCGGACAGACCGATGGTGTTAATCAAGGCGATACCGCCCGCCGCCGCATCGCCCTTGATGTGTTCGGACGGCATTGCCCATAGCACGGTGTAGGCCATGAACATCATGGCGGTTGCCAGGGTCAGCAGGACCAGCGACGCCATCAGGTGACCGTCGACAAAGGGGTACATGAGCAGCAGGATTGCGCCAATGCCCGCAGGGATTGCGCAGTGATAGCGTCTTTCACCGACCCGGTCGGACCGGCGCCCTATCCAGTACATGCCGCATGCCGCTGCGACGTAGGGAATCGCGGCATACCAACCCAGCTGCATGGTGTCGTTGACGCCCTGGGCCTTGAGGATGGCTGGCAGCCAGAAACTCATCGCGTAGATCGAAAAGATGATGCAGAAATAGGCTGACGCCAGGACGTAGATTTTCGGGTCGCGCAACACCGCCCGGAATGAATGGACGTGTCCCGTCGATGCACCGAGTTCACTCTCCAGCAGTTTTCTTTCTTCGCCACTCAGCCAACGGGCTTCCGAGGGCCGATTCGACAGAATGAAATAGGTCAGAATGCCAAGAAACACGCAAGGCAGGCCTTCAATCAAGAACATCCACTGCCACCCGGCCATGCCGCCAACGCCTTCAAACGTGGTGATCAACCAGGCTGACAGTGGACCGCCCACAATCCCGCCAACGGGGCCGGCGATGAATACGATCGCAATGGCCCGCGCCATACGCTTCGGGCCATACCAGCAGGACAGGTAATAGATCATGCCCGGCGCGAAACCGGCTTCGAATACCCCCAGCAGAAAACGCATCGCATAAAACATCGGCACGTTACGCACGAACAGCATGCAAGCCGAAGTGATGCCCCAACACACCAGAATGCGGCTGAAGGTTTTTCGCGCGCCCACCTTCGGCAACATCAAGTTGCTCGGCAACTCGAACAGCACATACCCCAGAAAGAAAATCCCTGCGCCCGCACCGTAGGCCGCATCGGAAAGTCCGAGATCATGTTGCATCTGCAGCTTGGCAAAGCCGACGTTGATCCGGTCCAGATACGCAAAGACGTAGCAAATGAACAGGAGCGGCAGCAGCCGCCAATTGAGCTTGCGGTAAAGGGCGGAAGTGGCATCACTGCCTGCCGGTGCTGAAAAGGTTGACATGCGACTCTCCGATTATTCTTGTGGGTCTGCGTTCTTGCCAAAGAATGTTGCACCGACACCTCAGCCCCAGCAAGAGCAACTAAGTTCGTGTATCGTTGCTCTACAGGCAACACACATCCATTTACGGAGCCCTGCATGCGCGAGATCAACCAACAACGGTTGCGGTATTTTCACGAGGTGCTGGTCCACGGCTCGATTCGCGGTGCAGCGGACAGCATCAATACGTCGCCCTCGGTGATCACGCGCCAGATCAAGCTGCTGGAAGAGGAATTGGGGGCGAAGCTGTTCGAGCGTCAGGCCCGTGGTGTCCAGCCCACCGAGGCCGCGGCGCACTTGCTGGAGTTCTGGCGAGGTTATCGCTCACATCAGGAGAAGCTCGAAGACCAGCTCCAGGCGATCAAAGGCCTACAGCAGGGCCATGTTCGAGTGGTGATCAGCGAGGGGTATGTCGATGCACTGGTGGACAACGTGCTCGCACCGTTTTGCAAACAGTACCCCAAGCTTGATGTCAGGCTGGACATCCTGCCCGTGGACGACGTGCTGAATGAAGTCGCCGAAAACCGTGCGCATATCGGCCTTGCCTACAACCCCCCTCTGCATTCGCACATCGATTATCGCGCGACGTCATCGCAGCCGGTGATGCTGCTGGTCCGACCCGATCATCCGTTGGCATTGAGAGGCGGACCGGCATCCATCGAGGAGATACTCACCTGCCAACTGGTGTTGACGCCCACCTCATTCGGAATCGGTCACGCGATAAAAATGCTCGAGTACGCCGAAAAGATCGACATCCGACCGGCACTGGTCAGCAACTCTCTCGCTGCGCTCAAGCGCATGGTGGCCTCCGGAGACTTCGCTTCATTGCTCGGCGAATTCGCGGCCTATCGGGAAATCGCCAAGGGCAGCCTGGCGGCGGTATCGATCGACCATCCGCTGTTTCTGGGGGTTGAGGCGAAACTGCTGGTGAAGTCCGGCCGACCTCTGGCCGCCCCGGCTCAGGAGTTGCTGAACTGGATGTTGCAGCGCTTGCCGATGTTTATGCCTGAAGACAAAACTACATTGGCTTCACGGTGACCTCAGCGTTGCTTTCTGATGTGCTCGATGCGGTCCACTCAATCGTGACCTGCCGCAACGCATCGACAGCGGCTAAGCTCTTGCGATTGATCCCGATTCTCCCGAGGGGATTTCCGTGAGCTCCGCGCCCCTGTTCGAACTCGATGCCGCCCTGCTGGGCGGTGCCCGGATTCCACCGAGCCCGGCAGAGATCCCACATTCCAACGCCTCCTGGCGCTAGCAGTGCTGTCCGATACACTCCTGTGACTGGATGTCTTGCAGCACTCTCGCAGGTGATGTGACCGATTAACTTTCTAACATGTGGTGTTTTGATGTGGCGGAAAGTCAATCGTGTCCTCATCTTCAGCCTAATGCTTACAAGTTGCTGTCTGCAGGTATCCGCAGAGCCCGCTCCTCCCGATCCCGGTCAGGCGATCGGCCGTTCATTGTCAATTATTCGTTCAGCAACTGCAGAGAAGCCGCAGGTCCTGAAAATTCTTTTCTATGGACAGTCAATCAGTTCGCCGAAATGGACCGACCTGGCTATTGCGGCGCTGCGAGCCAAATATCCAAACGTGGCGTTTGAATACCGCAACCTCGCTTTGGGCGGGTGGAACGCCGTTCTGTTGGAACAGGCGGTCGCCCGCGACGTGGAGGAAACCTATCCCGACCTGATCGTTTTTCACGTTTATGGCGATCACCGTGCCTACGAACGAATTATACGGATCCTTCGTTCAAAAACGGCTTCCGACATCATCATTCAAAGCGACCACGTCGTCATTCCGCTTGAACCCCTGTGTGACCCAGGCCTTCACCTTCGATGGGCGCCGCTCGAGGGCTGTGAGGGTCATTTCTGGTTCAAGCAAAAAAACTGGGAAGAGTTCATGTCCGGCGTCTGGGAGCCTGCCATGGCGGCAAAATATGACCTTGCGCTGGAACCGCGCCGCCAGCGCTGGAATACCTATTTGCAGGAAAATAATCTTCAATCAACTGATCTTCTCGCCGATCCACCGCATCCTAACGCCAAGGGGTGGACCGTTATGGCTCACCTGTTTACCTCATGGCTGGAGGAGCTTGCGGATCTTCCTCAAAATAATGGGCCGAACACTGTCGGCCAGGTTCGGAGTTTTACTCCGCCGGTGCCGGGCGAAAAGACTCGATATGAATTTGACGGCAATCGCGCCGAACTCATTGCCGCGGGCCCCCTGGACGGAAAAGTAGATATCAAAATCGACGGAAAGGCCCCTGGCGAACTCGACGGCTGTTGGCAGACCAGCCGAGTGACACGTTTGCCTAACGTTCCGGATTGGCCGGCCCTGAAAAAAGTCAATGTACGTCCCACTTACCACGAAGCGGATGTTTGGACGCTTCGGGTACGCCATCTCGACATCTCGCAAGATGTCTTCGACTTTGAAATCGAGAGCGCTCGTACAGGAGCAGACGGAAGCGGCTCGAGCAAGGACGTTTTCAACTCGCTCTCGGGAAACGTAACCATACAGCCGGATGCCTGGAATCTTTCCCATGCCAAGACGGTATCGGGCAAAGGTCTCGCGGAGGAACAAAGCTTTCAATGGGAGCGTCGATTCGCCTGCGGAGACGAACTGGCAACTGTCTTGCCAAATGGCTCGGTGCAGCAGCGTCATGTACTGGCAACCAGCCTTCCCAATACACATCATGTCGTTGAGCTCACCGTCACTTCTGATGCTCCCGCGATTTTGGAATTGCGGGCTTATCGGCCGCCGCTTATTGAGTGATGTTGCGTGTATCACCGTTTACGTCTAATCGCGCAGACCAGCGCCGCAAGAAAACGCCAGACAGCGGCATCGCGTTTTCCGATTCCATAAAACACGCGCAAAAAAAAGCGCCACTCATTGAGTGGCGCTTTTTTTATTTGGAGCAGGAAACATGTACGAGGTGATGTACGAATTTTTCAAGATTGCAAAGTGGTCAATTTTTACCATTCGCTTCTGCACCTGATTACACGAGTCAAGAAACCCTGCAGAGGTGGATCGATCGTGTATCAGCAAGTGATTAATGCGGTGTTGGCGTCAACGCGTCATGGGCAAAAAAGAAGTCATAACATCCGCCTACATTACGACTAACCTAATTAATCGAAACCCGTGTTATAAAAAAATAACAATGAGGCTACCCGATGGAAATCTCACGATGGGTATTAGTTTTTATTTTATCCGGTGCATTTACGACACCCTCTTTTGCAGCGGACGCACAAAAAATATTCACCCAAGGAGGCTCTAATCCAGGGGTCATAGCCTGCTCAACCTGTCATGGTGCAGACGGCCTGGGTATGCCTGCGGCTGGTTTTCCAAGGCTTGCAGGCCTACCTGCTGAATATCTGACGAAGCAGATCACTGATTTTCGCTCTGGCTCTAGAGCTAATCCAATAATGCAACCAATCGCTCAGGCATTGAGTGAAGACGAGTCGAATGCACTCGCAGTGATGCTCGCCAAGATGCCAAGTCCGGCAGTAAAACCAGTGAACCGCGCGCACGTGGCGAAAGGACCAGGGGAAATCCTGGCCTTGAGAGGCGCCTGGGATCGGAACATTCCCGAGTGCGTGGCGTGCCATGGCCCAAGTGGTATCGGAGTCGGCGCCTCCTTTCCCCCGATCTCAGGCCAGTCGGCTCAATACCTCACATCACAACTGAATGCTTGGCGGCAGAAGACTCGAAAAAATGATCCAGACGATCTCATGGGACATATTGCACGCTCGCTCACTGATACCGAGGTCGAGGCTGTTTCCCAATATTTTGCTGAGCTCAGTAAATAGAGGCTAGCCATGAAATCCATCATCGCTGCACTTATCACTTTCAATATTATATCGATGGCTTGTGCTACTGAAGTTGCAGAATCAACCGCATCACCCAAAAGCACGAATCCAACTCAGAAGAAGCCTCCCACATTTCTCCCTCCCGCAGAGGAGACGCTACCCGACAATGCTTTTGGTCGATTAGTCCAGCAAGGCCACGCGATCTTTGTAGATACGAAAGCCAATGCATCCGAGTTCGTAGGAAACGGATTAAATTGCACCAACTGCCATTTGGAACAGGGAAGAAAAGCTGACTCTGCTCCTCTTTGGGGAGCTTACACAATGTACCCCGCTTATCGAAAAAAGAACGACAAGGTCAACACCTACGCTGAGCGTCTACAAGGATGTTTTCAGTTCAGCATGAACGGAAAACCGCCTCCAGCGGACAGTCAAGTCATAGCAGCTCTAACCGCATACTCATACTGGCTCGCAACGGGTGCACCTACAGGACAGGAACTGCCCGGACGTTCTTATCCCGAGATTCCTGAACCTGCCGGAGGTTTTGATCTCACCAAGGGAAAGGCTATCTACGCCAAGCAGTGTTCTGTATGCCACGGAGCTGAAGGTGAAGGTCAGAAAGCAGGAAGCGACTATGTGTTTCCACCACTTTGGGGTAAAGACTCATTCAACTGGGGTGCGGGAATGCATCGAATCAATACCGCTGCCGGCTTCATAAAATCGAATATGCCGTTAGGTCAGGGGGGAACGCTCTCTTCCGATGAGGCGTGGCACGTTGCAGCCTATATGAACAGCCACGAACGACCAAAAGACCCAAGGATGATTGCCGGCTCTGTCGAGCAGACCCGATTAAAATTTCACGCAAATGATGGGGTCAATCTCTATGGGCAAAAGGTGAACGGAGTGACAATCGGCCAAGGTACTGAATGAGTCAGTTCAGACGAAACCAAGCTATCACTGACTGCGCGAATGCCGTCATGTCATAGCTTGGTAATGCTGCGTCATTTCTTGTCGCCAGATCTCAATGTAGAAACTTTACCCAACCAGCCACTGCAAGTAACGCAAAGCAGGTCCAGCCGGAGAAAAGCCACCGCCAGACGAGCATCCTCGGGACAAAACCCACACCTCTCACAAAGGCCACACTCATAGCTGCGAATAATGCAGTAGCCAGACCATGGTCAGCTTTCCCATCGGGGGCGGCCATCATGGGGGGATAGAGCGTACAAGCGAGCATGATCGCTAAAGCGATAACCAAACTCAGTACATGAATGTGTGAGGTTGGCTGAGCGTTAGCGACACGCGGCATCATGACAGTGTCTCGTCGTTGTCGCTCAAGGCTCGGCCAGCTTCGTTCTCGCCCCACATCGCATTCAATATAGCCAGTAGCAATGCAAAACCGACTCCCAGCATCCAGGCGAAATACCACATGTTTATTACTCCTTTGCCGGCACTAGTAGGCTGAATGTTCGTTGGCTTTGATCTGTGCGACGGTGACCTTGCCCCGCATAACGCGATACGCCCACGAGGTGTAAATCACGATCAGTGGCATGAAGATCAACGTGGCCCAGAACATGATGGCCAGGCTTAAATGACTGGAGACGCTGTCCCACACAGTAAGGCTTGCCGCAGGCACTGTTGATGACGGCATGATGAATGGAAACATCGACACGCCCGCCGTGCTGATCACTGCGATCACCGCAAGCGATGAGGCAACAAACGCCGAAAGTGTGCGACGCATCATCAGCAACATGGCGGCACCTGCAGCGCCTACCAATCCCAGTACGGGCAACAGCCACAACAAAGGAAAGTGACCATAGTTGGCCATCCACGCGCCCGCTTCGCGCACTACGGACTTGTTGAGAATATCGGGTAGTCCGGCGGTATCAACGATTGACGTGATGCGATAACCATCGATGGATTGCAACCAGATACCGGCAAAGGTGAATGAGCACACCAGCACAATCGCCGCGCCAACAGCGCCTTTGATTGCCCTCGCCTGGATAACACCTTCCGTGCGATGCGCCAGATAAGCTCCGCCCTGTAAGGTGATCATTGCACTACTCACAACGCCGGTCAGAAGTGCAAAGGGATTCAGCAGTTGCCAGAAACTGCCGGTATACGTCGATACCAGAAGGTCGTTGAAGTGGAACGGTACACCTTGCAGCAGGTTGCCAAACGCGATCCCGAACACCAGGGGCGGCACTGCCCCACCCACAAAGAGTCCCCAGTCCCAGGTGCTGCGCCAGGTGGAGTTGTGGATCTTGCTGCGATAGTCAAAACCCACGGGGCGGAAGAACAACGCCCAGAGGACCAGAATCATCGCCCAATAGAACCCGCTGAATGCCGTGGCATACACCACTGGCCATGCCGCGAACAACGCGCCGCCCGCAGTGATGAACCAAACCTGATTTCCATCCCAATGCGGACCGACGGTATTGATAACGACGCGACGCTCCATGTCATTGCGGCCAACAAAAGGCAGCAGCGTGCCAACCCCCATATCGTGGCCGTCCATGATGGCGAAGCCGATCAGCAGTACACCGACCAGCGCCCACCAGATAATTTTCAGGGTGAAGTAATCAAGCATGGAGGAGTTCCTTCAAATGGGCATCGTGAACATAACGGCCGGTACCGAGGCTGCCTGGACCTTGACGGGCAAACTTGACCATCAGGAACATTTCAACCACCAGCAGCACGGTGTAGAAAACGATGAATCCTGCCAGCGAGCCATAGAGGTTGTTGACGCTAAGCGTGGATACGCTCATGTGGGTCGGCAGCACGCCGTATATGGTCCAGGGCTGGCGGCCGTACTCAGCGACGAACCAGCCCAGCTCACAGGCAATCCATGGCGCAGGCAGCATGCAGAGCGCCCAACGCAGTAACCAGCGGCGGCGCGTGCAGGTCGACTTCAGGGTGCTCCAGAAGGCAAGGCCGAAGAGCATTAGCATGGCAAAACCAAGACCTACCATGATCCGGAACGCCCAGAACATAGGCGTCACCCGCGGGACAGTATCGTTTACAGCCATTTCGATAATGGCCGGCGTTGCCTGGTTGACGTCCTCGACATACTTCTTGAGCAGCAAGCCAAAGCCCAGATCGGCTTTGTATTCTTCGAATGTCTTGAGCGCTGCTGAATCGGTGCGATTGGCCCTGACGGCTTCAAGAGCATTGACGGCGGTAATGCCTCGGAGAATTCGAGCGCGGTTCTTTTCTTTAATCTCATGAATGCCTGGAATTTGCTTGCTGACTGATCGTGTGCCAATCAAGCCCATCAGCCAAGGCACTTCAACTTCCCAGTTATTCTTGGACTCGGCTTCATTAATACTGGCCACCAACGTCAGGCCTGCCGGTGCAGGCTTCGTTTCCCACATGGCCTCCATGGCTGCCATTTTGGTTTGCTGTGCCTCACCCACCGTGTAACCAGACTCATCACCCAATACGATCACACTCAGCACCGATGCCAGGCCAAAGGCTGCCGCCACCCGGAAGCTACGTTTGGCAAACTCGACATCACGATTCTTGAGCAAATACCAACTGGAAATCGACAGCACAAACATCGAGCCGGTGACGTAACCGGCTGAGACGGTGTGGACAAACTTGGCCTGCGCCACTGGATTGAAAACCACCGCCCAAAAATCAACCATCTCCATACGCATGGTGATGTAACTGAACTCTGAACCCACCGGGTTCTGCATCCATCCATTGGCGATCAAAATCCACAACGCCGAAAGGTTTGTACCAATCGCCATCAGCAGCGTGACCAGCAAATGGTGCTCTTTCTTCAGACGATCCCAACCAAAGAAGAACAGTCCGATCATGGTCGATTCAAGAAAAAACGCCATCATGCCTTCGATTGCCAGTGGGGCTCCGAAGATATCGCCGACGTAGTGCGAGTAATACGCCCAGTTGGTACCGAACTGAAACTCCAGGGTGATGCCCGTAGTCACCCCCAAGGCGAAGTTGATGCCGAACAGCTTGCCCCAGAAACGCGTCATGTCTTTCCAGATGACATGACCGGTCATCACATAGACACTTTCCATGATGACCAGCAGCCAAACCATGCCAACCGTGAGCGGTACAAATAGAAAGTGGTAAAGCGCAGTGGCTGCAAACTGCAGCCGAGACAAATCCACCAGGTGTTCTGAAATCACTTGCTTGCCCCTTGAGTCGAGGTGGGTACACCGAACCTGTCGCCGATGGTGTTCGAGTCGACGCTAACGCGCGAATCCCGGATGAACAGCCACCACAACACTGTCAGCACCAGTAGTTTGATCACTACTGCCGTGAGCAGATGGCGTCGAAGTCGTTTGTCGGAAATGGTCATGGCTATGCAGTTAGCACATGGCATGCCAAGGGCAAGAAGTTTTATTTTCTCGTTTTAAAACAGTCACTTAATCAGCAAGCCGGTGATGCGCGAGAGGCCAGTGCGCTGCCAATCTGCCAGGGCTGGCAGTCATTGGCAGTCTTGTGACTTGAGCACTTACTACTAGGCCAGACCTTGTTCTTTCAATCGTCGATACAAAGTCCGTTCGCTAATACCCAGGTGCCTGGCCAGCTCACTGCGGGTACCTTTGAAAGTCGCCAGTTCCTGTGCCAGCGAGCTGCCGTCGATAGCAGTTGAAGTAGAGGCCTGAGCAGACGCCACCACGGATACCTGGGGCAAATGTATGGAGCGGATCACCCCATCGTCAGCGAACAGACTGGCTCTTTCCAGAACATTGCGTAATTCACGGATATTGCCGGGCCAGGAAAACCGCTGCAATTGCATCAGAGCATCTGCATCTATCGTCAGTCGGCGTTTGCCTGTACCGGCACGTTGCAGAAATGAATTCACAAGCAAACCAATGTCCTCAACCCGGTTGCGCAAGGGCGGTAACTGAATGGGAAAGGCGCTGATGCGGTAGTACAGGTCCTGCCTGAACTCGCCTTTCTCCATCATTTTTTCCAGTGGTTTGTGGGTCGCAGCAATTAACCTGAAGTTAGCGTGAAGGGTCTCGACACTCCCGACACGGCGATAAGTGCCCGATTCGATCAGGCGCAATAACTTCACTTGCATTGCCAGTGGAACATCGCCAATTTCATCGAGAAACAACGTGCCGCCTTGGGCTGTTTCAACCAAGCCAGGCTTACGCGTGGTGGCACCGGTGAATGCTCCTTTTTCATGGCCGAACAGTTCGCTCTCAAATAACGTTTCGGTCAATCCAGAGCAATCAACGACGACAAAGGGTCCAGTGGCCCGCTCGCTGGTCTCATGTACGGCACGGGCGAACAGCTCTTTGCCCGTACCGGACTCGCCGAGCAGCAGCACCGGCAGCATTGATGGTGCCACCCGCTGCAGCTCTGACAGCGCTCGATTAAAGGCTGGTGAACGGCCGACCAACCCTTCGTTGCTGGGTCGTGCTGATGCACTGCGGACCAGGGTGAGACGCTCCACGTAGGCAGTAATAACACCGTGCTCGTCTAGAATCGGGCGCAATTCGACGTCGACATGCTCTGGACCGCGAGGCGTGTGGTGAATGTGCAAAACACGATCCGGTCCGCGCATTTCCTGCGCCTTTTTCATCGGACAATTCTCACCCGCCTGATCACAAGGCACATCGTAATGGTGTGAGATTTGATAACACTTATGTCCGATAAAGGGTTTGTCAGTGCTGCCAAACTGCCGCTGATAGGCAGTGTTGGCTGCCAGGATGTTGTAGTCCGGATCAAGCACGATCATCGGCTGGGGTTCGTGCTCAAGAAACGAAACCAGTGACTGCACTTGATCCGGGTGCGGGAGTGAATGGGTTGGGATAGTCAGGATAGTCTTCATCTCGGCTCCTAAGAATCCATCCATCCTGTCGTGACACTGCCACCCCTGTCAACAAGCACTGCCAATGGCAGTGAATCGAGGCAGATGCAGAAAAGCTCAAACCACATCTAGAAAATTAAACAGAATAAAATCAAAGAGATAACAACATATTTTTGTGCAGGCCGAGCCTGGCAGACTTATTGCTATGTCAGTCCTTAGTGTGAGCGGCTTGGTAAAAGCCCCCTAAGGAGACAGGTCATGAGCGTAAAACTTCACGTCGAAGGATTCTTCGATTCTGCCACCAATACCGTCAGCTATCTTGTGTTGGATGAAGCCACCCACCACTGCGCTTTAATCGACAGCGTACTTGATTACGACCCTAAATCCGGCCACACCGCCACAACGTCTGCCGACAAATTGATTGCGAGGGTGAACGAACTCAATGCTACGGTCGACTGGATTCTTGAGACCCACGTCCACGCGGACCACCTGACGGCCGCGCCATACCTGAAGGAAAAACTCGGTGGAAAAATAGGGATCGGTAGTCAGATTTCGACGGTGCAAGAGGTGTTTGGCACGCTGTTCAATACTGGTGGCGAGATGCCCCGCGACGGAAGCCAGTTCGATCACCTGTTCGTTAATGACGAGCCGTTTGCCATTGGCACGCTGCAATGCCACGCACTTCATACACCGGGCCACACACCGGCCTGTATGACTTATGTGATCAGCGATGGGACCGAAACGGCTGCATTCGTCGGCGATACCTTGTTTATGCCGGACTACGGTACTGCACGCTGTGACTTTCCCGGCGGCAATGCGCGGACGTTGTTCCAGTCAATCAACAAGGTGTTGGGTCTGCCGGGCAATACCCTGCTGTACATGTGCCACGACTACCAGCCTGGTGGCCGCGAGGTGCAGTACGTCAGTACCGTTGCCGACCAGCGCGCGCACAACGTTCATGTGCGTAACGGCATCAGTGAGGAGGAGTTCGTGGCGATGCGCACCAAGCGTGATGCATCGATGGACATGCCGACGCTGATCCTGCCATCCGTTCAGGTCAACATGCGCGCCGGGCACTTGCCTGAGCCTGAAGCGAACGGGACCCGCTACCTGAAAATCCCGCTCAACGTCGCCTGACGTTGCCCTCCCCCCAAAAAACTCAGAAGAAAAATACCCTTAACGGAGACCCTTATGGACATTCGTTGCCTTGCGCCTGGACTGTCGGTATCAGAACAGATTTTTCCCAATCAATTGGCAGAACTGAAAGACGCCGGTTTTCGCGCCATTGTGTGTAACCGTCCCGATGGTGAAGGCGGCGATCAACCCTTGTTTGCCGAAATCAAACGAGCCGCCCAAGCGCTCGGCATCGAGGCGCACTACCTTCCCGCGGAATCAGGCAAAGTCACCGATGAGCAAGGTATTGCCTTCGGCAAGCTCCTTGAAACACTGCCAAAACCGGTGTTGGCCTATTGCCGTTCCGGTATGCGCTCGACAACGATGTGGGCGCTGTCACAAGCGGGCCAACAATCCCTGCCACACATCGTCGAGTCCGCCAAAAAAGCCGGGTTCGATATGAAAGGCGTCATTCGCCGGATTGTGAATCAAGGGCGCACGCCGGTCGAAGTGGCTGAGGCGCAACATACAGTGGTCATCATCGGGGGCGGTGCGGCAGGTATCGCGACTGCATCCAGTTTGCTGGCACGAGACCCTGGACTCGACGTTTCCATCATCGACCCGGCAGATGTGCACTACTATCAGCCTGGCTGGACACTTGTCGGCTGTGGAGTTTTCGATGCACCCCAAACTGCCCGCACGATGGGTACGACCATCCCCCGCGGTGTGCATTGGATCAAGTCGGCGGTCGCCGCTTTCGAACCCGAGAGAAATGCCGTCATTCTTGATGGATGCAGAGTCGTCAAATACGAGCAACTGATCGTGTGCCCCGGCCTGAAGCTCAATTGGCACGCAATCGAGGGGTTGTCGGACACCCTGGGCCGCAACGGCGTGACTTCAAACTACCTGTATCACCTTGCGCCTTATACGTGGGAACTGGTGCAGCAACTGCGTGGTGGCCGGGCCATTTTCACGCAACCGCCCATGCCAATCAAATGTGCCGGGGCGCCGCAAAAAGCAATGTACCTATCTGCCGATCATTGGAAACGTACCGGTGTATTGGACAAAGTCGAGATCGAGTTTTGCAGCGCCGGTGCGGTGCTGTTCGGAGTTCCCGACTACGTGCCCGCACTGATGGAATACATCAAGGCCTATGGAATCGACCTGAATTTCGGCAACACACTCACCAGCGTGAATGGGCCCGCACGGACTGCAACGTTCAACTGCGTCAATCCGGATGGCAGCTCCCATATTGTTACGCGCGACTTCGATCTACTTCATGTGGTGCCGCCGCAAATTGCGCCGGATTTCGTTCGGGTCAGCCCTCTCGCTGATGCGGCTGGCTGGATTGATGTAGACCCTGCCACTCTGCGCCATAAAACCTGGGCAAATATTCACGCGCTGGGAGACGCCACCAACTCCAGCAACGCCAAAACCGCGGCAGCAGCGCGCAAGCAGGCGCCAGTCGTTGCCCATAATGTGTTGGCTGCAATGGGGAAAGCGAAAGGCAGCGCCCATTACGACGGTTACGGCTCCTGCCCGCTGACGGTTGAGCGCGGCAAGATCGTACTGGCTGAATTCACCTATGGCGGCAAGGTTGCCCCCAGTTTTCCATCCTGGCTGATTGACGGTACCCGGCCATCGAGGCTGGCATGGCTGCTCAAAGAGCGGATTCTTCCACCGCTGTATTGGAAGGGAATGCTCAAGGGCCATGAGTGGATGGCGAAACCTGAGATGGCTGACGTATGAAATCAGACCTGAAGGCAAGGAGACTGGGATGATCGTGGTCTTACTGCTCGGTCTTACTGTAGGAGTCATTCTGGCGCTGACCGGCGCCGGCGGAGGAATACTGGCTGTTCCATTACTGGTGTTCGGAGTCGGCTTGAGCATGGCCGAGGCAGGGCCAATTGGTTTACTGGCTGTCGGTTTAGCCGCGACCCTGGGTGCCGTAATGGGCCTCAAAAACGGCACCGTCCGCTATAAAGCGGCGCTTCTAATTGCAGGCGCGGGGATCGTCTGTTCTCCCCTTGGTCTTTGGCTGGCGCAGCGCACACCCAATCGCCCGTTGACGATCCTGTTTGCCTTCGTGCTGATGTACGTTGCGTTTCGGGTCTATCAACGATCGCTCGCGCCCTCCACGGAGTCGAAGCCCCCCGTCACATCCAAACCACCACCTTGTCTATTGGACGTCAACCGAGGAAAGCTTAACTGGACTGGTCCGTGTGCGTGGGCACTCACCGTCTCTGGCATTGTCGCGGGAGGGCTCTCTGGCTTGCTCGGCGTGGGCGGTGGCTTTGTGATGGTGCCGGCGCTCCAGCGATACACCAATTTGACCGCGCAGTCAGTGCTCGCAACGTCACTGGCCGTTATCGCGCTGGTTTCAATTTCCGGCGTTGCTGCAAGCTCGGCAGCCGGGCACTTGCAGTGGGCAGTCGCCATTCCGTTTTCCACTGGAGCATTGGTCGGAATGGTCGGCGGGCGCCTGATCGCAGCACGGCTAGCGGGTCCACACTTACAAAAAGGCTTCGCCGCAGTTTCCATGGTGGTTGCGGTGGCCTTGCTGGTGAAAGCGATCTAGTCATATGCATACGCTGCAGTCACGGAAAGCAGGTGTCCTATCCCATCAGCAGTCCCGCAGCATTGGCAGTCATCCAAACCCTGTATCAACATTTTTGCGCCGGAGAACTTTCATTAATGTCGACTGGCTCAACTTCACTCCCTGGTCATCCCTTGCCGGTGGCGCATTGATTGAGCTGGGGGCCAGTCTATTCGTCGTCGCCAACCGGCGTATCGCAGGGATCAGCGGGCTGGATCTGTTTGTTGCCCCTGGCCACTGGCATTTTCCGTTTCTGCCCTGTCTACACCTTGCTGGGCATCAAAACCTGTAACCGTCGCTGAACGACAGCCGTTGCACACTGGCCCCAGGACATACACCGGCCTGCATGACCGATCTAATCGGTGATGCCGGTTTTGTCGGCGATGCGCTGTTCATGCCTGATTACGGCACTGCGCGATGCGATTTTCCCGGTGGCGATGCGCGAAAACTCTTCCAGTCCATTCAAAAGTTGTTCGAGTGGCCCGACGATACCCGTTTATTTATGTGCCACGACTACAAGGCCCCGGGTCGAGATGACTAACCTGAGCGGAGCAGTTTCAAAACTTGTTTGCACAAGGAGATTTTAATGTCCGACCTGAACGATCCACGCGTGTTCTTTGCTGCTGAGAGAACCTTGCTGGCGTGGAACCGAACCAGTCTTTCGCTGATGGCCTTTGGCTTTTTGATTGAACGATCCGGGCTACTGCTACAGATGCTAAAGCCGGGCGTTTGGGGGCCGCCTGGACAACATTTTTCGTTCTGGATCGGACTGGCTTTTCTCATGCTGGGCTCATGGGTTGCCTGCTGGTCATCCTGGCAATACAAAAAGGTGATCAAGACCCTCAAGCCCGTTGAGATCCCCCTTGGCTACAGCGTCAATGCAGGCCCTGGCATTAATGTCATTACTGCAATCCTGGGCGTTTTGCTCATGGCCTATTTGTCCATTATGTGAGCAAGGCTGGCCTGCCTGAACTCACTCGGCTTCCGCCATCGATACCGCATACGAGGAAAAAAACGGCAGCCCCATGGGCTGGGGGCTGGTGCAGTCGAGCATTTTTCGACGTGCAAACGCGCAAAATAAGATCGGCTCACAATTATTTCAAAATATTACTGAAAGCGCCGAAACGGTCATCAGACAGAAATAAATAAAGAATTAAATCGTCACTTCTCTGACCAGGTGGGTACCTCCACTTGACCCCTTCCATTGAGGTGTTGTCGTGATGTTGCTGACTAAAAAAAGCCTGTCTGTCTTGTTGGCTTCCCTCTGCATGAGCAGCCTTGCTCATGCAACCGATGTTACTGGCGCGGGCTCCAGTTTTGTCTATCCGGTTTTATCCAAGTGGTCGCAGGACTACAGCAAAAGCTCCAGCAACCGTATCAATTACCAGTCGATCGGGTCGGGTGGCGGTATCGCTCAGATCAAGGCTGCAACAGTGGATTTTGGTGCGTCTGACGCACCGTTGTCTGCCGATGATCTCAAGGCTGGTGGCTTGGGCCAGTTTCCCAGTGTCATTGGCGGCATCGTGCCGGTGATGAACATTGAAGGGGTCGCGCCGGGCCAGTTGAAGCTCGACGGTGAGACCCTGGCGAAAATCTTCCTTGGTGAAATTACCGTCTGGAACGACCCGGCTATCGTCGCATTGAACCCGGGCATGAAATTGCCAGGCAGCACAATCACCGTCGTTCACCGCTCTGACGGCTCCGGTACCTCGTATAACTTTACCAACTACCTCTCCAAAGTGAGTGATGGCTGGAAATCGAAAATCGGTTTTGGCACCGCTGTGCCTTGGCCCGTCGGTGTAGGTGGCAAAGGTAACGAAGGTGTTTCCGCCTACGTAAAACAGATCAAAAACTCAATCGGTTATGTTGAGTACGCCTACGCCCTGCAAAACAAGATGACGCACGCGCAGTTGAAAAACGCCGCCGGGAAATTCATTCAGCCCAACTCCAAAGCGTTCCAAGCGGCTGCCGACACTGCGGACTGGGCTAACGCCAAGGATTTCAACCTGATCATGACCAACGCGCCTGGTGATAGCGCATGGCCGATCACGGCGACCACTTGGATCATCATGTACAAACAGCCAAAGAATGCCGAGCAAAGCCAAGCCGCCTTCAACTTCTTCAAATGGTCGTTGGAGAACGGTCAGCAACAGGCCTCGGCGCTGGACTATGTCGCGTTGCCTGACTCCCTGGTAAAGCGGATTGAAGGTTACTGGAAGTCTGACTTCGCCCATTGATCCAGCAACATTCAAAAGCCCCCTTCCTCAAGCCCGTTTTGCCTGGCGAAGGGGTTTGTTTGTGAGCAGACTTATGATGAACGACACAGTCCAACCTTTGACCATGCCCCTTCACACTGGCGACGTAACGAGTGATAGGCGTGCGGCTCGCGATCAGCGTCATGATCTCTGGTTCAAGCGTTCAATGCTGGGCGCCGCAATGCTGGTGCTGTTGCTACTGGCGAGCATCGCAGCCTCGACACTTTGGGGCGGTAGTCTTGCGCTCAAGACCTTTGGTCTCGACTTTCTTACAAGCACTGAATGGGATGCCGTCAATAACCACTTCGGTGCGTTGGTACCGATTTACGGCACCTTAGTGACCTCTTTTCTGGCGTTACTGATTGCTGTTCCCGTCAGTTTTGGCATTGCGATTTTCCTTACTGAAGTAGCACCGCCTTGGCTGCGGATGCCCGTCGCCTCGGCGGTTGAATTGCTTGCGGGGATTCCATCGATTATCTATGGAATGTGGGGGCTGTTCGTTTTCGGCCCGTTCATGGCAGAAAACCTGTCGCCCTGGATCAATGACTATCTGGGTGAACTTCCTTTGGTCGGTTCGCTGTTTCAGGGGCCGCCATTAGGAATTGGCATGCTGACAGCGGGCATTGTGCTGGCAATCATGATCATGCCCTTCATCACCTCTGTCATGCATGAGGTGTTCCGTAGTGTTCCCACAACCCTCAAGGAGTCTGCATACGCACTTGGTAGCACTACTTGGGAAGTGGTCTGGGACATTGTTCTGCCTTACACCCGATCTGCGGTTGTCGGGGGAGTTTTTCTGGGCCTCGGACGGGCATTGGGCGAGACCATGGCGGTGACTTTCGTGCTGGGTAATGCCCAACAGTTCTCCGCCTCATTGCTGATGCCAAGCAGCTCCATCGCGTCAGTAATCGCCAACGAGTTCAGCGAGGCCTATACCGACCTGCATCGCTCGGCACTCATCGCGCTGGGTTTCCTGCTGTTTGTCGTCACCTTTATTGTGCTGGCATTAGCACGACTCCTGCTTATGCGGCTTTCACGCAAGGAGGGTCTATGACTGGTAACGAACGTCTCTACCAAATCCGCGCCGTCAAGAACCGGCTTGCAATGGTGCTCAGTTGTGGCGCCACGGCATTCGGCCTCATTTGGTTGGTCTGGATTCTGTTGACTACGGTAATCAACGGATTTCAGGCGCTAAATCTTCGTCTCTTCACACAGATGACACCGCCACCTGGTACCGAAGGTGGTCTGGCAAACGCCTTCTATGGCAGTGCCTTGATGTCCGCTATCGCCCTGCTGATCGGTACGCCGATTGGCTTGATGGCGGGAATCTGGCTAGCGGAATTCGCACGCCACTCGCGCCTGGGCACCACAGTCCGTTTCATTAACGACATTCTGCTGTCGGCACCGTCCATTGTGCTGGGCCTATTCATTTACACCGGCGTTATCCTGCCGTTGAACATACTGACTAACCACCAAGTCGGTTTCTCCGCTATCGCCGGCGCCCTGGCATTGGCGCTATTGGTGATTCCAGTGGTCGTGAGAACCACTGACGAGATGCTTCAGTTACAACCCTCAACCATGCGGGAAGCCGCGCTGGCATTAGGCGTCCCACAATGGAAACTGACTCTGCAAATCGTATTGCGGGCTGCAAAAGCGGGTGTGGTGACCGGTGTGCTTCTCGCACTGGCCAGAATTACCGGTGAAACAGCACCGCTGCTGTTTACAGCGTTCGGCAACCAGTTCTGGAGCAGCAATCTTCTGAAACCGATTGCCAGCGTGCCCGTGGTGGTTTTCCAGTACGCCATGAGCCCGTTCGATGACTGGCACTCCTTAGCCTGGGCTGGCGCATTGGTACTGACCTTGTTTGTACTGATACTCAGCTTACTGTCCCGCTTGATCCTTTTACGCAATAGGTCGACCTGATGAAGAGCCATGATCCTGCTAACGAAAAAACCAAAATTCGCGTTCGCGGCCTGGATTTTTTTTACAACAGCCAGCGCTCTCTGAAATCCATCGATATGGATATTCCAGAGAAACGCATCACTGCGATCATTGGCCCTTCAGGTTGCGGGAAGTCGACATTATTGCGGGTATTCAACCGCATCTACGCCATGTACCCGAAGCAGGAGGCGCGCGGCGAGGTGCTGCTTAACGGTGAGAATATTCTCGCCCCTGATTACTCGATGAACCGGCTACGTAGCCATATCGGCATGGTATTTCAGAAACCGGTGCCGTTTCCGATGTCCATTTACGACAACATTGCCTATGCCGTGCGCCACCATGAACAGCTCTCCCGTCATGAAATGGATGCACGCGTAGAGCAAGCACTCCACGGTGCAGCGCTTTGGAACGAGGTAAAGGACAAGCTCAAACAAAGCGCACAGAGCCTGTCGGGTGGCCAGCAACAGCGCCTGTGTATAGCGCGCACCATCGCTTTGCGCCCCCAAGTATTGCTTCTAGATGAACCGACCTCTGCTCTTGACCCGATTTCCACCGGGCGTATAGAGCAGTTGATTACTGAGTTGAAAGAGCAATACACCGTTATCATCGTGACCCATAACATGCAGCAAGCCGCACGCGTGTCGGACTACACCGCCTTTATGTTCATGGGCGAATTGATTGAGCATGATGTGACCGATAAGATCTTCACCTCACCAAAAGTGAAGCAGACAGAAGACTACATTACCGGTCGCTTTGGATAACTCCCCTACTTCATTCATTACATTCGTAAGCGCTCAGCTCCTGGAGCTGCAAGGAGTTCGGTAGCTTGGTGAGAACATTAGTGTGAATCGCCCCGGACTCTCCAGACACCATAGCCACCAAAATTCATAACTCATCCCGATTCCACGAGATGAAGGGGGCCCGCAGCACAAGCTGCCAGATGCTCCTCCTTCCTGCTTGCACGGAAAACAACTCCCTGTGCCACCAAGGTGGGGCCTGGTCTCGTGCCTCGCGCACTCTTGAGGCTGATGTCCGGATAACTGCCCGGTGAGATACGAACCTGCCGGCCTGGCCAATAGAAACGGAAATGCCAGCGTTTTCCGCCTTTGGCGCCGATGAACAGGTACACCCCATCCATATCCTTGAGGGTGTAGTTTTTCCGTAATGTTTGGCGTTACGAACTGCCGTATCGGTCAACGGCATGGGTACATCCCCTCGTCTCGTTCGATTGAGGAGAGTTGTACGGGTCCGGCGATGCATCATCTATCTGGAAACTGCTACGAGCAAAACCCGGATTTCGAGGTACTTATTGATGTACTTAAAATCCGTGGCTGCTGGTAGATATCGATAGAAATCGCAGGAACGAAAAAAGAGGCCGAAGCCTCTATTTTTCTAGCTTTGCAGCGCCCAATGGAGCTCTGCAAAACAACATCTGGAGCGGGAAACGAGACTCACATCTGGCGTCCAACCCATTGAAATCTAGGGGTTTCTTTTATTCCTAAAACAGGAATGGACTTGATTCTGGACTTGTTTTTTGGGCATATCAAGACGAAGAAATGTGATTGTTCCAACACACGCCACTTGGACTTTCCGTTACGAAATATCTTGGATCGGGTCTGTTCAGTACGCAGGGTTTGATACGAATCACCGACTATCGACAGCTACAGAAACGATAGAACCCGTCCTGCCGCAAGCGATGTGTTCCAGGCAACTGCAGCAATAGCCCAGCCCTCCTTTTATCGCCTTCCGACCAGAAACCCGTTTCAGGGACTTGTGCTTCCGGTATTATGGTATACCATCAGACGCACAGACACTCTTACCCTACACGGAGCAGCTCATGAGTTTCGAAATCCGCAAGATCGTCAGCTACGTCGAAGAAACCTTTATCGAAGGAGGCAAGGCTGCCGACAAGCCCGTGACCATGGTCGGGCTGGCCGTCGTGATGAAAAACCCTTGGCTGGGTCGCGGCTTTGTCGAAGACCTGAAGCCGGAAATTCGCGCCAACTGCTCCGACCTCGGTGCGCTGATGGTCGAGCGTCTGGTGGGCATCATCGGGGGCGCCGAGAAGATCGAGGCTTATGGCAAGGCCGCCGTAGTGGGCGCCGACGGTGAAATCGAACACGCCTCCGCCGTCATCCATACCCTGCGCTTCGGCAACCATTACCGCGAAGCGGTGAAAGCCAAGAGCTACCTCAGCTTCACCAACAAGCGCGGCGGCCCAGGCACCTCGATCCAGATCCCGATGATGCACAAGGACGACGAAGGCCTGCGTTCGCACTACATCACCCTGGAAATGCAGATTGAAGATGCACCGCGTGCCGACGAAATCGTGGTGGTTCTGGGCTGCGCCGATGGCGGCCGCCTGCACCCACGCATCGGCAACCGATACATCGATCTGGAAGAGCTGGCGGCTGAAAACGCCCAGTAATCAAGGTCGGTAAGAACAACAAAAAGGCATGCAGGAGCGCTCCATGATTCGGCTCACCGCTGAACTCACCCCGGCTGGCACCAGTTACCTGGCGACCGGCCAAGGCCAGCCCGTGGTTTTGATCCACGGCGTGGGCCTGAACAAAGAAATGTGGGGCGGCCAGGTCGTTGGCCTGGCCACGAAGTACCGCGTGATTGCCTACGACATGCTGGGCCATGGCGCCAGCCCGCGCCCGGAAAGCGGCACCCCCCTGCTCGGCTATGCCGACCAGTTGTTGGAGCTGCTCGATCACCTGCAATTGCCCCAGGCGACGGTGATCGGTTTTTCCATGGGTGGGCTGGTCGCACGGGCATTTGCCTTGCATTACCCGCAACGCCTGCAAGGCCTCGTGGTGCTCAACAGCGTGTTCAATCGCAGTCCCGAACAGCGTGCCGGCGTCATCGCCCGCACCGCTCAAGCGGCCGAACACGGACCGGATGCCAACGCCGAAGCCGCCCTGTCACGCTGGTTCAGCCGCGAATATCAGGCGGCCAACCCGGCGCAGATCGCAGCTTTGCGCCAAACCCTGGCAGACAATGACCCACAAGGTTACCTGACCACCTATGAGCTGTTCGCGACCCAGGACATGTACCGCGCTGACGATCTGGCCAGCATTCAGGTGCCGACTCTGATCGCCACCGGTGAACTGGACCCGGGCTCGACACCGGAAATGGCCGAGCAATTGGCCGCACGCATTCCCGGCGCGACAGTTGCCGTGCTCGCCGAACAGCGGCATATGATGCCCGTAGAATCTCCGCGCCTGGTCAACCAGCTGTTGCTGGAGTTTCTCGACACGGCAAACGCCCGACAAAACCAAATAAAGGGGATCGTTGCATGACACTCGCACGCTTCCAGATGTGCATCGGCGGTGAATGGGTCGATGCCCTCTCCGGCAAGACCTTTGAAAGCCTGAACCCGGCCCTGGCTCAAGCCTGGGCTGAATTGCCCGATGCCGACGAAGCCGATGTCGAGCGCGCCGTGCAGGCTGCGCAGACGGCTTTCGACAGCCCGGCCTGGCGCGGCCTCAGCGCCACCGCTCGCGGCAAACTGCTGCGGCGCCTCGGTGACCTGATCGCCGAAAACAAGGAACAACTGGCGCAGCTGGAAAGCCGCGACAACGGCAAGCTGATTCGCGAAACCCGCGGTCAGGTCGGTTACCTGCCGGAGTTCTTCCACTACACCGCGGGCCTGGCCGATAAGCTCGAAGGCGGCACCCTGCCCCTCGACAAGCCGGACCTGTTTGCTTATACGGTGCATGAAGCCATGGGCGTGGTCGCGGCGATCATTCCCTGGAACAGCCCGCTGTACCTGACGGCGATCAAACTCGCGCCGGCCCTCGCGGCAGGCAACACCATTGTGATCAAACCGTCCGAGCACGCCTCAGCAACCATTCTGGAGCTGGCGCGTCTGGCGCTGGAAGCCGGTATCCCGCCGGGCGTGGTCAACGTCGTCACCGGTTACGGCCCAAGCACCGGCGCCGCCCTCTCCCGCCATCCACTGGTGCGCAAGATCGCCTTCACCGGCGGCGCTGCCACGGCCCGGCATGTGGTGCGCAGCAGCGCCGAGAACTTCGCCAAGCTGTCGCTGGAACTGGGTGGCAAATCACCGAACATTATCTTTGCCGACGCTGACCTCGACAGCGCGATCAATGGTGCGATTGCCGGGATCTATGCGGCATCAGGCCAGAGCTGCGTTTCCGGCTCGCGGTTGTTGGTGCAGGACGAAATCTACGATGAGTTCGTTGATCGTCTGGTCGAACGTGCCAAGCGCATCCGCATCGGCAACCCGCAGGAAGACAGCAGCGAAATGGGCCCGATGGCCACTGCGCAACAACTGGCCGTGGTCGAAGGCTTGGTAGCCGATGCCGTGGCCGAAGGTGCGCGTCTGCGTCTAGGCGGCAAGCGTCCAGAGAATCTGGGGGATGGCTGGTTCTATGAGCCGACCCTGTTCGAATGCGACCGCAACTCGATGAAGATCATGCAGGAAGAGGTGTTCGGTCCAGTGGCCTCGGTCATCCGTTTCAAAGATGAAGCCGAAGCGCTGGCGATTGCCAACGACTCGCAGTTCGGCCTCGCCGCCGGCATCTGGACCCGCGACCTGGGGCGTGCCCATCGCCTGGCCCGGGACGTTCGCTCAGGAATTATCTGGGTCAACACCTACCGCGCTGTCTCGGCCATGGCGCCGATCGGCGGCTTCAAGAACAGCGGCTATGGACGCGAGAGCGGCATCGATTCGGTGCTGGCCTACACCGAGCTGAAAACGGTGTGGATCAACCTCTCTCAGGCACCCATGCCTGATCCCTTCGTGATGCGCTAGGAGACCGCCGACATGATCGAACCCGGCATTTACAAAGACGTCATGAGCTCGTTCCCATCCGGGGTCACGGTGGTCACCACCCTGGACCCGGACGGTGGCATCGTCGGCATCACCGCCAGCGCCTTCAGTGCGCTGTCGATTGATCCGGCACTGGTGCTGTTCTGCCCCAACTATGCCTCGGACACGTACCCAATTCTGCGTGACAGCAAGCAGTTCGCGATTCATCTGCTGTCGGCCGACCAGACTGCCGAAGCCTATGCGTTTGCGGGCAAAGGCAAGGACAAGGCCAAAGGCATCGACTGGCACCTCAGCGAGCTGGGCAACCCGCTGCTGCGCAAAGCCACAGCGATCATCGAGTGCGAACTGTGGCGTGAATACGACGGCGGCGATCACGCGATCATCGTCGGCGCGGTGAAGAACCTGATTCTGCCCGAGCAACCGGTCACGCCGATGATCTATCACAAAGGCAAGCTGGGCCCGCTGCCCACACTGGCCTGACGTCTACATTTGGGTTGCGTCTACCCCCCCCCGGTGCGGCCCTTTTTTACTTCTATTATGGGAGCCGGCATGAGCCCAGCAGCCTTGCAACTGTTCCGCCAGCAGGCCTACATCGACGGCCAGTGGCTGGATGCGCCCGATGGCGTCTGTCAGGACATTTTCAACCCGGCCACCGGCGAAAAGATCGGCCAGGTGCCCAACCTTGGCGCCGCAGAAGCTCGTCAGGTCATCGCCGCCGCCAACAAAGCCTGGCCGGCCTGGCGCGCACTGACCGCCAAAGAGCGCAGCCAGACGCTCAAACGCTGGCACGCGCTGATGCTCGAGCACGCCGATGCCCTGGCAGAAATCCTTACTCTGGAACAAGGCAAGCCCTTGGCGGAGGCCAAGGGTGAAATCCTTTACGCCGCAAGCTTCATCGAGTGGTTCGCCGAAGAAGCCAAACGCATCTACGGCGACACCATTCCCAGTCACAAAGCCGATGCGCGCATTGTGGTCAGCAAGGAACCGATCGGCGTGGTCGCGGCCATCACCCCGTGGAATTTCCCGGCGGCGATGATTACCCGCAAGGCCGGCCCGGCGCTGGCGGCCGGTTGCCCGTGCATCGTAAAACCGGCACCGGAAACCCCATTCTCGGCGCTGGCCATGGCCGCGTTGGCGGAACAGGCCGGGATTCCACCGGGCATTTTCAATGTGATCACCGGCAACGCCGTGGCCATCGGCGGCGAGCTGACCGCCAGCCCGCTGGTGCGCAAACTGTCGTTCACCGGCTCCACCGCCATTGGCAAGTTGCTCATGGCGCAGTGCGCGCCAACGCTGAAAAAAGTCTCGCTGGAATTGGGGGGCAACGCGCCCTTCATCGTGTTTGACGATGCTGATCTGGAGCGCGCCGTAGAAGGTGCGCTGATCGCCAAGTTTCGCAATGCCGGGCAAACCTGTGTCTGTGCCAATCGCTTCCTGGTGCAAAGTGGCATTCATGATGCTTTTGCCACGCGACTGGCCGAGCGCGTGGCGCAACTGAACGTTGGCAGTGGTTTCGAGGCAGGTGTCACTCAAGGCCCGCTGATTAACGAACGCGCGGTGGCCAAAGTCGAAGACCACGTTCAGGACGCCCTCTCCCAAGGCGCCCGACTGCTTTGCGGTGGTGAACGTCATGCACTGGGGCACGGCTTCTTCCAGCCAACCGTACTGGCTGGCGTGACCGGTGACATGAAAGTCGCTCAAGAAGAAACCTTCGGCCCGTTGGCCGCAGTGTTCCGCTTCGACACCGAAGCCGAGGCTGTGCACTTGGCCAACGACACCGAATTCGGCCTCGCAGCTTACTGCTACACCCGCGATCTGGGCCGGGCCTGGCGCATGAGTGAAGCACTGGAATACGGCATGGTCGGGATCAACGAAGGGCTGATTTCCACTGAAGTCGCGCCCTTTGGCGGGATCAAGTCTTCGGGGCTGGGCCGTGAAGGATCCAAGTACGGCATCGAAGATTATCTGGAGCTCAAATACACCTTGATGGGCGGGCTCGACGATTTTGGGAGCGCACAGCGATGAGCAATGAAAAATATGAAAAAGGCCTGAAAATCCGCACCCAGGTGTTGGGCGAAGCCTACGTGAACCGGTCCATCGAGAACGCCGACGACTTCACCCAGCCATTGCAGGAGATGGTCACCGAGTACTGCTGGGGCCATGTCTGGGGCCGTGAGGGTTTGTCGCTTAAAGAGCGCAGCATGATAAACTTGGCAATGATTTCGGCCCTCAATCGGCCTCACGAACTCAAGCTGCATGTACGCGGCGCCTTGCGTAACGGGCTGAGTCGTGAACAAATACGCGAAATTCTGCTTCAGGTCGGTATTTATTGCGGTGTTCCCGCTGCCGTAGACAGTTTCCGGCTCGCCCGTGAAGCCTTCGCCGAAGCCGATGCCGAGGCCTCCAGTTAACCCTTGGCTGTTTGATCTGACCGAGCACAGAGATTCTTGCGATCGAAGTGCTCTTTTTGCATGGACAGCCACACTCAGAGCGGACCCCATGAAACGCCTGCCACTCGACGACAGCTTCAAGGTCAATCGCAATCCCGTTACCCTGCGCGAAATCGTGCTGGATAAACTGCGAAGCGCCATCATGAACTTCCAGCTCATGCCGGGAGACCGCTTGGTCGAACGCGATTTGTGTGATCGCCTGGGGGTCAGTCGCACTTCCGTTCGCGAGGCCTTGCGTCACCTGGAATCCGAAGGCCTGGTGGAGTTCGCCGACGCCAAAGGGCCCAGTGTCGCCATCATTACCCTGGCCGATGCCGTCGATATCTACGAACTGCGTTGCGTGCTCGAAGGCCTGATCGTCCAGCTGTTCACCCTGCGTGCCAAGGCCAAGGACATCAAGGCCCTGGAAAAAGCCCTGGAGGAAAACCGCAAGGCCCTCAAGGAAGGTGAACTGCAACAGGTCATCGACTCGGTTCAGGGTTTCTACGATGTCCTGCTCGAAGGCTCCGGCAACCATGTGGCGGCCACTCAGCTGCGCCAGTTGCAGGCGCGAATCAGCTACTTGCGGGCGACCTCGGTATCCCAGGAAAACCGTCGTGGCGCCAGCAATCAGGAAATGGAACGCATGGTCGAGGCCATCAAGAGTGGCGATCCCCTCGCCGCCCACCAGGCTTGCGTCGATCACGTGCGCGCCGCTGCAACCGTCGCTCTCGATTACCTCAAGCGCAAACAGGAAGAAACCGGGGCGATCCCGGCAATCACCCTGCCCATCGCGCTTAAAGAACCGCGTATAGGTCGCTAAAAATGTTCAGCCCGAGCTTTTGTCCAAAGTGCGGCGGCAGTGACCTCAGTCACCAGCTGCCGCCGGGCGATACGCACGAGCGCCTGATGTGCCGCGATTGCGGCTACATCCATTACGTCAATCCGAAAATCATTGCCGGCTGCATCATCGAGCAGGACGGCAAGTATTTGCTATGTCAGCGCGCCATCCCGCCGCGTCCTGGCACCTGGACGTTGCCGGCCGGCTTCATGGAAGGCGGCGAGACCACCGAGCAGGCGGCGCTGCGCGAAGTCTGGGAAGAGAGCGGCGTGCGCGCGGAAATTCTCTCGCCCTACTCGATCTTCAGCGTGCCGAAGATCAGCGAGGTGTACATCATCTTCCGCGCCGTTGCGTTGGAGATCACCGGGCAGTACGGGCCGGAAACCCTCGACTACAAATTCTTCGCACCCGAGGACATCCCTTGGGACAGCATCTACTACCCGGCGATCCGGCAGATCCTCGAACGCTATATCGAGGAACGCCAGGCCGGGGTGTATGGCATCTACATCGGCAACGATGATACCGGCAAGATCCACTTCATTCGCTGAGTCTGTTTCTACACGCGGCCCTCAGGGCGCCACGCCCTCGACAATGATGATCTGAGCCCGGGCCACGCCCTCGCGGTGCCGTTTCGCCTCTTGATACTGCTCTGAGTGGTAGCAGGCCAGCGCCTGTTCGTACGAGTCGAATTCAATCACCACGTTGCGTTGCGGCGTGGGCCCGCCTTCCAGCGCTTCGCTGCGCCCGCCCCGGGCCAACATCCGTCCGCCATACAACGCGAAGGCCGCTGGCGCCCGCTGGGTGTATTGGCTGTATTGATCGAGGTCGGTGACATCGACATGAGCAATCCAGTACGCCTTCATAGTGACCTCTCAGTTTATTTTGTATTATGGTATACCACATAATATTTCCATCAAACACTGAGAATCCCAACATGGCCTTCAACAGCATCGAAGAAATCATCGAAGACTATCGCCAAGGCAAGATGGTGCTCCTGGTCGATGACGAGGACCGGGAAAATGAAGGCGACCTGCTGCTGGCCGCCGATTGCTGCACGGCCGAGGCCATCAGCTTCATGGCCCGGGAAGCACGCGGCCTGATCTGTCTGACCTTGATCGACGACCACTGCCAACGCCTTGGGCTGGAGCAGATGGTGCCGAGCAATGGCAGCGTGTTCAGTACCGCGTTTACCGTGTCCATCGAGGCCGCCGTGGGCGTGACCACCGGCATCTCCGCCGCCGACCGGGCGCGCACCGTGGCAGCCGCGGTTGCCGTTAATGCCGGGCCCGCCGACCTCGTGCAACCCGGCCATATTTTCCCGCTGCGCGCCAAGGAAGGCGGCGTACTGACTCGCGCCGGTCATACCGAGGCCGGTTGCGACCTGGCACGCCTGGCCGGCTTCACCCCGGCCTCGGTGATCGTCGAAGTAATGAACGATGACGGCACCATGGCTCGCCGCCCGGACCTGGAAGTGTTCGCGCGCAAGCACGCGATCAAGATCGGCACCATCGCCGACCTGATCCACTATCGCCTCAGCACCGAACACACCGTGGTGCGGATCGGTGAACGTGAACTGCCCACTGTACACGGCACCTTCCGTCTGATCACCTTTGAAGACCGCATTGAAGGTGGAGTCCACATGGCAATGGTCATGGGTAAATTGCACCGGGACGAACCAACGCTGGTGCGCGTGCATGTGATCGATCCGCTGCGCGATCTGGTGGGCGCCGAATACAGCGGGCCGTCCAACTGGACGTTGTGGGCAGCGCTTCAGCGAGTAGCCGAGGAAGGTCGTGGCGTGGTGGTGGTGCTGGCCAATCATGAGTCGTCGCAAGCGCTCCTCGAACGCGTCCCGCAACTCACCCAGGCGCCCAAACAATTCAGCCGCTCCCAATCGCGCATCTATTCTGAAGTGGGTACCGGCGCGCAGATTCTGCAGGATCTTGGCGTGGGCAAGTTGCGTCATCTTGGCCCGCCGCTGAAATACGCGGGTTTGACCGGTTACAACCTGGAAGTCGTGGAAAGCATCCCTTTCACCGAATGATTCCTGGCTTCTTTCTATAAACGTGAAGGCCGCTACCCGTGGCCTGACGGAAAAAAAACATTTTTGGCTGATAGCCGGTAAGGCAAAGTGCTTGCACAAAGTTTGGAATACCATAATATGATATTCCATAGACCGAACGATTCAGCCAAGTGCGCCCGCCAGGGAAAGCACCAATAAGAGCCCTTGGCACGGTCGCCTTTAGAGGCCAGATGGACCTACTGCTCCCGATAGGCGGGCATTACCAAGCCCGCTCAAAAACACAACAAATGAGGGCGTGAAAATGGTGTTGAACAAACGTGCAACCGCAGTACTGTTCGCAGGCTTACTGGCCACGGCCAGTCACGTGGTCATGGCGGCTGAAAGCGTCAACTTCGTCAGTTGGGGCGGCAGCACCCAGGATGCACAGAAGCAGGCCTGGGCTGATCCGTTCAGCAAAGCCAGCGGCATTACCGTAGTCCAGGATGGCCCGACCGACTACGGCAAACTCAAAGCCATGGTCGAAAGCGGCAACGTGCAATGGGACGTGGTCGATGTCGAAGCCGACTTCGCCCTGCGCGCCGCCGCCGAAGGCTTGCTCGAACCCCTCGATTTCAACGTTATTCAGCGCGACAAAATCGACCCGCGGTTTGTCTCTGACCATGGCGTCGGTTCGTTCTATTTCTCCTTCGTCCTCGGCTACAACGAAGGCAAGCTAGGCAGTGGAAAGCCGCAGGACTGGTCTGCACTGTTCGACACCAAAACCTACCCTGGTAAACGCGCCCTTTACAAATGGCCGAGCCCCGGCGTGCTTGAACTGGCCCTGCTGGCCGATGGCGTAGCCGCCGACAAGCTCTACCCGCTGGATCTGGATCGCGCCTTCAAAAAACTCGACACCATCAAGAAAGACATCGTCTGGTGGGGTGGCGGCGCACAGTCGCAACAACTGCTCGCTTCCGGTGAAGCCAGCATCGGCCAGTTCTGGAATGGTCGGATCTACGCCCTGCAACAGGATGGCGCGCCGGTGGGCGTGAGCTGGAAACAGAACCTGGTCATGGCCGACATTCTGGTCATACCTAAAGGCTCGAAAAACAAGGCCGCAGCCATGAAGTTTTTGGCCAACGCCAGCAGCGCCAAAGGACAAGCTGACTTCTCCAACCTGACCGCCTATGCGCCGGTCAACGTCGACAGCGTGGCGCGCCTGGACTCAGTGCTGGCCCCTAACTTGCCGACTGCCTACGCTAAGGATCAGATCACTCTTGATTTCGCGTACTGGGCCAAAAACGGTCCGGCCATCGCGACACGGTGGAACGAATGGCTGGTCAAATGAAAATGACAGCAGCCCCCCTTCAACCTACTCCGACCGGGAGCGCCATTGGCGCTGCCGGTTCGGCCTCCGGCAAGGCGGCTGTGATGAAGCAATCCCCTTCCCTGGCGCAGCGCTGGCGCGGTTCGAGCAACCTGATTCCCGCCCTGCTGTTCCTCGGCCTGTTTTTTCTGGCGCCGCTGATTGGGCTGTTGCTGCGTGGCGTGCTGGAGCCGAGCCCGGGTCTTGGCAACTACGAGCAGCTGTTCGCCAACTCGGCTTACGCCCGAGTCTTGCTCAACACGTTCTCGGTGGCCGGGCTGGTGACGCTGTTCAGCCTGCTGCTGGGCTTTCCGCTGGCCTGGGCGATTACCCTGGTGCCACGTGGCTGGGGTCGCTGGATCCTCAACATCGTGCTGCTGTCGATGTGGACCAGCCTTCTCGCGCGGACCTACTCCTGGCTTGTGCTGTTGCAGGCGTCCGGGGTGATCAACAAAGCATTGATGGCGATAGGCATCATCGATCAGCCGCTGGAGATGGTGCATAACCTCACCGGCGTGGTGATCGGCATGAGTTACATCATGATCCCGTTCATCGTGCTGCCGCTGCAGGCGACCATGCAGGCCATCGACCCGATGATTCTGCAAGCCGGCTCGATTTGCGGCGCCAGTCCGTGGACCAACTTCTTCCGGGTATTCCTGCCGCTGTGTCGGCCGGGGCTGTTCTCCGGTGGCTTGATGGTGTTTGTGATGTCCCTCGGTTACTACGTGACCCCGGCACTGCTGGGCGGCGCGCAGAACATGATGCTGCCCGAATTCATCATTCAGCAGGTGCAGTCGTTCCTCAACTGGGGTCTGGCCAGCGCCGGCGCCGCGTTGCTGATTGTCATTACGCTGGTGTTGTTCTACTTCTACCTGAAGCTCCAGCCGGAATCCCCGGTTGGCGCCAGCAACGCGAGGTAAGCCGTCATGCTCCTGACCCCTAATGCCATGAGCCGCCGGATGCGCTTGGGCCTGTACCTCACCACCGGACTGATCGCGCTGTTCCTGTTGCTGCCGATCGTGTTCATCGTGCTGCTGTCATTCGGTTCCTCCCAGTGGCTGGTGTTCCCACCACCGGGCTGGACTCTGAAATGGTACGGCCAGTTCTTCTCTAACGCTGACTGGATGAACGCGGCCGTGGCCAGCCTCAAAGTCGCGGTACTGACCACCTTTTTTGCTGTGGCGTTGGGCCTGCCGACCGCTTTTGCGCTGGTACGCGGACGGTTCCCTGGACGGGAAATGCTCTACGGCCTGTTTACCCTGCCAATGATCGTGCCGCTGGTGATCATCGCGGTGGCGGTGTATGCGCTGTTCCTGAAACTGGGCTACACCGGCACGATGTTCGCTTTCGTGGTCAGCCACGTGATTGTTGCGTTGCCGTTCACCATCATCTCGATCATCAACTCGCTGAAGCTGTTCGATCAGTCCATTGAAGATGCCGCAGTGATCTGTGGCGCCTCGCGCCTGCAAGCAGTGTTCAAGGTGACCTTTCCGGCGATTCGTCCGGGCATGGTGGCCGGTGCCCTGTTTGCGTTCCTGGTGTCCTGGGATGAAGTGGTGCTTAGCGTGATGATGGCCAGCCCGACCCTGCAAACCCTTCCCGTGAAAATGTGGACCACCCTGCGCCAGGACCTGACGCCCGTGATCGCCGTCGCCTCGACGCTGCTGATCGGCCTCTCGGTATTGGTCATGGTCATCGCCGCCGCCCTTCGCCGGCGCAATCCAATCAGCGCCTGAGCGCCCAGGAGTACGACATGAGTGCAGTGATCAAAGATTCCGCGCATCAGAACGACCAACCGTTGGTTAGCCTGCGCAACCTGAACAAGTACTACGGCGATTTTGCCGCCGTGGACAACATCTCGCTGGACATCAAGGACGGTGAATTCCTCACGTTCCTCGGCTCCAGCGGCTCAGGTAAAAGTACAACGCTGTCGATGCTCGCCGGCTTCGAAACCCCGAGCAGCGGCGAGATCCTGGTCAATGGCCAGTCGCTGGTCAACGTACCGCCGCACAAGCGTGACATCGGTATGGTGTTCCAACGTTATTCGCTGTTCCCACACCTGTCGGTGCGCGACAATATCGCGTTCCCGCTGGCCATTCGCAAACTGGCCACCGCGGAGCGCGAACGCCGGGTCGATGCGATGCTCAAACTGGTGCAGCTTGAGCAATTTGCGCATCGTCGCCCATCGCAACTCTCCGGCGGCCAGCAGCAACGGGTCGCCATCGCTCGAGCCCTGGTCTACGAGCCACGCATCCTGCTGATGGACGAACCCCTTGGCGCCCTGGATAAAAAGCTGCGTGAAGACTTGCAAGACGAACTGCGCCAGCTGCATCGGCGCTTGGGCATCACCATTGTCTACGTGACCCACGACCAGGAAGAAGCGATGCGCCTGTCCCAGCGCATCGCAATTTTCAGCCACGGTAAGATCGTCGGTTTGGGCAGCGGTTACGACCTGTACCAGAACCCGCCGAATGCCTTTGTTGCTTCGTTCCTTGGCAACTCGAACTTCCTCAAGCTCAAGGCTCAAGGCAATGCGGTCGCTACGTTTGAAGGGCAATCGTTGTCGATTCGACTGACCGCAGGATTGCAAACCGATCAGGATGTACTGCTGATGGTGCGTCCGGAAAAAGCCTTGGCGCTGAGCGTCGAGCAAGCGGTTCAGGAACCGCTAGCGGCAGGCTGGAATGAAGTGTCGGCCATTGCGGGCGAAGTGCTGTTCCTCGGTGAAAGCCAGACCTGCACCGTGATGACTTCCGGCGGTACCTCGATGACCGTCAAGGCGCTCTCCGCCGCCGGCATGCCTCTGAAGACTGGCGATCCGGTTCGGGTGCGCTGGGCCACTGCGGATGCTTGCGTGTATACCGAATGGGCTGAGAGTGATCTGAACAAGGCTGCTGGGGCTCATTGATTTGGCGCCGGTCCATGCCAGTGGGCTGTGATTGATCTGTCACCCTCGGGCCGCTGCAACGTCGGGTTGCAGCGGCCTTTTTTTTGATCTCACTATCCCTCTGCCTGACTCATCGTTTAAACCTCCCGGTATCGCCACGAACACAGCATCCGTGCCCTGCCCCGAACCAATGTGTATCTTCCCTCGCGAATACATCCTTCAGCCAACACCATCATCGCCTGACCAGCCGCTTTCTCCAGCGAGCTCACGCAATGAAGCTTTAGTGGACACAGCATTCAAGCTCGGCACCGATCAAATGTGCGCCTTCAGCTCTCCCTCTGTTCACCATCCAAACGAAAATGCCCGGCACAGGCCGGGCATCTCAGACGAACAGAAGACGGGTTTGATTAATCGGCATAACCGAGTCTGGAAGCTTTGCGCTCTTGCGCTTGACTGCGGGTAGCCAGGCAATAATACAACGGACAAGTCACCACCAGCCCCACCAGCCACGACAGGTCAGCACCTTCCACCAGATTGGCATACGGCCCGACATACAACGACGTATTGGCAAACGGCAGCTGCACAATAATCCCGATGAAATACGCAACGATCGCATGCAGATTGAAACACCCGTAAATCCCGCCATCCGCACGGAAGATCGAGGCGATGTCATAGCTGCCACGCTTGATCAGATAGAAATCAATCAGGTTGATCGACGCCCAAGGCACCAGCACCAGCAACAGCGCCAAAATCAGGCCGATGAACTGCGAGATGAAGTCTGCGGAAGCGCCCAATGCGACGAAGCAGCACCCCGCCAGCACCCCACTCGACAACACCACGCGCACCTTGATGCTCGGCGTCCATTGGCTGGCGAAGGTCTGGATCGAGGTGATAATCGACAGCACCGCGCCATACAGATTCAAGGCGTTGTGGCTGATGATGTTGAGCAAAAACAGCACCATCAGAATCGGCCCCAGCCAGCCGGTGGATTGCTTCACCGCGGCCATCGCTTCGGTGCCTTCTGGAGTGGCCAACACCGCCACCGCGCCGAAGGTGAACGAGAGAATGGTGCCCAAGGTCGCGCCCAGATACGTGGCGAAAAACGGACGGGCGATCCCGATATCCGCCGGCAGGTAACGCGAGTAGTCCGATACATACGGCGAGAAGCTGATCTGCCAGATGATCCCCAACGACACCGTTGCCAGCCAGCCCGACAGGTTGAAACTGCCGCGAGTGAAGAAGTCCGCCGGCAGGTCGTGAGCGAAGATGTAAAGGAAACCGGCAAGCAAGGCACTGCCCATGACCCAGGTTCCGATGCGATTGAGGGTGTGAATGAAGCGGTAACCGATAACCCCGATTGCGGTAGCGCTGAGCGCACCGATGAGGATGCTCGCCGGCACCGGAACTGAAGGCGCAATGCCGACAATGGACTTGCCGGCCAAGACGATGTTGGAGATGAAAAAGCCGATGTAGATGATCGCCGCAAAGAACACGATCAGCAACGCACCATAACGGCCGAACTGTCCGCGGCTCTGCACCATCTGCGGAATCCCCATGCGCGGACCTTGGGCCGACGCGAGGGCAATCACCAGGCCACCGACCATGTGCCCGAGCGCAATCGCCAACAGCCCCCAGAACAGGTCGAGATGGAACACTTGAACCACCATGGCGCCGGTCACGATGGGCAAGGGCGCGATGTTGGTACTGAACCATAAAGTGAAAAGGTCGCGGGCCTTCCCGTGGCGTTCCGCGAGTGGGACGTAATCGACCGTGTGATTCTCGATCAGGGGGTCTTGCCGGGACATCTGGGACATGTGCATGAACTCTAGTTTGTCTGATCTTATTGTTGTACGAAGCCAAACCGGGGACGCTCTTTGGCGGTCCCTCAGATGCGAGTCATATTATGGTATTCCAACTTTTAAACAAGGCTGATCGGGTCTTTTAGCATCCCTAATCCCGATAAATGAACGCCAACAAATTCCATTAAAAGCCCGTATTCATTGGGCTTAATGCCCAATACGTGCGTTTATCGGGGAAAAGAAAAAGCCCTTGCAAACGATGTATTACGGTATACCATCAGACCTACAAACCCATAAAACCTGTTTCACCGCCAGAGGACCGTCCCATGATCGATGCCGCCATCTACAAACAAGTGATGGGTTCGTTTCCGTCCGGAGTGACTGTGATCACCACGCTGGATGACGACGACCAAATCGTCGGCCTTACCGCCAGCGCCTTCAGCTCGCTGTCCATGGACCCGGCCCTGGTGCTGTTCTGCCCCAACTACAGCTCCGATTCCTATCCGGTTCTGATCAAGAACAAACGCTTTGCCATTCACGTCCTGTCCGGCGGCCAGCAGAGCGAAGCCTATGCCTTCGCGCGCAAAGGCAAGGACAAGGCCCAAGGCATCGAATGGACCTTGAGTGAACTGGGCAACCCGATTCTGGCTAACGCCACGGCGGTGATCGAATGCGAGCTGTGGCGCGAATACGAAGGGGGCGACCACGCGATCATGGTCGGCGCGGTGAAGAACCTGATCGTGCCCCAGCAGAACGCAGGGCCACTGGTGTATTGCCACGGCAAGATGGGCGCGCTACCCGTCCTCGCCTGACTCAATCAAACGGCAGCGGCGTGTATCCGCACCGCTGCCTCTCCTGCTCACGTTCTGAAACGACTCACCAACTGATTCAATGTCTCGGACAATGCGGTCAGGTTCTTCGCATCCTGCCGGGTAGAATCTGCAAGACTGGAAACCAACTGCGCATCACCGTGAATCTGGCTGATGTGCCGGTTGATGTCTTCGGCCACCTGATGCTGCTCCTCTGCCGCCGTGGCGATCTGCGTATTCATGTCACGGATCACATCCACCGATTCGCGGATCAACCCAAAACTGACCCGCGCTTCATTGATCGACACCACCGTCTCCTGCGACACCTCCAGACTGGCGTGCATTTGCTTGCCCATCTGATGGGTACGCCGTGCCAGATTACCGAGCAAGCCATCGATCTCACCCGTGGAGTCGGAGGTGCGCTTGGCCAACGCCCTCACCTCATCGGCCACCACAGCAAAACCGCGACCCTGCTCACCGGCACGTGCCGCCTCGATGGCAGCATTTAACGCCAGCAGGTTGGTCTGTTCAGCAATCGAACGAATCGTGCCGAGAATCGACTGTATGTCGTTACTGTCTTTTTCAAGTTGCTCCATCGCCTGGGCGGAGTGCTCAATCTCTTGGCTCAGACGCCCGACATTGTTCACTGCTGCATCGATTTGCTGCTGCCCGGTATGCGCCTGGCGCTGTCCATTATCGGCCGAGTCGGCAGCCCGGCTGCAGGAGCGCGCGACTTCATTGGACGTGGCCACCATCTCATGAAACGCGGTGGACACCATGTCCACCGCCTCACGCTGACGAGACGCAACGTCGGCCATTTCCACCGAGACTTCAGTGGCGCTGCCGGAACTGCTGTGAATCTGCCCCGCTGCCTGGCCGATGCGCTGGATTAACGTTCGGATCGCTTCGAGAAACTGGTTGAACCAGCCAGCCAACTGCGCCGTTTCATCCCGCCCACGCACTGCCAGACGTGCAGTCAGGTCGCCTTCACCTTGAGCGATTCCTTCCAGACCGCTAGCCACGCTCCGAATCGGCTTGACAATCAACCCGGCAAACCAGGCTCCGCCCATGGCAAAAAATCCGGCGCAGACCAAGGCGATCGCAGCAATGATCCAAGTCAATCGAGTGGCACCGGCCATCACTTCACTTTCCCGGACCACACCGACAAAGCGCCAGCCCAGCGCTTCGGACGGCCAAACAAAAGCCATGTAGCGCTCGCCCGCCAGTTTGACTTCAACCAGCCCCTTGCCGGCTTCACTTAACTCGCGGTAACCATCACCCAGCTCACTGAGCTTTTTAAAGTTGTGGGACGGCTCATTCGGATCGACCAGTACCGTGTCATTGCCTTCCATCAACAGCAAATAGCCGCTGTCACCAAGCTTGATCTGCTTGACCAGGTCGGTTAATTGCTTGAGCGAGACGTCGATGTTCACCACCCCGACATTACTGCCCAGGCGATTGGTGAAGCTCTGGACGGTGCTGACCAGCACCACATCGTCGGCCGCCCAGTAATAGGCATCAGTTCGTAGAGTCTTGCCCGGCTGCGCCATCGCAGTTTTGTACCAGGGCCGTGTACGAGGATCGTACCCGGAGAGCTTGGGATCACCCGGCCAGAACACGTAACCGCCGTCTTCAGTACCCAGTGACAGATAGGCATAGGCCGAATGACTCCTGGCCAACCCCGAGAACAGCTGAAACAGTTGCTGATCATGCTCGCCCATGGGCATTTGGGCCGCGTCACTCGCCATATATCGTTTGAGACTGGCATCAATACTCTGCAATTGCGGATGTTCGGCCAGGTAGGCGACATTCTGGCTGATGCCTTCGAAGAACAGTTGCATGGCGTTTTCGACCTGACGGATCTCCCGTCCACTGCTGTCGCTAAACGTTTCCCGTGCCTCTTGGCGTACGTTGAGGATGATCAGCACAGCTACCAGAATAACCGGGAGGCTGGCGATCGCCGCAAATGCGAGGATCAGTTTTTGTTTTATGTTCATCAAGCTCGCCTTCCTTGTGAGGTGAGTACGACCGTCGGAGAGAAATATTTTGTGGATATTCCATATTATGGTATACCAATAACGAATCAGCCGAATAGCCGTTCTCAGCGACGCGCTTCAACCGGCGAGAACTCCCGGGAGCGCCTAGCGCTCATTCCAGGCAACAGGCCTGCAGTCGACAGGCCGACAACAAAAGATCCGAGGTAAGCGTCATGAAGTTTTCATTGTTCGTGCACATGGAACGCTGGGACGAAAGCATCAGCCACCGTCAGTTGTTCGAAGACCTGACGGAACTGACCCTGATGGCTGAAGCCGGCGGTTTCAGCACCGTCTGGATCGGCGAACACCACGCGATGGAATACACCATCTCGCCGAGCCCGATGCCGTTGTTGGCCTACCTGGCCGCCAAGACCACCACCATTCACCTCGGCGCCGGCACCATCATCGCGCCGTTCTGGCACCCGTTGCGCGTCGCCGGCGAATGCGCACTGCTGGACGTGATCAGTAACGGTCGCATGGAAGTCGGTCTGGCCCGCGGCGCGTATCAGGTGGAATTCGACCGCATGGCCGGTGGCATGCCTGCCTCTTCCGGTGGTCAGGCGCTGCGGGAAATGGTTCCAGTGGTTCGCGCCTTGTGGCAAGGCGACTACGCCCACGACGGTGACATCTGGAAGTTCCCGACCTCAACCAGTGTGCCAAAGCCGATCCAGAAGCCTAATCCACCGATGTGGATCGCCGCTCGCGATCCCGATTCGCATAACTTCGCGGTGGCCAACGGCTGCAACGTCATGGTCACGCCACTGATGAAAGGCGACGAAGAAGTCCTCGACCTGAAGAATAAATTCCAGACTGCGTTGGACAACAATCCAGAGGTGCCGCGCCCACAACTGATGGTGCTGCGTCACACCCACGTCCACGCGGTCGATGACCCCGAAGGCTGGAAAGTCGGGGCCAAGGCGATCTCGAAGTTCTATCGCACTTTTGATGCCTGGTTCGGTAATAAGGAAGTGCCGGTCAACGGCTTCCTGGCGCCGAGCCCGGAAGAAAAATTCGCCGCGCGACCAGAGTTCGAACTGGAGAGTCTGCACAAGACGGCGATGATCGGCACCGCGGAAGAAATCATCCCGCGCATCAAGTATTACCAGGAACTGGGGGTCGACGAGTTCAGCTTCTGGTGCGATAACAGCCTGCCCCACGCGGAGAAGAAAAAATCCCTGGAGCTGTTCATCAAACACGTGGTCCCGGCGTTCCGCTGAGTCCACCACCCTGCCCCTCGGACGCGAAGCCGGGGGGCTGACTGACGTGTAGGGTCGATTCCAATGATCAATGATCGCCGCCCATCACTCGCCCTTCCCTCCGGCGCCGAGCAGGTTTATCTGCGCGGCGAATGGACCGCTTCGCATCTGCATTTCAAGCGCCTGCGCGCCAGCGTTACCGCCAAGCAGAACGGCTTCTGGCAGCTGGTTCACTGAGCCCACCCGAACTGGAATTCACGCATCCCACGTCTCGTTATCGCGAAGCGTGTCCGGTGCATTGTGCTTCGCCCATGATCAGGTTTGCTCAATGAACAATAAAAACGCGCTGTTGATCATCGACATGCAGCAGGAGGACGGTTTCGTCCTGGAACACTTCGACACCGTGGAGGCCAACACCGCCGCCCTGCTCGAGACTGCCCGCCGTCAACGGGTGCCTGTCATCTATACCCGCCACATCAATCAGGCCGACGGCATTGACTTGCCGCGCGGCGAACCGCGAGCGGCCGACGGCGGCCCTAGCAGTTATCGCGCCGGCACCCGGCAAGTGGAAATCACCGAACGTCTGGCGCCGCAGCCAGATGAACTCATTATCGACAAGGGCCGTTACAGCGCCTTCCACCGAACCGACCTGGACGCCCGACTCAAGGCACTCCAGGTCGATACCTTGATCGTATGTGGTGTACTGACCGATGTCTGCGTACTGAGCACGGTGTTCGATGCCTTCGCCCTGGGTTTTCACATTCGCCTGGTCAGCGACGCCTGCACCACGACCACGCTGGCGGGACATTACTCGGCGCTCCTGATCATGGCCAACTGGGTCTACGCCCTGGAAATCCTGACCTGCGCCGAATGCCTTCGAGCCATGGAAAACCGCGAGTATCTAAGCCTGATCCCCGAGCGCCCGGACCTGTTCGCCCACCAGCCCCATGAGCTGGAAAACACCATCGCCCGTTTGCAAACCCACCTCGCCCGGACTCAGGAGTAATCGCCATGCAAGTGGAAAAAAGAAGCATCGATTTCATCCCTGAAGCCGAACGCCATGGCCAACCCGGCTCGCTGTTCTTCATCTGGTTTGGCGCCAACATGAACATCACGACCATCGCGTCCGGCGTGTTGCCGGTGGTGATGGGGCTCAATCTGTTCTGGAGCGCATTGGCGATCATCATCGGTTCGCTGCTGGGGGCGATTTTCATGGCATCCCATTCCGCCCAGGGGCCGAAACTCGGCATCCCGCAAATGATCCAGAGCCGGGCCCAGTTCGGCGTGCTGGGGGCGGTGTTGCCGCTGCTGTTCGTGATGCTCATTTACCTGGGGTTTTTCGTCAGCAACACCTTGCTCGCCGCCCAGGCATTGGAGTCCGTCAGTCCGTTACCGGCCACCGGCAACATCTACCTGATCGGGGCGTTGTGCTTTGTCGTCGCGCTCTATGGTTATCGCCTGATCCATCGCCTGCAGAAAGTGCTGTCACTGCTTTCGTTGTTGGTGTTCATCGCCGCTACGGTGCTCGCCTTGCAGCTGCCGATCCCGGCGGAACAATGGCTGCCGACGGGTTTCTCGTTGTCGAAGTTTCTGGCGGCGGTGAGCATTGCCGTGACCTGGCAACTGTCCTATGCGCCGTATGTGGCCGACTACTCGCGTTACCTGCCGAGCAGTACGCCAACCGCAAAAGTGTTCTGGTACAGCTACGCCGGCACGGTCAGCGGCGGTGCCTGGATGATGATTCTCGGGGCGATCCTCAGCATCGGCATTAGCGACTTTTCCAGCAACGTCGGCAGCCATGTCGCCGGGCTGTTTGGTGGCGGCGCACTGCTATTGTTCGCCTTCATCGTCTATGGCCAGGTGTCGATCAATGTGTTCAACCTGTACGGCGCCTTCATGTCGACCATTACCGTGATCGAACCCTTTGCCCGGCTCAAGGTGACACCGCGGGTACGCGGCTTGTTCATGCTGGTGATCAGCCTGGTGGCCACGGCCTTGTGCACCATCAGTCAGGATGACTTCATCAACTTCTTCCTCAACTTCATTTTCTTCATGAGCTATTTCCTGATTCCTTGGACCGCGATCAACCTGGTGGATTACTACTGCCTGCGCAAAGGGCAGTACCGGATAGCTGACATCTTCGACAAGGACGGGATCTACGGGCGTATCAACTGGATCGCCTGCGGCAGTTTCGTGCTGGCGATCGCCCTGGAAATCCCCTTCATGAACACCACGTTGTATGTCGGCCCGGTGGCCAACGCCCTGGATGGCGTAGACCTGGCCTGGATTGTCGGGTTGCTGGTGCCCGCCCTCAGCTATTACGGGTTGATGAAACTGGGCAAGCGCGCCCAGGGAGTCGGCGAATTGTCCTGATAACCCCCTGAAAGCCCCAACGCCGGGTGCGATGCCCGGCGTTGTACCCTCGCGCAACGGTGTATTCAGCTCGCTCGCCGATCCATGCAGCGCTCGAAAATCGCGCCCTCGATACCCAACACTTCCCGGGTGTCGGCATAAATCCCCACTCCCTTTTCCCAAACATGCTTGATCGACTGATCTGCGCAGCGTATCCGGTAATGGAGTTCGAACGGTTCCTGCCGTGACAGGGCATATTGCACCTCGCGCCAGACGTAATCGGCATCCTGGGCCAGGATCAGGCTGTTGTAGGTGAACTCATGGTTGTCCACCAGCCGCTCCGGTGGATACCCGGTCAGTTGCAGGCAACCGGCACTGACGAATTCCATGGTCCAGTCGCGGTTGTTGCGGCCGCGATAGATCAGCCCCGGCATGCTGTCGAGCAGGCTCATGCTGCTGCGCTGGCTGGCCTGCAAGGCAATCTCGCGCCGCTTGTGCGCAGTGATGTCGCCGGCCACCAGATAAAAAGCCTGAAGCCCGCGCTTCAGGCTGACGTCGAACCAGCGCAGCTCCCCCGAAGGGTGAACAAAACGCAGCCGCTGATTGAAGGAGGTTTCGGGGTGCCGACGCAGTTCATGCAGGGCCTGACGCCACAACGAACGGTCTTCGTGGTGCACATAGTCGATGAGGTTGCGTTCCGTACCTGGCAGATCCATCAGCTCGACCCAGGCCAAGTTGAAGTGGGCGATCTGACCGTTATCGCGCAGTTCGAGCAACGCCGCAGGAAAGCGATCCATCAAATGCAAGGGCAGTGTCTGCACAAATGCCTCTGGTCGTTCCATCATCTAATGACGCTCCTCGTGTCTCACCGACGCGCCGTTGTGCACCCACGCCGCCAGTTCCAGGCGCGAGTGCAGGCTGAGCTTCTGCAAGAGATTCCTCACATAGATTTTGACCGTGCCATCGCTGATGCCCAGTTCACGGCCGATCTGTTTATTGCTCATGCCCGCAGCGATCAGGGCCAGGGTCTGCCCCTCGCGCTCGGTCAGGTTGCCGGTGTCGAGCGGATCCGCATCGTGCGCAGGGCGGGTCACCGACTCGCGCTGATCGGCCAGCAGCGCAATCAGGGTTGAATCCAGAACAATCGCGCCCTTGTGGCAATTGCGCATGTAAGCCAACAACGCATCAGGCTCGGTTTCCTTGAGCACATAACCACTGGCGCCCAGGCGCAGGGCCGTCAACAGCTCGGCGCGATCCATCGATGCGGTGAGCACCACCACCTGACAGTCGAGGCGCAACTGACGCAGTTCATCGAGCACCTGCAAACCGCTCAAGCCGGGCATGTGCAGATCCAGCAAGACCTGCTGCGGCGCCAGGCTCACCGTCAGGTTGATGCCTTCGCGGCCGCTGGCGGCCTGCCCCACCACTTCAAAGTCGTCGCTGGCGCTGAACAGCTGTGCCAGGCCTTTGCGAAACAACGGGTGATCATCGATCAGTAGTAAGGTCGTGCAGTCCATCGAAACTCCCCTGTGGCAGGTCTTGGTGGCGGCGAAGGCCAAGGTGTACGCGAACCCCGTGCGGGCGGATCGCCTCAATGGTCAGTCGGGCGCCAATGCTCGCGGCGCGTTCGCGGATAATCGCCAAGCCGAAATGGTTTTCCTCCCCTGACGCCGGGCTCAGTCCGATGCCGTCATCCTCCACCGATACGCAGGCTTCACCGTCCTGGTTTTGCCGCAACTCGATGCGCACATGCCGTGCATGGGAATGGCGTACCGCGTTGGCCAGTGCCTCGCGAATGATCTGCAGAATCTGCAATTCGGTTTCCGGGCTCAAAGCATCATCAGCCAGGCGATTGTCCAGTTCAAAAACGATGATGCAGCGCCGCGAGAACTCAGCGACAGAGTCGGCCAGAGCCTGACGCAGCGAGCGCCCGTCCATGGTCAGACGAGCGCTGGTAATCAGCTCCCGCACCTGACGCTGCAATTGACTCAAGCCGCCGCACAGTTCCTGCAACGCGGCGTTGGCGTGCGCAGGCTCGCCCAACTGCGATTGCAGCAAACGCGCCTGGAACGACAGATAACCCAACTGCTGAGCCACCGAATCGTGCAACTCACGAGCCAGGGCGCCGTGCCGGGAGGTCGCCTGTTTGCGCTGTTGCTCACGGGTGTAGCAGCGCAAGCGCACGGTGACGCCGATCGCCTGCGCCGCCTCTTCCAGCAACTGGCGCCAGCTTGCGTGGACCGGTTGAGGGGTATCCAGCAACAACACCCCTTTGTTCGAATCATCACTTTGCGGCAAGGCACATACCAGGCGATGAACGCCCCGTTGCCGACAAGGGCCACAGACCTGAGCCGCATCATCCAGTGTCGAATCACGCCAAGGGCAGCGTTCCACGTCCTGGCAGCCCTCGATCAATCCGCGCCGCGTCGGCCCCAGGTCTTCGCCGCCCAGGATCAGACTCAGTTTGCAGGTCGGCAACACTGCTTCGAAACGGTCCAAAAAACCTGACAAGGCACCGTCAGCGTGCACCTGACACAAGGGCAATCCGGTCAGTAGTTTGCGCACACTGCGTGCCTGTTCGGGGCGGATACGCCCCAACCAGAGCGGCCACCACTGCGGTTGTGTTCGCACTATCGATAACTCCCCGTCCGGTTGCTCAGCCTTGAGCAAAGACCAGCAACTTCCATGCCCCGAACAGGCGTTGTTCAGGGCTTATCTCCAAAGGCGTAGCCCTTTTTCCGGATTGAGAAGATTTTCCCCATAGGAAAGTATCTTCCCCAACAGGAAACAAATTCCCAGTTCAACGCCAGGAAAGCCCACATGACGGATAGACACAGCGCTGCCCAAGACCGACTTCACAGCCTCCCGTGCTATCGACAACCGCTGCCTCGTGAAAGCGTCACCCGGCACATCGTGGTCATGCAATCGGCGGCCGTCTGCACGCCCTTTGTCGGGGAACTGGAACAGCCCTTGGTGCTGAATGGCGAGAGCGCCGACTTTTCCCGCCGCCTGCATCAGGTGCTGGTTAGCGCTACCGTCGGCAGCCATCTCTACATCATGGGCGACGAGGTCTTTATCTGGCGTATCCACGGCGAGGCCCGCAGCGCCGGACTGGAAGATGACGAGATCGACATCACCCGTACGATTGCCGGCCAGCGCCAGGTGTATTGCGTGCACTGCGGCCTGACTCAGGCCGCCGGGCCGGAGCCGCTGCTGAGCTGCATCGGTTGCGCAGTCGGACTGGAAGTCCGGGAGCACTTTTCCCGCCGCCTCGGGGCATACCTCGGTGTCTGCACCAACCCCGACCAGCCTTACGCCGGAGTCCGGTCATGAGCGCCGTCATCGAAGTGCGGGTCAGTGCGGCAAGGATGCTTACCCCAGTGGTGCGCGAATTCACCCTGCAGACGTGCGCCGGGCCCCTGCCGGCTTTCTCCCCTGGCAGTCATGTGCAGCTTCACCTGCCGCTGGCCGAGGGCAAGGTGCGCAATGCCTATTCACTGACCGGCGACCCGGCGGACAACCAGCATTACCGCATCGCCGTACGCCTGCAGGAGGCCTCCCGCGGCGGCTCTCACTACTTGCATCGGCAGGTCCGGATCGGCGACAGGCTGGAGATCTCGCCACCGGCCAATCTGTTCGCCCTGCACTCTACCGCCAGCCTGCACATCCTGATCGCCGGAGGCATCGGCATCACGCCGTTCATGGCCTACATCGCGGCCCTGGAACAACGCCAGGCTCACTTCGAATTGCACTACCTCTGTCGTCCGGGCCTGAGCGATGCCTATGTCGAGGCGTTGCAACAGCGGCTGGGATCGCGCCTGCACATCTACGCCAGCCGCCCGGACCTGAGCGACATCCTGCGTGATCGACCGCTGGGCAGCCACGTTTACACCTGCGGCCCGCAACCGTTGCTCGACGCGGTTCGGCAACAGGCCAAGGCACTCGGCTGGCCGTCCAGCCGTGTGCACTGGGAAGCGTTCAATGCCGCACAACCGGGCCGGCCCTTCGAGCTGGAACTGCTGCGCAGCGGCCGGCGCCTGCGGGTCGGCCCCGATCAGAGCCTGCTCGAAGCCCTGGAGTCCGCCGGGCTGCAGATCCCCAACCTGTGCCGTGGAGGGGCCTGCGGCCAATGCATGACCCGCCACGTGGGCGGTGATATCGAACACCGCGACAGTTTCCTTAGCCCCGCCGAGCAGGCCGACTTTCTCATGCCCTGTGTCTCCCGCGGCTGCGGCCCTACCGTTTCGCTGGATCTTTAGGAGTCGACCATGACCATTCAACCAAGCCCCGTACAGAGCTATCGAGACGATTTCAGCTTTCGCAACAGCCCAGCTGCCATCAGTCGTTTCCCTTTCCCCTTCACCGAGGACAGCTACCTGTATTCGGTGAACATCGAACCGGCGACTTCCCGGGATCCCGGCTCGATCTACCAGCACGGGTTCGACATCGACGAACACTACCGCTCGGAAATGGCCGAACGCGCCTTGGTGCTGGACAAGGATCCACGCCGCTACCTGGTGCTGCCGCACATGCAAGTGGCGGCCTGGGATGCGCTGCAGATGCTCATGGAGCACCTGGCCGCCGACTATCCGCAGTGGTTCACCCTTGAGCGTGACGCTGAGCACTGGCATTGGCGCAACACCCTGCTGGATATCGATCAGCGCTTTGTGTTCGGTGATGCCGCGACCCTGCCTTGCGAACCGCTGGAGTTCATTGGCCGACAGGTGCAGGGGGATTTCGCCCTGCTCGATCAACGAGACGGCGATCTGTACATGGACGCCGGCCTGGTCACCAGCCCGGCCGACTGGTCCCTGGCCTTCGACGCCGGCATGAGTTTCAAGCAGTGGCATTCTCCGGTGCCCATGGCCCACCAGATGGGCATCTTCGACCGCGCGCTGAAGTACCTGCTCAACCTGCAGGTGGGCCAGCCGGTACGACGCCTGAACTGGACGCTGACCATCAACCCGCGCCTGGACTCCTCCCCTGAGACTTTCCATGAATGGGGCGCCGACCGCGGCCGCATCACCGCCGAGAACGTCGGGCAACAGGTTCACCTGCGGGTCGAGTTGCAAGTGATGGTCCGTCTACCCCGCAGCAACGCGGTGATGTTCAGCATCCGCACCTACCTGATCAGCATGGATGAGCTGGTCACTCAGCCCGGCTGGGGCTGCCGCCTGCACCGTGTGCTGCGCGACTTGCCCGAGCCGATCGCCGATTACAAAGGCATGAGCCGCTACCGACAGACCCTGGTCGAGTGGCTGACCCGCTTCGATCCGCAAGCCTGAACCCTGACCCACTTTCACCGACAAGGATCTTCACATGGCGCATTCATGGCGTATTTCTGCACTGGCCGAACGGCACCGCGCACTCGGCTCGAACCTCGAAGACTGGAACGGCATGGGCACTGCCTGGACCTACGACAGTGACCTGGCCGATCACCATCAGGCGATCCGTACACGGGCCGGATTGATGGACGTGTCCGGACTGAAAAAAGTCCACTACGTTGGCCCCCACGCCGAGAGCCTGCTGCAATGGGCAACCACCCGCGACATTGCCAAGCTCTACCCCGGCAAATCAGTGTATGCCTCGATGCTCGACGAGGACGGAAAATTCGTCGATGACTGCATCGTCTATCGCACCGGCCCCAACGCCTTCATGGTGGTCCATGGTGCAGGCAGTGGCCACGAAATGCTGGTGCGTTCATCTCAGGGTCGCCAGGTGGCGGTGCTGTTCGACGACGACCTCCACGACCTGTCACTGCAAGGGCCGCTGGCAGTGGATTTTCTCGCCGAGCACGTCCCCGGGATTCGTCAGCTGCCCTATTTCCATCACCTGCAAACCCGCCTGTTCGACCGTCCGGTGATGATCTCTCGCACCGGCTACACCGGCGAGCGCGGCTACGAGATTTTCTGCAAGGCCGCCGATGCCCCAGCGCTGTGGGACACGATCCTCGAACAAGGCGCGGGCCTGGGCATCATCCCTTGCGCCTTTACTGCCCTGGACTGGTTGCGGGTGGAAAGCTCGCTGATGTTTTTCCCCTACGACAACTCCCAGATGTACCCCTTCGCCGATCAGAAGGCTGGCGACACCCTGTGGGAAATGGGCCTGGATTTCACCGTTTCCCCGGACAAGCGCGAATTCCGTGGCGCCGAAGAGCACTTTCGGTTGCGCGGTCAGGAGCGCTTCAAGATCACCGGCGTGTTGCTCGAAGGTGTCCGCGCCGCGGAGGCCGGCGACACCTTGTGGCAGGGCAACCAGCAAGTCGGGGTGATCACCTGCGGCATGTATTCGCGCCTGAGCAAGCGCTCCATGGCCATCGCCCGGATGAGCGTCGCCTGCTCGAATCCAGGCATTGCCCTGCAGGTGCGCGGCAGCCAGGAAAGCGCCGCTGTGACCCACGCCTTGCCCTTCGACGACCCGGAAAAAACCAAGCGCACAGCCAAGGGCTGAGCCTCCAACCACTTTATCCAAGGGACCTTCGATGGACACTTCCAACGAACATTACATTCTCAAGATCAATTGCCCGGCAGCGTCCGGCATCGTTGCCGCGATCACCACCTGCCTGGCCGGACAGCAGTGCTACATCAGCGAGCTGGCGCAATTCGACGACGAGTTCACCGGGCAGTTCTTCATGCGTGCGGTGTTCCGCTTCAACACCGGAGTGACCGGCGATATCGGTGCCCTGCGCGAGGATCTGGGCGACCTGGCCGGCGGCTTCGACATGCAGTGGCAGCTGTTCTGTAGCAGTCAGCCGACCCGGGTGCTGCTGATGGTCAGCAAGTTCGACCACTGCCTGACCGACCTGCTGTACCGCCATCGCAAAGGCGAGATGGACATGCACATCACCGCAGTGGTCTCCAACCATCTGGACCTACGAGCCATGGCCGAACGCGAAGGCATTCGCTTCATCTACCTGCCGATCACCAAGGACAGCAAGGCCAGCCAGGAAGCCGAGTTGATGCGCATCGTCGAGGACACTCAGACCGATCTGGTGGTGCTTGCCCGCTACATGCAGATTCTGTCCGACGGACTGTGCCAGCAGCTGTCCGGCCGGGCCATCAACATTCATCACTCGTTCCTGCCCGGTTTCAAGGGCGCCAAGCCCTATCACCAGGCCTACGACCGTGGCGTGAAGCTGATCGGCGCCACCGCTCACTACGTCACCAGCGACCTCGACGAGGGACCAATCATCGAGCAAGAAATCCAGCGGGTCGACCATACCCACCTGCCCGACTCGCTGGTTGCCATCGGCCGCGACACCGAAACCGTAGCGCTTTCCAAAGCCCTGAAATACCACCTGGAACACCGAGTATTCATCAACCAGGACAAGACGGTGATTTTTCGCTGAGCGAGCCTTTTTTCCGAATCACAGCCACGAGAAACGACCATGACCACACGCGTAGCAATCATCGGCGCCGGCCCTTGCGGCATGGCTCAATTGCGGGCATTTCAATCGGCCAGGGACCAGGGAACGCCCATCCCGGAACTGGTCTGCTATGAAAAACAGCAAGACTGGGGTGGCATGTGGAATTACACCTGGCGCACCGGCCTGGATGAAAACGGCGAACCGGTGCACGGCAGCATGTACCGCTATTTGTGGTCGAACGGCCCGAAGGAATGCCTGGAGTTCGCCGACTACACCTTCGAAGAACATTTTGGCCGCCCCATCGGCTCCTACCCGCCACGGGAAGTGCTCTGGGACTACATCAAGGGCCGCGTCGAAAAAGCCGGGGTTCGCGACTACATCCGTTTCAACAACGTGGTGCGCCAGGTCACCTTTAACGAAGAGACTCACCGCTTCACGGTGGTCGCCCACGACCACGGCAGCGATACCCAGACCTCGGAAGAGTTCGACTATGTGATCAACGCCTGCGGGCACTTTTCGACGCCGAAGATGCCGTACTTCCCCGGATTCGAGCAGTTCGGCGGACGCATCCTGCACGCCCATGATTTCCGCGAGGCGCTGGAGTTCAAGGGCAAGGATCTGCTGATCGTCGGCAGCAGCTATTCTGCCGAAGACATCGGTTCCCAGTGCTACAAATACGGCGCCCGTAGCATCACCAGCTGCTACCGCACCGCGCCCATGGGCTATGACTGGCCCGCCAACTGGGAAGAAAAACCGCTGCTGCAGCGCCTGGAAAAAAACCGCGCGTACTTTATCGACGGCACCCACAAGCACATCGATGCGGTGATCCTGTGCACCGGCTACAAACATCACTTCCCCTTCCTGCCGGACGAACTGTGCCTCAAGACCGACAACCGGCTATGGCCGATGAACCTGTACAAGGGCATTTTCTGGGAGCCCAACCCGCAACTGATCTACCTCGGCATGCAGGACCAGTGGTACTCGTTCAACATGTTCGACGCGCAGGCCTGGTACGCCCGCGACGTGATCCTGCAACGCATCACTCTACCCGACCAGACACAAAGGGCCGCCGATAGTCAGCAATGGCATGCCCGTGAGCAGCAGCTTGAAACCAACCAGCAGATGTTCGAATACCAGGGCGCCTATATCCAGCAACTGGTGGACGCCACCGATTACCCGAACTTCGATATCGCCGGGGTCAACGACACCTTCCTGCACTGGAAGCACGACAAGGCCCACAACATCATGGGTTACCGCGACAAATCCTACCGATCGCTGATGACCGGCACCCAGTCGCCACCCCACCACACGCCTTGGCTGCATGCCCTGGACGATTCCATGGCGGCGTACCTCGGTGAACCGCCGATGTCCGTCAAGTCGATCGGTTGACCCGGGAGCCCCACCATGAATGCACCTCGTGTTTCCCGCCCGCGGGAGCCCGGACTCTTTGCCCGGGCCCCGGCCCAGGAGCGCTATCGGGTGACCGCTGGCGGCCTGACCCTTGTCGCGCTGCAGCCCGGCGACAGCCTGCAAGTGATAGACCTCGAAGGCCGGCAACCTTGCGAATTGCTGGCCGTGGATATGCTCGGTCGCAGCGCCCTGGCGGCCTGGGCACTGAGCGGTTCGACGGCCTGCGGGTTTATCGGCGCACGGCTCGCCGAACCGACCTTGCAGGCTCGGCGTATCAACCAGGCTTTGAGCCGACGCGGCATTGATCCGTACCACCTGCTCAGCGCGGCTTCACTCTGGGACGAGGACAGCCCTGCCGACTTCAGTCGCCACTTTGTCGCCAGCGATGAACTGCTGGTGATTGTCGCTGCGCCCGCCGGGCCAACAGCCGTCGACCGGCAGTATCGGCCCAGCGAACTGAGGTTGTGGGTGACACGAGCCAATCCTTCGCCGCTACTGCTCCCGGTGTTGCCCGAACCGTTGGGCGAGTTAATTGACGAATTCACCATTAGCGCCGGCACCGCCCACAGTTACACCGTCGGCAAAGGGCAGTACGTGCAGGTGCTGGACGTCGCCGGCCGCCAATGCTCGGACTTCGTCGCCCTCGATCGACGGGCACTGGATCGCGGTCTGGAGCTGGACTTGGACCAGACCGTAACCCGCACCCTGAACGGCAGCGCCTACCCGGCACCGGGACTGTTCTCAAAGTTTTTTGACCGGCAGATGCAACCGATGCTGGAGGTGGTGCGTGACACCGTCGGCCGCCACGATTCCTTCGCCCTGGCCTGCGCCGCGCGCTACTACGAGAGCCATGGCTACTTCGGGCACGACAACTGCAGCGACAACCTCAGCCGAGTGCTCGCATCCCATGGGGTCAAGGCCCGCAATGGCTGGCCGGCGATCAATTTCTTTTTCAATACCGGAATCGACGCGCACCAGCAGATGACCCTGGATGAACCCTGGTCGCGCCCCGGCGACTACGTGCTGCTGCGGGCCATGACCGACCTGCTGTGCGGCAGCACCTCGTGCCCGGATGACATCGACCCGGCCAATGGCTGGAACCCGACCGATATCCATGTCCGCATCTACAGCGAAAAGGAGCATTTTTCCATCGCCATGAGCACTCGAACCACGGCCGATGCCGACCCGATACTCACCCGTGAGTCCGCGTTTCACTCACGCACCAGCGCCTTGACCGGCAGCTTCGTCGACTACCGCAACTGGTGGCTGCCGCTGCGCTATGACGGCTATGGCGCAATCGAGGAATACCTTGGTTGCCGCGAGCGAGTGGCGGTGATGGACCTGACCGCCCTGCGCAAATTCGAAATCATCGGCCCCGACGCGGAAGCGTTGTTGCAGTACTGCCTGACCCGCGATGTGCGGCGCCTGGCGGTGGGTCAAGTGGTGTATTCGGCGATATGTCACGAGCACGGCGGCATGCTCGACGACGGCACACTGCTGCGCCTGGGCCCGGACAATTTTCGCTGGATCTGCGGCGAGGATTACGCCGGAGTCTGGCTGCGCGAACAGGCGCAAAAGCTTGGCATGAAGGTCTGGGTCAAATCCGCCAGCGAGCAGATCCACAACCTGGCGGTGCAAGGCCCGATGAGCCGCGAGCTGCTCAAACAGATGGTCTGGACCCCGCCGACCCAACCGAGCCTGGAAACCCTCGGCTGGTTCCGTTTCCTGGTGGGCCGTCTGGACGGGTACAACGGCTGCCCGCTGATGATCTCGCGCACCGGTTACACCGGCGAACTGGGCTACGAAGTCTGGTGCCAGCCTGAGGATGCCGAGCGGATCTGGGACCGAATCTGGGCGCTGGGCCAACCGTTGGGCCTGGTGCCGTTGGGCCTGGAAGCGCTGGACATGCTGCGTATCGAAGCCGGGCTGATTTTCGCCGGCTACGAATTCAGCGACCAGACCGATCCGTTCGAGGCCGGTATCGGCTTTTGCGTTCCGTTGAAAGGCAAAACCGATGACTTCATCGGCCGCGACGCCCTGCTACGGCGCAGTGCCCATCCCGCTCACAAACTGGTGGGTCTGCAACTGAGCGGCAACGAAGGCGCCGACCACGGCGACCCGGTGTACCGCGGCCGAGCCCAGGTCGGGGTCATCACCAGTGCCTGCCGCTCGCCGCTGCTGGCCAGCAATATCGCGCTGTGCCGGGTCGACGTGGCCTGCGCCGACGTCGGCACAGCGTTGGAGATCGGCAAAGTCGATGGCCTGCAGAAGCGCATCAGCGCCACGGTCACCGCAGCGATTTTCTACGACCCCGACAAGAGCCGGGTACGCAGTTGATCGATCACATGAACTTAAGCGCCACCCGACTTTGACTGCCCCACTACCACTCTACTCAGACATGGGAATACGAAGATGGAAGCGACTACGTTCGAGGCCGTACCGCAGGCCGCCAGCTCAGTGGGCAGCCTGCACCGCAAAATCGATTGGCGCGGGGCTTTCTGGGTCGCCAGTGGCGTGCCCGCCCTGGTCCTGTTCTCTATCGGCGCGATTGCCGCCACGGTAGGCAAACCGGCCTGGATCGTCTGGATTGTGTCGATTCTGTTCGGCTTCATCCAGGCCTTCACCTATGCCGAAATCGCCGGGCTGTTCCCGCACAAATCCGGTGGCGCGTCGGTCTACGGTGCAGTCGCCTGGGTGCGCTACAGCAAGCTGATCGCACCGGTCTCGGTGTGGTGCAACTGGCTGGCCTGGTCCCCGGTTTTGTCCATTGGCTCGGGGCTGGCAGCCGGTTACATCCTCACCGCATTGTTCCCCGCTGATGCGTTGATCAATACCTGGCAACTGACCCTGCTTGACCTGGGCTGGGTCAAAAGCGGCCTGTCGCTACGGATCAACGCGACGTTCGCCATCGGCCTGCTGATTTTACTGACGGTGTTCGCCGTGCAGCATGGCGGCATCTTGCGCTCGGCACGCCTGACCCTGGTGCTTGGCGTGACCTCGCTGATTCCTTTGTTGCTGGTGGGCGTGGTGCCGTTGTTCACCGGGGACGCGGCCCAGGCCAACTTCCTGCCGTTGTACCCGCTGGCCCATGACGCGGCCGGGCAAGTGATCGACGGGCCTTGGGATATTTCCGGGTGGTCATTGATGGCTGGCGGCCTGTTCATGGCTGCATGGTCCACTTACGGTTTCGAAACCGCGGTGTGCTACACCCGGGAATTCAAGGACCCCAAGCGTGACACGTTCAAGGCCATTTTTTACGCCGGCCTGCTGTGCATTCTGGTGTTCACCCTGGTGCCCCTGGCGTTTCAGGGCAGCCTCGGACTCGGCCAACTGGTGACACCGGCGGTGCTCGATGCCAGCGGCGCGGTGGTCACACCGGCGGTCTATAGCGGTCTGTTGTCACCCGCGATCTACAGCGGCATGGGCGTGGGCCAGGTCATGGCGGACAGCATCGGCGGCGGTAAGCTGGTGGCCAACATCGTGCTGATCATGTTGGTCCTGGCCACGTTGCTGGCGATCATGACCTCGATGTCCGGCTCCTCGCGCACCCTGTATCAGGCATCGGTGGATGGCTGGTTGCCGAAATACCTGGGGCGCACCAACGAACATGGCGCGCCTACCGCAGCGATGTGGACCGACTTGTCGTTCAACCTGCTGCTGTTGCTGATGTCCGATTATGTGTTCGTGCTGGCCGCGTCCAACGTCAGCTACATCATCTTCAATTTTCTAAACCTCAATGCCGGCTGGATCCATCGCCTGGACCGTCCCGACTGGATACGCCCGTACAAGGCCCCGACCGTGCTGTTGGTCGCGGGTGGCGTACTGAGCTTCGTCAACCTGGCGTGCATGGGGCTGGGAGCCGATATCTGGGGCGCCGGCACCCTGGTGACCGGCCTGTTGCTGGCGCTGTTGATTCTTCCGGTGTTCTGCTACCGCCACTATGTGCAGGACAAGGGCAGCTTCCCGGAAGCGATGCTCAGCGACCTGTACATTCAGACCGATGCCGGACAAAAACGCGCCGGTTGGCTGCCTTATGCAACGCTGATCGCGGGTGTACTGGTGGTGTACGGTTGCCATCAACTGGTAGCCTGAGCGTCCTTGCCTGCTGGTCTCTGATGGATCATCGGGGCGCAACGACGCCTCGATGATCACTTCGCCCCCCTATCAATCAAAACGACGGTGACTCTTTTGATCAGCACCACCCCTGCACTTGCCCGCGTTATCGACGGCAAAGCCATCTCTGCCCAGGTTCTCGACGAAGTTCGAGAAGAAGTTCTGGTCTTGGCCGGACAGCAGATTTACCCGGCCCTGGCCGTGCTGCTCGTCGGTGAAGACCCGGCCAGCGAGGTCTATGTGCGCAACAAACTGCTGCGGGCCAAGGAAGTCGGCATTCGCTCCCTTGAATACCGTCTGCCGGACGACGCCAGCCAGGCGCAAGTACTGGAACTGATTGCCCAACTGAATGCCGATGCCACGGTGAACGGCATTTTGGTGCAGTTGCCCCTGCCAGGACATATCGACGAGGCGGCAGTGATTCACGCCATCGACCCGATCAAAGACGTGGACGGATTTCATCGGGAAAACGTCGGCGGCCTGGTGCAAGGCATCGAAGTCCTGACACCCTGCACGCCCAGCGGCTGCATGCGTCTGCTGCATGAAACCTGCGGTGACTTGAGCGGCTTGCACGCGGTGGTCATCGGTCGTTCGAACATTGTCGGCAAACCCATGGCAACCTTGTTGCTGCAGGCCAACTGCTCGGTCAGCGTGGTGCACTCGCGCAGCGTCGATGCACCGGCGTTGTGCAGGTTGGCGGACATCGTGGTTGCGGCGGTGGGTCGACCTGAGATGATCGACGCCAGCTGGCTCAAACCCGGAGCGGTGGTGATCGATGTCGGCATCAATCGCATTACCGACGCGTCGGGAAATCGTCTGGTCGGTGATGTCGATTACGCCAGTGCGCGCACTGTTGCCAGCGCGATCACGCCGGTACCCGGTGGGGTCGGGCCGATGACCATTGCGTATCTGCTGAAGAACACCCTGATCGCCAGTCAATTGCAGCGTGCCGCCGTAGCGCGCGAGCGTAAGTCGATCAGTGATGCAGCGTTGAGCTGAGCACCACGAAAACGGCCCACTCGAAGGTGGGCCGTGTCGTTCAATAGTAACGATCAGTGGTTGTAGGCACTCTCGTTGTGTTCAGCCAGGTCCAGCCCCATGTCCTCCACCGATTCATCGGCACGCAAGCCGATGACGGCGTTGATCACCTTGAGAATGATCCAGCTGATGACGAAGCAGTACACCGTCGTCAGCAACACGCCCTTGATCTGCGCCACTACCTGAGCGCCCATGGTCACGTCTTCCACCAGTCCACCCAGGGACGGCACGCAGAACACGCCGGTCAATACTGCACCAATCATTCCGCCGATACCGTGCAAGCCAAACACGTCGAGGCTGTCGTCATATCCAAAGCGGCGTTTCAGCACAGTAACGCTCAAGTAGCAGAACACCCCACACAGCAGACCGATGGCCAATGCGCCGCCGACGCCCACATACGCACACGCCGGAGTAATGCCGACCAAACCGGCAAAAGCACCGCTGGCCAGGCCCAAGGCACTCGGCTTGCCGACCTTGAACCACTCGGTGAACATCCAGCCGAGAATCCCCGCGCAAGCGCCCAGTTGGGTGTTGAGCATGACAATGCCCGAAGTGCCATTGAGACCGCCGCCGGAACCGATGTTGAAGCCGAACCAGCCAACCCAGAGCATGGCCGCGCCGGCCATGGTCAAGCTCAAGTTGTGGGCGGGCATTGGCGTATTCTGGTAACCCTTGCGCTTGCCGAGAATCAGGCACGCAGCCAAAGCAGCGACGCCGGCATTGATATGCACCGCAGTGCCACCGGCAAAATCGAGAACGCCCCAGTTATGCATCAAAGCGCCCGAACCGCCCCAGACCATATGGGCGACGGGCGCATAAACCAGGGTAAACCACAGGGCCATGAACCACAGCGCCGCCGAGAACTTCATGCGCTCGGCGAATGCACCGGCAATCAGCGCCGGGGTAATGATCGCGAAGGTCATCTGGAAGGTCACAAACACGCCTTCCGGAATGTCACCGACCAGGCTCTCCGGGGTCATGCCAGCCAGAAAGGCCCGGCTCAAACCACCGACGAAACTGTTGAACGTCACCTGCCCCTCGACCATGCCGGTGCTGTCGACCACCATGCTGTAGCCATAGATCACCCACAGCACACCGACCAGGCCGGCGATGCCGAAGCACTGGGTGAACAGCGAGAGCGTGTTTTTCGCCCGCACCAGACCTCCGTAGAACAAAGCGAGGCCCGGCAGACACATGAACAGCACCAGCACCGCTGCGGTCACCATCCAGGCGGTGCTGCCGGTGTTCAAGGTGGGTGCATCGGCCGCCTGGGCGAGCGGCGCGAGCGCGCCGGCCGCCAATAAGACAAGAAGGGATTTGCCGAGAAGACGATTGACCATTTTCAAAGCTCCTGCAAAAGAATGGAAAGTGTCTGGCAGCGAGCAAAGTGAGTGTGCACGGGCCTCTTGAGAGACCTCTTGGTCGTTGAATGAACATGCCGCGGTCTTTCAGACCCGCTTATAACTGTGGCGAGCGAGCTTGCTCGCGCTCGAGTGCGTAGCACTCGCAAAGATTCTTGGGGCCGCTTTGCAGCCCAGCGCGAGCAAGCTCGCTCGCCACAGGTTTTTGTCAGTAACCGGTACCGGAACCCGGAATCCAGTTGGTTCCCGCCAGCGGCACCCGCGCCATGGCAGCCGACTCCACGGTCAGCGCCACCAGATCCTCGGGATCGAGGTTGTGCAGGTGCGACTTGCCGCAAGCCCGGGCCATGGTCTGGGCTTCCAGCACCAACACGCGCAAGTAGTTGGCCAGACGCCGACCACCTTCCACCGGGTCCAGGCGCTTGGACAGCTCCGGGTCCTGCGTGGTGATCCCGGCCGGGTCGCGGCCGTTCTGCCAGTCATCGTAGAAACCGGCGGCCGAGCCGATTTTCTTCAGTTCCTCGTCCAGGCGTGGATGGTTATCGCCCAAGGCAATCAGCGCGGCCGTCCCGATGGCCACCGCATCCGCACCCAGCGCCATCGCCTTGGCGACGTCGGCACCGTTGCGAATCCCTCCAGAAACAATCAGCTGAACCTTGCGATGCATGCCCATCTCCTGCAAAGCTTGTACCGCTTGCGGAATGGCCGACAAAATCGGGATCCCGACGTGTTCGATGAACACTTCCTGAGTCGCTGCGGTGCCGCCTTGCATGCCGTCGAGCACAATCACGTCAGCCCCGGCTTTTACCGCCAACTTGACGTCGTAGTAAGGCCGGCTGGCGCCGATCTTCACGTAGATCGGTTTTTCCCAATCGGTGATTTCCCGCAACTCGGCAATCTTGATCGCCAGGTCATCCGGGCCAGTCCAGTCAGGGTGACGGCAGGCGCTGCGCTGGTCGACACCGATCGGCAAGGTGCGCATACCAGCCACGCGTTCGGTGACTTTCATGCCCAGCAACATACCGCCGCCACCGGGTTTGGCGCCCTGCCCCAGGACGATTTCAATGGCGTCGGCCTTGCGCAGATCGTCCGGGTTCATGCCATAGCGGGACGGCAAATACTGATACACCAAATGCTGCGACTGGCCGCGTTCTTCCGGGGTCATGCCGCCGTCACCGGTGGTGGTGCTGGTGCCGGCGATGGTCGCGCCACGGCCCAGGGCTTCCTTGGCATTGGCCGACAAAGCACCGAAGCTCATGCCGGCGATGGTCACCGGAATCTTCAGGTGAATCGGCTTCTTGGCGAAGCGGTTGCCGAGGATGACATCGGTGCCGCACTTCTCCCGATAACCTTCCAGCGGGTAGCGCGAAACGCTGGCGCCGAGCAGCAGCAGGTCATCGAAATGCGGCAGTTTGCGTTTGGTGCCACCACCGCGAATATCGTAGATGCCGGTTTCCGCGGCACGCTGGATTTCCTGGATGGTCAGGCGGTCGAAGGTGGCTGACTCGCGCAGCACTGGAGGGGTTTTCTCACTCATGTTATGGCTCCTGGATCAGTACGCGGACGCGTTATCGACTTTGAAGTTGTACAACTGACGGGCCGAACCGTAGCGTTTGAAGTCAGCCGCCTTGTGCTCGAAACCGGCGCGGTCGAGCAGCCCTTGCAGCTCTTCCAGGTGCTCGGCGCGCATCTCTTTCTCGATGCAATCCGAGCCCAGGGACTCAACGGTCCCTTTCACGTAGATGTGGGTTTCATACAACGAATCGCCCAGCGCATCGCCGGCGTCGCCGCAGACCACCAGGCGACCGGCCTGCCCCATGAAGCAGCTCATGTGGCCGATGCTGCCGCCGACAACGATGTCGATGCCCTTCATGGAAATCCCGCAACGCGCCCCAGCGTCGCCTTCAATCACCAGCAACCCGCCATGGGCCGTAGCACCGGCCGCCTGAGAGGCGCTGCCTTTAACCCGGACGTAGCCGGACATCATGTTTTCGGCACACCCGACACCGACGTTGCCATGGACGGTAATCGCGGCTTTTTGATTCATCCCCGCGCAGTAGTAGCCGGCGTGACCCTGGATATCGATGGACACCGCTTGATTCACCCCGACCGCGAGGTTGTGCTTGCCATCGGAGTGAGTCACCACCCACTCGTGATCGGTCACGTTATTGACCTGATCGTGCAGCGCCTGATTGAGGTCACGCACGGTGGCAGTGGAAAGATCGATGGTTTTCATGTGTGCGCTCCTTAAGCTGACTCGCGTTCCCAGATGTAGAGAGTGGCCGGTGCAGGCTCCCAGATTCTGGCGTTTTCGATTCCCGGCAGGCTCGACAAGGCCTGATACTCGGAGGCCATGGCGACGTAGTCGTCCGTCTCGGCAAGGATCGCCGGCTTGCAGGCGACCGGGTCGCGGATCACCGCAAAACCGTTGCGGGTGCCGATGGCGAAGGTGAAGAAACCGTCGAGATCCTCCAGCGAGTGATCCAGCGCTTCCTTCAATGAATCGCCCTGCTGCAGGCGCCAGGTCAGGTAGCCGGCGGCCACTTCGGTGTCGTTGTCGGTCTCGAAGTGAATGCCTTCGCGCTTGAGTTCCTGACGCAGGCGGAAGTGGTTCGACAACGAGCCGTTGTGCACCAGGCACAGGTCGGCGCCAGTGGAAAACGGATGGCTGCCCTCCATGGTTACCGCGCTTTCGGTGGCCATGCGGGTGTGGCCAATAATGTGGCTACCCTTCATGCCGGCCAGGCCGAAGCGTTGGGAAATCTCCTGGGGCAAGCCCATGCCCTTGAGGATTTCGATGCTTTGCCCGGCGCTCATGATGCGCAGGCTCGGTGCCAGTTCAGCGAGGGCCAGGCGTACCGGCGCCTCTTCGGCATGGATCTTCAACACCGCGGCACTGGCGTTCTGGAACCACTCCAGCGAACAGCCCAGGCGCCCTTCCAGTTCGCCCATCAGGGTTTTCCAGTCGAAGCCTTCGGTGGTCGCCTGCAAGGTCAGCTTGACCCAGCCGTCCGCCACTTCATCGCCGTAAATGGCGAAGCCGGCACTGTCCGGGCCACGATCGGTCATGGCCTGCAACATCGGTTCGAAAAGCTTGCCGAGCTGGGATTCCAGCTGCGGATTTTTCAGGTAAAGACCTACGATTCCACACATATCAAGTCTCCTTCGGAGGCAGTGAACGCCCGGCGCCGTGCCGGGTGCCCGAATGGTTATCAAAATGGAAAATCAGAAAAATTCGGTGTAGCGCTGGATCTCCCAATCGGAGACGTGGCGGCTGTATTCCACCCACTCCATGCGCTTGAGCTTGATGAACTCGCCAACGATCTCGGGGCCAAGCACCTCGGCGAACAAGGGGTCGGCTTCGAGCGCGTCGCAGGCTTCCTTGAGCGATTGCGGCAGGGTCTTGATGCCCCGCGCGGCAATCTGCTCGAGGCTCAGGCTGTAGAGGTTTTCATTGCAGACGTGGTCGATTTCCAGCTGCCGATCGATGCCATCCAGGCCGGCGGCGATGATCGCGGCGCTGACCAGATAAGGGTTGCAACCAGCGTCCGGCAGACGGAATTCGAGGCGCCCGTAAGGCACCCTCACCATGGCCGAACGGTTGTTGGCGCCGAAGGCGATAAAGGCTGGCGCCCAGGTCGCACCGGACAACGAATTACCCACCACCAGACGCTTGTAGGAGTTGACCGTCGGCGCGGCGAAGGCACACAGCGCCGGGCCGTGGGCAAGCAGGCCCGCGGCGAAGTGATAGGCCATTTTCGACAGCCCCATGCCGCTCGGATCACTGGCGTCATGGAACAGGTTCTTGTTGTCGGCACTGCTGATCGACAGGTGAAAGTGCATACCGTTGCCGGCACGTTTCGGGTCGGGCTTGGGCATGAACGAGCAGATCATGCCCAGGTCATTGGCGATTTCGCCGGCGGCCATGCGGAAGAAGGTGAAGCGGTCCGCCGAGGTCATGGCGTCGCTGTAGGTGTAGTTGATTTCGAACTGGCCATTGGCGTCTTCGTGGTCGATTTGATAGACCTCGAAATCCACTGCTTGCAAGGCTTCGGTCAGGCGTTCAAGAAACACCCGGGAGCGCGACAGGCCTTTATAGTCGTAGCAAGGCTTGTCGAGGTTGTCGCTGGGGTCGACCAATTGCAACTTGCCCTGCTCGTCGCGACGCATCAGGTTGAACTCGGGTTCCAGGCCGGTGTTGAGGGTCCAGCCCTTTTCTTCCAGGCGTTGCACTTGTTGCTGCAGCACATAACGGCTGTCATACGGATGCGGCTTACCGTCGACGTGGCCGACGCACACCACCCGCCCGTAACCCGGCTGCCAGGGCACCGGAGCCAGGGTGGACAAGTCGCCGCGAGCCATGAAGTCCGGACCGTGGGGCTCCATGCCCATGCCACTGATCGCGAACCCGGCAAAACCCGCCCCCTCTTCGGCGACGGTCTTGAGCCCACAGATCGGCACCGACTTGGTCTTGGCCGCACCGTGAATATCCACAAATTGCGCAAGCACGTACTTGATCCCGTGCTTGTCGATGATGCGCTGGGTTTCTGCTGGCAACATTGCTCGTCACTCCTCGCGAAAGGCAAAACATTCTGGATGGGCCTTGACCGTCTTTTTATTCCTAAAAAGAAAGTTATTTTCCCAATAGGAATGCAAAGCCCTTGCCAGATTCGCGAGTGGAACGTCGAAACGCCGTGACAGGCGCTTTTGTGCTGTATATATGGGAATATTCTTTTCCCTGTGGGAATACTGCCCGCAGGGCAGGCGACAAGCGTCGCCATTTGCACTTTCTCAGTGCGAAACTAATATTACCGAACGGAAAGCGTGCAGGATCTGATGACTATGTCGACCGAAACCGCCCCGCGCCTCAAGCTTGAGCAATATCTGGGATTGCAGATCAAGCGCCAGCGCCAGGCTCAGGATCTAAAATTGTCTGACGTGGCCAAGATTGCCGATATCAGTCAGGGCATGTTGAGCAAGATCGAAAACGCCCAGGTGTCCACCAGCCTCGATACCCTGAGCCGTCTGTGCGACGTGCTTGGCCTGCCACTGTCCAAGTTGTTCAGCGAATATGACCAGCAGGACGGCAGCGCGCTGTTGGTCAAGGCCGATCAGGGCATGGAAGTGGTGCGCCGCGGCACCGAGAAAGGCCATACGTACCATCTGCTCAACCACACCCGTGGGCCGAAGAAGAGCTTCGAGGCCTACATGGTCAGCATGGATGACGCGAGTGAGGAGTTTCCGACCTTCTCCCACCCTGGCACCGAATTCCTCCACCTGCTGGAAGGTGAACTGATCTATCGCCACGGCAATCAGTTGTACCGCATGGAGGCTGGCGACAGCTTGACGTTTGAAGGCGAAATTCCTCACGGCCCCGAGCAACTGGTGCAAGTGCCGATCCGCCTGCTCTCGATCATGAATTACGGCAGCGACAAAGAGTAACGCCCCCTCTTCCCCTGCTTTGCCCCGCCTTAAGGCCGACCCACGTCGGCCTCACGCATTTTCCTGTCAGTTAAAAAACTTTCTTAAAAGCTCTGGACGTGACACACCCATTTCCCCTATAAAGCCACCAACAGGAATAATTTATTCCTCACAAGAAAACGTGCTCAAGGAATGAGCCTGCTGTCCGCTGACACTTTTTTCGCTATGCGATGAGCTGCCGCCATCATCCCGAGGACGTGTCATGCAACACGAAAAAAACCATTTCATCATTAAGATCACCTGTCCCGCGGTGTCCGGCATTGTCGCTGCCGTCACCACCTACCTGGCGGACAACAGTTGCTACATCGGGGAGATGGCGCAATTCGACGACGACTTCAGCGGCCGGTTTTTCATGCGTGCGGTGTTCCGCTTCAACGACGGCCATCAGGGCGACATTCAGCAGATCAAGGACGGCTTCGCCGACGTCGCCAAGGCGTTCGAGATGACCTGGGAATTGCACGACACCCGCGAACCGATGCGCGTGCTGCTGATGGTCAGCAAGTTCGACCACTGCCTGACTGACCTGCTCTACCGCTACCACAAGGGCGAGATGGACATGACCATCACCGCCATCGTCTCCAACCACCTCGACTTGCGACCCATGGCCGAACGCGAGGGCATTCGCTTCATCTACTTGCCGGTGACGAAGGACACCAAGGCTCGACAGGAAGCCGAGCTGATGAAGATTGTCGACGACACCAACACTGAGCTGGTGGTGTTGGCGCGCTACATGCAGATCCTCTCCGATGACCTGTGCAAGCAACTCTCGGGGCGGGCGATCAACATTCACCATTCTTTCTTGCCCGGCTTCAAAGGCGCCAAGCCTTATCACCAGGCCTACCAGCGCGGCGTGAAACTGATCGGCGCCACCGCCCATTACGTCACCAGCGACCTCGACGAGGGACCGATCATTGAGCAGGAAGTACAGCGCGTCGATCACGTCTACCTACCCGACGACCTGGTCGCCACCGGCCGCGACACCGAAACCGTGGCCCTGTCCAAGGCGGTCAAGTACCACCTGGAGCACCGGGTTTTCCTCAACCAGGACAGAACGGTGATCTTCCGGTGAACACGCACAAGCTGATCGACGGCAAGGCCACTGCTGCCCGCGTGCTGGTACAGGTCCGCAAGGACGTGGAGCGCCTGCGCGAGCAAGACATTCAACCGGCACTGGCGGTGATTCTGGTGGGCAGCGACCCGGCCAGCCAGGTCTACGTGCGAAACAAGATCCTGCGCGCCGAAGAGGTGGGTATCCGCTCGCTGGAACATCGGCTGTCCACGGACACCAGCACTGAACAATTACTCATTCTGATCGCCCGATTGAATGCCGATCGTTCGATCCACGGCATTCTCCTGCAACTGCCGCTGCCTTCGCATATCGATGAACTACGTGCACTGGAAGCTATCGCTCCGGCCAAGGATGTAGACGGGTTCCACAGTCAGAACGTCGGTGGTCTCAGCCAGGGTCGCACGGTGCTCGCGCCCTGCACCCCCAGTGGTTGTTTGTATTTGCTGGAACAAACCTGCGGCGATTTGCGCGGCAAGCACGCAGTGGTGATCGGCCGCTCGAACATCGTCGGCAAACCCATGGCAGCGTTGTTGCTGCAGGCCGACTGCTCGGTGACCCTCCTGCATTCGCACAGCCCGGACCCGCAGGCTCTATGCCGGCAGGCAGACATCGTCATCGCCGCCGTGGGGCGCCCAAGGCTGATCGACGCCAGTTGGCTCAAGCCAGGCGCCGTGGTGATTGACGTCGGCATCAACCGCATCGAAGACGATGGCCGCAGCCGCCTGGTAGGCGATGTCGACTTCGACAGCGCCCTACCCCATGTCGCAGCGATCACTCCGGTCCCTGGTGGTGTCGGGCCGATGACCATCGCCTTTCTGATGAAAAACACTGTCACCGCTGCCCTTGCGCAACACCAGGCTCTACACAACCAATCGGAGGCCCTATGCCATTCAATCTATTGAAGTACGGGCTGAGTTCGGAGTACCCGGTAGAAGTGGATTTGCCGCCACCAAAGGAACTCAAGTCGAGCTATGACGTGGTGATCATCGGTGCCGGCGGCCACGGTCTGGCCACCGCTTACTACCTGGCCAAGTACCACGGCATCACCAACATCGCGGTGCTGGAAAAGTCTTACCTGGGCGGCGGCAATACCGCGCGCAACACCGCGGTGATCCGCTCCAACTACCTGACCAGCGAAGGTGTGCGCTTTTATGCCGAGTCGGTGCGGATGTTCCAGTCGCTGTCCAACGAGTTCGACTTCAACATCATGTACTCCGAGCGCGGCCAACTGACCCTGGCCCACACCGATGCCACGGTGCGTTCGTTCCGGCAGCGCGCCGAGGTCAACAAACACTTTGGCGGCCGTACCGAGATGATCGACCGGCAGCAGATCCGTGAACTGGTGCCCAGCCTCAACCTCGATCCCGGCCACTTGCCGGTAATCGCCGGGCTTTGGCACATCGACGGCGCCACCGCGCGCCATGACGCGGTGGCCTGGGGTTATGCCAAACAAGCCGCCAAGCGCGGCGTGGAAATCCATCAGCTCACCGAAGTCCAGGACCTGATCATCGAGAACGGCGCCATCACCGCCGTCAAGACCAACCGAGGCACCATCAAATGCGGTTGTGCGGTGCAGGCGATTGCCGGGCACAGTTCGTTGCTGATGGCCAAGGCCGGGATCCGTTCGCCGATCCAGACCTTCCCGCTGCAAGCGATGGTCACCCAGCCGTTCAAACCGTTTCTCGATCCGCTGGTGAGTTCCTCTGCCCTGCACTGCTATGTGCAACAGACCAGCCGTGGTGAAGTGGTTTTCGGCGGTGGCTCCGATCCCTATCCGCTGTTCAACACCCGCTCGACGCTGGACCTCAAGGAAAGCCTGCTCGCCCATGCGATCGAGATGTTCCCGTTCCTGGCCAACGCCAAGCTGATGCGCCAATGGGCCGGCATCACCGACATGACCCCGGATTACAGCCCGATCATGGGCCTGTCGCCGGTGAAGAATTACTACCTCGACGCCGGTTGGGGCACCTGGGGTTTCAAGGCCACGCCGATCTGCGGCAAGACCATGGCCGAGTTGGTCGCCAGCGGCGGCAAGGTGCCGGAGCTGATCAAACCTTTCGGCCTCGAACGTTTCTCGACCTTCCAGCAAGTCAACGAAATGGGCGCCACGGCGGCCAGCCACTGACGGAGAGCAGACGATGAAAATCATGACGTGCCCGCTCAATGGGCCGCGCAATATCAGCGAGTTCACCTATGGTGGTGAATTCAAACCCATGCCCGACCCCGTCACGTGCAGCGACGGCGATTGGGCGGACTACGTGTTCAATACCGACAACCTCGCCGGCGTGGTGCGCGAGTGGTGGATGCACACTCCATCCAGCTACTGGTTTCTGGCGGAGCGGCACACCGTAACCGACGAAATCCTGCGGACCTTCGACCCCAAAGAGCTGTTCACCGCCCGTGTCGACTTTAGCGCCGCCAAGGAGATCGCAGGATGAATCGTCTACCCGCCCCTATGGGCTTGCTGATCGACCGTGATCAACCACTGGACTTCAGCTTCGACGGCCAGCGCTACCAAGGTTTGCAAGGCGACAGCATCGCCAGCGCCCTGTTGGCCAACGGGCGTTTCCTCATCTCCCGTTCGTTCAAATACCATCGCCCCCGCGGCCCGCTGACCATGGCCGGTCAGGACGCCAACAGCCTGGTACAGTTGTCTGAAGAGCCGAACGTGCTGGCCGACGCACACGCGTTGTCCGCCGGTTTGCAGGTGACAGCGCAGAACGTCAACGGCTCGCTGGATAACGACAAGGATGCCTACCTCGGCAAGTTCTCGAAATTCATGCCGGTGGGTTTCTACTACCGCTCGTTCTACAAGCCCAAGGGCATGTGGAAAGTATGGGAACCGATCATTCGCAAGAAGGCCGGCCTCGGCGTGCTCGACCTGAAGTTCCAGCCCGAGTACTACGACAAGGCCTACCTTTTCACCGACCTGGCAGTCATCGGCGCAGGCCCCGCCGGGCTTCATGCGGCGCTGACGGCAGCCGACGCGGGGGCCAAAGTGTTGCTCATCGAGCAACAACCGGTTCTCGGCGGTTCGCTGAACTACGCGCGCTTCGACATCGACGGCAACAAGGCTGAAAACCTGCGCCGCGAACTGCTCGCTGCAGTAGAGCAACACGCCAATATCCAGATCCTGACCGAGGCCACCTGCAACGCCTGGTTTACCGACAATTACCTGCCGGTGATTCAGGGCAAACGCATGTACAAGGTCCGCGCCCGCCAGTGCCTGGTGTGCAGCGGTGCTTTCGATCAGCCGGTGATCTTTCGCAACAACGACCTGCCGGGCGTGATGCTGACCAGCGCCGCGCAACGGCTGATGAAACTGTATGCGGTCAAACCCGGTAACCGCGCCGTGGTGCTGACGGGCAACGATGACGGTTACCTCGCCGCGCTGGATCTGCATGACCAGGGCGTGGAGGTCGTCGCTGTGGTGGACCTGCGCCATGGTCCTTCGGACGAATCCTTGCTGCTCGCACTGGCACAACGCAAGATCTACCATCAGAGCAACAGCACCGTATATGAGGCCCAGCACGAGAAAGGCATGCGCCATATCAACGGCGTCGACGTGCGCAAGATCACCGCACAAGGCCAGGTCGCCGAGAGCGGGCAACACCTGGAGTGCGATTTACTGTGCATGTCCGCCGGCTACATGCCGGTCTATCAACTGCTTTGCCAGGCTGGCGGCAAGCTGGCCTACGACGATCAGCGTGCCGAGTTCACGCTCAGCGGCCTGCCAAAGAATCTGAATGTCGCCGGCTCGGTCAACGGTCGTCACCAGCTGGATAACGTGATTGCCGATGGTGTGAATGCCGGTGCCGAAGCCGCCCTCGCGCTGGGTCTGACAGTCGACACGCAACGCGCGCCATTCAGCGGCGAGGCGCGGGTCAACTTTAATTGGCCAATCTTCCCGCACCCTAAGGGCAAGGACTTCGTCGACTTCGACGAGGATCTGCAAGTGGCCGACATCGTCAACGCCACCCGGATCGGCTATCGCGACGTGCAACTGGTCAAGCGCTACTCCACCGTCGGCATGGGCCCGTCTCAAGGTCGTCACTCGGCGCTGCCGACCGCGCGGTTGGTGGCCTGGGCCACCCAACGCAACATCAGCGAAACTGGCGTGACCACGGCGCGACCACCGTTTGTGGCTGAAAAACTGGCGCATGTCGCCGGTCGCGCGTTCGACCCGTACCGGCAAACGCCAATGCATGCCCGACACCTGCAAGCCGGGGCGAAGATGATGCCCGCCGGAATCTGGCAACGCCCGGCCTACTACGGCAACGCCAAGGATCGCGAACGCTGCATGCAAGCCGAAGCCTTGCACGTGCGGAACAAGGTCGGCCTCATCGACGTCTCGACCCTCGGCGGCCTGGACGTGCGCGGCCCGGACGCCGCCGAACTGCTCAACCGGATGTACACCTTTGCCTTCCTCAAACAGCCGATCGGCCGTTCTCGCTATGCGCTGATGACCAATGAGCATGGGGTGGTGATCGACGATGGGGTCTGCGCGCGGTTTGCCGAAAATCACTTCTACGTCACTGCCACCACCAGCGGCGTCGACCGGATCTATCAGCAGATGCTCAAGTGGAATGCACAGTGGCGCCTGGACGTGGACGTCGCCAACGTCACCGCGGCCATTTGCGCGGTCAACGTCGCGGGGCCGGACTCGCGCAAGGTGCTGGAACAGGTCTGCACCGACCTCGATCTCAGCGCCGAAGCCTTCCCTTACCTGGGCGTCCGTCAAGGCACCGTGGCCGGCATCAAGGCCCGGTTGTTGCGAGTCGGTTTTGTTGGCGAGCTGGGCTATGAAATTCACGTACCCGCGCGTCACGGGCTCAAGCTCTGGGACGCACTGGTTGAGGCCGGCAAAGCACATGACATCCGCCCCTTCGGCGTCGAAACCCAGCGCCTGCTGCGCCTGGAAAAAGGCCACGTGATCATCAGCCAGGACACCGACGGAATGACTCACCCGGCGGAAATCGACATGGGCTGGGCGATCAGCCGCACTAAGCCGTTCTTCGTCGGCCGCCGTTCGGTGGACATCCTCGAAGCCCAGCCACTGAAACGCAAACTGGTGGGGTTCAGCCTGCCCAAAGGCAGCCTGCAACCGCTGGAAGGCCATCTGGTCCTTAACGGCCCGGACATCAGCGGCAACGTCACATCCTGCGAGTATTCCGCCTCCCTGGGCAAGATCATCGGCCTGGCCTACGCCGGCATCGACCAGAGCACGCCTGGGCAACAAATTCCGATCCGCGTCGAAGGCGGCATCGTGGTCCAGGCCGAGGTGGTGCAGTTGCCCTTCTTCGATCCCGACAACCAACGCCAGGAGCTTTGAGTCATGACCAGTCTGAAAGAACAACACAGCATCGCCCGGCAAGCCCTGGCACCGCTGCCGGGGTGCCGCCTGGCGGACCTGACCGACCTGCCGCGGGTCGGTTTTCGCGGCGCCTACAGTGCCGAGTACCTGCGCAGTCGCGGCTTCGCCCTGCCAGATGCGCCCAACCGTGCGGTGATTCAAGCCGATGGCAGTCAGGTGGCGCGGCTGTCGCAGACCGAGTACCTACTGCTGGGCAGTCCAGAGGATCAGGGCCAACGAATGGCGGATGAAGAGGCCCGCTGGGAACTCGACCATCAAGCCAACTATCTGCTGCCTCGTCAGGACAGCCATGCCTGTTTTCAGCTGATAGGGAATCATCTGAGCGACGTATTGGCCAAGCTCTGCGGGGTTGATCTGAGCCCGCAGGCGTTCGGCTCGGGAGCGGTGGCCCAGACGTCGGCGGCACGCATCAACGTGATCGTCATCAATTCAGGCACCGTGCAGCAGGCGAGCTTGCACATCCTCTGTGACCGGGCGTCGCAGGAGTATTTTCGGGAGGCGTTGGAGGATGCAATGCAGGAGTATTCAGGTCTGGCTACGGCTGTGACAGCGCGCTGATTCTGCCGCCCTACTGATCGTGTATGTTGAGACGAAATCGATGTACGTTTTAACGTACAAAAAAAGTGGTCAGCAAAACTCGCTGGAACGAAAAAAGAGGCCGAAGCCTCTCTTTTCAACGCTGAACGTAAATACCACGCACAAAAAAACGCCACTCATTGAGTGGCGCTTTTTGTGAATCTTGGAGCGGGAAACGAGACTCGAACTCGCGACCCCGACCTTGGCAAGGTCGTGCTCTACCAACTGAGCTATTCCCGCGTCTTGGTGAGGCGCATTCTATAGAATCCAGATGCCCCGTCAACCCTTTGATTCAAAAAAGTTTATTTCTTTTCCACGTCGGTCTTCAGATGCGGCCAGGCAGCCCGCAAATATTGAACCATGGACCACAGCGTCAGGCCCGCAGAGATCAGCAGCAAGGCGTAACCCACCAGAACCCAGAACGTGAAATCCGACGGATTGGCCAGCAGGATCACCAGCGCCAGCATTTGCGCAGCGGTTTTCCATTTGCCCAGGTTCGACACCGCGACGTGAGCACGAGCACCGAGCTCGGCCATCCACTCCCGCAGCGCCGAGACGACAATTTCACGACCGATGATCACGGCGGCCGGCAGCGTAAGCCACAGGTTACCGTGTTCCTGCACCAGCAACACCAGCGCCACGGCGACCATCAGTTTGTCGGCCACCGGATCGAGGAAAGCCCCGAACGGCGTGCTTTGCTCCAGACGTCGAGCCAGATAACCGTCCAGCCAGTCCGTGGCGGCGGCAAACGCAAAGACCGAAGCGGACGCCAGGTAGCTCCATTGGTAAGGCAGGTAAAACAGTAAAATGAAGATCGGGATAAGCAGGACGCGTAGAACGGTAATCAGATTAGGGATATTCATCGGCACAACTGGCTACGAGGTGAGGTGGCATTCTACTCGCTGTGCAGATTTGCATAAATCAACTCTGCGAGCTTTTTACTGATCCCGGGGGCTTTGGCGATCTCGTCGATGCTGGCACGAGACAGCTCCTGCAATCCACCAAAATGTTTCAACAAATCGCGCCGGCGTGTTGGTCCAACGCCTGCAACGCCCTCCAGTGTAGACGTGCGACGCGTTTTGCCACGACGGGCACGGTGCCCGGTGATTGCGAATCGGTGGGCTTCGTCACGGATCTGCTGGATCAAATGCAACGCCGGGGAATCACCACGCAAGGTAAATTCGTGGGCGGCGTCGTTAAGGTACAGGGTTTCGAAACCGGCCTTGCGCGTCGCGCCCTTGGCCACGCCCAGCAAAATCAGGTCGGGCACCGCCAGCTCATTGAGCACATCGCGCGCCATGGACAACTGCCCCTTGCCGCCGTCCACCAGCAGAATGTCCGGCAGCTTGCCCTCCCCGTCCTTCAGCTTGCTGAAACGTCGGGTCAGGGCCTGGTGCATCGCGGCATAGTCATCGCCCGGCGTGACGCCTTCGATGTTGTAGCGCCGGTAGTCGGACTTGATCGGGCCTTCGGGACCGAACACCACACAGGACGCCACGGTCGCTTCGCCGCTGGAGTGACTGATGTCATAACACTCCAGGCGCTGCGGTGGCTCATCCAGTTTCAGCACGTCGGCGAGGGCATCGAAACGCGCGGCGACGTGTTGGCGGTTGGCCAGGCGCGCGCCCAGTGCCTGCTCGGCGTTGGTCACGGCCAATTGCTGCCAGCGGGCCCGTGTCCCGCGAACCCTGTGGCTGATGGTCAGTTCGCGACCACGCAACTCCTCAATGGCCGCGATCAGTGTCGGAAAATCTTCGTGAACCACGTTGACGATCAGCTCGCTCGGCAAATCCCGTTCAGGGCTGCTGACGAAGTACTGACCGAGAAACGCGGCCATGACTTCGGAAACGTCTTCTTCAATACCCACCTGCGGGAAAAAGTTCTTGCTCCCCAGCACCCGGCCACCGCGCACGCTGATCAGATGAACACAGGCACCGCCCGGGTTGACGAATGCGGCGATCACGTCGACGTCACCCGTCCCGCCTTCCATGCTCTGTTGATCCTGGACCCGGCGCAGTAACGAGATCTGGTCGCGCAATTCGGCGGCACGCTCGAACTCGAGGTTGATCGCTGCCTCTTCCATGCCGGCGGATAACTCGTCGGTCAGCGCGTTGCTGCGCCCCTCGAGGAACATCACTGAGTGCCGCACATCTTCGGCATACACCTCGGGCTCCACCAGGCCGACACAGGGCGCCTTGCAGCGTTTGATCTGATATTGCAGGCACGGCCGCGTGCGGTTCTTGTAATAGCTGTCTTCGCACTGGCGCACGAAAAAGGTCTTTTGCAGCAGGCTCAGGCTTTCGCGAATCGCACCGGCGCTGGGATAGGGACCGAAATACTTGCCCTTGGCCTTCTTCGCACCGCGATGAATACTCAGGCGTGGAAACTGGCCATCAGAGAGGAACACGTACGGGTAGGATTTGTCATCGCGCAGCAGGATGTTGTAGGGCGGGCGCCATTCCTTGATCAGCGTCTGCTCGAGCAGCAAGGCTTCGGTTTCGTTGGCCGTGATCGTCGTTTCGACCTGGGCAATACGTGCCACGAGTGCAGCGGTCTTCGGAGCGAGCCCGGACTTGCGGAAGTAACTCGACAGGCGACTCTTGAGGTTCTTGGCCTTGCCGACATAGAGCAGGCGCGCGTCGCTGTCGAACATGCGGTAGACGCCGGGGCGTCCACTGACCGTCGACAGGAAAGCACTTGGATCAAAGGTGTCAGTCATTATCAGAGGCTGGCATCAACCATGCCGTGACGAACCGCCAACAGCGTCAACTCGACATCGCTGCTGATCGAAAGCTTTTCGAAAATTCGGTAACGGTAGGTGTTCACGGTTTTGGGCGACAGGCACAACTTGTCGGAAATGATCTGCACCTTCTGGCAGCCGACAATCATCAGTGCGATCTGGATTTCCCGTTCCGACAAGGCGTCGAACGGCGAATCGTTGGTCGGCTGAAAGGATTTGATCGCCAGTTGCTGGGCAATTTGCGGGCTGATGTAGCGTTGCCCCGCAAACACCAGGCGGATGGCCTGGACCATTTCCGGCAACCCGGCACCTTTGGTCAGGTAACCTGCGGCTCCCGCCTGCAACAACCGTGTAGGAAACGGATCTTCCTCACACACGGTGACCGCAACCACCTTGATATCCGGATGACTGCGCAACAATTTGCGGGTGGCCTCAAGACCGCCGATACCGGGCATCTTGACGTCCATCAGCACCACATCGGGTTTCAACTCACGCGCCTTGAGCAGGGATTCTTCGCCTGACTCGGCCTGGCCGACCACTTGCAGGCCATCGATGTCAGCCAGCATTCGTGTAATGCCTGTACGAACGAGATCATGGTCATCGACTACTAGCACCCTAATCAAGCAGACACCTCGCGATATGGTCTTATTGAGTTGCCGACACCTTAGCAAAAAGCGACTGGCAGACCTAGCGGCAAGCGTCATATAAAAAGTTTCAATTCATCTTGAAAGGCTTGTCTTATGCGTGTTTCAGCGATACGAGGCATCGACATCGCGCTGCATTCTCAGGAAACACTCGTCTTTACCGACCACTGTCAGGCCCTTTCGCTCGTACAACACTTTTGCCGGATTATTTTCAAAAACCGTCAAGCGCAATGCCGGTCGCCGCTCCTTGCACGCCATTGCCAATACCTGATCGATCGCCCAGGAACCGGCACCCTGCCCCCGGTAGCCTTCGAGCACGTGCAATTCGCGGATGTACAAGGCCCTTGCGTCTCGGCTCAGGCTCACATACCCCAGCCGCACATCATCGCGCACGATCAGCCAGTTTTCCCGTCCCGCCCAGGCCACATCAAAGGCCTCGTCCTGCCACAGCAGATCGTGCTGAATGTAGTAGCGGAGCATGGTTGTACAGGTCAGCTCACGAGCAAAGTCGAGATCCTGCGCCGTCGCCGGACGTAAATCGAACCCCATCAGGCCTCCGCGACGGCGACGACGCGCCCCGCCCAGCCGTCAGCCTTGCGTTGAGCAACGACCAGCAGATCGTCGGTGCCAGGTGCGGCGGCAATCAGCGAACCGTCCGACGCCCAGATGGCGCTGCGTCCTGCCGACTCCCAGCCCCCCGTCGCACCGCCATGGTTGGCCATCAGCACTACCATCGAGTGCGTGGCGGCATAACCCTGCAGCAACGCAGTATCGGGGGCGTAACCGTTTTCGGTAATCAGCACGCCCGCGGCATACAGGCTGGCGCCCTGTTGCGCCGCTGCGGCCGCATGGCTGGCGTGGGAAAAATCGGCGCACACCGCCAGAGCGACCGTATCGCCACCGATGGTCAGGGTCGAACCGCCGTAGCCCGGTGCAAACGCTACTTCCTCGCCGGGATGCAGATGCTGCTTGCTGTAGACCCCGAGCGAGCCATCGGCGCCGAAGATCAGCGCGCCGATTAACACTGGCGAATTCTCCGACAGACGAATAGGCATCCCGACCACGGTCGTTACGCCAGTTTCCAGCGCAAAATCCCGCAGCGATTGCAGCACAGCGTCCTCCGGCGCAATGGCCAGCTCAGCGGCCAGCCCGAGCTCGTACCCGGTCAGCGACAGTTCCGGAAACACCAGCAACTGCACACCCTGCTCCGCCGCCACCTGCATGAAACGTTGATGCCAGGCGATATTGGCGGCCAGATTTCCCGCGATAGAGATCGATTGAGCGGCGGCGATGGTCAGCGTCGTCATGGTTCGTCCTTACGGCGTGGTGCATTTGTTTAAACGGCGAGTGTGTCACAACCCCCGACGCACTCAAGCAATAGAAAACGCCGCGACTGATCGATAGCAATTTGTGATTGAATCCGTGTACCGGCCTCTAGTAAGCTCGGCGCATCCATCGGAGACAGACCATGTTCAACACCCTCTCACAGCTTCGTTCCTCCAGCGCCCCGCGCTCGGTTGCGGCTGCCCGGGTGAACGTCGTTTGCGCTCCGGTCAGCTTTTATTTTGGGTATTGGTTTAGCCACTGGCGCGCCTGATACCCACACGGCGCCCATTTTAAACGGGTCGCCACCAGAGAATTCTCAACCCCCGGTCGGCCTCCCGACCGGGGGTTTTGTTTTTTCAGCCCCAGACACTTTTCAGCAATAACCAGACAACTCGAGGATTCACGACATGAACTACGCCACTTATTACCGTTACGACAGTTTTACCGCCTGGCGATTTAGCAGCCTCCGCTCGGGACAGCCTGCCGCCTCCGATCGGTCACCCACAGGTGGCAAGCACACACACGCAGCCAATCCGGCCAATTGTCGAACACCCCAGTAGGGCCGAGCGTGCGGGAACAAACCCGCCGCCCGCCCAGGAAGCCTGAATATGAACTCGTCCGTCTCTGCTCTGCCGCTGTCTACCCTGAGCCCTGCCAATGAAGCGCTGACCCTGCGTCTGCCAAGCTCATTGCAACTCAAACAGCAACTGCCCCTCAGCAACGCCCTGACTCGCCAAGTCGCCGCCCACCGCGACGCGGTCCGCGCGATCCTCAACGGTGAAGATTCCCGTTTGCTGGTCATCGTCGGCCCTTGCTCGATTCACGATCCCCGCTCCGCCCTCGAATACGCGAGCAACCTCGCCCGCCTCGCCACCGAAGTCAGCGACGAGATGCTGCTGGTGATGCGCGCCTACGTCGAAAAACCCCGAACCACGGTTGGCTGGAAAGGCCTGGCCTACGACCCGCACCTGGATGGCAGCGATGACATGGCCGGTGGCCTGACCCTGTCCCGCGAGCTGATGCGCGAAATACTCCAGCTGGGTTTACCGGTCGCCACCGAACTGTTGCAGCCGATGGCCGCCGGTTACTTCGACGACCTGCTCAGCTGGGTGGCCATTGGCGCTCGCACCACCGAGTCGCAGATCCACCGGGAAATGGCCAGTGGCCTGAGCATGCCGGTCGGCTTCAAGAACGGCACCGACGGCGGCGTCGGCGTTGCCAGCGACGCCATGCGCTCGGCAGCCCATCCGCATCGGCATTTCGGTGTCGACAGTCAGGGGCATCCGGCGATCATTCAGACCCCGGGCAATCCTGATACGCACCTGGTACTGCGCGGCGGCCATCGCGGCCCGAACTACGACCGCGACAGCGTCGCCCAAGTGAACAGCGACTTGGCCAAACTGAAGATCCCGGCGCGGATCATGGTCGACTGCAGCCATGCCAACAGCGGCAAAGACCCGCTGCGTCAGCCGGCGGTGTTCAATGATGTGCTTGAGCAGCGTTTGCAGGGTGATCGGTCGTTGATCGGGATGATGATCGAGAGTCACTTGTTCGAGGGGTGCCAGCCGTTGAGCCCGACGCTGCGGTATGGCGTTTCGGTAACGGATGGTTGTCTGGGATGGGACGGGACGGAAGCGTTGTTGCGGTCGGCGGCGGAACGGTTGCGAGCGGTATGACAGGCAAATGACATGTCGGAGGTAGGGCATTGCAGAACTCTGCGCTACCTCCGGTTAAAGGACGTCCGGGCATTCCGAAAAAAGCCTCCTGCTGATTCGAGTATTCCTACCTTACCTATTCCGTTTTTCACCCCTTCACCGCGGCATTTTCAGACATCGCGCGAACGCACGAGTGCTTTAGAGTGAGGTCCGAGCACATCCTCGAACTCCCGCGAAAAGGTACGAATATGCAACGGAATGCAAGCACTCTCTATCCCATCCTGCTGGTTCACGGCCTGTTCGGTTTCGACCGGATCGGCCGGTTCGAACTCTTCCAGGACATCAGGCAAGCACTGCGCAGTGACGGCGCGAGGGTATTCATACCTCACCTGTCGGCTACCCATACCAACGAAGCACGCGGTGAACAGCTTTTGGCACAGATCGAACGCGTGCTGGAAGGTACCGGTGCAGAAAAGGTCAACCTGATCGGGCACAGCCAGGGGGCACTGGCCGCACGTTATGCCGCAGCGATAGCGCCGCAAATCGTAGCGTCGGTGACGTCGGTCAGCGGACCGAACCACGGCTCGGAACTGGCGGACTTCCTGCGCAAGGCACTGACGCCCGGACGCCTCCCGGAACGCGCTGCCGAAGCGGTCGCCACCTTGTTCGCCGATTTCCTGTCGTTGCTGAGTGGCAACCCGCAGCTGCCGCAGAACGCTATCGCCGCGTTGAATGCGCTGACCACTGAAGGTGTCTACGAATTTAATGAAAAATACCCCCAGGGTTTGCCCAAAAACTGGGGCGGCAAGGGTCGGGAACAGGTCAACGGGGTTCGCTACTATTCCTGGAGCGGCACGTTGCAAGGGACCGCTCTTGATGAAGGGCTCGATGCACTCGATCCGCTGAACGGGTTCGCAAGGGCGTTTTCTCGCTATTTCACCACCGAAGCCGACCAGAACGACGGCATGGTCGGACGCTTCAGCTCTCATTTGGGCAAAGTGATCCGTTCCGACTACCCGCTCGACCATCTGGACAGCATCAACCAGACAGCCGGTCGGGTACGCAAGGGCATCAACCCCATTGATTTGTATGTGCAGCACGCCGAACGCCTGCGAAAGGCTGGCCTTTAGGCATTGGAAGGAACTTTGAGAAGAAATGGGCCACTGAATCCGGTAGGCTCCGCAGTTTATTGAACATTGAAAGGAGTATTTCCCATGGCTAAAGCCACTGCCCGTCACATCCTGGTTTCCAGCGAAGACAAGTGCAACGAACTCAAAGCCCAAATCGAAGCGGGTGCCGATTTCGCCGAAATTGCCAAAGCCAATTCCACCTGCCCGTCCAGCCGCCAAGGCGGTGACCTGGGCTCGTTCGGTCCAGGCCAGATGGTCAAGGAATTCGACACCGTGGTCTTCAGTGCACCGATCAACGTGGTGCAAGGTCCGGTCAAGACTCAGTTTGGTTACCACTTGCTGGAAGTGACCAGCCGCCAGGACTGATCCAATCGCCAAGTTCTACGCACAACGGCCCGCCTTTTTGGTGGGCCGTCGTGTTTCGTATGCGTGATACGGCTGGCGAGGGACGCGCCGCTAGCGTACAAATTGCGGTTATCGACCACCCGGCTCTAAGGCTGACAATGCGACTGGCTTTCCCTACTTTGCTGTTCACTGCCGTGGCCCTGCTGTTGGGCGCCGCCGGTGTGAACGCCGCCCCCCAACATGCGCTGACCGTCTACGGCGAACCGGCGAAGTACCCTGCCGGCTTCAGTCATTTTGCCTACACCAACCCGCAGGCCCCCAAGGGGGGGACGATGCGGCGCTCGGCGATCGAGATCGGGCATTTCGATCATGTCCTGCCTTATATAGACAAAGGCATCGGCGTGACGCAGATCGACGGCTTGATCTATTCGCCCCTGGCCCAGCGCTCGCTGGACGAGCCTTACACCGTTTATGGCCTGGTGGCGCAGAAGATGGAGCGTTCGGATGACGGGTTGTCCCTGCGCTTCTACCTCAACCCCAAGGCCCGCTTCGCCGATGGCAAGCCAATCACCGCCGAGGACGTGCGCTACACCTTCGACCTGCTGATGACCCAGGGCAGTCTGCGGTATCGCACGCAATTCGCCGACGTCAAAGGCGTCGAAGTGGAATCGCCGAGCACCGTTCGGTTCGACTTCAAGAGCAACGAAAACCGCACTCTGCCCCTCGACATCGCGACCTTGCCGGTGTTTCCCGAGCATTGGTGGAAAACCCGTGATTTCGCCAGCGGCGGTGGTTACGAGCCACCACTGGGCAGCGGTCCGTACAAGGTGAGCAAGGTCGACTCCGGGCGCAGTATCACCTTCGAGCGCAATCCCGACTGGTGGGGCAAGGACCTGCCGGTCAGCCGCGGCCTCTACAATTTCGACCGTTTCAGCATCGAGTACTTCGGCGATACCGACGTGGCGCGCCAAGTGTTGCGCGGCGGCGCCTATGACTACAACCGTGAATTCTCCGCCACCGGTTACTCCATCGGCTACGACAGCCCGGCGCTCAGTGACGGGCGCCTGCAAAAGGCGCATCTGGCGCAAAACGCACCGCAATCGGCGCAAGGCTTCGTGTTCAACCTGCAAAATCCGCTGTTTCAGGATCGCCGTGTACGTCAGGCACTGGCGATGCTCTGGGATTTTGAATGGAGCAACCGGCAGATGATGCGCGACCTCTATATCCGCCAGCAGAGCTTTTTCTCCAATACCGAACTCGCCGCCCGCAGCCTGCCGGATGCCGCGGAGCTGGCGATTCTTGAACCCTTGCGCGGACAGATTCCCGACGAAGTGTTCACCAAAGTCTTCGAAGCACCGAAAACCGACGGCAGCGGCGTGATCCGCGACAAACAACTGCAAGCGCTGGACTTGCTGGAGCAGGCCGGGTGGAAACCCGATGGCGACCAACTGGTGAATGCCGAAGGCAAACCGCTGAGCTTTACTTTCCTGGTCAGCCAGAACGGCTTGGACCGTTTGCTGCTGCCGTACAAGCGCACGCTGAAGCAGATCGGTATCGACCTGAACATCCGCCGCATCGACTCGTCCCAGTACGTCAATCGGCTGATGTCCCGGGACTACGACATGATCGTCACCGGCTATCCGGTCACCACCTCGCCGGGCAACGAACTGAACAACTATTTTGGCTCCGCGGCGGCCAATGATCCGGGCTCCAACAATTACATGGTGTTGAAAAACCCGGCGGTCGATACGCTGGTCAACGGCCTGGTTCGTGCCACCACCCAGGCCGACATGTTGCGCTACGCCCATGCACTCGACCGGGTGCTGCAATGGAACTACTACTGGATTCCCAACTACTATCCGCCGGGCAGTTCGACCGTGTGGTGGAACCGCTTCGGGATTCCCAGCGTGCAGGCCGCCAATGACGAAGCCATCGAGAGTTGGTGGGAAGTGAGCACCACGCCGCTGACCAACCAACAGATGACCGCCGAGCTGATCAAGCGCGGCAAACCCGGAGGGCCGCACTGATGTGGGCTTACATTCTGCGGCGTTTGCTGCTGATCATTCCGACGCTGGTGATCATCCTGCTGGTCAACTTCGTCATCGTTCAGGCTGCGCCGGGCGGTCCGGTGGAACAGGCGATCGCACACCTGCAAGGCATCGGCGGCGCCAGTGTCGGCGGTGGTTCCAGCGAAGTCATGAGCGGCAGTTCGCGGGCCAGCCGCGGCCTGGATCCGCAACTGATCAAGGAAATAGAAAAACAGTACGGCTTCGACAAGCCGGCCCCGGAACGCCTGTGGCTGATGCTCAAAAGCTATGCGCAACTGGATTTCGGCAAAAGCTTCTTCCGCGGCGCCACGGTCACCGACCTGATCCTGGAAAAAATGCCGGTGACCATTTCCCTCGGGCTGTGGGCCACGCTGATCACTTACCTGGTGTCGATTCCGCTGGGCATCCGCAAAGCCGTGCATCACGGCAGCCACTTCGATATCTGGAGCAGCACCGCGATCATCATCGGCTATGCGATGCCGGCGTTCCTGTTTGCGATGTTCCTGATCGTGGTGTTCGCCGGCGGCACGTCGCTGAACTGGTTTCCGGTGCGCGGCCTGGTCTCGGACAACTTCGAATCGCTGTCCACGGTGGGCAAGATCGCCGACTATTTCTGGCACCTGGTGTTGCCGGTGACGGCGCTCGTGATCGGCGGGTTCGCCACGCTGACGATCCTGACCAAAAACTCCTTCCTCAATGAAATCACCCGCCAATACGTCGTTACCGCCCGCGCCAAAGGCATGAGCGAACGGCGCGTGCTGTATGGCCATGTGTTCCGCAACGCGATGCTGTTGGTGGTGTCGGGCATTCCCCAGGCGTTCATCAGTGTGTTCTTCGCCGGTTCGCTGCTGATCGAAGTGATCTTTTCCCTCGATGGCCTGGGCCGCATGAGTTACGAAGCCGCGGTGTCCCGGGATTATCCGGTGGTATTCGGTTCGCTGTTCATCTTCACACTGTTCGGCCTGCTGATAAAACTGGTCGGTGACCTCTGCTACACCCTGGTCGACCCGCGTATCGACTTCGCCGCGAGGAATGCCTGATGTTCAAGCTTTCGCCGCTGGCGCGTCGCCGTTTCGAACGTTTCAAGAAAAACCGTCGTGGCTGGTGGTCGTTGTGGCTGTTCATCGGCCTGTTCCTCTTGAGCCTGGGCGGCGAGCTGATCGCCAATGACAAACCACTGGTGGTCAGTTATCAGGGTTCGTTGTACTTCCCGGTTTTCAAGCGCTACACCGAGCAGGAATTCGGCGGGCAACTGCCGTTCCAGGCGGACTATCGCAGCGACTATGTGCAGAAGCTGATCAAAAAGGATGGCGGCTGGCTGTTGTTTCCGCCGATCCCGTTCAGCGACGACACACCCAACTATGACTTGAACAAACCGGCGCCGAGCCCGCCCTCGAGCGTCAATTGGCTGGGCACCGACGACCAGGCGCGCGACGTGCTGGCCCGGGTGATTTTCGGCGCGCGGGTGTCGATTCTGTTTGCGTTGATGCTGACGTTTGTCAGCGCGCTGATCGGCATCGCCGCCGGCGCGTTGCAGGGTTATTACGGCGGCTGGGTCGACCTGATCGGTCAGCGCTTGCAGGAAGTCTGGTCGGGGTTGCCGGTGCTGTACCTGCTGATCATCCTGTCAGGGTTCGTCGAGCCGAATTTCTGGTGGCTGCTGGGGATCATGGCGCTGTTTTCCTGGCTGGCGCTGGTGGACGTGGTGCGCGCCGAGTTCCTGCGCGGACGCAACCTGGAATATGTCAAAGCCGCCCGCGCACTGGGCCTGACCGACCGCAAAGTCATCGTGCGGCACATTCTGCCCAATGCGATGAACGCAACCCTGAGTTACCTGCCGTTCATTCTGACCGGAGCGATTTCGACGCTCACCGCGCTGGATTTCCTCGGTTTCGGCATGCCGGCCGGCAGTGCATCGCTGGGCGAACTGATCGGTCAGGGCAAACAGAATCTGCAAGCGCCGTGGTTGGGGTTGACGGCGTTTTTCACCCTGGCGTTGATTCTTTCGTTACTGGTGTTTATCGGCGAGGCGTTGCGAGACGCCTTTGATCCTCGGTCTTGAACAAGCGGATGTTGATATGAGTAACCTGATCGAAATCCGCAACCTCAGCGTGGCCTTCAGCGGCCAGACCGTGGTGCGCAATCTGTGCCTGGACATCCGCCCCGGCGAATGCCTGGCACTGGTCGGTGAGTCGGGGTCCGGCAAATCGGTGACCGCGCACTCGATCCTGCAATTGCTGCCCGAGACCGGCACCGAATCCAGCGGCAGCATCCGCTATCGCGGCAAGGAATTGCTCGGCGCCTCATCCAAAGTGCTGCGGGAGTTGCGCGGCAACCGCATCGCGATGATTTTCCAGGAGCCGATGACCTCGCTCAACCCGCTGCACAGCATTGAGAAGCAGATCGGCGAAACGTTGCTATTGCACAAAGGCATGACTGGCAAACCCGCGCAGGCACGGATTCTTGAGTTGCTGCACCTGGTGGGCATCCAGAAACCCAAGGAACGTCTCAAGGCGTACCCGCATCAACTGTCCGGCGGCCAGCGGCAACGGGTGATGATTGCCATGGCCCTGGCCTGCGAACCGGAGTTGCTGATCGCCGACGAGCCCACCACGGCGCTGGACGTAACGGTGCAGCGCAAGATCCTGCTGCTGCTCAAATCCCTGCAACAGCGACTCGGCATGTCGCTGCTGCTGATCAGCCACGACCTCAATCTGGTGCGTAGCATCGCCCAGCGCGTGTGCGTGATGAAGGCTGGGGAAATCGTCGAGCAGGCGCCGTGCGAGACGCTGTTCACCGAGCCGAAGCATCCGTACAGCTGCGTCTTGCTGAATGCCGAACCGGAAGGTGAAGCGCTGGCCAGGGACACGCGCGAGAACGTACTGGAAGTGGACAATCTTTCCGTGCGCTTCGCCCTCAGTGGCGGACTGTTCCAGCGCAAAACGTATTTGCATGCGGTGGATGGCATCAGCCTGAATGTACAGCGTGGCAAGACACTGGGCATTGTCGGTGAATCCGGTTCCGGCAAGTCCACCCTGGGGCAGGCGATCCTGCGCCTGCTCGACTCCGAAGGCAGCATTCGCTTTCAGGGTGAAGCGCTGGACGGTCTGACGCAAAAGCAGCTGCGGCCGTGGCGCAAAAAAATGCAGGTGGTGTTCCAGGACCCTTTCGGCAGCCTCAGCCCACGGATGTCCGTGGCGCAGATCATCAGCGAAGGCCTTGAGGTTCACAGCCAGTTGACGGCGGACGAATGCAAGGCCGAGGTGATTCGTGCACTGCAGGAAGTGGGCCTCGACCCGCAGAGTCGCCATCGCTACCCTCACGAATTTTCCGGCGGCCAGCGCCAGCGCATCGCCATTGCCCGGGCGCTGGTGCTGAAACCGGCGCTGATCCTGCTCGACGAACCGACCTCGGCGCTGGACCGCACGGTGCAAAAACAGGTGGTTGCCCTGCTTCGCCAGCTTCAGGAAAAACACGGGCTGACCTATCTGTTCATCAGCCATGACCTGGCGGTCGTCCGCGCCCTCGCCCATGACATGATCGTGATCAAGGACGGCAAGGTGGTGGAAAGCGGCGCCAGCCACGACGTGTTCGAATCACCGCAGCATCCGTACACCAAAGAGCTGTTGGCGGCGGCGCATCCGCGGTAGGCATAATCCAGTGCCTGGCTTTGTACACAATCAGGATCAGCCCACATGAACACCACCGAAAGCCTGAAGGACTACCAGCGCGTTCGCCTGTTGGCGATCCGTTCGTTGTTCGAGATCATCGAGCAGTCGAGTGAAGGCACGGTGATCGTCGATCGCGACGCCAACATCGTCTGGATGAACGAACGCTATGCCAGGCGCTTCGGTCTGGCGTCGGCTGAAGTGGCCATCGGCAAGGCTTGCGAAAGCGTGATCCCCGGCAGCCTGCTGCGCGAGGTAGTGCGCACTGGTCGGCCGATTCTGCTCGACATGCAGGACACCCCCAAGGAACCGCTGGTGGTCATGCGCCTGCCGATTCACGACGATGCCGGCGTGGTGATCGGTGCGATCGGTTTTGCGCTGTTCGACGAGTTGCGCAGCCTCTCGCCAATGCTCAAGCGCTACATGAGTATGCAGGAAGAACTGGCCTCCACCCGTTCGCTGCTGCGGGCACGGCAGACCAAGTACAACTTCGCCCATTTCATCGGTACCAGCGCGGCCAGCCTCGAAGTCAAACGCCGCGCCCGGCGCAGTGCCAGCGCCGATTCGCCGGTGCTGCTGCTCGGCGAAACCGGCACCGGCAAAGAGCTGTTGGCGCAGGCTATTCACGGGGCGTCGCCACGTTCCCACAAAGCCTTCGTCAGCATCAACAGCGCAGCGATTCCCGAGTCGTTGCTGGAAGCCGAATTCTTCGGCACCGCCCCCGGCGCGTTCACCGGTGCAGACCGCAAGGGCCGTGCCGGCAAGCTGCAGATTGCCCAGGGCGGGACGCTGTTCCTCGATGAGATCGGCGACATGCCGCTGCCCCTGCAAAGCAAACTGCTGCGGGTGTTGCAGGAAAAAGAATTCGAACCGGTGGGCTCCAACGAAGTGATTCAGAGCGATGTGCGGGTGATCGCGGCGACCTCGACCGACCTTGAAGCGGCGATCAAACGCGGCGAGTTTCGTGCCGATCTGTATTACCGCCTCAACGTGCTACCGATCCAGGTGCCACCGTTGCGAGATCGCCTCGATGATTTACCGGCCCTGAGTGAAGCGATTCTCGAGGAGCTGCGCAGTCAGCATGAACTGAACCGCGAAGCGCTGGAGCTACTGGGACAACACGCCTGGCCGGGGAATATTCGCGAACTGCGCAACGTACTGGAACGGGCGGCGTTGCTCAGTGACGACCTGTTGCTGAATGTGCAGGATATTCGTGCAGCGATTGGTACGTTTACGCCAGTCGAACGCACCGCGCCCTTAATGATTGAATCGGTTGCCCATGAGACCTTCAGCGAGGCTCGGGAGCGGTTTGACCGGCAATTGATTGAATCTACCCTGGCGCAATGCGGGGGGAAGGTGATTGAGGCGGCGGCTCGGTTAGGGCTTGGGCGGTCGACGTTGTACAAGAAGATGGTGGCGCTGGGGATTGCCGAGTCTCTATAACGAGACATAAATCTCCATTGTTAGACAGACCATCAAGGGCAAGCCCACGCCCCCAGGGATCGCATGCTTCGAGAAAAACCTGCTCAACCTGTGGCAGCGGGCTTGCGCGCGATCAGGCCTGCAACATCAAAAAAGTCTCAAATCAGAGACAAAAAACTGTATTTCACTCTTCCACAAATAAAATATCCTTATATTTCAATACTTTGCGCCCATGGCACGAAACTCGCTATAGCCCCTCCCGCACACAGCTTCACCACACAAAAATAACAATCCAGGAGACACACCATGAGTGTGATCATTGCCTTGGCAGCCCTCGCGCTGCTGATGCTCGCGGCCTACCGTGGCTACAGCGTTATCCTTTTTGCCCCGATTGCCGCCCTCGGCGCCGTTCTGCTCACCGACCCTTCAGCTGTCGCCCCTGCCTTCACCGGGGTGTTCATGGAAAAAATGGTCGGCTTCATCAAACTGTATTTCCCGGTGTTCCTGCTCGGCGCGGTGTTCGGCAAGCTGATTGAGTTGTCGGGTTTCTCGCGTTCCATTGTCGCGGCGGCGATTCGTCTGCTCGGCACCCGCCAGGCGATGCTGGTGATCGTCCTGGTCTGCGCCCTGCTGACTTACGGTGGCGTGTCGCTGTTCGTGGTGGTCTTTGCGGTCTACCCGTTCGCGGCCGAAATGTTCCGCCAGAGCAATATCCCTAAACGCCTGATTCCGGCGACCATCGCCCTCGGCGCGTTTTCGTTCACCATGGACGCCCTGCCCGGCACCCCGCAGATCCAGAACATCATTCCCAGCACCTTCTTCAACACCACCGCCTGGGCCGCGCCGTGGCTGGGTTTGATCGGCTCGATCTTCGTGGTCTGCGCCGGCATGCTGTTTCTGCAGCGCCAGCGCAACAAGGCTCAGGCCGCCGGTGAGGGCTATGGCACTGAACTGCGTAACGAGCCGGAAACCGCTGCCGACATCAAACTGCCCAATCCGTGGATCGCACTGTCGCCGTTGCTGGCCGTCGGCATCATGAACCTGTTGTTCACCCAGTGGATTCCCCAGTGGTACGGCAAGACCCACAGCCTGGCACTGCCGGGCATGGCGGCGCCGGTGACCACTGAAATCGCCAAGCTCACGGCGATCTGGGCGGTTCAGGCCGCGTTGCTGGTCGGCATCATCATGGTGCTGGTGTTCGGCTTCCAGGCGATTCGCGGCAAGTTGGCCGAAGGCAGTCGAAGTGCGGTCGGGGGTTCGTTGCTGGCGGCGATGAACACTGCCTCGGAATACGGCTTCGGTGCGGTGATCGCTTCCTTGCCAGGCTTCCTGGTACTGGCCGACTGGCTCAAGAGCATTCCCAACCCGCTGGTCAACGAAGCGGTTACCGTAACCCTGCTGGCCGGCATCACCGGTTCGGCGTCGGGCGGCATGAGCATTGCGCTGGCAGCCATGGCCAATGACTTCATCGCCGCCGCCCATGCGGCCAACATTCCGCTGGAAGTGATGCACCGGGTTGCCGCGATGGCGAGCGGCGGCATGGACACCCTGCCGCACAACGGCGCGGTGATCACCTTGCTGGCGGTGACGGGCCTGACCCACCGCGAAGCCTACAAAGACATTTTCTGTATTACGCTGATCAAGACCCTGGCGGTCTTTGTGGTGATCGGTACTTTCTACGCCACTGGCATTGTGTGAGGTATTCATGACGACTCTTACGGGCAAGACTGCACTGGTCACCGGCTCCACCAGCGGCATCGGCCTGGGCATTGCACTCAGCCTGGCCAAGGCCGGCGCCAACCTGATCCTCAATGGTTTCGGCGATGCCTCCAAGGTGATTGCCGAGGTTGGACAGTTCGGTGGCAAGGTCGGCCATCACCCCGCCGATGTCAGCGACCCGGCGCAGATTGCCGACATGATCGCCTACGCCGAGCGCGAGTTCGGCGGCGTGGACATTCTGGTGAACAATGCCGGCATCCAGCATGTGGCACCAGTGGAAGACTTTCCCGTGGAGCGCTGGGATTCGATCATTGCGATCAACCTGTCGTCGGTGTTCCACAGCACCCGTTTGAGCCTGCCGGGCATGCGCCAGAAAGGCTGGGGCCGGGTCATCAATATCGCCTCGGTGCATGGCCAGGTCGGGTCGGTGGGCAAGGCCGCTTACGTCGCGGCCAAGCACGGGGTAATCGGCTTGACCAAGGTGGTCGGCCTGGAAACCGCCACGACCAATGTCACCTGCAACGCGATTTGCCCAGGCTGGGTGTTGACGCCGCTGGTGCAGAAGCAGATCGATGACCGCATCGCGACCGGGATTGATCCGCAGCAGGCGCAGCATGATTTGCTGGCCGAGAAACAGCCTTCGCTGGAGTTCGTCACGCCGCCGCAACTGGGTGAGCTGGTGTTGTTCCTGTGCAGCGAGGCCGGTAGCCAGGTGCGGGGCGCGGCGTGGAATATTGATGGTGGGTGGTTGGCGCAGTGATGGACCGCTAACCCCTGTGGCGAGGGAGCTTGCTCCCGCTCGGCTGCGCAGCAGTCGCAAATTGGCTGATCCGACCATTTTTGGGGCGGCTTCGCCACCCAGCGGGAGCAAGCTCCCTCGCCACAGAAGACTGTGTGCACACATAGAAGAAGAGGCAAACCATGTCCGACATTCTCTGGCAACCCGACGCCAAGCGCGTCGCCAAAACCCGCATGGAGGCCTTCCGGCGCTTCATCAATCAACGTCACCACCTCGACATCGCCGACTACGCCGATCTGCATCAATGGTCCATCGAGCAGCGGGTCGACTTCTGGCAAGCCATCGTCGATTTCTTTGATATCCGCTTCCACGATCAACCCGACGCGGTGTTGATCGAAGGCGATCATATGCCCAGCGCCCAATGGTTCCCAGGCGCCACCCTGAATTTCGCCGAACACCTGCTGCGCCGTCGCGACGATGCCGTGGCCGTTATCGCCATCGCCGAAAACGGCCAGCGTGAACAGCTGACTTGGGCCGAACTGGCGGAGCATGTCGCCGGCTTTCAAAACAGTCTGATCGCCGCCGGTGTCGGCCTCGGCGATCGCGTCGCCGCGTGCATGCCCAATACCTGGCAAACCCTGGTGGCCATGCTCGCGACCACCAGCCTCGGGGCGATCTGGTCCTGTTCCTCACCGGACTTCGGCACCCAAGGCGTGATCGACCGCTTCGGCCAGATCGAACCGAAGGTGCTGATCACCTGCGCCGGTTACCGTTATGCCGGCAAAGACATCGACCAGCGCACCAAGGTCAACGAAATCCTCGAACGCCTGCCGTCGCTGCAACAATTGATCGTCGTGCCTTACGCTCGACCACAGGCACGTACCGCAGACTTCTGCACCCACGCCGACGTGGCACTCTGGGATGAATTCTACGAACCCGGTGGCGAGCCGGATTTTGTCGCCGTGCCATTCGCACACCCGCTGTACATCCTCTATTCCAGCGGCACCACCGGCGTGCCCAAATGCATCATTCACAGCACCGGCGGCGTACTGCTGCAACACGTCAAGGAACACGGCCTGCATTGCGATCTCGGCCCCGGCGACCGTTTGTTTTACTACACGACGTGCGGCTGGATGATGTGGAACTGGCTGGTCTCGGCCCTGGCCGTGGACAGCGCCGTGGTGCTGTACGACGGCTCACCGTTTCATCCCGGCCCCGAGCGTTTGATCGACCTGATCGACGACGAGCGAATCAGCGTGTTCGGCACCAGCCCCAAATACCTCGCGACACTGGAAAGCACGGGGGTGAAGCCTCGGCAAAGCCATGATCTTGGTAGCCTGAAAACCCTGCTGTGCACCGGCTCTGCGCTATCGCCGCAGAGTTACGACTATGTTTACCGCGACTTCAAGGCTGACCTGTGCCTGGCGTCGATGTCCGGCGGCACCGACATCGTTTCGTGCTTCGTGAACGGCAATCCGTGGCTGCCGGTGCGTCGCGGTGAAATCCAGGGCAAGAGCCTCGGCATGGCCGTCGAGGTCTGGAATGACGCCGGCGCTCCCGTAATGGGTGAAAAAGGTGAGCTGGTCTGCACCCGGCACTTTCCGGCGATGCCCATCGGCCTGTGGAACGACCCGACCGGCGAAAAGCTCCGCGCGTCCTACTTCAGCCAGTTTCCGGGCGTCTGGGCCCAGGGCGATTACGCCGAACAATTGACTCACGGCGCAATGATGATTCACGGCCGCTCGGACGCCGTACTCAACCCCGGCGGCGTGCGCATCGGCACAGCGGAAATCTACCGTCAGGTAGAGAAAGTCCCGCAGGTGATCGACAGCGTGGCCATCGGCCAGCAGTGGCAGGATGACGTGCGGGTGGTGCTGTTCGTGCGTTTGCGCGATGGCGTCGAACTCGACGAGCCCCTGCAACAGCAGATTCGCCAGGTCATTCGCGCCAACACCACGCCACGGCATGTGCCGGCGAAAATCGTCGCGGTAACGGACATTCCACGCACCATCAGCGGCAAAGTGGTCGAGCTGGCGGTGCGGAATGTGGTGCATGGCCAGCCGGTGAAAAACACCGATGCGCTGGCCAATCCAGAGGCCCTGGAACAGTTCCGCGACCGCCCCGAGCTCAAGGACTGAACAACGTCTCTGGCGGGAGCCGCCGGTGTCAGTCCATCAGTCCCCATTCGCCGGGTGGTGCATGGGGGCCCGGTGATGTTTCCGCATGCAGCTTCAGTCGCAGGCGCAAATTGTTCACCGAGTCCGCGTGCTTCAGCGCCTCCTCCTCATCGATCGCACCCTCTTCAACCAACGCGAACAGCGCGCTATCGAACGTTTGCATGCCCTGCTCGACGGACTTCTCCATGATCCCCTTGAGCTCATCGAATTCGTTACGGCGGATCAAGTCACCAATGGTCGGCGAACCGAGCATCACTTCCACCGCCGCCCTCCGTTGCCCATCACGGGTACGCACAAGCCGTTGGGAAACGAACGCTTTGAGATTGTTGCCCAGGTCATGCAGCAGTTGCGTCCGCCGCTCCTCCGGGAAGAAGTTGATGATACGGTCCAGCGCCTGATGGGCGTTGTGGGCATGCAAGGTGGAAATCACCAGGTGCCCGGTGTCGGCAAACGCCAACGCATGCTCCATGGTTTCGCGGTCGCGGATCTCGCCGATCAGCACCACATCCGGTGCCTGGCGCAGGGTATTCTTCAACGCCGCATGAAAACTGCGGGTATCCACGCCGACCTCGCGCTGATTGATGATCGACTTCTTGTGCCGATGAATGTATTCGACCGGGTCTTCGATGGTGATGATATGGCCGCTGCTGTGGCGGTTGCGATAATCGATCAACGCCGCCAGTGAGGTAGACTTGCCTGAGTCGGTGGCGCCGACGAACAGCATCAGCCCCTGTTTGAGCATGACCGTTTCCAGCAGGACCGCTGGCAACCGGAGGTCTTCGAAACGTGGAATGTCGAGTTTGACATTACGCACCACAATCGACATATCGTTGCGCTGCTTGAAAATGTTGACCCGAAAACGCCCGACACCCGGCAAAGAGATCGCCAGGTTCATCTCCAGTTCCCGATCGAACTCCAGCCGCTGCTCGGCGTCCATGATGGACATGGCAATCGCCGTGATTTCCCCCGGTTTGAATGGCTGGTCGGTCACGGGTTTAAGCACACCATCAAACCGTGCGCAGGGTGGCGCGCCGGTGGACAGGTACAGATCGGAACCCTCCTGGCTGGCCAGAATCTTCAAAAGCCCATCGATTTCCATGGCAAAAAACACCCGCGAAGCATTGAATGAACAGAAATGACCCCAAAAACGGGTCATACCGCGACTAACGCTCTAGGATAGTACGCCGCCAAACTGACTGACGTGCAGGAACACTTTGATGAACGCAACACCCACCGGCAGCGATGCCCAGGCCCTGATTGCCAGACTGGACTGGTCGCGCACCCCGCTCGGCAGCGCCAGTGCCTGGCCGCAGAGCCTGCGTACGGCGGTGGACATCGTGATTCACTCACCGATGCCGATGCTGTTGCTGTGGGGGCCGGAACTCACGCAGATCTACAACGACGGCTTCGCCCTGTTGGCCGGCAGCAAGCATCCGCACGCTTTCGGACAACCGACACACCAGATCTGGCCAGAACTCAAAGACTTTACCGACCCGATTTACAGTGCCGTCCTACAGGGACAGGTGCGAACCTACAGCGAACAGCGCTTCACCCTGCAACGTGACAATGACGAGTCCGACTTCTGGCTGGATTTGACCTACAGTCCGATCCGCGATGAAAGCGCCGAGGTCGCCGGGATTCTGGTCACCGCCATCGAAACCAACGAACGCCGACGCATTGCCCTCGAACTTGAACAACGCTCGGCCGCCAGCCTGAAGGCTCAGCGCGAAACCGAGGAACGCTTGCAATTGGCGCTGGCCGCCACCGACGCCGTCGGCACCTGGGACTGGGACATCAGCGAAGACCGCTTCATTGCCGATGCCCACTTTGCCCAGTTGCACGGTATCGATCCGCTACTCGCCAGCCAATTGCCAATCAGCGACTACCTGGGAGCAGTGCATCCGGAAGACCGTGCGATGGTCACCCGCAGCATCAAGCATTGCATCACCCACGGCACCGAATACGCCGAGGAGTATCGCCTGCTGCAACCCGACGGTCAGCTGCGCTGGGTGTTTGCCCGAGGCCGCTGCTACAAGGATCACCATGGCCGGCCCATCCGTTTCCTCGGCGCCGCCCTGGACCTGACCGAACGCAAACACACCGAACAGGCATTGCGCCAGAGCCAGACCGAGCTGCAACTGATCATCCACGCCATACCGATCCTGATCAGTTACGTCGACAGCGAGGAACGCTTTCGCCTGAACAACGCCGCGTATCTGGATTGGTACGGCCTGACGCCCCAGGAACTCTACGGTCGGACCATTCGTGAGGTGCTGGGTGACGAAGCCTACGCCTTGCGCGCCGAATACATCGCCGAAGCACTGGCAGGCAGAACCTGTTGCTTCAGCATCAGCACGCCGCATCGTGATGGCAGCACCCGTCAGGCCTTGATGAACTACCTGCCCCGCCACGGGCCGGATGGCGCGGTGAACGGTTTCTACATTTTCGTGATCGATGAAACCGAACGCAAACAGACCGAAGAAGCCTTGCGCAATCTCAACGAAACCCTTGAAGAACGCGTTGCCGCCCGCACCCAGCAATTGGCCGAAGCGAACCAGCGCCTGCAAAACGAGATGTTCGAGCGCGAACGTGCTGAAGACGCCTTGCGCCATGCTCAGAAAATGGAAGCGGTCGGTCAGCTCACTGGCGGCATTGCCCATGACTTCAACAACATGCTCACCGGGATTATCGGCAGCCTCGACCTGATGCAGCGCTACATCGCTGACGGTCGCGCCGCCGAGATCGGCCGTTTCACCGAGGCGGCCGTGTCGTCAGCCAACCGCGCGGCCGCCCTTACCCATCGCCTGCTGGCATTCTCCAGACGCCAGTCGCTGGATCGCAAGACGCTGAATGCCAACGCGCTGATTCATTCCCTGGAGGACCTGCTCAGCCGCACCAAAGGCGATCACATCGCGCTGAAGCTGCGACTGGCCGATGAAGCCTGGCCGGTCAGCACTGACGTCAGCCAACTGGAAAACGCGTTGCTCAACCTGGTGATCAACGCCCGCGACGCCATGCCCGATGGCGGCGAGTTGCTGATTGAAACGGCCAATGTTTACCTCGACAGCAGCGATATCACCACCCTGGAAACAGTCAAGCCCGGGGATTACGTGATGATTGCCGTCAGCGACAACGGCACCGGCATGACCCCGTCGGTGCTGGCCAAGGCGTTCGATCCTTTCTTCACCACCAAACCCATCGGCCAGGGCACAGGGCTTGGTTTGTCAATGATTTATGGTTTTGCCCAGCAGTCTGGCGGCCACGTCAAACTCCACAGCGTTCCAGGCCAGGGCACCTGCGTACGCCTTTACCTGCCGCGGCTGTATTTCCCGGAACCGGAGAACACGCTAATGCCCTTCAGCGGCGAGGCGCCAGCAGCGATTGCCGGTGAAACCGTGATGTTGGTGGAGGATGATCCGGCCGTGCGCATGCTGGTCCTCGACTTGCTGAATGAGCTGGGTTATCACGCCCATGAAGCCGAAGACGCGAAGTCTGCCCTGCCCTTGCTGGAGTCCGACGTGCGCGTGGATCTACTCGTGACCGATGTCGGGCTGCCGGGCATGAACGGTCGGCAACTGGCAGAAATCGCGCGCCAGCACCGGCCGGAACTCAAGGTGCTGTTCATGACCGGCTACGCGGAGAAAGCCGCCGAACGCCAGGGTTTCCTCGAGGAAGGCATGGACATGGTGGCCAAACCGTTTTCCATTGATCTGCTGGCCAACAAGATTCGCACGATGATCGGCCAACCGTAGGAGCTGCCGCTGGCTGCGATCTTTTCAGCGAGTTAAGGCATAATCGCGCGCCCCACGCTAGCACCCGCATAGCCACCACCGTTGCAAGGTATCTGCCCCAATGAAAGCTCAAGCCCGCCATATTCTGGTGAAAACCTCGGAAGAAGCCGAGCAGCTCAAACAACGCATCGCCAAGGGCGAAGCCTTCGATGTGCTGGCCAAGAAATACTCCACCTGCCCGTCCGGCAAGCGCGGCGGTGATCTGGGTGAAGTGCGGCCGGGGCAGATGGTGGGTGTGATTGACGCAGTGATCTTCAAGAAACCGCTGCGGGTGGTGCACGGACCGATCAAGAGCAAGTTCGGGTATCACCTGGTGCAGGTGTTTTACCGGGATTGATCGGTTGGCCGAGACCTCCTATGGCGAGGGAGCTTGCTCCCGCGCGGCTGCGAAGCAGTCGTAAAACCTGAGAATGCGGTGTGCCTGACAGTATGTGCTTTCAGGTATTGGGGCTGCTTCGCAGCCCAACGAGAGCAAGCTCCCTCGCCACACATCATTCGTGTCAGTTTTTGGGGATCAACGCCCCCGGCACCTGAATCACTCGACTCGCCAACCGATGCCCGGCCTCGGCGGCTTCTACCGGGCTGCCGCCCTTGAGCCGACTGGCAAGGTACGCCGCACTGAACGAATCCCCCGCCGCCGTGGTATCGACCACGCGTTCAACCTTTTGCGCCGGCACCTCGAACGACTCGCCGTCACAACGAATCAGACACGCCTCGGCGCCGCGCTTGAGCACCACTTCCGGCGTGCCCATTTGCGCGTAAGCGGCAAACACCGCCTCGCAACTGGAAAAATGGAACAGCGCCTGCTCGTCATCCACCGTCAGCAACGCGAGGTCGACATACGGCAACACGCTGCGATAAGCCGCCCGAGCCTCCTCGATCGACGCCCACAAACGTGGCCGGTAATTGTTGTCGAACACAATGCGCGCATCGCGCTGCCGGGCTTCGATCAGGGTTTCCAGCAGTTTCGCCCGACCTTGCACGCCAAGCACCGCCAGGGTGATGCCGCTGAAATACAGCACGTCGTAGTCCGGCAACGCCGCGAGAATGGGGGCCGCCGCCGGGGTGGTGAAGCAGTCACGGACCGCGGCTTCGTTGCGCCAATAGAGAAAACGGCGCTCGCCGGCGGCGTCGGTCTGGATGCAATACAGCCCGGGCAAGCGGCCGGGCAAGCGCTGGACTCTGCCCAGACCGATGTTTTCGTCGGCCCAGCTCTGGCACATGGCGTCGCTGAAACTGTCATCGCCCAGGGCAGTGACGTAATCCACCGCACCGCCATCGCCCAGTTCGCGGGACAGGTAGACCGCGGTGTTCAAGGTATCGCCGCCGAAGCTCTGTTGCAGACTGCCGTCGGCACGTTGCTGCAGCTCGATCATGCATTCGCCGATCAGGGCGATACGCGGGGCGTTGGGGCCGAGGGTGTTGATGGTGTTCATGTTTTCGAATCTCTGGTGTTTCTATGTTGTCTGGGATGGCCCTATCGCGAGCAGGCTCGCTCCACAGGGGGAACGCATTCCATTATGGGAACGAGCCTGCTCGCGATAGCCGCTCCTCGGTTCCGAACCTTAGAAACAGGTTTCCATGGTTTCGATGACATTCAACTGCTCATCCACCAGACACCCGGTCCGCCACTTGTCGAACGTCAGGCACGGGTGCGAAGTCCCGAACGAAATGATATCGCCCACCCGCAACTCAACACCTGGTGCCACCGTCATGAACGCATGCTGGTCCATTACCGCCGTCACCTTGCAGGCGCTGACATCGTCGCCCTTCGCCGGCACCGCACCGGCCTTGTAACGCAGCAACGGCACCGGCAGACCGGCGTCGTAGGCCACATCGCGCTTGCCCAGAGCGATCACCGCAAAACCCGGCTCCGGCAACGACTGCACGTGAGCCCAGACTTCCAGCGCCGGACGCAGGCCTTCGTGCAAATCGCTGCGGCGGTCGAGCACGCAGCATTGCGCTTCTTTATAGATGCCATGGTCGTGCGCCACGTAGCTGCCGGGGCGCAATACGCTGAGGAAACGGCCGGCGGCGTTTTGCGCTTCGAAGGATTCGGCAATCAGGTCGTACCAGGCTGAACCCGACGCGGTGATGATCGGCTTGGCAATGGCGAACGCGCCACTGTCCTGCAACTGCACCGCCAGACGCACCAACGACGCCGCAAACTCACGGATGCCGGTGACGGCATGATCACCATGGATCACGCCTTCATAGCCTTCAATGCCGGTCAACGCCAATGCCGGTTGGGCGTTGATGGCTTTGGCCAGCGCGAGCACTTCCTCTTCCGTACGGCAGCCACAACGACCGCCGACCACGCCGTACTCGATCATCACGTTGAGGCGTACGCCGCGCGAAGCGAAATACGCGCCGAGGTCCGCGACGTTGTCCGGGTGATCGACCATGCAATGGAAATCGAACGTCGGGTCCGCCAGCAAATCAGCGATCAGCGCCATGTTCGGCGTACCGACCAGTTGGTTCGCCATCAGCACCCGACGGACGCCATGGGCATACGCCGCACGGGTTTGCGTGGCGCTGGCCAGGGTGATGCCCCAGGCGCCGGCGTCCAGTTGGCGGCGAAACAGTGCCGGGGTCATGCTGGTCTTGCCGTGGGGCGCGAGTTCGGCGCCGCTATTGCTGACGAACGCCTGCATCCAGCGAATGTTGTGTTCCAGCGCCTCGCGATGCAGCACCAGCGCTGGCAGGCTGACGTCGCGCACCAGGTGGGCACCGGTCTGGGCGAAACCCTTTTCCACGGCGGCAGTATTTTGGGCAGTAGACATGGTCGAACTCCTCACATTCGCGGCCGCAGGCAGCCGCTGTTATTCGTTAATGCGACGGGCCAGGCGGTTGGCGTTGTCGATCAACACCCGGCGATAGTCGTTGTAATGTGTCTTGGCATCGGCCCGCGGGGCGACGATGCACAAGGTAGCAATGGCCACGCCGTTCGGGTCTTTGACCGGGGCGGCGAAGCAATGGGTAAAGGTGTCGGCGACGCTGTCGAACGAGAAAAACCCGTCGATACCGGCCTGACGGATTTCACCTAGAAACTGCTCCAGCGGCAGGCGCTCGCCGTTTGGCAGGATGAAGTCGTCGTGATCGATCAGGTCGATGATTTCCTCGTCACTCAGGTGCGCCAGCAACAGGCGTCCGGATGCGGTCCATGGAATTGGGGCGTTCTCGCCGATGTCCGAGGAAATGCGGAAATGCCGCTCGCCCTCTTTCATCAATGCCACCGTGTACTTGCGCCCGTTGAGCAGGCACATCTGCGCGGTTTCATGGGTCTGGCTGACGATCTCCTGCAAGGCGTGGTCGGCCTCGCGGGTCAGGTCGAAGTGGCGCAAATGCGCCTGGCCGAGAAAATACAGCTGACGGCCGAGGTAGACGTGACCGTCCTTGCCCACAGGCTCGAGAATCCGCCGTTCCAGCAGCGAGGCCACCAGTTCGTAGACCGTGGATTTCGGGCTGCCGATGCCGCTGGCGATTTCATTCGGGCGCAGGGGCTGGCCGATTTCCTTGAGGAAATCGAGGATATCGAACGCCCGGTCCAGACCGCGAGCCCGGCGCTTGATGGTGTCTTCGGTCATTTCAGTGGTTCCCATACAAATTCGACCTGTAGGAGCTGTCGCAGGCTGCGATCTTTTGATCTTGCCCTTGCAGCATGTCCAGAAAACGGCAAAAGATCGCAGCCTTCGGCAGCTCCTACAAGAGCCATCGAGAATCAGGCCTTTTTCTTGTACGCGATGCAGTCGATCTCGACTTTGCAATCCACCATCATGTTCGCCTGCACACAGGCACGGGCCGGAGCGTGTTCGGGTTTGAAGTACTCGGAGAAGACCTTGTTGAAACTGGTGAAATCCCGCGGATCCTCCAGCCACACGCCCGCACGCACCACATCTTCCAGGCCATAACCGGCCTCTTCCAGAATCGCGATCAGGTTCTTCATGGTCTGGTGAGTCTGCTCGACGATGCCGCCCACAATGATCTCGCCATCCAGCGCCGGCACTTGCCCGGACACGTGCAGCCAACCATCGGCTTCAACGGCACGGGCGAAAGGGCGAGGCTGGCCGCCAGCGGCGGTGCTGCCGGTGCCGTAACGAGTAATGCTCATGTGTGTTTCTCCTGATTGAAAGGGGTTTAGAACCGAGTGTTTTTCAGAAACTCGGCAAGACGCGGCGATTGCGGGCGTTCGAACAGCTCCTTGGGTGGCCCCTGCTCTTCGATCCGCCCCTGATTCATGAAAACGATCTTGTCCGAGACCTCGAAGGCGAAACGCATTTCGTGGGTTACCAACAGCATGGTCATGCCGTCTTCGGCGAGCCCCTTGATCACGCTCAACACTTCGCCCACCAGCTCCGGGTCGAGGGCCGAGGTGACTTCGTCGAACAGCATCAGGCTCGGGTTCATCGCGATCGCCCGGGCAATCGCCACACGCTGTTGCTGACCGCCAGACAACTGACCGGGATAATGATCACGTCGCTCCAGCAGGCCGACCCGCTCCAGCCACTTTTCCGCCAGGGCCACGGCCTCGTCCTTGTGCAGTTTCTTGACCTTGAGCAGACCGAGGGTGACGTTCTGCAAGGCTGTCAGGTGCGGGAACAGATTGAATTGCTGGAACGCCATGCCGGTCATGGCGCGATGCCGGGCAATGACTTTTTCCGGGTGCCGTACGCGCTTGCCGTTGACCTCGTCATAACCGATGGACTCGCCATCGAGCACGATCTGCCCACCCTGAAACTCTTCGAGCATGTTCACGCAGCGCAGCAGCGTGGTCTTGCCCGAACCGCTGGAACCGATCAGCGTGACCACGTTGCCGCGCTGCAGGGTCAGGTCTACGCCCTTGAGCACTTCCAGCTGGCCATACTTTTTGTGCAGCCCGCGAATATCCAGCAGGGGCTGCCCGTTTTGAGCGTTCGAAACTTGAGGTTGAGTCATGGCAAGGCCACCCGCTTTTCAATGTGCCGGCCGAGTAATTCGATGGCGTAGTTGATGACGAAAAACAGAAATCCGGCGAACAGGTAAAACTCTAGGGTCATGAACGTCCGGGCGATGATCTGCTGGGTGCTGAGCAGCAACTCGGCGACGCCGATCACCGACAACAGCGTCGAGGCCTTGACGATCTCGGTGGACGAGTTGACCCAGGTCGGCAGGATCTGCCGCAACGCCTGGGGCAACAGCACATAGCCGAGGGATTGGAAAAACGTCAGGCCAATCGCCTTGCTCGCTTCCATCTGTCCGCTCGGCAACGCTTGCAGCGCACCGCGCACAATCTCGGCGACGTGGGAACCGCAGAACAGCGTCAACCCCAAGGCACCGGCCTGAAACGCGCTGATCTGCCAGCCCAGCGCCGGCGCCATGTAGAAGCAGGCCAGCACCAGCACAAACACCGGCGTGCCGCGAATGATGTCCACGTAGAAACGGAACGGTGCGCGCATCCAGAACTTGCCGTAGGTCAGCACCAGCCCCGTGACAATGCCGACCATCGTGCCCAGCAAAATCGCCAGGGCCGACACCTGCACACTGGTGAGAAAGCCTTGCCACAACACTTCGCGGGCAACCCACAATTCATGCAACCAACTGGGTGATTCGTACATGGGGCCTCCTATCGGCGGATCGCCAGACGCTGCTCGAGGTAACGCAGCATCATGGCAATGAGGTAACAGGCCGCAACATAGAGCGCTGTAGTGACCATCCAGGTTTCAATCACCCGGTAGCTCTCGACATTGATCTTGCGCGCGTAATAGGTCAGCTCCGGCACGGCAATCGCCGCCGCCAGCGAGGTGTCCTTGAACAGCGAAATGAAGTTGTTCGACAGCGCCGGCAACACATTGCGCAGCATCACCGGGACGGTGACGTAGGCCTTGACCTGCCACTCGCCCAGACCGATCGCCAACCCGGCTTCGCGCTGCCCCTTGGGAATGCTCAACAAGCCGCCACGGAACACTTCGGTCAGGTAAGCCCCGGCGTACAGCGACAGGGTGATGATGAACGACGGGATCTTGTCCAGACGAATGCCGAGACTCGGCAAGGCGAAGTAAATCAACAGAATCAACACCAGAATCGGCGTATTGCGGATCACCGTCACATACACCGATGCCAGCACCCGCAACGCGCGATGCTTTGACAGCAAGGCAAACGCCATCAGCAGGCCGATCACGCAGCCGATGGCGATCGACACCAGCGCCAGCTCAAGGCCCAGACCGAGCCCCGCCAGCAAGGTGTCGAAATCGCGCCACACGGCGGCAAAGTTCAACTGATAGTTCATGGTCAGCAGTACCTTGAACGGGGCGATTCATCACCGCCCCGCTCTCACGGGATCATTTGAATTCGACAGGGAAACCGATGGCTGGAGTAGGCAGATCGACACCGAACCACTGTTTGAAGGACGCCGCGTAAGTCGGGAACTCAACGCCGGTCATGGCTTCATGCAGGGTGGTGTTGACGAAGTTCAGCCAGTCCTGATCGCCACGCTTTACGGCACAGGCGTAGGTTTGCGGGCTCCAGGCGTAGGACGGGCTGCGATAGCGGCCGGGGTTCTGCACCATCAGGTATTTCACCGACGACTGATCGGTGGCGGCGGCGTCGGCACGGCCGGAGTTCACCGCCTGATACATCAGGTCCACGCTGTCGTACTGATCGACCTTGGCTTTGGGCAGCGCCTGATGCACCAGCTCTTCGGCGTACACGTTCTGCAGCACTGCTACGGTCACGCTGTCATTGGCCGCCTTGAGGTCTTCGATTTCCTTGTACTTGCTGTTCGCCGGCAACAGCAGGCCGACACCTTCGCGGTAGTACGGCAACGTGAAGGCGACCTGTTGCGCACGGCTGGCGGTCACGGTGATGAACTGGCAGCTCATGTCGACCTTGTCGGTCAACAGGTTGGGAATCCGCGCATCGGATGACTGCACCACAAACTCGACCTTGCTCGGGTCGTTGAACAACCCTTTGGCGACCATCCGCCCGATATCGATATCAAAACCCTGCAACTTGCCATCCGCTCCCTGGAAATGCCACGGCGCGTTGGTACTGCCCGTACCCACGATCAGTTTCCCGCGGGCCAGCACACTGTCGAGCTTGCTGTCCGCCGCCTGGGCAACGCCCACGGCAGCAGCCGAAGCCGCAAAGAGAAAAACACACGCTTTAAACAAGGAAGGTCGGCGATGCATGGCAAGCACTCCAGGATGATGTTTATTCCGCTATACCGGAACTAGGTATGTAACAACGGAATAGACAGCAGAAAGTGTGCCACAGGTTGTGACAGGAATGTAGGGGAGATTGAAAAGTGTTTTGAATCAGTGGGATGGGATTTTTCGGGGAAAATGCGTTACGAATCGAGACGATGGCGTAGCGCTACCGTTGGCTACAGAAGACGGGTATTTGCACCACAGTTGACGTTCAGCGAATCAAAATAAAGCAAAGCTCATTGAGCAGGCTTTGTCAGAATCTGTATATCCGCGAACTTCAGGTCGGGTATCAGACTGTCATCGTCAGAACGCCGCCCGGACCAAGCCCCCTCCCACAGGGGTAATACAATACCTGTGGGAGCGAGTCTGTTCCGGGCGGCGTTCCGACGATGAGGCCCTTAAACCCAAAGAAAAACTACTGGCCGATCCGCAACAGCCGAACCCGTGTCACCCGCCGCTCTTCAACCGCCACCACTGTCAAATGCCAGCCTTCCCACTCATGGCTGTCGCCAATCATCGGCAGCCGATCCAACAGACTCACCACCAGTCCGGCGAGGGTCTGATAGTCGTCGGTAGGTTCGGCAGCAAACCCGGTCCGCTGACGCACCCGCGCCAGGTTCAGCGCGCCGCTGACCACGAATCCGCCTTTCTCCTCGACCACATCCGGACCTTCGATTTCGCTGGCATCGGGCAACTCACCGGCAATCGATTCGAGAATGTCGGTCATGGTCAGCACGCCGACGAAGTCACCGAATTCATTGACCACAAAGGCAATGTGAGTCGAGGCTTTGCGCATCTGTTCCAGAGCGTTGAGGATCGAATAGCTGTCAAGCAAATTGAGGGTCTTGCGCGCCAGGTGCTCGAGGTTTGGCTCGTTGCCGGACAGGTATTCCTTGAGCAATTCCTTCTTGTGCACGAAGCCCAGCGGCTCATCCACCGCACCATCGCGAATCAGCGGCAGGCGCGAGTAGGACGAATGCATCAGCCGCGCACGGATGGCTTCCGCGTCATCGGACAGGTCGATGTGATCGACATCGGCGCGCACGGTCATCAGCGTGCGGATCGGACGCTCGGCCAGTTGCAAGACACCGCTGATCATCACGCGCTCGCGGCGATCGAACAGCTCCTCGCTCGGTGCTTCGCCGTTGTCCAGCAGATCGGAGATCTCCTCGCCCACCTCTTCCGCCGCCAACTTGCGACCGCCCAACAAACGCAGCACGGCGTGGGCCGTACGCTCACGCATGGGTCGCAGGCCCTGCATGGACTTCTTGCGCCGGGCCCGGGCGATCTGGTTGAAAATTTCGATCAGGATCGAGAAACCAATGGCCGCGTACAAGTAGCCCTTCGGAATGTGGAAGCCCAGGCCTTCAGCGGTCAGCGCGAAACCGATCATCATCAGGAAGCCCAGACACAGCATGATGACCGTCGGGTGTGCGTTGACGAAACGCGTCAGCGGCTTGCTGGCGACGATCATGAGGCCAATGGAGATGATCACCGCGATCATCATTACCGCCAGTTCATCGACCATGCCCACCGCGGTAATCACCGCGTCGAGGGAGAACACCGCGTCGAGCACCACGATCTGCGCGACGATCGGCCAGAACTGCGCGTAAGCCGTACTGGATGAGCGTTCGCCAACATGACCTTCGAGTCGCTCGTGCAATTCCATGGTCGCTTTGAACAACAGGAACACACCACCGAACAACATGATCAGGTCACGACCGGAGAAGCTCTTGTCGAACACTTCGAACAGCGGCTGGGTCAGGGTCACCAGCCAGGAAATACTTGCCAGCAGGCCCAGGCGCATCAGCAGCGCCAGTGACAAACCGATGATTCGCGCACGGTCGCGTTGCTCGGGGGGCAGTTTGTCCGCGAGGATCGCGATAAACACCAGGTTGTCGATGCCGAGCACCAGCTCCAGCACGATCAACGTCAGCAGGCCCAGCCACGCGGTGGGATCAGCTATCCATTCCATAAAAACGTCTCGATCTCTTCAGTGAATTCAGAATGCCGGACACGGCAAAGCGCGGCGCAGAGGCCGTGGAGTTGCAATGGCAAGGGTGTTCTGAAATCGAAAGACCGGGTGTTTCACGCGTGTCAAACGCGCACGGTGGCGCGAAGAAGAAGGATAACCGGGAGGCTCCAAAAGGGTGTTCATGCAAATCCTGAAAGGAAAAAGGCATTCGAGCGTACATGTGAAAGCGACTTTTCCTACAGCCGGAAATCATTACAAAATCTGTACACCTCTGGATTTCCAATGTCCGACAGATTGCTCGCGAAGCTGTTGCTTTCAGCGGTTTTTCACCCGCTCGATGTACCGCACCACCGCCGCTGATTTCTCGAACCGTCGATGAATCAACGACAACCACGAGCTCGCCTCACACCCTTTGATCGACCGGTACAGCACGCCAGGCAAACCGACATGCCCGACCACCGACTCCGGCACCACCGCCACGCCCTGCCCCAGCGACACCAGCGCCAGCACTGCCACCAGCCCGCCGGGTTGCGCGCCCAGTTTCGGTGCAAACCCGCCCTCGGCAGCGACTTGCAAGGTGCCGCTGATCTGTTCCGGCAGGATGAACGTCTCGGCCTGCAGATGCTCCGGGCCGATCTCGGTCAAACGGCACAACCAGGATTCGCTCGACAGCGCCAGCACAAAGCCTTCCGCGTCGAGACGGATGGCGTCCAGGCCCTCGGGCAAGGTCATGGGTGAGCGGACATAACCGATGTCGAATCGCCCTTCGAGCACCATCGTCGGCAACGACACCATGGGGCTTTCGCGCACATTCAGGCTGACGTCCGGACACTCGCGACTGAAAGCCTGCACCTGCTTTTGCAGCAATCCCGAGTACACCGCCGAGGCCACGTAACCCAGTTCGATATGGCCTATATCCCCGCGTCCGGCGCGCTGGGCATTTTGCTGGGCGTATTCGAATTGCCGCACCGTCGCTTCAGCTTCGATCACCAGCGCAGCGCCGGCTTCGGTCAGGCTGACTTCCCGTGTCTGGCGCACGAACAGGCGCGTGCCGAGTTCGTTCTCCATGTCCTGGATCTGCCGAGTCAGGGTCGGCGGTGCGATACCGAGCTGCTCGGCGGCGCGCGTGAAGTTGCCTTGCCGGGCAACGGCCAGAAAATAGCGGAAATGCCGTATATCCATCGGTGCATTAGCTCAAAGGTAATGAAGTCCCGTTTTCCGGCTAACAATGACAGCAAACGGTCGCGATAAGCTCGTAGTGCAATCACAGTAGAGAGCCCATGCCATGTACGTCAAACCCCTTAGCGCTTCCGCGATCAATTGCCTTGCTCAAAAGGCAATCACATCATGAGCCGCGTCAGTCCGCGTCTGACGTTGTTGACGGCTTCCGGCGTCTGCTCGCTGATCGTCCTCGACACCAACATCGTCGCCGTCACCCTGCCCACCATTGCCCGGGACCTGGGTGCGAACTTTGCCGACATCGAATGGGTGGTCAGCGCCTACATGCTCGCTTTCGCAGCCCTGCTGTTACCGGCAGGCAGCATCGCCGACCGCTTCGGTCGGCAGAAAACCCTGCTCTGTGGCCTGGGCTTGTTCATTCTCGCGTCCATCGGTTGCGGCGCGGCACCCACGGCGTTGTTCCTCGACATCGCCCGGGCGGTCAAAGGCGTCGGTGCGGCATTGTTGCTGACCTCGGCGCTCGCCTCCATCGGCCACACCTTTCACGATGAGGTTGAGCGGGCGAAAGCCTGGGCGTTCTGGGGCGCGTGCATGGGCGTGGCAATGACCGCTGCGCCGACCATTGGCGGGCTGATTACCGAATACATCGGCTGGCGCTGGATTTTCTACCTCAATTTGCCAGTGGGCCTGTTCCTGATGCTGATGGTCTGGCGAGCGGTGCCGGAATCTCGCGATCCCCAATCCGCACGCCTCGATCCCTGGGGTAGCCTGGCGTTCAGTGCCAGTCTGCTGTGCCTGATCTGGGGCCTGATCGAGGCCAACCGGATCGGTTGGAACAACCCGACCACCTACACCCGAATGATCGGCGGCGCGCTGTTGTTGGGATTGTTTGTCGTGATCGAGCGGATGCAGCAGCGGCCGATGGTTGACCTGCAATTGTTCAAGCACCCACGCTTCATCGGTGCGCTGCTGGGCATGTTTGCCTATGCCGGCTGCGCCCAGGTGATGATGACGTTGCTGCCGTTTTATCTGCAGAACGGCCTGGGTTTCTCGGCCATCGCTTCAGGGCTGGGGATGTTGCCGTTTGCACTGACCATGCTGGTTTGCCCGCGTATCGGCGTGCGCCTGGCCAGCCGTTTTGCCCCGGCGACGTTGATGGCCACCGGTCTGACCCTGGTCGGCAGTGGCAACCTGCTGAGCGCCTGGGCGGTCAGCAGCGGCGGATACCTGCCCTTCGCCCTGGCCATTGCCGTGACGGGCGCCGGTGCCGGGCTGCTCAATGGCGATACACAGAAAAACATCATGGCCTGCGTGCCGCGGGAGCGCACCGGCATGGCGTCGGGCATGAGCACCACCATGCGCTTCAGCTCAATCGTGCTGGCTATCGGCGTGTACGGAGCGTTGCTGTCCAGTCATACCGAGCAATTGCTGCGCGCCAGTCTGTCGGCACAGGGGACGCAATGGCTCGACCAGACCCAGGGCATCGCCTCGCGGGTGGTGGCCGGCGACATGACGGCGGCGCTGGGCCTGCTGCCGGAAACCGCGCGCAGCCTCGTCGAACCGCTGGCCCGGCAGGCGTTCGTCGGCGGCTTCAGTCTCTTGCTGTTGATCGCCGGCTTACTGGCATTGCTGGGAGCGCTGGTGGTGGGCACGCTGATGCGCAATCCGATCCCCGCGCCATCGGCCGCCGCCATTAACGCGAATGCTTGAATGAAGCCAGCACCCGTACGGCATTGGCATCGCAACCCATGCCGTCGGGTTTCGCCTGAATATCGTCGATCACCGCCAACAGCTTTGCCTTGCTCTGCGCCAGGTGCCGCTGCATTTCTTCAATCTGCTCGACTTTGCGCTGGAGACCCGCCATCAGTTCGTCGTGCTTGAATTCCCCGGTCGCGGTGTCCGGCATCAACTGTTTCAACTCTTCCAGACTGAACCCGGCCTGCTGCGCGCACTGGATGAGATACAGCGTTTGCAAGACCTGCTCGGGATAATGCCGGTAGCCGTTCGCCCGGCGTTCCACTTTCTGGATCAGGCCCTGGGCTTCGTAAAACCGAATGCGCGACGGGTTGAACCCGCTTAACTGCGCCAATTCACCAATCTTCATCTCAGCCTCATTTGCCTGCTTGACATTAAAGTTAACTTTAAGCTTAGCCTCTGCTCTTCACTGATGAGGAGTCAAGCATGTCGCCCTTCCAAGCGTTGAATTTGCCCAACGGCCAGACCATCGGCAATCGCATTGCCAAAGCGGCAATGGAAGAGAACCTTGCCGATACCGGACAGGCGCCGTCCGATGCGCTGTTTCGGTTGTATCAGGCCTGGGCCGGGGGCGAAGCCGGATTGTTGCTGACCGGTAACGTGATGATCGATCGTCGTGCGATGACCGGCCCCGGTGGCGTGGTGCTGGAAGATGATCGCGACATGGAACGCTTTCGCCAATGGGCAACGATTGGCCGTTCCGGTGGTGCGCACTTCTGGATGCAGCTCAACCATCCGGGGCGCCAGACCATGGCCAACCTCGGCCAGCAAGCGTGGGCGCCCTCGGCGGTAGCACTGGATCTTGGTTCATTTTCCAGGATGTTTGCCGAACCCAAACCGATGGCCGAAGAAGATATCGCCGAGGTGATCACACGCTTCGCCACCAGCGCTGCACTTGCTGAAAAAGCCGGGTTCACCGGCGTGCAGATTCATGCGGCACACGGTTACCTGCTCAGTCAGTTCCTGTCGCCGCTGACTAACCGTCGAACTGACTGTTGGGGCGGCTCCCTGAAAAATCGCGCGCGTCTGCTGCTGGACGTTGTCCGCGCCGTTCGCCAATCCGTGTCACCGCAGTTTTGTGTCGCGGTGAAGCTCAACTCCGCCGACTTCCAGCGCGGCGGATTCGATGCCGAAGACGCCCTACAAGTGATTCAGTGGCTCAACGATTTGCAGATCGATTTGTTGGAGTTGTCGGGCGGCAGCTACGAAGCCCCGGCCATGCAAGGCGAGGCGCGCGATGGCCGGACCCTGGCGCGGGAAGCGTACTTTCTGGAGATGGCCGGCGAACTGGCCAGCGTGGCGCGCATGCCAGTGATGGTGACGGGCGGCATTCGACGCCTGGCAATCGTCGAACAGGTGCTCGACAGCGGCATCGCCATGGCCGGCATCGGCACGGCGCTGGCCCTCGAACCGCAGTTGGTCAAACACTGGCGCGAAGGCCAGGACAGCCATCCGCAACTGCCGCCGATCCGCTGGAAACGCAAGCCGTTAGCGGCGCTGGCGAGCATGGCAGTGGTGAAATTCCAGCTCCATCGATTGAGCCGCGGACGCACGCCGCGACCTGCAGTGTCGGCGGTCTGGGCGCTGATCCTCGACCGCTTGTACATCAGCCGCCGTACGCGGCAGTACCGGCAGGCGATGGGCAAATAATCGAAGGTGGGTTCAAAGGATGAAGTGATCGAGTTGATAGGGACTGCCTGGTCTCGCTGACGCTGGGAGATCGCGCCGACCCTATCGGCCGGAGAAACGCAGTCGCGAGAGCTGCCGCAAATCCCCCGCGACGTAATAGTCATGGGTCCAGCTGTCATCCGCCGTCAGCGGATGGACCTGCTTCAGCGCAAGCTTCCTGGCGAAATAGCGAAAGCGGTAATGCTCGTAGAACCGCAGCAACTCCAAACCGTAACGATCAGCCAGGTCGGTATCGCCACGAACGATCAGGTAGTTTTCGTCGCTGCCATTGCTGGCCGCAGCACTGAGGTTGTGGCTGCCGCTGATGATCGTCGGCGCGTCGCTGGTGAAGTCGGTGACCACGGCTTTGGTGTGCACCAGCAGGTTACCCTTCTGGCCTTTCATGTTCTCGCGAAGCCAGCCTTCCAGCCCGGTGTTGAGCAGCGCGGTAGCGGCGAACTCGGCGCTGCGGTCGGCGTGGAAACCGGTAATGCGGCTGGCGGTGTTTTGCAGGCCGTAACGCAAAATGTCGTCGTGAGGCTGGCCGAGCAAGGCGTTGAGGATGTCGTCGGGCAACGCGAACGCAGTGACGAACAACACGTCCTTTTTCGCGGCGGTGATGATCTCGACGAACTCACGCAAATCGCCTTGACCGAGCGCGGGGAGAAGCCGGCGAACAACGGCTGCTGTGGGCCCATCGGGTTGTGTTGCGTGATCCATTGCCGGGTGGCGCCGACGTCGGCCGGTGTCGCCCAGACCTGCTCGAAGGTCCGCAGATAACTGGCGCTGACGCTGGCATCGTCCAGCACATGCACCACGTTCGCCTGGCGATAAACGCCATTGGGTGTGAAATTGGTGCTGCCACAGAGCACCGCTTCGGGCTGAAGCTGCCCGGCTGCATCGACCCGGCTCAGCACCATGAATTTGTTGTGGAAGATGTTGTGGGTGATTCGCCCGCGCTTGTTGGCCGCCGGGATTTTTTCCAGGCTGGCTTCGTTGATGGCGGTGTCGTCATCGTCGGGTTGCGCGTGATACAGAACACGAACCCGCACGCCTCGCTCGAACGCCGCGTTGACGGCATCGACGATCACCTGCAACTCGTACTCGTAAATGGCGATGTCCAGCGCCCACCGATCATCCACCGCCCGCTCGATGAATCCCAGCAAGCGCCCGAGCAGACCATTTTCCAGCCATTGCCGAGGGGCGTCGGGCCAGGCCTCGATGGGCAGGTTTTTGTTGGCACTGATCAGTGCGTCAAGGTCGGGAAACTTGCGCTGGAACGCCTGACTGGCGGCCACCGCGCGGTTGAAGATGACACTTTGATGCTGCGGCAGGCCATTGTCGGACGTGACGGTCACTTCCAGGAACTCGCCCAGCTGCGGTGCGTCAGCGCTGCCGTACGCCAGGTGAATCCGGTAATGGATCGTCATGCCCGGATTGACCGCGTAATCGGCCCAGCGAAATTTCTGCAACGGCGCGAGGTCGCTCGGGGTGGCGTGAAACTGCGGGAACGTATGAGTCTTGCCGGGAAACGTCAGGCTGTTGAACAGGAACAACCAGGGCTTGCTGCCCTGCTGTTTTTCGATGGCAAAACCCAGCAAGCCTGTGCGACGGGATTCGGCCAGGTCCATGGCCAGCAGCACGCCGTTGGTGCCGGCGTAGGCCTTGACGCGAAAATCGTCCTGACTGTTTGTAGCGAGAACACGCATGCTTCACTCCTGTGAATGGCGGCGTTCAGAGCATAGGACAGCGCTGCGCATTGGTCGGGATTATCCGATACCGAGGCGACCCTATCGCGAGCAGGCTCGCTCCCACAGAGATCTGCGGTGTTCACCGATCCCCTGTGGCGGCAACACAATACTCAGCCTGAAAGCAAATCGTCGATATGCCGATAATCTGCCTGCAACTCTGCCGCCAACTGCTGCGCCCGCCCCAACCGAATCGGCCCGCGCTCAATGTCGATCAGAAGCCCTGGGCACTCTAGCGCCGGCAACCCCGACCAATCCTTCAACCGCCCATCCGTCACCAGCAACCACCGCTGCTGTTCCGCCGGAAAGCGTTTTTGCCGTGCCGCGAGCCATCGCCCCGCCTCGCCGAGCGCCGCCAGCAACGGCGTGCCACCGCCCGCGCCGAGGCCATCGAGCCAACCGTGTAAACCGCTGGAAGCTTTTAACCCCTGCACTTGCCACGTGGGTGCATGACCGCTGGCCGTCAACAACGCCAGTCGCGCTCGCTGGCGGTAAGCGTCGTCGAACAGTTGTGCCAGCAAACCCTTGGCATCGCTCAATGCCTGGTGGCGGCATGTCGAGGCCGAGGCGTCGACGATCACCAGCCACAACTCGTGGGGCGAACGGGTGCGCACATGAAACAGCACATCCTGGCGTTGTCGAGGGCGGCCATTGAGCAAGGTGCCGGGCCAGTTGATCGAGCCGCTGTGCGCAGCCTGACGCTTGCCCTGTTTGCCGTTGGCCAGCGGTCCGGCGCGGGGTCTGGCATTCGCCCCCGCATCAGATCGAGGGCGAATGCCTAGGGCTTTTTTGGCCAGCTCGGCACGTCGCGTCGGGCACCGATCGGCAGCGCCTGGGCAGGCATTTCGCCCCACTGGCCCTGGCCTTCACTCGGGCTGGAATGTTGTGGTGAGGGTTGCTGGGCCTGCTGCGGCGCTGGTGGCTGCGATTGTTCGCGACGACGGTGACGCAAGGCAAATTCGGCCACCGCGTCGATATCGTCTTCGGCAATGGCGCTCGCCCCCCGCCACGCCGCATGGGCGCGGGCGGCGCGCAGCCAGACCAGATCGGCGCGCAGGCCATCGACACCGGCGGCGAAACAACGCTCGGTAATCTGTGCCAGCGCTTCATCGTCGAGGGGGATGCTCGCCAGCGTGCGGCGCGCGCGCTCACAACGCTCACGCAGCGACTGCTGCTGGCTCTCCCATTCGGCGCAGAACCGTTGCGGATCGCTGTCGAAATCCAGACGCCGGCGGATGATCTGGCCCCGTTGGGCCGGTGCGGTATGGCCACCGAGCGCCACGTTCAAGCCAAAGCGGTCGAGCAATTGCGGCCGCAGCTCACCCTCTTCCGGGTTCATCGTGCCAATCAGCACGAACTTCGCTGAATGCCGATGGGAAATGCCATCGCGCTCGATCAGGTTGGTGCCGCTGGCGGCGACGTCAAGCAGCAGGTCCACAAGGTGATCGGGCAGCAGATTGACTTCATCGACGTACAGCACTCCGCCGTCAGCCTTGGCCAACACGCCGGGAGAAAACTGTGCGCGACCTTCGCTCAGGGCCGCGTCGAGGTCGAGGGTGCCGACCAGGCGTTCTTCCGTGGCACCGAGCGGCAAGGTGACGAATTGACCGCTGGCGAGCAGGTCCGCGAGACCGCGGGCCAGGGTGGATTTAGCCATGCCGCGCGGACCTTCGATCAGCACGCCGCCGATTTTCGGGTCGATGGCGGTGAGGTACAGGGCAAGTTTCAAGTCGTCGGCGCCGACCACGGCGGAGAGCGGGAAATGCGGGGTGTCGGTCATCTTCAATACTCGGTCATGGTCGGCTATGTTTTGTGGCGAGGGCGCTTGCTCCCGCTCGGCTGCAAAGCAGTCGTAAAACCTGAGAATGCGCTGTGCCTGACAGACTGTGCTTTCAGGTATTGGGGCTGCTGCGCAGCCCGCCGGGAGCAAGCTCCCTCGCCACAGGGTTCACGGTTTGCATCAAGTGTCTTCTTCTATGTCCAGCAACACATTCTCCAGCGCCTCGCGGTATTCGCCCGGCTCCTTCCACATCCCGCGCTGCTGTGCTTCCAGCATCCGTTCGGTCATGTCGCGCAAGGCATGCGGATTATGTTCGCGAACAAAATCCCGCGTCGCCGGGTCCAGCAAATAAGCATCGGCCAGCAACGCGTACTGGTGATCGTCAATCAGCTGCGTCGTCGCGTCGAAGGCAAACAGGTTATCGACCGTCGCCGCCAATTCAAACGCGCCTTTGTAGCCGTGACGCTTCACGCCGTCGATCCACTTCGGGTTGGCCGCCCGCGAGCGGATCACCCGGTTCAGTTCTTCCTTCAACGTGCGAATCTTCGGCAAGTCCGGCTGGCTGTGATCGCCATGGTAACTGGCCGCCGCTTCGCCGCTCAGGCTTTCTACGGCGGCGAGCATGCCGCCCTGGAACTGGTAATAGTCGTTGGAATCGAGCAAGTCATGCTCGCGGTTGTCCTGGTTTTGCAGCACGGCCTGAACCTGGCTCAGGCGTTGAGCGAACTGGTCGCGGGCGGCAGTGCCTTCGTCGGAACCGCCGTAAGCGTAACCGCCCCAGTTCAGGTACACCTCTGCCAAGTCATCGCGGCTTTGCCACAACCGACCGTCGATGGCGCCTTGCACACCCGCGCCGTAGGCACCGGGTTTCGCGCCGAAGATGCGCCAACCGGCCTGACGCCTGGCCGCCTCCTCATCGAGCCCTGATTGCAGCAGCGTTTCACGCTCGGCGCGGACCTTGGCAGCCAATGGATTAAGATCCTCCGGCTCATCCAGCGCGGCGACCGCTTGCACAGCGGCGTCGAACAGACGGATCAGATTGGCAAACGCATCACGGAAGAAACCGGACACACGCAAGGTCACGTCGACCCGCGGACGGTCCAGCAAGCTCAGCGGCAGAATCTCGAAATCATCGACGCGCTGACTGCCCGTCGCCCAGACCGGGCGCACGCCCATCAGCGCCATGGCTTGGGCGATGTCATCGCCGCCGGTGCGCATGGTCGCAGTGCCCCAGACCGACAGGCCGAGCTGACGCAGGTGATCACCGTGATCCTGCAAGTGCCGCTCAAGAATCAGGTTCGCCGACTGGAAACCGATGCGCCACGCGGTGGTGGTCGGCAGGTTGCGCACGTCCACTGAATAGAAATTGCGCCCGGTCGGCAGCACATCCAGGCGACCGCGACTCGGCGCGCCGCTAGGGCCGGCCGGAACAAAACGACCGCCGAGGGCGTCAAGCAGACCGCGCATTTCAGCCGGGCCGCAGGCGTCGAGTCGAGGTGCGACCACTTCGTGCAGGTTGTCGAGGATGGCGTTGACCTCATCCCAACCCGCCTTCTTGGTGAACAGGCTTGTGTGGCGAGGAAGCTTGCTCCCGCTGGACTGCGCAGCAGTCTCATTTTTTGGGTCCGCTTCGCGAACCAACGGGAGCAAGCTCCCTCGCCACAGAGGCTCGTTCTCGCGGGGTTCGGGGTCGGTATTCAGGGTGTGCTCGATCAGTTGCGCGGCGAACAGTTCCAAGCGTTCGCGGGTATCGCCTGCCGTACGCCAAAGTTCATCGCTGATCGCTGACAAGGCATCCGGCCGAGGCCCGGCCCACGGCTCGGCCAATGCACAATCCAGCGGATCGAAACCCAACTCGAAAGCCTTGGCCAACGCCCGCAACAGACTTGATTGCGCCCCACGGCCATCGCCACGAGGAATGCGTAACAACGCCAACAACGTATCAATGCGCAAACGCCCGGAAGGCGACTCGCCAAAGATGTGCAGGCCGTCACGGATCTGCGACTCCTTCAAATCGCACAGGTAGGTGTCGAGGCGCGGCAACCAGATTGCCGCGTCAGCATCGCTGTCGAGCTTCTCGTCCAGCTGCAGCTCGCGGTCGATGTGCGTGTCGCGCACCAGTTGCAGGATGTCGCGCTGCAATTCGCGGGCGCGACGCGGATCCAGCAATTGCGCTTCGTAATATTCGTCGGCCAGCAACTCAAGGTTGCGCAGCGGGCCGTAGGTCTCGGCACGGGTCAGCGGTGGCATCAGGTGATCGATGATCACCGCTTGTGTGCGACGCTTGGCCTGGGCGCCCTCGCCCGGATCGTTGACGATAAACGGGTAGATGTTCGGCAGCGGCCCGAGCAACGCGTCCGGCCAGCAGTTCTCCGACAGCCCCACGCCTTTGCCCGGCAGCCATTCGAGGTTGCCGTGCTTGCCGACGTGGATCACGCCGTGAGCGCCATAGGTGTTGCGCAACCAGAAATAGAACGCCAGGTAGCCGTGGGGCGGCACCAGGTCCGGGTCGTGATAGACCGCGCTCGGATCGACCTGATAACCGCGCGCCGGCTGAATGCCGATGAAGGTCAGGCCTAAACGCAGCCCGGCGATCATCATCCGTCCGCCGCGGAACATCGGATCGCTTTCGGGCGTGCCCCAGCGTTCCAGCACGGCCTGGCGATTGGCCTCGGGCAAGGCGTCGAGCATCGAGTTGTAGTCGTCCAGCGCCAGGCTTTGATGACACGGACGCTGGTCGAGGGTGTCGAGATCGTTGCTGACACCGCCAAGCAATTGCTGGATCAACGCGGTGCCGCTGTCCGGCAATTCAACAGGCAGCGGATAACCTTGTGTGTGCAACGCACGGAGGATATTCAACGCGGCAGCAGGTGTATCGAGGCCGACGCCATTGCCAATGCGCCCGTCACGGGTCGGGTAATTGGCGAGGATCAGGGCGATGCGTTTTTCACTGTTCGGCACCCGCGCCAGATCGATCCAGCGCCGCGCCAGTTCGGCGACAAAATCCATGCGCTCCGGTTGTGGCCGGTAGCACACCACATCGGACTGACTGCGCTCGCTGCGCCACGCCAGGTCCTTGAAGCTGATCGGGCGGCTGATGATCCGCCCGTCCAGTTCCGGCAGCGCGATGTGCATCGCCAGATCCCGCGGGCCGAGGCCCTGTTCGCTGGCCCGCCAACCGGGTTCGTTGTCCTGGGCGCAGATCGCCTGGATCACCGGGATGTTGCGGCGAAACGGTCGCAAGTGCGGGGCTTCGGGGCTGGACTGGGCGAAACCGGTGGTGTTGAGAATCACCCCTGCTTCGACTTCATCCAGCCAGTCCTCGACCACCGTCAGGCAGCCGGGCTCCTTCAAACTGGCCACGGCAATCGGCAAGGGATTTAACCCCGCCGCTTGCAAACGCTGGCAGAAAATATCAATGAACGCAGTGTTCGCCGCCTGCAAATGCGAGCGGTAAAACAGCACCGCTGCCACCGGTTGCCCGGCCTGCCAGTCGGCCTGCCAATCACTCAATGCGGCGGGGCTTTTTTGCGGGTGGTAGATCGCCGTACGCGGCAGGGTTTGTGGCTCGGCCCACGCATAGTCGCGGTCCAGCCAGCGATTGGCCAGGCAGCGAAACAGATCGAGAGCGTTGGTCATGCCGCCCTGGCGCAGGTAATGCCAGAGTCGATCACGGTCCTCAGGTTTCACCGTGCTCAGGTCGCTGAGTTCCGGGTCCGGGCGATCATCGCCGGGCACCAGAATCAGCTGCACGCCGCGTTGCGAAAGCTCGACCAGACGCTCGACGCCGTAACGCCAATAGGCAATGCCGCCGTGCAACGAAATCAGAATCACCTTGGCATGGCGCAGTACTTCATCGACATACAAGTCGACCGAGGCGTGGTTCTGCACCTGCATCGGGTTGGCCAGACGCACACTCGGGTAATCGTCCGGCAACTGCTGCGCCGCTTCGGCGAGCAACGCCAGGCTGGAATCGCCGCTGCACAGGATCACCAGCTCGGCGGGGGTTTGTCCAAGGTCGGCAATGTTGTCGTCCGACACGAAACCGCCGGGCTGGGTCCTGAGCAGGTGCATGGGTTAAACGCTGAGCGCAGCGCGCAATTGCGCTTCGAGTTGCCCGGCGTCCAGCTCCTGACCGATCAACACCAGACGCGTGGTGCGCGCTTCGTCGGCGCCCCACTGACGGTCGAAGTGCTTGTCGAAACGCGTGCCCACGCCCTGGATCAGCAGACGCATCGGTTTGTTCGGGATGGCAGCGAAACCCTTGACCCGCAGGATGCCGTGCTTGACCACCAGTTGGGTCAGCGCGTCCATCAGCAGGCTTTCGTCGGCTTGTGGCAGTTCGATGGAAATGGAGTCGAACGCGTCGTGATCGTGATCATCTTCGCCTTCATGGTGGTGATCATGATGGCTGTGACGGCCGTCGATGTGCTCTTCGGAACCGGCGCCGAGGCCGATCAGCACGTCCAGTGGCAGGCGACCGCTGCTGGCTTCGATGACTTTCACCGCGGGCGGCAGTTCTTCGGCGACTTCAAGGCGCACGCGGGCCAGGTCTTCGGGGCTGATCAGGTCGGCCTTGTTGAGAATCACCAGGTCGGCGCTGGCCAGTTGGTCGGCGAACAACTCGTGCAGGGGCGATTCGTGGTCCAGGTTCGGGTCGAGTTTACGCTGGGCGTCGACCTGGTCCGGGAAGGCCGCGAACGTGCCGGCGGCAACGGCCGGGCTGTCGACGACGGTGATCACCGCGTCAACCGTGCAGGCGCTGCGGATTTCCGGCCACTGGAAGGCTTGCACCAAAGGCTTTGGCAGGGCCAGGCCGGAGGTTTCGATCAGGATGTGGTCGAGGTCGCCGCGACGGGCGACCAGTTCGCGCATCACCGGGAAGAATTCTTCCTGGACGGTGCAGCACAGGCAGCCGTTGGCCAGCTCATAGACCCGGCCGTTGGCTTCTTCTTCGGTGCAACCGATCGAGCATTGCTTGAGGATTTCGCCGTCGATGCCCAGTTCGCCGAACTCGTTGACGATCACCGCGATGCGGCGGCCCTGAGCGTTGTCGAGCATGTGCCGCAGCAAAGTGGTTTTGCCCGAGCCGAGGAAGCCGGTAACGATGGTGACGGGGAGTTTGGCCAGTGTTTTCATCGGATGCCCTTTGGCAAGGTGGCGGGCATACGGGACGACGACCGCGGCTGCACAGGCAGGCGCGCGGAAGATTTCGCCACCGGATCACCCCGCCCGGTTGTAGTGAGAATTCGTGTCGAGGCAGGTCTCCTGGCTGACGGTGTGCCTGTCGCTAGACTGGCGTTGGCTGCGCCTTCCCGCGGGCTCCAGGGCTGGAGCGTGCAGTGGCGTGGCAGCGAACATCACCGTTCACAGTTGCGGGGGCAGCCGCGGCATCGACCGCGTTCCCTTCTTAGCTTCGGCAAACGCCGAAGAACCTCGAAAGCGCAAGGCTACGCATGGTGCGTGGGCGGGTCAATGTCCGTCAGTTGATTGCAATCCCCTCGCCACAGGTAACACTCCTTGCCCTTGCCCCCGAGTTGAGAACCCTTGCCAATTGACGCCCAACCCCCGCCCATGCTCTCCTACACGCCTTGTTACGGGTGCCCTTCACAGGGTGAAACGGGAAACCGGTGAATCATGTGCTTTACTCAAAGCCATGTCAGTCCGGTGCTGCCCCCGCAACGGTAAGCGAGCGAAGCGTCAGATCCACTGTGCCAGCAGTTCGGCATGGGAAGGTGACGCTTGCAGGTTTCGGCTGATGCCAAAGCCCCTCGCGAGCCCGGAGACCGGCCCGCAACACAAAGTGACGATTACGTTCACTGAATAACAAACCCGCGGTGGGCGGGCGCTGTTTGAACCTCTGCGAGCCCGATTCGCAGGGGTCTTCCATGCGCTCTATTCACCCGCTGACAGACCAGAGGGAAGCGCCATGTCGATCATCAGCAGCACCGGCAGCAACACCGATAAGAGCACCGCCAGCACCACCACGACCCTGACCCAACGCCTGACCGCTGCCGTATGCGCATCGATCCTTGGCGCGTGCCTCGTGTATTTTGCCGGTTTCTCGCACATCGAAGCCGTGCACAATGCCGCGCACGATACCCGTCACAGCTCCGCCTTCCCGTGCCATTGAGACCTGTCGACATGATCAAGCGTATCGCGCAAACCGCAGGCTTCACCGGGCTGCTGGCCGCCCTGTTGCTGACCCTGCTGCAAAGCTTCTGGGTCGCACCGCTGATTTTGCAGGCCGAGACTTACGAACAATCCGAGCCGGCCGCTGTTCAAGTCCATGAGCACGCCGCTGGCACCGCCGCTCACGCCCACGATGCCGAAGCCTGGGAACCGGAAGACGGCTGGCAGCGCGTGCTGTCGACGACCGGCGGCAACCTGGTGGTAGCCGTAGGTTTCGCCCTGATGCTCGCCGGCCTCTACACCTTGCGTGCGCCGACCAAAACCTCCCAGGGCCTGCTCTGGGGCCTGGCCGGTTACGCGACGTTTGTACTGGCGCCGACACTCGGCCTGCCACCGGAACTGCCGGGCACTGCCGCGGCGGACCTGGCACAACGGCAAATCTGGTGGATTGGCACGGCAGCGTCGACCGCCGTCGGCATCGCGCTGATCGTGTTCAGCCGTCACTGGCTGATGAAGGTACTGGGCGTGGCGATTCTCGCCGTTCCCCACGTCATTGGCGCCCCGCAACCGGAAGTGCACTCGATGCTCGCGCCGGAAGCCCTGGAAGCCCAGTTCAAAATCGCTTCGCAGCTGACCAACGTGGCGTTCTGGCTGGCCCTGGGCCTGATCAGTGCCTGGTTGTTCCGCCGCAAAAGCGATGGCCAATACCACGCATGACGCAGACCAGCACAGCGCCGACTTTAGTGGTCGGCCTGGGCTGCCAGCGCGGCTGCCCTGTCAGCACGCTGCGGGCGTTACTCGATCAGGCGTTACAGGCGCATCAAATCGGACTTCACCAGATCAAGGCCCTGGCCAGCATCGACCTGAAGCGCGACGAACCTGGCCTGATCGAGCTCGCCGCACAACTCGCGCTGCCCTTGATGTATTTCAGCAGTGAGCAACTGGCCGGTTATCAACCACAACTCAGCCACCGCTCGGACATCGCTTTTGAGCGCACTGGCTGCTATGGCGTAGCCGAAAGCGCCGCCCTCGCCCTCGCTGAACAACTGGCTCAGGCACCGGCAAAACTGCTGATCTCGCGACAGAAATACGCCCAGGCCACCCTGGCATTGGCGTGCGCCGCGTAAAATCCTCGATAATCCCCGCCTTCGATCATGAGCAATCTTCATCTGAAGCCTTGCCCAGGCCCTTTTTCTGACAGGAAACGACGATGACCGTCTACTTCATTGGCGCAGGTCCCGGCGACCCGGAACTGATCACCGTCAAAGGCCAGAGGCTGATCCGCAGTTGCCCGGTGATCATCTACGCCGGCTCCCTGGTGCCTGCCGCCGTACTGGAAGGCCATAATGCCGAACAGGTGGTCAACAGCGCCGAACTGCATCTGGAACAGATCATCGAACTGATCAAGACTGCCCATGCCAATGGCCAGGATGTGGCGCGTGTGCATTCTGGCGACCCAAGCCTTTATGGCGCGATCGGCGAACAGATTCGCTACCTGCGTGAGCTCGATATTCCGTTTGAAATCATTCCTGGTGTCACGGCCACGGCGGCCTGTGCAGCGCTTTTGGGTGCGGAGCTAACGTTGCCGGACGTGTCACAGAGCGTGATTCTGACTCGCTACGCCGACAAGACGGCGATGCCCGCGGGTGAAGAGCTCGGCAGTCTGGCGCAACATGGGGCGACCATGGCGATCCATCTTGGGGTCAATCATCTGGAGAAAATCCTGGTTGAATTGCTGCCGCATTACGGCGCGGACTGTCCGATTGCGGTAATTCACCGGGCGACCTGGCCGGACCAGGACTGGGTGGTGGGGACGATTGCGGACATTGCCGGGAAGGTTGAGGCGAAGGGGTTTCGGCGTACAGCGCTGATTCTGGTGGGCCGGGTGTTGGGTAGCGATCACTTCAGTGAGTCATCGCTTTACCGGGCCGGACATGCACATCTCTATAGACCTTGAGCCAAACCAAACCCTGTGGCGAGGGGATTTATCCCCGTTGGGACGCGAAGCGACCCCATCATCCTTTCAGACACACCCCGCAAGCTGGTTTGGCGGCGGCTTCGCCACCGAACGGGGATAAATCCCCTCGCCACAGGTAACCGATCACCCATAAAAAACGGCGCTCACGGGGCGCCGTTTTTTATGTTTGCAGCGAACACCTTAGTAGTAGGCGTTTTCTTTCTGCGTATGGTCGGTCACGTCACGCACACCCTTGAGCTCGGGAACGCGCTCGAGCAAGGTGCGCTCGATGCCTTCGCGAAGGGTGACGTCTGCCTGGCCGCAGCCCTGGCAACCGCCGCCGAACTTCAACACGGCGATGCCGTCGTCGACCACATCGATCAGGCTGACCTGACCGCCGTGGCTGGCGAGCCCCGGGTTGATCTCGGTTTGCAGGTAGTAGTTGATGCGCTCGTTGACCGGGCTGTCGGCATTGACCATCGGGACTTTGGCGTTTGGCGCCTTGATGGTCAGCTGGCCGCCCATGCGGTCGGTGGCGTAGTCGACCACCGCATCGTCCAGGAAAGCTTCGCTGAACGAGTCGATGTAAGCGGTGAAGCTTTTCAGCCCCAGCGCAGTGTCTTCGGGTTTTTCTTCGCCCGGCTTGCAGTAGGCAATGCAGGTCTCGGCGTACTGGGTGCCAGGCTGTGTGATAAAGACGCGGATGCCGATGCCCGGGGTGTTCTGCTTGGAGAGCAGATCAGCCAGGTAATCGTGGGCGGCGTCGGTGATGGTAATAGCGGTCATGGAAACTCCTCGCAGGCTTGGGCGCAGTTTACGCCAATCATCGCGCCGTACAAAGTCCTAGTATTTTTGTCGGGAAAGCGCCAGTTCGCCCCGATCAGACGTTTCGCCGTCAATCCTCGCTTTAAGCCACCGATAGCTGCTTTTTTCCACCCATTCGTAACTTGCCCACGACGCCAGGCCAATGGTCGCGACGCAAACGGCGAACATCACGTAGGGGTTTACGCCATAACGCTGTGCGACAAATCCTCCGGCAGACAGCACCAACACGTGCATCAGGTACACCGAGTAGGAACAATCGCCGAGCAGTTTGAACACCCGACTGTTCGCGAAAAAGCGCTCCAGCGCCATGCACGCCATCACCAGCAATGCGCTCGGCAGGCCCCAGGCGAAAAACCGCGGCTGCGGCGCCAGGTAATAAATCGCCAGCAGCGCAGCGCCAATCCCCAACAATGGCAGCCATAGCGCGGGCTTGATCCAGCCACGGCGGTAGATCATGCCGATGGCAATCCCCAGCAGAAACTCATAAACGATGTCCGAGCGGTAAAACTCGCTGATCCAGCCATAGCCAGTCCACGCCTGACACACCGCAAACAGCAGCGCCGCGACGATCAGCAACCGTGCCTGCAAACGGAACAGCAACGCCCAGGCAAACAGCAGGTAGAAGAGCATTTCGTAGTTAAGGGTCCAGCCGACATTGAGCGTCGGATATATCCCGTATCCGCCGGGATTTTCCGTAGGAATGAACAGCAACGACAGAAGGAAATGCGACCAGTCGACCGTCTGATCCGGTAGCACCGGTCGTGCGAATACCACGACCAGCGCCATCAGCACCGTGTACAGCCAATACGCCGGCACGATGCGAAACAGCCGATACAGCAGGAACCGCCCCGGCGGCAGCGACTTGCCCTCGGTGGAGAGGAATATCACTAGGCCACTGATAACGAAGAAGACATCGACGCCCACCGCGCCCTTGTCGATGAACATCTGACCGATCGGACCACGGGCCTTGAAGTCGAAGAAAATCTGCATGAAATGGTGACAAACCACCGTCCAGGCCGCGAGCGCGCGCAGTGCCTGTACTGAAATCAACATTGACCGCCCTCCCGTTCCGTCCCGCCATCCACCGCTCCCACAGGGTTTCTACGGCGCCTTCAGATTGGGACATCAGGCATCTGTCAAAAGTCGATCAAAGATTCTCGTAGCGGTTCATGTCCAGCACGCCCTCTTCCACCGGGTCGGTTTCGTGGACGTATTGGCTCAGGTCATGGAAGTAAAACCAGAACTGCGGATGGCTGCGGCGAATTCCCCAGCGCTCGACGATTTTCTCGAAACGGTTGGCGTCTTTGGCGTTTTCCATCGCCTCTACAAAAGCTGGCACTTGCTCGGCCGGAATATTGAACATGAAGTTCGGGTAACTGCTGAGTACGCCGGGGAAAATGGTGAGCGTGTCGAGCCCCGGTTGATACCGCAGCGATTCCCCCAACAGGAACGCCACATTGCTGTGCGCGCGGTTGCGCAACAGGCTGTAGACCTCGCGCTTGCCGCTCCTGGACTCGATACGCAACATCGTTGCTTCCGGCAGTTGATCGATGACCTTCAGGCCTGCTGCCGGACGCGACACCAGGCGACTCAAGGCCTGCTCGGCGCTCTGTAACGCCGGGTCAATGTTCGGTCGCGAGCAATACGCGCCGTCGCAGCGGTTGATCGGATCGGGATGGGCGTTGAGCTCGCCATAGCGAGCCAGCAACTGCATCGCAAAGTCGCGCTTCGGGTCTTTCTCGTCGAGTTTCAGCGCCGTCGGCTTGTCGTTGTCGATGGCTTCATAGTCCAGCCACATCTTGAATTTTCCGCCGCTCTGGTACCAGTCGTCGAGAAAGTCGTCCCGGGAATCGGCGGGCATCAGGCGCAGGAAATTCTGCTCGGCGCCGTTGCGGATCAGGTCGAAATACAGGCGGGTCTGTGCTTGATGGGAGACGTTACCGAACACATCGAAGTTGACCGCCAACTGATAATACGTGCGCTCCAACAGTGGAAAATCGAACAACCACATGGTTTGCGGCACGTCACCGATCAGGCCCTTGTTCACCGATGCGCTGTCGAAATGACGGAAGATGGTCAGCAGCGCGTTGTCGTTGCCAGCCCACAAGGTCGACCAGCTCGGCGCCGGCGCATCGGCGTAGCTGTCGCGACGCAGCGCCTCGTACTCGTTGCGCTTGTCGCGGTAGTCATGCCACAGGCTCAGGACACTGCCGACGTCGTCGTTCTGGCCCGGCATCGCCAGCAATGGCGTGGCTTGCCCGCGGTAGTTCGGGTCAGTGATGTAGAGATCGTGTTCCGGCGCCTGGAACAGCGCCCAGAAGTTATCGCGAATCACATCGGTGGCAATCTGGCCGCGGCACACAGGCCCGCGGATAAACGTGCGCACGAAGTACTCGGCGTTATCGAGCATGAACTGATAACGCGCCTGCGCCGGTATCGCTTCGAACGTGGTGAACGGGTTGGCCCGGCGCTCCGGCCCGTAACCCGGCAAGGCGTAGACCTGCCAGTTGCCGCTGTAGAACAGGCTTTTGATCCGCGCCATCTTCGCCGCGCTCAGCGGATAAGTGATGTGGGTCTTCTGCACGATCACGCCCTGCACCGACCGCAAGCGGTAATACACCTGCGTGCCCGGATCGTCATTCGGGCGGCGCGTGTTGATCAGGTCAATCGGCTGGCCGGTCGGCGTGCGCGAACGTACCCACTGAAAGAAATGCCCCGGCTCGCCGTCCTTGAAGTAAAGGTGGGCGAGGAACCAGTGTTCGAACAACCAGCGCCCCACCAGGCTCTGGCGGGCGCCCGGCGAGTTGAGCAGGTTTTCCCATTGCACCACCTGCAAGGCTTCTTTCGTCGACGGCACCAAGCCCTGTTCATCGATCGGCGCGCCCGAGGCCAGCCAGCGTTGCAGGGTCTGGTACTGCTGATCGGTCAAGCCAGTGACCGCCAGCGGCATGCCTTCCTTCGGATGAGCGCTGGCGTAACCGCCGAATTCGGCCGGCATCGCGCATATGTTTTCCCGGTTCAGACCCAGGACGATGTCTTCCGGCAATTTGGCGTTGGGCGTCAGAGGCGTCTTGTGACCCAGTTCCAGCATGCGCGCCATCAATGCGGCCTGGCTGCCCTGGGCGTCGAGCACCGGGTAGAAGCCTTTTTGCTGCCAGGCGTGTTGGCCGAACGCGTCATAAAACAACCGGGTCGGTGCGGCAGCCTGGCTGCGTTCGCCGTCGTAGACCGAGACTTTCGACGCGCCGCGCGCAGCACCTTCGCCACTGCCCAGATTGAGCTGACAGGGGGCGTCATTGCAGGCATGGCAGGCCACGCACTTTTCGGTGAAGATCGGTTGGATGTCGCGACTGTAGGAAATGGCAGCAGAAATTGCCGGATCCTGCGCCACGGCGCCCCAGCTTAAAACCAGCAATACACTGCTGATGACGACGCGATACGACATGTCTCTGTTCCCGATCCTTGAAAAAACGCCGCGATTCTACCGAGACAGCGCCCACACCAACATGAACGATATTCATGCAAAAACCGAACATGCTCTAAAAGCGCACAGGTTTGCTATGATTCCGGCCCTTCGTCATGGCCTTTCCGAGTAGTCCAAATGTCCGATCGCAGTATTCGCCTTCAAGCTCTCAAGCACGCCCTTAAAGAGCGCATCCTGATTCTCGATGGCGGTATGGGCACGATGATCCAGAGCTACAAGCTCGAGGAGCAGGATTACCGTGGCAAACGCTTTGCCGACTGGCCGAGCGATGTCAAAGGCAACAACGACCTGTTGGTGCTGACGCGCCCTGACGTGATCGGTGGCATCGAGAAAGCCTACCTGGATGCCGGCGCGGACATTCTGGAAACCAACACCTTCAACGCCACCCGGATTTCCATGGCCGATTACGGCATGGAAGAACTGGCCTACGAACTGAACGTAGAAGGCGCTCGCCTGGCGCGCAAGATCGCCGATGCGAAAACCCTCGAGAACCCGGACAAGCCGCGCTTCGTCGCTGGCGTGCTCGGCCCGACCAGCCGCACCTGCTCGCTGTCGCCAGACGTGAACAACCCCGGCTACCGCAACGTGACCTTCGATGAGCTGGTGGAGAACTACACCGAGGCCACCAAAGGCCTGATCGAAGGCGGCGCCGACCTGATCCTGATCGAAACCATCTTCGACACCCTGAACGCCAAAGCCGCGATCTTCGCCGTGCAAGGGGTGTTCGAAGCGTTGGGCGTCGAACTGCCGATCATGATCTCCGGCACCATCACCGACGCTTCCGGCCGCACCCTGTCGGGCCAGACCACCGAAGCCTTCTGGAACTCCGTGGCCCACGCCAAACCGATTTCCGTCGGCCTGAACTGCGCACTCGGCGCCAGCGAACTGCGCCCGTACCTCGAAGAGCTGTCGAACAAGGCCGGCACCCACGTCTCCGCGCACCCGAACGCCGGCCTGCCGAACGAATTCGGCGAGTACGACGAACTGCCGTCGCAAACGGCCAAGGTCATCGAAGAATTCGCCCAAAGCGGCTTCCTCAACATCGTCGGCGGCTGCTGCGGCACCACGCCGGGCCACATCGAAGCCATCGCCAAAGCCGTCGCCGGTTATGCACCGCGTGAAATCCCGGACATTCCGAAGGCCTGCCGCCTCTCGGGCCTGGAGCCGTTCACCATCGATCGCAGCTCGTTGTTCGTCAACGTTGGTGAGCGCACCAACATCACCGGTTCGGCCAAGTTCGCCCGACTGATCCGTGAAGACAACTACACCGAAGCCCTGGAAGTCGCCCTGCAGCAGGTTGAAGCCGGCGCGCAGATCATCGACATCAACATGGACGAGGGGATGCTCGATTCGAAGAAGGCCATGGTGACCTTCCTCAATCTGATTGCCGGTGAACCGGACATTTCCCGCGTGCCGATCATGATCGACTCCTCGAAGTGGGAAGTGATCGAAGCCGGCCTGAAGTGCATCCAGGGCAAGGGCATCGTCAACTCGATCAGCATGAAGGAAGGCGTAGAGCAGTTCATTCATCACGCCAAACTGTGCAAGCGCTACGGCGCCGCCGTTGTCGTAATGGCCTTCGACGAAGCCGGCCAGGCCGACACCGAAGCGCGCAAGAAAGAGATCTGCAAACGCTCCTACGACATTCTGGTCAACGAAGTCGGCTTCCCGCCGGAAGACATCATCTTCGACCCGAACATCTTCGCCGTGGCCACCGGCATCGAAGAACACAACAACTACGCCGTAGACTTCATCAACGCCTGTGCCTACATCCGCGACGAACTGCCGTATGCGCTGACCTCGGGTGGCGTGTCCAACGTGTCCTTCTCGTTCCGTGGCAACAACCCGGTGCGTGAGGCGATCCACTCGGTGTTCCTGCTGTATGCGATCCGCAACGGCCTGACCATGGGCATCGTCAACGCCGGCCAGCTGGAGATCTACGACCAGATCCCGGTGGAACTGCGCGACGCCGTCGAAGACGTGATCCTCAACCGCACCCCGGAAGGCACCGACGCCCTCCTCGCCATCGCCGACAAGTACAAGGGCGACGGCAGCGTCAAGGAAGCCGAGACCGAAGAGTGGCGCGGCTGGGACGTCAACAAGCGTCTGGAGCACGCACTGGTCAAGGGCATCACCACGCACATCGTCGAAGACACCGAAGAATCACGCCAGTCGTTTGCGCGCCCGATCGAGGTGATCGAAGGCCCGCTGATGTCCGGCATGAACATCGTCGGCGACCTGTTCGGCGCCGGCAAAATGTTCCTGCCGCAGGTGGTGAAATCCGCCCGCGTGATGAAGCAGGCCGTGGCCCACTTGATCCCGTTCATCGAACTGGAAAAAGGCGACAAGCCGGAAGCCAAGGGCAAGATCCTCATGGCCACGGTGAAAGGCGACGTGCACGACATCGGCAAGAACATCGTTGGCGTGGTGCTGGGCTGTAACGGCTATGACATCGTCGACCTCGGCGTGATGGTGCCGGCAGAGAAGATCCTGCAAGTGGCCAAGGAGCAGAAATGCGACATCATCGGCCTGTCCGGTCTGATCACGCCTTCGCTGGATGAAATGGTCCACGTGGCCCGCGAGATGCAGCGCCAGGACTTCCACCTGCCGCTGATGATCGGCGGCGCGACCACCTCCAAGGCACACACGGCGGTGAAGATCGAGCCGAAGTACAGCAACGACGCGGTGATTTACGTCACCGACGCCTCCCGCGCCGTCGGTGTGGCGACGCAGTTGCTGTCCAAGGAATTGAAACCGGCGTTCGTCGAGAAGACCCGCCTGGAATACATCGACGTTCGCGAGCGCACCGCCAACCGCAGTGCCCGTACCGAACGCCTGAGCTATGCGGCCGCCATCGCCAAGAAGCCGCAGTTCGACTGGAGCACCTATGCGCCGGTCAAACCGACGTTCACCGGTTCCAAAGTGCTGGACAACATCGACCTGAAAGTCCTGGCCGAATACATCGACTGGACGCCGTTCTTCATCTCCTGGGACCTGGCCGGCAAGTTCCCGCGCATCCTCCAGGACGAAGTGGTCGGTGAAGCCGCTACGGCGCTGTACGCCGATGCCCAGGAAATGCTCGCCAAGCTGATCGACGAGAAACTGATCAGCGCCCGTGCGGTGTTCGGTTTCTGGCCAGCCAACCAGGTGCGTGACGACGACATCGAAGTCTACGGCGATGACGGCAAGCCCTTGGCCAAGCTGCATCACCTGCGTCAGCAGATCATCAAGACCGACGGCAAGCCGAACTTCTCCCTGGCCGACTTCGTGGCGCCGAAGGACAGTGAAATCACCGACTACGTGGGTGGCTTCATCACCACCGCCGGCATCGGCGCCGAAGAAGTGGCCAAGGCTTATCAGGACGCGGGTGACGATTACAACTCGATCATGGTCAAGGCCTTGGCCGACCGCTTGGCCGAGGCGTGCGCCGAGTGGTTGCACCAACAGGTCCGCAAGGATTATTGGGGTTACGCCAAGGACGAGACGCTCGACAACGAGGCGCTGATCAAAGAGCAATACACCGGCATCCGCCCTGCTCCCGGCTATCCGGCCTGCCCGGATCACACCGAGAAAAGCACCCTGTTCGCCTTGCTCGACCCTGAAGCCAGCGAGATGCAGGCCGGGCGCAGCGGCGTGTTCCTCACCGAGCACTACGCAATGTTCCCGGCGGCGGCGGTCAGCGGCTGGTACTTCGCTCACCCGCAGGCGCAATACTTCGCCGTGGGCAAGGTCGACAAGGATCAGGTGCAGAGCTACACCTCGCGCAAAGGCCAGGAGTTGAGCGTGACCGAACGTTGGTTGGCGCCGAACCTCGGTTACGACAACTAGGATCAGTCTCCCGGCCACAATTCCGTGGCCGGTCGAGAGACCGCTTCCACATTTGCTTTGTGCTGGCCGCGGATTGTCTATGCTTACCCTTCACACATTCGTGACGAGGGGTTTATGGACGATCCAGTCGACAACAAGCCGCCCACACTCTGGCAGATGCTGCACAGTGTCATGGCGGCGGCGTTCGGGGTGCAGAGCGGGAAGAACCGGGCCCGGGATTTCACCCACGGCAAGCCCAGTCATTTTGTGATTCTGGGGATTCTGTTCACGACGGTGTTCGCCTTGGCGCTCTACGGCATCGTGCAGCTGGTGCTGTTGCTGGCAGGGGTTTAGCGCATCAGGGTTTGCAGGCTGAACGGATAGCGATAGGACGTCGGCCGTCCCTTGGCCGACAGGCGGCGGAAGTCCACGCCGTAATCCGGCGAGTCGCCCATGGCCAGCATTCGCCTGGCGGTTGCCCTGTCGACCAGTTGCAGTAATGGAATCTGGCGATCACGACCGCCGTACTGGCTGATGTCCACGCCCCGATCGAGGTCATGCAATTCCACCAGAGCCCAGCCACCCAGGGTGAAATGACCGCCCAACAGGACGCTCAATCGTCCATCCACTTTCGCTTTCAACGCGGCGGTAGAGGTGTTGACCGCGCTGAACAACGCGCCCTTTCCGGGTACGCCGCCGGTCTCTGAATACGCCTGCATGGCGCCAAACGCCATTTCGTCATTGGCGGACCACACCAGCGACACCTTCGGATAGCGCCGAAACAGCAATTTCGCCTGTTCATACGCACGGTCCCGAGTCCAGCCGCTGTACACCAGTTGCCGCAAACGCACCTCGGGATGCTCGGCCAACGCGCGCATCATGCCTTGCTCGCGCAGCTGCGCCGATGGCGTGATCTTCAGGCCGGAGAACGCCAGCAACTCGATCACCTCACCGGGCGCCACGGGCGGATGCTGGCGGATCAGCTCCTTGAGCATCAGGTAGCCGCCCTCCTCGTCGTTGGGCACCAGGCTGCCCAGCCGATCAGGGCGCTCACCCAACAGGCTCAGTTGATTTGCCGTGAGCGACGCGTTGACCATAAACAGCTTCACCCCGCTGCCCTGAGCCAGGCGCAGGATTTGCGGGGCAACGTACTGTTCGTTGACGAACACCAGATAGTCAGGACGATCGGGGCCTTGCAACGCCTGACGGGCTTGCGCCAGCGCGAGCTCCGGCATGCGCCGGGAGTAGAGAATGCGCAGATCTATACCCAGATCCGTGGCGGCTGCCTGCATGAATTGCGAATAACTGACCCAGAAGGCTTCATCCACCTTTCCCGGATTCAGGAACAACACCGATTCTGCACGCGCAGCAGGGCCGCAAGCCGCGCCCAGCATCAGCAGGAAGGTGCAGAAAAACTTCAGCATTGATCGTCCGAGCCCCCGGAAATTCGCTGCGCATTATAGCCAGCGAACCTCCGTAAAACGGCGTTTATTCCGGTTTTTGTCCGACAATCGTCAGCGTCGGGCCCGGACGGGGTCGGTTATTGATGGCTGACCCAGAATACCGCGGTGCCTACGACCAGAATGATCAGAAACAGAATGGCCCACGCATCGACCGTACTGTCAGGCTTTGAAGCTTTGGTAGGGTTGCTCATTGCATCGCCTCTTGTCGGTTTTATCGGTGATTGCATAAAGACTCGACCACAGTAAAGACGAGGATTGCCCACACCACAAATACGGGTTTATCAATAACGGTTCTCGTTAGTCGTTTTGGTTCTTTGCATATACTCAAACATCACTTTTGCGCATAACTCCAAACTGGTATCTTGCCCCGGCTCCGTAGGGAGTGCGCGGCCGTGCGCGCAGAATTGCCGAGGCAGTATCGGAGATGTCAGCAAGCGAAAATCGCCACTGGATCCGACCGGCCCAAGCCTGAGAACAGGACTTATATGTACGTATACGACGAGTACGATCAGCGGATCATCGAGGACCGCGTCAAGCAGTTCCGTGATCAGACCCGACGCTATCTGGCAGGCGAGCTGAGCGAAGAAGAATTCCGCCCTCTGCGCTTGCAAAACGGGCTTTATATCCAGCGTTTCGCCCCGATGTTGCGGGTGGCGGTGCCTTACGGCCAGCTGACTTCGCGCCAGACGCGAATGATGGCGAAGATTGCCCGCGACTACGACAAGGGCTATGCCCACATCAGTACCCGCCAGAACGTGCAGTTCAACTGGCCGGCGCTGGAAGACATCCCGGACATCCTGGCTGAGCTGGCCACCGTGCAGATGCACGCGATCCAGACCAGCGGCAACTGCCTGCGCAACGTCACCACCGACCAGTTCGCCGGCGTCGCTGCCGATGAGCTGATCGACCCGCGCCCATGGTGCGAGATCGTTCGCCAATGGACGACATTCCACCCGGAATTCGCTTACCTGCCGCGTAAATTCAAGATCGCGGTCAACGGTTCGACTTCCGACCGTGCCGCCATCGAAGTCCATGACATCGGCCTTGAGCCGGTACACAACGCCGCGGGCGAACTGGGCTTCCGTGTGCTGGTCGGCGGTGGCCTGGGCCGCACCCCGGTGGTTGGCGCGTTCATCAATGAATTCCTGCCGTGGCAAGACCTGTTGAGCTACCTCGACGCCATCCTGCGTGTGTACAACCGCTATGGCCGTCGCGACAACAAGTACAAGGCGCGGATCAAGATTCTGGTCAAGGCCCTGACGCCTGAAGTCTTCGCACAGAAAGTCGATGCCGAAATGGAACACCTTCGCGGTGGCCAGACCACGCTGACCGAAGCCGAAGTGCATCGCGTCGCCAAACACTTCGTCGACCCGGACTACAAGGCACTGGACAACCAGACCGCCGAACTCGCCGAACTCGACAAGCAACACCCGGGCTTCGCTCGCTGGCGTACCCGCAATACCCTGGCGCACAAGAAGCCGGGTTATGTGGCCGTGACCCTGTCCCTGAAGCCGACCGGCGTTGCGCCGGGCGACATCACCGACAAGCAGCTCGACGCCGTGTCCGACCTGGCCGATCGTTACAGTTTCGGTCAACTGCGCACCTCCCACGAGCAGAACATCATTCTGGCCGACGTTGAACAGTCCCAACTGTTCGCCATGTGGGGCGAATTGCGCGAGCAAGGTTTCGCCACGCCGAACATCGGGTTGCTGACCGACATCATCTGCTGCCCTGGCGGCGATTTCTGCTCGCTGGCCAACGCCAAATCGATTCCGATCGCCGAATCGATCCAGCGCCGTTTCGACGACCTGGATTATCTGTTCGACATCGGCGAACTCGACCTGAACATCTCCGGCTGCATGAACGCCTGTGGTCACCACCACGTCGGCCACATCGGCATCCTCGGGGTGGACAAGAAAGGCGAAGAGTTCTACCAGGTATCCCTCGGCGGCAGCGCCAGCCGCGATGCGAGCCTGGGCAAGATCCTCGGCCCGTCCTTTGCCCAGGAAGCCATGCCTGACGTGATCGAAAAGCTGATCGACGTGTACATCGAACAACGTACCGAAGACGAGCGTTTCATCGACACCTACCAGCGTATTGGCATCGACCTCTTCAAGGAACGCGTCTATGCAGCGAATCATTAAGAACAACGAAGTCGTCGACGAAACCTGGCACCTGTTGCCAAAGGACTTCAACATCGACGAGATCAGCAACTGCGACGACCTGATCGTCCCGTTGCAACTGTGGCGCGAGCACAGCCGCATGCTCAAGGCCCGGGATGGCGGCCTGGGTGTATGGCTGGATGCCGATGAAGAAGCCGAAGAGATCGGTGAAGACGTCGCGAACTTCCAGGTCATCGCCTTGAACTTCCCGGCCTTCACTGATGGCCGCAACTACTCCAACGCCCGCCTGCTGCGTGACCGTTACGGTTTCAAAGGTGAACTGCGGGCGATTGGCGATGTGTTGCGCGACCAGCTGTTTTACATGCATCGCTGTGGTTTTGACGCCTTTGCGATTCGTGCCGACAAAGATCCGTACGAAGCCCTGGAAGGTCTCAAGGACTTCTCGGTGACCTATCAGGCCGCCACCGACGAACCGCTGCCGCTGTTCCGTCGCCGCTGACCACATAAAGCCCTGGTCCAATGGGATCAGGGCTTTATCAGCTCCACCCATCTGCTATCGCTCGATCGGAATCGGTCGCCCCAAAGCCACCCAGTCCCGGTAAATCTGCGCACGGTTTTCCAGTGTGGTGAACACCGCAAACGGGTTATCGAACGCGCCCGCCGGCATCAGTGGATTCAGGGTCAATCGGCCCCACAATTCATCCGAAGCATCCGCTTCACTCAACAGCCGCCATACCCGTGCCTGAAGATCCAGGTAATTGACCCGAAAATCCGGGGTGAGGGTCAACGTGTTCATGGTCCCTAGAAACCGCCCACCACCCGGCTTGAGCGCCAGTTGCAGCCAGACCTGCATCCTGGCCTCGCGCAGCCCTGGTTCAATCCCGTTCAACCAGGCCAACGGATTCGCATAGTCAGGACCCTGTGCACTCAACCACAGGTTGATCCCCGTTTGTTCTCGATGCGCGACCAGCCGCTGCAAGGTGTCTTCATCGCTCAACGGGTTGTTCCACAGCAGCACCCGATCCCTGGCGATCGCCTGGTTCAACACCGCTTGGGGGATGCGCGTGATCTGGTTATCGCGCAAATCCAGGGACGTCAGGTATGGCTCATCCATGATCCCGACCGGGCAATGGCTGATGCGGGTATTGCGCAGGTTGAGTTGGCGCAGATTGTTCAAACCCAGCACCATCGGCGGTACACCCAACGGGTTGTCGCTGAGGTCGAGGCTTCGCAAGCTTTTCAGCTCAGTCAGTTGTGAAGCGGCGCGTTCACTGAATACCAGCTGGGTGGCGCGCAGATTGAGTGAGGACAGGTTTCTCAACTGGCACAGAGCAGGCGGCAAGGCATTCCCTTCCTGGCCGTCCACCAGGAAATGACGCAAGTCGACGTTTTCCAGATTCAACACCTCGAGATTCGGGAAGCTCTCGAGAAAGCCGTTCAGACTGTCCTCCTCGGTCAGATGGAAGCCTTGCATCGACAATTCGACCACATCATCAAGCCGCACGCTCAGGGTGGGCAGTCGGTGATAGTCCTCGAAGGCGAGATCGAGCCTGACACGGCGGTTCGGCGCGCGCTTTTGCCAAATGGCGGCAAGTTCCACGGCGAGCTCCGTCCTGACTGTCTGTTCCTCGTGCAAGGCCATTTGCAGGAAGTGGGCATTGTGCACGGCAATTTGGGCAGGGTTCATACCCGCCGCCTCTTCATCGCCCATTGCCAGCATGGGAATGTCCATGTCGGCAATGTCTTGCACCGTTTGCTCGACCCAGCCATTCAACTCGGTGTTGAGTTGTTGGAACTGCAGATTCAGCCGATCGATATACGCCTGCACCGAGATGCCTTCGCGCTGTATGACCTGATCCACCTCAGCATCGGTGAAGTCCGGGTAAATATCCTTGATCTGTAATCGGGTGGCTTGCAATGCCATGGCTTCACCCTGAGGCGTCGACGGGTAGCCTCCACCGCGCAGCCCCTGGCGTTCGAAGGTCAGCCCTGAATCGAGCCTTTGCAAACCGAGCAGGGTTTCGGCTCGGGACAATGCACAATCGCTGAGGCTTAGCCGCAACTCGCTGGCCGGATTCCGTGATGTGAGATGCAACACCGAGCGTTCCTCGTCCGACAGCACGCCGAGGATCGCGTCATAGAAATCCGTTGGCCGACCCTGCCGCAGGTAACCGTTGCCTGCCTTGATGACGCTTCGGTAATGGGTGGCATCAAGGGGCCCGCAACGGTCAAGAACCCGGCCGGTGGACGAACCATCGAGGACCTCGATTCGCAAATCTTGCGGCCAGCCGGGCAGGTTTTTCAGGGAGTGCAAGGCCAGCGTGTCCGTGTCGGCATTCGCAACCGCCCGCAGATAAAAGCCTTCATAGGCGCGATTGAGCCGCACATGTTGTTGGTATTCCCGTGCCTTGCCGTCCAGGCGTGCGAAAAGCTGCCTGGCCTCGGCCACGTCGGGTGTCTGTTGGATGTCCACGCCGTAGCGGTCAAGCATTTGCTCGATCGCGGCTGTTGGCAGGTCCGGGTATTGCTGCTGGAACAGACGGACCCATTCGTGCTCCGAACGCTGGAGTGCTTCGTAACGCTGACTGAATTGCGCAGCCTCCCCGACCGGGCCGAGATCGTGATCGATCCTGAAGCGACTGATGGTGTCCGCCAGCAAGGGCGTCGGCGAGCGACCAGCCTGCATCAACCGCAGCATATCGTCGTCAATCGCGCTGACCTTGCCGATCTGTGCCAGCACTTCATCACTGAAAGACGCCACCGAGGGGCCGATGGCGCGAATGAGCTCGACGCGGCTCGCTGGCGTCACGCTCACCGGATCGGGCGTCGGGGCAACGGCCACTTCCGACTCAGGCCTGAGTTCTTCCGCTGCTGAATCGACGATGGCCGTTTCACCTTTCAGCGCCACCTCCGCGCCTACCGGCAACGCATTGAGCAAGCCAAAAACGGTGCGCGTCACGCCCTCTGAGCGATCGCGTGAAGTTGTGCCATTGGCCACCTGATCAATGCCGTAGCCCGCGTCAATAAGTCCGGCCAGCGCCAGTATCCCCTCGCCTCCCGGAACGAACAACGCCAGTGGCCCGAACCGGTTGACCCACTGCACAAGCGGTTCAACGACTGCGCTTAGATTGCCACGATTGACCTGGGCATCGTCACGGATGCTTTGGACAGTGGCCCGGGCGGCCTGCTTCATCGTCAGCACGCAGTGGGCAAACGCATCGGTGGCGGATGCAGGATCGTCGTAGCCGATGTACTCGTCCGGATCCCAGTAGCCGTCGTTGTTGAAAAAGCCGGCATTGTTCGTCAGCCAGTGTTTCCCCGGATACAACGCCATGCCATCCAGCGCCGTCAGGACACCGGCATGAAACGTACCGTCCTCGCGATCATCCTCGGCAAAGTGGGCGGCCAAAGCCTGTTTCGTTTCATTCACCCGGCCTTGTGCGGCAATCCATCGGTGCAGTTGAGTCGCGTCGGCGAATTCGTGCAGCGGGGAAGAATTGCCGGGGATGAACAACAGCACTCTGGCACTGGCGGTGTCACGGAAGGCCCAGATATCTGTCGCGGTGTAACGGTAGAGCTTCAACCGCCCGGCCCTGACGGCTGAAGGAGCGAGAGTCGGTGCTTGCAGTTGCTCGATGGTCAGCGTTTCCCAAGGCTGATCCGGCGGCAAACCTGCCGCTTGCATCGCAAGCTTCAGGCCTTTTGGCGACAGGCGCTGTTCGTGAAGTTGCAACCAGGCCGCCATGACGAACGCCGCTTTGACCGACGTTCTCAACGCATAAGGTTTGGGCGCGAGAATGACGTCATCGGCCGGCCAGGCTTGACCGAGATACGCTTCGTACAAGCCCTTCAATTCCAGTTCCCAGACCCACTTCTTGAAATCGGCTGGCCTGAGATCGATCTGTGTCGGCGGCCCGTAGACTTGCGGTGCGGTTCGGCGATAAACACCTTCATACGTCTGGTGATTGCCGCTGCCGTGATCGGCAAACTCATCGGCATTTTCCACGATGCGTACGGCGGGTCCGATATCCGGTGGCGTGTACAAGCCGAACGCGGTTTCGGCGAAACGGCCGTCCCCCACAGTCTGGTCGTTGGACAGCAACGTTTGCAGCAGCGACCGGGAGCTCGCCACCCGCCCCTGCTCGATACCGTTTTCTGCAGGATGCCCCTTGTAGTTGTAATCGAGCGTGACCAGCAAGGCCGTCTGCGGATCGATGCCCGCCCCCCACTTTTCCTTGATCAAGCGTTCGCCAAACTGGCCCGGGGATTGTGGCAAGGCGAGATCGATACCGGCTTTCAGTTCGGCACGCCATCCTGGCATTGCCGACGGCGTCTGGCCGTCGACAGGATCGTGATTGAAATCGTTCATCGGGACGCCCCCGAATGGGCGCTGGAACTCGGGACAGGCGCTGCGGGATGGCGTGTCAATGCCGCGCCAGTGAGTTGCCTGAGCAATGCCCGACGCTCATTTTTGAAGTTGTCAAAAATGGCATTCAGGCGTTCCGTGGCCACCGCGCGCGAGAGTTCAGCCTGCCCCTCCACCTTGACGGCCTTCGAGACCTGGTACCCCTTCAGAATGTCGCCGAGTTCACTCCTTGAAGGATTGGTGATCAGACTTTCATAGCGTTCACGTCGCAGCTGACTTGAAGCAGTCAACAGCCAGCCAGGGGCATTGTTTTTAATCAAATCGAAAAAAACACCCTGTTGATCTGGAGTTAATACAGGAATGTTCGGGTTCGCGGGCAGAGATGACATTGTGACCACTCGAAATTAACTAGGAACGCTAGCCTATCGAGCGATTTTCTTAAAAAGTGCTACATATATACCGCCACAAAAAAAACGGCCCCTTTCACTGCGAGACAATGAAAGAGACCATTATTAGCATGTGTTACCAGAAACGTTGCTGCGTCAACCGGCTCCACCAGTTCAGCAATACGCGATCGACCGAACCGCTGGCCGCCATGCCGATGCGTTCCTGCAGGCTTTTGCGTTCGGCATAGTGCAGGTGATAAAGCTCGGATTTTTTCGCCCGTTCGGCAAGGTACTCATCGCTGGTCTTGAGTTCGTCAACCAGCTGCTTGTCGAGCGCGGCAACGCCGAGCCAGATTTCGCCGGTGGCCACTTCGTCGATGGCCAGTTGCGGGCGATAGCGGGACACGAAGTTCTTGAACAGCTGATGGGTGACGTCCAGGTCTTCCTGAAATTTCTCACGGCCCTTTTCGGTGTTTTCGCCAAATACGGTCAGGGTCCGCTTGTATTCGCCGGCGGTGAGGACCTCAAAGTCGATGTCATGCTTTCTCAGCAGGCGATTGACGTTTGGCAACTGCGCCACCACCCCGATCGAGCCGAGGATGGCGAACGGGGCGCTGATGATCTTCTCGCCGATGCACGCCATCATGTAGCCGCCGCTGGCCGCAACCTTGTCGATGCACACGGTCAGTGGCACGCCGGCATCACGAATGCGCGCCAGTTGCGAAGACGCCAGGCCGTAGCTGTGGACCATGCCGCCACCGCTCTCCAGACGCAGCACGACTTCATCCTTTGGCGTGGCCAGGGTCAACAGCGCGGTGATTTCATGGCGCAGGCTCTCGGTAGCCGAGGCCTTGATGTCGCCATCGAAATCCAGCACGAACACCCGGGATTTTGCCTCTGGCTTCTTCTTTTGTTTTTTCTCGGTTTTCGCTTCGACCTTGCGCAAGGCCTTGAGCTGGTCCTTGTCGAGCAAGGTCTGCTCCAGGCGCTCGCGCAGCCCTTTGTAGAAATCATTGAGTTTGCTGACTTGCAACTGGCCGGCCGACTTGCGTCGACCTTTACTGCGCAACGACGCGAAACTGGCCAGGACCACCAGAATGGCGATCACCAGTGTCACGGTTTTAGCCAGGAAACTGGCATATTCGGACAGAAACTCCACAGGGACTCCTTCAATACAAAGCGCTGCATTAACGCGCGCGGGATAGCATCAGCATACCCATGCGCCGGCCCGCCGGCCAGCCGTGAAACCTCTGGCAACAGGCTGTAACGGGCATTTCAAACAAGCGTATGTTTTTTCATTGACAGCTCACCCTCATCCTCATAACCTCGCCAAACCTTCAACGTACCGGGATGACGCGGACGTGGGCAGTATCTATTTGATTCGACATGGCCAGGCCTCCTTTGGTGCAGACGACTATGACGTCCTGTCGCCGACCGGTGTTCGCCAGGCAGAAGTCCTCGGCCAGCATCTCGCCGGGCTGGGTATCCGCTTTGATCGCTGCCTCTCGGGCGACCTGCGCCGCCAGCAGCATACTGCCAGCAGTGCGCTGGAACAGTTCGCTGCCGCAGGCTTGCCGGCACCGATCGTGGAAACCGATTCTGCCTTCAATGAATTCGATGCCGATGCGGTGATCCGTGCGCTGCTGCCGGCCATGCTCGACGACGAACCCGAAGCGCTGGAAATCCTGCGCAACGCCGCGCAAAACCGTGCCGAATTCCAGCGTATTTTCGCTCTGATCATCGAGCGCTGGCTCGCCGGCACGTATGACACCCCGGGCCTTGAAAGCTGGCTGGGTTTTGTCGAGCGGGTGCAGGCCGGCCTGCACCGGATACTCGAAAGCGCCGACAACACACAGAAAATCGCCGTGTTCACCTCCGGCGGCACCATCACCGCCCTGCTCCACCTCATTACGCAAATGCCGGCGAAGCAGGCCTTTGAACTTAACTGGCAAATCGTCAACACCTCGCTCAACCAACTGAAATTCCGTGGTCGCGAGGTGGCACTGGCTTCTTTCAACAGTCATGCGCACCTGCAGCTGTTGAAAGCCCCGGAACTCATCACGTTTCGCTGAGTCCGGACTATTGTGACCCTGGCTGTAATCACCCAGCTCTAATTACCCAAGAAAGGATCGAACCATGACCTCCGTAGCTGATGCCGTACAAGCAATGAAAGCCAAGTTCAACCCAGCCGCTGCTGCCGGTCTGGACCTGGTCTTCGGTTTCCGCATCGACGACACCAAGAACTTCTCGCTGATCATCAAGGACAGCACCTGCGAGCTGAAAGAAGGCGAAAACCCGGACGCCCAGGTCACTCTGGTGATGGACGGCGAAACCCTGGAAGGCATCGTTGACGGTTCGACCGACGGCATGCAGGCGTTCATGGGCGGCAAGCTGCGCGCTGAAGGCGACATGATGCTGGCCATGAAACTGTCCGAGCTGTTCCCAAGCTAAGACGGCGGTTCCCGCGTTCGGGAGCCTCTCTGGTTGCAAACGAATCCCGCCCCTTGTGGCGGGATTCGTCGTTTTTCACCTTTGGAAAAACGCCCTCTGCAGATTTGCGGTCTATATTCCTTCTGGCCGCATGCGTCAGACATCGGCTGTTCAATCCGATCATTTTTGCGGAGAACACTGCCATGCCCCCACCTGAGGACCACGAAGGTTTCAACCGCCGACGTGTATTGCAAGGCCTTTCGGCAGGTGCCGTCGGTGCCTGGATCAGCCCGCTGTTCGCAGGGAGTAAAACCATGCCAGATACCCCGGCCGACCTCATTCTGTACAACGGACGCCTGCACACCGTCGATCGCAAGAAACCCCAGGCCAGTGCCGTCGCCATCAAGGACGGACGCTTCGTGGTGGTCGGTAGCGATGCGCAGGCCATGGCGCTGCAAGGACCGGGCACGCAAATCATCGACCTCCACGGTCGCACGGTGATTCCCGGTCTCAACGACTCGCACCTGCACCTGATCCGTGGCGGTTTGAACTACAACCTCGAATTGCGTTGGGAAGGCGTGCCGTCGCTGGTCGATGCCTTGCGCATGCTCAAGGATCAGGCCGACCGTACACCCACGCCGCAATGGGTGCGGGTCGTCGGTGGCTGGAACGAGTTCCAGTTCGCCGAAAAACGCCTGCCCACGATTGATGAACTGAACAAGGCCGCACCAGACACACCGGTGTTCGTGCTGCATCTCTACGATCGCGCCCTGCTCAACCGCGCCGCCTTGAAAGTGGTCGGCTACACCCGCGATACGCCGAACCCGCCAGGCGGTGAAATCCAGCGCGACGCCAATGGCGATCCGACCGGCATGCTGATCGCCCGCCCCAATGCGATGATTCTTTACTCGACGCTGGCCAAGGGACCGAAACTGCCGCTGGAGTATCAGGTCAACTCGACCCGGCAATTCATGCGCGAACTCAATCGCCTCGGCGTCACCAGCGCCATCGACGCCGGCGGCGGTTATCAGAATTACCCGGACGACTATCAGGTCATTCAGCAACTGGCCAAGGACCAACAGCTGACGGTGCGCATCGCCTACAACCTGTTCACCCAGAAACCCAAGGAAGAACTGACCGACTTCAAGAACTGGACCAGCACTTCCCACTATGGCCAGGGCGACGATTTCCTGCGGCACAACGGTGCCGGGGAAATGCTGGTGTTTTCGGCGGCGGATTTCGAAGACTTTCTCGAACCCCGTCCGGACCTGCCGCAAACCATGGAACAGGAACTGGAACCGGTGGTTCGCCACCTCGTCGAGCAACGCTGGCCGTTCCGTCTGCACGCCACCTATAACGAATCCATCAGCCGCATGCTCGATGTCTTCGAGAAGGTCAATCGCGATATTCCGTTCGACGGTTTGCCATGGTTTTTCGATCATGCCGAAACCATCACGCCACAGAACATCGAGCGGGTCAAAGCCTTGGGTGGCGGGATTGCGATCCAGGACCGCATGGCCTTCCAGGGCGAGTACTTTGTCGACCGCTACGGCGCCAAGGCCGCCGAGCACACGCCACCGATCGCGCGGATGCTCGCCGAGGGCGTTCCTGTCGGCGCCGGCACCGATGCCACGCGGGTGTCGAGCTACAACCCCTGGACCTCAATGTATTGGCTGGTCAGTGGCCGCACCGTCGGTGGTCTGGAGCTGTATCCGCAAGGTTTGAGTCGCGACACCGCACTGGAATTGTTCACCCACGGCAGTGCCTGGTTTTCTTCCGAGCAAGGTAAGAAGGGCCAGATCAAGGTCGGGCAACTGGCGGATTTGATTGCGCTGTCGGCGGACTATTTCCATATTGAGGATGAAGCGGTCAAATGGATCGAGTCGGTGCTGACGATTGTCGACGGCAAGATTGTCTACGGCACCGCCGAGTTCGAGAAGCTCGGACCGCCGCCCGTGCCGGTGGTGCCGGAATGGTCGCCGGTGGTTAACGTGCCGGGACATTGGAGACCGCTGGCACCGATGACGGCACAGGTTCATCAATGCGTCGGGGCTTGTGCGGTGCATGCTCACAGCCATGAACGGGCGCGATTGTCTTCGGTACCGGTCAGTGATTTTCAGGGATTCTGGGGAGCGTTTGGCTGTTCGTGTTTTGCGTTTTGAGCTGGACGGCTGAAGAGCGTTTCTCCCGGTTCGTGGGAATTCACCGGCGGTGTACATATCTGTTGCTGCGGTAACGGATATGTACACCCTCAACAAACCCAACAAACGCGCACCAAACGAGTCCGCGTGTATCCGTTTACAATGCCCGAATCTCCCGCACCGGCCTCCCCATGGACATCGATCTCGCCCGTACCTTCCTGGAAATCGTCCGCCACGGCAGCCTCGCCGCCGCAGCGGAAAAACTCCACGTCACCCAGACTGCGATCACCGCACGTGTACAGAAACTCGAAAACCAGCTGGGCAGCACGCTGTTCGTGCGTAACCGCGCCGGTGCTCGTCTGACTCCGAACGGCGAAGCCTTTGTGGTCTACGCCAACCAGCTGGTCGAAACCTGGGAAGCCGCGCGCCGGGACTTGCCGTTACCTGAGGGATACCACGACGTACTGCACATCGGCGGCGAAGTCAGTCTGTGCAACCCGTTGATGCTCAGTTGGGCCGCCGAACTGCGGGAGAAGATTCCCGGCCACGCGCTGCGCATGGAGATCCGCGACGGCGAAAATCTGCTGCGTCAACTGGAACTGGGGGTGCTGGACGCGGCGCTGGTCTATCAGCCCGAATATTGGCCGCGCCTGCAAGTCGAGCAGATACTGGAAGAGAAACTGATTCTGGTTCGTCTGGCCGGAAAGTCTGATCCCTACGTGTACATCGACTGGGGGCAGGACTTCCGTCGGCAGCATGATGCCGCGTTACCGGAGAAAGCCAAGGCAGCGCTGAGCTTCAACCTCGGCCCCCTGGCCTTGCAATACATTCTGGAAAACGGCGGCAGTGGCTACTTTCGTACTCGAGTGGTGCAGAGTTACCTGGAAAGCGGTGTGCTGGAACAAGTGCCGAAAGCTCCGGAATTCAGCTACCCGACCTATCTGGTTTACTCCCGCGACCGTGACTCGGCCACCCTGCAACACGCCTTCGACCTGCTGCGCGAAGTCATCCAGACCGACGATGACTGGTCGCAACGCTGGAACCCGCTGACCTGAGTCCGCTTTACACCGGAACATGGCATTTGTGTCCCCTGGCTTTGGCCCGCCGGAAACGGCGGGATCGTCTAATCTGCTGGGACAACAATAACCACAGGTGAACGCAGTGAGGCAGACCACCGAGGCTTTTCGCAGCCGCTATCGCGCGGACATTCATCCACGCTACAACCCCTGGCTGCACGGCGGGTTTGTGCTGCTGTTCGGCTTGCTGGCCATCGGTGCATTCTGGAACACCGTGCATCAGGTGCTGCCGCTGGAATGGCTCGCCGTGCCACTGACGTTGTTGTTCTTCAACTTCGGCGTGTACGCCGTGCATCGTCACCTCGGGCATCACAAGAAAAGCTTCGCACGGATGTTCTATGCCCGCCATGCCGGTGATCATCACAGCTTCTTCGCTCCCGGACACATGACGTATGACAGCGCCCGCGACTGGCGGGTGATCCTGTTTCCAGCCTGGCTGATCGTGGTGCATACGCTCGTCATCACCCTGCCCGTCTGGTGGCTGCTGGAGCAGTTCGATACCAACGTTGCCGGGCTGGTCGGCGGCTGCCTGGTCCTCGGTTACCTGACCTATGAAGTGTTCCACGCCTGCGAGCACCTGCCGCCCTCAAACCCGGTGACACGCTGGCCATGGATCCGCCAGATGCGCCGCCTGCACGAACTGCATCACCGTCGGGAGTTGATGCAGGAACGCAACTTCAACATCGTTTTTCCACTGACGGACTACCTGTTCGGCACCCTGTATTGGGAGCCCGAACCCACGCACCTGCACCCGACGAGAACGCCCATGACCCGTATGCAGCATCAGATCACTATCGCCGGCAACCCGATTGACGTACTCGCCTACGCCAGCACCGTGACCCGTTGGCCGGAGTGGCACCCGTCGTCGCTCAAGGTCAAGGGCCAGGGCGGGCCGCTGCATGCAGGGTCACGCTTCGAAGAAGACATCCGGGCCGGCGGGCGCGAGGGCCATTTGAGCTGGGCGGTGAACGAGTATTTGCCCGGTCGTCGCTGGAGCGCTCGCGCCCAGGGCGATCATGGCTTGTCGTTGGTAGTGACTTACGAATGCGAGGCCGAGGGCGACGGCACCCGTTTTGTCCGCACTCTGGAATACCAGTTCAGCGGCCTTGGAATGCGCATCGCCAACCGTCTATTGCTGAAGCGGCGCATCGATCATGAATCGGCCGCCTCGATGCTGGCCTTGCGCGAAATGGCCCGCAAGCACCTGGCCCCGGCAGGAGTCACGGTGTGAGTCGAACCGTCGCGTTTCGCCGTGTCGTGTTGCTGGTGATCGTGGTCATTGCAGCGTTCCTGCTGCTGATGCCGACCAAAGTGCAACCCGTGGCCTGGACGCCGCCACCGGCGCCGTCTCTCACCAGTGGGCCGTACGCCGACAATCAACGTCTCAAAGGCGTGGAGCGTGTGGGCGCCGAGGATATCGATGGGCCGGAAGCCTTGCTGCTGGAGGACAACGTGCTCATTACCGGCCTGCATGACGGTCGGCTGATTCGCACCAGCCTCGACGGCAAGGTCACCAAAGTGCTGGCCGACACCGGCGGCCGGCCGTTGGGCCTGGCCCGTCACCCCAATGGTTTGCTGGTAATCGCTGACGGGATCAAGGGCTTGCTGTCGCTGGATGCCCAGGGGCGGTTGATCGCCCTGTCCACCGCAGCGAATGGCGTGGACTTCGGGTTCACCGACGACGTGGTCATCGACAAGTCCGGGCACTACGCCTATTTCAGTGATGCTTCCAGCCGCTTCGGATACGGCCACGACGGCGAGGCGATCATCGAGCACGGCGGCGATGGTCGCTTGCTGCGCTATGACTTCCAGACCGGCAAAACGGCAGTCCTGCTGGACAAACTGGAGTTTGCCAACGGCGTGACCCTGGGACCGGACGAGGCGTTTGTGCTGGTCAACGAAACCGGCGCCTATCGCATCAGTCGATACTGGCTCAGCGGTCCGAAGGCCGGCACCCACGACCTGTTTATCGACAACCTGCCAGGCCTGCCGGACAACCTCGCATTCAATGGCAGGGACCGTTTCTGGGTGGCACTGTATGCCCCGCGCAACGCACTGCTCGACGCCACGGCAGCATATCCCTTCGTGCGCAAGATGATCGTGCGGGCGATGACCGTCCTGCCCAAACCGGTAGAGAAACGCGGGTTTGCCTTGGGGCTGGATGTCGAGGGCAAGGTGATTGCCAATCTGCAGGACGGCAGCCGCGACAACTACTCGCCGATCACCACGGTGCGTGAGTATGGGGAGTGGCTGTATTTCGGGTCGTTGAAGGCCAGACATATGGTGCGGTTGCCGTTGAGCAAGGCCTTGCAGTAAACCTGTGGAAGCGGGTTTGCCCGCTCCCACAGGACAGGTGTCAGGTCAAATCAACGCGGATCCATCTCGCCATCGCGCACCGCATTATCGGTTTCTTCACGCACGCGTTCCGGGTCGAGGTCGGTGCCGTCGTCCTGATCCATGGGGATGGCGCCTTCGTTGTTCGGCAGTTCGTCGATACCCGGTTCATCTTCAGGGTTGACGGTGGTGCGCCCGGGGCTCAAGGGCTCGGGACGGGTGGGGATGGGGTCGTAGCCGCCCTGCTCTTCGCTCGGGAATTTTGGGTCATTCATTGGGCACCTCGCATGGAGCCGTAAAGTCGGACTCTGATCATTCGAGGTGCCGGGATTTATCACCGTTCCAATTTTTCAGCCACCGGTCGTCGGTGGCTGAAGCGACACGTCAGGACGGTGCCTGAAGTTGTTGGACGATCTTGTCCTTGAACTGCAAGCGCTTCTCCTTGAGCTTCTTCAGAGCCTCATCACTGGGCGCATCCGATTGGGCGGTTTCAGCCTTTACCACCTCGGCGTCCGCCTGCGAATACTTGTTGATCAGTGAATCCAGTAACGGATCCTTGGTGCGTTTTTGCTGGACATCTTCCTTTGACAGTTTCAAATCCGCATAAAGGTCGTGTGGCACCGGCATGGAACACCTCCGTTTGTTGATCGGTGGCAAACGCGATCGATTGCGCTCACCAACTATCAGAATGGCCTCGGTTGGCGCGTTCTGTCGACCGCCTATCAGACCAGCGGTGTCCGTTCGTCGTCCTTTTGTAAGGCCGATTAAACCTTTTCCCGCCCGTCGGCCTCCACAGATTAACGATCACCTGATCGCCCATGAAAACCTGTGTGGAGAAAACCAATGGACGGATTCAACCTGCGCCACCTCACTTTGGCCGTAGCCTTGAGCACCAGCATGGGCGCGGCGTTCGCGGCCACTTCAAACGATTTCGTCGACAAGGCCGCCGCCGGCGGTATCGCCGAGATCGAAACCAGCCGGCTCGCCCTGGAAAAAAGCGCCTCGGCCGACGTCAAGGAATTCGCCAACATGATGATCACCGATCATTCCAAGGCGAACGATGAACTGGCGACCATCGCGAAGAAACACGACATCGAGGTGCCTGACACCACGACACTGGTGAAGCAGGCCAAGGAAAAGATTCTTGATATGCGTGACGAATCGTTCGACGCCGCGTACGCCAACAATCAGGTCAAGGCGCACGAAGACACCATCGAACTGTTCAAGAAAGAAGCCAACACCGTGACCGACGACAAAGTCAAAGGCGCCACGGAACTGAAAGCTTTCGCACAGAAAATGTTGCCGGGCCTGGAAAAGCACCTGGATGCGGCGAAAAAACTGCAAGCTGCCCATCCGAGCAAATAACGCGCAGCAAATAAAAAGACCGCCTCCATGATCCATGGAGGCGGTCTTTTTTTGCGCCAGTAGCCGGTACTAGCCGCCGTCGGTATCGATGTCGGCGTCCGTCTCCTCGCCAGGTTTCGGGCGATCCGGATGCGGCTTGAAGCCCGGGCTGAACTCATTGTCGTTGTCGGTGTGACGATTCTTCTGGTCAACCGCTTTATCGGCACTTTCCGGTTCGGCGGTTGTAGCGTTTTCCTCAAGCTCACGTTGATCGGTCATATGCACCTCGTTCATCACTGGCAATGCGCGGCTGAAACACCGGCCTTGTAAATTCGAAGCTTTACGTCAGGCATCGTTCCATCGGTGCACTGGATGAAAATATCCAGCGGGGGAAGACAACTATTTCATACGAGAAATGTCACTGACTTGCACCGGTCGTTTTTTGAGGAATCGGCGCACACTTCCAGGGAGTCAAGGCACATGGCAGCACTGCAAACCACCACACTCAATGCGATGAAAACAAATCAGGCCCAACTGCTTGCCGATTGGGCTAACAGCCTTGAGACCAGTGGTGCCACACGCAATATCAAAGAACAGGATATGAAGCAGCAGACTTCGGAATTTCTGCAGTTGATCGTCGCTGGCCTTGAAAACGGCAACAGCCAGAATGTAGCAGCGCCTGGCTGGGACGAGATTCGCCAGTTTCTGGAAAAGCTCTCCCATAGCCGCGCCCTGCTCGGCCAGGACTCGCAGCAGACCGCCAGTTTCATCTTTGCGCTGAAAGGCCCTCTGTTTGCACTGTTGCAAAATCATTACCAGGACAATCCGGCCCTGTTGGCCGAACAGCTTTGGGAAGTCTCCGAACTGCTCGACGCGCTGGGCATGCACACCATCCGCACGTTCCAGAAATCCCGCGAAGCAGTGATCAAGCGCCAGCAAGAAGAACTGCTTGAATTATCGACCCCGGTGGTCAAGCTCTGGGACGGCGTACTGGCGCTGCCGATGATCGGCACCCTCGACTCGCAACGCACCCAGGTTGTGATGGAATCGCTGTTACAGCGCATCGTCGACACCGGGTCGGAAATCGCCATTATCGACATCACTGGCGTGCCGACCGTCGACACCCTGGTCGCCCAGCACTTGCTCAAAACCGTGACCGCCATTCGCCTGATGGGTGCCGATTGCATCATCAGCGGCGTGCGCCCACAGATCGCCCAGACCATCGTGCACCTGGGGCTGGACCTGCAAGGCGTGGTCACCAAAGCCAACCTGGCAGATGCGCTGAAACTGGCCCTGACCCGACTGGGCATCACCGTCAGCAAGGCAGATTGAGCCGATGGAGCGTATTCCGATTTTGCAGATGGGCAACTTCCTGCTGGTGACCATCCAGGTCGACATGCACGACCAGTTGGCCCTGACGCTTCAGGATGATTTGTCCGAACGCATCAGCCGGACATCCGCCCGGGGCGTGTTGATCGATATTTCTGCGCTGGACATGGTCGACTCGTTCATCGGCCGGATGATCGGCACCATTTCCGGGCTATCGAAAATCATGGATGCCCAGACCGTACTGGTCGGCATGCAACCTGCCGTGGCCATCACCCTGGTGGAGCTCGGCCTTACATTGCCTGGCGTCTGCACCGCGTTGAATGTCGAGCGCGGAATGAAACTGCTTCAGGATCGGGTACGCGAGCAATGACCGTGCGCAGCAGCGGCACTCATCCGATCAACATTGAACAAGACGTCGTGCTGGCCCGACAGTTGGCGCGCAAGCTGGCCACCGAATGCGGCATGCGCCTGATCGACCTGACCAAACTGGTGACCGCCGTCAGCGAGCTGGCGCGCAACACCATGGTGTATGGTGGTGGCGGTGACATGGACTGGCAAATCCTCGACGAAAACGCGCGCACCGGTTTGCGCCTGGTCTTTCGCGACGAAGGGCCGGGCATCCCCGACATCAAGCTGGCAATGACTGATGGCTGGACCTCCGGCAGCGGCCTGGGCCTGGGCCTGACCGGTGCCAAGCGGCTGGTGGAAGAGTTCGAACTCGACACCGCGCCCGGCAAAGGCACTCGCATAACGATCACCCGATGGACATGAATATCGGCGGTTCGATGACGCAGGTATTAATCATCGAAGACAGCAGCCAGATCGGTCACGCACGCCGCAGCGCTCAGCAACTCGCGGAAAAAAACGGCTTTGACGCCACGGATGCCGGACGAGTGGCGCTGGTGGCCACGGAGCTTGCCAGCAACATTCTCAAGCACGCCACCCGAGGCGAGCTACACCTGAGGGTGGTGCCACGAATGTCAGGTGCAGGGATCGAAATGCTCGCCATCGACCGCGCCAAGGGCTTTGATTTGCAGGCGTGCCTGGCCGACGGATTTTCCACCCACGGTACCCAGGGCATCGGCCTTGGCGCGGTGTCGCGCCAGGCCGATGTGTTCGACGCATTTGCCGATGCGCGCGGGGCCGTGCTGTTGACGCGGTTTTACTCGCGCAGCGACAAGGCGCCGGACCGACGCATGGGCGTCAGCCAACATTCGCTGCACGGCGATCCGGCCTGCGGTGACGTCTGGCACCTGGCCTTCGACGGCCCGCGCATCAGTGCGCTGGTGATCGACGGTCTGGGGCATGGCGAGGAAGCCGAACGTGCCGCCCGCGCCGGCGAAAAAGCCTTCGCCCAGTCGCCGTTCGCTTCGCCGCTGCTGCTGCTTGAAGACATCCATAGCGCCATGACCGGCACCCGTGGCGGCGCGTTGGCCATCGCTCAGTTCGATGGCGAGGCCAACGCGCTGAGATTCGTCGGTATCGGCAACATCGGCGCCTGCCTGATCGCCCCGGACAAATCCCGCGGTATGGCCTCCCACCCCGGCATCGTCGGTGGGCAATACCGCAAAGCGCAACCCTTTGACTATGCCCACGTGAACGGACATTTGCTGATCATGTACAGCGACGGTCTGCAGTCCCGCTGGAACCTGCAGGATTACCCCGGCCTGGTGCACCGCCATCCCGCTGTGATCGCGGCCATTCTGCACCGCGATTTCTGCCGTGGACGGGACGATGTCACGGTATTGGTCATTGCTCTGGAGACAGCCCATGGCTGAGACACCCCTGAGTCAGATCGACGAACAGGCCGCGCTGATCGCGCAATTGCAGGGCGAAGCCAATGCCCTGCGCGAAGAGTTGGACGAGACCAATCAGGGGGTTCTGGCGCTGTACGCCGAACTCGACACCCAGGCTGAACAGTTGCGCCAGGCCTCTGACCTGAAAAGCCGATTCCTGTCGTACATGAGCCATGAGTTCCGCACGCCGCTGGGCTCGATCCTGAGCATTGCCAGCCTGTTGACCGATGAACTCGACGGACCGTTGAGCGTGGAACAGCACAAGCAGGTGGCGTTCGTCAGTAACGCCGCACGCGAGCTTAGCGACATGGTCGACGACCTGCTGGACCTGGCGAAAATCGAAGCCGGGCGCATCACCATATCGCCGGCCTGGTTCGACATGTTCGACCTGTTCGCCGCGCTGCGCGGCATGTTCCGCCCGATTGTCGATGCCAGCGCCGTGGACCTGATTTTCGAAGAACCCGTTGGACTGCCAAGGCTTTATACCGACGACAAGAAGCTCGCGCAGATTCTGCGCAACTTCATTTCCAACTCGTTGAAGTTCACCACACGCGGCGAAATCCGCGTCTCGGCGCAGCTGGAGGGCAGCGACCAGGTACGCTTCGCGGTGACGGATACCGGAATAGGTATCGCTGCGGAGCTGCATGGCGCATTGTTCGAGGACTTCTCCCAGGTCGACTCACCCTTGCAAAAACGCTTGCGCGGGACTGGCCTGGGTCTGTCCTTGTGCAAGCGCTTCGCTGCACTGCTGGGTGGTGAGGTCGGGGTCGAGAGTACACCGGGGGTCGGTTCGACCTTCTTTGTCATCATCCCGCTGGCCATCGCCATGGAGCCCGCCGATGAAACGTGATATCCGACTGCTGATCGTCGATGACAACGTTGCCACGCGCTACGCCCTGCGTCGACGTCTGGAGCGACATGGCTATGTCGTGCTCGAAGCGGGTACGGGTGGCGACGGGCTCGCCCTGATCGACAGCGAGTTCATCGACGCGCTGATCCTCGACGTCAACCTGCCGGACATGAGCGGTTTCGACATCGTGCGCAAACTACGCTCCGAAGCCGCCACCGCACTGCTCCCGGTGATCCACGTGTCCGCCGCGTCCATCCAGACCGGGGATATCATTACCGGTCTGGACGCCGGTGCCGACGCCTACCTGATCCACCCCATAGACCCGGACGTGTTGCTCGCGACCTTGCGCACGCTGCTGCGGGTCCGTGATACGGAAAACGCCCTGCGTGAAAGCGAAGCACGTTTTCGCGACATTTTCGTCAACGTCTCGGCGCCCATCGCCGTGCTGGACGCACAGTTCAAGGTGCACGAATGCAATCATGCGTTCGCCCGGCTGATCCAGGACAATCGCAACCCGGACGCCCTGCGTGAGTGCTTCGCCGACCAGCAGGAGCTTATCCTCGACGAGCTGCGCTTGCGCCTGGCCGCTGGCGAGCGCTGGAAAGGCACGCTGAACATGCGCTTCGAAGGTGAGCTGCGGGAAACCGAGTGGCAGATCTCGCCCTATCGCACGCCGGAGCTGAGCCTGGTGTTCGTCGAGGACGTCACCGAACATCGCCACCGCGAACGTTCGCATCTGGCCCGGCTGGATGATGCGACGTCGCAGCTGGAACATGAAATCGCCGAACGGGTGCGTACCGAAGCACAGTTGCTGCAAGTGCAGAAGATGGATGCGCTGGGCAAGCTCACCGGTGGCATCGCCCATGACTTCAATAACTTGCTGACCGGCATCATCACCAGCCTGGAGCTGATCCAGAAACGCGTCGCCGACGGGCGCACCGACAAGGTCCGGTTTTACACCGAAGCGGCGCTGAACTCGGCCACCAGTGCCGCTTCGCTGACTCATCGCCTGCTGGCCTTTGCCCGCCAGCAACCGCTCGATACACGGCCGGTGGACATCAACGAACACATCCGTTCGCTGGAAGAATTGCTGATGCGCACCATCGGCGAACACATCGCGCTGAAACTCGAACTGACCTCCAAAGCCGCGATTGCGCTGGTCGATCCGATTCAACTGGAAAGTGCGGTGCTGAATCTGGTGATCAACGCCCGCGATGCGCTGCCCCAAGGCGGCAATATCTGGGTCAGCACCTACGCGGCGTACTCCCACGGGGACCTGAAACTGGCGGACGGGGCGTATGTCGCGCTGTCGGTGCGCGACGACGGGACCGGCATCGAACACAGCGTAATCGATAAGGTGTTCGACCCGTTTTTCACCACCAAGCCACTGGGCCAAGGCACCGGGCTGGGGCTGTCGAGTATTTATGGTTTCGCCCGGCAATCCGGGGGCGACGCGCACATCCGCAGCGTGGCGCGACGCGGCACCGAAGTCACCATCATGCTGCCTGCCTCGGCTGATCCGGGCACCGTTGAAGAAGAACCTTCAGTCGTGGACCCGCAAGGCTCGGGTGAGCATGTGTTGATTGTCGAAGACATGCCGGCGGTGCGCATGTTCGTGACCGAAGTGCTGGTGGATGCCGGTTATCGCTGCACACAGGTCGGCGATATCGAAGGTGCACTGGAACGCCTGCAAAACGACCCTTCCATCAATCTGATGCTGACGGACGTGGGCCTGCCGCGCATGAACGGCCGGGAACTGGCGGATGTCGCCCGTGGCTGGCGCGAAGGGTTGCCGATCCTGTTCATGACCGGCTACGCGGAAAACGCCCTCAATCGCCAGGTGTTCCTCGGCGATGGCATGGACATGCTGATCAAACCGTTCCAGATCAGCGAATTGCTGGACAAGGTTCGTCGCACCCTCGACTGCGCCTGATAGACCGCCATCGCGGGCAAGTTGGAGCGGCGGGCGGCGATCCGATTGCCCGCGATGAGGCCGGCAAAGGCACCCCATCTCTCAAGCACCCCCAAGCAACCGAGCCAAAAACGGCGCCGTCCGGCTTTTTTTGCTCTTGGCGACTTTCTGCGGCGTCCCTGCCACGACAATCCTGCCACCCTGATCCCCTGCCCCCGGTCCGATGTCGATCACCCAGTCACTCTGAGCCACCACGCGCATTTCATGTTCGACGACAATCACCGTGTGCCCCGCCGTCACCAGCGTATTCAGTTGTTCGAGCAAGCGATCGACGTCCCGCGGATGCAACCCGGTGGTGGGCTCATCAAGCACATACAGGGTTGCGCCGCGCTGGTTGCGTTGCAGTTCGGTAGCCAGTTTGATCCGTTGGGCCTCGCCGCCGGACAACTCGGTCGCCGGCTGCCCTAGACGCAGATAACCCAGACCGATATCCCGCAGCACTTCCAGCGAGCGACGGATGCCCGGTTGCTCAACAAACACCTCGACCGCTTCGTCCACCGTCAACTGCAACACCTGGGCAATGTTCAACCCCTGCCAGGTAATCGCCAGCGTTTCGGGGTTGTAGCGTGCACCGTGGCAAGTCGGACATGGCGCGTAGACGCTGGGCATGAACAGCAACTCAACGCTGACAAAACCCTCGCCTTCGCAGGTCGGGCAGCGGCCCTTGGCGACGTTGAAGGAGAACTGGCCGGCGTCATAGCCTTTGGCCTGCGCCTCGGCTGTCGCGGCGTACAGCTTGCGTACATTGTCGAACAGCCCGGTGTAGGTCGCCAGGTTGGAGCGCGGCGTGCGGCCGATGGGTTTCTGATCGACTTGCACCAGACGCTTGATCGATTCCAGCCCTGCACTGACCTGGCCGCCACTGACTTGCGGTGCATCGTCTTCCAGGCTCAGTTCCTCGGGTTCGCTGTCACTCGCGCCACGCCCGAGATGTGCGCCCACCAGTTCCAGCAGTGCCTGGCTGACCAGGCTTGATTTACCGGACCCCGAAACGCCGGTCACCGAAGTGAAGCAGCCCAGCGGAAACTCGACGCTGAGATTACTCAGGTTGTTGCGGGTGATGCCTTCCAGCCGTAGCCAATCGGTCGGCTTGCGGCTGGTTTGCGGCTGACGGACCTG